>NC_015638.1:0-1200000 GCF_000211855.2 Lacinutrix sp. 5H-3-7-4 | reverse complement strand
GTAAAACATAATCTACATCTATCGTACTTTTTTTGCAAGTTTCTAAATCTCTAATATCACCTTCAATTAATTCACAACGAGAATCTTTTATGAGGTTATTAATATTTTTATGATGACCAGTCGAAAAATTGTCTAGTATAACAACTCTTTTTGCATCATTTTTCAATAGATAATCTACTATATTACTTCCTATAAACCCAGCTCCTCCTGTTACTAAAAATGTGAAATCAGATAAGTTTTTTGTATGATATTTCGTCATAAAATAATTATTAAAATTTAGCTGCTAATTTATCTTTTAATTCTTTGGATGGCAAAAAATAAGGATTGTACTTTTTAACATTACCTTCTTCTAAAACGCTTAAAATAACATGTCCATTATCACCAAAAACTACATATTCATTCCCCACAAAACTGTCCGAAATATCATCTCTATTAATAGTAATTAAGGAGCTTAGTTCAGCTATTAATATTCGATCAATTATTATATTTTTCTGATTTACATTATCACTTATATCTAACCTAAAATCTACGAGAAAATCCTCGTTTGGTAAAGTAAATATTAATGTTTGAGGAAAATCACTTCCTCTTACATTTATTTTAAGCGGTTCTTTTTTCTTAAGTGATTTACCATAATCATCTGTATAAAACAACAGTAAAACATCATCTTCCTTAAAAGTACCTTCTACAACTATTCTAAATTCTCCATCTGTTAAGTTTGTATTTTCAACATCTAATAAAACTTCTTTTTTTTGTTTTAATGAGTTTAACTCATTAAATGATTTAAGAGCTTTTCTATAATTTAAGTTAGAATTAATAAAAGGATTATAACCTTTAGCTCCTGTTTTGGTTACAAATAAATTTCCTGATAACATTGAATTTTCTTTATCAAAATTTACTTTTTCACTATCAAAGTTAAAATTGGCTTTAATGTTATTTTTATTAATTATAATAGAATTTAATGAATCTGAAATTTTGAGCTCTTCAAAAACAACCTGCTTTTGAGCTTTATTATCACTAAAATCAATTCTTAAATCATATGGTTTTATATTTTCAGGGAATTCAAATTCTATATTTTGTATTTTATTAGAACCATTAATTTTCCTTTTAAAAAAATGTTTGTTACTATACTTTTGGTTTTCTTCAATTGAATAGTATATTAAAAAAACATCTTCTTCTGAAAAGACACCCTTAAAATTTAGTCTTATTTTGTTGTCTTGCTTTGTTTCTAGAGATATTTTTTTTTCGATTTCTATAGTTTTTATATCTTCCTTTATAGTCTTTACCTTTTTTTCTTTACAAGAGAAAACACAAAACATAATTAATAAGATAAATACTTTTTTAAACATAATTTTTTATAGTCTTTTTGTAACCTCATTAATATTCAAACTTCCTTTAACATCATAAACAATTCCTTTATTAGATTTTAAATTATTTAAATCTAAATCTAAAAATTCTTTATGAGATACTACGTGTACAATTGCATCATAGTTTTTTCCTAATGTTTGAATTGTAGAAATGTTATATTCTTCTTTAACCTCTTCTTGATCTGCCCACGGATCATAAACATCTACATTCATATTAAAATTGGTAAGTGCTGTATAAACATCTATAGCTTTAGTATTTCTAATATCAGGACAGTTTTCTTTAAACGTAATACCTAACATTAATACCTTCGCATTTTTTACCGCAATATTTTTTGTTACCATAAGTTTTAAAACTTCTGTAGCTACAAAATCACCCATAGAATCATTTAAACGTCTTCCTGCTAAAATAATTTCTGGATGATACCCAACTTCTTGAGCTTTTTGAGCTAAATAGTATGGGTCTACACCAATACAATGGCCTCCAACTAAACCTGGTTTAAATGGTAAAAAATTCCATTTAGTAGCTGCTGCTTCTAATACCGAATGTGTGTCTATATCTAATTTATTGAAAATCTTTGCTAGTTCGTTAACAAAAGCAATATTAATATCACGTTGTGCATTTTCTATAACTTTAGCTGCTTCTGCAACTTTTATAGTTGGTGCTAAGTGTGTACCTGCTGTAATTATTGAAGCATATAAGTTATTTACTACTTCACCTATTTCTGGAGTTGATCCTGAAGTCACTTTTAAAATATTAGCTACTGTATGTTGTTTATCTCCAGGATTAATACGCTCTGGAGAGTAGCCACAATAAAAATCTTGATTAAATTTTAAACCGCTTGTTTTTTCTAAAACAGGAACACACTCGTCTTCTGTTACACCAGGATATACTGTAGATTCATAAATTACTATATCATCCTTAGTTAAAATACCACCTATGGTTTCTGAGGCTTTAATTAATGGTGTTAATACTGGTCTGTTATTAATATCTACTGGAGTAGGCACTGTAACTATATACACATTACAGTTTGCAATATCTTTTACATCGCAACTTAATTTTAAACCTATTTGATTTTCTTTCAGGTTTAAAACTGCATTTAAATTTTCGTCGCTAACTTCTAAAGTACTGTCGTGACCGTTATTTAGTTCTTCTACTCTGTTTGGGTTTATATCGAAACCTACAACATTGTATTTTTTAGCAAATTCTACAGCTAGTGGTAATCCTACATAGCCTAAACCGATTATAGCAATATTTTTTTTCATTATTTATGAAATATAAATCTAATAACTTATAAAATTAGATTTCATTAACTGTAGGCAAAAGTAGTGTTTTTAGAGTAACAAAAAAACATTATACTTTTAATGTGTTTTATCAACTAATAATTAGTTTTTAAAACATGTAATTTAAGATCATTATTGCTTTAAATTATTTTAAATAAATTGTTTAAAGCCTCTTTCCAATGTGGAATTTCTTGCGGTAATATTGTGCTAATTTTACTTTTATCTAGTACACTAAATTGTGGCCTTTTTGCTTTTGTTTTAAAAAAATCTACTGGTTGTATTTTATCTAAATTATAATGACCCATTACTAGAGCAATTTCTTTAGCAAATTCATACCAGGTTGCTTGACCTAGATTACTAAAATGATACAAGCCGTAGTTCTTGTTTTTAGATGCTATTAAAAAATAAATAGCGTTAGCTAAATCTACACAGCTTGTTGGTGTACCAGTTTCAGCTGTTGTTATTTTTAAATTGGTTTGTTCTTTTATTTTATTACTTATGGTTTTATAGAAGTTTTTTCCAAATTTAGAATACAGCCATGAGGTTCTAATAATAAAATAAGAATCTATAAATTGCGGTATGTAAGCCTCTCCTTTAAGTTTTGAAGCACCGTAATTATTTAGTGGATTTGTATTATCTGTTTCTTTATACGGTTGTTTTTTTTCGCCATTAAACACATAATCTGTAGAAATGTGAATTAATGTTGTGCTATTAGCTTTACAAATAGTTGCCAGATTTTTTACAGCTTCGGCATTTACATTAAACGCTAATGTTTTAGAATCTTCTGCCTGCTCTACATTTGTATATGCTGCACAATTTATACAGTAATTAAAAACTTGAGCGCTAAATAGTTTATCAACTTGATTATGATTTGTTAGCTCTAAATCACTTTTAGCAACAAAAGTAAACTTAATATTATCTTTATTTTTTTGGTAAAGTTCTTTTATTGTTTGTGCTAACTGGCCATTAGCTCCAGTTACTAATACATTGGTAATCATGATAATTTTGCGTTTTTTAACGTTGGAAGCACTAAATCTTTATCTGAAACTAAAAAATCACTTTCATTTAATTTCCAATCGATTTTTAAATCTTTATCATTATAAATTATACCTGCTTCGGATGCTTTATTGTAGTAATTATCACATTTATAAGAAAAAATAGCTGTATCACTTAAAACTATAAATCCATGAGCAAATCCTCTTGGTACAAACAACTGTTTTTTATTTTCTGCTGAAAGCTCTACAGCTACATGTTGCCCAAATGTTTTAGAATCTTGCCTCAAATCTACTGCAACGTCTAATACACTACCTTGTACAACTCTCACTAACTTTGCTTGAGCATATTCTCCTGTTTGGTAATGTAAACCTCTTAGCACGCCTTTTGTAGAAAACGACTCGTTATCTTGCAGAAATACTGTTTTAGAGTTTACATGTTCTATAAAGGTTTTTGCATTGAAACTTTCGAAAAAATAACCTCTTGAGTCATTAAATACATTGGGTTCTAAAATAAAACAGTCTTTTAATTTAGTCTCTAAAACTTTCATTATGTATATTATTTAAGAATTAGTGCTCTAATATGCTAAGTAAATGTTTTCCATAACCGCTTTTAATAAGTGGTTTAACAAGTGCTTTTAATTGGGCTTTGGTTATATATCCCATTCTATAAGCAACTTCTTCTATGGCTCCTATTTTTAAACCTTGACGTTCTTCTATTACTTGAACAAATTGAGAGGCTTGCATTAGTGAATTAAATGTACCTGTATCTAACCAAGCGGTTCCTTTGTCTAATACGCTTACTTGTAATTTCCCTTTTTTTAAATAGGCTTTATTTACATCGGTTATTTCTAATTCTCCTCTATGGCTTGGCTTAATATTTTTAGCAATTTCTACAACATCATTATCATAAAAATATATACCTGGTATGGCATAATTAGATTTAGGCTGCTTTGGTTTTTCTTCTATAGAAATTACAATTCCGTTCTCATCAAACTCTGCTACACCGTAACGTTCTGGGTCATGAACATGGTACGCATAGATTATTCCGCCTTGAGGATTGTTATTTTGCTGTAGTAATTTTTCTAAACCCGTGCCATAAAATATATTATCACCAAGAATTAATGCGACTTTATCTTTTCCTATAAATTCTTCGCCTATAATAAATGCTTCGGCTAAGCCGTTTGGTTCTTCTTGTACAGCGTATTGAAAGTTACAGCCAAATTGCTTTCCGTCTCCTAAAAGAGATTTAAATAAAGGCAAATCTTTAGGCGTAGAAATTATTAAAATATCTTTTATACCAGACCACATTAGTGTTGATAAGGGATAATAAATCATTGGCTTATCATATATTGGCATTAACTGTTTGCTTACTGCTAATGTTAATGGGTGTAAACGTGTTCCAGATCCACCTGCCAATATTATACCTTTCATATTTTTTATGCTTTATATTTATTTAAATACCACTCTATGGTTTTCTGTATTCCAGATTCAAAGTTTTCGTTAGCTTCCCAAGCTAATTCATTTTCTATTTTAGAAGCATCTATAGCGTATCTAAAATCATGACCTGGTCTATCTTTTACAAATGTTATTTGTTCTTTATACGACGTTTTAGATGGTTTAATTTTATCTAGAATTTTGCAAATTGTATTTACAATATACAAATTGTCTCGTTCATTTCTTCCGCCAATATTATATGTTTCACCGGCTTTACCTTTTTTAAACGCTAAGGCAATACCTTTACAGTGGTCTAAAACATATAACCAATCACGAATATTTTTACCATCGCCATAAATTGGGATACTTTCTCCAGAAATGGCTTTTCTAATAATTGTTGGTATTAATTTTTCGTCGTGTTGTTTAGGGCCATAATTATTTGAACAGTTTGTTGTAACCACGTTCATACCATAGGTATGAAAATAACTGCGTATAATAAAATCTGAAGCGGCTTTTGATGCACTATACGGACTGTTTGGTGCATAAGGTGTTTGCTCTGTAAATAAGCCAGTTACTCCTAATGTGCCATAAACCTCGTCTGTTGATATGTGGTGAAACCTTGCATTCTCAAAGCCTGCTTTTACTTGGTTAGGACCTTCCATCCAATGTTTTTTTGCAACATCTAATAAATTAAATGTTCCTGTAATATTTGTGTCTATAAAAGCACTTGGATTTTTTATTGAATTATCTACATGAGACTCTGCAGCAAAATGGATAACTCCAATAAAATTATGTGCTTCAAATAATTTTTCTACTAAAGCTCTGTCACAAATATCGCCTTGTACAAAGGTATATCTATCATTATTTTCTAATTCTTTTAAATTAGATATGTCTCCTGCATAAGTTAACTTATCTAAATTTAAAACATGAACATCCGGGTTAGTTTCTAAATAATATGGTATAAAATTAGACCCAATAAAACCAGCACCACCAGTAATTAATAGTGTTCTATTCTTCATAGTTTTTAACATAAATAACAACTCTTTTTACTAGATAAAACGCGCATAGTAAAACAAAGCCTATTACAGGAAATATAAGAGAATAACGATCAAAAATTGTAATGTTTTGATTACCTACCCGTTGAAAACTTGAAATAACATCAAACACTTTATCTTGTTCAATTTTTTGCTCTTCGAGTGCATTTAACTCATCTCTAATTTCATTTTCTTTTTCTAAAAGCTCAAACTCTCGAGTTGTTGATTTACTATCGCTAGATAATGGTATACTTCCAAGCGATAATTGTTTGCTGTTTTTTTTAGATTCTTGTTCTCTAACTCTAAGATAAAATGTTTTTAAACTGTCTATTTCCTGGAGTTGAGTTAAAAGATTTTGTTTTTGCACTTCTCGAAGCTGCTCTTTTTTAGTAAACTCTTCTTCTGAAAATTGATTTGTAAAAGCAGACAATACACCTCCTTCTAATTTTTTAAAAATATCTCTTTTATTAGAATAGGCTGTGATTAAAAATAAATTACCCGAATATATACTTCTATTTTCTATGTATTGCTCAAAATCCACATCTTCTTTTCGAACTGAGTCTAAACGTCTAGAGAAATTTTGATATTGTAGTATCCTATCATTCTCGGTTTCTGGTCCTGGTTCTACTTTAAACCCTTTTAAATCCTTTACATCTAGAGTAGAAGAATCTGAATTAAATATACCATCTAACGCATCAAAATCACGCGATGCAATAAGCGCATTAAAATACTTAATATTTGTAACTAATTGGTATTTTGAATCGAAATATGGCTCCACCAACATTTCAGAACTGTATGTTATTGGTCGGGTTCTTTCAAAAGCATAACCTAATACAAAAGCAATTATTACTACAGCTACTATTATTTTCCAGCTATTAACAATAACTTTTAAAGTATAAATTATTACAGAAAAAGCAGCTTTGAGTATTGCAATTAAAAACTCAATAACTTTTTTTAAAGCTCTTCCTATAAGGTTGAAAAAAACTATTAAATCTACCTCTTCATTAGCATCATTTGATTCTTTTTTGTTGTTACTCATATTATAATTCTAACGTTTTTATTTATAGTTAAGCACATGCTTGTAAAATTTAACAAAAGATCCCATTAAGATTAATAAAATTAACCCTAATACTGGAAATATTAACATGTATTTTTTATACCAAACATCGTATAAAAGCCCTTTTTCTTTAAAAGACGATATTTTTTCGAAAACCTGATCATTTACAACTAGCTCTTTTTTAATGCCGTTTAGTTTATTTAAAATATCTATCTCTCTAGTTAATAATTGGTCTTCTTTTGTTTCGGTTTTTTCCACTTGAAACCCTAAAGAACTTCCTAAATTTGAAGACACTACATTTTTTTCAGATTCTTTTTGTAAAACATCTAAATATGCATCTTTTAACTTTCTTACTTCAACTAAAGATTGTTCTAAATTTTCTTTTTCAAGCATTAAAACCGAATCTCTTTTTTTCTTTTCAATATCTGAAAATTCATTATTTATAGAACTTGAAAGCCCTTGTTCTAATTTCTTAAAAATCTTATAATTAGATGAACGTGCCCTTAATAAAAATATACTTGCTGTATAAATGTTTCTATTTTCGATATAATCTTCAAAAGAAATTTTAGTTTTTGTAGTGCTATCTAATGTCTTTAAAAAGCCATTAAAACTTTCTAATTGTTCATTTTTTGACTCAGGCCCTATTTCTATTTCAAAATCAACAAGTGATTTCGCTTCAACTTCATTTATATTAAACTGATTTGATAACTCGTCAATATCTTTAACCTTTATTAAAGAATTATAATAACTTATATTATTTATTAGCTCGTATTTTGATTCAAACTTTGGTACAACAAACATTTCTGAATAAAATACTTTTTGTTTTTGAGAATCTAGAACATAACCAATAATTACTGCTACTATTAAAACCGCAGCTATAATTTTAATGTTTAAAAATATTTCTCTTATAACAGAAATAAATATGCTATATATTCCAATAAAAATAGATTTTACAAATAAAAACACTTTATTTATAGCATTCCCGATAAGGTTAAAAAACACAATTAAGTCAACTTCTTCGTTTGTGTTTTTATTTGGTTGTGAATCTTGGTTCATTATTAATTATTGGTATTATTAAATATTTGTTGCAAAATTTTTCTTGTTATTAAGTATGTTGGCTTTACGCCAGAGGTTCCTAATCCTCCAGAAGCTAAAGTACTTCCTGTTTCTAGTGGATTATCACTTGCGTAATACGCGTATCTTACTTTAACGTTTGGGTTTATACTGCCTCTAACTTTTGATGCTGCTTGTATTGCTTTTTGATAGTGTGCTCCTTCCATTTCAAGCCCAATAACATTCCATGTAGAATTGTAAAAGAACTTTAAAATGTCTTTATTTTGAAGTGATGTGCCAAGAACGGTTATCATACTTCCTTCAAATACCGTAACACCTTGATTATCTAAATCTTCTTTTGTAAGTTCGTTTTCAAATGGATAGTTATCTGCAGTACCTTCAAAAATATGTGCTGAAGGAATCATTATATCTCCTTTTCCTCCTTCTAAAATTCCGGCTTTACCCATTACTGATATAGACTCAATATTTAAATGTGTTTTATTACCTTTTTCTCCATAAGGTTTTAAAAGCTCGTCTATGGTCTCGTATGCTTGCTCTCCAAATGCATAATCCATTACAAATAGTACTGGTTTTTCAGCATCCTTACCAGCTTCTTTTATGTCTAAATCTGTTTGCTTTAAATCTAGTTGTGCTGTATCAAAAATTTGAACGTTTATGTTTGTGCCAGAACTATCTTTAATATAAATCATGCCTTGCTGTAAAGCTTTTTGAGTAACTTTATTGCGTAAGGCTTCATTTTCTGAACTGCTTAAGGCTTCGTAAACTTCAAATATATCTTTTTTGTTTTTTAATGCTTGTGGTGCATATAGCGTATTCATAACACTATGTAAGTTGGCACTTAAAATATGTATTGGTCTTGATAATAAGCCATGTTTATCAAGTGTTTCCTTTATTGTATTTGCCCAACGTTCACCATGAATATGATGCCCTAAGCGTTCACGTAACACTGGACTAAATGTTACTGTACGTTTGTTATTATTAACAACCTCATCTACAGCTAATTTACCTAACCAATATACTATTTCCAGTAATCTTTCAGGATGTTTTTTTGTTGCAAATATTGGGTAAACATCAGACAGTTCTTTAAAAGTTCTACCTAGAATGTTTGCAGTATGCGTTATGGCTATTTCTCTTTCTTGTTTTGTTAGTTTCTTTTTACTTACAACAGCGTTTTCTAATTTTATCCAATCTCTTGTTGTTGCTCCTTTTTCGTCTATAATAATACGTTTAGCAATTTTGTGAGATTCTATAAATAGGAATGTTAGGTGTGTTAAAATATCGTAAATTTCACTACGTCCACGTGTGATTTCAATATTCATTTGCTCCTCGTCAATACGGTAACAATTACGTCTTCTTTTTGGAGGAATTATTGGTTCGAAATGAGAGTCTGCATAACCTTCATCACTTGTTAGATTTATAAAACGACACTGCTCGATACCTATTGGTAATCTGTCTATAACGTATAAAAGTCCTTCTAGCTCTGCTTTTTCATCTGCAATAGAACCATAAATTTCTGGTCTGAGTACTAATAAAGCTTCTCTAAGTGTTTCGCCAGATATTCCCATAGGTTTATAAAAACCACGGTTAAATAAATGTCTCATGGTAATGTACATTCTCTCAATGGCGTTAGAACTCTCTTGGGCTCTAGTTCTTTCGTGTTTTTTTATCTTACTCATTTGCTCTCTTTAACGGTCAAAGATACTATTATTTAACAATAATTTGGTTTTTTAAAGCATCTGCTATTTTACGATCGTTTGCTAAACGTGGAATTTTATTTTGTCCTCCCAATTTTCCTATAGATTTCATATAGTTTTTAAAACCATTTTTAGGAACAATTGTAATTTTAAGTGGCTGTAATACTTTACCTTCTATTAAATCTAAATAGTAACTGTTTTGTTGCTGCATTGCTGCATCTATTTTTTGTGCTAAAGCCAATTTATTTTCTGGTACTTTCTCAAATTCTATAAACCATTCGTGGTATGGTAATCCAGATTCTGGACTTATTTGAGGTGCTACAGTAAACTCGTTTATACTAATGTTTTCGGTTTTAGTTGCCATTTTTAAAGCGTGTTCTACTTCTTTTGCTATTACATGTTCACCAAATGCAGATATAAAGTGTTTTATTCTTCCTGAAACAATAACACGGTACGGTTTTAGGCTTGTAAACATTATTGTATCTCCTAAGTTATACGCCCATAATCCAGCATTTGTAGAAATTATCATGACATAATTTTTGTCTAATTCTACTTCTTTTAGGGTTATACGTTTTGGGTTTTCTTTAAAGAAATCTTCGGCTAAAACAAATTCGTAAAACATACCAGAGTCTAACTGTAAAAGCATGCCTTTTTCGTTTTGTTTATCTTGAAATGCAAAAAAACCTTCACTTGCAGGATACAATTCTATACTATCTACTTTTCGGCCTATTAGACTTTCAAATTTAGCACGATATGGTTCGTAATTTACGCCTCCAAATATAAAAAGGTTAAAGTTTTTAAAAATGTCACCTACTTGTTTTCCTGTTTTTTGTTGTAATTTTTCAAAATACATTTGTACCCAAGATGGAATTCCAGATATTATAGTCATGTTTTCTGGTAAGGTTTCTTTAACTATAGCATCTACCTTAGTTTCCCAATCTTCAATACAATTTGTTTCCCATGATGGTAATCGGTTTTTTTGAAGGTATTTTGGTACAAAGTGTGCAACAATGCCGGAAAGCCTTCCTAATTGGACACCGTTTTCTTCTTTTAAAATTGGACTACCTTGTAAAAAAATCATTTTACCGTCTACAAACTTCGAATTTCCTGTTTCGTGTATATAAAGCAGTATTGCATTTCTAGCTGCTTTTATATGATTAGGCATGCTCTCTGCCGTTATTGGTATATATTTAGCGCCAGAGGTTGTACCAGAGGTTTTAGCGAAATATAACGGCTTGCCTGTCCATAAAATATTCTCTTCTCCAGCAACGACCTTTTCTACGTAAGGTTTTAGAGCTTCGTAATCTCTTATTGGAACACGCTTTACAAAATCATGATGGTTTTTTATATTTTTAAAATCGTGGTCTTTACCAAATTCTGTTTTTTCTGCTTGAGTTATTAAATTTTGAAACACCTTATTTTGTGTTTCTATAGGGTTATTAGCCCATTTAGAAACCGATCTATTTACAAAAGCTGCAAAAGGTTTTGCTAAAATTGATTTTATTGACATTTATTTTTTGAAATCTATAAAATTAGTTGGATTTACAGGATAGCCATCACTCCATAATTCGAAATGCAAATGAGGTCCTGTACTTAATTCTCCTGTATTACCTGCGGTAGCGATAACTTCTCCCGATTTTACTAATTCGCCTTGGCTTTTTGTTAGTGTTGCGTTATGTTTATATACAGAAATTAAACCATAACTGTGCTCTATTATTATAACAAAACCTGTTTGTGAAGTCCATTCTGAAAAAATAACAGTACCATCGGCCGTAGCTTTTACTGGTGTATCTTTTGCAACTACCACATCTACTGCGTAATGTTTTTCTTCTGCGTTATATGTTTCGCTTATTTCACCATTTACTGGAGGAAAAAGCACAAAATTTGTTCTTGATTTTGCTGTTTCGAATAAACTGTATTTATCTTCTTTATCTACTTTTGCTCTAAGTATAGAATCTGCTTCACTAGGAGATAAATCTACTTCACTAGGATCTAAACTTGCAGCCTCTATAATAGAATCTCTATTAAATTCTAACGTGTTAACTTCCCCTTTTAAAACTTGTTTTATAGAAGCGTAATATTGATCATTTAGTGTTATAACTTGTTGTAACGAATCGGTTTTAAAATTTAACTCGACAGCTTTCTTTTTTAATGCTGTAGAAGAATAGCCAGGAATGTATTCTTTTAGTGGCGTAAATGCAATAAACAATATTGTAAATACAATTAAAAAGAAGGTTGATAGAGATAGTAATACAAATACGTTTAAACGTGTTAGTTTAAATGCCAACTTCTCTTCAAAAGTATCTTCGTTTAAAATTACTAAACGGTACTTGTGTAGTAACTTTTTGGATATTTTTTTGGTTTTTTTTGTCTTCTTTGCCATTGAAACATTAATTAAAACAAATGTAAATAAAATTATAGCTTTAGCTGTTTTACAATATGCTAAAGTTAAGTTTTAAACGTTATTATTAAAGTTTAATTATTAACTTTGCAACCTAAATTGAATTATTATGATATCACTAAGCATATTTTTAGCGCCTGGCCCATGGCAAATAGGATTAATTGTTTTGGCTATTTTATTACTTTTTGGAGGTAAAAAGATTCCTGAATTAATGAAAGGTCTTGGTAGCGGCATAAAGGAATTTAAAGACGCTAGTAAAGAAGATGAAAATAAAGCTGAAGAAAAAAATTAAGTTTCTATATTAATAAAAAAAACCATCACAATTGTGATGGTTTTTTTGTTACTATATATTTTACTTAAAACTTAATTAATTTTAATAGACTTTATAATAGATTCTAATTCAAAAACTTGATCTCTTTTTGAAACTGAAGGTGCGTAAGCAAAACCTTCTGCTACAATGTATCTGTTGTTTATTTTATCTTCTATAAAATACGTTATAAAAGGTCCAGACATAAATGCTCCTGCAACATCCCAAATACCTTTTACTTCTATTGTTGGTTTATTATCTAAAATTGTTTCGTACAAGTGTGGCGCATAGGCTTTTTCTGTAGACATGAAGCTACCATCTGTTGGCCCACCAATATACTTTTTACCAATAGAATCTCTAATTTTTACTATTTGAGCAATTAAACTGTCTTCTTTTTTAATAGCGTTTAATGGTAATTCATACAAAAGTACATTTGTATAACCTGTAGGAATATCTTTTTTAATCCAATAAAATTTATCTTCTGGTTTAGCTATTGTGTTACTAATTTTATATGGCGAAGGAAATTCTATTTTTAAACCTAAATTTTCTTCAATTTCTGTTGCGTTATACAACGATTTTCTAGATTGGCGTTGCTTTTCTCTAATATCTTCGGCTTTAAATCCTGCAATAATTTTATCTGCATTATCATTGATTTGCGATTTAATTTCTGCAATATCCTTTCCGCTTACTACAATAACTTTTTGAGGTCTAGCATATACATCTCTTGTTATTTTAAAATCTGCTTCGCCTTGCTCTATTTTTAAAACGTTCCTATTTTCTTTTGCAAAGCCAGTAAAAACTTCTGGTGGTATTTGTCTTAAAGAAAATAATGGTTCTTGTTGAGGCAAGCCATCTATTGGCGCTGCTAAAATGTTTCTTAAAGTTTCTCCTGTCGTATTTGCCCAATATTCATTGTCTATTACAATAGCAATATTATTAATTGGTCCTGCAGACTCTGGTAAAATTCTAACTCCTTTTTTATTGTCGCATGATAATACAGACATTAAAACTAAGGCCAACATCAAAATTTTTCGCATAATATTTTTTGTTTTTTTGGAATTAACCTTTTGAAATTTTCAAGGTCATACCCGGTTTTAATTTAGTACCACTAATATCGTTCCATTCTTTAATATTTTCAACAGAAATTCCTGGAAATTTTTGAGAAATACTCCATAATGAGTCTCCACTCTTTACTTTGTAAGTTTTTCCTGTATAATTTGAAAGGTTTGAGGTGTTTGCTTTTATTGCTTTATTTGTTACTGCCGAAGGATTTCTTGGAAATATTGTTAGCCTTTGTCCTATTTTTAAATTATTACTTCTTAAACCATTCCATCTTTTAATTTGGCTTACCCTTACTCCAAACTTTCTTGCTATTTTACCCAAATAATCTCCTTGTTTAACACGATACCTTGTTTTAGTGTCTGATTGTATTAGTTGTGGTAATGGTTTTTCTCTTTTATCGAATTCAGCTTTTGCAAAAGCATACATTTGAGCTTCATTATTAACAAAAGCACCAACAATAGTTCTAGGAAGTCTTAAGGTATAGTTTTTTCCTTTTATATATGGAATGATATCTAATTTATATGATGGGTTTAAAAACTGAAGCGTTTCAATATTTACACCTGTAAACTCTGATACTTGATCTAGAGTAATCATTTGCTTTACCCTAATAGTATCTGTCTCGACATAATTAAACTTTGGTTTATGCTGTATAAAACCGTGTTCTTTTGCGTATTCAAAAATATACATTGTTGCTAAAAATGCAGGAACATAACCTGCTGTTTCACGTGGTAAATTAGAACGGATATTCCAATAATTTTTATAACCGCCAGAACGTCTTATTGCTTTACTTACATTACCTGGGCCAGAGTTATATGCTGCTAATGCTAAATCCCAATCTCCAAAAATCTCATATAATTTTGCTAAGTATTTTGCAGCAGATTCTGTAGATTTTATTGGGTCGCTACGCTCGTCTACATAACTACTAACATCTAAACCATATTGCTTCCCGGTTGCAAACATAAATTGCCACAATCCTGTTGCACCAACTCTAGATTTTGCTCTTGGTTTTAGTGCAGATTCTACTATTGAGAGGTATTTCATCTCTAAAGGAATGTTGTAATTATCTAGTTCACGCTCAAACATTGGAAAATAATATTTACTCAAACCCATTAATCGCTCCATTGATTGATGCCTAGTTTTTAGCCAACGTTTTATTATATTTTCTAATTGCGGATTATATTCTACATTAAATGGTGTTCTTGCATTTAACCTCTCTAATCTTGCTTTTAAAGTATCTGTTGTAAGTTCTGGGTAATAAACAGCTTCATATTTAAGGTTTGTTACTTCTCGATAAATAGTATCGAATAAAGAAGTACTATACAGTTCTTCCATCCATTTTTTATCAATCTCTAATGCTAATTCGTGATCTTGCAACTCTTTTGTTAAGTCTACAGGTTCAACAGGTTCTATAGATTGCTTAAATAATACTTTGCCATCTATAATGGTATCTATTACATATTTTTCTCCTGCTACTAATTGAGATTCTGACAATCTTTTTTTATTTAATTGTATAGAATCCTGAGCATTACTCACATTTAAGAAAGAGAATAATACAAATAATATTGAATATTGATAATAAATTTTCATTTAAAAAAATTTGTGTTTAAAACTAACGTTTAATACTACTGTATGGTATTTAAACACGATTTATTATTCTAGTATTGCAGCAATTCCTGGTAGCGTTTTTCCTTCTAAACTTTCTAGCATTGCGCCACCACCAGTACTTACATAACTTACTTTTTTCTCGAAACCAAACTGTTTTACTGCTGCTACAGAGTCTCCTCCACCAACTAAAGAAAATGCTCCTTTTTTTGTAGCTTCGGCTATAGAATTACCTAGAGCTATTGTTGCGTTTGCAAAGTTTTCCATTTCAAAAACACCTAATGGTCCATTCCATAAAATGGTTTTACATTGCATTACAACATCATGAAATTGCTTTCTAGATTCTGGTCCTGCATCTAATCCCATCCAACCATCTGGAATGTTTTTAATATCACAAATTTTTGTATTTGCATCATTACTAAAATCGTCTGCTATTACAGAGTCTGTAGGTAAGTGAATGGTTACATTTTTAGCTTCAGCTTGTTTTAAAATGCTTAATGCTAGCTCCATTTTATCGTCTTCCACAAGCGAGTTTCCTATACTTCCACCTTGTGCTTTAATAAACGTAAAAGCCATTCCTCCTCCAACTATTAAGTGATCTACGGCGTCTAAAATGTTTTCTATAATAGTAATTTTAGAAGATACTTTTGCGCCTCCTAAAATTGCTAACACAGGCTTTTCTCCTGTTTTTAAAACTTTATCTATACTTTTAATTTCTTGTGCTAATAAGCTACCAAAGCATTTGTTTTCTGGAAAAAAATCTGCAACTACTGTTGTTGATGCGTGCGCTCTATGTGCTGTACCAAAAGCATCATTTACATAAATATCGCCAAGCTTTGAAAGTGCTTGAGCAAAATCTTTTTCACCTTTTGTTTCTTCTTCGTTAAATCTTAAGTTTTCTAATATTAAAATTTCTCCTGGTTTTAAATTATTAGCTGCTTGCTCTGCTGCTTCTCCTGTTGCTGTAGATACAAATTTTGTTTCTACTCCAATTATATCTTCTACTTTATTTACTATATGCTTTAAAGAAAACTCTTCCTGTACTCCTTTTGGTCTTCCTAAGTGAGACATTAAAATACAACTTCCACCATCTTCTAAAACTTTTATAATAGTTGGTTTTGCTGCAGAAATTCTTGTTGCATCTGTAACATTAAAATTACTATCTAATGGCACATTAAAATCTACTCTAATTAGTGCTTTTTTATTTTTAAAATTGAAGTTTTCAATTGTTTTCATAATCTTTTACTATTAATCTAGGTTAACTTTTAATATCCAAGTATCTCTAAAACGATATTCTTGAACCATTTCTTGTTGTTTTATAAAGGCTTTTTTAGAATCTTCTGTTTTCAAAACCGCTACATATTCCCAATTATTTTTAGGGTTTGTAAACGTAAAAGGTGTATACCCTTTTTTAATTAGATATCGTTCCCATTTTCTAGCTCTGTTTTTTCCAGAAAACACATTTGATATTACATAATATCCAGATGGAACATCTGTAATTATTGTTGATGGTTTTGATATTGTATATTTATATGCGCGTGAACCAAACCCTAATTTTCCTGGTGGTTTCCATACGTATTTTGGTTTTGTTTTTTTTACTTCTTCAACAGTAGTCCTAATAGTCTCTGGCTCTATTTTAGAAACATTACTTACAGGCTGCTGGTCTTCTACTATATCTTTAAAAAAATCCTGGCTTATTTCGGTTTGAAAAGCTGCAAAATAAAGATAAAACCTGTCTGATTTTGTTTTTAATCTTAGAGTTGTTTCACTAGTATTATTATCTATAATTTCGTTATTATAGTTTGGTATTTCTAGCTCTGCAATATCAAAACCTAAGGTATTTCTACTTGCTGGAATTCTATCGGAATTTATGATACTGTTTGATGTTATACTACTATTAAAAAAGTTTTGCTGATACCTGGCACCATTACTTAATGATTGAAATTTCCCGTTTTTTGTGACTATAGCGCACTCATCCTGCAATAATGTTATATCACCCTCTAAAGCAGATACTGTTAGGGATGTTTTTACATCGCCTTGGTCTATAGATTTAAAATTTTTAAAGTTTATATCTACAGGTAAATTATTTACTAAACCAAATCCATTATAGGTTGAAATGTATTTAGGATTATCTGTTGGTGATTGGTAAATTATATAAAGCATCCATCCTGCTGCACTACCGCCAGAAATATAACCTCTTGAGGCTTTTACATTTGCAACAGTATAATACCCATTTTGCTCTGGAGCATTTTTTAAAATATTTGTAACATCTGCATAACAAACGTATGGAGAGTTTATAGCATGTGTTGGGTTTGTTGCGCCATCGTAAATAATTTCTCCACTAATAGTTTGGTACTCGCCATTTGGCGTTTTAAGTTTTATGGTATCTATAGCTGTTTCTTGTCTAAAATCGCCTTTATACTCGTAACTATCTTTTACTTTACGGCGCTTTCCTTCTTCTAAGCTATAGGTTGCAGACCAATATAAACCTGCATAAGTTATTTTTTTTAGGTTATCTGGAAGCTTTAATTTTGCGGCACTCGAACTAAAGGTTGATTTATCATCGTCAATATCGATATATTTCATTTTTATATCGTCATTAACACTATTTAAATCGTTATAATCGCGAGATTTATGTTCGCTTAAAATTGTATTACCAATTGCTTTAGAATCGCCATAAATATAATATTCGTTTACAGATTTAAAATTTGCTCCATCGTAAGATAAACTATCTTTTATAGCTAATTTTTCTTGAGAGGAAACACTGCTTAATGCTAATAAGCAAAAACAAAATTGAAAAAACTGTTTCATTAAATTAATTGGTTAGTAAAAAAATAAAAATAGCGACTTTATTTAAAGAATCAAAGATATACAAATTGAGTGATACCCTTTAAATATAACATCTATAAAATACGAATTAAAATAAGGCTTTTATAACTTAAAAGTTAAACAATATATTTTTTCTCTCTTGTTACATTTAAACTATAACTGCTATAAACTATATTTGCTTTATGCTTTTTAGTGATATAATAGGACAACAACATATAAAAAACCATCTTACAAAGAGTGCAGATTATGGTCGCATTCCTCATGCACAACTTTTTGTAGGACCAGAAGGTAGCGGTACATTACCCATGGCTATTGCTTACGCTCAATATATTTTATGTAGTAATAGTGATGCAGAAAACAATAATGGTAATGAAGCTTGTAACTTAAAATTTAAAAACTTTTCTCATCCCGATTTACATTTTGCTTTTCCTGTAACTACAAACGATAAGGTTAAAAGACATCCTGTTTCTAATCATTTTTTAGAAGAATGGCGTGAACTATTAAATAAACAGCCTTATGGTAATTTGTTTGACTGGTATAAATTACTTGGTGTTGATAACAAGCAAGGACAAATAGGTGTAGATGAAGCTCATGATATAGTAAAATCTCTTACTTTAAAATCTTACGAAGGTGGTTATAAGGTAATGCTTATTTGGATGGCAGAGAAAATGAATACTCAAGCTGCAAATAAACTTCTTAAATTAATTGAAGAACCACCAAATAAAACCGTTTTTATTTTAGTTACCGAAGATGAAGAAAGTATTATTAATACCATAAGGTCGCGTTGCCAAATATTACATTTTCCTCCTTTAGCCGAAGTTGATATAAAAAATGCACTTATAAAAAACTTTAATTTAAATGAAGCTGTAGCTACTAAATTAGCACATCAAGCTAATGGAAACTACAATAAAGCCTGCGATTTAATATATCAAGATAGTGAAGATTTACAGTTTGAAACTTGGTTTATACTTTGGGTACGATCAGCTTTTAAAGCAAAAGGTAACAAAGCTGCTATTCACGATTTAATTAAATGGAGTGAAGAAATTGCGAAAACTGGTAGAGAAACCCAAAAACAATTTCTAAACTTTTGCTTAGACTTTTTTAGACAAGCTTTATTATTAAATTATAATGCCGAATCTTTAGTATATATGGATATTAAAACCGAAAAATTTAAATTAGAAAATTTCGCTCCTTTTGTACATAACAACAATATTTTAGATATTTCTAACGAGCTACAGGACGCAATTTACCATATTGAACGAAACGGAAACTCTAAAATTATTTTAACCGACTTATCTATTAAGTTAACAAGATTACTTCACAAAAAATCTTTATAATGCCAGATTTAAAATCCTGGTTTGTAATTATAAACCCTAAAGCTGGAAATGGTAAAGCCTTAAAAAAATGGCCAGATATACAAAGGCTTTTAAAAAAAGAAGGTTTTGATTTTGAGTATAGTTTTAGCGAGTTAAATAGGCATAATAATACAGTTATTGTAAACGCAATTAAAAAAGGATTTTCTAAGTTTATTTCTATTGGTGGTGATGGCACATTACATTATGTTGTTAATGGTTTAATGAGTCAAAATATTACAAAACCAGCTTCTATATCTATTGGTATAATACCAATTGGTACTGGCAATGATTGGGTTAAAAACTACGCTATCTCTACAAACATTAATCAAGCAATACAAACTATTAAAAAAGGACATACTAAAATTCAAGATGTTGGTAAAATTAGTTTTTTAAGCTCTAATAAAACGCCTGTCTATTTTGTGAATATTGCAGGAATTGGCTTTGATGCGTTTGTTGCAAAAAACACACAAAATTTAAAACGGTTTGGTACTTTATCGTATTTAATTTCGGCTTTATTGGGTATGTTTCGCTTTAAAAACTTTAAACTAAAATTAGTTACACCAGAAAAAACTATAAATACAAAATCACTTATGACATTGGTTGGCATATGTAAGTTTTCGGGTAATAATATGCGGCTTACAAACACACCAAACCCTAACGATGGTTTATTTGATATTTCAATAATTGGCGATGTTAGTAAATGGGAAATTATTAAGCATATATTTAAACTTTATAATGGCAAGTTACACACTGTTAAAAAGGTTAATGTTTTTAAAAGCAATAGTGTTGTAATTGAACCCAAAACCTCTATAAACCTTAACATACAAGCAGATGGAGAGGTTTTTAAAGCTGAAAAAATTTCAGTTTTAATTATTAAAAATGCTTTTACCTTTTACTGCTAAGACTTATAGTTTTTTAATAATTTTAGCATCAATATTTATATTTAGTATCCATACATTTTCTAAAAAAGGACTTTTAATAAATGCTTTTCTAAGCATAAATACATCATAAAAATTTTCAGAATTAAAAAGATATAAATAGTATTTACTATTTGGTACATCTTTAAACATTTTAGAATTAACACCTTTGCTTTTTAATTCATTTTGATATGCAATAGACTCATCTAAGTCTGTACTCAAAGACGCTATAATATAATAGCCTTTTTCTAAACCTTGTATATAAGTAGGGTCTTGATTTAAAACACGTTTAAAAGACTGTGTTTCATACACATAGTCTTCTGGAGTTAATACTTTTTTGTAGTTTTCTCTATTTAAAACTAACGCATTTTCTGGTCTATTTTCTTGCAGTACTATACCTTCTGGTTTATAAATATTATCATTTACTGGTGTTTGATTAATACCATCTTTTTTTTGTAACCATAAAGGCAGTGGTTTTTCTTCTCTATTTGGTTTATAAGTGTTATCGGTATTTGTAACTTTTAATTGCGCTTCTTTTTTAGGCGTAAAAACTTCGGGTTTACTTACTTTGGTTTTTATTTTTTTAGTGTTTGTTACTGCTTGAATGCTTTTTGCAGGAGTAAAAGCAATTTCTTCTTTATTTGAAGTTTTTATAGGTTCTTTTTCAGGTTTTTTGTCCTTAACAGGTTTAGATTTAGTAACAAATTTACTTTCATCTTCTAAAATTTCTATTGTTTTATTTTCATTGTAATTAGTTTTACTAATCTCGGTTTGAAAAGCTGTAAAAAACAAATAAAATCTATCAGACTCTGTATTAAAAGCCATTTCAATTTCGGTTGTATTATTATCAACTATTGGTTGTGAATCTTTAGATATGTTTTTAGAAATAATATCAAAACCTAAGGTATTTTCACTGTTAGGTGTTCTTTTGGCAAATAACTCATCATCTATAGTAATTTTACTATTAAAAAAATTGTTTCTAGGTCTATTATTTGTGCTTAATAAAGACACTCTTTTGCTTTGTTGATTAACAAGTATACATTCGTCTTCATTTAAGGCTATATCGCCTTCTAAAGCAGCGAAAGTGACAGATGTACTTACATCTCCTTTCTCTAAAGCTTTAAAATTTGAAAATTTAAGTTTTACTGGCTCTCCACTTACATGTGCAAAGCCATTATACGTAGTAATATATTTTGGGTTTTTTGTTGGAGCTTCGTAAATAACATATAATAACCAACCAGCAGCACTACCTCCAGAAACAAAGCCTTTAGTTGCGTTAATATTTGCAACAGTATAACTACCATTAACCGTTTTAGTAGATTGTAGTAGTTTTGTAACATCTGCCATACAAACGTATGGTGAATTAAGTGTAAATGCGGTTTCGTTAGCGCCATCAAAAATAACATTACCTGTAATGCTCTTATAAGAGTCATTAGGTAATTTAAATTTAATTTTACTTATAGGTTTTCGGTCTTTAACGCGTTTTCCTTGAAATAAAAACTGCCCATTAGACTCTTGTCTATAACCTTGCTCATAACTATAAGTTGCAGACCAGTATAAGGCTGCATACTTAATTTTAGAGTGGTTTTCTGGAAGATTTAAATAAGCTGCACTGGAGCTAAAAGTAGACTCGTCGTTATCTATATCAACATATTTCATGTCAATATCATCGTTAACAAAAGATAAATCGTTAAACGGTTCTATAGCATTTTTGCTAAGAATGTTGTTACCAATCACAACAGCATCACCATAGATATAAAACTCGTTTTGAGTTTTAAAAGGAATAGCTTCTTGAGCTTTTATTTTTCCAACAATGGCAATAGCTATGAAAAGTACCAAAAGTTGGTTTTTCATAATAAAATAGAATAATTAATAGCGGTAAATTATTTCGACTATAAATATAGGAATTTATTTCAATTGCATTGATAAGTAATTGATTAGATAAATAAAAAAAGACGCTAAGAAAATGCTTAGCGTCTTTTTAAAAATGTTTTAAAAGTTATTATTTTTTATAAGTATCGTTTAATCCATCAATAATATTTTGAGAAATATCTGATCCTTCATCTCCATATAATACAGTTCCTACAGACTCATTAGTACCAAAAATATAGTTATAACCGTTGTTTTTAGCATAATCTTTAACATACAATTTCATTTTTGAAATTACAGAATCAATTTCTGTTTGATAAGCAGTTTGCATTTGCGTTTGTTCGTTTTGCATTTGCTGTTGAAATTGTTGTGCTTTAGCTTGCAAAGGCAACATCATCTCTTGCTGCTTTTGTTGAGAAGCTCTTGCATATTTAGTTTGCAATGCTTGAAATTCTGTTCTATAAACATTTCCAATACTATCTGCTCTTTTTTTGAAAGATTCATCTAAAAGTGTGTATTTAGATTCTATATCTTTTTTCTCTTGAATTTCATTAATAACTTTTCCGTTATCAACATATCCAATTTTTTGTTGCTCACAAGCAGATAAAAATATTATTGCTACAAATACTAAAACTAATTTTTTCATTTTTTAAATTTTGATTTAGCGCAAATGTAGAAAAAAGAAATATGTAGCATTTATATTTTTTATGGTAAAAAACATAGTATATAGAAAATTTATAGAAACTATAGAATAAATAGATGACTTTTATAAAAAACAGCTTCAAATAAGCTGTTTTAAGACACTTTTACAAAATCCTTAGGTATATTTACATAACAGCTAATAAAAACACAAAAGAATAATCTAAAATAGATTTTACATGTTTTTTATTACATAAATTAGAGAAGAATACTCTCCAGAGCGTATAGCTTTAAAATTTGAAAGCAATCCTGTATAAAAAGATTTAATAGGATTCATTTTTGATGTTTTATATTTTTCTGAAAGTAAGCTTACATAAAATGCATCAAATAGCATTGGTTTTATTTTTACAACTTTCATTTTTTCTCTAGCAAAAAGTGTAGTTATAGATTTTTTTGAAAAATGCCATAAATGTCTAGGAACATCAAAAGCAGCCCAAAACGATTTATAGTGTTTTGCATCAAAGCTATTATAATTAGGTACAGCAATAATTAAAGTACCATTTTCTTTTAATAGTTTTTTTAATTGAGATATTTTTTCTTGTAAATCTGGTATATGTTCTAATACATGCCAAAGTGTAATAACATCAAAACTTTTTTCTGGTAAAGTATTAAAATCTTGACTAGGTAAAACAGCATTATTAGTTTGAGTATTGGCTAGAATTCTTGCTTTTTCATCTGGTTCTATTCCTGTAATATTCCAACCTTGATTTTGTGCTTCATTTAAAAAAGCACCTGTACCACAACCAAAATCTAAAATATTTTTGCTCTCAGTATTAAATGAGTTTATAAGTTTTACTTTTTTCTTTAAGGAATATACTCTTACTTGATGGTATACTTTTTCAAACAAATTTCGTTTAGCATTTGTGTGAGAAATATAATCTTCGCTTTTATAATATTCAGGTAGTTTGTTTAAAGACGGTTTAGGTAAGGTTTCTAAATAATCGAATTCATTATTGTGTATTAAAGTAAATGTTTCTCCAGAAACAGAATAATCTTTTACTTTAAAGTTTATTTTTTTTGAATTTTGCACAAGTTAAAATTGAATTGATTTTACGCTTTAATATATTTAAAAACTGAAACACGTTCCACGTGGAACACTTAAATTTATCTTCCCATAAAAACTAAAAGCACAGAAATATCTGCAGGTGATACACCACTAATTCTTGATGCTTGGGAAATAGTAACTGGTTGAATTTTATTTAATTTTTCTCTTGCTTCTAAACTCATAGATTTTAACTGTGAGTAATTAAAATTAGCTGGAATTTTAATATTCTCAAGTCGGTTTAATTTATCAGCATTATTTTTTTCTTTAGAAATATAACCAGCGTATTTAACTTGAATTTCTGCTTGTTCTAAAACTTCTCTGTCAAGATTATTTTCTTGAATATATGTTTCAACTTTTTCAAATTTACGCATATCATCCATATCAATATTTGGTCTTGCAAATAATTTAAACATCTTACCTTGCTGTTTAACTGATGCAGAATTTTTAGATTCTAAAACCACATTAGCATCATTAGCCGTTACACTAGTGTCTTTAAAAAACTGTACAAATTGATTTGAAGCATTAAGCTTCTCCTCCATTCTTTTTAAACGTTTTTCACTAGCTAAACCTAAATCGTAACCTCTTGGTGTTAATCTAATATCTGCATTATCTTGTCTTAAAAGTGTTCTATATTCTGCACGAGAAGTAAACATTCTATAAGGTTCTTCTGTACCTTTGGTAATTAAATCGTCTATAAGAACACCAATATAAGCTTCATTACGTTGTAATATAAATGAATCTTTTTCTTGCACTTTTAAAGCAGCATTTATACCAGCCATTAATCCTTGAGAAGCTGCTTCTTCATAACCAGTTGTACCATTAATTTGACCTGCGAAATATAAGCCATCAACTAACTTAGTTTCTAGAGTATGTTTTAATTGTGTTGGCGGAAAATAATCGTACTCAATCGCATAACCAGGTCTAAAGAATTTTACATTCTCAAAACCTGCTACAGATCGTAATGCATTAAATTGAACATCTTCTGGCAATGAAGTTGAAAATCCATTTATATACATTTCTACAGTATTCCAACCTTCTGGTTCTACAAATAATTGATGTCTATCTTTATCTGCAAAACGGTTAATTTTATCTTCTATCGAAGGACAATATCTTGGTCCTAAACTTTTAATTCTACCATTAAACATTGGTGAGCGATCGAAACCTTCACGTAATAAATCGTGAACTTTTTCGCTTGTATAAGTCATAAAACAAGAACGCTGATTTTCTAATGGTTTTGTTGTATCTAAATAAGAAAACTTTTCTGGATTTAAATCTCCAGGTTGTTCAATCATTTTAGAATAATCTAGAGAACGACCATCTACTCTTGGTGGTGTTCCTGTTTTCATTCTACCAGATTCAAATCCTAATTCTATAAGTTGTTCTGTAATTCCTGTAGCTGCTCTTTCTCCTGCTCTACCTCCACCAAAATTTTTATCTCCAATATGTATTAAACCATTTAAAAAAGTACCATTAGTTAATACTACAGATTTAGCTTTTACTGTGATTCCTAAAGAAGTTTTTACACCTACAACTTTACCATTTTCAACCACCAAGCCAGATACCATTTCCTGATAAAAATCAAGATTTTGAGTTTGCTCTAAAAGCAACCTCCAATCTTCTGCAAAACGCATACGGTCACTTTGTACTCTTGGTGACCACATTGCAGGACCTTTAGATTTGTTAAGCATTTTAAATTGTATAGCAGAAGTATCACTTACAATACCAGAGTACCCACCAAGCGCATCAATCTCGCGAACTATTTGTCCTTTAGCAATTCCGCCCATAGCAGGATTACAAGACATTTGCGCAATGTTTTGTAAATTCATTGTTATAAGCAAGGTTTTAGAACCCATATTTGCAGCAGCAGCAGCAGCTTCACTTCCTGCATGTCCTGCTCCAACCACTATAACATCGTATACTTCGTTAAACATAATTTTAAATACTTTATATTAAATTTAATCTATAATATAGTTAATAGATTAAATGATTTTTATTAATTATTTTACATGTTCCACGTGAAACATTTAAAAACATTTCACATAAAAAACAAATTTATTCAATATTAAACATACTGTTCCACGTGGAACAAATTGCTTTTAAAAAATTCAGTTTGCAAATATACAACGAATTAGTTAATTCTATTTAAGCAGATTAAGGTAGAAGTTTTCTTTCTCTCGCATTAGTTTTGCTTCACTATCAGATTTATCTTTATAACCACAATAGTGTAAAATACCATGAACAAGTACACGCTGTAATTCTGTTTCAAAAGAAACATTAAAATCTTTCGCGTTATCCTCTACTCTTTCCGTTGAAATAAATATATCTCCTTGTAAGTTTTTTCCTACTGAATAATCAAAGCTAATAATGTCTGTTAAAGTGTCGTGATTTAAAAATTCTACATTTAATTTATGAAGATATTCATCATCACAAAAAACATAATTTATTTCTTCTTCAATACAGTTTTCTTGTAAAATTACAGAAGAAATCCACGTGCTAATTTTTGCTTCATTAGGAAGCTTAAAGTTATTTTCGTAATTAAAACTAATCATTATTTTGCTTAAAATAGTCTTGTACTTTTTGTTTGTAAACTGGTTGCAAAGGTAATGCTTGCTTATTCAATATTTCGGTTGTATTAAAATATTCTTTTGCTGTTGGTATTTGGTTACTTGTAGTATTGGTAAATTCTTTTTTATTAGTTTGAGATTTACGCTTATTATCTTGCCCTTGTTGTAATGTTGCTTTTTCTAGCTTTAATAATTGATGTTGAATATTCATCATTTTATTTAAAGTTTCATTTGTAAACCCTTTATTTATTAAATTATCTTCTACATCTTCCATTTGTTTTACAAGTTGCTTTGCTTGTGCACTTTCTCCTTTTCCGCTAATTTTATCTTGTAATAATTTATCTTCTAAAGCTTGACGTAATTTCTGTTGTTGTTGGTAAATTTTAAATAATTCTCCATTTACATCTTCACTAAATCCATTTAAGCCTTCGTTTTTCCCGTTTTTTCCATTTCCGTTTCCATCACCATTTTCTCCATCTTTTCCATTTTTACCTTCTTTACTACCTTTTCCAGAATTACCATTATTACCATTGGCTCCACTATCACCATTTTCTCCACCTTTTCCGCCTTTATCTCCTTTACTTCCATTTTTTCCTTCTTTTCCGTTTTCTCCTTGCTCACCAGGTTTTTTTCCTTGCCCAGGTTTTTCTCCAGCCTTTTCTCCTGGTTTATTACCTTCTCCACTTTGTGGCTCACCATCTTTTCCTTTTTGCGTTCCTTTTTTCATCATTTCATTAAGTTCTTGTTGACTCATGATTATATCTGGAAGTGGCATTCCGCCTTCTCCAGAACCAGATCCTGGAGATGGCATAGCCATAGCATTTTGTAAATTATCTAAGGTATCGCTTAACATATTAGCTAAATTATTTGCAGAGGTAACTGTATATTGTTGTGCGGCTGTACCTTGATATAAATTATTTTCGGCTAATTGTGCTAATGCTTTATCTATACTAAAATAAACATTGGAGATTTCTTTATTTACGTCTTCAGATATTTTTGGTTGACGTAAGGATAATGCAAATAAACTATCGTCTACATGTTCAAAATGTGTACGTAAGTTTTTTTGTTTTTTTAAATAAGTAGCATACTCGTTGTGGTTAACTTCTATACTTTCAAATTTGTTCATTATTGCTTCTTCATCAAAAGAAAATAAAACTAAATTATCTAGAATTTGACGCAACATTTCTATGTCTTCTTGCATAGCATCTTGACCAGATTGTTGCATTTGTGATTGCATTTGCATGCTCATTTGTTTCATTTTTTGAGCTGCAGCTTTTTGCTTTTTTTGTGCTTTACTATTTTGTGATTGTTTCTCTTCTTGAGATTGACTTTCTTCTTTTTTCTTTAATTCATCAGATGCTTTTTCTTGATCCTCTTTTACATTTTCTTCTTTATTTTCGTTTCTAGGAAGTTTTAAAGGTTGCTTTAATTGTTTGTTTTCTTTTTCAATTGCTTCTAAATCTTTTAAAATTTCTTCGAAGTCTTTATTTAAAGCATCTTGTTTTTCTTTAGTGTTTTCTTGTGGTTTTTTATTTGCTAAGCTGTCTTGTTTTTTAGCAAGCTTGTCTAACTCATTACCAATTTTTTCCATTTTTTTAAAAATGTAATATCTTTTGGTAAGCTCTAACATTTGTTCTAAGCTTCTTTTTTGACTTTTTGCTTGCTTGGCTAATTTGTCTATTTTCTCTGAAAATTCTTCTTTACTCATTTTCTCTCGTAACTTTTCAAGTTCTTCGAGTAATTTTTCATCTTTTTTAAGTTGTTCTTCGTTTTGTTTTAATCGCTTTTTTAAATCTTCTTTAAATTGATCTTTCTCTTTGTTTTCTTTTTGAAAATCTTCTAAATTATCTTGAAGTTTTTTATTAAACTTTTGCATCATTTTTTCTTGCTGCTGTTGACGTTTAATAAAACTTTCAAATTTCTTTTTATCGTTAAAATTTAATTGAGATTTTTCTTTTTGGGTTTTAGATAGTTCTTCTAATTCTTTTTGTTGCTCATCAAACTTATCTAATGATTTGTTTAAATCTTGAATGGTTTCGTTTTGCTCTTGTAATTGTTTTTGCTCTTCTTCATTTTGTGTTCTTTTTCTATAAGTAAACACATTACTTTTTGTGCTTTTATTTTTTGCTACAGCATCGTTATCTATTACTTCAAAATACAAATCGTAGCTTATACCTTCGGTTATTTCTAACGCATTAGGGAATGCAGTAATAAACTCGGTATAATTACTTCCAGAAATTGGTATATTTTTAATCTTTTTATTGCTTTCTTTTCCGCTAGGATAATATACTAATTGTAATTTTTTTAAACCATAATCATCTGTAGCTTGACCAAAAAAGTATAGTGTTTGTAAGTCGAGAGAGTCTACTTTACTCTGGATTTTTAATTCTGGATATTGATCTCTAACTACCTGAATATTAAAAGCTAAATTCTCGTAATCTTGCAATTTAGTGTTGCTGGTACTTATGTTATAATCTAATGTATTATATACACGTTTTGTTGTATAAAAACTATCATTATTTTGTTTTGTAAAAATGGTAGTGTCTTTAGCGTATAGCTTTACTTCTTCTGTTGCTTTGGTTTTTAATTTCCATGTAATATTTGTACCAACTGGCACAACTGCATTACCTGTACTTTTTAAAGTTTCGTCTTTCTTTTTTGTATAAGAAGGATAGTCTAAAACCATATTAAAACTCAATAATGATGGTACTTGAGCTACATTTAAAGTATAGGGTTTAGAGTTTACGTTATTTGCTAGTAAATTAAACGTTATATTGTTTTTTGGTTGTTCGAAAACATACTCAAAAGCTCCTGGACCACGTTGTTGTAAAAAGTATGTTTCGTTATTATAAGTAATTTGCGCATTTTCTGGAGTCATGTCTCCAGCGGTTTTTACAATTAATCTAAAACTTTTATTTTCTACTGCCTGAAGATTATCGTTTAAAACAAAAAATTGAAATGGTGCTGGCGGTTCGTAAGCTGTTTTATAATTTACAACGCGCTCGTAGCTATCACTAAACCAGTTTAATTTTCCAGAAATAGCTACTAAAGCAATTATGGCTATTGGTATAGCTGCATATTTTAAATATTTAATATTCTTTTTAAAATTTATAGCAAGTTTAAAAGGTATTGGTGTAAGCTCTTGCGATTTTTGGTTTATACTGGCTAGAAGTAATTCGGAATTAGACTGTGACGCATTCAACTGTAAAACATTAAGTAATTTATCACTTACTTCTGGAAAATGATTACCAATTAAAGTTGAAGCTTTTTCATAATTAATGCCTTGTTGTAATTTAAATAATTTAGCTAATGGTAGCACTATAAATTTAACAAACAAACCAAATTCTACAGCAATAAATAACCAAAATAAAATGGTTCTAGCTGTAGAGTTTAACCATAAAAAATGTTCTATTAAAAGTGTTATTAAAAAGTATAATAAACCAATACTAAAAAATAAAATAGCACCTTTAATAAGCTCGTTAGTATAATATTTTCTAATAAACTGTTCGAGTTTAGATTGTATGGTTTTAAAATTATTCAAAGTTTAAAATGGTATAAATTGTTACTTATCGTTTATAACTCACTAAAATACAGTTTTATTTTATTTATAGTTAACTGCAAAATGTTAATAATGATTAATAGCTAAGGTGTTTAATTTCAAGCTATTCTTATTAAAACAAATGTTTGATTGTTAATTAAATTTATATATTAGCTTATTATTTTCTACAAAAGTATTTTTATGATTGACATTGCTGAAAAAATAACAGCTATAATTAACCATTTTAATCTTAATAATTATGCTTTTTCAAAACGCATAGGTGTTACAGGAACTACTATAGATAGTATTGTTAACGGCAGACCGCAAAATGATGGTTCACGTAAAAAAACAAAACCTGGGTACGATGTGCTTAAAGCAATTATAGACGAGTTTGACATAAATCCAGATTATTTATTTGGTAAAAGTCATACTATGCTAAAAAGTGAAACACCAAAAATTCAAACATATACTGGAGTACCACAAGTTATAGCGGTTAATAATAACGACCAAGAAAATGTAATATATGTTCCTGTAAAAGCAAGAGCCGGATATCTTGACGGCTATGGCGATACAGAGTATATAGAAAAATTACCTTCGTTCTACATGCCACAACTTACAAACGGGACTTTTAGATGTTTTGAAGTTCAAGGTAACTCTATGTTACGTACTTTTTATGATGGTGATTTGGTTTTTGGTAAATACGTAGAAAACCTAAACGATATTAAAGATGGTCACGTTTATGTTATAGTTAGTAAAAATGATGGTATAGTTTTAAAACGCATATTAAAACAAATAAAACAGGATAATAAACTGGTTTTAAAAAGTGATAATAAAGACGGAAATTACCCAGATTATAATATAAATACAGAAGAAATAATGGAGGTTTGGTACGTAACTATGTATGCCTCTAAACAAATGCAAGAACCAGTAGATATTCACAATCGGTTAGAAGATTTAGAAAACCAATTACACGAATTAAAAACTTCGGTTACTAATAAAGCTAATAAAAATTAATGAAGCTTACTTATAATAAAACCGAAAAACTAAAAAGTAAAAAAGAGATTGAAGCGCTTTTCCTTAAAGGAAAAAGTGTTTCGGCATGGCCTTTGCGATTGGTCTATTTAAAAAACGAAAAAACTAATAAAGTAGGTGTATCTGTAAGTAAAAGAAATTTTAAACTTGCAGTAGATAGAATAAGAATTAAACGCTTATTACGTGAAGCTTACAGGCTAAACAAAACGTTTTTAAAAGACAACAACATAGAAGGTTTTTCGTTTATGATATTATATAATAATAAAGAAATGCCAGATTTTAACCTTATTAACTCTAAAGTTAAAACGCTTTTTACTAAATTTAATGACCAAAATTCTAAAGTAAAAGAATGATGAAGACCATTTTAAAACGCAAAATATTAATACCAATATTTGCTATTGCTATACTATTTACAGGAACAGCTTTTAAAACAGCAAACAATAACTTTTTTGAAATTGCTAAGCAAATAGAAATATTTACTACGCTTTTTAAAGAGTTAAATATGAATTATGTAGATGAAACTAATCCAGCAGATTTAATGGATAATGCCATTAAAAATATGCTAAATGAGTTAGATCCTTATACACAATTTTATAATGAGCAAGATGTTGAGGCAGAACGTATAAAACGTACTGGAGATTATACTGGTATTGGAGCCAGTATAAAAACACTTAAAGATAGATTACTAGTTATAGAACCTTACAAAGGTTATCCTGCAGATAAAGCAGGATTAAAAGCTGGAGACGAAATTATAAATGTAGATGGACAAAACGTAGCAGATTATAAAGATGATGCCGGAAACCTTTTAAAAGGCACACCAAACTCATCAACTAAAGTCACTTATATTAGACAAGGCAAAAAAAGTAGCACAACAATAAAAAGAAGTGAAATTGAAATAGATGCCGTACCACACTTCTCTATGGTAAACGAAACTACAGGTTATATTGTTTTAAAAAAATTTAACGAAAAAGCCTCACAACAAACTGGTTATGCTTTAAAAGACTTAAAAGCACAAGGCGCAAAAAGTATAATTTTAGACTTACGTAGTAATCCTGGTGGTTTATTAAGTGAAGCCGTAAATGTTGTTAACTTATTTGTACCAAAAGGTCAATTAGTAGTAACTACAAAATCTAAAGTAAAAAAATACAACCGTACATATTACACAAAAAGAGATCCAATAGATACAGAAATTCCAGTTGTTGTGCTAATAAATGGTCGTAGTGCATCGGCCAGTGAAATTGTATCTGGAACTTTACAAGATTTAGATCGAGGTGTAATTGTAGGAGCAAGAAGTTTTGGTAAAGGCTTAGTACAACGCCCAAAAAAACTAACATATGGTACACAATTAAAAGTAACAATATCTAGATACTATACACCTTCTGGACGCTGTATACAAGCATTAGATTACTGGAATAAAGACGAAAAAGGAAATGCTGTACGAGTAAAACAAAAAGATTATAATGCTTTTAAAACCAGAAATGGTAGAAAAGTATTTGATGGTGGTGGCGTTGTACCAGACGAAGCTTTAGATTATTCTAAAAATTCTGCCATTACAACTGCAATTTTAAACAACCAAAGCGTGTTTGATTATGCAACAAAATACTATTACATGCATCCAAATATTGAAGATATAAACAAGTGGAAATTAACCGATGCCGATTTTATAAACTTTAAAAATTATTTAAAGAAAACAGGTTTTTCTTTTGAAACCGAAACCGAAAAATCTTTCGCTAAAGCTGCAGAAATTGCTAAAACCGAAAATTTAGATGAAGATATAAAAAGAGATTACAATGCTTTAATTGAAAATTTAAATAATTCAAAATTAAAAGCAATAGACGAAAATAAATCGCAATTAATGAGTCTCTTAAGCGACGAGATTATTAAACGTTATGTGTATAGAGAAGGTTTATATGACTATTATAAAATACACAATGCCGAAATTAAAAAAGCTACCGAAATACTTAACAATACTTCAAGATATAGAAAATACCTAAACTAAAGATGAAATCATTTTTTCTAATATTTTTCCTCTTTTCTGTAAGTCTTTTTGCCCAAAAAACATTTACTCACGACGTATATTTTGATACCGATGAGTACAACGTACCATTAACCGAAGAAAATAGATTACTACTATTTATTTCAAGTCTAGACTCTATAAATATTAATAAAGTTTCAATTTATGGCTTTACAGACGATCGTGGTACAAACGAATATAATTTAGAGCTATCTCAAAACAGAGCAAATACTATAAAAGAGTTATTTTCTGGATATGGTGTAGATCCTAATTTAATAACCAATGTAAACGGCAAAGGCGAAATACTTTTAAAAGTTTTAAATGAAGAAGAAGTACACCAAATTCGTGGCTTAAACCGTAAAGTCGAAATTATAGTAAACGAGCAATTAGCAACTAAAAAAACTACTAAAAAAGACAAAGAAGCTATAGTTGCAAAAGAAGACGATGATAAAGAAAAAACAACCGAAGACATAAAATCTGGTAGCATAAAAAAAGGAGATAAAATTCGTTTAGATAAAATTTATTTTAAAACCAGTTACAGTTACGTAACATCAGATTCTAAAAAAACACTTGAAAAATTAGCAAAAATACTAGTAGAAAAAGATAATTTATATTTCACTATTCAAGGTCATGTATGCTGTACACAAAACAGTAGAGATGCTGTAGATAAAAAAACGAAAAAACGAAACTTATCTGTATCTAGAGCAAAATATATTTACGATTATCTTGCCAGAAAAGGCGTAGATAAAAGACGAATGAAATATGTTGGAATGCGTAGAAAATTTCCACTTGGTGGTGACCCAAAATACGATAGACGTGTAGAAATTTTAGTAACCTATGTAGGTAAAGAAAATTAAACTGTTCTAAGCATACCAATATGTGGTATACCATCTTCTAAATACGCTTCTCCTACTTCAAAAAATTGTAAATTATTATAAAAACGCTTTAAATAACACTGTGCAGATATTTTAATTTCTGTAGTGTTATAATTAGTTTCAATAGCATTTATAGAAGCATTCATTATATCATAACCATATTTAAATTGCCTTTCGTTTTTAGCAACTACTACCCTACCAATACTAGCAAAATTAAAATAATCGCCAGGCTTAAAAATACGAGTGTAAGCCACTACTCTATTTTGTTTATAACCTATTACATGTAAAGCGTTTTGATCTTTACCATCTATATCTTGATATACACAATCTTGTTCTACAACAAAAACTTCACTACGTAGTTGTAATAATTGGTACAATTCTTCTATGTTTAGTTCACTAAATTTTTTTACCTGTATTTTTAACATACTCTAATCTTGTACAATCACATCCTTTATATCATCTTTCCCAAATTCTGGCTGGATATTAACATGATTTATTTTAAATTTTTCGAATAAAAGTTTTTCTATTTTAGAAAGAATAACATCAAATTCGGTTAATGTAATATTTTGCTCAAAATCTACATGAGCTTCAAAATGTGTTTCATCTTCATTTAATTGCCATACATGAATATGGTGTACATTTTTAATACTTTTAAAGGTATTAATTTCTTTTACAATCTCTTCAACAGGAATAGTATCTGGAGTAAAAAGCATAAGTACTTTTGTAGAACTTTTTAACAAATCGAAACCCATCCAGATTAAGTATAAAGCAATTATAAAAGTAAGTGCACTATCAACCCAAAAAAACTGGTAATAATACATTAATAAACCACCAATTAAAACAGCAATACTTGCCATTAAATCTGTTAACAAGTGTAAATATGCACTACGCATATTCATATTAGAATTACTATCTTTTTTTAATAATAAAACACTAAAACCGTTACCTAATATAGCTACTATAGAAAGCCATATTACAAGGTTACTTTCTATACTTTCTGGTTTTTTAAATCGTTTTACAGCTTCAATAATTAATAATACAGCAACAATAATTAAGGTAGAAGCATTAATAAAAGCAGCTAAAATTTCGGCACGTTTATATCCAAATGTTCTTTGTAATGATGCCTCTTTTTTAGATAATTTATTAGCTATATAACTAATTATTAATGAAATAACATCACTAAAATTATGTAAAGCATCACTTAATAAAGCTAAACTTCCAGATAATAATCCACCAACCACCTGTGCAGCAGTAATTAAAATATTTAAAAAAATAGATATTAAAAGGTTACGGCCTTTTAAGTCGTTATGCTTGTGGGAGTGATTATGTAAACTAGCATTTGCCAATTAACAAGGTATTTTATCAACACGGTTTTGGTGTCTTCCGCCTTCAAATTTAGTTTCTAAAAAGGTATCTACCATCGCTATAGCTTGTTGTACTGCAGTGTAACGTGCTGGAATACAAATAACGTTAGCATTATTGTGTTGTCTTGTTAACTCTGTAATTTCTTTAGTCCAGCAAACTCCTGCTCTAATATGAGTATGCTTATTAGCAGTCATTGCAACACCATTTGCACTACCACATATTAAAATACCAAATGTGGCTTTATTATATTCTACATCTTTAGCAACAGGATGTACAAAATCTGGATAATCAACACTTTCTAAAGTATCGGTACCATGGTTTATAACTGTATAACCTTTATTTTCTAAGTGTTTAATAATTTCAAATTTATAATCTGTTCCAGCGTGGTCATTTCCAATTGAGATAGTCATTATAGTAGTAGTTTTTTATTTCCGCGTAAGCGAAAAATAGTTGTTTGTATATTAAAAGTGTAAAGTTAATAATTGCTCGCAACTATTAATAAGTAATAAGTACTAACTTATTCAAATAAACTACATTTAAAAAATTAAAATTTAGCCCATTTAAAAATATAGCTTAGCTCCTATTTTTACTATACTTAATAAGCTACTTTACACTTAAAATTAATCTGTTTTTAATTAAAAATGTATACGATGTTAACAACTAGGTAAATTAATTATAACTACTTGTTAATATCTACTCATAGTTTTTGAAAACTTTTATTAGGATTATTAAATAAATTTTTAAAACAAGAATTAAAACTACACTACCAAAAAAGTTAGCATTTATTTTTGGCCAATTTATCACTATTAAATTTTCATATACCAACACAAAAAATAAAAATACTTATTAAAAATAAGCTGTCAACATTGGTTATAAACAGTTGTTAATAGAATATATAAATATAATAAAAACCAACACTTTATATTGTTTATAACCTGTTAGTAGAAACAGAAAAGTAACATACCAAACAAAATACTAAAAAAGTTATACCGCTATTAACAAGCAATAATAATCAGTATTTTTTTTTTAAATTTTAAAAGAAAGAATAATAGTATATAATATAAATGTGGATAACTGTTTTAGTTAACTTAAACTTAAAGACACATACATTTAATAATAAAAACGTAGCTTTGTATAAACTTAATTACTTCACTCCTCGCTATTAAGTTAAAAAATAACCGAATTTCAAACTTTTACTTCGTAACTTAGAAATTCAATAGATTACAAATTAAATGACAAAAAATAAAAAGAAAAGGAAACCAAGTCATAACAAGATTTCCAACCTAACAAATACAATTCTAAGTATTTTAAAAAAAGATAGAAATAAAACCTTTAATTATAAACAAATTGCTGCTAAACTAGGCGTTAACGATGCTAGTAGCCGTAACCAGATAATAAAAAAATTAGCACAACTTAAAGCTAAAGAAGAAATAAAGGAGATAGATCGCGGTAAATTTCAAATTATAAACAATACAGAATATCATACAGGAATTTTTGATGCCTCTTCAAGAGGATCTGGATACGTTATTTGCGATGATTTTGATGAAGATATATACATAGCTTCAAATAATGTAAACAAAGCGCTAAACGGCGATGAAGTAGAATTATATGTTTACAAAAGAAGAAAACGCGGTAAACTTGAAGGTGAAATAACAAATATTATTGAGCGTGCGAAAACAGATTACGTTGGTATAATACAAATACACCCAAAAAATAACTATGCTTTTGTAGTGGTTGATGGTAATAAAATGAACAAAGACATTTTTGTACCTATTAACAAAACATTAAAAGCCCAAGATGGTGATAAAGTATTAGTAACACTAGAAGATTGGCCAGAAAAAGCCGATTCTCCTAACGGAAAAGTTTTAAAAGTTTTAGGTAAAGCTGGAGAACATAATACCGAAATTCACGCCATTTTAGCAGATTATGGTTTACCATACGAGTTTCCTAAAGAAGTTGAAGATTATGCAAATAATATAGACTTAAAAATACAACCTGAAGAAATTAAAAAGCGTCGAGATATGCGTAAAGATTTAACCTTTACCATAGACCCTAAAGATGCTAAAGATTTTGATGATGCTTTATCTTTTACAGTTTTAGAAAACGGAAATTACGAAATAGGAATACATATTGCAGACGTTTCACATTATTTACAAGAAGGAACCGTTTTAGACGATGAAGCTTACGAGCGTGCAACCTCTGTTTATTTAGTAGATAGAGTTGTACCAATGTTACCAGAAATTTTAAGTAATGGTGCATGTTCATTACGTCCGCATGAAGAAAAATATACATTCTCAGCTGTTTTTGAATTAGATAATAAAGCACAAATTAAAAACGAATGGTTTGGTAGAACAGTAACTTACTCTGATGCCCGTTTTGCTTACGAAGAAGCACAAGCCATTATAGAAAATAAAAACAATACCATTCCAGCCAATGTCTCTTTAACAGGAAAAGAATATAAAACAGATCAAGCCATTGCAGATGCTGTTTTAAAAATGGACGAACTTGCAAAAATTATGCGTAGTAAACGTATGCGTTCTGGAGCTATTTCTTTTGATAAAGTTGAAGTAAAATTTAATTTAGACGAAGATGCAAATCCAGTAGGTGTATTTTTTAAAACCAGTAAAGATGCTAATAAATTAATTGAAGAATTTATGTTATTAGCAAATAGAAAAGTTTCAGAATTTGTTGGAAAACAAAAACCAGAAAAAACATTTGTATATCGTGTACACGATGAACCAGACGAAAGTAAACTAGCAGCATTACAAGGTGTTGTCGCAAAATTTGGTCATAAATTAAACTTTAATAAAGGCAATGTATCGCAATCATTAAATAAATTATTGGTTGATGTACAAGGTAAAAAAGAGCAAAATTTAGTAGATACTTTAGCAATTAGAACCATGTCTAAAGCAGAGTATACAACACATAATATTGGACATTATGGTTTAGCTTTCGACTATTATAGCCATTTTACTTCGCCAATACGTCGTTATCCAGATGTCATGGCACACCGTTTATTACAAAGGTATTTAGATGGAGAAAAATCGGCAAATGAAGAAGTTTACGAAGAAAAATGTAAACATTCTAGTACTATGGAATATCTAGCAACAAAAGCCGAAAGAGATTCTATAAAATACATGCAAATTCGTTTCATGCAAGACCATCAAGATGAAGAATTTAGAGGTGTAATTTCTGGCGTAACAGATTGGGGAATTTATGTAGAAATTATTTCAAATAAATGTGAAGGCATGGTAAGAACCAGAGATATAAAAGGCGATTATTATGAGTTTGATCAAGACCAATTTACATTAATAGGTCGCGAAACAAAAATAATGTATCAACTTGGAGACGAGGTTATTGTAAAAGTAAAACAAGCCGATTTAGTAAAACGTCACCTAGATTTTGAATTAATAGGAAAAGCTAAAACTGAAGCTTAAATTTTATAATTCATGGTTATAACAATCAATTAAAAACTATATAACTAATGATTTTAACAACAACAAACTCTATTGAAGGTTTCAAAATAATAGATTATAAAGGCATTGTAGCCGGCAGTAGTTTTGAGTATAAAACAAAATTCTCTTTTAAAGTAGAAAAAAGTAAAGCCATTACAAATGATGTTTTAGATGAAGCCAATGAAATCGCTTTTCAAAAATTAAAAGAAAATGCTAAAAATCTAAATGCCAATGCAGTAGTTGGCATATCAATAGATTTAGAAACAGTAAACGGTACTTCTTTTTTTGTAAATGCTATAGGAACCGCAGTACATGTAGTTCCAGAAAAATAAATTTGTAAAACTGTAACACTTTTATTTTTTAGTACTCTTTAAAGAAACACTATTTACAATGAAAAAATTAGCAACAGTATTCTTATTTTTTATATCAATTTCTTTATTTTCTCAAAACCCAATAGAACAAAAAGTTGACGATTTTACAACCGTTAAAGTCTTCGATTTAATACATATTAGCTTAGTAAAAGCAAACGAAAATAAAGTTATTATTTCTGGTGAAGATGCTCAAGATGTAGAAGTTATAAGTAAAAACGGAACATTAAAAGTGAAAATGAAATTTGAACGTATTTTTGATGGTACTAAAACATTTGTAGCAGTACACTATAAAAATTTAGATGTAATTGATGGTAATGAAGGAGCAAAAATTATAGGAAACGAACTTATTGTTCAAGACAATATAGAATTAAGAGCTCAAGAAGGTGCTATTTTAAAAATAGGTTTAGATGTAAAAAAACTAGAAGTTAGAGCCGTATCTGGAGGCATTATAGAAACTAAAGGAAAAGCAAAAAATCAAGATATTACCTTAAATACAGGTGGTATTTATAACGGCAGAACATTTTTAACTAAAAACACCAATGTAAAAGTAAGAGCTGCTGGAGAAGCAGAAGTTAATGCAAGTGAACTTGTAGACGCTAGAATTACTGCTGGTGGTGATATAGATATTTATGGTAACCCAAATACTGTAAATAAAAAACAAACTTTTGGTGGTAGAATTAAAGTACATAACAACTAAAACCACTTTAAATTATTTTTTAAAAAAGCTTTAGCAACTGCGCTAAAGCTTTTTTTTATTAAAATGCTTAAACCATTTACTTTACTTTAATAGTATAATTTCTTTACTTTTGTATTAAACACAATATACTATATGATAGAAGACATTCAGGCAGCGATACCACTAGGCTTTTTTTTAGCTTTCATGATTGGTCCTGTTTTTTTTGTATTATTAGAAACCAGTGTTTTAAAAGGTTTTCGTGCAGCAGTAGCTTTCGATTTAGGTGTAATAGTAGCAGATGCTTTATTTATTGCTGTTGCCTATTTTTCTAGTTTTCAATTATTAGAAAACTTAAGCAACCATCCTGGATTATATGTTTTTGGTGGTACAATATTAACCATATACGGTTTTATAATCTACTTTAAAAAATCTAAAAAAGGATTAGAAACCACTGCCGAAATTGCCTCTCCTAAAACAAATTACTTAGCACTTTTTGCAAAAGGCTTTTTTCTAAACTTTATAAATATTGGTGTTTTAGTTTTCTGGTTAGGAATAATAATAGTTGTTGGACCAAATTTAGATGGAGATACCAATAGGTTTTTTATATTTTTTGGTGCCATGATTGGTGCTTACTTTGTAACCGATGTTATAAAAATACTACTTGCCAAGCAACTTAAAAGTAAGCTAACACCAACTAGAATTATAAAAATAAAGCGATTATTAGGTTTAATATTAGTAGTTTGTGGTACTGTATTAATAGTAAAAGGCTTTTTACCAAAAGATCAATTAAATCCGCAGCAAATAATTGATAAAATAGAACACCAAACCAATTAAATACACATGGCTAAAACACAATACCATATTTACGTTATAGAATTACGTAAAAAGGTATTTACAGAAAACGCTAAGTTTAGAGCTGCAAATCCACAATTTAACGGCGTTTTAGAATGTTTATATGTAGGTATGACAAGTAAGACACCAAAAGAGCGTTTTCTACAGCATAAAACAGGATATAGAAATGCAAAAGGCTATAAGTTATCTTCAAACATTGTAGAAAAATATGGATCTTACTTAAGGCCAAGTTTATATAACCATATAAAACCATTAGCAACAAGAGCCGAAGCATTAAAAATGGAAAAAGCACTAGCTTTACAGTTACGTAAAAAGCGTTACGCCGTTTGGTTTAATTAAATAATTTTTTTATAAAATTTGAACAGATGAAATTTACTATAATTTCTATAATTTTTATTTTTTTGTTTTCATGTAAAATGAATAAAAAAGAAAGAATTATAATATTTGAAGATTTATCTAAAATCGAAGTGATTGTAGAAAATAATGGAAGTTGGAAACCAACAAAATTCGATTTAAAAATTTTAGATTCTGTTATTATAAATACTATAAGAGGCTCTAAATTTAGTTTTATTAAAAATCCTAAGATCACTAATTATAATAAGCTTTACAAACAGTATGTTCCTTATTATAATAAGGATAATGAACGAATTATTTTAGTTAATACTTTCTGTAGAATACCTGGAAGTCCTACTAAAGATAATTTTGATGAGCTATTTGATTGGAAAAATTATTATTTAATAATAGATGATGGAGGAGCTTGTTTTTGGAACATTAAAATAAATATAGATACTAAAAAAGCTTTTGATTTAAATATTAATGGTTATTAAACTATATAATAAAAAAAGCGCTACTAAAAAGTAACGCTTGTTTCGAGGTGTCGAGCGGATTCGAACCGCTGTAGATGGTGTTGCAGACCACTGCCTAGCCACTCGGCCACGACACCCTAATTTCCTAAAAAAATAGGAGACTCATTAATTATAACGAGAAGGCAAATATAAAAATAATTCCCTTTTTACACTATTTACTTCCTGTTTTTCTTTTTTCGGTTATTTCTATGGTAACCATCTCAACATCACCACCAATTGGAGGATTTATTTTGCTTACTGCAACAGTTACAACTGTAACTAGCTTATCTTCAGCAAAAATTCTATCTAAAATACGCTTAGCAGCATGTTCTAAAAGTGCACTTGGCGTAGCCATTTCTTCAACTACAATTTTATTTAAAAGTACATAATCTACAGTATCTTTTAAAGCATCAGAACTTGCACTTTTTTGTAAATCGGCTTTTACCTTTAAATCTACACGATAATCACTACCTATTGCTGTTTCTTCTTTTAAACAACCATGATGTGCATAAACGCGTATGTTTTCAACTTTAATTATTCCCATAGCGCAAATGTAATGCGAGTTTTTTCAGTTTAGCTATTATTTTTAAAATAAATTTTCAAAGCTATTTTAGCTTGTAAAAAAATCAAAAACATTACTTATCGCACTAGTTTTAGTTTTATAAAACTCTGTATAAGTACAATTTTTGCAAGTTACAGATGTAAATTTTTTGTTTTGTACATCAAAAATTTTAGATAATGTTCCACCAGTAGCACGCATTTGTCCTGTTTCGTATGTAGTATTATTACATTTTGGGCAGCAATAACTCATAAGTTTTATTGTTTTAATTAATGTTATAAAGTATATGTATAATAAACGGTTATTTTGTTACGTATTTTCATTAATTTTACAAACTATTTTTAAGTTGATTTAATAGCAAATAATCAATTAAAATCAAGAATACAAGTATGTCTACAGAAACAAAATCGCTCAATTTTTTAGAGCATATTATAGAAGAAGATTTAGCAAACGGATTAGAAAAAAATAAGTTACGCTTTCGTTTTCCGCCAGAACCTAATGGCTATTTACACATTGGGCACACTAAAGCCATTGGTATTAGTTTTGGTTTAGGAGAAAGATATAACGCACCTGTTAACTTACGTTTTGACGATACAAATCCTGCTAAAGAAGAGCAGGAATATGTAGACGCTATTAAAGAAGATGTATCTTGGTTAGGCTATAAATGGGCAGAAGAGTGTTACTCATCAGACTATTTTCAAGAACTTTACGATTGGGCAATTTTACTAATAAAAGGCGGTAAAGCTTACGTAGATTCTCAATCTAGTGAAGCCATGGCAGAACAAAAAGGAACACCAACACAACCAGGAGTAGATGGTCCTTTTAGAAATAGAACTGTAGACGAAAATCTTGAACTTTTTGCAAAAATGAAAGCTGGAGATTGCAAAGAAGGAGAGCATATTTTACGTGCAAAAATAGACATGCAGCATCCTAATATGCTTATGCGAGATCCTATTATGTATCGTGTTTTAAAAAAAGATCATCACCGTACCGGTAGTAATTGGTGTATATACCCAATGTACGACTGGACACACGGTGAAAGTGATTACATAGAGCAAATATCACATTCATTATGCTCACTAGAATTTAAACCACATAGAGAGCTTTATAATTGGTTTAAGGAGCAAGTATATAACTTTGCTAAAGACAAGTACCCAATGCAGCCTAAACAGCGAGAATTCGCACGTTTAAACTTAAGCTACACAATTATGAGTAAACGTAAGTTACTTAAATTAGTAGAAGAAGGTATTGTAAACGGTTGGGATGACCCAAGAATGCCAACTATTTCTGGTTTGCGTCGTCGCGGTTATACACCACAATCTATTAGAAAATTTGTAGAAACTGTTGGTGTTGCAAAGCGTGAAAATGTTATAGATGTATCACTTTTAGAATTTTGTATTCGTGAAGATTTAAATAAAAAAGCCGATAGAGTAATGGCTGTTTTAGATCCTGTAAAAGTTGTAATTACAAACTATCCTGAAGATAAAGAAGAATGGCTTGAAGCCGAAAATAACCAAGAAGATAAAACTGCAGGATTTAGAAAAGTACCATTTTCTCGTGAATTATACATTGAAAAAGAAGATTTTAAAGAAGAAGCTGGAAACAAGTTTTTTAGGTTAAAATTAGGAGGAGAAGTAAGACTTAAAAATGCATACATTATTAAGGCAGAAAATGTAGAAAAGGATGCAAATGGTAATGTTATACAAATAAATTGTACGTATTCTACAGATACCGAAAAGAAAGTAAAAGGAACATTACATTGGGTATCTATAAAACATGCTTTAAAAGCAGAAGTTAGAGAATATGATAGATTATTTACAAACGAAGCGCCAGATAGCCATGCAGAAAAAGATTTTATGGAGTTTATAAACCCAAATTCTTTAAAAGTTATAGAAGCATTTGTAGAACCAAGTTTAGCTAATGCTAAAGTTGGTGAACAATTCCAGTTTCAACGTTTAGGTTATTTTAATGTAGATAACGATTCTACTGCAACTAATTTAGTTTTTAATAAAACGGTTGGATTACGCGACTCTTGGGCAAAAGCAAAACCCAAAGCAAGTAATAACAACCAACAAAAACAACCACAACAAAATAACCGTCCAACTATAGAGCAAATAAAATCTTATGGTAAAAAGTACGATCGTATGCCAGAAGATAAGCAAGCAAAAGCGAAAGCAGAGATTCAAGAATTAGCAAAAAGCATCACTTACGAAGATCTAGAACCATTATTTGGCACATCGGTTAAAAAAAGTGGAACGCGAATAATTACCATGATTAGTTTAGGTGTTTTATTAAAAAATGGATTAGAAAAAAACGAAGCTATAAATGCATTTATCACTAAAGCTTTAGACGATAAAAATCAATTATTAGTAACAGAGGCAAAAGCTTTGTAATTAACTAATTAAAAACATAACTTTACAAAGGCTGAAATTATAATAGTTTCAGTCTTTTTCTTTTTTTACAAACATTGATTACTTATAAAATTTATCATACATCAAACGCGCTCCCAAAATCTTGGGATTGTTTAAATCATAATGATATTTTTTTAAAACAACAGTTTCTTAAAGCCTTAGAAAATTCATGCCCAAATAATGTTACGCCATATTATATTGGTGTTTTTAAAGCTGAAAAACTTGTAGCAATAGCTATTGTTCAACGTGTAGAAATGTATCTTGATGATATTTTTAGAAATACAAACGATAACTATTTAATTAGAAAATCTAAACAAGTAATTTCAAAAATAGTAAGAGGTAATGCTTTAATTGTAGGTAATATAATGCATACAGGACAACATGGTTTGTATTTTAATAGACATGAAATTGAGTATACTCAATTTTTAAATGAAGTTTTTAAAGCTTTAAAAAGCATTGCACAACAAATAAAAAACACAAATAAAAAAAACGTTAGAATTATAGCTTTTAAAGATTATTTTAAAGCTGATGCTATACACAAATATGGGCATGTTTTTAAAAGAGAAAAACTATATAAAGTGCAAGTACAACCTAATATGGTTTTTACAATTCCAGAAGTGTGGAAAACAAAACAGGATTATAGTAGTGCTTTAAGTAAAAAATATCGTGACCGTTATAAATCGGCATTAAAAAAAGGAAAGGTAATTGAAAAAAAAGAGCTTGATTTAAACGAACTTATTAAATTAAAACCACAAATATTTCAGCTTTATAAGAATGTTTCAGATAATGCTAGGGTAAATTCATTTATATTAAACTCTTGTCATTTTATAGATTTAAAAACAGCTCTAAAAGATAATTTTAAAGTTTTTGGCTATTTTATAAATCAAGAATTAGTAGGTTTTTTTAGTCTAATAATAAACGAAAGAAAATTAGAAACTTACTTTTTAGGCTATAATAATAGTTTACAGAAAAAGCATCAAATGTATCTTAATATGCTTTATGATATGGCTGTTTTTGGTATAGAAAATAATTTTAATACTATTATATACGCACGTACTGCAATGGAAATAAAAAGTTCTATAGGTGCAAAAGCAAAAGCTATGGATGTTTATATGAAACATACTAATACGTTTCCTTCAAATATGCTATTAAGATTTATTGTTAAGTACTTAAATCCTGCACGAGATTGGGTTGAGCGCCATCCTTTTAAATAGGTTTTTAACAATCAATTAGCATCAAAAATTTTAATTTCTTCAATTTTACTATTAATTTTAGAGTAAAACCAAGAAATTATGGATAAAGAAGCACAACAAATTTTAACAGAAATTAGTCAAATTACTAGAGATATTGAGGAAAATTATCCAGAACTACAAAAATATCTAAAAGAAACTAGAGACACATTACCTCATGGCGATGAAGCAACTTTAGACAAAGAGTCTTTAGAGAATTATAGAAATACGCTAGTAGAACTTAAAGAACGTTATAAAAAATAGCATAAAAAAAGCCTCTAATTTTTAGAGGCTTTTTTATTTATTTGAGAGTAATTTGTTATTCTAATTCCTTTTTCTTTTTTGCATTTTTCATAGCTTCTCCAATTTGATTACTAGCAGTAAAACTAGCAACCATATCGTTTAACATATTACTTCCCGCTTGTGGCGAATTAGGTAGTAAAATTAAATTACTGTTTGTTTCTTGACCTATAGATTGTAAAGTATCGTAATGCTGTGTCACAACAATTAAAGCAGATGCTTCTTGAGAATTAATACCAACTTTATTTAAAACCTCTACACTTTCTTCAAGACCACGAGCAATTTCACGACGTTGGTCTGCAATACCTTGACCTTGTAAACGTTTACTTTCTGCTTCGGCTTTTGCTTTTTCTACAATTAAAATACGTGCAGCATCACCTTCATATTGTGCAGCAGTTTTTTCACGTTCAGATGCGTTAATGCGGTTCATGGCAGCTTTTACCTGTGCATCTGGATCGATATCTGTAACTAAGGTTTTAATAATATCAAATCCGTAATCCATCATAGCATCATTTAATTCTGCTTTTACAGCTAAGGCAATATCATCTTTTCTAACAAAAACATCGTCTAATTTCATTTTTGGTACTTCGGCACGTACAACATCAAATACATAAGATGTTATTTGATCATGTGGGTAATCTAGTTTATAAAATGCATCATACACTTTGTCTTTTATTACTTTATACTGTACAGAAACTTTTAAACGTACAAACACATCATCTAACGTTTTTGTCTCTATAATAACATCTAATTGCTGTATTTTTAAACTTAAACGTCCTGCAATACGGTCTACTAATGGTATTTTTAAGTGTAAACCAGATTGACGTATGCTATGAAATTTACCAAAACGCTCTACAATAACAGCGGTTTGTTGCTTTACTACGAAGAAAGCAGATATTAAAATAATAAGTCCGAAAAATATAATCGGAATAAGAATAAATTGTCCCATAATAGATAATAGATTTTTTTGTGGTTAGATAATGATTACTAATTTAAGTTATATTTGTGCATATAGACCCAAATTAATGATGAAAAATATTCAACACATACTATTAGTAGTAATTACTATTGGTTTTGTTACACTTTCTTACGCACAAAATAGAAATTATAACATAAAAAACGGTATTGGTATTTCTGGAGGTTTAACACAATACAATATTATTACAGATAATTTTAATACAAAACAAGGTAATGGTTGGGCAGCTGGATTAACAGCTTCTGTAATATTACCTCACAAATGGTATGGCGTGAGTTATAATATGCAGTTAGCCGAAAATAATTTTAGTGTAGAAGGTAGGCAATCTAATATTTTTAATACTACTGAAGATATAGAATACAAGCTACTTACTGCACAACTTTCTTTTTTATTACATATTAAATTAATTGAAAGCTATGTAACTTTTGATCTTGGACCAATGTTACAATACAATGCAGATTTAGAATTAAAAGATGAAAATCAAGAGAATTATTTAATAAATAATTTTGAAACATTAACCGCACAAGATATTACTCCAATTTCTAGATTTAATGTAAATGGAGTAGTAGGTATAAGTGCAGGATTTAATCACTTTAAATTAAAAGCACATTATGTTTATGGATTTTTAAATACTTTAAATAAATTAAACGATGAAACGTTTAATGAAATTAGTCGTACATCTTTTAAAGGAAACCAATCCATGTTAGTTTTTACTGCACAAGTAACATTTTAATAAAGCAGTAAATAAATTGTAATTTGTACATTTGGTTTTTGCTAGTTAACTAAATACCAATACCATGAAAAATTACCTGCTTATAATTATTGCATTCTTTTTAGCTATTTCGCAAAATTTACAAGCTCAATATAATAAGGAAATTATAGCAAAAACATGGTTAACTCAAAACCGTGAGGTGTTAGAGATACAAGAAAACCATACTTTCGAAATGCTTTTTAGTAAAGCGGGATTTTCTGGAGAAACCTTTAGGTTTTACCAAATACTTAACGGTATTCAGGTTTTTGATGCAGAAATTACTATTCATGTATCAAATAACAATGTCGTTACTTATTACGCTAGTACTTATGATGCTAGTGTAGAAACAATAAATACAATACCACAAATAACACAAAATGAGGCTTTTGAGATTGCTAAAAATGAAATTAATGCAGGAGAAATTGCTTTTAAAAAAGAAGAGCTTTTCATTTACAATAAGCAAGAAACTACAATACTAGCTTATGTGGTTAAAATAGAACCTAAACAAACACCAATAGGTAGTTGGGAAATAATTGTAAACGCAGAAACAGGAACAGTTATTAATGTTGAAAATAAAGCATTAAACCATAAAGACAAGAACAAGAAAAAGGAAGAACCAAAAGCAAAAAATAGTAACATGATGATGTTAGTAAATGGAAGTGGTTTTGTTTTTGAAACCGACCCACTAACAGCAACAAATAATGTTTATGGTGGCCAATATGTAGATAATAATGATGCGACTAATGCAGCATTAGATGCGGCAAGAACAAATGTAACTTTATTAGATATTACCCAAACTGGTGGCCAATATTATTTAGAAGGACCTTATGCTGAGGTTGTAGATTTCGAATCGCCAAGTAAAGGTTTATTTAATCAAGTATCAAGTGCATTTAATTTTAATAGACAGCAAGACGGCTTTGAAGCTGTAAATGTTTATTACCACATAGATAAAAGTATGCGTTACATAAATGAAACGTTAGGTATTAATTTAATGCCGTACCAATATACTACTGGCGTAAAAGTTGATCCTTCTGGATTAAGCGGTAGTGATAATTCACATTATTTAGGTGGATCTGGTAGTTTGTCTTTTGGAGAAGGTTGTGTAGATGATGCAGAAGATGCAGATGTGGTTTTACACGAATTAGGTCATGGTTTGCACGATTGGTTAACAAACGGTGGATTATCTCAAGTAAACGGATTAAGTGAAGGTTGTGGAGATTATTGGGCAAACTCTTATAAAAGAAGTTTAGGGCAATGGAATACTACAGACGCGTCTTACTATTATGTTTTTGGTTGGGATGGCCATAATACTTGCTGGAATGGTAGAGTAACTAATTATGGTGCACAATATCCAAGTGGTTTAATTGGTCAAATTCATACAGACGGACAAATGTGGGCAACGACTTTAATGGAAATTTGGGAAGATATAGGTCGTGAAAAAACAGACAAAGCTTTTTTAGAAGGTTTAGCCATGACAAATAGTGGTACAAACCAACAAAATGCTGCAATAGCAGTAAGACAAGCTGCTATAGATATGGGAACAGCTCATGGTTATACTTGTGAAGATATTCAAGCAATAACAAATAGGTTTACAGCTCAAGGTTATAATATGCCAGCTTACAACTGTAATTTAAGTGTAGATGAGTTTAATGTAAATACGGTTGCAATATATCCAAACCCTACAAATGGTTTAATATCTTTTAAAAACCTTACTGGATTACATAATGTGAGTGTAATTAATATGTTAGGACAAAAAGTAATGACAGGCACTATTAATACTACTAATAATGTATTAAATGTTTCAAAATTGTTTACAGGTACTTATTTTATAAAATTAACTGGAGTAGATAAAGTTTTAAAATTTATAAAAAAATAAAACAGCTTATAAAGAATAAAAAAGCGAGCTAAACAGCTCGCTTTTTGTTTTAATATATATTAGTTTTATAAAACCGAAATGACCTTTTCAATACGTTTTACTGTTTCAGCTTTTCCAATCATATACATAATATCAAAAACGTCTGGCCCTTTTAAAGCTCCAACAAGAGCTAAACGTAAAGGCATCATTATTTTACCAAAACCAATTTCATTTTTAGTAATCCAACCTTTTATTTCTTTTTGAAGTGTTTCTACTTCAAAATCTTCAATATTAGATACAATTGAAACAAGCCTTGTCATAAGTTCTTTGGTTTCGTCTTTAAAAGCTTTTTTAGATGCTTTTTCATCAAAGCTTTCTGGCGCTACAAAGAAGAAGCTACTTAAGTCCCAAAAGTCGTTTACAAACGTTGCTCGTTCTTTAACTAAATTAACAACCATAGCAATGTAATTAACATCGATATCTTTTAAAGCCTCATGATTATTTTTAAAAGCTTCGGCTAACTCATCGTTATTTTGTTCTTGCATGTAATGGTGGTTAAACCATTTTGTTTTATCTGGATCAAAACGCGCTCCTGCTTTATTCACACGGTCTAAATCGAAAGCTTCAATAAGCTCTTGTAAACTAAAAATTTCTTGTTCTGTACCAGGATTCCAACCTAAAAAGGATAGGAAATTAATAACAGCATCTGCAAAATATCCTTCTTCTTTATAACCTTTAGAAACGTCACCATTTGGCGATGTGTACTCTAAAGGAAATACTGGAAAGCCTAATTTATCGCCATCACGTTTACTTAATTTTCCTTTACCAGTAGGTTTTAAAATTAATGGTAAATGCGCAAATTCTGGAGCATCCCAACCAAAAGCAGTATATAATTGCATGTGTAATGCTAAAGATGGTAACCATTCTTCACCACGAATAACGTGAGAGATTTCCATTAAATGGTCGTCTACAATATTTGCTAAATGGTAGGTTGGCATACCATCGCTTTTAAATAATACTTTATCATCTAAAATATTAGTATCAATTTTTATATCTCCACGAATAATATCTTTTAAATGTAATGTTTGGTCTTGAGGAGACTTAAAACGGATAACATAATCATCACTATTATCTAATTTTGCTTGTACTTCTTCTTGAGAAAGCGCTAAAGAATTATCTAATTTTAAACGGTTATGCCAGTTGTAAATAAATGTTTTACCATTAGCTTCGTGATCTTTACGGTGTGCATCTAAACTTTGGGCAGTATCAAAAGCATAATATGCATTACCAGAAGCTATAAGTTGCTCGGCATAATCTTTATATAAATGTTTGCGTTCGCTTTGTCTATAAGGTCCAAATTTTTCGTTTTTACCTGGTCCTTCATCAAAAGGAATATTGCACCAGTTCAAGGCATCAATTATATATTGTTCTGCACCTTCAACATAACGGTTTTGGTCTGTATCTTCTATTCTAAGTACAAAAGTACCGTTATGTTTTTTAGCAAATAGATAATTAAATAGGGCAGTACGAACACCACCTATATGTAAAGGTCCTGTTGGACTTGGTGCAAAACGCACACGAACTTGTTTTGACATTTTTTTAAGTTTAAGACTGCAAAGATAGAGCAGAGTAGTGGGAAGCCCAAAATAAATTGTAGTATAAAAAAAACGGTAGCACAAGGCCACCGTTTAAATGTAATATAAAACTATACTTTAGTTTTTATTGTTAGTTTTATCTATATCTGCCATTAGATTTTTTGGATCTATTTGTACAGTTTTTACAGCTTTTTTGGTTTCAAAAGTATAGGTTGGGTATGCCCAAGCCCAATCTTTTATTGTTGTAGCCGTTGTTGGCTTTTCTCCACGCATACTGGTTAATGGAATGTAAATAGCCTCTGTACTTCCATCTATATAAGTTACTTCAAGGTCTATAGGCATTGGCATTAAACCAATACGTTCTAATGTTACAGTGTTTCCGTTTACAGATTTTACACCATAATCTATTGTGTTAGTTGTTTGTGTCCAGTCTGTTAAATACCATTCTAATTCTAAACCAGAAACTTTTTCGGCAACGCGAATAAAATCGTTTGGTGTTGGGTGTTTAAAAGCCCAATCGTTAAAATACTGTTTTAAAGTTTGTTTTAAATTATTTTCTCCAATAACATAACCTAATTGAGATAAGAAAACCGAACCTTTATTATAAGCTGTAATGCCATAAGCAGTGTTAGTTTCGTAACGATCTGCATGTGTTGTTTGTGGTTTTTCTAAGCCTTCTTTTGTTGCTAAATAAGTATAACCTCTATATGCACTTGCAGCAGGATTATCTGCATTTTTTTTGTTTATATAATCCATTGCATGATCACTTATGTAACTAGTAAAACCTTCGTCCATCCATTCGTGTTTCCCTTCGTTAGTAGCTAATAAAAACTGAAACCAAGTATGTGCTAACTCATGCGCGGTTACACCCATTAAGCTACCAAATTTACGTTTACCTGTTATTAAAGTACACATAGCATATTCCATACCGCCATCACCACCTTGAATAACAGAGTATTGCTCGTAAGGATATTTACCAATATGCTCACTAAAATATTGCATCATTTCTACTGTTTTAGGCTGAAGATCTTTCCAGAATTGTAAGTTTTCTGCAGGTAAATCTTTTTTATAGTAAAAATGAAGCATTGGTCCATTAGGGACTTGCATTGTATCATGAATATAGTCTGGATCTGCTGCCCAAGTAAAATCATGAACATTTGGAGCTTTAAAGTGAAGCGTTTTTTTGTTTCCTTTTATTTTAGGATTTGGCTGAAGGTATCCCGTACCACCAACAACATAATCTTTATCTATGGTTAATTTTAAATCAAAATCTCCCCAAACACCATGAAATTCTCTTCCTATATATGGGTAGGCATGCCAACCTTCAAAATCATACTCAGATAGTTTTGGGTACCATTGCGTCATTGATAATGCAACACCTTCTTTATTATTTCTACCAGAACGACGAATTTGTACAGGTACTTGTGCGTTAAAATCCATATTGAATGTTACACTTTCTCCTGGTTGAATTGGATTGTTTAGTGTAACTTCTAAAATTGTTCCAACGGTTTCATGTTTTACATTTTTTCCGTTTTGTTTAAGAGTATTAACTTTTATGTAACCAATTTCGTTAGGTTTTAAACTGCTTATTCTACTTACTTTTTCTCCATTTACTTCTTCCATCATTCTTCCGTCTGGATCTTTAATAGATTGTAATCTGGCGTCCATTTCACTTCCTGGTTGAAAAGCATTAAAGTATAAATGGTAGAATACTTTATTTAATACATCTGGAGAGTTATTTGTGTATACTAGTGTTTGTTTACCTTGATATTGGTAATTATTAACATCCATATCAATTTCCATTTTATAGTCTACATGTTGTTGCCAATAGGTAGATTTTGCTGAAGATGCAGTTACAGCCATTGGACTGTTTTGCGATGTGGATGCAGTGTTAGAAACACTTTTTGTAGTGCCACAACCCATTAAAAATAAAGAAGTTGCAACACTTAAAAAAAAACCTTTTTTCATACTATTTATTTTAAAGAAAAAAGCCTCAGTAATTTTAAATCACTGAGGCTTTTTTGGTTTGTATAATTACTTAGACAACTGAGCTGCCATAATTAATGCATTGTAAGCATTAACCATTTTACCAGATTTAGTTAAACTACCAAAATCTCTAATATCTTCACCGTTACCACCAACAATTACCTTAGTATTTACTGCTAATCCAGAATCTAAAATAATTTGTTTTACTTGTGCAGCTGTTAATTTTGGAGATTGAGACCAAACTAATGCAGCAACGCCAGCAACTGCAGGAGCAGCCATAGATGTACCACCTTTAGTATCGTACTCGTTTTCTGGTGTAGTAGAGTATATTTTTGCACCTGGAGCAAAAACATCTACGTTTTTCTTACCATAATTAGAAAAATTAGCTACCATTTTTGTACCATAGCTAGGCGCTAATGCACCAACACGTATGTATGTGTTACCAACTTCTACATAATCTACATTATCGTCTGGAAAGTTAGGAGCTGTATCTACATCTTCACTTGAGTTTCCTGCTGCGTGAACAAATATTACATTATTATCACTTGCATATTTAATAGCATCTCTTACCCAATCAGCATGAGGAGAAAAGCTTTTACCAAAACTTCCATTAATTACTTTTGCACCATTATCTACAGCATAGCGTATTGCTTTTGCAACATCTTTATCATACTCATCACCATTAGGTACTGCACGAATACTCATAATTTCAACATTATTAGCAACACCATTTGCTCCTAAACCATTATTACGCTCGGCAGCAATAATTCCAGCAACGTGAGTTCCATGACTTTCAGATTTTTTTACTGGCATTACATTAGCATTACCATAACCTGGTTTGTCATTAAAATCGTCTGGATTATCTCCTGTAGTTCTTCCTTTAAAATCTTTATTTAGGTTAAAATTTACTTGATCTGAAAAATAATCAACTCCTCCTTTTACTTGTTTTAAACCAGCTTGTAAAGAAGACATTCCGTTTGCATACATAAATTTAGCTGTTTCTACAGCTTTACCTAAATCTGACTCTGCATTTTCAACAGTAATAGCATTAACTTCTTTTGAAGTATAATCTTCTTTATTAAAATGTTTAACTAAAGTTTGGTGTGCTGTATTTACTCTATTATAAATACCTTCGTAACGTTCCTTTCCTGAAAGTGCATTGTTATAATCTGCATCGTATTTAGCTTTAGCCTCATCGTATCTAGGAGCTGTTGTGTTACCACTAGCTACTAAACGAATGTATTCTAATTGCTCATCGTATGCATCCCCTAAAAAGTTCCATCCATGAATATCGTCTACATATCCATTTTTGTCATCATCAATTCCATTTCCTGCAATTTCTCCTTTATTTGTCCAAAGTACACCATCTAAATCTTCGTGCTCAATATCAATACCAGAATCTATAACTGCTACTATTATTTTTTGTCCTTTGTTACCTTTTATAATTTCAGCGTAAGCTTTATCTACACTCATACCTGGAATAGTATCTTTTACTAGATCTAAGTGTCCCCAATTTTGAGCTTCGGCTTCTGTTAAAGCAGCTTCTTTAATTGGTGTTGTATCTATATTTTCAATTGGCGTTGAAATAATTGGAGCGCCACCGCCACAACTAGAAAGTATAGCAGCAGAAAATACTGAGAATAATACAGTTTTATTTATTAATTTCATTTGTAAAATATTTAGTTTGTTTATTATAGGTTAAAAATATCGTTGCTTGTGTAAGTTTCTTTTAGTCGCACGCCTTTGTCTGTATGCTGCACTGTAATAAGTTCATTATGTGCATCGTGCTCCAAAAATAAGTAATAATTATTATCTGCGGCTAAATTGAGGAATTTTTCTTTTTCATCTAATGTAAGTAATGGTCTAGTATCGTAACCCATTACAAATGGTATTGGTAAATGACCAACTGTTGGTAATAAATCTGCCATAAAACAAATGGTTTTTCCTTTGTAATTAATCATTGGAATCATTTGTTTTTCGGTATGTCCATTAGCAAAAAAAATATCGAATCCTAATGCCGATTTTTTTAAAATATCTTCTTGATTTTCTGGGAGTTTAGTAAACTTTAAATGGCCACTTTCTTCCATTGGTAGAATATTTTCTTTTAAAAACGATGCGACTTCTCTGCGATTAGGTTGTGTTGCCCACTGCCAGTGATTTTGATTACTCCAAAAATGTGCATTTTTAAAAGCAGGTTCTAAAAGTGTTCTGTCTTTATTGTATTGTATAGAACCTCCACAGTGATCAAAATGTAGATGAGTCATAAAAACATCTGTAATATCATCACGATGAAATCCATATTTTGCTAAAGATTTATCTATAGAATCGTTTCCCCAAAGATGATAGTAACCAAAAAACTTTTCACTTTGTTTGTTGCCCATTCCTGTGTCTATTAATATTAGACGATTACCATCTTCAATTAATAGGCATCGCGCAGCAATATCTATCATGTTATTGGAATCTGCAGGATTGGTTCTTGTCCATAAAGACTTAGGTACAACGCCAAACATTGCACCACCATCGAGTTTAAAATTACCTGCGTTTATAGGATATAATTTCATAGCTGCAAATTATGAAAAATGTAAGGATTGAAGGTAAACGTTAAGTTTTTATTAAGAAACCACTTTTTGCAAGCGTTTTCCAAAATCGTAAAGTGCTTTTATTTCTTTAATACTTGCTATTCGTTCTCGACCAAATATTAGTAAATTATTTCCATTAGATTCTACATGGTAGTATGGATTACTTTCAAAAAAATGTGTAATTTCATCTGTAAAAAAGTTTTGAATTGCTCGAGTATCTTCACCTAATAGATAAAAACGATTAGAAAAATCTGTGTGATTCTCTATAGGAATATCTTTAAAACCGGCAAAAGCATATATTTTTTCTAAAAAACCTTCGCGATCTAATGTAAATTCTGGAATGTTTTTTTCTAATTTAATATGAAGCATTGTAGAGCGTAACACTTCTTTTGCAATAAACTCACCTTCAGAAAATTCTATATCAAAAACATTTAGCGTTTCATTTTTATTTGATAACTGGTTATAGATGTAGTTTATTTTTTTTGTTTTAAAAAACAAAAAGTTGTCTAAAAAATGCGTTTCTCTTTCTTTTATTGATGTATAATTTAGTTTATAATCTAGAGCAAATTCTTCTATAGTTGTCTGGCGGCGTGTTAAACTTTTTTTAATAACATTTGGTACTGGTAATAATCGCCTTAATGCAAATGGATGTTTAGAGTCTGTATCGTGTAAATCTAAACCTAGAACTTCAAAATGTCCACCACGTTTTTTAAATACTTCTTGGTAATTATTTAAATTTTCCATTACTGTGTGATCAACAAACTTACATAAAGAGAAATCTAAAATTACATCTTGTGTTTCTGGAACAGCATCTAGTTTTTCTTTTAGCTTATAAAAATTTAAAAAACTGCAAAAATGTTTTACGCTTACGTAATAGTTACCTTCTTCTTGAAACATTAAAACATTTGGTTTCATAAGGTTTCTAGCAAAAAGAGAAATACTCTTATTTATAGCTACGTGAATAATAAACGTAACAATTACACCAGAAGCTATACCAGAAATTAAACCAACTTTAAGTGTTACAAGTAAGGTTACAAAAAAAATAATAAGCTGTTCTTTACCTATTTTAAAAATTTTTCTAATATTCTCTGGAGATGCTAATTTGTAACCTGTGTAAACCAAAATAGCCATTAATGCGGGTAAAGGAATACGTTGTAATTGCGAACTAAACAGTACTATAAAAATGATTAAAAAAGTAGCATGAAAAAAGTTTGACGAACGGTTACTACCACCATTATTTACATTTACAGAGCTTCTTGCAATTACAGTTACTACATTTAAACCGCCTAAAAATCCACTTCCAATTGTTGCTAGGCCAAGTGCTTTTAAATCTCTATTTACGTTACTACGACGTTTTTCGGGATCTAATTTATCTACAGCGTTTATACTTAAAAGCGATTCTATGCTAGCAATTAGAGTAAGTGCTAAAACACTAGACCAAAATGGCAGTGTTGTAATTTTACTAAAATTTACTGTAGGTAATTGTTCTATAATTTGAGAAAACTCTGGAATTCCAGAAATCATATACTCTATCGCAATAGGATTGTTTTCATGTGCTACCAACTCAAAATAATAACTAAAGGCGATAGATAGAATAACAATCCACATTGGAGCAGGAATAAGTTGTAGGTATTTATTTCTAATTTTTGAATAAAATATCATTATAATAAAGCTTATAATACCAGCTATGGCAGCGTAAATAAGTCCTGTATTATCATAATGTACAGCATCGTTTATAGTAAAAGGAATTTCTAATAAGTATTCTATTGTATCTTCTCGTTTAATGCGATGTGCAAGCATGATATGAAACTGTTTTCCTAAAATAATTAGCCCAATTGCAGCTAGCATACCTTGTATTGCAGAAGAAGGAAAGAAATCTGCTAGTTTTCCTAATCGCAAAAAACCTAGTATTAAAAGTAATATTCCAGAACAAATTATTGCGGCATAAGCACTTTCTAAACCCAAGGTTGTAATAGCAACTAAAAGTACACCAACTAAACCATTTCCTGGTCCAGCAATTGTAACGTTGCTTCCTCCTAAAATAGAGACCAAAACACCACCAATAACAGCTGCTATAACACCTGCAATTGGTGGCGCATCACTAGCCATTGCTAAACCTAAACCTAAAGGCAAAGCAATTAAACTTACTACAAAACCAGAAAATATATTTTTTGGTAATGCTTTAAAAAATGTTTTTATGTTATTCTTTTTTGGTCTCATTGAATAATTAAAACATCGGTTGGTAATTCGGTTAAAATGTGTTCTATATCATGAGGAAATAAACGATCCCAAAAGGTCATTTTTGTTGGTGCATTCATCACCAATAAATCTGCTCTTGCAATTTGTGCGTAATGCCCAATAGAATAACCTTGAGTACCAAATATTGGTTGTGATTTTATTACAATATTTTTAGTAAAGGCTTTTGGTATATTTTCAATGATATTGTTTATTCTTGATCGCTCACGGTTTCTAAGTCTTTCTTTTACAATTTGAGTTTTTCTAAGTGTTTTATCATCATCAACCTTTACAGAAATTTCATTTTGTTTAATTTCTTCAACTACCGTTATTTTTTCAGAATTTAATTTTGAACCCACATAAAAAGCTGTAGCAATAGTTTGTTCGGTTTTTGGGTCTTCTAAACCATTAACCACTATGTGTTGACAAGGTAATCTTTCTATTGAAGGATTAATTAATAATAATAAGGAACATTTTGCTTGACGCGTAATTTTTCTAGCTATGGAGCCTACATAATAAGTTAAAAACTTTTCTTTTTTAGCAGCACCAATAACTAGAAGGTCTATTTCTTTTTCTATTGAAGCTCTTAAAATAACTTCAACAGGATTACCTGTTTTAAAAATTACCTCATAATCTAAATGGTCGTTTTTAAACGTGTTTAGAATACTTTTTAGGGTTTTTATTTTATCTTCAGATTCATTTCCAACATGAATAATAACCAATTTACAATCAAAATAAAGTGCTAGTCGTGCGGCTTCATATAAATTTGCTTTAAGGTTTGGAGAAAAGGCTATGCCTATTCCTATAGTTTGAAATGGTTTTTTAGTCACGTAAGGTTTAATTCAAAAAAAAAAGGGAAGATAGTGTTTTAAAATAATCTCACAAACGTTGTAGTAATGTTAATTGACCATAAAATTGTTTTATTATATTTAACTTTAACATTTTTAAAAAAACCAACAGTTTACAATATGGTAGAATTAGGAGGAATAATTATTTTAGGAATATTAGCACAATGGGTTGCATGGAAATTTAAAATTCCAGCTATTTTACCGCTAATACTTATTGGGCTTTTAGTTGGGCCTATTGCTGCAGAGTTTTTAAGCGAAGATGGCACAAAATGGATTGAACCAATTTGGAATGGAGAAGAAGGTTTATTTCCAGGAGAAAGCCTCTTTTACTTTGTTTCGCTGGCTATAAGTATTATTCTTTTTGAAGGTGGATTGACTTTAAAAATGGGAGAAATAAAAAATGTAGCACCTGCAATTACTAAATTAATCTCTATAGGTTCTATAGTTACTTTCTTTGCTGCCGGAGCTTCTGCACATTATATTTTTGATTTAAGTTGGAAGATTTCTTTTTTATTTTCTGCTTTAATAATTGTTACTGGTCCTACAGTAATAACACCAATTTTAAGAAATATCCCGTTAAAAAAAGACGTCTCGGCAGTATTAAAATGGGAAGGTATTTTAATAGATCCAATAGGTGCTTTAGTTGCCGTTTTAGTTTTTGAGTTTATTAGCGTTGATGCTGGTGGAGAATTTACAAAAACTGCATTTATAGAGTTTGGCAAAATTGTTCTTTTTGGTGCAACTTTTGGGTTTACATTTGCTCATGGACTTAATTTTATTTTAAACAAAAAATTGGTTCCTCATTATTTAATGAATGTATTTACTTTGGCTACAGTATTAGGTGTTTTTGTATTGTCAGATGTTTTTGCACACGAATCTGGATTATTAGCGGTTGTAGTTATGGGTATGGTTTTAGGAAACTCAAAATCGCCACACCTTAAAGATATTTTATACTTTAAAGAATCATTAAGTGTTTTATTAATTTCTATTTTATTTATACTGTTAGCAGCAAATATTAATATGGAGGAATTATACTTAATTTATAGTTGGAATACAGCTATTTTATTTGCCATAATTGTATTTGTTGTTAGGCCGTTAGGGGTGTTTTTAAGCACTTATGGCTCTAGTTTAAAATTTAACGAAAAGCTTTTTATAAGTTGGGTTGGCCCAAGAGGTATTGTAGCGGCAGGTATTGCTTCATTATTTGGTTTAAAGTTGGCTAAAGAGGGAATTAGTGGTGCAGAATATATTACACCATTAGTATTTATGATTGTTCTAGGAACTGTTTTGTTAAACGCAACCACTGCTAGATTATTTGCTAAAATTGTAGGCGTATTTTTAACACAGTCTAATGGTATTTTAATTGTTGGAGCCTCTAAAGTGTCTCGATTACTTGGTCACTATTTAGAGTCTAATGGAAGACATGTTGTTTTAATAGATAGCAATCAAAGTAATATTGCTAAAGCTAAAGATTTAGGGTTGGAAGCTATTTCTACTAACATTTATTCAGATACATTATTAGATAATATTGAATTAAATGATGTTGGCTATTTAATGGCTTTAACAGGAAGCTCAGACATTAATAAATATGCAATAAATAAATTTAGTAAACAATTTGGTGAAAATGGGTCTTTTAGGTTAGTGACTACAGATGAAATGAAAGATGTATCTAACAACCCAAAAGAAGGACTTTTTAGCCACACAGACGATTATAATACGCTTAGTAATGTAACTAGAAAATACCCAAGCATTCAAGAAATTGAATTAAAGGATAAAGAACATTACGATAGTTTAATTGAAATTTCTAATAATGATAAAGAAATAATTCCGTTATTTATTAAAAATGGAGATGGAGAATTAAGTATAATCTCATCGTACAATAAAAATATAGATAATTTAGATAATGAATCGCAATTGGTTTATTTAGGTAAACCATTTGATGTTGAAGTTGTAGCAAACGAAGAAGTTTAAAAGATAATTTAATGTCTTTAAAATAAAAAAACCTTCAGTGAAAACTGAAGGTTTTTTTATACTATAAACTCAAATTAATCATTAAGCTTTAAAACAGCCATAAATGCTTGTTGAGGTATTTCTACATTACCAACTTGGCGCATACGTTTTTTACCTTTTTTCTGCTTTTCAAGTAGCTTACGTTTACGTGAAATATCACCACCATAACATTTTGCAGTTACATCTTTACGTAATGCTTTAACAGTTTCACGAGCAATAATTTTTGCTCCAATAGCAGCTTGAATTGGAATATCGAATTGTTGACGAGGTATTAATTCCTTCAACTTCTCTGTCATTTTTTTACCAATTGTATGTGCATTATCTGCGTGAATTAATGCAGAAAGCGCATCTACAGGTTGTGCATTTAGTAACACATCTAAACGTACTAATTTTGATGTTTTCATACCTATTGGAGAATAATCGAAAGAAGCATAACCTTTAGAAACAGTTTTTAATCTATCGTAAAAATCGAAAACAATTTCTGCTAAAGGCATATCGAAAGTTAGTTCAACACGTTCTGGTGTTAAATAGGTTTGATTAGTAATCATACCACGTTTTTCTATACACAAGCTCATTACATTACCAACAAAATCTGACTTTGTAATTATTGTAGCTTTAATAAAAGGCTCTTCAACACGATTTATCATGGTTGGTTCTGGTAAATCACTAGGGTTATTTACAATAAAAGGAACATCTGGTTCTTTGTTTGTATAAGCATAGTAAGATACGTTTGGTACAGTAGTTATTACTGTCATGTCAAACTCACGTTCTAAACGTTCTTGTATAATTTCCATGTGTAACATTCCTAAAAATCCACAACGGAAACCAAACCCTAAAGCCGCAGAACTTTCTGGAGCGAATACTAATGATGCATCATTAAGTTGTAGCTTTTCCATAGAGTTTCTTAGCTCCTCGTAATCTTCTGTGTCTACTGGATAAATACCAGCAAAAACCATTGGTTTTACATCTTCAAAACCTTCAATTATATTTGTTGTTGGGTTTGCAAAATCTGTAATAGTATCTCCTACTTTTACTTCTTTAGCTGCTTTAATACCGGTTATTAAGTATCCAACATCTCCAGTTTTTACACTTTGTTTTGCAACTTGGTTAAGTTTTAAAGTACCAACTTCGTCTGCAAAATATTCTTTATCTGTAGCGACAAATTTAATTTTTTGTCCTTTTTTAATTTCACCATTAAACACTCTAAAGTAAGTTTCTATACCTCTAAAAGTATTATAAACAGAGTCGAAAATTAAGGCTTGTAAAGGCGCTTCTGGATCTCCTTTTGGAGCAGGAACACGCTCAATAATCGCTTTTAAAATATTTTCTACACCAAAACCAGTTTTTCCACTGGCATGAATAACTTCTTCTGGATCACAACCTAAAAGGTCTACAATATCATCTGTTACTTCTTCTGGATTAGCACTTGGTAAATCTACCTTATTAAGTACAGGAATAATTTCTAGATCATTTTCTAGTGCTAAATATAAGTTAGATATTGTTTGTGCTTGTATACTTTGTGCAGCATCTACAATTAATAAAGCGCCTTCGCAGGCCGCAATAGATCTAGAGACTTCGTAAGAAAAATCTACGTGACCAGGAGTGTCAATTAAGTTTAAAACATATTGTTCGCCATTTAATGTATAATCCATTTGTATGGCATGAGATTTAATAGTAATACCACGTTCACGTTCTAAATCCATACTGTCTAAAAGCTGCGCTTGTTGCTCGCGCGCTGTTACAGATCCAGTTACGTCAAGTAAACGGTCTGCAAGTGTACTTTTACCGTGGTCAATATGTGCAATAATGCAAAAATTTCTAATATTCTTCATAGTCTAAAATACTCTTAAAAATGAAAGAGAGTGCAAATATAGTGCAAATATTAGCGATTTTTAAGTTTTTATTAGGAATACAAAGTGTTGAGATTTACGGTTTTTCCCGTACTAAAAAGTAAAAAACTATTATTATCTTGGCAAACTATATTGACTTACAAATGAAAGGTTTTTTTTATACGCTATTTTTAATCACCTCTTTAGGTAATGCACAAGAATTTAATATAACAGGTAATGTTGTTGATGAGAATAATGAAGCCGTTGCTTATGTTAACACCGTTATTTATAATGCAAACGAGACAGATATTATTACAGGATCAACCACCAATGAAGCGGGAAATTTTATTATTGAAAACATAAGTTTTGGTGACTTTATTTTAAAACTCTCTTTTATTGGTTACGAGTCTATATCTAAAAAAATAAGTGTATCAAAAGATTTAAATATAGGAACTATAGTTTTAAAAATGTCTCAGGAATCACTTGGTGAGATTACTGTTAATTATAAAAAACCTACTGTACAAATAGAACCAGACCGTTTAATTTTTGATGTAAAAGACACCGCTTTAACTGAAGGGAATTTACTTGATGTTTTACGTAATACACCTTCTGTTATGGTTTCTGGAGAAAATATAACTATAAAGCGATCGTCTCCAACAATTTATATTAACGATAAAAAGGTAAATTTATCTGGAGCAGAGATTATTCAGCTTTTAGAAAACTCACCTGCAAATAGTGTAAAGTCTATAGAAGCAATTACTTCTCCAGGAGCAAGATACGATGCCTCAAGTGGAACGGTATTAAATATTGTAATGGACAAAAACTTAATTACTGGATATAGAGGTCGTGTTTTTGGTAGTTATAAGCAAGGTGTTTTTCCTAGTTATAACGGAGGTGTTTCTAATTTTTTTAAAAAAAATAAAGTTAGTTTATCTGCTAATTATAGTTATTCGAAAAATAAAATTAATAGATTTAATGATGGTGAGATAAATTATTTAGACAATCAAAATAATCTTGATGAGCTATGGAAATCAAAACTCAATAGAAATACATGGTCTGAAAACCATAATACTAATATAAATTTCGATTATTTTATTAATGATAACAACACCTTTAGTTTATCTTCTAACATCTCAATAACACCATATTTTAAATATAGAACTAAAAACCAAACTAGAATTACAGATGATAATACTAGTTTATTATCAAGTTTTGTAGCAAATACATTATCTAGAGATGATAAGCATAATTTAGGCTTTGATGCAGACTATGTTAGTACATTTAAAAATAGCAGTAAACTTTCAGTAAATGCACATTATACTAATTACGACTATACTAGAGCACAAAATGTAAATAGCCAATATTATACAAATACTGGTGATCTTGATTTTGTAACAGCTTTTAACACAAATTCTAATCAAGATATTGATATTGTTTCGTCTAAAATAGATTATAGTATTCCATTTAATGAAGAAACTTCTTTATCTGTTGGTGTAAAAGGTTCGTTTGTAAATACAAATAGTGACATAACCAGATTAGATGTTATAAACAATCAAGAAGAATTAAATAGCGCTAATATATTTGATTATTCTGAAAATGTTTTTGCAGCCTATGCTAGCCTAGACCAAAGTTTTGGTGATTTTAATATAACAACGGGTTTACGTTTAGAGCAAACCAATATTGAAGGAGAATCTCTAGGGAATATAAACTCTCAAGATTATTTAAAGCTTTTTCCAACAGTTTTATTAAACTATCAAACCACAGAATCTATTTCTATTTATGCTAAATATAAAAGAACTATATCAAGACCTAGTTATCAATCTCTAAATCCTTTTGAGTTTTATTTAAATGATAATGTAATAGTTTCTGGTAATCCAAATTTACAACCATCATTTAATAACAAATGGGATGTTGGTACCATAATAAATGATAGGCATCAAGTATATATTACTTTAACGAGTACAGAAAATAATATTAACGAGTTACCAATTCAAAATAACGAGACAAATATTATTACTTATACACCAGCAAATATTGGAAAAACAACAGCTTTAGGTTTTAGTTACGAAAGCTATTTTACAGTTTTCGATAAGTTATCGTTATATTTTGGTACAGAAGTTTATAATACTATAGAAAAAACACAAATTGAAAATCAAGCCATAAAGCTAGACCAATGGTCTAATTACACCTATTTAATAGGAGATATTAGTTTTTTAAAAGACAATAGCTTATCAACATCATTTTCTCTAACATATTCTAGTAAAAACTTGCAAGGACTTATAATTTCTAAAGGGCAACTTTTTTCAGACATTGCAATTTCAAAAACCATTTGGAACAAAAAAGGAACGGTGTCTTTAATAGCCTCAGATTTATTTAATAAAGCCGATTATAATACTGTTACAAACTATTTTAATCAACGAAATTCTCAAATTACTAACTTAGATAACCGTTATATAAAACTGGGTTTTAGTTATAAATTTGGAAATAGAACATTAAGTTCTAACGAAAAAAATAGTTATAATAAAGAGCGAAATAGAATTCAAAATAGAGATTAAAACAAAGTTTATTTTAAAGTATTTAATTGCTAGCAATTAATGCGCCGCAAACTCCAAAGCTTATAATTAAATAAACCACTCCTAAAATCCAAAAAACTTTAGAAACTTTCTTTTTCTTTTTTACTGTTAAAATTGAGGCTATTATAAAAAATAAGATTGCAGGACCAACCATTATAAGTATAATGATTGCAATAAACCCATCTAAATTCATATTTGGTGCTAAAAACATATTTTTTAATTTTATATTCTAAAAGTGATATAGTTTACAATTAAATAAAGATTAGTAACTGTATTTTATATTTCATTTCTAAGTTCTTCTAATCGTTCTTTTTTATCATCACGATAAAATAAATTCATAGTCTCAAACGGAATAATTTTATTGTCTTTATCAACAATGTGAACACACGATTTTTTTATAGCTCGAACATCAAAATTATAAGCATCTATAAACTGCATAATAATAACTCTAAATAAGTTGTCATAACCTAAGTTTGGTGCATCAATATTTGGAAGACAACACATAATAGATTTTAAATTTTCTTCGGCAACTTCTACAGAATTTCCAGTACTAAAGAGCTCAATCATCTTATCTTGAAGCTGTTCATCCTGCTCATAAATAATAGTGTTTTTACTATTATCTAATAAATCTGTAGGGTTTATATAGCGCGTTAAAGGAAATACCTCTTCTTCTAATTTAAGCGCATAACCCATAACTAAAGCATCGGGATTGCATGGTACAGGTATAAGGTCGTCACTATTAAAAATTGAAGTTTGTTCCATTATCTTTCTTCTAACCTCAGTAAGTGTCATCCTATCTGTCTCGGGATTAAAATTATCTAATCTTCCTGCAATTTGTGTTGGTTGTAAGGTTACACCACGTACAGACTTTTGTTTTAAAGCATAATCAATAATTTTTCCAATTTCGTTATCATTTAATTCTTTTTGAAGCGTTACAACTAAAGTTGTTGATAGATTTACTGTGTTTAAATTTTTAATTGCTTGTTTACGTATATCGTTTAAATCTGCTCCTCTTAATTCACGTAGTACATGGTTTTCAAACGAATCAAATTGTAAATAAATTTCAAAATCTGGAGCGTAGGTTTTTAGTCTTTCTGCGAAAGCGAGATTTTTAGCAATTTTTATTCCGTTTGTATTTAGCATTAAATGCCTAATAGGTAGTGACTTTGCATAGTCCATAATTTCCCAAAACTGTGGATGTATTGTTGGTTCTCCTCCAGAAATTTGTACAACATCTGGTTCTTTTTCATTAGCTACAATAGTATCCAGCATTGTTTTAATTTCTTCTAGAGTCCTATGTCTTCCATAGGTTGGTGAAGATCCAGCATAGCAGGTTGGGCAAGTTAAATTACAACGGTCTGTAACTTCTACAACGGTTAAGCATGAATGTTGTTCGTGGTCTGGGCAAAGCCCGCAATCATAAGGCCAACCATAGTGTGTTTTAGTATTAAACTTGTATGGTGTTTCACTAGGTTTGTTATAGTTTCTTATGTTTTTGTAATACTCAATATCATCTGCTATAAGCACCTTACTATTACCATGCTCGTTACAACGTTTAAGCATATAAACCTTATCATTTTCAAACACTATTTTAGCATCAACACGTCGCAAACATTCAGGACATAAACTTAATGTAAAATCGTAATACGTATATTTTCTAACGGGCATTTTTTATGATTTTTAAAATGAAACGGTAATAGTATAACCAACAAATTACACATAATATTTGAATGGTACTTAGTCCCAACACATAAAACACATTTGGTTTTAAAAACTCAATATAAAAACGGAAGCCAAAGTAAGAAAGCATAAATATTTTAAAAAGTTCTCCATTTTTTAATGTTGCCTTGTTTTGAAAGTAATTTAAGCTAAAAAATAAGATTAGTAAAAAAAACAACTCATATAAAGCTGTTGGATGGCGAAGTATACCATCGCCTAAATCCATCCCGAAAATAGATGTGGTTTCTTTACCGTAAGTAAACTCCTTTACACCAGAAAGAAAGCACCCAATACGACCAATAAAGATGCCTAAAATAATAGGGAAAACAAACAAATCTCCCGAAGAGTGTGTTTCGCCAATACTTTTTTTAGCTAACTCTACACCAAGTAATCCTCCAAACAATCCACCCATTATGGTTTTAGTGTTTAGAATATTTAAAATATTTGCTTGAGTCCATTCTACAAACGGGTTTTCTAATAAACCAACTAATCGAGAACCAATTAAAGCACCAATAGCAGCACCTAATATTATAGACAATCTATTACCTCCAGAAATAACATCAATACTATGTTTTCTTAAATAAACATAATATCGAAAGGCAATAAAAAAGGCTAAGTACTCTAAAACAAGATGTATGTTTATGTAGTACCCTAAAACTTCAGGTTCGAAAGGAATTATCACGTTGCTATTTGGGTATAAATGAATTTACAATAGCCAAAGCTTCATTATAATACATACCAAAATAATGTTCCTTCATTTGAAAGCGAATAAAATCGAGTCTGTTATTTTTAATATAGAAAAACTCTAACCTCTTATATTTATTTTTTTCAGATTTATATTCCACTAAAGATTCAATTTTATAAACAAACTTTGAATTTTCTTCCATTTTTATAATTTTAGATTCTTTATTGCTTTCGTTTCTTCTTAGCGTGTTTGCGTGTTCTTTTAAAGTGTTTTCTAGGCCTATAAATTTTTCGACATTTAATACATTTCTACTTACAGATATGTTATTTAATTCATCTTCTGGATTTGCTTTTCTTAATGTTTTTGGAGTTAAATATACATATCCCATAGCTCCAAATTTCACCCAACTTTTTGGATAAGTAATTTCAAAATGGTTGTTACTAATGGTTTTTAATTTGGATGTGTTTTTTTTTGAAGCACAACTACAAAAAATAATAAACGAGAGTATTATAATTTTTTTCATAGTCACTAATTTATAGCATTCATTTATAATTACCCAAAAAACATTAATTTTGCAAAAAAGAAATCATTTTGGTAAAAATAGACAACATAGAACTACCTGATTTTCCATTGCTTTTAGCACCTATGGAAGATGTAAGCGATCCACCATTTCGAGCATTATGCAAAGAACAAGGTGCAGACGTTGTTTATACCGAGTTTGTAAGTAGTGAAGGTTTAATACGTAATGCCGCTAAAAGCGTTATGAAACTTGATATTTACGAAAAAGAAAGACCAGTTGGTATCCAAATTTTTGGAGCCAATATGGACAGTATGCTAGAAACTATTGATATTGTTTCTGCATCTAACCCAGATATTATAGATATTAATTTTGGTTGTCCAGTAAAAAAAGTTGTAAGTAAAGGCGCTGGTGCTGGTATTTTAAAAGATATCTGTTTAATGGAGCAACTTACTGCCGAAATGGTTAAACGTACCAATATTCCAATTACAGTAAAAACACGTTTAGGTTGGGATCATGATTCTATAAAAATTGTTGAGGTTGCCGAAAGGTTGCAAGATGTTGGCTGTAAAGCTATTGCTATTCACGGTAGAACCAGAGCACAAATGTATAAAGGTGAAGCCGATTGGAAACCTATAGCTCAAGTAAAAAATAACCCGAGAATGCATATTCCTGTATTTGGCAATGGAGATGTTACTTCTCCAGAACGTGCTATGGAAATGCGTGACGATTATGGTTTAGATGGTTGCATGATAGGTAGAGCTACAATTGGAAACCCTTGGTTTTTTAAGCAAGTAAAACACTTTTTTGAAACAGGAGAACATTATAGACCAATTACTATGCAGGAACGCGTAGAAGCAGCTAGAAGACATTTACAAATGTCTATAGATTGGAAAGGTGAAGTACTTGGCGTTTTTGAAACCAGAAGACATTATACTAACTATTTTAAAGGTATTCCGCATTTTAAAGAATATCGCATGAAAATGGTAACAAGTGACGACTCAAAAGACGTATTTGCTGCCTTTGATGAGGTTTTAGAAAAATTTGGTGATTTTCAATTTACAGAGTAAGCAATTACTAAATGGTTTTTACCATTGCTTTTGTAATTCTAACCGAAGCAATTTTTGATGCTATTATACCTAAAACAGTAATTGTTACAAATACAATAAATAAGTTTACAACATTAAAAGTAACAGGATAGGCTAAATTTTCAGTAATCATTACTTTCATATTTTCAGGTCCGTAACGCTGAAATAAAATCAAAAGCGTACTTACAATTAAGCCTATTAAACCACCTACAATACTCATTAAAGTACCTTGTAAAAAGAAAATTTTTCTAATATCTTTTACCGTAGCGCCAATATTAAATAAAGTTATTAAGCTTTTTTTCTTATCTAGCATCATCATAATTAAAGACCCAACAACATTAAAAAAAGCAATAATTAATATTAAAGTAAAAATTAAGTAAACAGCCAAATTTTCTGTGTTTAGCATTTTATTTAACGAGTCGTTAAGCTGTGCTTTATTTTTAATAGTTATAGATTTTCCTAAAACATCTTGAATTTTAGAGCTAACAATGTTTTCATCTGCATCATCTTTAAGTTTAAACTCTATACTTGATATTTGGTTTTCTTTATAACCTAAAAGTTCCTGCGCTAATTCTATAGAAGAAAAAATATGGCTAGCATCTAGTTTTTCATTCACTGTAAAAATACCTACGCAAACTGTTTCAACTTGATTAAAAGCTTCGTTTATAGAACTTATTTGTCCTTTTCCTGGTTTTGGCACACCTAAATAAAGGCGTTTTCCATAATTTAAAACACCAAGATTTAAATTGTTAGACACGCCATAACCAACAACAACTTGGTTGGTTTTTGGTGTTAACCAACTCCCGTATGGTATAATAGAGTCTAAGGTGTTAATAGTGCTAAAATTCTCATCTACACCTTTTATATAAAATGCTTGTTTAGCACCATCAAAAGAACCTATTACGCGCTCTTCTACTATTTTAGAATAAGAAACAACACCATCAATACTGTTTAATTTATCTTCATTAGAAGTGGTTAATAAAAATGATTTTCCAATAGTAGTTTCAGCCTTTAAATCTGGATCTATAACAGTGGTAAATTGCAAAGTAAAATCACGTAAACCAGAAAATCCAGAAAGTACTATAAATAAAGAAGCAGCACCTAAAATAATACCGCCAATAGCTATGTAAGTGATAAAGTTTATAGCATTATTACTGCTTTTAGAGCGCAAATAACGTTTAGCAATGTAATACGAAAAACTCAATAGTTAAGATTTTTTGCGTTTCCCCAATAAATCTTGATTTTTAATTGGGTTATCTTCTCTTTTTAAAGATTGTTCAATTTTATCTATATGCTCTAAAGAATCATCCACAAAAAAGTAAAGTTGTGGCATTCTTCGTAGTTGATTTTTTGTGCGCTTAGCTAATTCATGACGAATAAAAGGTTGGTTAGATTTTATACCTTCAACCAATTCCTTTGCTTTATCATTAGGAAAAATACTTAAATATACTTTAGCGACAGATAAATCTACAGTAACCGAAACTTTAGATACTGAGATTATAACACCGCGCATGCCACCTTGTGTTGCAGCAGTTTGTAATATGTCTACTAGATCGCGTTGTAAAACCGATCCTATTTTTTTTTGTCTTTGACTTTCTTCTGTTTTCATTTATTTTTATTGCTTTCAATACTTTAACAGTAAAGAATGGACTGCAAAAATACGCTTTTTAAATATTATACTATTTTTGAAAGCAAAATTTGTACCTTAATAATTAATTTATAAACTATAAATTATACCATTTTACAATATTATATATGAATAAAATTGAACACATTGGAATAGCAGTAAAAAACCTAAAAGAATCAAATACATTATTTAGTAAATTATTTGGAGAACCACATTATAAAATTGAAGAAGTAGCATCTGAAGGAGTAAATACTTCCTTTTTTAAAGTTGGAGAAAATAAAATTGAATTATTAGAAGCAACAAAAGAAGATAGTGCAATAGCAAAATTTATAGAAAAAAAAGGCGAAGGTATCCACCATATTGCATTTGATGTAACAGATATTGAAGCTGAAATAAAACGCTTAAAGTCTGAGGGATTTAAAGTTATAAACGAAACACCCAAGAAAGGTGCCGATAATAAATTAGTTGCTTTTTTGCACCCAAAATCATCAAATGGAGTTTTAATTGAACTGTGCCAAGAAATAAATTGTGAAATAAAGAAATAATTTCTTGTAGCGTTTTAAAAATAATAGTAGATTTGCAGACCAATTTTGGTCCCATAGCTCAGTTGGTTAGAGCACCTGACTCATAATCAGGTGGTCCTTGGTTCGAGCCCAAGTGGGACCACTAGTATTAAAAAAGACTTTAGTTTTCTAAAGTCTTTTTTTTTATGCTGTATTTTTTACAAAAATTTATCTTTATTAAATAGAATTTTGAATTTTACTATTTATTAACAATTTAGTAGCCGAATAGAAATATATCAAATTTTCAAATATGCTATTTTTGACGACTTTTAGGTATTTTGTCGAAAAAAAATACCGTTCATAGGATTTTTTTGTCGAAAAAACTGTTGAAAAGTTTTGATAAGACAGTTTTTTTTATACATTTACCACCAAGTTATGAAACAATATAAAAAGACATTTGCCTCATTCTTATTTATATTAATAAGTTTTGTGTGTTCGGCTCAAGGTCCATTTGATCCACCACCACCACCGCAGCCGCCTGGTCCACCAGGTACGCCAATTGACGGAGGTATACTAGTGCTCTTAATTTTAGGAATATTGTATGGTGCTTTTGTTGCTTATAAAAAAACTAGAAAATTAGCTTAATTTCTTACAGTATTTAATTTACTTACGTATTTACCAATAACATCAAACTCTAAATTTACTATAGAACCTTTAGAAAAGGTATTAAAATTTGTGTGCTCAAAAGTGTAAGGAATTATTGCTACACTAAATTCATTTTTCTTAGAGTTCACAACTGTTAAACTTACACCGTTAACAGTAATAGAACCTTTTTCTATTGTAAGGTTTATAGAGTTGTTACTATATTTAAAAGTAAATAACCAGCTACCATTAGTTTCTTTAGCTTCAATACATTCTGCTATTTCATCAACATGACCTTGCACAATATGTCCATCAAGCCTATCACCAAGTTTCATTGCACGTTCAATATTAACAATGTCATTTACCTTTAAATCTCCAATATTGGTTTTTTCTATAGTTTCCTTAATTGCGGTAACAGTATATTCTTCATCTCCAATATTTACAACAGTTAAACAAATACCATTGTGAGAGACACTTTGGTCTATTTTAAGTTCATTAGCAAGGCTACTATTTATTGTAATATGTAAATTATCTTGCTCTCTATTTAAGGTTTTTACAACACCTAAGGTTTCAATAATTCCGGTAAACATACTTTATCGAGTATTATTTAATTAAATTTGTGACTGTAAATTTACAAACAATAGTTATCAAATTTAATGAGTAGAGAAGAAAATATAAAAGTTGGTATCTCAATAGGAGATTTAAATGGAATAGGACCAGAAATTATACTAAAAGCATTTGAAGACCAAAGAATGTTAGAGTTTTGTACACCTATAATATTTGCTTCAGTTAAAACCATGAACTTTGTTAAAAATCATTTTAAGTTAAATGTTCATTTAAATAGTATTCAACATTTAAATCAAGTTTCAAATAAAAAGGTAAATGTATTTAATTGCTGGAAAGAAGATGTTCATATTAGTTTTGGTGAAGAAAATTTAAAAATTGGTGAATATGCAGTAAAATCTTTATCGGCAGCAACTAAAGCTTTAAAAAGCGAAGAGGTTGATGTTTTGGTAACTGCGCCAATTAATAAAAGTAATATACAATCAAAAACATTTAATTTTCCTGGACACACAGATTATTTGGCAAAAGAACTTGAAGGAGAAAGTTTAATGTTTATGGTAACAAACTCGCTTAGGGTTGGTTTGCTTACAGATCATGTTCCGGTGAAAGATATTTCTAGCCATATAACACCTGAGCTAATTACCAAAAAAATTGAAACGGTTTACAATTCATTAAAACAGGATTTTGGAATTAACAAACCTAAAATAGCAGTTTTAGGTATAAACCCTCATACTGGAGATAATGGTGTAATTGGCAGTGAAGATGATGCGGTAATGCGCCCAACCATAAAAAAAATTAAAGATTCTGGAAAATTAGTATTTGGTCCTTATGCTGCCGATAGTTTTTTTGGAAGCAATAATTATAAAAGTTTTGATGCTATAATTGCATCTTATCACGATCAAGGATTAATACCATTTAAAACACTTTCTTTTGGTCAAGGTGTTAATTATACAGCAGGATTAAATAGAGTAAGGACTTCACCAGATCATGGTACAGCATATGAAATCGCAGGAAAAGGAATTGCAGACATAAGCTCTTTTAAAGAAGCCTTATTTGCAGCAATTAAAATATTTAACAATCGTAACGAATATACAGAATTAAACAAAAACCCACTCGCTATAAGTAAGCGTAAGCGTTTCGATAATAGAAAATAAAAAAAAGAAGTCAACAAAAAATTGTTGATAAGTCTTTTAGTTTAAAAAAGATTTGTATATTTGCGGGCTCAAAAGAGATGTGATAATGAAGCCATTGAAACAGTTTACAATACCATTTGTAGGACTAAAAGTAGGAAAACATCATTTTGATTACGAAATTGACAGTAAGTTCTTTGAATATTTTGAGTATGATGACTTTAATAGTAGTAATTTAAAAGTAGATGTTGAATTAGAAAAGAAAACAACACTTTTAGAACTGCATTTTGAAGTGTCAGGAACAGTTAATATTAACTGTGACGTTACAAATGAACCTTATAATCAACCTTTAAACAATGAGTTTGATTTAGTAGTTAAGTTTGGTGAGGAATATAATGATGAGAATATAGATATTTTAATCATTCCTCATGGAGAGTATGAAATTAATATACAACAATACGTATATGAGTTAATTGTACTTGCAATGCCAAGAAAAAGAGTTCATCCAGGAGTTGAAGATGGAACATTAGATTCAGACATACTTGAAAAATTAGAAGAATTAAGCCCTAAACAAAAGGACATAAAAGAAGACCAAGAGGAAATAGACCCGCGTTGGAATACATTAAAGAAACTATTAACGGATAAATAAAAAAATAAAATGGCACATCCTAAAAGAAAAATCTCTAAAACAAGAAGAGATAAGAGAAGAACACATTATAAAGCAACTGCGCCACAAGTTGCAACTTGCCCAACAACAGGTGAGCCTCACTTATATCACAGAGCACACTGGTTTGAAGGTAAACTTTATTACAGAGGTCAAGTATTAATTGACAACGCTGTAGCAGAAGAAAATATAGCATAATTTACTATGCATGCATACAGAAAACGCTCACTTGTGGGCGTTTTTTTTATGATATATTTTTCTATACGTTAAAAAGAACTTAATTTGCATTATTATTGGCAATAAATGATTAAATTCATTAAAATTTTGCCATTTTTGGACGATTTTTGAACCGTTTTGGTCAAATTAACTTAAAAAGTATGAGTAAAATCTCAGCAGCAATCACGGCTGTGGGCGCATATGTGCCAGACTATATATTAACCAACGAGATTCTCGAAACGATGGTTGATACAAACGACGAATGGATAACTACCAGAACTGGTATTAAAGAACGTCGCATTCTTAAAGGTGAAGGCAAAGGTACTTCCTACATGGCCATTAAAGCCGCCCAAGACCTTATTAATAAAACAGGTATAAATCCAGAAGAAATTGATCTTGTAATTGTATCTACTGCAACACCAGACATGCAGGCAGCGTCAACATCTGCATACACTGCAACGCAAATTGGAGCAGTAAATGCCTTTTCTTTCGATTTAGAAGCCGCTTGTTCTAGTTTCCTATTTGGTATGTCTACAGCATCTAGATATATAGAATCTGGTAGATACAAAAAAGTACTACTAATAGGAGCAGATAAAAACTCTTCTATGATAGATTATCAAGACAGAGCAACATGTATAATCTTTGGAGATGGAGCAGGTGCAGTTTTATTTGAACCAAATGAAGAAGGATTAGGACTGCAAGACGAGTATCTTAGAAGTAATGGAGCGGGAAGAGAATTTTTACAAGTAAAATCTAGTGGCTCATCATATCCTGTAACAGCAGAGCGTATTGCTAAAAGAGAAAACTTTGTGTTTCAAGACGGTAAAACAGTCTTTAAAAACGCAGTTTTTAATATGGCAGATGTAGCAGTAAAAATATTAGAACGAAATAACCTTACAAAAGATGATATCGCTTGGCTTGTTGCACACCAAGCAAATAAAAGAATTATTGATGCAACAGCTAATAGAATTGATTTAGAATCAGATAAAGTAATGATGAATATAGAAAAGTACGGTAATACAACATCTGCTACTTTGCCGTTATTATTAAATGATTACGAATCACAATTAAAAAAAGGAGATAATTTAATTTTTGCCGCTTTTGGAGGTGGCTTTACTTGGGGATCTATTTATTTTAAATGGGCCTACAACGGAAAATAAACTAACTATAAAAAAACTTAATAACTGTAATTATGGATTTAAAAGACATTCAAAACTTAATCAAATTTGTAGCCAAATCTGGAGCGAGTGAGGTTAAATTAGAAACAGATGACGTTAAGATAACAATAAGAACAGGATCAGATTCTGAAACTACAATTGTTCAGCAAATGCCAATGGCTCAAATGCCACAAATGCAAATGCAACAAGCGGCACCTGCTCCAGCAGCAGCGGCAGCACCTGCAACTCCAGCAGCACCAGAAAAAGAAGATTCAAAATATATAACTGTAAAATCTCCAATTATTGGAACATTTTATAGAAAACCATCACCAGATAAACCATTATTTGTTGAAGTAGGACAATCAATCGCAGAAGGAGATGTACTTTGTATTATTGAAGCAATGAAACTATTTAATGAAATAGAATCTGAAGTTTCAGGTAAAATTGTTAAAATATTAGTTGATGATGCCTCTCCGGTAGAATTTGATCAACCATTATTTTTAGTAGACCCATCATAACCCAATTTTAAAATTCCAAAACACAAATCCCAATTTGTTGGAATTTGGAATTTGAATTTTAAATTTTTTAGAACGTTATGTTTAAAAAAGTATTAATTGCCAATAGAGGAGAAATAGCACTACGTGTTATTAGAACCTGTAAAGAAATGGGCATAAAAACTGTAGCAGTATATTCTACAGCAGATGCCGAAAGTCTACATGTAAAATTTGCAGATGAAGCAGTTTGCATTGGGCCAGCACCAAGTAGTGAGTCTTACTTAAAAATGTCTAATATTATTGCAGCTGCAGAAATTACAAATGCAGATGCAATACACCCAGGATACGGATTTCTATCAGAGAATGCTAAATTCTCAAAAATTTGTGCAGAACACGATATCAAGTTTATTGGAGCATCTCCAGATATGATTGATAAAATGGGAGATAAAGCCAATGCAAAATCTACAATGATTGCTGCAGGCGTACCATGTGTACCAGGAAGTGAAGGTGTTATAGAAACATTTGAAGACTGTAAAAAAATAGCAAAAGAAACAGGTTACCCAGTTATGTTAAAAGCTTCTGCCGGTGGTGGAGGAAAAGGAATGCGTGCTGTATGGAAACCAGAAGACTTACAAGAAGCATGGGAATCTGCAAGACAAGAATCTAAAGCAGCTTTTGGAAATGATGACATGTATATGGAAAAGCTTATTGAAGAGCCTCGCCATATTGAAATTCAAATAGTAGGAGACTCTAATGGTAAAGCATGTCATTTATCAGAAAGAGATTGCTCTGTACAACGTCGTCACCAAAAATTAACTGAAGAAGTACCTTCTCCTTTTATGACTCCAGCTTTACGTAAAAAAATGGGTGAAGCAGCTGTAAAAGCAGCAGAATATATTAAGTATGAAGGAGCTGGAACAGTAGAGTTTTTAGTAGATAAACATAGAAACTTCTACTTTATGGAAATGAATACACGTATTCAAGTAGAGCACCCAATTACCGAGCAAGTAATTGATTTCGACTTAATACGAGAACAAATCCTTGTAGCAGCAGGAGTGCCTATTTCTGGTAAAAACTATTTACCACAATTACACTCTATAGAATGTAGAATTAATGCGGAAGATCCATTTAACGATTTTAGACCTTCACCAGGTAGAATTACAACGTTACATGCGCCTGGAGGACATGGAGTACGTTTAGATACTCACGTATATGCAGGTTATTCAATACCTCCAAATTACGATTCTATGATTGCTAAGTTAATTACAACTGCGCAAACAAGAGAAGAAGCAATAAATAAAATGAAACGTGCCTTAGATGAGTTTGTTATAGAAGGTATTAAAACAACAATCCCGTTCCATAGACAATTAATGGATCATCCAGATTATCTGTCAGGAAATTATACTACAAAATTTATGGAAGATTTTGTAATGCAAGAGGAAATTGAAGAATAAAAAAAAAGCGACTTATATAAGTCGCTTTTTTTTATGAATACAATTAAAATTATTAGCAAAAGGAGGGCATATTTGCATTTTATTTAAAACCTACCTCCTTTTTTTATTTAATAGTTGTTTTTTTAACACATAAGCTTTGGCTTTCTATAATTATCAAATTATATTTAAACTTTTAAAAAACAATATATTATGAAAAAAAATTACTTTAAAAATATATTTTTTCTTTTTCTGTTAATACTGTTATCCATCAGTATACATGCTCAAAAGAAATCTGTTATATGGTCACAAATTAGCACACAAAAAGCTAATAGTATAGAAAATAAATTTTATAAAGCGACTCCTTTAAAATCCACACTGTTTAATGTAGATTTAAATAATTTATCACAAACTTTAAATAATGTTCCAAAAAGTATAAGTTACGATAAAACATCTAACGTTATCGTCCAGATGCCTAATGCTGAAGGAAAATTTGAGTCTTTTAGAATAAGTGAAGTTTCAATTATGGAACCAGATTTGGCAGCAAAGTTTCCTAATATAAAAACATATGTAGGCGTTGGTATAGAAAATCCAGCAGCAATGCTTCGTTTAACTATAACTCCAGAAAAAGGATTAAGCGGAACAATTTTTTCAGAAAAGAAAACTGTTTTTATAGAGCCTTATTCTAGTGATTTAAAAACATATATTGTTTTTGTTAATTCTGAAGGTGATACAAATACAGATAATTTTGTCTGTGAGACAGAGTCAGTATTCGAAAAAAGTGGCATTTCTAATGAAGAATATTTGGCATTAAAAAATGCAGACGATGGACAACTAAGAACGTATCGTATAGCTTTAGCTTGTACTGTAGAGTATGCGCAATTTCATGGCGGAACCATGAGTAGTGTTATGGCCGCTATGACTATAACCATGAATCGCGTCAATGGTGTATATGTACGTGATTTAGGTCTTACCATGACAATGGTTGATAATACAAGTATAATTTTTTTAGGCCCAAATGTAGATTCAGATCCTTACACAAATAATAATGGAGGAGCAATGCTTAGTCAAAACCAAACAACATGTGATAATAATATAGGCTCACCAAATTATGATATTGGACATGTATTTAGTACTGGTGGTGGAGGTATAGCCTCATTAAACTCTCCTTGTACAGGCTTTAAAGCACAAGGTGTTACTGGTTCTCCAGTTCCTATGGGAGATGCTTTTGATATAGATTACGTAGCACACGAAATAGGTCACCAGTTTGGAGGTAACCATACTCAAAATAACAATTGTCAACGTTCTTCTGTTTCTGTAGAACCAGGAAGTGCTTCTACAATAATGGGATATGCTGGAATATGCGCGCCAAATATTCAAAATAATAGCGATGATTATTTTAATGGTGAAAACATTAAAGAAATGTGGTTAAATATCTCTGGAGGAAATAGTAGTACTTGTGGCACATCTGTTTCTAGTGGAAATACTGCACCAACTGCAAATGCAGGAGTAGATTACTCTATTCCACCATCAACAGCATTTAAACTAACAGGAGTTGGTACAGATCCAGACGGTAACTCATTAACTTATTCTTGGGAGCAAAACGATACAACTCCAGCACCTATGCCTCCACAATCAACAAATACAGCTGGACCAACATTTAGGTCACTAGACCCAAAAACAACACCAGTTAGATACTTTCCAGACTTTAATACTGTTTTATCGGGTTCTTTAGCTTCTACTTGGGAGGTTGTGCCATCTGTAGCAAGAACTATGAGTTTTTTATTAACAGTAAGAGATAATGCTCCTGTTGCAGGTAATACACAGTCTGACGAAATGGTAGTTACTGTAGAAAATGTAACACCATTTACTGTTTCAACACCTCCAACTTGGGCTCCAGGAAGTACTCAAGTAGTTAATTGGGTTGTTGGTCAAACTAATAATGCAACTATAAATTGCCAGACGGTTAATATTTTATTTTCATCAGATGGTGGATTAAATTTTAATACAACTTTAGCCTCTGGAGTCCCTAATAATGGTTCTGCTACAATAACAGTTCCTAATATAGCAACTAATAATAATTCAAGAATTTTAGTCGAAGCAGCAGATAATGTTTTTTATGCAATATCAGATGTTTTTTCTTTATCAAGTGCTCAGGATTTTAGTATAAGTAATACTACAGGTGCACAATCTGTATGTAATATAGATAATGTTAGTTATGATTTTTCTTATGTAACTTCAAATGGTTTTTCTGAAACGACAACATTTTCTGCCACAATTTCACCGGCAGGATCTGGAGCGAATATTACTTTTTCTCCAACATCTTTAAATACAGATGGTACTTTTACTATGGATATAACAGGTTTATCTACTGGTACACCTGGTAATTATACAATTACAGTTACTGCTACATCGCCATCTATAACTAAAACTGAAACGGCAGCGCTTACAACAACAGATAGTGTGTGCCAATCTGCAGCTGAAGCAACAGATTCAGATAGAATTACTGGTGTTATTTATAATACAATTAATAATTTAGATGCTACTGTTAGTACAGCGCCATACGAAGATTTTACTTCAATTTCTACAGATGTGGAAAGAAACTCTACTCATGATATGACGGTTAATTTAGATACTAATGGAAACTTTTTCTATGTTGTAAAAGTATGGATAGATTGGAATCAAAACTGTAGTTTCTTAGACCCAGGAGAAGAATACGATTTAGGAACCATAGTTAATATGGTGGATCAACCTAGTTCTAACTCTCCATTAGCAATTACAGTTCCAAACGATGCTGTTTTAGGAACGACTACAATGAGAGTAGGTATGAAAAATACAGATAGTGTTAATAATGATTATGATCCTTGTGAAACAGGATTTTTTGGGCAAGTGGAAGATTATTCTGTAAATGTATTAAACCCTTTAAGTGTTGATGAATTCTCATTAAGTAATTTAAGTGTATATCCAAATCCTAATAATGGAGAGTTTAATGTAAAGTTTAATACAACTTCAAGTAATATTGGTATAGATGTATTTGATGTTCGTGGACGCTCAATAATTAGTAAAACTTATAATAATACTTCTGCAGAGTTTAACAAGGCAATAAGCCTTGGTAATGTAGAATCAGGAATGTATTTACTTAATATAAGTGATGGTTCTAAAGTAGTTACTAAAAAGATTATTGTAGAATGATTTTAAATCAAGTTTAAATAAAAAAGCCACAACAATTTGTTGTGGCTTTTTTATTAACGTAAACTGTAACCTTTGGCTGCCCACCAAGGATGTATTTCTATTTCTAATCTTCCTGCTTTAACCATTGGGTCTGCATTTGCTAAACTATCTGCCATTTTTAGGTTAGGTACATTATAAATTGTAATACCTCTTAAATCGCCATTGTCTCCAAAAGGGCCAGAAATATCTGCATAACCTAAATCGTACATTTTGCCCAAATGCGCTAAATGTTCTTTTTGTAACCGTGTCGCTTCTTCTTCATTTTGATTTCTAATTGGACCAGATTTTAAAAACGCCATAAAATACTGTTGCATAATTACAGTGTCTTTTGTTTTCTCGTCAACATAGTCCATAACCTTAAAACCATCATTTTTTAAGGCTTCTAATTGTTGTTTTGAAGTTAGTAAAGGTTTTTGTTCTAAACTTTTTTTAAGACTGCTAGAAACTTCTATATTTTTATTATCAGATTTTTCTGTTTGATTACATGCCGTTAATACAAATAATGCTAATAATAGTATTTTTTTCATATATAAATTGTTTACCATTTGTTAAAAGGTATTATACTTAATTGCGAATTATAATATTTTATTTCTCCTGTTACTTCTTTTCCTAACCAATTAGGTTTTTCAAAACTTTCATTTTCTGATGTTAGCTCTATTTCTGCGATTATTAAACCAGCATTTTCGCCGTAGAATTCATCAATTTCAAAAATATGATTTCCGGTTTTTACTTCGTATCTGGTTTTATCTATAACTCCATTTTCACATAGTTTTAATAGTGAATTGGCTTCATTTGTTGTTATTTCTTTTTCCCATTCAAATCTAGATAATCCGTTTTTTGATGATGCGCCTTTAACAGTAATATACCCTATATCGTCTTTTAACCTTACACGTACAGTTCTTTCTTTATGAGTATTTAAAAAGCCTTGTTTAATTTTAAAACTATTGTAAGATTGTGTTTTAAAATTATTAGAATTTACTAGAAATTTGCGTTCTATTTCAATCATGTTTATGGTTATTTACCAAGATATTGTTATTAATTTTGTTCTAAATTACAAAAATAGAGATTTCTGCTTGGAGAGGAATTAATAAATTTGCACTATGTCTTTAGATTTTGCGTTAAGAAAAATTATTCATGTTGATATGGATGCCTTTTATGCATCTGTTGAGGCAATGGATAATCCAGAATTAAAAGGCAAAGCCATTGCCGTTGGCGGTGGCGGTAACCGTGGCGTTGTAAGTGCAGCAAGTTATGAGGCTAGAAAATTTGGTGTGCGAAGTGCTATTAGTGGTGTTAAAGCTAGACGTTTGTGTCCGGATTTAATATTTGTTAAGCCTAGATTTGATAGGTATAAAGAAATTTCTTCTAAAATTCGAGCTATTTTTTATGATTATACAGATTTGGTTGAACCTTTATCGCTTGATGAAGCATATTTAGATGTTACTGAAAATAAAAAAGGAAATCCTAGTGCTTCGTTAATTGCTGAAGAGATTAGAACTCGAATTTTTAATGAGGTTGGTTTAACAGCTTCTGCGGGTATTTCAATTAATAAATTTATTGCTAAAGTTGCTAGTGATTATAATAAGCCTAACGGACAAAAAACAGTTAATCCTGAGGAGGTTTTAGGCTTTTTAGAGGCTTTAGATATTAGAAAATTTTATGGCATTGGTAAAGTTACTGCAGAAAAAATGTACCAAAAAGGTATTTTTACTGGTACAGATTTAAAGTCTAAATCTTTAGAGTTTTTAGAGCAAAATTTTGGTAAATCTGGTAGCTACTATTATTATATTGTTAGAGGTATACATAATAGTGAAGTAAAGCCAAATAGAATTAGAAAAAGCCTTGCTGCAGAACGTACGTTTAGCGAAAACCTATCGTCTGAAATATTTATGCTTGAAAAGCTTGAGCATATTGCCGAAGAGGTTTCTAAACGTTTAATAAGAAGTAAAGTTGCTGGTAAAACTGTTACTCTAAAAATAAAGTATAGCGATTTTACATTGCAAACAAGAAGTAAAACTTTGCCTTATTTTATAAGTGATAAAAGTGTGGTTTTAGAAACAGCTAAAGAGTTACTTTATCAAGAAAAAATGAATAACTCTGTACGTTTACTTGGGATCTCGTTATCTAATTTAAATACAGAAAAGAAAGTAAAAAAGGTTGAGCCTAAAAGTGTTACTGTACAATTAAAATTTGGCTTTTAAATAAAAAAACCAACTACGGTTTGTAGCTGGTTTTTTTAGTTTATTACTTGCCTTAGTTTGCGTTAGCGATAGTAACGGCATCCTTTTGTTTTACAAAAGATATAGTGAATAGCGCGACCTTTAGGTAACGCCCAAAAAACAACTATATTTCTGTAACTCTAAGTGTATTTACCATTCCTTTTTCTTGAATTGGCATGGCTGCAAGGCTTACTAACATATCTCCTTTTTCTAAATAACCCATATCTTGGGCCATTTTATTTACATCTTCTATAGTCTCGTCTGTACTTACAAATTTATCGTAGAAGAATGCTTTTACTCCCCAAAGAAGGTTTAGCTGTGTTAGAATACGATGGTTTGAGGTAAAAACTAATATGTGTGCTTTTGGTCGCCACGCAGATATTTGGAAGGCTGTATAACCACTATTTGTTAGTGTGGAAATCCCTTTTGCATCTATCTCGTTTGCCATATGTGCAGCATGATAACATATAGATTTTGTTATGTATCTTTTTGTACGTATTGTTGGTGGCTCGTGAGGTACAGAAATTAAATCACTGTCTTCTACGCTTTTTATTATACTTGCCATTTGCTTGATTACTTGCACTGGATATTTACCAACACTTGTTTCTCCAGATAGCATTACAGCATCTGCACCATCCATTACAGAGTTGGCAACATCGTTAACTTCTGCACGCGTTGGTGTTAAACTATCTATCATAGTTTCCATCATTTGCGTTGCAATAATTACTGGTATTCTTGCTTTTTTAGCTCTAAGTACTAATTGTTTTTGTACTAATGGTACTTCTTCGGCAGGTATTTCTACACCTAAATCTCCACGCGCTACCATTAAACCATCGCAATAGGCTACAATTTTGTCTATGTTTGCTACGCCTTCTGGTTTTTCAATTTTTGCTATAATTGGTATTTTGTGATCGCTATGTTTTTTAATAAGTTCTTGTAAAACCATTAAATCTTCTGCATGACGCACAAATGATAATGCCATCCAGTCTACTTTTAACTCGCAGGCAAATTTTGCATCTTCAATATCTTTTTCTGTTAGCGCTGGTTGTGATATGTTTGTGTTTGGTAAATTTACTCCTTTTTTAGAGCGTAATGGACCACCTTGAATTACTTTGGCTTTAACTTCTGATTTTTTATCTGTAGAAACAACTTCAAATATTAATTTACCGTCGTCTAATAATATGCGTTCTCCTTTTTTAGCGTCTTGAGGAAAATTATCGTACGTCATATAAACGCGTTCTTTTGTACCAGTAAAACGTTTTCCGGTAGCAAAAATAATTTCGTCTCCTGGATGCACAAATACTTCTCCTTGCATAACACCAACACGAAGTTTAGGACCTTGTAAATCTGCTAGAATAGAAGCGTTATAACCAAACTCATCGTTTAGTTCTCTAATCATTTTTACACGTTCTTTAACATCATCATAGGCTGCGTGAGAAAAGTTAATTCTAAACACGTTTGCGCCTTCGTCAAGCATTGCTTTTAATGTTTCTTTATTTGCAGTTGCAGGACCTAAGGTTGCAACAATTTTAGTTTTTTTTCTTTTCAGCATTAGTTAAATATTAGTTGGTCTTTAGATTTTAATGTGTTAGAGTCAATACTATAAGCTGTAATAACTTGTTTAATTTTTAGTATTTTTTCTAATATAATTTTTTCTTTTTTAGCTTGAAACTCATTATTTATTTTAAGTAAATAATTAGCCTTACTATACTCTGATACTAAGTGGTGTGTTTTTGTAAACGATTCACTGTTAGAAAAGAGAGAGCCTATTTTGTTGTTAATTTCATTAGATGTTACTTTACAGGTATTTGAAACTAAATTCCAGGTTGTATACTGCGTGTCGTCTACCCATTCAAAAAACGAAAAGTTTGTTTCTTGATTGTTGTTGTCGATGTCTTTATCTTGTCTGGTTAATTTTAGATTTAAGGCTTGGTTAAGTAGAAAGGCTAAGCGATAATCTTCAATTGTACAATGAATACCAATTAAGGAGAAATTTTCTTCTTCAAAAAAATCATTTAAAACGAGTTTTTTAATTGCCATATTCACATAAGAATTAATTGTAAATATAGCATTAAAAATAGTTTATTTGGTTCGCTTTTGATGAATCTTAACAAGAATTAGCCACGAAAACGTTATAGTGAATTTGCCTTTTTTTAAATAAAATAAGGTGAAATTCTATGATAAAGTTTTTGAAATTTGATTTTGAAACACAAAAAATGCTCTTTTAGATGCTTTTTCTTCGGCTTTTTTCTTGGAAGTTGCTCGTCCTTTTGAAACAATTTTATTGTCAATGGATAATTTTACAGAGAAATGACGAATATTATCATTTCCAGTATCTTCATATACATTATAATCGAAGGTTTTCTTTTCTTTTTGGCACCATTCTATAAGTAAACTCTTATAGCTAATTACCTTACCTTCTAATTGTTCGATATCTACAAAAGGTGTGATAACACGCTTGTAAATAAATTTTTCGCAGGCTTTAAAACCACCATCTAAATAGATAGCACCTACTAAAGACTCAAATAAATTCCCGTGTATATTATCACCAAATTGTCCTTTTGGTATTTTACTTTCTACTAGATTTATTAGTTTTAAGTCTCTTCCAAGCTCATTTAAATGCTCTCTACTAACTACTTTAGAGCGCATTTTTGTTAGGTAACCTTCGTCTCCACTAGGAACCTCTTCATATAAGTGGTGTGCTATTACTGCACTCAACATAGCATCGCCTAAAAACTCTAAACGCTCATAGTTTACAATATTACCCTTACTGTTTCTAATATTCATAGAACGGTGAGTAAACGCTGTTTTAAAGTGTTTAATAGTTTTAGGTTTATAACCTATAATTTGTGAAACTGTGATGAAAAATTCTCCTTTTTCTTCTTTAGATTTTGAGAATATGTTTCGAAATCTTTTCATCAAAAATTCTAATCTAACTTTTTAAATAATACACAAGCATTATGTCCGCCAAAACCAAAGGTATTACTCATTGCAACCTTTATATCACGTTTTTGAGGTTTGTTTAGCGTTAAGTTTAAATTAGGATCTATGTTTTCGTCTACATTTTCATGGTTAATAGTTGGTGGTACAACGCCATGCTCCATTGCTAATATAGAAGCAATAGATTCTACAGCACCTGCGGCACCAAGTAAATGACCAGTCATTGACTTAGTAGAATTTATATTAATATTTTTAGCATGGTCTCCAAAAACTTTAGATATTGCTTTAAGTTCTGCAACATCTCCTAATGGCGTTGAGGTACCATGAGTATTTATATGGTCTACATCTTCAGGTTTTAAACCTGCATTTTCTAGACAATTTTTCATAACTGCAATAACACCTATTCCATCTGGATGTGGAGCTGTCATATGGTGTGCGTCACTAGACATGCCACCACCAACAACTTCAGCATAAATTTTTGCACCTCTAGCTTTAGCGTGCTCATATTCTTCAAGAATAATCGCTCCAGCGCCTTCGCCTAAAACAAAACCATCTCTAGAAGCATCAAACGGTCTTGAAGCTGTCTCTGGACTTTCGTTTCTGGTTGATAAAGCATGCATTGCATTAAATCCGCCCATTCCTGCAATGGTTACAGCGGCTTCACTGCCACCAGTAACAATAACATCGCAATGTCCTAAACGAATATAGTTTAATGCATCTATCATAGCATTTGCAGAAGAAGCACACGCAGATACAGTTGTGTAATTAGGACCCATAAAACCATTTTTAATGGATATGTTTCCTGGAGCAATATCTGCAATCATTTTAGGGATAAAGAAAGGATTAAATCTAGGTGAACCATCACCTTGCGCAAAGTTTAAAACCTCGTTTTGAAAAGTTTCTAGACCTCCAATTCCTGCTCCCCAGATAACGCCAACTCTAAGTTTGTTAACGGTATCTAAATTTAGGTTCGCGTCCGCAATAGCCTCATCAGATGCGACCATTGCGTACTGCGTAAACCTGTCCATTTTTCGCGCCTCTTTTCTATCTAGAAAATCGGTTGCGACAAAGTTTTTTAACTCACACGCGAATTTTGTTTTAAACTTTTCAGTATCAAAATACGTAATAGGCGCAGCACCACTTTTACCGTTAATTAGGGCATCCCAATATTCATCTTTGGTATTTCCAATTGGTGTAAGTGCTCCTAGACCCGTAACTACAACTCGCTTAAGTTCCATAAATATTAGTGCTTATTTTGCAGCTTCAATGTATGATACAGCTTGACCTACTGTTGCAATGTTTTCTGCTTGGTCATCTGGAATTTGGATATCGAATTCTTTTTCGAATTCCATGATTAATTCTACAGTGTCTAATGAATCTGCTCCTAGGTCGTTTGTGAAGCTAGCTTCAGTTACAACTTCGTTTTCATCAACACCTAATTTGTCTACGATTATCGCTTTTACTCTTGATGCAATGTCTGACATAATTTTAATTTTTTTAGTTTTAATTAAGAGGCAAAAATAAAAAACTTTATTTTAAAACACATCTTTCTATTAAAAAAGACTTCGAAAGTTAATAATTTAAATTGAAGAAATTCTGTTTTAGCCCGTAATTGTTAATAATTATTCTTTTTTTTGTTTGAAGATTTAACACTGAAAACTATAAAATGAAACGTGTAGTAATTTTTGCGTCCGGTAGCGGAAGTAATGCTGAAAATTTAATAAGGTTTTTTCAAAATAGGGACAATGCGTCTGTAATTCAAGTATTAACTAACAATCCGCATGCCAAAGTGTTGGATCGTTGTAAAAAACTGAAGATTAGTGCTTTGTCTTTTAATAAAATTGCTTTTACAGAGACAGATCATGTACTTAATATTTTAAAAAGTAATAATCCAGATCTAATAGTATTGGCTGGCTTTTTATGGAAATTTCCAGAAAACATATTAAAACACTTCCCTAATAAAGTAATAAATGTACATCCCGCTTTATTGCCAAAATTTGGAGGAAAAGGCATGTATGGTATACATGTGCATGAAGCGGTTATTAACAAAAAAGAAACCGAAACAGGTATAACAATTCACTATGTAAATGAAAATTATGACGAAGGAGCCATCATTTTTCAAGCAAAATGTGAGGTGAAAACGTCAGATTCTGCTCAAGATGTTGCAGCAAAAATTCATGAATTAGAAATGAAACATTTTCCGGTAGTGGTAGAAAATATTTTAAATTCGAAATAAAATAGATTTCCGTTGCACGGAAAGTTACTATGAGTAAAAAAAAGAAAAAATATTATACCGTTTGGAAAGGACATAAAACTGGAGTTTTCGATTCTTGGAATACTTGTAAATCTTTAATTAAAGATTATGAAGGTGCCCAGTACAAGTCTTTTGCAACGTTTGATGCAGCAAAAGAAGCTCTAAAGGGAAATTATTTCGATTATATAGGAAAAAATAAAAGTTTTAAAAGTGAATTGTCTCTAGAGCAACTAAAAAAAATAGGACAACCAAACTATAATTCTATTTCTGTAGACGCTGCTTCTAGTGGAAATCCTGGAATCATGGAATATCGTGGAGTAGACACTAAAACAAAACAACAACTTTTTATACAAGGACCTTTTGCTCAAGGCACAAATAATTTAGGAGAATTTTTAGCATTAGTTCATGGTTTAAGTTTTTTAAAAAAACATAATAGTGATCGTATTATATATACAGACTCTAGAACAGCTATGAGTTGGGTGCGTAAAAAAACATGTAATAGCAAGTTAGAACGTAATGCAAAAAACAAACCAGTTTACGATTTGGTAGACCGTGCAGTTAAATGGCTAAAAGAAAACGATTATAAAACAACCATTGTAAAATGGGAGACTAAAGCTTGGGGAGAAATACCTGCAGATTTTGGGAGAAAATAAGAATTATATTAAATAATTTAAAACTGTATAAAAATCGTATATTTGCCGCTTAAATTAAAACGCTTTTATGAGCAAATTAGTAATAGTAGGTACGGTAGCTTTTGACGCTATAGAAACACCTTTTGGTAAAACCGATAAAATTCTTGGAGGAGCAGCAACTTATATAGGTTTATCTGCTTCAAATTTTAATAATGTAGATGCAGCAGCAGTATCTGTAGTTGGAGGCGATTTTCCGCAGGAATATTTAGATCTATTAACAAATAGAAATATTGATATAGAAGGAGTAGAAATTGTAAAAGATGGAAAAACTTTCTTTTGGAGTGGAAAATATCATAACGATATGAATTCTAGGGACACTTTGGCAACAGAGTTAAACGTATTAGAACATTTTACACCTGTAGTTCCAGAAAGTTATAAGGATGCAGAAATTGTGATGCTTGGAAATCTACATCCACTTACGCAGCAAAGTGTTTTAGACCAAATGTCTAAAAAACCAAAACTAGCAATTTTAGACACCATGAATTTCTGGATGGATATTGCTATGGATGATTTAAAAGCAGTATTAAAAAATGTAGATGTTATTACAATTAACGATGAGGAAGCTCGCCAGTTATCTGGAGAATATTCTTTAGTCAATGCGGCTAAGAAAATTCATGAAATGGGACCACAATACGTTGTAATTAAAAAAGGAGAACATGGCGCATTACTTTTTAACGATGGTAATATGTTTTATGCACCAGCTTTACCATTAGCAGAAGTTTTTGATCCAACTGGAGCAGGAGACACATTTGCAGGAGGTTTTGCCGGATATATAGCAAAAACAAGAAATATCTCTTTTGAAAACATGAAAAATGCAGTTATTTATGGGTCTGCATTAGCATCGTTTTGTGTCGAGAAATTTGGAACCGAGCGTATGCTAACGCTAACAGACGAAGAAATATTTGAGCGTCTACAACAATTCAAGGATTTAACACAATTCGAAATAGAATTAAAATAAATTTACGCGCTCGATATTGAGCGCGTTTTTTATTTCACCAGAATTATAATTTAGAAATTAATAAATAAATTTAGCGACTAAATTTTATAGCTATAATTAACAACAACTCACAACACAACAACAATGAGTGATGCTTTAAAACACGAGTGCGGTATTGCACATATTAGACTTTTAAAACCATTAGAATTCTATAAAGAAAAATATGGAAGTGCATTTTACGGAGTAAATAAAATGTATTTAATGATGGAAAAGCAGCATAATCGAGGTCAGGATGGTGCAGGATTTGCTAGTATAAAATTAGACACTAAACCAGGAGAACGTTATATAAGTCGCGTTAGATCTATACAACAGCAACCTATTCAAGATATTTTTGCCCAAATTAATGAGCGTATAAATAATGAACTTGTTGCACATCCAGAGTATAATGAAAGTGTAGCACTGCAAAAAAGTAAAATACCATATATAGGAGAAGTACTTTTAGGTCATGTGCGTTATGGTACATTTGGTAAAAATAGTGTAGAAAGTGTACATCCTTTTTTACGCCAAAATAATTGGCAGCATAGAAACCTAATTTTAGCAGGTAACTTTAATATGACTAATGTTAAAGAATTATTTGCTAATCTAGTAGAGCTTGGTCAACACCCAAAAGAATATACAGACACCATTACTATAATGGAGAAAATTGGACATTTTCTTGATGATGCTGTTAGTAAAATTTACAAAAAATTAAAAAAAGAAGGATATAAAAAAAATGAATGCTCACCATTAATAGCAGAGCGTTTAAACGTAGCAAAAATATTACGTAGAGCTGCTAAAAATTGGGATGGTGGTTATGCAATGGCAGGATTGCTTGGTCATGGAGATTCTTTTGTATTAAGAGATCCGGCAGGAATTCGTCCAGCATATTATTATAAAGATGATGAAGTCGTTGTTGTAGCATCAGAAAGACCAGTGATACAAACTGTTTTTAATGTAGATTTTAACGATGTTAAAGAGTTAGATCCAGGTCACGCTATTATTACTAAAAAATCTGGAGAAGTATCTATTGAAGAAATTCTAGAGCCTTTAGAACGTAAAGCATGCTCGTTTGAACGTATTTATTTTTCTAGAGGTAGTGATGCTGAAATTTATCAAGAACGTAAAATGTTAGGTAGACTTTTAATGCCAAAAGTTTTAAAAGCTATTAATAACGATACAGCAAACTCTGTTTTTTCTTACATTCCAAATACAGCCGAAACCTCTTTTTATGGTATGATAGAAACTGTAGAAGAGCATTTAAATGAACGTAAAACTCAAGCTATTTTAGATGGTGACGGTAAATTAAGCAAACAACAGGTTATAGATATTTTAGAAGAAAGACCTCGTATAGAAAAAATAGCAATAAAAGACGTAAAATTAAGAACGTTTATTACTGAAGATAGTAGCCGAGATGATTTGGTTGCTCACGTTTATGATGTTACATACGGTGTAATTAAACCTACAGATAATTTAGTAATTATTGACGATAGTATTGTTCGTGGCACAACACTAAAAAAGAGTATTATTAAAATGATGGATAGGCTACATCCTAAAAAAATAGTAGTTGTATCATCTGCTCCACAAATTCGTTTTCCTGATTGCTATGGTATTGATATGGCAAATTTAGAAACATTAGTAGCTTTTAATGCTGCTTTAGAATTGTTAAAAGAAGCGGGAAAATATGATTTAGTAGAAACTGTATACCATAAATGTAAAGCTCAAGAACATTTAGAAGATAAAGATGTAAAGAACTTTGTAAATGAAATTTACGATCAATTTACAACCGAAGAAATTTCGGCTAAAATCTCACAATTGTTAAGTGATGAAACTGTAAATGCAGAAGTAGAAATAATATTCCAACCAGTAGAAAATTTACATAAAGCTTGTCCTAAAAATTTAGGCGATTGGTACTTTACAGGAAATTATCCAACCGTTGGAGGAAATAGAGTTGTAAACCGAGCATTTATTAACTTTTTTGAAGGAAATAAAGAGCGTGCATATTAACCAATGTTAATCACTTAAACCATGAATAATGATTTTAATCTAAAACATTTTTGCATAATCTAAAATAGCCATACATTTAAATATACCATAACATAAGTAGGTTAAGTTCATGGTAGATTTGGGGCAAAAAAGCTGGACTCTCGTCCAGCTTTTTTATTGCTTTATAGTTAATTTTTTATAAGTGATAGTATATACGCAACACTTTAACTAATTGAAAATTAATACATTCAGTAGCATCGATAAAATGCACTTTATCAGATATTTTTACCATTTATCTAAAAAAAACAATAAATCAAATTTGTTCTCGTTATATTTGAGCTTACCATAACATAAGTAGGTTAAGTTCATGGTAGATTTGGGGCAAAAAAGCTGGACTCTCGTCCGGCTTTTTTATTTTATAAACTGAGTATAAAAGAGAATTATAAGTATAAAAAAAGCAGATTCTAATTATTAGAATCTGCTTTTTTTGATTTTGTTGAAATAAATTATTTAGCTTCTGCGTAGCGTCTTTCAACTTCGTTCCAGTTAATTACTTTAAAAAAAGCATCAATATAATCTGGTCTTCTGTTTTGGTAATTTAAATAGTAGGCATGTTCCCAAACATCTAAACCTAAAATTGGTGTTCCTCCACAAGTTACGCCAGGCATTAATGGGTTATCTTGGTTTGGTGTAGAACAAACTTCTACTTTTCCTCCTTTGTGCACGCACAACCAAGCCCAACCAGAACCAAACTGTGTTGCTGCAGCTTTACTAAAAGCATCTTTAAAAGCATCTACAGATTCAAACTCTGCTTCAATAGCATCTTTTAATTCGCCAGATAAACGTCCTTTATCTTCAGGATTCATTACATCCCAAAATAAAGAGTGATTATAAAAACCACCACCATTATTTCTAACAGCTTTGTTTTCCATGTCCAAGTTTAAAAGAATATTCTCTATAGTTTTTCCTTCTAACTCTGTACCCTCAATAGCGTTATTTAATTTTGTTGTATAACCATTGTGGTGTTTAGTATGATGTATTTCCATTGTACGCGCATCAATATTTGGTTCTAATGCGTCGTATGCATATTTTAATTTCGGTAATTCGAAAGCCATAATTTTTTATGTTTTTTGGTTAATAATTCTTTGAACGTAAATTTAATACTTTAACATTTCAATTAAAAATTATAATCGGGCTAAGTTTTTCCTTTTAATAATACTTTAACATCGTGATATTGAAATGTTTTAATTTTCGATTTAAAAATTTCAAAATAGACTTTTGTCACGTGATTTGTTTTTATCTTGTACTAAAATTTAATTAATGTCTTACAAGTCTTCTTTTCAAGTTTATAATGCATCTGCTGGTAGTGGAAAAACCTATACATTAGTTAAAGAGTATCTTAAAATTTTATTCTCAACCTCAAGCAATTATCAGTTTAAAAATATTTTGGCAATTACTTTTACCAATAAGGCTGTTGGAGAAATGAAAGCTAGAATTTTAGAGATGCTAAATGTTTTTTCATCTACACATAATTTAAACGAGCCGCACGCAATGTTTTTTGATATTGCACAAGAATTAGAAATGGAGCACAAGGCGCTTCAAAAAAAAGCAGAGATAATTTTACAAACCATAATGCATAATTATGCTGCTTTCGATATTTCTACTATAGATGGTTTTAATCACAGGTTAATTAGAACCTTTGCTCATGATTTAAAATTACCTCTAAATTTTGAAGTAGAATTAGATACAGATTCTATTTTAAGTGAAGCTGTAGACCGTTTAATTGCTAAAGCAGGAGCCAATAAAGCGCTTACTAAAGTATTGGTTGATTTTGCGATTGAAAAGGCAGATGATGATAAAAGTTGGGATGTCGCATTAGATTTTAACAAAATTGCGAAACTTCTTATTAAAGAAAGTGACTTAGAATTTGTAAAGAGTTTAGAAAATAAAACATTAGAAGATTTTAAGGCTTTAAAGTTTAACTTAAAGAAAATCATTCAAGAGGTAGAAGACAATTGTTTAGCTATTGCAGAAAAAGCTCTTAATTTGATTGAAACTAATAATATACCTCATAACCATTTTAATAATACTGATTTACCAAATCATTTTATAAAAATGAAAAATCTTAAAATTAAAGATTTGCTTTTTGAGGGTAGATTGGTAAAAAACCTAGAAAAGGAAAGTTACTATGGTGGTAAAGCTACTAAAGAAACTAAGCAGAGTATAGATAATATTATAGATGAATTGAAGACACTTTTTTATGCTTCAAAACTTTTGCCAGAACGTTACTTATTACCAAAAGCAATTTATAAAAATCTCACACCATTATCTGTTTTATCTGCAATAAACAAAGAACTTTTAGCAATTAAGGCAGAAGAAAGTAAAATGCTAATAAGTGAATTTAATGCTATAATTAGTAAAGAAATAAAAGGGCAGCCAACACCTTTTATCTATGAACGAATGGGAGAAAAGTTTAAGCATTATTTTATAGACGAGTTTCAGGATACCTCGCAAATGCAATGGGAAAACTTAATACCATTAATAGATAATACATTATCTGGTGAAAACATGAAAGCCGAAAAAGGTTCTGCAATGATTGTTGGTGATGCCAAACAAGCAATATACAGATGGCGTGGTGGAAAAGCAGAGCAATTTATGGCGCTTTTTAATAAACAAAACTCACCGTTTTTTATAGACCAAGAAGTAAAAAACTTAGAGTCAAATTTTAGAAGTTTAGAAACTATTGTAAATTTTAATAATTCATTTTTTAAACATGTTGCCTCTATGGCGTTTATAAATGAAGACTATAGCAACTTATACCAGCAATCTCATCAAAAACCTTCAAATAATACAACTGGTTTTGTGAGTTTAAACTTTATAGATTTTGATGAGGAAGAAGATAAAGATAAAGTTTATACAGAACATGTTTTAAATACTATAATTAGCTGTCAAGAGCAAGGGTACAATTTAAAAGACATATCAATTTTAGTAAGAAAAAAGAAACATGGTATTGCAATTGCAGAATATTTAAATAGTAAAGGTATACAAATTACATCTAGTGAGACAATGTTAATTAATAGTGCTCCCGAAGTACGCTTTATTAATAATATACTCACGCTTTTGCTCAACCCAAATAATATAGAATGTAAAGTAGATATCTTAAATTTTATAGCAGAAAAGTATAATATAGAAGATAAACACACATATTTTATAACCAATATGAATTTGTCACTTGAAGCCTATTTTCAAAGTTTTGAGCGATTTAATATTTATGTAAATCCAAATAATTTAATACAGTTAGGCTTGTTTGATTTGGCCGAAACAATAGTAAGGCGATTTAACTTGGTAAACGTATCAAACGCATATATTCAATATTATCTTGATGTTGTTTTAGAATATTCACAAAAAAATATTTCAGACTTATCTGCATTTTTAGATTATTTTAATTCAAAAAAAGAGAAGCTTAGTATTGTTTCACCACAAGAGCAAGATGCCATTCAAATAATGACAATTCATAAATCAAAAGGTTTAGAGTTTCCTGTTGTAATTTTTCCTTATGCCGAAATAAATATATACGAAGACATAGAACCTAAAGAATGGTTTAATTTAAATCCAGAACAATTTAACGGATTTAATTACGCATTGCTAAATTATAGTAAAGCATTCGAAACATATGGAGAACAAGGAAATCAAATACATATTAAGCATCAAGGAGCGTTAGAGCTTGATAGTTTAAATTTATTATACGTTGCTTTAACAAGGCCAGTAGAGCAGTTGCACGTAATAGGAAAAAGAGATATTAATAAAAAAGGAGATGTAAATTTAAAATCATATTCGGGTTTATTAATTAACTATTTAATGAGTATTTCTATTTGGGATAATGAAAAAACAACTTACAGTTTTGGCAAAGCAGAAAAACCAAAAAGTGAACCCAAGCAACAAAAAATTCAAACGCTAAAACAAGAAGAGTTTATATCAACAGCAAAAGAAGACCATGATATTAAAGTAATAACAAACTCTGGCTATTTATGGGATACAAAACAAGAAAACGCCTTAGAAAAAGGGAACCTGGTTCACGACTTAATGGAACATATTAAAACCGAAAGTGATATAGATTTCGCAGTAAAAGATTTTGAGTCTAATGGTATTATAAATAGTACTCAGGCCGCAGTTTTAAAAAACACAATATTAGAAATTGTTAACCACAAAGAGCTTTTAGATTATTTTACCTCAAACTATACAATATATAATGAACGAGATATTATTTCTAAAACAGGAAAACTATATAGGCCAGATCGTTTAGTAATTAACGAAAAAAATGAAGTTGTAATTATAGATTATAAAACAGGATTACATAATCCCAAATACCAACATCAACTCCAGGATTATCAAGATATTTTAGAAGAAATGAATTTTAAAATATTAAAAAAGATACTAATATATATTAATAAAGAAATTACAATTACAAGTTATAATTAATTGTTTTTAAATTTGCATTATAAATCAAAACAAAAGTATGTACGGTAAAATTAAACAACACTTACAACAAGAAATACAAGAGATAAAAGAAAACGGACTCTATAAAGAAGAGCGTATAATAACCTCTCCACAGGGAGCAGAAATAACATTAAATACAGGAGAGAAAGTATTAAACTTTTGTGCAAACAACTATTTAGGCTTATCATCTCATCCAGAAGTAATTCAAGCAGCAAAAGACGCTATGGATACTCATGGATTTGGCATGAGTTCTGTTCGTTTCATTTGTGGAACACAAGACATACACAAAGAACTTGAACAAAAAATAGCAGACTTTTACGGTACAGAAGACACAATATTATATGCTGCGGCATTTGATGCAAATGGAGGTGTTTTTGAGCCATTATTAGGAAAAGAAGACGCTATAATTTCAGATTCTTTAAACCATGCCTCAATAATTGATGGTGTGAGATTATGTAAAGCCGCACGTTATCGTTACCAAAATAATGATATGGCAGATTTAGAAAAACAACTTATAGCAGCAAACGAAAACGGAGCAAGACATAAAATTATAGTAACAGATGGCGTGTTTTCAATGGATGGCTTAGTTGCTCCTTTAGACGAGATTTGTGACTTAGCAGATAAATATGATGCACTTGTAATGATAGATGAGTGTCATGCCACAGGTTTTATTGGTGAAACAGGAATTGGTACCTTAGAAGAAAAAGGCGTATTAGGAAGAATAGATATTATAACAGGAACATTAGGTAAAGCCATGGGTGGTGCTATGGGAGGATATACTACCGCAAAAAAAGAAATTATAGATCTTTTACGCCAGCGTTCAAGACCCTATTTATTTTCTAACTCATTGGCACCTGCAATTGTAGGTGCTTCAATTAAAGTTTTCGATATGTTAAAAAACGATACAACTTTAAGAGATAAATTAGAAAGTAATACTAATTACTTTAAAAAAGAGATGAAAGCAGCAGGATTCGATATTATAGATGGAGATTCTGCAATTGTACCAGTAATGTTATATGATGCAAAATTATCTCAAAAAATGGCAAATATGCTATTAAAAGAAGGAATATACGTTATAGGGTTCTTTTTTCCAGTAGTGCCAAAAGAAAAAGCGAGAATAAGAGTTCAGCTTTCTGCGGCTCATAAAAAAGAACACTTAGATAAAGCTGTTAAAGGCTTTGTAAAAGTTGGAAAGGCGCTAGAAGTCATTAAATAAACACTTTAAATTTTATCATTTTGTAGCAATAACCAATATTTTTATATATTTGTCTTTGTTAATATTATTTAACAACTTATTTTTGCTTCTAATTAACACTTAAAAATTAAAATTTTTGAATATGAAAAATCTTAGCAGATTATTATTCGCATTAGTACTTATTGTAAGTTTCAATACTGCGAATGCACAAGACCAAGACAACCCATGGGCTGTTAACTTTGGTGTAAACGCGGTTGACGTTTATCCAGTAGGAGAAAACGCACCACAAGGAGATTACTTTGATGAATACTTTAATGTTAAAGATCACTGGAATATTCTTCCATCTTTATCTACAGTTTCTGTATCTAAATATGTAGGAGAAAACTTTAACGTACAACTTGGAGGTTCTATTAACAGAATTACTAAGTGGGGAGAATTAGCTCCTGCTACGCCAAGTGTAAGAGTTGCAGATTTAAGTTACTATGCAGTAGATGCAAACGTAAGATATAGTTTAGCTAACCTTATTGGTAGCAAAAAATTTGAGCCAATGATTGGTGTTGGTGGTGGTTACACATGGATCGAAGAAGGTTTATATAACAACAACAACCAAGGAGGAAACAATAACATTGGTTCTGCTACATTAAATGGATCTTTAGGTCTTACTTACTGGTTTACAGAAAATGTAGGTTTATTTGTAGAGTCTAAATACAAGCACTCTTTCGAAGATTACTTAACTAAACATTTCCAACATTCTGCAGGTATTGCTGTTAAGTTTGGTGGTAAAGATACAGATGGTGATGGTATCTACGATAAAAACGATGCTTGTCCAGAAGTTGCAGGTTTAGAAGCTTTCAACGGTTGTCCAGATAGCGATGGTGATGGTATCGAAGATGCTAAAGATGATTGTCCAAATGTTGCAGGTTTAGCTGAATACAATGGATGTCCTGATACAGATGGTGATGGTGTTGTAGATGGTAAAGATGACTGTCCTACAGTAAAAGGTCTTAAGGCTTTAAACGGTTGCCCAGATGCTGATGGTGATGGTGTTGCTGATGATAAAGATAACTGTCCTAACGAAGCTGGACCAGCTGCTAACAGTGGATGTCCTTGGCCAGATACAGATGGTGATGGTGTTGTAGATAAAGATGATAAATGTCCTAACGAAGTTGGAACTGTTGCAAACAATGGTTGTCCTGAAGTAGTTGCTCAACCAACTCAAGAAGTTATTGATCAATTAAACAGCTACGCTAGAACAATATTATTTGATACAGGAAAATCATCTTTCAAAGAGCAAACTAAAGAAGTATTAAAGAATATTACAGCTATTTTAAAAGAATACCCAGATTCTAACTTCACAATTGAAGGTCATACTGATAGTGTAGGTTCTAAATCTTCTAACCAAAAATTATCTGAAAGAAGAGCTAACGCAGTAAGAGATTACTTAATTGCTAATGGTATTAGCGCTTCAAGATTATCTGCTTACGGATTTGGTGAAGATTACCCAGTAGATTCTAATGCTACTAGAAACGGTAGAAAAAACAACAGACGTACTGAGATTAAACTTAAAAAATAAGTTTCTCAATACTTTTAAATAAGTTTTAAAAAAAACGCTTCGGTTTACCGAAGCGTTTTTTATTTTTATACAATGAAGAGTTTTATTTTCGATGTATTAATTGATTTAAAAAATAAAGAAGAAGATCTATCAAATATTCACTTTATTTTACCAAGTAAACGAGCAGGAGTTTTTTTAAGACAAGAATTATCTCGTGTAGTTAACAAAACAATATTTTCACCCTATATATTAAGTATAGAGGAGTTTGTTGAAGATTTAGCACAGCTAAAATCTGTAACAAATACAGAGTTGCTTTTTGAGTTTTATAATACATATTTACAACTCACACCAAAAAAGGAACAAGAACAGTTTGAAAGTTTTTCAAAATGGGCACAAATTTTACTTCAAGATTTTAATGAAATTGACAGGTACCTTATTCCACAAGATAAAATATTCGATTATTTAAGTGCTATTAAAACTTTAGACCATTGGTCTTTAGATGATAATAAAACAGATGTTGTAAAAAACTATTTAAAATTTTGGGATAAATTAAAACTATATTATAAAGATTACTCAACATCTTTAATTAAACAAAAAATAGGATATCAAGGCCTTATATATCGTGAAGCAGTAGAGAATATACAGCATTATAGTAATACAACGTCTAATAAGCACGTTTTTTTAGGTTTTAATGCATTAAACACTGCCGAAGAAACTATTATTCAAGAATTATTAAAAAATGATTTAGCATCTATATATTGGGATATAGATAAAGTATTTATAGAAAATAAAATACATGATGCCGGTTTGTTTACTAGACAACACAAAAATTCATGGAAATATTTCGCAAATAATCCATTTAATTGGGTGTCCACATCTTATTCCATTCCAAAAAACATTGAAGTTTATGGTGTTCCAAAAAATATAGGCCAAGCTAAAGCTATAGGGAATATTTTAAGCGAAATAGCAGTTAATAATCCTTCTTTTAAAAGTACTGCCGTAGTGCTTGGTGATGAAAACTTATTAGTACCAGTACTAAACTCAATTCCTATAGCAGTAGATAAGCTTAATGTAACAATGGGATTTCCTTTAAAGTCTATTCCTTTAGCTTCCCTTTTTGAACAGTTATTTTCTATTCATAAAAAACATACCGAAAAATTTTATTATAAAGATGTAATTAGTTTATTATCACATCAATTTATTAGTTCTTTATTTGTAATAAATGAGGTTAATTATGCTTTAGATCTTATCGAAAAAATAAAGAAAAACAACCTGGTTTACCTTTCTCTTTCAGATTTAAAAAAAGATAACACACAAGTACATGATGTTCTTGATTTATTATTTTCTAATTGGGATAACAAAGCAACTATTGCTATAGAAATAGTTTTTAAAATTATTAATAAAATTAAAGACTTTCTATCTTTAAATAAAGACAGTAACTTAATATCATTAGAGTACTTGTACAGGTTTAATAGCTTGTTTAATGAGCTTTATAGACTTAATGGCACATATAGTCATGTAAATGATATTTCTGCATTATTTAGCATTTATAATGAATTATTATCTTCTGAGACTTTAGATTTTCAAGGTGAACCCTTACAAGGTTTACAAGTTATGGGAATGTTAGAATCTAGAGTTTTAGATTTTGAAAATGTTATCATTTCTAGTGTTAACGAAGGTGTTTTACCATCAGGTAAAACTAATAACTCTTTTATACCTTTTGATGTTAAATTAGAAAACAATTTGCCAACTTATAAAGAAAAAGATGCTGTTTATACGTACCACTTTTATCGCTTATTACAGCGTGCTAAAAACATATATATATTATACAATACAGAAGCAGATATTTTAACTGGAGGAGAGAAAAGTAGATTTATAAATCAATTAGAATTAGAAAATATACACCAAATAAAACATAATATTATTGCTCCTAAAGTACCTAAAATTAATTCTAAATTAAAAGAAATTGAGAAAACACAAGCTGTATTAAACCAAATAAAAACAGTTGCTAATAGGGGTTTTTCGCCATCATCACTAACAAATTATATACGTAACCCTATAGATTTTTATTATCAAAGTTTATTAGGAGTTAAGGAGTTAGAGGATGTAGAAGAGACTGTTGCAGCAAACACAATGGGAACAGTAGTTCATGATACTTTAGAGACTTTATATAAACCTTTTTTAGAAAAATATATAAAAGTTGAAGATATTGAGAGAATGAAACCATTAGTTGATGTTACTATTACGCATAATTTTTCACGTATTTATGCAGATGGAGATATGACTAAAGGTAAAAACTTAATTATTTTTGAAATAGCAAAACGCTATGTTGAAAATTTTTTAAGCCTTGAGATAAAAGATTTAAAGAAAGGAAATACTATAAAAATACTTGCTTTAGAAAACCGTAGCGAAATTGCTTTAAACATACCAGAATTAAACTTTAAAGTACAGTTAAGAGGTACAGTAGATCGTGTAGATGAATATAATGGCTTAACCAGAATAATAGATTATAAAACAGGAAAAGTAGAGAGTAATCAAGTTGCTGTTATAGATTGGGAAGATTTAACTACCGATTATAAAAAATATAGTAAAAGCTTTCAAATATTAGCATATGCCTATATGATGAACAAAGAAAAGCCTTTAAATTTTCCAATAGAAGCAGGAATTATATCTTTTAAAAATTTGAATGGTGGCTTTATTAAATTTGCAAAAAAAGAAACAATAAGAGCTAAAGTTAAAGACACTTTAATTACAATAGAAACCTTAAATAGTTTTTTTGAAGAACTAAAGAAACTAATAATTGAAATTTGTAATCCTGATATTAATTTTATTGAAAAGGAAGTGTAATGATTGCTAGAAATAACATTTTAAACCAAGCTAACAAAAAACCAATACTATTTGATTTTTTTTTTAAAGAGAACGCAATACAAAAACCAATAGTTGTCTTCTGTCATGGCTATAAAGGTTTTAAAGATTGGGGAAGCTGGAATTTAGTTGCAAATGCCTTTATGGAGGCTAATATGTTTTTTGTGAAATTTAATTTTTCGCATAATGGAGGCACAGTTTCAAATCCAATAGATTTTCCAAATTTAGAAGCTTTTGCCGAAAATAATTATACTAAAGAGCTTGATGATTTAGATGCAGTTATTTCTCATTTAACTGCTGTAGATTTTAAATATAAAAATGAGATAAACACAAATAATATTATAGTAATAGGTCATTCTCGCGGTGGAGGTATTTCTATAATTAAAGCAGGAGAAGATTCAAGAATAAAAAAACTTATTACTTGGGCTAGCGTATGCGATTTTTCAAAAAGAACGTCAACCATAGGAGATTTAGAAAACTGGAGAAAAACTGGTGTAAAATATGTTTTAAATGGAAGAACAAACCAAAAAATGCCTCATAACTTTCAGTTTTATGAAGATTTTAAGGCTAATGAAAACCGGTTAAATATTAAAAAAGCAGCAAAAAAAATTAAAATACCTTTTTTAATTATTCATGCTAAAGATGATCCATCAGTAAAATATAACGAAGCAAAGTCACTTCATCTTTGGAATAAAAATAGTGAACTAATTTCAATAAAGGATAGCGATCATGTGTTTGGAGCAAAACAGCCATGGCTATATAGTTATATGCCTAATGCACTAAAAATAGTTGTAGAAAAAAGTATTTTGTTTATAGAAAAGTAATTAAGCTATTTTTAATTCATTTTTTCTGTGAGTTAATATTTTTCTATAAAGTAAGTCTCTATTAACAGGTTTTGTTATGTAATCATTCATTCCTACATCTATTACTTTTTCTCGTGCAGTATCTGTAGCATCTGCAGTAACAGCAATAATAGGAATGTTTTTTATACTATGCATTGTAATATCATTTCTAATTATTGTGGTCGTTTCATAACCATCCATTTCTGGCATTTGTAAATCCATTAAAATAACATCAAATGTATTGTTTTCTAATAGTTTTATAGCTTCAACACCATTTGAAGCTATTTGAAAATTATTAATTGATAATGTTTTAAGAATCTTTTTCATTATTAATTGATTCATAGTATTATCCTCAACAACTAAAACTTTAATTTCGGCTTTAGAAATATCTGGATTTTCTACTTCTATTTTATTTTGTTGTATAACCTTTAAAGGTAAGCTTACAGTAACAGATGTTCCTCTGTTTTCTTCACTATCAATTTCTATAGAGCCTTTAAATAAATCTATAAGGTGCTTAGTTATACTTAAACCTAAACCAACACCTCCAAAGCTACGCTTATCATTTAAGCGCATTTGCCCAAAACTATTAAATAAATTATTTATTTGAGAGTCTTTTATACCTATTCCAGTATCTTTTATAATAATAGCTATTTCTGCAATATTATTTTCTAGCGTAGTACTTTTTATATTGCAATCTATCTTACCAAAGTGTGTAAACTTTACTGCATTACTAAGTACATTATTTATAATTTGTGTAAAACGTTCTGGATCACCTTCTAGAACTTCTGGAACAGTAGAATCAATTTCAAAACTGTATTTTAAATCTTTTTTTTCTGCCATTCGTTTCCAATTATCACTTATTTGAATGACCGCCGTTTTAGGGTTAAAATGCTCTGTTCTTAATTTTAATTCTCCTTTTTCAATTTTCTCAAAATCTAAAATATCATTAATATTACTAAGTAAATTTAACGAGGCGTGCTTTATTACTTCAAAGTTTTTTAGCATTTCACCTTTAGGGTTTTTGCTCAACTCATCATCTGCAATACCCATTATAGCATTTATTGGTGTTCTTAATTCATGGCTAATGTTAGACATAAAATAACTTTTAAGTTCACTAATTTCTTCAGATTTATTTAAAGCTATAATTTGAGATTTTTCTTTTTCTAAACGTAAATCTCTAATTAAATTAGACATAGAAAGCGATAGAAATATAACCTCGAAAGTAATCCCAAATTTGGCACTATTAAGTGTTATAAAGTTATTTGGTAATAGACTTAAATTATTCATTACAAAACCTAATAAACCAATAACTAAAAAGAAAATACCAACCGAAAAGAATACATCAATTTTATAACTTTTATAGCGTAGGTAAAATAATGTTACTAAAATTAATATTAAACTTAAAAGGCCATTTACGTTGCTAATTGGATAAACAAATTCTTTTGTTTTTTCATTTACAAATAATAAAACACCTAATATAATTATAGTAATATAAAGTACTTTAAATGCTATACTAATATGTTTTGCTCTTTGAGAAACTTTTAAAAATCTTTCGCAATATTTTAATAAAAAGAAATTTGAAAATAGCGCAGTAATTAAAACAGTTCTATTATTTAAATAACCACCAGATGGTAAAATGTATTGAAATATTATACCATCTAACGCAGATTGTAGTAAAGCTATAGATAATACATAAATACTATAGTACAAGAATGTTTTATTAGATAAGCTGGTGAAGAAAAATAAATATACTATAGCGGCTAAAAATAATAAGCCATAAAAGAACCCTAAAAATAGATGTTCATTATAATTAGATTTCCAAAATTCATTTTCAGTTTGAATTAGTAAAGGCAGGTTTAAAGTTTCGCCATCACTTTTTAAATGTATATAGAATTTTTGAACACTATTTTTAGGTAATTCTAATTTAAATACTGTTTTACGGTGCTGTACCTGTCTGTCGTTAAAAGCTATAGCATCTCCACTATTATATTCTATGTAATTGTTATTAGATATTTGATATAAATTAGCAATATCTGTTATTGGTCTAGCGGTTTGTAGGTAGTAAGTCTGGGCTTGATTTGTTGTGTTTTCTAATTTAAAATTTAGCCAATAATTATCGCTGGTAAAACCTAAGCTTTGGTTTTCAGAGGTTAATGGGTTAAAATCAAGGTTGCTTTCTCCATTAAGGATATCATTTATAGATAAATTAGAATTTGATGCTTTTGCAAATTCGGCATACTCATAAAGTTTTCCTTTACTTTTTATAGGGTTATATGCTGTATTTTGAGAAAATAAAACACTGTGTAAAACACAAAATAGAAATAAAATTAAGTAGCGCACTTTTTGGTTGATTTGGGTTTTTATTTAAAAAAAATCAAATACAACTATATGTAGAGGGATTAATAGCTGGATATTCTACCTACGCAATATAGTAAAAAAAGGTTTTTATAATAATTTTATCTGTTTTTCAGTATGTTAAAATTATTTTTAAAGCACTTTTTGTGGTTTTTTAGGCTAATTAATATATACTTGAAAACACTTTTTTGCATTAAAAATATTATTAAATATAAAAACTAACGACCTTAGCTGTTCTTATTAAAGATTAAAAATTTTGATTACAAACATTAGTCTAAAACATATAAACAAACTAGCTATACCAGCATTAATAGCAGGAGTTGCTGAGCCTATTTTGTCTTTAACAGATGCTGCAATAATTGGAAATGTTAATTTAAATGCAACAGAAGCTTTAGCAGCAGTAGGTATTGTATCTACATTTTTATCTATGCTTATTTGGGTGTTTGGGCAAACTAGAAGCGCATTATCATCAATCGTGTCCCAATATTTGGGCGCTAATAAACTTGACGAAATTAAAAACTTGCCTGCACAAGCAATAGTTATTATTACTTCGTTAAGCATTTTAATAATTATAGTAACATACCCTTTTGCCGAATCAATTTTTAAACTGTATAATGCCAAGAATCTAATTTTAGATTATGCTATAGACTATTATAAAATTAGAGTATTTGGTTTTCCGTTTACATTATTTACTATTGCTGTGTTTGGTGCTTTTAGAGGTTTACAAAACACTTATTATCCTATGGTTATTGCAATTATTGGTGCTATAACAAATATTATATTAGATTATGTTTTAGTTTATGGTATGGCAAATTTAATTCCTGCAATGCATATAAAAGGCGCTGCTTTTGCGAGCGTTGCATCACAGTTTTTAATGGCAGTATTATCGGCTTTTTACTTATTAAAAAAAACAAGTATTCCGCTATTTGTAACGTTTCCTTTTAATAAAGAAATTAAAAGATTTTTAATTATGATTGGTAATTTAATTGTTAGAACAATAGCTTTAAATGTCACATTATACTTAGCGACCAGTTATGCTACAAACTATGGTAAAGAATACATTGCAGCATATACAATTGCAATAAATTTATGGTTTTTAGGTGCTTTTTTAATAGATGGTTATGCAAGTGCTGGAAATATTTTATCTGGAAAATTATTAGGCGGAAGAGAGTTTGGAAAACTAATAAATTTAAGCAATATATTAATTAAATACGGAATAATTGTAGGCGTAATTATGGCATGTTTAGGCAGTTTGTTTTATTTTTCAATAGGTCAGATTTTTACTAAAGAGCCAAAAGTTTTAAAAGAATTTTATAACGTGTTCTGGCTAGTTTTAGCAATGCAGCCATTATGTGCATTAGCATTTATTTTTGATGGGATGTTTAAAGGGTTGGGAAAAATGAAAGACCTTAGAAACCTATTACTAATAGCGACCTTTTTAATATTTATTCCTTCTTTATATATTTTAGATAAATACAACTTAAAATTAACAGGTGTTTTTATAGCTTTTACGCTATGGATTATAGCTCGTGGTATACCTTTAATTATAAAATTTAGACAAGAATTTTTACCACTATCACAAAAGGATTAACTTTGAAAAAAATATCCTTTTTAAATTACTAAACAGAAACTTAAGAAAAATGGAAATATTAAACTTTTTAGGCGGTAGTGGTTTTTTTGCCATTTTAGCCTTAGTAATCATTATTATCTATGTCTTTAATAGATACAGAAACCGTAGATAATGGCAAATATTCGTATTACTAAACTTTTTTCTTTCGAAACTGGGCACGCACTTTATGGTTACGATGGTAAATGTAAAAACGTGCATGGACACAGTTACAAACTTTCTGTAACCGTTTTTGGACAACCTATAACAGATACAGCAAATGTAAAATTTGGAATGGTTATAGATTTTTCAGATTTAAAAAAAATTGTGAAAGAAGAAGTTGTTGATGTGTTTGATCATGCAACCGTTTTTAATAAAAACACACCACATGTAGAGTTAGCTAAAGAACTTAGCGATAGAGGTCATAACGTATTACTGGTAGATTACCAGCCAACAAGCGAGATGATGGTAGTAGATTTTGCTAAAAAAATTAAAAAACGATTGCCAGATAATATCCAGTTACATTCTTTAAAACTTCAGGAAACAGAAAGTTCGTATGCAGAATGGTACGCAACCGAAAATAATTAAGCATGCAAATTCCAAAAGGAAAGAAAATATACTTTGCTTCAGATAATCATTTAGGAGCACCAACCCAAAAACACTCTTTTCCAAGAGAAAAAAAGTTTGTTGCCTGGCTAGATGAGATTAAAGAAGATGCTGCTGCAATATTTTTGTTGGGTGATTTATTCGACTTTTGGGCAGAATATAAAACTGTTGTTCCTAAGGGATTTACTCGAACATTAGGAAAATTAGCAGAAATTAGCGATTCTGGTATTCCGGTTTATTACTTTGTAGGTAATCATGATTTATGGATGAATGGCTATTTTGAAGAAGAACTTAACATACCGGTTTACCATAAACCTCAAGAATTTACTTTTAATAATAAAACATTTTTAATTGGTCATGGCGATGGTTTAGGCCCAGGAGATAAAGGTTATAAGCGCATGAAAAAAGTATTTACTAATCCAGTTGCAAAATGGTTTTTTAGATGGTTACATCCAGATTTAGGTGTGCGATTGGCACAATACCTATCAGTAAAAAATAAATTAATTTCGGGAGACGATGACGCCAAGTTTTTGGGGGAAAATGAGGAGTGGCTAGTGCAGTACTGCAAACGAAAACTTGAAGATAAACATCGCGATTATTTTGTTTTTGGGCATAGACATTTGCCTTTAAACATAGATTTAAATGGTAATTCTAAATATATTAATCTAGGAGATTGGATTAAATATTATACTTACGGTGTTTTTAATGGTGAAACATTAGAGCTTAAAGAGTATTAAACTTCTAGCTCGTCAATATTATTTTCTGTATTCATAACTTCATAAAAATGCATCATAAAAAAGGCAAAACAAAACTGTACTAAAGTTTCACTAAAATTTACCGTTAAAGCAAGTATTACATTTTTTATTTGAAATAAATATACCACTAATCCTACTGTACAAGTTAATAAATAACCAATGGCTGTTAAAAATAAAAATATAATTTTTGGATGGTTATTTACAGAGGTTGCATAAAAGCAAGAAAAGATAAAAGCAGAAAAAAGTAGTGTAGAAATTGTAAAATATAAACGCCAATTTAAATTTAACTCGCTTAAAAAAGTTAAATAAAGCGAAAAAATAATATAGCCTAAAGCACAAATAACAATTAAAACAAATAACAAATTTATACCTATAAGTTTAATTCTTCCTTTTTTTAATAAAGGCTGCAATAATAAAATACCACTAGCAAAACAAGACGTATAACCTAGTAAAACCCATATAAAGCTAAAATAATAGGTTTTAGAGCTGTCCATAAACTCTACAGCCATTGCACTCAAATAAAAAACATAAAAGAGCGGTTTTATATTTTTAGCGTAAATACTGTAGCTAATTAATATAATAGCATGAAAAAGAGGTTTAGTGTAAAACTCTAAAAAACTATAAGAAGTTATAGAAATAAATACACTAAAAAGAGCAAGAAATAGTGTGACTAGGTTTAAAACTTTTTTGGTTAACAGTGTAAATAGTTTTTATAAAATTGGGCCTTATAAAGTTACAACTTAAAACCCAAAAATAGAAATTAACTTATTGGAGTAATAAATTTAAACTCATTTTATCTATTTTTCCATCTGGATAAAGATTATTTTTTGTTTCAAAAGCTTGTAGTGCATTAGATGTTTTTTTCTCGTAAACACCATCAACAGGTATATTATACCCTTTTGCTAATAGTAATTTTTGCATTTCAAATATAAAAGCACTTTTTTCACCAAAATATAGCGCTTTTTGAGGTAGCATGCTTACTAATAATTGTTTGTGCTTTTCAGTTTTTTCTCTTTTGTTATGTTCTTTAATAGATATGCCTTTATTTTCTAGATCTTTAATAGCTTTATTTGTAAGTCCTTCGTTTTTTAGTTTTTTAGACTGTTTTAATATCGCCTCAAAGTAATTTACTTTTGCTAATTTTTCGGCATAATTATTAACAGCTAAAACTGTTTCTCTGTCTTCATTTTCAGGATTTCTTACATCTATATTATTTGCACTCCATTGTAAATGCATATAACTATTTGCTTTTTCTAAAGCATCATAATAATTGTATAAAACAGCAGGATTATGGTAGTTTATATCTATAGTATTATCTGGCTTAATATCTGCATTTAGAGGTGTAAACCTTTGGTAGTCTTTATATTGTGAATAAGAGAAAAGTAATACTATAAGTATGGTAATAAAAATGAGAATTTTTTTCATAAAAGATTTTGTAAATAGCTTGTTGGCAAATATAAATCAAATTTGTCTTTTAACTAATCCATATTAATTAGCTACCTTTAATTAAAATTTTTTATAATGAAGAAACTGTTTATTTTTCTATTTCTAGTAGTTACTTTTTATTCATGTAAACCATACCAATCTACGGTTATTAGAGATAACCAAATGACTTATCATATTTACAGAGAAAGACAGAAAACATTTTTTTCTAACGACGGAGCTTTAAAATATATAGATAAAGGTTATGGTGATGTTATAGTTCTCTTACATGGTATACCAACATCTGGTTGGATTTATAGAAAAATGATAGATGAACTTTCGCAAAACTACCGTGTAATTGTGCCAGATATGCTTGGGTTTGGTAGTAGCGAATCTCCTAAAGATTTAAATTTATATACTGAAGAAAAACATGCCGATAGGCTTTTGGGTTTAATGGATGAATTAGAAGTAGAAAATTGGACACATGTAATGCATGATGCAGGAGCATTATGGACATGGGAACTTATAAAAAAACAACCCAATAGAATATCAAGTTTAGTAATGTTAAATGCTATAGTATACCAAGAAGGTTATAAGCCAATAATTGAGCTTCAGGATGGATTTAAAGCAAAAACAACAATGTGGTCATATAAAAATGGAATAGCTACAAACAGCATACTAAAAACACTTTTTAATTCTGGTTTAAACAATAATAATTTAAATAAAGCAGATGTTGAAGGTTATAAAAGGCCACTAAAAGAAGGTAAAACAAACGGTATGTATTACTTTTTTACTAAAACAAGCAATACATTGCCAGATTATGAAAGCACTCTGCTTTCTGTAGATATTCCAGTTTTAGTTATTTGGGGTGAAAAAGATGAACTTTTACTATGGGAACCACAAAAGGAACGTATTATTAACGATTTAAACCTATACGATAATAATATTCATTTAATTGATGCGAAACATTTTCTTCAAGAAGAGAAACCCGAAAAAATAAACGGTTTTATTTTCGATTTTTTAGCTAAAAATGCTAGAAGTAATTAAGTGTTATTATTCACTTCAAAATCTTTAGTTAAATCTAATTTTCTAAAACTTGGAGATACAATAGCTGTTGTAATAACAGTAATTAATGTCATACTTCCACCAAAAACAACAGCTGTTGCTGTGCCCATAAGTTTTGCGGTTAATCCGCTTTCAAAAGCACCTAACTCGTTAGAGCTACCAACAAACATTGAATTTACAGATGATACACGACCACGCATATTATCTGGTGTTTTAAGCTGAAGAATAGTTTGCCTTATAACCATAGAAACACCATCTGTAACACCACTAAAAAAGAGTGCGACTACAGATATCCAAAACGTTGAAGATAGACCAAAAACGACAATACAAACTCCAAAACCAAAAATAGCAATAAGTAATTTCATTCCTGCATTTTTACTTATAGGAATATACGCAGTAACTAACATGGTTAAAAAAGCACCAACCGATGGAGCTGCAACTAAAATCCCAAAACCTTGCGGGCCAACTTTTAAAATATCTTCGGCAAAAACAGCTAAAAGTGCTACAGCACCACCAAATAAAACCGAAACCATATCTAATGTTATAGCGCCTAAAATGGCCTTTGTTTTAAACACAAAACTTACGCCTTCTTTTAAACTTTGCATTACAGGTTCTCCAATTTTAGGATTAAGTATTGGTTTTTTAGAAATTTGAAACACCATAAATAGTGCTGCCATTACTAAAGCAAAAACAATACATAATGAAAAATGAACACCAATCCAACCTATAGAAAAACCAGCGAAAGCAACACCTAAAACACGAGACATTTGCCAAGTAGAACTATTCCATGTCGCGGCATTAGGATAGATTTTTTTTGGTACTATTAAAGCTACTAAAGAAAAAATAGTTGGCCCAAAAAAGGAACGTAAAAAACCACCAAAAAACACTAAAGCGTAAATAGAATACAATAAACTGTCTTTAGACCAAGTTTGAGAAACACTATCTGATGTTAACCAGAATAAAGCAAAACTAATAATAGAAAATGCTGCTAAACATATAGCAAGTAAGTTTCGTTTTTCGCGTTGGTCTACTATATGTCCCGCAAACAAAGCCATAGTAAAAGCAGGTATAATTTCCATTAAGCCTATAATACCAAGCGATAGAGGATCTTTTGTTAAAGCATAAACTTGCCATTCTATAACAATAAATTGCATAGACCAGGCAAAAACCAGTAAAAATCGCATGATTAAAAAAAGATTAAATTCTTTAAACCGTAGTGCTGCGTATGGGTCGTTTTTAGACATTAAACGTTATAATTTTATAGAAACACAAAAGTAAAGTAACGCAGGTTTATATTTTAATTTTTATCAATTAGTTTAAACTCAACGCGTCTGTTTTTTGCTCTGTTATCTTCAGAAGAATTTTTTACTAATGGTTTAGAACTACCAAAACCAAACCACTGTATTCTTTCTTTTTTTAAGCCTTTTGAGATTAAATATTCTGAAACAGATTTTGCACGTTGTAAAGATAATTCCTGGTTTCTTTTAGCTAAACCAATATTATCTGTGTGTCCATATATTTCAATATTAAGGTTTTTATTTTCTTTTAAATGAAGGTTTAATTTATCTAATTCTTCTATAGAAGTGTTTACTAATATGGCTTTATCGAATTCGAATAATATATTTTTAAAAGTATAAATGGTTTTTGTTTCTAAGGGTTTTGCTTTATCAACTTTACTTAACGTTTTTTTTGATAGTTTAAGAGTTGTTACACTTACATCATCTATATAGTAATAAGTAAATTGTCTTTCTGCTGTACTCCAAACCTCCTGTATTTTAATTACTCTATTTGTTTCAAAATTTCCAATAGTCATAAATTTTTCAAAACCATTTGCAGTATATTCTAATGTAACTTTAGTCCATTCTTGAGTGTTAGAATAAAAGCTTTTATTCTCAATTTTCGAATATTTGTATTTTATATTATCTTTTTTTAAGTATTTAAAATGAATAAAATTTTTGCTTTTACTATCTAATTCTTCTGAAGTAAATAGCACTCCAAAATTGTTATTGCTATGAGAAGAACAGTCTGAAAGACTGATTTGAAATGTAATTAAATATTTTGTTCCTTTTGCAAGTTGTGAAACTAATTTGGTTTGTATGTATTCTCTGTAACTTGCAGGAGCAAAGGTGTAAATACCAGAGTAAGCATTACCTGTTTTTGGTTCTTGAAACCCAACATAATTTTCAAAGCCTAAATCTTTACTGCAATTATTAAAATAGTCTGTAGAACCATAATTTGAGCAAGACCAATTAATAACATTTTCATGAAAAGCTCCTTTGTTTTTAGGACAGTTTTTAAATGCTTCAAAACTAGAATTTAATACTAGGTTTTGAGCAATACTGTGTCCAAAGGCAAAAAATAAAAGCGTTGTAATTTTTAATTTCATATGTGTTAAAACGAAATAACACATTAATTATTCTTTTAAATCTCTTAACTTTAGTTGTAAAGACACATTGCCTTGCCATTCATTTTCATCTATAGAATAAACGGCTTTAAAACGCTTGTTATTTTTAATTAAGTTAAGCTTATCGCCAAGTCCAAAACCAATGCAAACAATTGCATTACTACCAGGTTGTTTTACTGTTATTCGTAAATGTTTATCGTCTTCACCTACGCATTTACCATAACCAGTATCTTGTAAATTGTTAGTCATAAAAACAGGAGACATATTTCCTGGACCAAATGGTGCAAATTGGCTTAATATTCTGTAGAATTTATCTGAAATATCATTAAGTTCTATTTGCCTATCTATTGTAATTTCTGGAGTTAGTAGTTTTTTATCTATTGTAGCTTGTACTACTTCTTCAAACTTTTGTTTAAAAGCTTCGTAGTTTTCTTCTTTAAGTGTTAAGCCAGCAGCATATTTATGGCCACCAAATTGCTCTATGTGTTCAGCACAAGCTTCTAAAGCATTATAAACATCGAAACCTTTTACAGAGCGTGCCGAAGCTGCTAACTTATTTCCACTTTTTGTAAATACTAATGTTGGTCTATAATAGGTTTCTATTAATCTACTTGCTACAATGCCAATAACGCCTTTATGCCAATCTTGTTGATAAACGACTGAGGTTAAGCGGTCTTTTTCGTTATTATTTTCAATTTGTTGTAAAGCTTCTATAGTAATTTGTTTATCGGCTTCACGTCTATCTGTATTAAAATTTTCAATTTCTTGAGCGTAAACTTGAGCCGTTTGCACATTAGTTTCGGTTAATAAATCTACGGCATATTGGCCGTGTTTCATTCTACCTGCGGCATTTATTCTTGGTGCAATAACAAACACAACATCTGTAATGGTAAGTGTTTCTTTTTTAATTTGATTTATTATCGCCTTAAATCCTGCTCTTGGCGCACTATTTATTACTTGTAAACCAAAATAAGCTAATATTCTATTTTCTCCAGTTATTGGAACAATATCTGCTCCAATTGCTGTAGCCACCAAGTCTAGATATTCTTGCAAATCTTCAACGGTTTTTCCTTTTTTTGAAGCTAAAGCTTGTATTAATTTAAAACCTACACCACAACCACATAATTCTTTATAAGGGTAATTACAATCACTTTGTTTTGGGTCTAAAACGGCTACTGCATTTGGGACTTTGTCTCCAGGTCTGTGGTGGTCGCAAATTATAAAATCGATGTTTTTTTCTTCCGCGTAAGCGATTTTATCAATAGCTTTTATACCACAATCTAATGCAATAATTAGTGTAAAATTATTGTCTTCGGCAAAATCAATACCCTGAAAAGAGATGCCGTAACCTTCTCCATAACGGTCTGGAATGTAAGTGGCAACGTTTGGATATTCACTTTTTAAATACGATGACATTAACGATACGGCAGTTGTGCCATCTACATCGTAATCGCCATACACTAAAATATTTTCGTTGTTTGCTATTGCTACCTCAATTCGTTTTACTGCTTTTAGCATATCCTTCATTAAAAAAGGATCGTGCAAATGTTTTAAATTTGGTCTAAAAAAGTCTTTTGCTTGCTCGTAGGTTTCAATACCGCGTTGTGCTAAAAGTGTTGCAACAGGCTCTTCTACTTGTAAAGCATGTTGTAAAAATTGTACGGTTTCTAGATTTGGTTTAGGTTTTAAAGTCCAACGCATTAAAAGTGTAGTGTTTTAGTAATAAACTATTTATTATATTGAATGGTAATGAATTTTAGTATTTACTGTTGCAAATTGTCTAAACATTTCCATAACGCCACAATATTTTTCAATAGATAAATCTACAGCCTTTTTTATTTTTTTCTCGTCTAAATTGTTACCGTAAAAATGGTAATCTACGTTTACAGTATGGTATGTTCTTGGGTGTTCTTCTGTAAGTTGGCCTTCAACTTCAATTTTAAAATCGGAAAAAGAAGTTTTCATTTTTTCTACTACTGAAACAACATCTAAACCAGAACAAGCGGCTAAAGATGATAACATCACCGCTTTTGGTCCCATTGGTTTGTAAGGGTTGTTGTTATCTTGAGACTGACCTAAATTAAAAGAATAGCCGTTAGGATTATCACTTTCGAAAATTAAATTTTCTTTCCAAACAGTTGTTATTTTGTGAGACATTTTAAGGATTTTTTCGTTAATTGTTAGAATCAAAAATACTATTAAAAAAACAAACATATGCCTTTAGTTACGCCTTTAGAAGCAGAACACGATTTAGAAACAAAAAAACTTGCCGAGTTTTTTAATGAAACACTTGGGTTTTGCCCAAACTCGGTACTAACCATGCAAAGACGACCAGCAATTAGTAAAGCATTTATTAATTTAAATAAAGCTGTAATGGCAAATGAAGGTCGAGTAACTTCTGCTTTAAAACGAATGATTGCTTGGGTAAGTAGTAATGCTACTGGTTGCCGTTATTGTCAAGCTCACGCTATTCGTGCTGCCGAAAGATATGGTGCAGAACAAGAACAGTTAGATAATATTTGGGAATATAGAACGCATGAAGCTTTTAGTGAAGCTGAACGTGCAGCATTAGATTTTTCTTTAGCAGCTTCTCAGGTTCCTAATGCTGTTGATGAAACTATTAAAGTAAGATTGCACGAGCATTGGAATGAAGGAGAAATTGTAGAAATGCTTGGTGTTATTTCTTTATTTGGTTACCTAAACCGATGGAATGACTCTATGGGTACAACACTTGAAGGTGATGCTATTGAAAGCGGAAATCAATTTTTAGGGAAACATGGTTTTGAAGTAGGAAAACATATTTAATACTTTTAACATTTATAAAAAAAGCCTCATCTAAAAGAAAAGATGAGGCTTTTTTATTTTAAAGTCTTTATTTCAGGATTTTAGTAAATTGTACAAACGTATTTTGTCGCATTAAAATTACTATTTAACTTTAAAATTACCTTTAAACGATTTATTACAGAAAATAATCTAAAATTTTTCTGTTAACACACATACTGCTCTATTTTTGTACTGCCCAAATAATTTTATTTATTCTTAAAAATCCATAATATTTATAGTATTTGTTATTACTTTTGCAACTTTTTTTTGCAAAGCATAATATCAATAAAAAATTAATAAAAGTTGTTTATAGACACTTATGGCTAAGTGTAAAAAAAATACTGGAGTAATAATGTAAAACCTTGATGAGGTTATAATATAATTAACACAATTTGGATGTTAATAATTTAATTTTGCACTAATAAATTTTTTTAAACAAATTGCACTTGCTGCTGTAGTTTTATAGTGATGTAGAGAAACTAGTAGTACGAGAGTGATAATTTTAAAGACATATTTCTAAGTAATTAATTTTAGTAGGTTTTTTACTTATAAGCCAGTGCTGCCAGCACTGGCTTTATTATTTAATAATAATTTTAATATAATCTTGTAATTCTGGAACAATTGTATCTTCAAACCATGGGTTTTTACTTCTCCAAAATCTATTTGTTGGTGATGGATGTGGAATAGGGAAGTATTTGGGTAAGTAATTTTTATAATCACTTACAGTATCTGTAAGTGTTTTTTTTGCCTTATCTTTTAAATAATATTTTTGTGCATATGCACCTATAAGTATTATTAATTTTACATTTGGCATAGTCTCTAATATTTTTTCATGCCATTGTTTAGCACATTCTGGTCTTGGTGGTAAGTCTCCAGTTTTACCTTTTCCAGGATAACAAAAACCCATTGGTACAATAGCAAAGTTTTTAGTATTGTAAAACTCTTTATTACTTACATTTAACCATTGTCTAAGTTTTTTGCCACTTTGGTCATCCCATGGAATACCAGAAGCATGAACTTTAGTACCTGGAGCTTGACCAATAATTACAATTTTAGAACTTTTATTAGCGGTTACTACAGGTCTTGGTCCTAAAGGTAAATGACTTTTACATATGTCACACTGTTTTATGTTTTTTAAAAGTAATTCCAAAATTAGTTGCTGTCTGCAAGCATAGATTTTAAATCGTTAGTATAAGATGGGTAAGTGAAAATTAGTTTTTTAAACTCTGAAACTGTCATGCCTTTACTTATAGCCATTGTAAAGATATTAATATTTTCATTTGCCTTTTCACTTAAAAGGTGAGCACCAACAATTATATCTGTTCTTTTATTTGAAATAATTTTAAAGGCATAAGTATCTTCATTTGCTTTTTTAGCATTAAACCAACCAGGAATTTTTCCTTTATACACATTAATATGTTTATATCGTTTTTTTGCTTCTTCTTCTTGTAAACCTACCATAGATAAATTAGGTTGTGTAAAAACTGTAGATGGTACTAAAGGAAATTGAAATTTATTTGCATTATTATTTAATATATTTTCTCCAGTAATATAACCTTGTAAACCAGATAGAGGTGTTAAGGGTAGTGATAAACTAGAAACATCACCACAGGCATAAACTTTAGAGTTGGTTTTACTTTGAAGATAATCGTTAACTAAAACACCACTACAGTTTGCTTCTACATTAGCATTTTCAAGTTTTAAATTTGTTATAGATGGTACACGGCCGGCAGTATTAAATACTTTTCTAGATTTGAGTTTTTTCTTTTTTCCTTTTAATGTATAATTTATACGTTTGTTTTTATTTAAGGCTTCTATTTTTTCAATTTTAGCATTAAAAACAAATGTAACACCTAAGGTTTTCATTTTACTTATTAAAGCTTCAACTAAAAATGGATCGAAATTTTTTAAGGCAGTCGAGCCGTGTTCAAAAACAGTTACTTTAGAGCCTAAAATAGCAAGCATAGTGGCAAACTCCATTCCTACATATCCAGATCCAATAAAACTTGCAGTTTTAGGAATTTTAGTTAAGTTTAAAATTGAGTCACTAGTCTCAATATGCTTGTTTCCTTTTATCTTTAATTTTCTGGGTACTCTACCTGTGGCAATTACAAAATAGTCTGCAGAGATGGTTTTACCTTCTACTAAAACTTTATTTTCACTAATAAATTCTGGAGATTGGTGATATAAATCTACATCTAAATTCTGAAGATCTTTTTCGGTTTCGATTGGGATACTTTGAACAAATTTATTTTTAAATTTTTGCACATCGCTCCAGCTAATTTTTGGCGGTTTAATAATACCAGAATGTTCTAGCTGTTTACAGCGTTGAAGTAAAGAAGAAAACTGAACAAGAATTTTTTTAGGGTCACAACCTCTATTGGCACAAGTGCCTCCATATTCTCTATTATCTGCAATTGCTACTTTTAATTTGTTTTTGGCACAAATTTCTGCAACGGTTTGTCCAGCGATTCCAGAACCTATAATAAAAACATTATAATGTTTAACTTTCATAGCTTTAGTTTTAAAACTGAAGTTAAAAAAGTAAACCTTGTTTTTTATTAATTAAAGCTTAAAGTTTTGTCGTGAAATTATTTTGCTTTACCACCAACAACTATAACTATTTCTCCTTTTGGAGGCTTATTAGTATAGTGTTCTAAAACTTGTTTTGCTGTACCACGAATGGTTTCTTCGTAAAGTTTAGTAAGCTCTCTAGAAACAGATACAGGTCTATCTTCGCCAAAGTATTCGCAAAAATGACCAAGTGTTTTAATTAGCTTGTGAGGACTTTCGTAAAAAATAAGTGTTCTGGTATCTTCGGCTAAAAGTTTTAAACGTGTTTGTCTTCCTTTCTTAACAGGTAAAAAGCCCTCAAAAATAAATTTGTCGTTGGGTAAACCAGAATTTACTAAGGCAGGAACAAAAGCTGTTGCTCCTGGTAAACAGTCTACATTAATATTGTTTTCTACACAGGCTCTGGTTAATAAAAAACCAGGGTCGCTAATTGCAGGAGTTCCAGCATCGCTAATAAGTGCTATGGTTTCTCCATTTTTAATACGTTCTACCAAACGGTCAACCATTTTATGCTCATTGTGCATATGGTGGCTTTGCATAGGTGTAGTAATTTTAAAATGTTTAAGTAGTTTTCCTGAAGTTCTAGTGTCTTCAGCTAAAATATAATCTGCAGATTCTAACACAGAAATAGCTCTAAACGTCATGTCTTCGAGATTTCCAATAGGAGTTGGAACGATATAGAGTTTTCCCATTAAAGTAAAATTTATTACAAATTTACAATGTTTTGAAGTTTTATATTAAGCTATTGGGCGTTTCTTACAACTTTGCCAAAGAAATAAGATAATAAAATTAGGTTTAATGCACTTAAAGTTAAAATAGTAGAGTCTCCTGCAAAATAATGAGCAAAAAAGGCTAAAATAACATCAAAAAAGAAACCGGCGTAAGCCCACTCTGTAAGCCACATGCTTTTACGCCATAAAACCATGATTACACCAAGAATTTTTAAAGTAGCTAATGGGTATACTAAATATGTTGGATAATTAAAATGCTCAAAAAAACCTTTTATCATTTCGGGTTTAGTAAAATACATTGATGCAGAGTAGAGCATTATTATGCATAATAGAATTGTTGCAACCCAATAAATTGTTTTTTGAATTCTCATGTAGTTTAGTTGTATTTAGCTTCAATTATTTGCATAAATCTTTCAGCATACTCTTCTTTATTTACCCAAAAATTATAATCTGGTTTTACTTGGTTTTCTATTAAAAGGGTTGCTTCGTCATAGCTTGTTATAGTGTTTAATTGAGAAATTACACGGTTGTAATCTTCGGCTTCACCATTAAAAAGGTGTTTTATAAAAGCAATTTTATCATTTAATCCAATATTAAATCCGCCAGATTTTAGTTTGTCATTTAAAGATTTTTTTTCATTGGCTTTAATGTCGCTAACTTTATCAAAAACAGGAATGTTATTATAGTCGGCAGTAATATCTTCTAAGTCGTTTTTCTGGTATTTATTTTGGGTGTTAACTTTATTAAAAATTGCATCTACATCCTGTGTTTCTTCAGGCATTTGTGCAACAATGTTTTTAATTTTTTCCATTACAGGCTCCATAATACCATCATCTTCTCGCTCATCAACATTAACATAGGTTTTGTTATCTACTTCTATATTATCGCTTATTCTGTTGTTAAAAGCCACATCCAGCATATCAAAAAAAGAAGAGTCATTTCCAATGGTTGGTAAACTGTCTTCAAAATTTTCTTGTGCAAATTTTAAAACTGTAAGTTTCTCGTAAAGTGCAGCAACTTCTGCATGCATTTTATTTACATCATCTTTACCTTTAAGTTTAAGAATCTTGTGGGCAATGCTCATTAATTCTGATTCTAACTTCTTCTTCATGACTCAATGTTTTTTATTTTTTTTTGAATTTAATGCAATTTAGGCTTTTGTTTTTAATTAAATTTACGCCACCTTTATAGTTAACGAATATAATTTTCGTTAGTGTGTTAAAATTACAAAATGTTTCTCGAAAATACAGTAAATCAAAAAGAACAATTTGGTTGGATTGAAGTTATATGTGGATCTATGTTCTCTGGTAAAACCGAAGAATTAATTCGCAGACTTAAACGTGCCCAATTTGCAAAGCAAAAAGTTGAAATTTTTAAACCAGCAATAGATGTAAGATATGATGATGAAATGGTGGTTTCTCATGACTCTAACGAAATACGCTCAACTCCAGTTCCTGCAGCTGCAAATATTCCAATTTTAGCCGATGGTTGTGATGTAGTAGGTATAGACGAAGCTCAGTTTTTTGATGACGAGATTGTACGTGTTTGTAACGATCTTGCAAATAAAGGCATACGAGTAATTGTTGCAGGTTTAGATATGGATTTTAAAGGCAACCCATTTGGACCAATGCCTAACCTAATGGCAACAGCAGAGTATGTAACAAAAGTACATGCTGTTTGTACACGTACAGGAAACCTTGCGCAATTTAGTTATAGAAAAAATAAAAGCGAAGACCTTGTTTTACTTGGTGAAACAGAAGAATACGAACCTTTAAGTCGTGCAGCTTATTATAAAGCTACATTAAGAGAAAAAATAAAAACATTGAAGGTGAATGATGCAGAAGAACTTAAAGAAAATCAAGATAAACCTAATGCCTAAAGCGCACGAAACTACACTAGAAATAGATTTAAAAGCATTAAAACATAATGTAGGCTATATAAAATCTAAACTTTCTAAAGACACTAAATTTTTAGCTGTAATAAAAGCTTTTGCATACGGTAGTGATGCTTTAGAAATCGCAAAATATTTAGAAAATTTAAATGTAGATTATTTTGCAGTCGCTTACACAAATGAAGGTGTTGCTTTAAGAGATGCAGGAATAGAGACGCCAATTTTAGTTTTACATCCACAGCCAGAAAACTTTAAAACTATTATAGAGCGTTGTTTAGAACCTAATATTTATTCTCAAAGAGTATTAAAAAGTTTTATCGCTGTAGCGGAAAATTTAAAACAAAACAATTACCCAATACATATAAAATACAATAGTGGGTTAAACAGGCTTGGTTTTAATGTTAACGACATTGAAGCAATAAACAAAACATTAAAACAAACAGCTGCTATAAAAGTAAAATCACTTTTTTCACATTTAGCAGCAAGCGAAGATCTTAATGAAAGAGAGTTTACTTTAAATCAAATACATAACTTTAAAACCTTTGCCAATACTTTAACCAAAGCATTAAATTATAAAGTATTATTACACCAAAGCAATACCTCTGGGATTTTAAATTATCCCGAAGCACATTTTAGTATGGTTAGATGTGGTATTGGTCTCTATGGTTTTGCTAATGATAATGCATACAATAAAAATTTAATACCTATTGCAACCTTAAAAACTATAATTTCTCAAATACACACGTTAAATGTAGGAGAAAGTTTAGGTTATAACCGTGCGTTTAAAGCAAGTAAAATTACAAAAACAGCAACTTTACCAATAGGTCATGCCGATGGTATTGGAAGGCAATATGGAAACGGAAAAGGATTTGTTTACGTAAATGAACAAAAAGCATACATTGTAGGAAATGTTTGTATGGACATGATTATGGTAGACGTTACAGATATTGACTGTAAAGAAGGTGACGAAGTCATAATTTTTGGTCCAAAACATAAAATTAACAGCCTTACTAAAACAGTTGATACCATACCTTACGAATTACTTACAGCGGTATCTCAACGAATAAAAAGAGCTTTTTATCGATAATTACGTTTTTTAGCCTACAACTCTTGTTAAAAGGTGTTAAAATTTTAGCTACCTTGAAACAAATTAATTTCAACTAACTTAAAAATTTGAAAAATTATGCTTAAAGAATTTAAGGATTTTATTATGACAGGAAATGTCATAGATTTAGCTGTAGCAGTTATTCTTGCTGGAGCAGTAGGAATGGTAGTAAATGGCTTTGTATCTGATATTATGATGCCAATAATTGGTAACTTTGCCGGTGGTGTAGATTTTGCCGATTTAAAATATGTATTATCTCCAGCTACTGTAGGAGCAGATGGAGCAGTTACAAAACCAGAAAACGCTATAATGTATGGTAAATGGATTAACTCAATAATAAATTTAATAATAGTTGGTTTTGTGTTATTCATGATTGTTAAAGCATACAATAAAACAAAAACTCCTCCAGCACCTGCTGCACCTGCAGGACCATCAGAGTTAGATATATTAAAAGAAATTAGAGACGCTTTAAAGAAGTAATCTACTTTTTTTAAAAAAATTATTCTAAAAATCGGTTTTGACTATCAAAATCGATTTTTTTTATGCTCTTTTTTATGAAAAAATTAATGCAATTTTCAACACTAACAATAAGAAATACAATAGCTTTGTAAATAATAATAAGTAAGAATTTCTGAGTCAACAGAAATTGAAAAAATTAAATTTTTATGAAATTAGCCGTAGTAGGAGTCACTGGAATGGTAGGAGAAGTGATGCGTAAAGTTCTGGAAGAACGCAATTTTGAAATTACAGAGTTTATACCTGTAGCATCAGAAAGATCTGTAGGTAAAAAAATCACTTTTAAAAATCAAGAACATACTATTATTAGTATGGAAGACGCTGTAGCAAAAAAACCAGATGTAGCTTTATTTTCAGCAGGCGGAAACACATCTCTAGAATGGGCGCCAAAGTTTGCAGCTGTAGGTACAACAGTTATAGATAATTCTTCAGCATGGAGAATGGATCAAGATAAAAAATTAGTAGTACCAGAAATAAATGCTACAAACCTTTCAGAAACCGATAAAATTATAGCAAACCCTAATTGCTCTACTATACAAATGGTAATGGCATTAGCGCCGCTTCATAAAAAATATAAAATAAAACGTATTGTTGTTTCTACATACCAATCTATTTCAGGAACAGGAGTTAAAGCTGTTAAACAATTAGAAAATGAAATGGCAGGAGTTAAAGGTGAAATGGCCTATCCTTATCCAATTCATAAAAATGCAATTCCACATTGTGATGTTTTCGAAGAAAATGGGTACACAAAAGAAGAAATGAAACTAGTGCGTGAAACACAAAAAATTCTTGACGATAAATCAATAGCTGTAACAGCTACAGCAGTAAGAATTCCAACTTCTGGTGGACATAGTGAAGCTATAAATGTAGAGTTTGAAAACGATTTTAATTTAACCGAGGTAAGAGAAATATTAAATGCTACAGATGGTGTAACATTACAAGATAATGTAGATGTTAATACCTACCCAATGCCATTATATGCAAACGGGAAAGATGATGTTTTTGTTGGACGTTTGCGTCGTGATGGATCATTGCCAAACACATTAAATATGTGGGTTGTTAGTGATAATTTAAGAAAAGGAGCTGCAACAAACACAGTACAAATTGCAGAATACTTAGTAAAAAATAATCTTATATAGCTTTTAATCTTAAAGCTTATGCATACAAAAAGCGTTTACTATATAAGTAAACGCTTTTTTGTTTATTTTTATAGAATATAAAAACAAATACCTATGAAAAAAGTAGCATTTAGCTTAATAATACTATTAGTAATAATGTCTTGTAAAGAAGAAGAAAAATCTAGAAAAGAAATTACTGTAAACTATCCAGAAACAAAAACAGTAGATACTGTAAATAATTACTTTGGCACAGAGGTAAAAGATCCATACCGCTGGCTAGAAGACGACAGAAGTGAAGAAACAAAATCATGGGTACAAAGTCAAAACAAAGCTACATTTGGTTACTTAGATAATATACCTTTTCGTGAAGAATTAAAATCACGACTAGAAAAACTATGGAACTACGAAAAAGTTGGAGCACCATTTAAAGAAGGTGATTACACTTATTTTTATAAAAATAACGGCCTGCAAAACCAATATGTAATTTACCGTTATAAAACTGGTGAAGACCCAAAAACTGCAACTGTATTTTTAGATCCAAATACATTTAAAGACGATGGTACTATTTCTTTAGGAGGTACAAGTTTCTCTAAGAACGGGAAAATTTTGGCTTACGCTATTTCTGAAGGAGGAAGCGACTGGAGAAAAATTTTGGTAATGAATACCGAAACAAAAGAAATAATAGAAGACACTATAGTAGATGTTAAGTTTAGCGGTATGTCTTGGTATAAAAACGAAGGGTTTTATTACTCAAGTTACGATAAACCAAAAGGTAGTGAATTGTCTGCAAAAACAGACCAACATAAAATGTATTACCATAAGTTAGGGACGCCTCAAAAAGAAGATAAATTAGTTTTTGGTAATACACCAGAAGAAAAACATAGATACGTTTACGGAGGCGTAACAGAAGACGACCGTTATTTATTAATAAGTCCAAAAACATCAACATCTGGAAATAAACTTTATATAAAAGATTTAGAAAACCCAAATAAGCCATTAGTGGAAATTTTAGGAAATACAAATAGCGATACCTATTTAATAGAAAACGAAGGCAGTAAGTTGTTTCTAGTAACTAATTTAAATGCACCAAATAAAAAAATAGTTACTGTAGACGCTGCAAACCCAACACCAGAAAACTGGAAAGATTTTATTCCAGAAACAGAAAATGTTTTAAGCCCATCTACTGCTGGTGGTTACTTTTTTGCAGAATACATGGTAGATGCTGTTTCAAAAGTTATGCAATACGATTATAACGGTAAAATAGTAAGAGAAGTAAAATTACCAGGCGTTGGTAGTGCAGGAGGCTTTGGTGCTAAAAAAGAAGAAAAAGAACTATACTATTCTTTTACAAACTATGTTACACCTGGAAGTATATATAAATATAATATAGAAGCAGGAACATCAGAGTTGTTTAGAAAACCAACAATAGACTTTAATCCAGAAGATTATGAAAGTAATCAAGTATTTTATACATCTAAAGATGGAACAAAAGTACCTATGATTATAACACATAAAAAAGGATTAGAATTAAACGGAAAGAACCCAACAATTTTATATGGTTATGGAGGTTTCAACATAAGCTTAACACCAAGCTTTAGTATTACAAATGCTGTTTGGATGGAGCAAGGTGGTGTTTATGCTGTTCCTAATCTTCGTGGTGGTGGAGAATATGGAAAAGAATGGCATGATGCAGGTACACAATTAAAAAAGCAAAATGTATTTGATGATTTTATCGCTGCCGCGGAATACCTAATCGATAACAATTATACATCATCTAATTATTTAGCAATTCGTGGTGGTTCTAACGGTGGTTTATTAGTTGGAGCGACAATGACACAACGTCCAGATTTAATGAAAGTAGCATTGCCAGCAGTTGGTGTGTTAGACATGTTACGTTACCACACATTTACAGCTGGAGCAGGTTGGGCGTACGATTATGGCACTGCAGAAGACAACAAAGGAATGTTTGATTATTTAAAAGGATATTCGCCGTTGCACAACATAAAAGAAGGTATTCAATATCCAGCAACACTTGTAACTACAGGTGATCATGACGATAGAGTAGTGCCAGCACATAGTTTTAAATTTGCGGCAGAATTACAAAGCAAACAAGCAGGAAATAATCCAACACTTATTCGCATAGAAACAGATGCAGGACATGGTGCAGGAACTCCTGTTAGTAAAACCATAGAACAATATGCAGATATTTATGGCTTTACATTATATAATATGGGATTTGATGTACTACCTAGTAAAATGAAAGAAGAATTTAAAGATTAAAAACACTTAATATTATATTTAGGCCTCACAAGTTTTATTACCTGTGAGGTCTTGTTATATTTACAATATGCTAGACGTAAAAAACCTTTCTTTTTCATATAATAAAAACACTGTTTTAAATAATCTCTCATTCACAGTTAATGCTGGAGAGTGTATTGCTGTTATTGGAGAAAGTGGTTCTGGTAAAAGTACTTTACTAAAAACACTTCGTGGAGAATACGATTTAAATAATGGTGAAATATTTTGGAACAACACTCAAATTTTAGGTCCAAAATTTAATCTTGTAATTGGTTACGATTTTATAAAATATGTTGCTCAAGAGTTTGAGTTAATGCCATTTATTTCTGTTGCAGAAAATATAGGTAAACACCTTTCTAATTTTTATAAAAAGGAAAAAAAAGAAAGGGTTGACCAGTTAATAAATGTTGTAGAGTTAAATGCGTTTGCAAATACTAAAGTAAAACTATTAAGTGGCGGGCAAAAACAACGTGTGGCTTTAGCTAGAGCATTAGCTAAAAAGCCAGAAATACTTTTGTTAGATGAGCCTTTTAGTCATATAGATAACTTTAAAAAGCAAAGTCTTAGGCGTAATGTTTTTAAATATTTAAAAGAAAATAATATAGCTTGTGTTATGGCAACTCACGATAAAGAAGATGTGCTTGGTTTTGCAGATAGGTTGCTAGTGTTAAACAATAAAAGCATTGAAGAAAATAGTACACCAAAAGCTTTATTTGAAAACCCTAAAACACCTTTAATAGCTTCATTTTTTGGAGAGTTTAATGTTATAAATAAAAAAATTATTTATGCGCACCAAATAAAAGTTGTTGAGGTTTCAAACATTAGAGCTTTGGTTTTAAAAAACTATTTTAAAGGAAATCACTATTTAATTGAAGCTGTTTTAAATGATGAAACTATTTTTTTTGAACATGATACAGCACTTGAAATTCAAAAGGAGGTTTGCTTAAAAACAGAGTAAATAAACTATAGTACTTTGGTGATTGTAAAAGTATTATCTCTAAAAGCAACAGTGTCACCTTCAACTTTAGACATTAAGAGTTGTGCAATTGGTGTATTTGCAGATATGGCATAAAAGCTCTCATTATTATACTCAATAACACCGGCACTAATTGCTATAAAATAGTTTACTTTATTTGTGTAAATTATGCTACCTAGGCTAACTTTATTAGCGCTTTTTTGGTAATCTATTTTACTTAAAATTAAATTTGTTTTTTGAATTTGGGCTAATTGCTGACCCGCTTTTTCACGCTCTAATTGTAGCATTGCTCTACCAGTTTCATGTTTGTCTCCTGCACTACTTTTAGTTTCAGATAGTAGTGATTCTTGAATACTGGCTATAGTTTCTTGTACTGTTTTTAAGCGGTTTTCAATAAAACTTTTACATTGTTTATAGAGCTGTTCTTTTATTTTCATTTAAACTAAATCTGCTAATTCTTTACCAACCAAGCTACCTATTGCAACTCCCATGCCTCCTAATCTTATGCCACAGTAAACATTATTCTCTATTTGCTTTACAATGGGTTTTTTTTGTTTGCCAATACCCATTATACCACTCCAGCGATGTGCTATTTCGAAAGGTGTATTTGGTAGAATAGTAGTTTTTAAAAGTGTTTCTAGTTTGTTTTGAATAACTTCTGTTTGTCCAAATACACTTGTGTTTTCAGTTTTAAAATCTAAATTTCTTCCGCCGCCAAATAGTATTCTGTTTTCTATATTTCTAAAATAATAATATCCTTTATCTAAATGAAAAGTACCTTTTATTTTTAAATTCTTTATTGGTTTTGTAATTAAAACTTGTGCTCTTGCTGGCTCAACTTTCTCATTAATTAGTCTTGAAGCAAAACCGTTTGTAGCTATCAATAGTTTTGAAGTATTAAAGTCTACTTGGTTTGTTTTTATTTTAACTGAAGAATTGGCTGTCACATATTCTTCAATTTGAATATTATTTAAAATTTTAATATCGTTTATCTGTGCTTTTTTTAACAAAGCATTCATCATTTTACCAGTATCTATTTGACCTTCAAAAGCATTGAAAATATAATGCTCTTCAATATTTTTAAAACCAAAACTATTTTTTTGAATTTTAAATATGTCTTGATTAAATATTGGGTTTAATAGTGTGTTTATTTCATTTCTTCTATCCAAGCAATCTTGTAATAATTTATTGTCTTGCTTACTAAACAATTCAAAGCCACCATTGTTTTGATAGTCAATAGCTTTGTCACTAAGTGTCTCCCTTAATAAATTAAGACCTTTAATTCTTTTCTTTATTAAATTTATTACTTCAATTTTAGTATGAGAGTTAAGGTCGTCTATAATTTCGCTTAAACTTCCAAAACAAGCAAATCCAGCATTTTTTGTACTTGCTCCTTGTGGTAAAATGCCTTTTTCTAAAATTAAAATTTTAGCTTTTGGAAAACGGTTTCTTAATTGTAAAGCACAGTTTATACCTACAATTCCACTTCCAACTATTGTGTAATCTATGTTAGTTAACCATGTTTTTATTTCCCAGTACGATAAATTCATATTGCTAAGTTACTATATTATGTGTTAGTTTATATATTAAAAAAGCCGCAACGTAAGTTGCGGCTTTTTTGTTTTTACTAGGTAATTATTGCAAGTTTAGTTAGTTATTGCATGTTTTTTCTAGTGGTTTATATTGTTATTTTTTAGGTCCACCACTTAAAATTTTAAACTCACTTCTACGGTTTAATTGGTGTTGCTCTTCTGTACAATTAGTACCACAGTCTACTGCTAATTCTCTTTCTCCTTTTCCTGCTCCAGAGATTCTTGTAGCGTCTATACCTTTTGATATAATGTATTGTACTGTTGTTTTAGCTCTTCGGTCTGATAATGCATCATTATATTTGTTTGATGCTCTTATATCTGTGTGAGATGTCGCGTAAATAACCATATCTGGATATTTATTCATTACCTGTACTAAGTTATCTAATTCAAATGCTGCTTTTGCTGTGATGTTAGATTTATCGTAATCAAAGTAAATTGGGCGTAATACTACTTCTTCTACTTCTATTATTTTCTCTATTGGGTCTAAAGCTAATTCTACTGCTACTTCTTCTACATCGTCTCCAGCAATGGCTAATTTATTACTTTCGTAGTCTTGCATTGTTACTTGTAGCTCTGTATCTGTATCACATTCTACAATGTATTCTACTTTACCTTCGGCATTTGTAGTTTTTGTAGATAATACATTGCCCTTACTATCTACTAAGCTTGCGCTTGCTCCTGCTATTGGTGCTTTGGTTTTGTTGTCTACTATTGTTGCTACTATTAATACATCACATAATGGTTGTATTTTTTTAATTTGGTAGATGTCATCATCTCCTTTTCCGCCTTCTCTGTTTGAAGAGACAAAACCTTCTCCTGTTTCTTCGTTAATGTGGAAAGCAAAATCATCTCCATTTGAGTTTACTGGTATACCTACATTACGTACTGGTGCCATTTTACCGTCTATTTCTTTGGTGTAAAATACATCCATTCCTCCAAGTCCTAAGTGTCCTATTGAAGAGAAGTAAAGTGTGTTGTTATCACTAATAAACGGGAACATTTCATGTCCTTCTGTGTTTACTTTTTGTCCCATATTTACTGGAGCTCCTACTTGACCGTTTTCATCTATACTTGCTTTATAGATATCAAACTTTCCAAATCCTCCTGGCATATCGCTGGCAAAGTATATTGTACTTCCGTCTGGACTTACACTTGGGTTTTTTATTGAGTAGTTACGGCTGTTTATTGGTAAGGCTTCTATGTTAGAGAATCCATCACTTCCTTTTGTGGCTTTAAATAAGTGTAATACACTGTATTTTGTGTTTGATAGTGAGTCTTTTTCGTAAATGTTTTCAAAGAAACTTTCTCTTGAAAAATACATTGTTTTTCCGTTTGGCGAAAAAGAAACAACGCCTTCGTGATATTTAGTGTTAATTTTATCTTCTACCATAGTCTCACCTTGGTAAGTACCATCTTCGGCTAAAGTAAATTCGTAAATATCTAAAAATGGTTGCTCGTTCCAACCATACTTTTTTCTAGCTCCATTTCTTGCTGTTGTAATGTATAGTTTACCGTCTTGCATAGTACCTCCAAAATCTGATACAGCAGAGTTAATATCCATGTTTTGAACATTAAATTTCTTACCTCTGTCTAAAATCTTTGGAAGGTAATCTGGGTTAGCCATAAACATTACAGATCTATCGTCTCCTGGACGCATAGAGGCAAATGTTTTCATTTGTGCATTTGAGGCTTCGTACTTACCGTTAGCTTTTAGCATTTCAGAATACTTGAAAACCATTTCTGGTTCCTGATTGGTTTCTAATGCTTTTGCAAACCATTTCTCGGCTTCAACAGTATTAAATATGTTATAATTAGCAATGGCTAATTGTCCATAAATGTATGCATCACCTTCGCCTTTTTCTATTAGTTTTTCGTAGTCTTCTATGGCTTCTACGAATTCTAATTTTGAAAAATGCTTGTCGGCTGATTTGGTTGCCTTGGTTTGTGCTGTCACACTAAAGCAACTTAGGATGACTAGTGTTATTATTAGTTTTATGTGTTTCATCTTTGGTGTCTTTTGGCTTATGTGATTAGAAATAACGTGGTGAACGTGAGACTTTTCTTGGTAGATTAATATCGAAATTAACAAAAATCTCATGTGAGGCATTGGTTACAACATCCAACTCTGATTGTATTGCGTCGTAAGCATAACCTATTCTTAATGCTGGTGAAACTCTAAAGTTTACCATACCACTAAAAGAATCGTCTATACGGTAACCTGCTCCTACTTCTACTACATCGTACATAAATAGGTTTAGGTTTAAATCGTAACTCAATGGTGCATCAAAAGCAAATTTTAATAAAGCGTGTGGCTTTAACTTAAAGTTCTCTGAAAGATCGAATACATAACCTGCTGCTGCAAAAATATGCTCTGTTTCTGAGCCTATTTTTCTACCATCAAAATCTAAATGTGTTCCATTTAATATGTTTGGCATTGAGGCTGAAATGTAATACTTATTTGGTTGGTATAAGTATAATCCCGCTCCTACATTAAAGGTTGTTGTATTTACATCTTGTGAGAAAAATGGATCTCCTGCATCTAATGTTGTTACGCTTCCTGTACCAATGTCATGAAAAGTACCTCCGGCTTTTAAACCGAAGGCTAACTTTGTTACATTTCCTACTGGTAATGAGTAAGAGAAATCTACATAAGCGTTAGTCTCGCTTACTGGTCCTACTTCATCACTTATAAGCGATAACCCTAATCCTACACGATTACCTACTGGTGAATGTATAGATAAGGTTCCTGTGCTTGGTGCGCCTTCTAAACCGACCCATTGGCTACGGTAAAGTGCGCCTATAGATACACTCTCGGTCGACCCAGCATAAGCTGGATTGACCACGTTCATGTTATACATGTACTGTGTGTACTGTGGATCTTGTTGTGCTTGTACTCCTATTACAATAAGTAGTACGATATATACTAATTTCTTCATTGGATTTAATTGTTGGTTTTTTTATTAGTTTGCTCTATTAATATATACCCATGCGGCTTTTGTTTTATTGCCTTGGTAGTTCATTACGTAATAATAGGTTCCTACTGGTAGCTCATCGCCATCTAAAGATTGACCGTGCCATTCATCTTTATAGTTTGTCTTCTCGTAAACCATACGACCATTTCTATTAAATATTTGTAAACTTTGAACATCGAAACTGCTTAAATCAAAATTATCATTTAAACCATCGCCATCTGGTGAGATTCCTTGTGGTATAACACAAGTTTCTAACTCATCTACAAATATACTTTCGCTAGATGTACAACCACTTTGGTTAAACATAACCTCTATCGTGTAAGTACCTGATGTTAATACATTATTAATAGTTAAACTTGTTTGACCTGGTACTAATACGCCTTCGTTATACCAAGTGATTGTTACATCACTCTCAACAAAATTATCTCCTATTGCTGTTACCGAAATTGGGGATGTAGCATTTGGACATACTTCATATAATACATCTGTATCGAAACTTATACTTGGTGAAATACCAAAGTCTAAATCAAATGTAGCTGTTTCAAAACAACCATCGTTACTTTCTGCTCTTACATAAATTGTTTGTGTACCTCCATCGTAATCTGTTGGCACTGCTATTGCGTTTGTACTCGCTTCAGCATCTGCTAAATTATTATGGTAGCTAAATGTAAGTCCAGTGTTTCCATTTGCAATAACAGTTTCGTTTGATGTTAAATCATAATTTGAAATACCGTCTTCGTCATCATCACAACCTAATATATTATCTGCTTGAGCTAATTGTGGTTTTGGAGCTAGAGCTATATTAAAAGAACCTACAGCATCACAACTTGTTGTTCCATCTGCAGCATTATAATAAATAGTTGTTGGTGTAGAACTATATGTTGTTGTATTAGTTATAGCATTTGTTTGGTCTATAGCGTCTTGTTCAGTTAAATAATAAGTAATTATTAAACCAGTTTGTGTACCTGTAATAAGGTTTTCATTTTCTGTTAAATCAAAAATAGCTTGATTAGTATTATCTACATCACAACCCAGAATATCAGGTAAATTATCTGGTAAAACCGGATTAGGGAAAAACTCTACTAAAATATCATCTATAACAAAACAAGAAGCGTTAGCGTTAAGTACAATTTCTACTATGTAATTATTTGTTTCTGTAACAGCTAAAGTAGTGCCGCTTTCTGGTGCTCCATTTTCATCAAGAATTGCTTCTTGAATGTTATCATTAATAGTATACCATGTAATAGTAGCATTATCTCCTACAGGAACACCAATATCTAATATAACTTCATCTCCTTCACAGTTTGCATTTCCGCTTGAAAGTAAAATGTCTTCACCTAAATCTACTTCACCAATCTCAAAACTACCAGCTTTTAAGAATACGGCAGAATCATAAGCTGTATCTCCATCATCGGCAATAACTAATTTAATATGGTATGTTCTATTTGGAACTACTGTTGATGATGCTGTTAAAGGTACAGTTCTACCAATAAAGTTTGTTGGGTTTGTTAATGCAGGTTGACCACCTGGACCATAGTATGCATCAAATAATGCTGCATTTGAAGAAGGGCAACTACCATTAAATGCCATATCCCTAATAGTAAATACAGATACTGGAGTTGTTGTTCCAGGAATAACAGCAATATTAGTAGTTACACCTGTAACGGTATCTGTAAGAAGGAAAGCAAAAGCATCTGAGAATCCACATTGGAAAGTTCCATATTCTTCAGCAGCAAAAATGAACTCAAAAGACATGTCTTCTATAAAAGGGACAAAGTCAAATTCAATAATTGAAGCATTGTTTGTTGGGCCTTCCATTATTTCCGCTTCTAAATCAGGATCTCCAGGCCATCCAGCTCCACCACCATCACTTAAAGTTCCGGTTTCAGGTCCTGGTGCATTTACAGCGTTTCCTGTTGTCATTATTATTCCACTTTCAAAAGGAAATCCTGAACCATTAGCTTCAAAATATCCAATTCCATTATCAGATCCAAAATTTGTTCCTGTTGATGATGTAACATTAGATATAGTAGAACATGGTGAGTTTACTAAAATGTCTTCGACTAATTCTGGAACAGTGTATTGTGTTATATCTGTAGTAATTGGTGGAGGAATAGAAAACACACATAAATCAAAGGTAGTGGTTGCTGGTGTTGAGCCATTTGAAAATACTCTAATATAATAGGTGTTACCTATGGTAAGACCATTTGCTGTACTATTATCTGCAGTACTACAAGTTAAATTTGTTAAGTTGTTGCAATCTGGACCTTCATATAATCCATGAGATAAAAATGTTGTAGATCCTACAATATTACTAAGGCTTATGGCGTGATCTGTAGATACAGCAGTAAATGAAAACCAAACATCATCGTTAGGAGTTCCACTACAAGGGTTTGCTTGTGGTGATTGTGTTGCACCAGAAAGAGATCCGCTAGTAAAATTAGTACAGTTACCATCTGCATTAGCAAGGAAGTTTATAGCGCCTTCGCAGTCATCATTTTCTGGTAATGTGTAAAATATTACAGGTCCTGTCCAATCACTAAACCCGTCTCCTGTAGAGTTACAATCAGACCTTACATATATTTCGTATGCTGTTCCAGGAGATAACATTGTTTCTGTAACAGTTGTATTTGTTGCTGGTGTTCCGTTTGTTGTTGGTGTTCCAGTTCCTACTGGCTGTACAACATATTCCCAAGCTGTTTCAGATGCTCCTGGTATCCATGAAATGTCTACAGAAGTTTCTGTGGTATTCGATGTTGTAATTGTGTTAGGGAATAAACAAGGAGGTAACTCATCTATAGTAACATCATCAATTGCAATATCGTCATAGAAATCACTTGGGTCAATAACTTCAGAGAATATAAATTGAACTTGTACAGGTCCAGTTATATTTAATGTACTTATATTAATAATAATATATTCCCATCCGCCAGTATTTGTATTATATGTTCCAACTGGATTCCATGCCGCACCATCCCAAACTTCAACGTCTAACTGAGAATTTGCATTTCCTTCATTATCACTTAATAAGTAGAATGATAGTGCTGGCTCTGCTAAAGGAGTTGTATCTATTAAGGGAGAAAATAATGATGTAGGTCCATTGTCTCCTGAAGAATCTACCCAAGCAAAATAATCGTTTGTAGCAGTGTTTCCTGTTATAGTACCATTGTTACCAATATGGTCGAATCCAGGGTCATTAGCAAATTCCCAAATTCCACCACCATTCATGGTCCAACAATCTGGTATTGTTCCGCCATTTTCAAAGCCTTCTGTGTAAGGAGCTGCAAATGTTGAACATTCTGTTGTAAAAGTAAATGGTCCAACCCAATCACTAAAATCACCATTCCCACAGTCTGCTCTTACAAAATATTCATAGTCTGTAATAGCTGTTAAACCTGTTGCTGTGTATGGATTAGTTGCTGCAGGATCTCCAGCTCCAGTAGGCATTCCTGTTCCTGGAGATTGAACAACAACTTCCCACGCTGTTTCTGTTCCATTTACCATCCAAGATAAAGTAGCAGTAGTGTCTGTTGTACTGTCAACACCTAAATTAGCTGGGTTTACACAACTTGGTAATTCATCGAAAGTCACATCGTCTATTGCGATATCATCATAAAAGTCTCCTGGTGTAATTACTTCTGAAAAAATAAATCTCGCTTGTACATTTCCTGTAATTGTAAGTGTACTTAAGTTTATTGTTTTTTCTTCCCAACCATTAGTGTTTGTATTGTAAGTTGCCATTAAATTCCAAGCAGCACCATCCCAAACTTCTACATCTAATTGTGAGTTGTCATTTCCTTCATTATCACTTAATTCATAAAATGATAATGCAGGTACGGCTAAACCAGATACGTCTATAAGAGGCGTTGTTAATGTTGCTGGAGCATCAGTTCCAGAAGAGTCTACCCAGGCAAAATAATCATTAGTAGCAGTTGTGCCTGTAATTACACCATTGTTTCCAATGTGATCAAATCCAGGATCATTAGCAAATTCCCAATCTTCTCCACCATCCATCGTCCAGCATAATGGTATAATTCCTCCGTTTTCAAATCCTTCAGTATAAGGAGCGATAAATACGGCACATTCTGTATCGAATACTAAGGGACCAATCCAATCACTAAATTCTGTACCACAATTTGCTCTTACATAATATTCATAAGTTGTAGCAGCAGTTAAACCTGTTGCTGTGTATGGATTAGTTGTTGCAGCCATTCCTGCTCCAGTAGGAATTCCTGTTCCTGGTGCCTGTACTGCAACTTCCCATGCTGTTTCTGTTCCATTTACCATCCAAGATAAAGTAGCTGTAGTATCTGTTGCACTATCAACAGCTAAATTTCCTGGGTTTACACATGATGGTAACTCATCAAAAGTAACATCGTCTATTGCGATATCATCATAGAATCCTGTTGATGTTTCAGAGAAAATAAATCGTGCTTGAACGTCTCCAGTTATTGTTAGTGTACTTAAGTTTATTGTTTTTTCTTCCCAACCATTTGTATTGGTGTTATAAGTAGCCATTAAATTCCATGCAGCACCATCCCAAACCTCAACATCTAATTGAGAGTTGTCATTATCTTCGTTATCACTTAATTCATAAAAAGATAAAGCTGGTGTTGCTAATGTAGATACGTCAACTAATGGCGTGGTTAAAGTTGTTGGCCCATCATCTCCTGAAGAGTCTACCCATGCAAAGTAATCGTTAGTTGCTGTTGTTCCAGTAATTGTACCATTGTCTCCAATGTGATTAAAACCAGGGTCATTATCAAACTGCCAATCTTCACCACCATCCATTGTCCAACATAATGGAATATCTCCACCATTTTCAAAACCTTCTGTATATGGCGCTACAAACGTTGTGCACTCTGTAGCAAAATTTATTGGTCCAACCCAAATACTAAAATCACCACCACAATCTGCACGAACATAAGCTTCATAATTAGTTGCAGGTGTTAATCCTGTTGCAACATAAGGATTATTAGAAGTAGTTGCTGTACCAGAACCTGTTGGCATTCCAGTTCCAGGAGTTTGTATTGCAACCTCCCAAGCTGTTTCAGTTCCTCCGGCTGTCCATGAAATATCTGCTGTTGTTGATGTTGCACTTAAAAAAGTGAAACTATCTGGATTTGGACAAGTTGCATTGTAAACAATAACATTATCTACTAACCAATACCAAGCCCAAGAATCTGCATCGTCGTAAACAAAGCGAATTTGCATTGCATTATTAGAATATGCTGTAAGATCTATATGTTGTTGATCTGGATTACTAAATGCTCCTGCTGTTGTTGTTTGAGTTAAAACAGGAACCCATGCAGTACCATCCCAAACTTCAACAACGGCTGTGTCTGCTCCAATATTTCTATAGTATTGATCAAAATCAAGAAATATTGCGGTTGCTCCGGTAGTATCAAAAGTAGGAGAGGTAAGGGTTTCAATAAGTAATGTTCCATTTCCGTTAGCATCACTATCTACAAAAGCAGCATTAGTGCCATCAAGATTGTTAACACCTCCAACTTGTCCAGAAATCCATGAATCTCCAGTAGCTGCTCCTGCATCATCAACTGTCCATGTTGCAGGTATGTTTGTGTCGAAATTTTCACTCAAATAAGTTTGTGCACTTATGGATAAACTTATTAGAAGTAAAACCAATAATAAAGTAGTCTTTTTCATTTTATGATTAGTGTTAGAATGTTATGTTTACAAAAATTGAATCTTAAATATATGTTAATTGAATTACTAAATTGCGACATATAGACGTAATGCACCCTTTTTCGATGAAGTGGATGATTATTTTATTATTGAAGATGTATTCTAACTATTTTAACAAAATTATCTAGAAATTTCTATGGTTTTCTTGAGTTCATTGCCAAATTCGTCTACTGCTATAAGGATATGAACGCCTTCGAGTGGTTTAATTGCTAAATCGTGAATTTCAGTGGTTTTTCCTATGTATTTGTTGTCGATATACCAAAAAATAGCACTCATTTTTTTCGAATGTGCAATCTTTAAAATAAGCTCATTGGTCTCTTCGTTAAAATCTTTAGGAAGGAAAATTTTTGCATTGTTTTTTGGGTAGATAAATTGCATTTTTTCATCTTCATTTCCTATACAATCATTTCTATATGTAGGAAGTGATTTATAAAATGGGTTTTTACTTTTGTAATAGTATTCCATTAAAGGGGGAAGCACGAACCAAGACGTATTTTTAATATTACTTATTGCTTCGCAGGATGTGTTTACTTGAAAGTTTCCAGAATTATCCAAATGTACTAATTTATGGTAAGGACAAGGTTTTGTTTTAAGTCCGCTTTTTTGAACAAAAGTTTTTAAACTGTGATTGCAATATTGTCCTGCTCTAAAACCACTTTCTTTACATACATTAATTTCGCTCATTTCATCAAAAGGCTTAGCAAACCATTCGCTATTTGGTAATAAATCAAATACATCAAATAAAATAGGAGCTGCGGCTTCTACACCAACTAAGCCAGGTCTACCTTCTCCATCTGCATTACCAACCCAAACACCAACAACATAATCTTTTGTGGTGCCAATAGCCCAAGCATCACGAAAACCAAAACTGGTTCCGGTTTTCCATGCAATTTGCTTTGAATCATCAAAAAACTCCCAGTTTTCATTACCTTCTGGTCTGTTTACTTGTTTTAAACTTTCGTAGGTAAGATATATTGAGGCTGCATCAAATAGTGTTTTTTCTGTTGATTTTTTTCCGAAGTCAATTTTTTCTGAAGCTAAAAAAGTGGGTTCGCAAAATTCATTTGAAAAATACTCGCTTGATGTTTCGTTAAAATGATTTAAAGTTGAAGAAAAACTAGCATAACTTTTACATAAATCCCATAAATTACTTTCAGCTCCACCTAAAATTAAAGATAAACCGTAGTGGTTTGCATTGTATTTTATGTCTTTCAGTTTTAAATCTTTTAAATAATGATGAAATCTATCTAGTCCAAAATCTTTAAGCATTCTAACGGCAGGAACATTTAATGAGCGAGACAATGCGCGACTTGCAGGAACTGCGCCATCAAATTCTTTATTATAGTTTTCTGGCACATAATTTCCAAATTGAGTAGGAACATCTGCCACAAGCGTGTTTGGTAATAAATCGCCTGCATCTAGCATGGCAGCATAAAGAAATGGTTTTAAAATGCTACCTGTACTTCTTGGTTTATTAATGACATCAACATCTTTTTGGTTTTTATTATTTGTAGGTGCGTTGCCAATATAAGTTAAAACTTCACGTGTTTTTACATCTAAAACTAGAACTGAAATATTATGAATTTCATTCTGTTTTAATAAGTTATAATGGTTGTAAACAACAGTGTTTGCTTGTTGCTGTAATTTGTAATTTACTGTTGTTTTAACACGTTCTCCAGGATTAGATTTAACTACTTTTTGTAGTAAATGTGGTGCGATTTGAGGTAGTGGATACGGTTTTTGTGGTAAACCTTCTGCTATAGATAAATTATAAGTTAGTGAGTCTATTATTTTATTTTGAAGTAGTTTTTTTAGTAATCGATCTCTTTTTTTTAATAATTTAGTTTGATTTTTTCCAGGATATATTAAGCTTGGTGCATTGGGTAAAACAGCTAATGTTGCGCTTTCTGCCCACGATAATTCGTGTGGGTTTCTATTAAAATAGCGCCAAGATGCAGCATCAATACCAACCACATTACCACCAAAAGGAGCGTAACTGGAATAGTATGCTAAAATCTCATCTTTGCTTTCGCGAATTTCTAAACGCGTAGCAAGAATAATTTCTTTAATTTTTTCTAAATATGTTCGCGGTTGTCCTTTTCGCGATAAACGAATAACTTGCTGTGTTAATGTGCTTCCGCCTCGTTTTATTGCTCCGGAATTAATATTTTGTTTTAGTGCTTTAAATATTGAAATAGGATTAAAACCAGGATGCTTATAAAAATATTCATCTTCAAAATTAATAATACAGGTTTTAAATTTTTCTGGAACACTATCGTTTTTAGGAAATCGCCATTGTCCATCTTTTGCAATTTGTGCGCCTAATAATGTGTTGTTGCTACTTGTAATTACAGTTGCTGTTGGATCTTTAAAAAGTTGTTTTGGTAAACAAAAATAATAGGCAAGCAAAACGATAACGATACTTACCGACTTGATTTTGTGCTTTTTTATGTAGGCAAATGCTTTATTCATTTTTATTCTTGCATTCGCTGAAAAGTATATTCGCGTTCCACTTTACAAATTTTTACATTATACCACGAATACCAATCTTTAATACCTTTTTGTTGTGCAATTACATGATCTGTTTGCTGTTTCCAAAGTTGTATTGCTTCTAAGTTTTCCCAATAACTAACAGTGATTCCTACTTCGTTTCTTGCAGAATCTATGCTAATAAAGCCATTTTGTTTTTTAGCTAAAGTTTCCATTAATTCTGCCATTTCAAGGTAGCCGTTGTCGCCTTCGGTCCTGGTAGAAGTAAAAATCACTGCGTAGTATGGTTTAAAGTTTTTCATCTTTAGTTTCCGAGAAAGCGGAAATCTTTTTTAATTAATTTTCGTGTTTCGGTACTGTAAATGTTATTGTTTTTTCTGAAACATTATCTTCAAAATCTGTAAGTACAAATTTTAAAAACACTTGGTTTGTTGAAACATTAATAGGAAACTGATTCGTGTTACTTATATTTTCGATGTTTTTCATCCAACTTTCTCCACATTTTTCTGAAACTATAGTTTTTAAATCTTCAATAGCAAAAGGAACAAATTGTTTTGTATCTGCATCAGTATAAGTTAATGTTTCAAACCTTGTTTTGTTTATTTTTTTAATTGGTTTCCAGTCCGATTGAAATTGTTTCCATTCGCTTAAATCACAAAGTGTTTGTTCGTCTAAAATATGTATTGTGTTTTGATAACGCTGTAAAATCTTTACACTTTTATAATTGTTGTTTTTAACTTCAATAGTTTTTTTGCCAGGTGTGTTTTTAACATGAATTCCAATATTAAGATTATTTTTTGTTGTTAAATCCTGTAATTCATCATCGTTATAAATAGCTAAATTTTTAATATGAATATCTGCTTCGGTGAGTTTAATATTTACAATTTTAGCCATTTTATTTTTAGATAAAAAGCCGTTAAAAACATAACCTTTTAGGTCTTGGTAGCCATTCATTTTTATTTTCACCCATTCGCCTTCAACTTTTTTGCCTTGGTCTAGAATTACCAGTTTTTTATCAGTTTTCTCAACAACCTCAACGGCTTCATTATACATAAGTTTACCTAGTTTTGAAGCGCCAATATCTGGAAGCTCTCTAACCGTTAATCCGCTATCTGCTGTTACGTAAGCATAGTTTTGACTGTAACCAAATGCTACGATTAATAATACAATTGTTGTGATAAAATGTTTTGTCGTTTTCATAATGTTTTGTTTTTAAATTAATATGACAGTTAAACATTTTAGTTGGTTTGTTATCACCTGAAAGCGTGTTGAATAAAGCGTCCTTTATCGTCTTCAATTTCAAATCATAGTGGTCTTTTTTTTGTTTTTTAGATTCCTACTTGCGCAAGAATTAGTTATTTTTCTACGGTTACCCATTGTCCTTTTGTGCGTACTAAAAACTCATTATCGTACATGGCTTCTGCTTGAATACCTGGTAGGTAATAGGTTCCTAAATACGATGCGTTAAGCATAACATTAAAAGTATTAGTACCGTATTTTCCTTTTTTATTTAAATCGAAATAAAAGTTTACGCGATCATCTCTAATATCTGTAAAGCGTGCTTGGCTTGTTGTATTACTTCCAAAGGCAGTAAAACGCGTATTTACAATTTCCCAACCAGATGGAAATATTTGTGTTAAAGCAACATCTGTAACACGTTCGTTTTTTAGGTTAGACACTGTAACAGTTGCCACAAAATCTTGACCTTGTTTTAGATTTTTAATATCGATTGTATTTCCTTTTAAATCTTTATAAACTACACTTGTGCTTAAACCTCTTTGTTCGGTTAATTCTTCACCTAAAGGCAGTTTTCCAGAATTTAAAACACGAACGTAAACAACATTGCCTTGTTTGTTTTTAAAGTTTAAAGTGTTTTTTCCATCTATAACTTTTAATTCACGTTGCGCAATGGCGCTTTTGGTGTTTATGGTTTCGGTTTTACCATTAATTGTATATTCTAAATCAAGAGATTTTCCACCATTTGCTTTAACCATTTTAGCCATTGCTAATAAACTGTAAGCTGTTGTTTGTGTACTCATCCAACGGTTACTCGATAGATCTTTAGCCAATGTTTTTGCTAATTCTTGCATTCTAGAATCTTTGGTAAGTACCATTGTTTCTAATGCCATTGCGCGATTTCTGTCTATAGAACCATAAGTGTAATAGTTATATTTAGGTGCTTTAAATTCTATATTTGCTGTTTTAGAAATGGCATTACTAGCTTCATTTTGTCCTGCTAAAGCGTAAGCGGCAGCCAATCTCCATTTGGCTTCGTTAGAGATTTCACTAAACTCTTTTAGTCTATTCATAGCGCCTAAATCTGGACTTCCTGCTAAGGCTAAAGTGTACAATCTGTAAGCTTGTGCTAAATCACTATTGTATGTTTTATAGCTTGGTCTCCAACTTCTAGCAGCTTCTTTTTGATATTTAATCCAATTACTTTTAAATGTAAGCGGAAGTACAAATCCTAGTTTTTCGGCTTCAAGCATAAAATGTCCTGCGTAACTAGTTCCCCAATCATTAGCAGTGTTTTCTCCCATCCAATAACTTAAACCACCGTTTGGTCTTTGGAAATTTCCAAGACGTTTGATGCCATTTTCTATATTGGTTTGAATTTCTTGTTTTTTCTTTAACGGAATATCAAAAATTTCATTTAAATATAACTGCGGAAACACTCCTGACGTCGTTTGCTCTACACAACCATGAGGATATTGTACAAGGTATTGCAGTCTTTTAGAAAAATCCATTGGTGGCATTGTTGAAAATTCAACCGTTGCGCTATTAGAATTTGTTACACCAAAAGTTGTAAAATCGAGACTAGCTGAAGCCGATTTTTCTAGCGTTTGATCTAGCGCTTTAGAGGTTATTGGGTTTACATTCTCAACATCAAGTTCTACTTTGTAGATTGATTTTTCACCATTTCCAGTTGCAATAACTTCTACTGTATTTATACCATTTGCTTTGCTAACGTCTAACTCAAAATAAGCCATTTGCTCGTCTGGTTTTGCGAATGCTAATGTTTTAGATTGCTCACCAATAATTGTAATGCCGTTGCTTAATTTTAATTTAATATTTACATTTTTAACCTTAGGTTCCATAGCAAAAACAGTAACAGGAAGTGTAACTTTTTCACCAGGACTTAATTTTCTTGGTAAAGTAGCAAGAACCATAAGTGGTTTTTTAACTTCAACCGATTTGTCTGTGCTACCATAAGCTTCAGTCTCTGTGTTTCCTGCAACTACCATAGTTCGCACAGCACCAATATAATTTGGCATTTTAATTTTATGTTCTGTTCTTCCGCCAGGTTGTAATGTAAACGGACCTAAAACTTTAACAACAGGCTTAAATCGGTTTGCTTTTTTATTTTTTCCTTCGGCAGCATTTCCATCTCCACCAATTGCAAATATTTGATCTATACTTCCTGAGTAAGCACCAACGACATCGTCGAAAACATCCCAAGTTTTTACGCCTAAAGCTTCGCGAGCATAAAATGAAGACCAGGCATTTGGTGTTTTAAATCGAGTTAAATCTAGTAAACCTTCTTCAACCATTGCCACAGTATAGGTCATAGGTTTATTGTTTTTTTCTGAAACAATAACAGTAAATTCTTCTTCAGGTTTTAAAACGCTAGGCATCCTGATTTCAGGTTCTAATTTTGTGTTTGGATCTTCAACCAAAATTGGAATTACGCCATAAAGTCTTAACGGTAAATCGTTAGCAGTTGTAGCATGCGGTTGTAATAATGAAATATTTACAAACACATTTGGAGCCATTGCTTTAGTAATAGGAACATCTACAACCGTTTCACCAGCTTTTGTTTTTAGCCATTTATGCTCGATAACTTCTGTACCGTTTTCTATAGAAATTAAAGCACGACCTTCGGTACCAGAAGGAAACGTGATTTTTGCTGTTTCACCAACATTATAATTTTCTTTATCTGCTGAAAAAACTAACATTTTAGCCGCTTCTTTGTCTCCGCTTGGTTGCTTTTTCCACCAATTTTTGTAGAAATAAGCTGTGCGACCAGTGGCGTGACCACTTTCAGGATCGTAAACACGAATTAAATAGCGTCCACCATCTTTTTCTGGAACATTAATATTGAAGCTGGCTTTGCCTTTAGCATTAGTATTAATTTTACTATTCATATATGGTTTATGAAAAGAACTTGAGGTGTATTTTGATAAATTATCGTACGATGAATTCCACCACCAACGCCATTCAACCTTATAAACTTTTACTTCTAATCCGTTTCGTTTTATAGGTTTTCCTTGGTCGTCTACAACCACAATATCAAAGGTTTGATTCTCGTCTGTATAAAACGAACCATGAGCTTTTCCTTTAGGAGAACGCAAACCAACAAACGATTTGTAAGGTGCATATTGTTTGGTAAAAGCATCCATTGAAAAATCGCCACCATTTTCGAAAGCACGTACTAAAAATTGCACGTTTAACATTCCAGGAGCATTTTGCCCAACACTTAATTTGTTTTTAATTTCGGTAAAACCGTCTTGGTTTACATTGCCTTCAAAAACATTTAATTCTTCTTGAGAAAAAGAGCGTGATGGATCTCTAAACGTATAGTTTTTAAATTTTTTAAATGGTGTGTATGCGTTACTAAATTTAGCTTTAATTTCAGTTTTTACATTTTTTGCTGGTGCTCCATGTAACCAATTTACGTTTAGTGTTCCGTTTAATGCTTCGCTACCAGAAAGCACTTCATTTTTAAAATCTACTTTTATTTTTAAGCGGTTTGGTTTTACAGTTTCAATTTTTAAGCCTTTGTAAAAAGTGGCGCCACCAACACTAACTTTTGCATTCCAGTTTCCTGTTTTATTTTCGGTTGAAGTAGGCACTTTAAATGAGTAAAAGTTATTAATGTTTTTGGCTGTAATTTTCTTGTAAGCCAATTTTCCGTTAGGATCTGTAACTTCCATTTTTACTGGATGACCTTTTGGTAGTTTATTGCCATTATCGTCTAAAATAAAAGTAAGATGTAGTGAGTCTCCAGGTCGCCAAACGCCACGTTCTCCATAAATATAGCCTTTTAAACCACGTTGTAAATGGTTTCCAGAAACATCAAATTTACTTAGTGATAAAGCTTGGCCATCTCGTAATTTTATATAGGTTTTGCTTTTACCTTTGCTAACTATTGCAAAAGAAGCGTGATTGTTTGTTTCAATTTTTGCTAAACCTTCTTGGTCTGTTCTAGTGCTAGAAATTTCTTGTTGTTGATAATTGTATAGCGTTACTTTAGCAGCAGCTTCAACATTTGTATTTAATATGTTTGTCACTGCAAAATAGTAATTGTTATTCGCGCCTTTTTTTACAATTACACCAAGATTTGAAGCCAATAGGTTTTGTGAAATTTCACGATCTTGATTGTAATATGCATCGTGACAAGGGTTGTCGCGTTCTCTCCAGTTATAGTTGTAATTTCTGTATCTGTACGTTACATTGTCCCAATATTCTTCTTCTCTTCGGTCTTCGTCTTCGGTGGTACTTTCGTTATAATTATCGTAGTAATAATCGTCTTCATAATATTCATCTTCGTAATAGTCTTCGTTGTTTTCAGAATTTGTAATATTTCTATTTACAGAACAATCGTAAAGTGAATACTCTTTCTTAAAACTTACTTCTACACGATAGATAGCGCCAGGATCTACGGTTAAGAATTTAGATAAATCTGCACTGTAGGTTTTCCATTTTCCGTCATTTTCTATACCATCATTTACTAAGGTTATGGTTTGTTTTGCAATGCGTCTTCCTACTTGTCTAATACTATTATCATTGCCTCCTTGAAGATTATTGTCTTGTAAAAATTGAAGTACATTGTCTTCGTATATTTTAATAATTTTTAGGTCTACTTTTTTTAGGTTTACCGCTTCAAAATTGAATTTTAATTCTTGAGAATTAGGAAGAATAACACCGCTGTTAACTAAGCGAACCTGAGGCTTTACTTCCTCGAAAGAAATGGTTTCAGAAAAAGGTTTTTTAAGTTTATAACCTTCGGTATTTTTAATGCCTTGAAATACATCTACCTGAACGTTTCCTGTGATTTTGGAATCTGGATAAGCTTTTAACACATTGCCATCTACAATATATTTTGGGTTTTTGCTATTTTGAATGGTTACCAATCCATCAAAATTTTGTTGTTTTTTAATAGGATCGGAAAAATTTATAGAAAGGTATTGTTCTGGGTTTTGTACAACATCAATTTTTGTAATAGTAAAATTGTTTTTTCCAGGAATTACAACCGTGTTTTCACCAGAATTATCTGCTTTAATTGCTTTTCCGTTCCATTTTATAAGAATTTCGCTGTCTTCAATTTTTCGGTTTATACTATCTATTTTAAATTCAAATTGTCTTGATGGAAGTCTGCTTTCATTCCATTCAATTTTTAAATCTTTTCCGCCTTGCGAAGCTTCAACCAATTGCTTTGCTTGGTCTATTGTAATATTATCTGCAGATTTTACTACGCCTAATAAATATTGCCATTCTTTGTTATACGATTGTAACGCGTTAGTAACTATATTAAAATTAGGTGTTATGGTTTTAAATTGAAACGTATAATTTGAAAACTCCTGTGAAATATCTGGGTATATTTCCTTTAATTTTACTGTAACAGAGTATTCTGTATCACTTTTTAAAGGTTCGTTTGGAGTGAATACTAACGCATGCTTGTTCGCTACGGTTAAATTTCCAGAAACATTTGGTGAAACCGAGATTAAATTCTCGTTTATTACGTTGCCAGTTTCCCATCCTTCGACTTCTTTAGCTAAACTAATTTGAATATTACTTGTAGTAGAAACCCGACCAGAAGTAGTGTAGCTTATGTAATCTCTAAACTTAAAAAGGTTATCTGTTTCGGTTGATTTTTTCTTACAAGACTGTGCCAAGAAGATACAGAGGATCAAGGCAAAAAATGATTTTATTTGCATAGTTGTTGGTTTAAAAAGTGAATTACAGTGATAAGAAAAATCTGGTAAGAGTATTCTTGTTAATATAATTACGCTCAATTGTTTAAATTTAGTCTATGGTTGGTTGTTAGATTTTTGTTAAAGTTTTATTTGGAGTAAATTTTCACAATTAATTCGCCTTTATCGTTCATACTGGCGCGATACATTCCAGCAGTATTAAAATCCATAACCATATTTCCGTTTTTGTCAACAGCTATAATGCCTCCATTGCCACCTAGATCTGGAACTTTTTTTTGTATTACTTCTTTTGCTGCTAGCTTTAAGCTTAAACCTTTATATTCCATTAAAGCAGAAATATCATGAGCAACTGTGGCACGAATAAAAAATTCTCCCCAACCAGTTCCAGAAACTGCACACGTTGCATTATTAGCGTAATTTCCAGCGCCAATAATTGGCACATCTCCAACGCGACCATAGCGTTTATTTGTCATGCCTCCGGTTGAGGTTCCAGCGGCTAAATTGCCGTTTTTGTCTAAGGCTACACAACCAACAGTTCCAAACTTGCTGTCTTTTATATCTGCATCGTAAAAAGCCAATTTATTTTCAAAAGATTTTTCTTGCTCTTTTTTAATAACACGTTTTAAGGTTTTTAATCTATTTTCAGTTTTAAAATATTCTGGAGATACGAGTTCTAAATTCTGCTCTTTTGCAAAGGTTTCGGCGCCTTCACCAGCCATCATTACGTGAGGTGATTTCTCCATGATTGCTCTTGCTAAATTTATAGGGTTTTTAACTGTTTTTGTACCTGCTGAAGCACCAGCATTTAGTGTTTTTCCATCCATTATAGAAGCATCTAACTCATTGGTTTCTGCATTTGTAAAAACAGCTCCTTTTCCAGCGTTAAAAAGAGGAGAATTTTCTAAAACATTAATGGTTTTTTCAACCGCATCAAGGCTGCTTCCACCATTTTTTAAAATAGTATAACCGGTTCTAATGGCTTCTTCTAATTTAGCTTTGTATTCGGCTTCTTTTTCATCGGTCATATTCTTTTTTAAAATTGTTCCTGCTCCACCATGAATAACAATTGCAAAATCGTTTACCTTATTAGGTTTGCTATTAAGAGTGCTTTTTGGATTTGGATTTTCTCTTGTAATATTTTCGGGATTTTTGTCTGGGTTTGGTACGAGCTCGCCACAGCTATATGCTAATAAACAAAGTGTGATGTAGAAGATAATTTTTTTCATTTTTTTGGTGGTTTTTATTAGCATTAAAGTTACAGTTTTTTAAGAAAGCTATAACTGTAAAAACGCATATTTATTAGTATATTCGCTTCAAAATTTAATAATTCGTAAAAAACAGAGATATATGCAAGCAGTTTCAACTGATTTCGGAATAAAAGAAGCCTTAGAGCAATTAGGCATAAAAGATGTAAACCATGGAACCTCTACAGGTTCAAATAACTTTGGAAATGGAGAGGAAATTTCTTCATATTCACCAACAGATGGTTCTTTAATTGCAAAGGTTTCTACAACAACAAAAGAGGATTATGAGAAAGTTATGGAGGCAGCTACTTCTGCTTTTACAACTTTTAGAGCTATGCCAGCACCGCAAAGAGGTGAAATTGTAAGACAGTTTGGTAATAAACTTAGAGAATTAAAAGAGCCTTTAGGAAAATTAGTGTCTTACGAAATGGGTAAATCGCTTCAAGAAGGTTATGGTGAAGTGCAAGAAATGATTGACATTTGTGATTTTGCTGTAGGTTTATCTAGACAATTAAACGGGCAAACAATTCCGTCTGAACGTCCAGGTCACGTAATGCGTGAGCAATGGCATTCATTAGGAGTTGTAGGTATAATTTCAGCTTTTAACTTTCCAGTAGCCGTTTGGGCTTGGAACACAGCTTTAGCTTGGGTTTGTGGAGACGTTTGTGTTTGGAAAGCATCAGAAAAAACACCACTTTGCTCAGTAGCTTGCCAAAATATAATTGCAGGAATTTTAAAAGAAAATAATTTGCCAGAAGGTATTTCTTGTATCATTAATGGAGACTATAAAGTAGGAGAAATGATGACTACAGACTCTAGAATTCCATTAATATCTGCTACAGGTTCTACTAGAATGGGACGTATTGTTGGTAAAACAGTGGCAGAACGTTTTGGAAAATCTTTATTAGAATTAGGTGGAAATAATGCAATTATTATAACGCCAACCGCAGACTTAAAAGTAGTAGTCCCAGGAGCAGTATTTGGTGCGGTAGGAACTTGTGGACAACGTTGTACATCTACAAGACGATTAATTATTCATGAAAGTGTTTACAATAAAGTACGTGACGCTATTGTTGGTGCTTATGGGCAGTTAACCATTGGTAATCCTTTAGATGAAAAAAATCACATAGGTCCATTAATCGACAAGGATTCTGTAGACACTTATTTAGCAGCAATTGAAAAAGCAAAAGCTGAAGGTGGAACTGTTTTGGTTGAAGGTGGTGTTTTAGAAGGTGAAGGTTACGAGTCTGGTTGCTATGTAAAACCAGCGATTATTGAAGCAGAAAATGATTTTGATATTGTGCAGACAGAAACTTTTGCTCCTATTTTATATTTAATGAAATACTCTGGAGATGTTGAAAATGCAATTGGTACTCAAAATGGAGTAGCGCAAGGATTATCTTCTGCTATTATGACTAATGAAATGAAAGAAGCAGAAAAATTCTTATCGTTTGCAGGATCAGATTGTGGAATTGCAAATGTAAATATTGGAACATCTGGTGCTGAAATTGGAGGTGCTTTTGGAGGTGAAAAAGAAACAGGTGGCGGACGCGAGTCTGGATCTGATGCTTGGAAAGTTTACATGAGACGCCAAACAAATACAGTAAATTATTCAGACGAGTTACCTTTAGCTCAAGGTATTAAGTTTGATTTATAGAAAAGAAAATAACTATTTGTTAGTTAGGAAGCCACATCGAAAGATGTGGCTTTTTTTTATGTAAAAGATATATGTTACTTTTTTATGTAAGTTAATCGCTTATTTTGTTGTTTTTATCGATTTTTAATTAAGATTTTATCGAATTGCTTAAGGGAGTGTTAAAATTTAGCTAAAATTTTAATAACTTGATAATCACTAATTTAAAAATCAACAATATAATGAGTAAAAAAACCAGCTATCTTCTAGGTATTTTGCTAACCATAATTATTGGTACAGTTTTGTATTGGTATTTGTGTTGTAAACCTTGTTTAGAAGCGCAAAATGCAATTGTGGAAACCGAAACAATTGAAGCAGAAAAACCCGAAGTAAAAACACCAACCTTTAATACTTTTTCTGCTATAGACGAAAAAAGTAGTATAAGATTTACAGCAAGTGATAATTTTAATTTTAAAGTATCAAACTTTGCTATTTTAGAACCTGTCTCGGATGGATTGAAGACTCAATTAGAGAGAGTTGCTGCTTATTTAAAAGATAATCCAGATAAAGCTATAGATGTAACTGGATACTATACGGCAGAAGAAAAAAATGAATCTGCTTTTCCAAATTTAGGACTTGCAAGAGCTAATGCAATTAAAAACTATTTTGTTTCAATAGGAGTTTCTACCAAGAAAATAAATACTTATGGAGAATTAAATGATAGTTTGGTGCCAGATAATAATTCTATTTTTTCTGGTCCGGCAGAGTATAGTATAGCAACAATAGATGCTAATGATACAAGTGAGCAAGAAGCTTTAGTGGCTTTAAAAGAAGATATAAAAGCAAATTCTTTAATGCTTTATTTTGATACTGGTGCAGCATCAATAAATCTTACAACACAACAAAGGGAAAAGGTTTCAAAAATTGTAAGGTATATAGATAAGGTTGATAATGCTAAAATTAGAATAACAGGTCATACAGATAATACAGGAAACCGTGAAACTAATATTGGTTTAGGAAAAAATAGAGCTGAGTTTGCAAAATCATACTTAGTGCAAAATGGTATAACATCTAATAAAATAAATACTTTTTCTAAGGGTCCAGATGAGCCAATTGCAGATAATAGCACCGAAGCCGGTAAAGCAAAAAATAGAAGATTAGTAGTAACAATTAATTAATTATATAAAAAATAAAAATTATGAATGTATTAGCAATAAGTGGTATTCCTTGCTGGTTAATCCCAATTTTAGTAGGTCTTATATGCGCAATTTTAGGGTATCTTTTAGGACGTTTATTTAGTAATGGTAGTGATGATGGTGCTAAAGTAAATGTAGATGTTTATAGAAATAGAATATCTAAACTTGAAGCAGATTTAGAAGCTTGTAAGTCAAGTAAAAAATCTACTTATTCCGGAGGTAACTCTTCGTTAGGAGCAGTATCTAGTTTTGCGGGAGATTCAATATCTGAACCAAGTAAAAGAGAAGAAACTAAAGCTGTAGTTTTCGATCTAGTAGCTGCAAAAGCAGTATTTGGAAAAAATATTAAGCAAGACGATTTAACTATTGTAGAAGGTATAGGGCCAAAAATTAAAGAATTGTTTCATAATCATGGAGTTACAACTTGGTCGGCATTGGCAGATTGTTCTGTAGAGAAGTGTTTAGAAGTTTTAAAAAGTGGTGGTAAGCGTTTTGAAATTCATAAACCAGGAACCTGGCCAAAACAAGCAAGTTTAGCAGCTTTGGGACAATGGCAGGAATTAAAAGATTGGCAAGATAAACTTGATGGTGGAAAATAAAATCACTTATTAAAACTTTAAAACCGTTTCTCCTAAAAGTAATAGGTGAAACGGTTTTTTTGTAAGAAAATCTTAGAATAATGCCAATCTTTGTTGGGAATTCTAGGACTTATTTAGAATTGATTAATAGCATAGCAAACTTATATATTATTAGTTTACAACATATTATCTAATGTATAAATGGTAGTTAATTTTGTGTAAATGGTAAGTTAAAATGGAGATTAACTGTACTTAACCTTTCTTAATATTCTAATAGACTCTTTGTAGCGTATGTAAACAGTATTATTATATTGTTTTAAATACGGTTTAGCTTCATGTAATTTATCTATTGCTTCATGAAAATTATTTAAATAGCAAATTAGGTATGTAGCTGGTAAATTATTAAGGTCGTTAGCCTGGGTAGTTGTTAACTTGCTATTGTTTTTTAGCTTCTCAAGTAGGACATTGTTTGCATTGTATATATGGTGTAAAACTTTTTTGTCAAATTGTGGAGGTTGAAATATTAATGTAGAATCAATAGTATAATTAGCATTGTTATTAAATTTGATTATAGTTTCTTCTAATGGGTAGTATTTGTAGTTGCTTTGAAGGCCTAACGAAACATACTCAGTAATTTTAAAACTATCATTATCAAAAGAAATAGAAACTTCATCAAGTGCAGAATAAAATAAACGAACTTGTTCGTTAATAAGTTCAATATCTACACGAGAATAAAATATTTCATTTTTTACCTGTTTTTTTTGTCCTGCCCAACACACAACAAAATATTCTTTAAAAACTTTGTATTGTGGGTTGTAGTCTTCTCTTTTGTTCATAAAATCAAAAACACTACTTAAAGTGTATTCAATATTATTGTGTGAGTGACTTTCTATGGCTTCAACAATTTTAGAGTTTACATCCTTAATGTCACTTTTAAAAACCTTCGGCATGCTCATGCTTCCGTCTCTAAAAAACACAGAACCGCCATAATATTTCCAAATATTTTTTTTTAAAGATGTTAATCCATCTATGGCACGAATAGTTACTAAACCAACAACTTTATAATCTGGAAGATGAGGAAAAGGTATATTTTCGTATTGTACTATTGGCGGATTGGTAAGGTAGGCGTTAATAAGATTTTGAATTTTAGAATCGTCAAAAAAATCAACACCAACAATAGTGTTATCCTCATCTTCTACGCCAATTACTATATACGAGTTATTTTTTGGGTTGCTATTAGATAAAGCGCAAACGTGTTTTAAAAATTTAGCTTTTCCTTCTTTTTGTCCAATGTCTATTTTGCGTTTTTTATCATAAAAACTGTTCTCGTCGTTATGTGCGAGTAGGTTCTTTATTAAAAGACGCTTGTTAATCATTTTTTTCCTGTTTTAAAGGAGTTTTATTTTTAGTTCATATTTCTTTTTTAACAATAGTGCTACTTGCCTGCGCAGTGCAAAACATTAAAACATCTGCAATATTAACATGTGGCGGTCTTGAAATGGCAAAATAAATTACATCTGCAACATCCTCTGGTTGTAAAGCTTTGTAGCCTTTGTAAACATTATCGGCTAGTGTTTCGCCTTTAAAACGTACTTGAGAAAATTCGGTTTCTACAAGACCAGGATTTATGGCGCCAACTTTAATACCGTATGGATTTAAGTCTATTCTCATACCTTCTGTAATTGCTATTACAGCATGTTTACTTGCGCAATACACATTGCCTTTTGGGTAAACTTCTTTTCCTGCTGATGAGCCAATGTTTATAATGTGTCCAGATTTACGCTCAGTCATTTGTGGTATTATAGCTTTGCTTACATATAATAAGCCTTTAACATTAATATCCATCATGGCATCCCAATCGTCTATATTGCCTTCGTGAATTGGGTCTAAGCCATGTGCATTACCAGCATTATTAATTAATATGTCTATATTTTTAAAGTTTTCTGGTAAAGATTCTATTGCTGTAAAAACTGCTTTTTTATCTCGAACATCAAAGTTTAAAATATGTACTTCGGTGTGTTTTCTTAATGCTTTTTTTATGGTTTCTAAGCGTTCTTGGCGTCTGCCGCAAACTATAAGTTTAATGCCGTGTTTAGCAAATTCGTGAGCTGTAGCTCGACCAATACCACTTGTAGCTCCTGTAATTAATGCTGTTTTATTTCTACTCATAATTTATTTTTTACTATTCACTATTAAGGCACTTTGTGTCCTTGGCAGGCCACTAAAATTAAAAACCAATCTTCTAAATCTAGATTAATAGCAGTTGCTTTTACGGCATTAGTCATTCTGTTAGTATTAGTTGTGCCAATAACGGGACGAATATTTGCCGGGTGTTTTAAAATCCATGCTAAAAGTAATTGGTCTTCTGTGGCATTGTATTTGTCCATCAAATTACCTAACTGTTTATGTATGCGTCTTGTTTGTTCTGTATCTTCTTTAAATACATTTCCTAAAGGCGACCATGACATAGTGCCAATATTGTTAGTTTGCATATAATCTAATGTGCCATCATGCATTGCAGTATGTTGTGTTAATGAAAACTCTATTTGGTTTGTAGAAATTTCGGCATGTTGTTTTACTAATTCCATTTGGGAAGCAGTAAAGTTAGAGACTCCAAAGTGTTTTACTTTACCTGTATTGCGAAGTGTTTCAAAAGCTTCAGCTATAACTTCTGGTTCCATTAATGGACTTGGTCTGTGTAGAAGAAACAAATCTATATAATCTGTTTTTAGGTTTTTTAGGGATTGTTCCGCGGAAGCGATAATATAGTCCTTTGTATAGTTATAGTGTTTAACTTTAAGTTCTGGTCTCGACTTGCCAAGATATTGAATTCCGCATTTTGTTATAAATTGGACGTTGTTTCTATCTATGCCACTTTCTATAAATGCGTTCCCAAAATCATTTTCTGTGGAGTAGTCTCCATAAATATCGGCGTGATCAAAGGTTGTTATGTTGTTTTCTAAGCAGTGATGTATGCGTTCAAGCATTTCGGTTTTGTTAAGGTTGTTTCCCCAAGCTCCCCAAGTCATTGTGCCGGCTACGATATTTGAATATTTATTTTTATTCATTATAATTTTTCAATTTGTGTTTAATTAACTTGCGTTTTGTGATGAAATTAAAAAACGCAGTATTGTTAATTTTTTTTTGATGCTTTAAAAATACCAAACTAATTGCTATTAGGTGCTTTAAATGCTTGAATTTTTAACCAATTATTAACAAGATATATGTAAAAAAAGTGACAATTTGCAGTTCTTAATTTCCAATATTAAATTCGACTTATAAAAACTATATAAAGATGGAAGAAACAGGTACTATTGATATTAAATCAATTAACGAAAAAATTGAAAAGGAAAGTGCCTTTGTCGATTTATTGACACTTGAAATGAATAAAGTAATTGTTGGCCAAAAACATATGGTTGAACGATTATTAATTGGGCTTTTGGGACGTGGTCATATTTTACTTGAAGGTGTTCCTGGATTAGCAAAAACGCTTGCTATTAATACTTTATCTAAAGCTGTTGATGGTAGTTTTAGCCGTATACAGTTTACTCCAGATTTATTACCTGCAGATGTTGTAGGTACTTTAATTTTTAATATGAAGGAGAATGATTTTTCTATTAAAAAAGGTCCAATTTTTGCAAATTTTGTTTTGGCCGATGAGATTAACAGAGCGCCAGCAAAAGTACAATCTGCTTTATTAGAAGCAATGCAGGAGAAACAAGTAACTATTGGAGATGAAACTTTTGTTTTAGATAAGCCATTTTTAGTTATGGCAACACAAAACCCAGTTGAGCAAGAAGGTACTTACCCACTGCCAGAAGCACAAGTTGATAGGTTTATGCTAAAAACGGTTATAGATTACCCTAAACAAGATGAAGAGCAATTAATTATGCGTGCTAATTTAAAAGGTTCTTGGGATAAAGTAAATCCTGTAGTTTCTGTAGCGCAAATATTAAGAGCTCAAGAAGTTGTGAGAGAAGTTTATATGGATGAGAAGATAGAGAAATATATACTTGATATAATTTTCGCAACACGCTACCCAGAACAATATAAATTAGGAGATTTAAAACCTTTAATTGCTTTTGGTGCTTCGCCACGTGGAAGTATTAACTTAGCAACAGCAGCAAAATGTTATGCTTTTATTAAACGTCGTGGTTATGTAATACCAGAAGATGTTCGTGCTGTGGTACACGATGTATTACGTCATAGAATTGGTATTACTTACGAAGCAGAAGCAGAAAATGTTACTAGTGAAGATATAATAAATAAAATTGTAAATGTAGTTGAGGTGCCATAATTAAAGTAAGCAGTCAATTAGTTCTCAGTAGGCATTAATCTACTTGTAGTCTAATTTTTTTTACTGCTCATTTAATATTTAACATCGAAAATTAATTTTCACATACCGATTTCGCAATTTTTAGAACTGCTTACTGCAAACTAAAAACTGTATACTAAAAAATAATGGATACTAAAGAATTATTAAAAAAAGTACGTAAAATAGAGATTAAGACACGTCGTTTGTCTGATCATGTTTTTGGAGGCGAATACCATTCGACTTTTAAAGGTCGAGGTATGACTTTTTCTGAAGTTCGCCAGTATCAATTTGGAGACGATGTAAGAAATATAGACTGGAATGTAACTGCCAGAACCAATCAACCTCATATAAAAGTTTTTGAAGAAGAACGTGAGCTAACCATGTTATTAATGGTAGATATTTCAGGTTCAGAGTTGTTTGGTACAGACCAACAATTTAAAAATGAAATTATAACCGAAATTTCTGCAACATTAGCTTTTTCAGCAACTCAAAACAATGATAAAATTGGACTTATATTGTTTTCAGATGAAATTGAATTATACATTCCGCCTAAAAAAGGCCGCTCACATGTACTTAGAATTATTAGAGAATTAATAGAATTTGAGCCTAAAAGTAAAGGTACAAACGTTGCAGAAGCTCTAAAGTTTATGCGTAATGTAATGAAGAAAAAAGCAATTGTTTTTGTGTTGAGTGATTTTATTGCAGACGACTATAGTCACACTTTAAAAATAGCAGCAGGAAAGCATGATGTTACAGGTATAAGAGTTTACGATAAACGCGAAGAAGAAATACCAAATTTAGGTATGGTGCAAATGCAAGATGAAGAATCTGGCGAACTTATGTTAGTAAACACAGCATCAAAAAAAGTAAGAACAAACTACAGTAAGTTTTATCATGAAAAAGTGGCTTACTATAAAGACAGTTTTGCTAAAGCAGGTGCAGGAACAATAGATTGTAGAGTAGATGAAAGCTATGTAAAAAAGCTATTAGGTTATTTTAAAAGAAGATAATTAAATATAATATTTGGTTAAGCGAAGTCAAGACCTTTAGTAAATGAAAAAAACAAAATCACTTTTTAAAAAGAAAATAACGCAAAACAGAACACTTGTTCTGTCTTTTTTCTTTGCAATCTTTTCATTTTTATCTTATGCTCAAGTAAAAGCTTCAATAGATGTAGATTCTATTAAAATAGGAGAACAAATTACCTATAAAGTTGAGGTTGAGGCAGACACAGCAGCACTTGTTATTTTCCCAGAAGGTAAAACGTTTGGCGCACTAGAGGTTATAGAGAATTACACAATAGATACTACAAGAAACAACGCTAAGTATAACCTAATTAAAAAATACGGTTTAACACAATTCGATTCTGGAGCTTATACAATACCAAGGCAAAAAATTATAATTGGAGCCAAAAATGTTTTTACAGATTCTCTTAAAATTGAAGTAAGAGAAATCGCTGTAGATACAACAAAACAAGGTTTGTATGATATAAAACCTATAATAGCAGTAGATAAAAGTGTAGGTAATTGGTGGAAATATCTTCTGCTTTCAATAGTAGCTTTAGCACTAGTAGCATTTCTGTTATGGTGGTTTATATGGAGAGTAAAACCTTTAACCGAAGAAGAAGAAATAGCATTATTGCCACCGTACGATAGAGCAAAATTAGCTTTAAAAAAATTAGATGAAACAGGATATCTTCAAAATGAAAATTTAAAAGATTACTATTCAGATTTAACTTTTATAATAAGAAAATATTTAGACGAGAAAGTCTACGATCGTGCATTAGAGAGTACAACAGATGAGTTGGTAGCAAGGCTAAACTTGCTAAAAGAAGGTAATAAAATAGAATTAAGTAAAGAAGATATAAATAATATTGAAACGATACTTAAAAGAGCCGATTTGGTAAAATTTGCTAAAGGTAAACCAGATGTAGCTTTAGCCGAAATCGATAGAAACACAATAGATTTAGAGTTAGATCATGTAAAAGAAGCCTTGCCAGAACCAACCGAAGAAGAAAAACTTTTAGACCAGCAATACAAAGAAGAAATAGAAAAACAACAAAAACGTAAAAAAGTATTGTTAACAGCAGGTATTGTAGGTTTATTGTTAATAGCAACCTTTGCAGGCTTTGCTTATAAATATGGTTTTAACTACGTAAAAGATACCATTGTACAAAAAGAAAGTAAACAGCTACTAGAAGAAAATTGGGTAACAAGTGAATATGGTTTTCCTCCAATTACTATTAGCACACCAAAAGTACTTAAGCGTATAGAAAAAGCAGAAACAACCGCACAAAATCCAAATGTTAAAGCTTCAGGTTTTAGTTATGGAGCGATAGAAGATATTTTAAGCATTGCAACAGCAACTGTTACAATACAAAACCAAGCAAGTTTACAACCATCTCAACCTGGACAACAACAATCACAACAAGATAATACTCCAGATATAGATTTAGAACAAACAGGCGAAGCTATTGTAAGAAGCTTAGAGTCTAAAGGTGCTAAAGATATTATTTTGTTAAACGAAAAATTCACCACACCAAATGGAGCAGAAGGACTAAGAATTTACGGTTCTATTAGCTTGCCAACTTCAGGAAGTGATGCGTTAAGAACAGGAAAATATAACGTATTATTATTTACTGTTGGTAATATATTACAGCAAATTATAATAACACAAGAAGACGATGTATATCTAGACGATGTTGTAAAACAAGTACTAGAATCAATAGAATTAAAACCAAAAACCGAATAATGTTTGAAGGCATAGAATTTTTAAATAAAGAACTCTTTTGGTTGTTGCTATTACTACCATTAGCAATTGTATGGTATATATTTAAAAACAAACAACAAACAGCAGAGCTAAAAATATCTAGTTTAAAAGGCTTTAAAGTAACAAGCTCATGGTTGCCAAAATTTAAGCACTTTTTATTTGCACTAAGACTTATTGCATTAGCACTAATAATAACAGCAATTGCTAGACCACGAACAGTAGATGTGTCTACAAAAACAAAAACAACTCGTGGTATAGATATTGTTATGGCAATAGATGTTTCTGCCAGTATGTTGGCAAAAGATTTAAAACCAAATCGTTTAGAAGCGTTAAAAAATGTAGCAAGTGAGTTTATAAAAGGTAGGCCAAACGACCGTATTGGTTTAGTAGAATATGCAGGAGAAAGCTATACAAAAACACCAATAACAAGCGATAAAAGTATTGTATTACGCTCGCTTCAAGAAATAAGATATAATAACATAATAGAAGGAGGAACCGCAATAGGTATGGGTTTAGCCACTGCTGTTAATAGGTTAAAAGATAGTAAGGCAAAAAGCAAAGTAATTATACTTTTAACAGATGGTGTAAACAATTCTGGTTCAATTAATCCAAAAATTGCAAGCGAATTAGCAGTAGAGTTTGGTATAAAAACCTATACAATTGGTTTAGGTACAAATGGCATGGCGTTATCGCCAATTGCAATAAAGCAAAATGGGCAATTTCAATATGGTAGAGTTAAAGTAGAAATTGATGAAACACTATTAAAAGAAATAGCGCAAGTAACAGGAGGAAAATATTTTAGAGCAACAAACAATAAAAAGTTAGCCGAAATATATGATGAAATAAACAAGCTTGAAAAAACCGAAATAGAAGAATTTAAGTTTTACAATTACGAAGAGAAGTTTCGTATGTTCGTTTGGATTGCAGGTATATTATTATTGTTTGAATTATTATTAAGAATAACAATTTTTAGAAGTTTTATATAAGCAATTGAATAAAGGAATAATTATACAAGGCAGTTCTAGAAGTGAAGGCGATACAAGTAAAATTGTACAAGTTTTAAAAGCAAAAACAGGCTATGATGTAGTAGACTTAAACACAAAAAACATTGGTCATTTTGACTATGAGTTTAATAATAGAGATGACGATTTTATCCCGTTATTTAAAAACATAGTTACAAATTATAAAATAATAGTGTTTGTAACACCAATATATTGGTATACAATGAGTGGGTTAATGAAAGTTTTTTTCGATCGTATTTCAGATTTTTTAAAATTAGAAAAAGATTACGGTCGCCAGTTAAGAAACATGCAAATGGCAAGCGTAAGTAGTAGTAACGATAGCCGTTTTTATAATGGTTTCGAAATGCCTTTCATCAATTCGGCAAAATATTTAGGTATGCAATATAAAGGCCATTTACACACTTGGGTAGAAGCAGGAAGAGTGTCGCAAGAAGTAAATAATAGCATAGAGAATTTTGTTGAAAAGCAAATTTTAAAATAATTAAAAAAACGAATAAACATTAAAAGATGTTTCAATTAGAAGAAAAAATATGGTTTTGGGCATTATTGGTTATTCCAGTAATAATAGTGCTGTTTTTAATGCTTCAGTTTTGGAAACGTCACACACAAAACAAATTTGCAAATCAAGCAATATTAAAACGCTTAAGTCCAAACAAATCGTTATTTAAGCCAATACTAAAAATTCTCGTTTTATGTTTAGCATTTGCAAGTTTGGCAATTGCTTTAGTAAATCCAAAAGTGGGTTCAAAACTAGAAACAATTAAACGTGAAGGTGTAGATATTGTATTTGCAATAGACGTATCAAAAAGTATGCTTGCTGAAGATATTGCACCAAACCGTTTAGAGAAATCAAAACAGTTAGTTACGCAAATTATAAACAATCTAGCAAGTGACCGCGTAGGAATAATAGCTTACGCCGGTAAAGCATTTCCACAATTACCAATAACAACAGACTATGCTTCTGCGAAAATGTTTTTACAAAACATGAATACAGATATGTTGTCATCTCAAGGTACAGCAATAAACGAAGCCATAGAATTAGCCAAAACATATTATGACGATGACCAGCAAACAAATCGCGTACTTGTAATAATATCAGATGGAGAAGACCATAGTGAAGCAGCCGCAAATGTTGCCGAAGAAGCCAGTAACGAAGGTATTCGTATTTTTACAATAGGCGTTGGAGATGCAAAAGGAGGTCCAATTCCAATAAAAAGAAACGGTGTTGTTTTAAATTATAAAAAAGACAAACAAGGCGAAACCGTAATTACAAGATTAAACGAGCAAACACTTGTTGATATCGCAGAGGAAGCCAATGGCGCCTACATAAACGGTAGAGTTACAAGTGAAGTGGTAGATGAGATTAGAGACATCTTAAATAAAATGGATAAAACCGAATTTGAAGCAAAACAATTTGCAGAATTTAAAGACCAATTTCAATGGTTTTTAGGTCTAGCCATTTTGTTTTTAATTATAGATATTTTCTTATTAGAAAGAAAAACAGCATGGCTTAAAAAACTTAATCTCTTTAACGAAAATCTATAAATTTCGCTTCCGCGGAAGCGTGCAAAACAATCTGAATGTTAATGAGTTAATTTTTATAAAATCATTAACACATATAAAAGAGACACTTTTATATATTTAGAAGTTGAAAAAAATGAAAAATTTAATAACCTACATATTCGTATTTGTTTCAATATTTTCTTTCGCTCAAGAAGAAGAAAATATTAAAAAGCTTAATAAAATTAAGCAAACAGCAAACAATTTAATTTATAATGCTAATGATTTGGTGAGTGAAGACGATTTCGTTTTAGCAGAAATGGAATATAGAAAAGCACTTTCTACACAACCAACAAATACAGCGGGAGCATATAATTTAGGACATTCTTATTACAAAAAAGGAAATTTTGACGAAGCACTTTACCGCAATCAACAAGCAGTAAAAAATGCAACTAATAAAACCGAAAAACACAGAGCATATCATAATATAGGTAACATATTAATGCAAAATAAAAAATGTAGAGAAGCTATTGATGCATACAAAAATGCATTACGAAGCGATCCAACAGATGATGAAACACGTTACAATTTAGGTCTTGCAAAAGAATGTGCTAAAAATCAAGAGCCACCACAAGAAGAAGACGATAAAAAAGACGATAACCAAGAAAACGAAGAAAATAAAGATAAAAAGGAGAAAGAAGACGAAGGCGAAAATAAAGACGACAAAAAAGATCAGGGCGACGACGATAAAAAAGAAGGAGACGACAAAGAAGATAAAGGTAAGCCAGACGAAGAAAAAGAAAAAGACGGAAAAGGAGATGACGAAAAGAAAGAACAACAAAAGCCGCAACAGCAACCAGGACAATTATCGCCTCAACAAATTAAAAACTTGTTAGAAGCTATGAATAATCAAGAACAAAAAGTACAAGAGAAAATAAATGCCGAAAAAGCAAAAGGTGCTAAAGTTCAAACAGAAAAAGATTGGTAATTAACATATTCGTTATTTTCGCAACACAGGAAATATCAAAATGTTTATTTTAAATAATGAAACTAATAAAATACATATCATTTTTATTAATAATACTTTCTACAAGTATTGTAACTGCGCAAGTAGAATTTAAAGCTAGAGTAAGTAAAAAAACACTAGGTTTAAACGAACGATTACGTGTAGATTTTTCTATGAATCAAGATGGAGATAATTTTAAAGCTCCAAAGTTTAGTGGCTTTAATATTGTTGGTGGTCCAAACCAATCTGTAAGTAACTCATGGATTAATGGTAAACGCTCATTCGAGAAAACCTATAGCTATTTTTTAGCTCCAGAACGCATGGGTGATTTTATGATAGAAGAAGCAACAATAGAAATTGAAGGCAAAACCTATAAAAGCTCACCAATAGTTATAAAAGTAACTAAAGCTATAGATAAGCCTAAAGACCCTAATAGCCCAAGTGTTGTAGCAAGTGAAAATATACATTTGGTAGCAGAGGTCTCTAAAACAAACCCTTATTTAAACGAAGCAGTTACTGTAGTTTATAAACTTTATGTTTCACCATCAACAGGAGTTAGTAACTGGAGAGAAACTAAAGATCCAGAATTCGACGATTTTTGGAGTCAAAACATAAATCCTAAAGGTTTAAAAGCCGAACGAGGTAAATATAAAGGTGAAGATTACCAGTTTGTAATATTAAGACGTACAGTTTTATACCCACAAAAAACAGGTAAATTAGAAATCGAACCATTACAATTAGAAGTCACTGCCGAAGTTCCAACAAGACGACGCGATATTTTTGGGCAACGATTAATGAGTAAAGTTCTAGTAAATGTATCAGCAGGAAGTCGTACAATAAATGTAAAACCTTTACCAGAAGAAAACAAGCCAGAAGATTTTAATGGAGCAGTAGGCGAATTTTCTATTAATTTAAGCACCTCTAAAACAGCATTAAATGCATCAGAGTCTCTACAAGCTAAAGTTGAGGTAGAAGGAAAAGGAAACTTAAAACTTTTCGAAATTCCTAAGTTAAACTTACCAGGATCTTTAGAGGTTTACGAGCCAGAACACAACGAGAACGTACGTACAACATTTAATGGGATGCAAGGTAGTATTTCAGACAGTTACACTATTGTACCGCAATACAAAGGCAAATATCCAATTCCGGCAATTTCATTTTCGTATTTCGATCCAAAAACAGAAAGTTATAAAAGACTTTCTACTAACGAACAAATTGTAAACGTTTTAGAAGGTCCGGTTTATGGAGCTTCAGATAATAATTTAGTCACTCAAGGTAGTGAAAAACAACGTGTGGTTTTAAGTAATGATCAATTTGCTTTTATTAAAACCGAGCCTCATTTTATATCTAAAACTCAAAAGCCGTTTTTTAAATCAACAGCATTCTGGACAAGCTTATTAGCGCCACTGTTATGTATACCGTTAGCTATTGTTTTTAGAAGAAAAAGAGACGAGCGCGCAAGTGATGTTGTAGGAAACAGACTTAGAAAAGCAGACCGTTTGGCTAAAAAGTATTTAGGTGCCGCAAAAAAATCTCTAGGACAAAAAGAAGCCTTTTACATAGCTTTAGAAAGAGCACTTCATAATTATTTAAAAGCAAAATTAAATATAGAAACAAGCGAGCTAAGTAAAGACAGGATTAGTGTTCTACTAACCGAAAAAAATGTAGAACAAACCGTAATTAACGATTTTATAAGTATTCTAGAAAATTGTGAATTAGCAAGATATACGCCAATTACAACCGTAACCATGCAACAAGATTACGATAAAGCAGCAAAAACAATAAACTTAATAGATAAGCAAATTAGATAAGTTTTAAATAAAAAATGAAATACTTACTCTACATATTTTTATTCTTCTTAGGAAGCGTATCTGCACAAAATGAAAAATATTTTGAGCAAGGTAATACATTATATAATCAAGGTAAATATGCCGAAGCTTTAAGTAGGTATCAAGCTATTTTAAAAACTAACGAACACTCGGCAGAGCTTTATTTTAATATAGCAAATGCGCATTATAAATTAAATCATATAGCACCAAGTGTATATTATTATGAAAAAGCTTTAGCTTTAAAACCAAACGACAAGGATATAAAAAATAATTTGTCGTTTGCTAACAACATGCGTGTAGATGCTATACATAATTTACCAGAAGTTGGCTTATCTAAATTTGTAAAAAACTTTGCAAATATTATGTCTTTTGATGCTTGGGCAAAAGTATCTATAGGTTTGGTAGTGTTATTTGTATTATTGTATTTAGCATACTATTTTACATATACAACAGGAAAAAAACGTTTGCTTTTTATAAGTAGTACATTAAGTATATTTTTAGCCTTTATAGCATTAGCCTTTACCTTTTATAATTACAATTTAACTAGACAAAATAATCCTGCAATAGTTTTTGCACAAGAAGCACAAGTAAAAAGCGAGCCTAATTTAAGAAGTGACGAAGCTTTTGTTTTGCATGAAGGAACTAAAGTGCAGGTACTTGATACAGTAAACAATTGGAAAAAAATAAAACTTAGTGATGGTAAAACAGGTTGGATTCCAAATAGCGATATAAAATTATTAGACATTTTTTATTAATAGTTTAACTATTATTTAAGAATCAAGATTTATATTTGCTTTTCAATTTTAAGAAAGTTTGAAAATAAATATATCTATATTTTTTACAGTGCTGTTTTTAGCAATTATAACAGCTCCATCAATAATTACAATTATTGATGACACTGCAGATGTTTCTGTTTTCTATAGTCTTTCTGAAGAAGAAGAAGAACACGCTTGTATTAAGTTAATCTTTACCAAAACAAATGAAGATAACAGTTCTTTTTTTAACTCTTTACAAAATGAAAACTTAGGGTATTACTACAAAAACTATCCTAAACCACATTTAAATCTCATATTTCCACCACCCGATTTTATCTAAGTATTAATTCGTTAGACTTTATAGTCCCATAAAATTATTATTTAGTAAACACTATTGAAATACTTTCAATAGTAAAAAATCAATTAAAAAAATGTTTAAAACATTAAAAAGCGACTTGCCTGCAAGTGTCGTAGTATTTTTCGTTGCCTTACCTTTATGTTTAGGTATCGCATTAGCAAGTGGAGCGCCACTTTTTTCAGGATTAATAGCAGGAATTATTGGAGGAATTGTAGTTGGAGCCTTAAGTGGTTCTAAAATTGGAGTTAGCGGACCTGCAGCAGGTTTAGCAGCTATTGTATTAACAGCCATAGGAACTTTAGGTGGTTATGAAAACTTTTTAGTTGCTGTAGTATTAGGAGGAGCAATTCAATTGCTTTTTGGAGTATTAAAAGCTGGAATTATTGGGTATTATTTTCCCTCTTCAGTAATTAAAGGAATGCTTACCGGTATTGGAATTATTATTATTTTAAAGCAAATTCCACACTTTTTTGGTTACGATGCAGAACCAGAAGGAGCAGATAGCTTCGTAGAAGCTTCAGGAGAGAATACATTTTCTGCATTATTTAATATTTTCGATAACCTAATTATAGGCTCAATGGTAGTAGGCTTTATAGCCTTAGGTATTTTACTATTATGGAGCAATGTATTAGTTAAAAAAGGAAAGATTTTTGAGATTATTCAAGGACCATTAGTAGCTGTTGTAGTTGGTATTGTTTTTTACGTTATCACACAATCGAGCGAAACTCTTGCTATTGCAGATTCTCATTTAGTAAGCGTACCTGTTCCAGATAGTTTAGATTCTTTTATTGGGCAATTTAGCTTCCCTAATTTTTCAGCAATAACAAATCCAGAAGTTTGGGTTATAGCATTCACAATTGCACTTGTAGCAAGTTTAGAAACGTTATTATGTGTAGAAGCGACAGATAAGTTAGATCCAGATAAAAACGTAACACCAACAAATAGAGAGTTATTAGCACAAGGAGCAGGTAATATACTATCTGGATTAGTTGGTGGACTTCCAATAACACAAGTAATTGTAAGAAGTTCTGCTAATATCCAATCAGGAGGAAAGAGTAAATTATCTACTATTATTCATGGTTTTTTATTATTAATATCAGTAATCTTAATTCCAACATTACTAAATAAAATTCCTTTATCTGTATTGGCTGCAATTTTATTAATTGTAGGATATAAATTAGCAAAACCAGCATTATTTATGAAAATGTACAAATTAGGATGGAAACAATCTGTACCATTTTTTGTTACTGTAGCAGGAATTGTTTTTACAGATTTATTAGTAGGTATTGGTTTAGGTTTAGCAGTTGGTATCGTGGTTATTTTATTAAAAAGTTACCAGAACTCTCACTTTCTTCATATTGAGGACAAAAGCAATGGAAAAAATAGAATAAAAATGGAATTAGCCGAAGAAGTAACATTCTTTAACAAAGGTGCAATTTTAAAAGAATTAGACAGCTTACCAAGAGATACATATTTAGAATTTGATGTTACAAAAACAAGATACCTAGATTACGATATAGTAGAAATATTAGAAGATTTTGCTTTTAAAGCAAAAGAAAGAAATATCGATATTAAATTAATTTCTAAACGTGGTATTGTAGAAAATCCACCAAGTTTTATAGAATTCTTCCAGCTAAGACCAAAGTCTAGTATTAGTTTAAGCTAAAATGTTATGAAAAATAACAAAAACAAAATTTTGGTACTTATCGATGTTAAAAAAAACATCGAAAGTACCTTAAAAAGCACTATAGCTTTAGCTAATATTATAAAAGGTGAGATTACCCTTTTTTATGTAAAGAAACCAACCGAGGTTGTAAATGTAGATAACCAATTATCTGCTATTCGTGGAATTAACGAAGATTATACTTTAGTTGAATCTGAAATAAAAAATGCTATCGAGTCTATTTCAAAAAAACACAACATTACTATTAATTATAATTTTAGTTATGGAAATGTGAAAAATGAGATTACTAGACACATAGAGGAAATTAAACCAGACACAATTGTTTTAGGAAAAAGGAAAGCTAAAGCAGTAAATTTTATTGGAGATAAAATTACAAACCATATTATAAATACATTTAAAGGTTTAGTAATGATAGCTCCTAAAAACAATGTTTTAGAGACTAGTAAAGAGTTGACAATAGGTGTTTTAAATGCTAATAACGAAAATAAAAATGTGTTGTACCCAAGTATTTTACAGGAACATACAACACAAAAAATAAAATCGTTTACGTTTATTAAAAACAGTAATGGCTCTATAGAACCAGAACCTCTTGTTAATAGTGACGGTACACCATTAGTTTTAAATCAAAACGAAAACGCTATAAAAAACTTGTCAAACTATATTGTTCAAAATAATATAAATCTATTTTGTGTCAATAGAGAACAAACTAGCAAAAAGGAAAAAACTGTATTAGCAAAAAAGGACATAAAAAACCTAATAGATAAAATAGAAGTTCCTTTATTATTTGCAGATTCAAGAAATTAAATAAATTAAAATAGATGAAAAACAAATTAACCATAGTACTATTAGCTGTTCTATTTGTGCCATTTTTATCAACAGCTCAAGATAGTAATTTAGGTAATTGGCTTATTTATATAGGAAATAAAAAGCTTAATAGTAAATGGAATATCCATAACGAAATACAATACAGAAATTACGATGCTGTTGGAGACTTAGAACAGTTGTTATTAAGAACCGGATTAGGTTATAATTTAACCGAAAATAACAACAATATTTTATTGGGCTATGGTTATATTTTATCTGAAAATTATGTAGGTGATACTAACGAGAAAGTTTCTGTAAATGAACACAGAATTTTTCAACAATTTACAACCAAACAAAAAGTAGGAAAAGTAGGTTTAAGCCATCGTTACCGTTTTGAACAACGTTTTGTAGAAGACGATTTTAAAATGCGTTTCAGGTATTTTTTAGGGATAAATATTCCATTACAATATAAAGAAGATGGCAACAACCCATTATACCTTTCAGCATATAACGAAATCTTTTTAAATACAGAATCTTCTGTTTTCGATAGAAATAGATTGTATGGTGGTTTAGGCTATAAATTTTCAAAATCTTTAAAATTAGAATTAGGTTATATGAATCAATTTTTTGAAACATCAGGAAGAGATCAAATAAACCTAATAGCCTTTGTTAACTTTTAATAAATAATATTATATTAATAGATAATACTTTTAAAATAAGTATATTAAAAGTAACTTTAGAAACCTAACCTTAAATAAAAATGAAAAACTTTTTTTCAAACCTCAAAGGAGATGCTTTTGGCGGAATTACAGCAGGTATTGTTGCCTTGCCTTTAGCTTTAGCCTTTGGAGTTTCTTCTGGGTTAGGACCAAGTGCAGGTTTATACGGTGCTATTTTTATTAGCTTTTTTGCCGCTTTATTTGGTGGTACAAACACACAAATATCTGGTCCAACTGCTCCAATGACGGCGGTAAGTATGGTTGTAATTGCAGGAATAATTGCAGCAAACGACGGTAGTGTGGAAAAAGCATTACCAGCAATATTAACCGTTTTTTTATTAGCAGGTTTAATACAAATTGGACTTGGCGCATTAGGCTTTGGTAAATACATAAAATACATACCATATCCTGTAGTTTCTGGTTTCATGACGGCAATTGGTGTAATAATATTGGTAACACAAATTTTACCTGCTATTGGGTACTACCCAAAAGAAGATGTAGAACTAGTAAGCCAATTCAAACCACAAGCCCAAGAACTTATTCTTGAGAATATACTTAAAGAAGAAGCTGGAGAAGGTATTTTAGTGTTAGAAGATTTTCAAGAAACTATAAAAAGAGCAAAAGCCTTAACTCAAGAAGATATAGCAAAAGAGTCTCAAACACTTGCAAAATCTGCTACATCTGGAGTTATGGGAACACTAAAATCGTTACCAAGAGCAATACAAAATATTAACTGGTTAGAGCTTATTTTAGCACTATCAACCATTTTTATAGTGTATGGCTTTAAACGTATAACAACAAAAATACCAAGTGCTTTGGTCGCATTAGTTGTAGTATCTGGTATAGCTTTTGGTTTCGGATTAGATTACAGACCAATAGAAGAAATTCCATCAGGTTTACCAATTCCAAATTTAGAAATATTTACAAGCTTTTCATTAGGAGCGATTACACCATATATTTTTACAGCAATCACATTAGCATTATTAGGTGCTATAGATTCGCTTTTAACAAGTGTAGTTGCAGATAATATGACTAAAACCAAACACAAACCAAATAAAGAATTGGTAGGTCAAGGAATTGGTAATAGTATAGGAGCAATTTTTGGAGGCATTCCAGGAGCAGGAGCAACTATTAGAACCGTTGTAAACATTAATGCTGGAGGTAAAACAAAACTATCTGGTATGATTGCAGGCGTAATGCTATTAGTAATTTTATTAGCTCTAGGTCCAATAGCATCAAAAATTCCAGCAGCAGTATTAGCAGGAATTCTAATAACAGTTGGTATTGGTGTTATGGATTATAAAGGCTTAAAAGCAATACCTGTTTTACCAAAAGATATGAAAATCGGGCCTATAAAATTAAGCTCAGAAGTATTAGTAATGCTAGTTGTATTAGTATTATCAACATTTTGGAACTTAGTTTACGCCGTTGGTATTGGTTTAGTAATTGCATCTTTATTGTTTATGAAAAAAATAGGAGATTTAACAGCTAAAAGAAGCGATGTTAAGTCTCTTAAAGAAGAAGCTTGGGCAGACGAAGTTGGGTTTCCAGTAAGGCTAAAAGAAGAAGTGTTTATAAAACACGTAAAAGGACCATTGTTTTTTGGCTCAACAAGCGAGTTTCAAGCATTATCTAAACAAATACCTAATACAGCAAAAACAGTAGTAATACGCTTGGGCAGAATGCAGTATATGGATCAATCAGGATTATACGCAATGGAAGATGTTATAGTAGATTTAAAAAAGCAAAACATGAATGTACTCTTTGTAAATTTACTAAAACAACCACGCTATATGATGGAGCGAATAGAAATAATACCAAATTTAGTACCAGCAAAACATATATTTAAAGATTTTGATTCTTGCTTACATTGGGTTAAAAACAATGTAGAAGATAAATATTAAAAAAAATAAGTTAAATCAATTTTTCGCTTTCGCGGAAGAAAAATATTAATTAAAATGAAAAATACAGCAATAACAAAACAAGTACAAGACACATTAACACCAGATAACGTATTACAAGATTTATTAGAAGGAAACAAGAGATTTACAGCAGGAGATTCTCAAGCAGTAGATAACTCAGCATTAATATCACAAACTACAGGAGGTCAGCACCCAAAAGCAGTAGTACTTTCTTGTATAGATTCTCGTGTTCCGGTAGAAACAGTTTTAGACCAAGCAATAGGAGATATATTTGTGTCTAGAGTAGCCGGAAACTTTGAAAACACAGACATTTTAGGAAGCTTAGAATACTCATGTAAAGTAGCAGGAAGTAAATTAGTACTAGTTTTAGGGCATGAAGCTTGTGGAGCAGTAAAAGCAGCTTGCGATGGTGTAGAATTAGGAAACATTACACACTTACTAAGCAACATTTTACCAGCAGTACATAAAAGTGCAGAAGAAGTTGAAGGTGAAGCAAACTCATCAAATAAAGCATTTGTAGCTAAAACCGTAGAAAACAATGTACAATTAACAATAAACCGCATAAGAGAAAAAAGCCCAATCTTAAAAGAAATGGAAGATAATGGCGAAATTAAAATTGTAGGAGGTGTTTACAGTTTACAATCTGGAAAAGTAGAAATGCTTTAATAAAATTAAACTAAAAATATAACCTGCATTTGTTTAATAAAAACGGTGCAGGTTTTTTTATGCCTCAGTTTCAGTTTCTAAATCTTCATTTATAGAATCTTCAGTTTCAGCCTTAATAATATTAGGGAATAATATAGGAGCAATAGATTTTACAGGCTCATAAAGTATAGAATCCTCAATATGCTCTTCATCTATAAACGTAATTGTATTGTTCATTTTATTAAACACAATTAATAAAATACTTAAAATTAGCCCAATTTTAAGCGCACCAAAAACACCACCTAAAAGCTTATTTAAAATACCTAAAGCAGCAAAATCTGCAAGTTTAGTAAGGGCTTTTCCAGCTAAAGAAATAACAACTATTATAATTACAAAAGTAATAGCAAAAGCAGTAATATTAATTGTTTTTTCTGTCCATTCTGTACCTTCTTCAAGAAATTCAGCAACAAAATAACTAAAGTGAATGGCACCATAAACACCAGCAACTAAAGCAACCAAAGAAGCAACTTCAACAAAAAGACCTTTTAAAAAACCACGAACTAAGCCAAACAAAAGCAAAGCACCTAAAACAATATCAATAACAGCCATAATAATACAATTTCAACAAATATAAACTAACTTTGCAACTTTCAAACTTTATACTTTTAACTTACACATGTCAAGAGATCAAGAATTAAAAGAACGATGGAGCCTGGTAGTAGAAAAACTCTCTAACCAATTTGCAGATGGAGAAACTCTAGATTTAGACGCTATAATTTATCTTATAGGTGTGCAAGAACTAGGGCAACTAGACCGTAAATTTAAAAAAGACCATAAATTAGACTTAATGCATATAGCAATATGCAAACTATTAACACCTTACGGCTATTATGAATTCGATTTTGTAGATAAAGACGGCTGGCCACACTACAAAGTAAAAGAACAGTTACCAAGCCTAAAAGCAGGAGAACAAAGTGTTTTAATGAAAGAAGCTATAGTTAATTACTTTATAGAAACAGAATATATTCAATAAATTAGGGCGTTACCCAAAGGTCGCGCTCTCGGCAGTCGCTTTTAATTTGCTTTAAGGCAAATAAAAGAGCTTCAACAAATGCCTCCATCGCTAACGCAAATCACGATAAAATTCATAAATTTGCCAATCATTTAGATACTGAAATAAATTCAGCATAAAAGATTATGATAGATAAGATAAAAGAGCTCATAGCAGAAGCAGAGGCTTTTAAAGCACAAACAATAGAAGAAGTAGAAGCTTTTAGAATTCAATATTTAGGAAAAAAAGGCTTATTAAACGATTTTTTTGCAGAGTTTAAAAATGTAGCCAATGACCAGAAAAAGGAATTTGGACAAGCAATAAACCAGTTAAAAACTACAGCTCAAGAAAAAGTAAATACTCTAAAAAGTGAGCTAGAGAATACTACTCAAGATGTAAGTGATTATGGCGATTTATCTAAGCCTGGAGCACCTGTAGAAATAGGAGCGCGTCACCCAATTTCTTTAGTAAAAAATCAAATTATAAATATCTTTTCTCAAATAGGTTTTAACGTAAGCGAAGGACCAGAAATAGAAGACGATTGGCATAATTTTACAGCACTAAACTTACCAGAATATCATCCGGCAAGAGATATGCAGGATACCTTTTTTATTCAAACCGATCCAGATATTTTATTACGTACCCATACAAGTTCTGTACAAGTGCGTTATATGGAAAATAACCAACCACCAATTCGAACAATATCACCAGGTAGAGTATATAGAAACGAAGCAATATCAGCACGTTCTCACTGTTTTTTCCACCAAGTAGAAGGATTATATATAGATAAAGACGTAAGTTTTGCAGATTTAAAACAAACACTTCAATATTTTACAACCGAGCTTTTTGGGAAATCTAAAATACGTTTACGTCCTTCATATTTCCCATTTACAGAACCAAGTGCAGAGGTCGATGTTTATTGGGGATTAGAAACCGAAGTAGATTATAAAATTACTAAAGGCACAGGTTGGTTAGAAATAATGGGCTGTGGTATGGTAGACCCTAATGTATTAGAAAACTGTGGTATCGATTCTAAAGAATACTCTGGTTTTGCTTTTGGTATGGGAATAGATCGTATTGCAATGCTTTTACACCAAATAGGAGATATTAGATTATTAAGTGAAAATAATATTAGATTTTTAGAGCAATTTAAATCTGCTTTATAAAACTCTATATTAGGTACATACAATTAAAAGCCAACTGTTAACAGTTGGCTTTTTTATTTAACAACACTTTAACTTCGTTTAGTTCGGTTTGTTCCGAACTAAACTCTATTTTTGCCATGTAATTATTAAAATAAGTAATAATGACGAAAGAAATATGCAGTAAAAAAATGGCACTTGTAGAAAAGCTTGGCGTCCATTTAGAAAATAGAAATAATTTAGCACCTGTTGCAGCCCGTATAATGGCTTACGTAATTTTAACAGGAAGACGAGGTACAACTTTCGATGAGATGGTTGAAGTTTTATGCGCAAGTAAAAGCACCATTTCTACGCATTTAAATCATTTACAAGATTTAAAAAAAATAGAATACTTCACTAAAACAGGTGACCGAAAAAAATACTTTGTAGTAAATAAAGATTCTGTATTCAACCATATAGATACAATGATTGAAGAATGGGAATCTGTTAAGGCGCTTCATCTTGAAATGAAAGCTTATAAAGAAGCTATTAATGAGCAGGCAACAGATGAAGAAGAAAAATTTGATCTAACCTTTCATATAAATTATCTCAAATTTATTGCAAGTGCTTCGGCATCTATGAAAGAACTAAAAGAAAACCTAATAAAAAACAAATTCAACCTTTAAAATAATGAAAACAAATAGAATAATTTCAATATTAACCATAGCTAGTGTCTTTCTAGCTTTAGCCAGCTGTGCCGACAATAAAAATGCACAAGCTGCCGCAGCAAAACAGCAACAAGCTTTACCGTTTCCTGTTACACAATTACAAACAAAAACCGTTACTGGTTATACAGAGTATCCAACAACTATTGAGGGAAAAGTAAATAGTGATGTTAGAGCAAAAACTTCTGGCTATGTAGAAAAAGTATATGTAGATGAAGGTCAAAAAGTACGCAAAGGACAAGTGTTATTTAAACTAGAAACACAATCGTTAAGTCAAGATGCTGGTGCAGCAAAAGCACAAGTAAATGTAGCACAAGTTGAGGTTGATAAACTAATTCCTTTAGTAGAAAAAAACATTATTAGTCCAGTGCAGTTAGAAACTGCAAAAGCAAATTTAGCACAAGCTAAAGCTAATTATAGTGGTGTAACTGCAAATATCGGTTACGCTACCATTAAAAGTCCAATTGATGGTTTTGTTGGAGCCATTAATTTTAGAGAAGGTGCTTTAATTAGCCCAAGTGATGCAACACCACTCACAACTGTAAGTCAAATAGACGAAGTCTATGCTTTTTTTAGTTTTAATGAAGCACAATACATTGATCACTTACAACGTGCAGAAGGTCAAAACAAAGCAGAGCGTATTAAAAATTCGCCAGACTTAACTTTAGTTTTAGCAAATGGTAAGGAGTATTCTGAAAAAGGACGTATTCAAACCAGTACAGGACAGATTAACCAAAGTACAGGTACTATTCAAATTAGAGCAGCTTTTGATAATCCAAACGAAATTTTAACCAACGGAAACAGTGGAAAAATTAAATTTCCAATAGAGTATAAAGACGCTATTGTTGTACCACAAACTGCAACTTTTGAGCAGCAAGGTAATATTATGATTTTCAAATTAGGAGAAAACAATAAAGTAGAGACTTCTATTTTAAAAGTAAAAGGTACTGTAGATAACTTATATGTTGTAGAGTCTGGTGTAGCACCAAACGACAAGATTGTAGTATCTGGTATTGGAAAACTAAGAAGCGGTATGGCAATTGCGCCTCAAGAAACTTCATTTGAAGAAGCTATTAAGCCGGTTGCAACATTATTTAGAAATTAGATAACCACCAAACATATTTATCATGTTAAAAACATTTATTGAAAGACCAGTACTTTCAACAGTAATCTCTATTATCATAGTTATGCTAGGTGTTATTAGTATAACTACCTTACCAATAGAGGAATATCCAGATATTGCACCACCAACTATTAAAGTAACTGCAAATTATACAGGTGCAAATGCAGAGACCGTTTTAGAGAGCGTTATTGTACCTATCGAGGAGCAAATTAATGGTGTAGAAGGTATGACGTACATTACCTCTACAGCATCAAATAATGGTACTGCTGAAATTACGGTATATTTTGATCAAGAAACAGATGCCGATATTGCAGCTGTTAATGTTCAAAATCGTGTAGCTAGAGCCACACCATTATTACCACAAGAGGTAACGCAAACAGGAGTTGTAACACAAAAGCAGGAAACTAGTGCGCTAATGTTTATCTCCATGTATTCTGAAAGTGAAAATTACGACGCTACATTCATTCAGAATTACTTAAAAATTAACGTTATTCCAGCAATGCAACGTATTAGTGGTGTTGGAGATGTTAGTGTATTTTCACAACAAGATTACGCTATGCGTGTTTGGTTAAATCCAGAAAAATTAGCGTCTTATAACTTAATACCTTCAGATATTACTGCAGCTTTAGCAGAGCAAAATTTAGAAGCAGCAGCAGGTTCTTTAGGTGAAAATAATGGTGAATCATTTTCATATACATTAACCTATAGTGGTCGTTTTAAAGACGAAGCGCAATACAGCGATATTGTAATTAAAGCTTTAGGAAACGGAGAGTTTTTACGCTTAAAAGATGTGGCAACTATAGAGTTAGATGCACAATCATACTCATCTAATGCCATGAGTATGGGTAATCCAGCAGTTTTTATGGGAATTTTCCAAACTAAAGGATCTAACGCACAAGAAATTATTGAAAACATTAAAGTGACTTTAGAAGATGTAAAAGCAGATCTTCCTGAAGGTCTAGACATTTTTGTACCATACGATACCAGTTTATTCTTAAACGCTTCAATAGAAAAAGTAATTAGCACATTATTAGAAGCCTTTTTACTGGTATTCTTAGTAGTATTTATCTTTTTACAAGATTTCCGTTCTACATTAATTCCTGCAATTGCAGTACCGGTTTCTATTATTGGTACCTTCTTCTTCTTAAATGTTTTTGGCTATTCTATTAACTTACTAACATTATTTGCCTTAGTACTTGCTATTGGTATTGTAGTAGATGATGCTATTGTTGTTGTAGAAGCTGTTCATGCTAAAATGGACGAAGGAGAACACAACCCGAAAAAGGCAACATTAACCGCTATGAACGAAATTTCTGGAGCCATAATTTCAATTACTTTGGTAATGGCAGCGGTATTTATTCCAGTAACCTTTATTACTGGACCAACAGGTGTTTTTTATGAGCAATTTGGTGTTACTTTAATTATTGCCATTTTAATTTCTGCTGTAAATGCATTAACCTTAAGTCCTGCATTATGTGCTTTATTATTAAAAGAACATAAAGAAGACGAAGAGCTAAAAGGAAAAGGACCATTAAAACGTTTTTATACCTTATTCAATCGTGGATTTAATGCAACCATTAATAGATACGGTAAATCATTACAGTTTTTATACAAAAGAAAATTTGTTTCAGTATTACTATTAATTATTGCAGGTGTTGGTATTTATTGGGCTTCAATGACAACTCCTACAGGTTTTGTACCTAATGAAGATAGAGGAATTGTTTTTGCAAACATCGAATTACCTCCAGGAGCATCATTGGATAGAACAGATGCTGTTTCAAGAAAATTATATGCTCAAATTGAAGGCATAGAAGGTATTGAAGCTGTTAACTTTATTAAAGGTAGAAGTTTAATAAGTGGCGCAGGTAGTAATTATGGTTTTGGAATTATAAAACTTAAAAACTGGGATGAACGTGAAGACGAGTCGTTATCAGCGCAAGCTATTACGGGAAAATTATTTGGTGTAGCAGCAGGAATACCAGATGCCAATATTATATTCTTTTCACCTCCTAGTATTCGTGGTTTTGGTAACTCATCAGGTTTCGAAATTAATTTATTAGATAAATTTGGTGGTGAGTTTACAGATTTAGATCAAGCTAATAAAGACTTTTCTATGGCTTTAATGAGTCATCCAGAAATTAAATATGCACAATCTTCTTTTAGTACTAATTATCCGCAATATGAAATGGAAGTTAATGTACCATTAGCAAAGGAAAAAGGTGTCTCTGTAAATAGTATATTTTCAACATTACAAGGTTATATAGGTGGAATTTATGCATCAGATTTTTCTAGATTCGGAAAACAGTATAGAGTATATATTCAAGCATTACCAGAAGATAGAGCAGACGAGAATGCTTTAAACAGCATGTATGTGCGTACAGATTCTGGCGAGATGACTCCTATTACACAGTTTGTTACGCTTGAAAGAGTTTATGGACCACAATCGGTAACACGTTTTAACCTTTTTAATTCTACCATGATTTCTGGTGCTACTAACGATGGTTATAGTACAGGTGATGCCATTAGAGTTATTGAGGAAGAGGTAGCAAAACTACCAAGTAATTATACAGTTGCTTACTCAGGTTTAACACGTGAAGAGGTAAACGCTGGAAACCAAACAACGTTTATATTTATACTAAGTATCTTATTTGTTTACTTTTTATTAAGTGCACAATACGAAAGTTACTTGCTACCATTTGCTGTAGTATTATCATTACCATTTGGTGTATTTGGTGCCTATATAAGTACTAAATTCTTAGGGTTAGAAAACAATATATATTTCCAGATTGCCTTAATCATGCTTATTGGTCTGTTGGCTAAAAATGCTATACTTATAGTTGAGTTTGCTTTACAGCGAAGAAAACAAGGCGAGAGCATTGTTGATGCAGCGATAGATGGTGCTAAGTCACGTTTACGTCCAATTTTAATGACATCGTTTGCCTTTATCTTGGGATTAATGCCTTTAGCATTAGCTTCAGGTGTTGGGTCAGAAGGAAACAACTCTATTGGTTCTGGTGCAGCAGGCGGAATGCTTATTGGTACCATTTTAGGAGTCTTTGTTATTCCTATCTTATTTATATTATTCCAATGGTTACAAGAAAAAGTTTCGGGAAAACCAGCAGTACAAACTATTGAAGATTAAAACAATGAAATCAATAATAAAACATAGAAACCTTAGTAAAGGCGCATTAATATTAGTTGTAGCATTAACACTACAAAGTTGTTTTGTAGCTCAAGATTATGTGAGACCAGATGTAAATGCTGAAACAGAAGCACTTTACAGAACCGATAATTTACCAACAGATAGCGTCTCTATTGCAGATGTCTCTTGGAAAAATTTATTTACAGACCAATACCTTCAGCAATACATAGAAGAAGGTTTGCAAAATAATATGGATGTACGTATAGCTTTGCAGCAAATTTTAGCAGCACAAGCTTATGCGAAACAAGGTAAAGCAGGTTATTTACCATCTGTAAGCGTTGGTGCAAATGCAACGCATCAGGAATTATCAGAAAACAGTCAATTTGGAGCTTTATTTAGTGGCGCTATTGATACCTATGATATTACAGCAAACTTATCTTGGGAAGCAGATATTTGGGGAAAAATTAGAAGTAACAAACGTGCAACACAAGCTGCTTATTTACAAAGCGTCGCAGGACATCAAGCAGTAAAAACGCAACTGGTATCTAGCATTGCGAATACATACTATAATTTATTAGCTTTAGATGCGCAATTAGAAGTAACCAAACAAACTATTATAACTAGAGATAGTAGTGTTACTACAATAAAAGCTTTAAAAGACGCTGGACAAGTAACACAAGTTGCTGTAGACCAAAATATCGCACAGTACAATAGTGCTAAAGCTTTACAGGTAGATATTGAAGTCGCTATTTTTAAAACAGAAAATACGCTAAGCATTTTATTAGGTAAAACACCACAAACGTTTGAAAGAAGCAGTTTAGACATTCAAAATATAGATCAAAATATCGTATTGGGTGTTCCTGCTACTTTATTAAGCAACAGACCAGATGTTATGGCTGCAGAATATGGTTTAATTAATTCATTTGAGTTAACAAATGTTGCGAGAAGTAATTTTTATCCGTCGTTAACTTTAACAGCTTCAGGCGGATTTCAGAGTTTGGAATTGGATAAATTATTAAATGCAAATTCATTATTTGCTACCATTATTGGCGGATTAACGCAACCAATTTTTAATCAAAGAAAAATTAAAACACAAAAAGAAGTTGCGCTTGCACAACAAGAGCAAGCTTTGCTTGAGTTTAAAAAGACTTTGTTAGTCGCAGGAAGTGAAGTGTCTAATGCGTTATATACATATAAAGCTGAAACTAAAAAGTTTGAATTTAGAAAAAATGAAGTGGAAGCGTTACGTACAGCCGAAGCTAATTCTAACGAGTTACTTAAAAATGGTTACGCTAATTACTTAGACTTATTAACAGCAAGAGAAAGCGCTTTAAATGCCGAACTTAATATTATAGATAGTCAATTACAACAATTAGTTTCTATTGTAGATTTATATGAAGCGCTTGGTGGTGGATGGAGATAATAATTTAATAGAAATGAAATGATAACCAAAGCTCAATTGTTACAATGTGCTATAACTAAGTTTACTCGATTTGGTAGTAAACACGTTACTTTAGACGATTTAGCAACTGAGCTTGGCATATCTAAAAAAACAATTTATTCTTTTTTTAAAAACAAAGAAGACTTGGTGAAATCAAGTCTAGAAAGTTTATTAAACGAGTATAAAACCGATATAAATAGGATTGTTAATAGCAATGGTAAAGATCCTGTTTTGTGTGTTATTTTAATTTACCGTAGAGGGTTTGAGTATTTAAAATATTTTAAACCCTCTTTTATTTTTGGTATACACAAATACTATCCAAAAGCTGGTTTATTATTCGATAGTTTTTCTGAAGAATTAGCGCATAAAATCATACAAGATTTACTTATTGAAGCACAATTAAAAGGAGATATAAGACCCGAAATTGATATTGAATTAATAGTTAGAATCTATTTTTTTAGAATAGATAATCTTGTGTTTAAAGAGAATAATTTATTTGAAATTTATACTAAAGATGAGTTGTTTAAGCATCTAGTACTTTACAATTTAAAAGGTATAGTAAGTGATAATTATACTAATTCATATTTAAATTAAAATTTATAATAAAAAAGCCTTAACATGACTGTTAAGGCTTTTTTTAGACTATAAGAATTTTATTTATTGTAATAAGCTATATACAAACTCTGGGTAACCACGTTCTCCAGCTTCGTTTGTTATTGCTAAAAACTTTAATTTATATAAGTTTCCATCTGTATCGTTAATAATATAAAAAACATTGTCTTTTAATGACGGTAAAGCGCCTGGTCCGCCACCATTTCTCCAGCTGCTTCCAATTGCGCGTTGATCTGTACCAAAATTATCATTATTAATATCGTCTATGGTAAAGTTGTCGTAAGTTAATTCAGTTTCAACTTCTGTATCAATCATATAGGCAGATGCTTCTTGTTTTGCATTGTTAACTACGTAATCTGAATAACCATACGATCCATAACCTGGTATTTCATTTGTAAAAACAGTAAAGTTTAAATCCCATTCAGATTTTGTTGGTTCGATATTTACTTCTGAGTTAGCATCAAAGCTAAAAAAAGTAAAATTGTAATCTGTATTTTTAGAGATAGTAACTTCTTGGTGTGTTGTAGCATCTAAATCTGCATATTGTAATACATAATCTCCATTGTTTTGTGTTACTTTAATTTTTTTCCAACCTCTGCTGTCTCCAGTTATATCTACAGATCCAGTTTCTGGAGTTTCTGTTCCAACTTCATATCCAAGGTTAACTAAGTATACGTGGTTGTTTGCATTTGTCGCATCAATTTCTGCAATTGCAGTAGTGGTAATATCTCCATTTGGCGCATCAACATAAGCAGTGTTTGCAGCATCAAATGTTCCCACAGCAACTTGAGGTTGTAAATCTTGTACTTCTTGATCTGTAGAAGATACAGCATCAATATCTGTAGCTGTTAATTGTGCTGTAGCCATATAAATAGAGCCATTTATAACAACTCTAAAATTTGTTCCAGAGTAGAATGCTAAATCCCAAGAATCACGTTGTACGCTTGTTATTGTATTTGTACTTAAATCTACATATACTTGGTTTTGTTGATTTGGTCCACCAACAGTTGGTGCTACTGCAGCACCTTCTATTACTATATTTAAAGGTTGTGATGTTGTGTTATTATCATCGTCACTGCTGCAATTAGTAAAAACTAAAGCAGTTATACATAGAGCTAAAGTAAAAAGTTTGTTTTTCATGTTATTGTTGTTTAAAAATTTAAATTATATAATAGTTTTAGGTAATATGATCGTCCGTAACCTAATAAAAGGCTGCTGTTATTTGTGCTGTGTACACCAGTTGTAGAAGCGCCATTGACATCTACACTAGTAACATCTAAAAGGTTTCTAACGCCTACTGTAGCTTGAAGTTTATTTTTAAAAAACGATTTTTTTATAGAAGCATCCATCCAGCTATAAGCATCGGTATTGTATTTTTTAAAGGTGCTGTTTCCGTTAGCATCACTGCCTTCTGCAATGTAATTTTGTTGTTTTCCGTTGTGCTTAAAAAGTACAGTTAAAGCGGTATCCCATTTTTCAATTAAATAGGTTGCGCTTGTGTTAAGTTGAAAGGCGTATAAAAAGTCATTTTCGGCATTAACTTCATCATTCATCACTCTAGAAATACCTTGTACTGTAGCACCTAAATTAAAGGTCCAATTGTTTTGCTTTATTACGTTTTCAGAAGTAAAACCAACCAATCTATAGGCATCAATATTTATATATTGGTATTGTAATGGTGTTGGATTAACAATGGCTAATTCAATTTTATCTTCTAAGTTGATATAGCTTAATTTTATATTGTTGGTCATAGATGTATTGTTAAACCAACTGCGTTTTTTTAGGTTTAAAAATGCTGAAAAACCTGTTTCTGGATTTAAGTTTTCATTTCCTCTAACATCATGATTAGAATCTACAAAGTAGTAGTATAATTCTTCAAAATTTGGAGTTCTGTAAGACGATCCAATACTTGCACGAAGCTCATAACCTTTGTTTAATAAATATCTAGCACTTAATGAACCTAGTAGTTTTGATTTGAATTTTGAATTATACTCATATCTAATACCTGGACGTAATGAGAATTTTTTAGTTAAATTAATTTCAGAAGAAGAGAATGCTGCAAAATTATTCTGTTTTAATGTTTTGTCTTGTTGTGTAACATCACCAGATGCTTGCGTATCAAAACCGGATATAAATCTGGTTTCGTAACCTAATTGGTAGTTAAAATTTTCACTATTAGAAAGATTATTTATAGTTCCTTTAGAGAAGAATACATCACTAGATTGGTACTCCTCATTGGTTTCATCAGATTTTTCTTCGGTAACTATATAATAATTATACTCGTTTAAATCTCTTTTTTGTGTTTGGTATGATAATGAAGCATTATAATTAGCTCCAGAATTTAAACGACCATTTAAACTTAAATTATTTACAAATCTATTTGTAGTGTAAACCCTATCTGTAGCAGATGGATTACTGGTTTGGTTAGAAACATTAATATTTGCTCTTACTGCAGCATCATAATAATTTAACTCTTCATTAAAATACTCAAACTTGTAAAAAAGTTTAAAATTATCTGTATTATAGTTAAGGTTTGCTTTAGTTGTAAGTTGTGTTTTTGGTAACCAATCGTAACCACGTAAACCATCATTAAAATAATAATCTTCACCTTGTCTTTCGTTAAAAAAACCAGCAAATTGATTGCGATTAAAACCAATTTTAGCAGACCATTTATCGTTAAAATTATGACCAATATTTAAAGCTTGTATATGCCTTCCTTCGTCAAACCAGGCATACTCATCGCTAACTGTTTCTTCTTGTACAAAAGTTTGTATTTGCCAATCGTGGTCAATAGTTTTTTTGGTAATTATATTAATTACACCAGATACAGCATTGGCACCATAATCTACTCCCATAGCGCCTTCAACTATTTCTATACGCTCAATATCATCAAGATTTATTTGTGTTAAATCTATATTATTACCTAATCCGTTATCGCTAACTAAAGGAATATTATCGACCAAAATATTAAAATATTGAGCATCTAATCCAAAAAATGAAATTGTAGAACGACCTGTAGATGCACTTGGAATAATGTTTAAATTTAGGTTAAAGTTTAGTAAGTCTGCTAGATTATTTGCAGCTTGCTGATCAATTTTTTTTCTGTCTATAACAATTACATTATGTACAGATTTCTTTATAGATTGAGGGTTGTACTGTCCTGTAATAACTACTTCGTCAAGATCTGTTACAGATGTAGAATCTTTAACAATCATCTTATCTTTTTGTGCGATTAAACTCGTAATTAAAAAAAAAGAAAAATAAACCGTTAAATAGTTTTTATTTAGAATCATTCTTGATTAAATTTGTTGCAAATATATATCTTATTTTAATTCAGTCTAAATAAGAATGATATTTTTTAAAACAAAAATCACAAACATTTAAAAATGAAAAGATTAACAATTTTACCATTATTATTAATAGTGTTTTCACTATCTGTAACAGCTCAAAGCAAAAAGAAAAAAGACCAAGAAGCGATAAAAAGCATGTGTGGTTGTTATGAGGTTACGTTTAATTTCACCGAAACATTTAACTATAGCCAAGACTCTTTATACAAACCATCAGAAACTAAGATAGCTTCTGGTTTAGAATGGGCTCAATTAGTAGAAGACAGTGATAATAAAATTTCAATTCAGCATTTATTACAGGTTGGTAGCCCAGATGCGCCACATATTGTTAAACACTGGAGACAAGATTGGTTATTTGAGAATACAGACTTTTATATGTTTAATGGAGATAATAAATGGACGTACCAATCTAAGCCTAAAAAAGAAGTTAAAAATCAATGGACACAAAAAGTATATCAAGTAGACGATAGTCCGCGTTACGAAGGTTCTGCAACATGGGTACATGTAGATGGAAAAAGCTTTTGGGAAAACACAACAACAGCACCATTACCAAGACGTGAGTACACAAAAAGAAGCGATTACAATGTAACAGTAAGAGGTAATAGACATGAGATTACTAAATACGGTTGGTTACATGACCAGGATAACGAAAAAGTTATTAGAGAAACAGGAAAAGATGATGTAGTTTTGGCAAAAGAAAAAGGGTACAATACTTATGTTAAAGTAGATGATAGTCGTTGTAAAGCATCTCAAGACTGGTGGAAAAATAGTCAAGAAAAATGGGCTAAAGTTCGTACTAAATGGGATGAGGTTTTTGCAAGAAACCAAAACCTAGAATTACACGCTAAAGTAGATAATAAAGTATTATTTAAATACTTATTTGATGACGAAAATTACGCAACAAAAGAACAAATAAACCCATTAATTGAAAGCTTTATAGTAAAATAAATGAAAAATTTAATCACAGTAGCTATACTTTTTATAAGTATACAAATTACAGCACAAGACAACGCATTATTAAACCGAAAATTTTGGAGTCCAACTGTTTCTATTGAAGATGTAGAAAACGCAATTGCAAAAGGTAATAACCCATCGCAATTAAACAATAATAGCTTTGATCCTATGGTATATGCGATATTACAGTCGGCACCAAACGACGTTTTAAAGTTTATGTTATCTCAAGAAGGAAACGATGTAAATAAGTTAACACACGATGGTCGTACTTATATCTTTTGGGCAGCTTATGCAGGTAACGATACTATAATGAAATACCTTATTAGCAAAGGCGCAAAAACAGATGTATTAGATGACCATGGCTTTACAGCATTAAATTTTGCTGCAAATGCGGGACAAGCCAATACAGAGGTTTATAACATTTGTTTAGAAAATGGAGCTGATTTAAAAAATGATGTTAATCACGATGGAGCTAATGCATTATTATTAGCTGCGCCAAGTAATTTTGAATTAGTTGAGTATTTTCAAGATAAAGGCTTAGATATTAAGAGTACAGATAAAAATGGTAACGGTATTTTTAATTACGTCGCAAAAAAAGCAAACATTGAAATTTTAAAAAGCTTAGATGAAAAAGGCTTAAAAGGAAACGACCAAGCATTTATTTTTGCAAGTCAAGGTACACGAGGTAACACAAACGGTATTGATGTATATCAATATTTAGAAAATATTGGTTTAAATCCAGATGTAAAAACTAATGAAGGTCTTACACCATTACACAATGTTGCTTCAAGAAGCAAAGACCTTAAGGTAATTCACTATTTTATTGAAAACGGAAACAATATAAATGCTGCCGATAAAAACGGAAGCACACCATTTTTAAACGCTGTAAAAAGTAACTCGATTGAGGTAATAGAAAGCCTTTTAAGCCAAGTTGAAAATATTGAACAAGCCAATAAAAAAGGAGAAACAGCTTTAATGCTTGCTGTACAAAATAATAGTGCAGAAGTTGTAGAATTATTATTATCTAAGGAAGCTAGCATAAAAGCAAAAGATGCAAAAGGAAATAATTTATCTTATTATTTAATAGAGTCTTATAGTCCTAGAAATGAAAATGACTTTGAAAATAAATTACAACTTTTACAAAACAATGGTTTAGAATTTACTAAACCTCAAGATAATGGTAACACATTAATACATTTAGCTTTAGATAAAAATAACGCTAAGTTTTTAAAACAAATAGCACAGTTTGAAATAGATGTAAATGCAGTAAATAAAGATGGTTATACAGCATTACACTTAGCAGCAATGAAAGCTACAGATGTTAAATTATTAAAGCATTTATTAGCTATAGGTGCCAATAAAGAAGCTAAAACTACTTTTGAAGAAACTGCTTTTGATTTGGCTTCAGAAAATGAAATTTTATCTAAAAAAGACATTTCAATAAACTTTTTAAAATAATTATTACAAATGAAAAATTTTAAACTAATTTTTAGCCTGGCAATACTAAGTCTGGCCTTGTTTTCTTTTTCAACAATTGCGCCGTCAACTAAATACAAATGTATGGTGCAAATGACCAATTATACTGGCGAAGGCGCATACATTGCTATTTCATTAATTAATCCAGAAGGTGAGTACGAAAAAACACTTTATGTACAAGGTGATGATGAAGAATGGTATCATGATATTACACAATGGTGGAAATTTCAAGGTAAAGTTCGTACAGATATTGATGCTTTAACAGGCGCAACAATTTCTGGAGGTGAACGTGCCATTAGCGTTATAGAAATAGAAGACTCTAAAATAGATTCTGGTTACAGCATACGTTTTGAAACCGCTGTAGAAGATCAAGAATATTACACAAAAGATGTAGAGTTTTTACTAACATCAGAGAGTGTGAAAAGCAAAAAGGAAGGCACAGGATTTATTCGTTATATACGTTTAATGCCTAACTAAACACGTATCTATGATCATTTCTATTTGGAGGTATAGTCACTTAGCATTAGCTATAACTTCTTTTGTATTTGTCTTTTTAGCCACAATTACAGGAATTGTACTCGCTTTTCAGCCAATTTCAGAGCAAATACAACCTTTTAAAATAGATGGTATAGAGCAGTTAAATGTAGAGCAAACCGTTGCTACATTTAAAAAACAATATCCAGAAATTATTACAATAGAAGTAGATGCAAATCAATTTGTATCTGCTTCTGTAATAACAAAAGACGGCGAATCTTTAAACGGTTATTTTAACCCTAGAACCGCTGCTTTTTTAGGCGAAAAACCCGAAGTATCAAACCTCTTTAAATTTACAACCAATTTACACCGCTCGTTATTTTTAAAAGGCGTTGGTCGTTTTTTTGTTGGCTTAGGTTCATTTTTATTATTTCTAATTGCATTTACAGGTTCCATTTTAATTATTAAGCGCCAAAGCGGCATTAAAAAGTTTTTCTCAAAAGTTATAAATGAAGATTTTGCCCAATACTGGCATGTTATATTAGGTCGATTATCTTTAATACCAATAATTATTATAACGCTTACAGGTGTCTACTTATCGTTATTAAAATTTGACATAATTGAAGAAAAAAAAGAAAAGCACAATATAAATTTTGAAACTATAACTGAAGCAGAAATAAAGCCTGAAACGTCTGTTTTTGAAACCATTAGTTTAAATAATGTTGAAACTTTAGAGTTTCCGTTTTCTGAAGATGAAGAAGATTATTTCATCTTAAAACTAAAAAATAAAGAACTTCTTGTACACCAATATTCTGGAAAAGTTTTAAGTGAAGTTAAAAACCCGCTAGTCACTTTTTTATCAAACTGGAGTTTAGTTTTACATACAGGAAAAGGCAGTATACTTTGGTCTGTTATATTATTAATAGCTTGTATAAACATTTTGTTTTTTATCTATTCTGGTTTTAAAATGACTATAGATAGGCGTAAAAAAACGGTAATCCCAAAAAATAAATTCAACAAGGATAATGCAGATATTATAATTCTTGTAGGATCAGAAACTGGTAGTACTTACCATTTGGCAACAGCCTTTTTTAAAGGTTTGTTAGATAAAGGTAATCGTGTTTTTATTTCAGATTTAAACAGTTATACTAGTTATAAAAGTGCCACGCAACTTATTGTGTTAACATCAACTTATGGCGAAGGTGAAGCTCCAATAAATGCTAAAAAGTTTTTAACGCTATTACAAAGTGTAAAGCAAGAGCGTTTAATACGTTATGCAGTTGTAGGTTTTGGCTCGCTACAATATCCAGAATACTGCAAATACGCACAATTAGTAGATGCTAATTTACAAGTGCATTCACAATTTCAACCCAATATGGAATTGTTTAAAATCCATAACCAATCAGAATTGGAATTTAAAAATTGGGCTACAAAATGGAATAATATTGTTGCTTCTGGTTTAGATGTAACCAATTTAAAAGTGTCTAATAAGCCAAGAAAAGAACAGGTTTTTACAGTTGTAAATAAAACCGATGTTAATATAGATAACACGTTTTTAATTACTTTAAAACCTAATAAAAAACTTAAATTTAAGTCTGGAGATTTACTATCTGTAATTCCTAAAAAGGATAAAATAGAAAGGCTTTATTCTATTGGTAAAATAGATGGTAATATTGTTATAAGTGTAAAAAAACATGAATTTGGTGTGTGCTCAAATTATTTTTATAATTTAAAAAGTAATACTCAAATAAAGGCAGTTATAAATCATAACCCAAGCTTTAATTTACCTAAAAATATACATAATGCAGTTTTTATAGCAAATGGCACAGGAATAGGACCGTTTTTGGGTATGATGCAACACTCTAAACCTATTACAAAGCATTTGTTTTGGGGAGGCAGAACACAGCAGTCGTTATCTCTTTATAAAAACATTGTAGATAGTAGTTTAAAAAGTGACACATTAACTAGTTTTAATGTGGCTTTATCTCAAGACACTAGCGATAAAATTTATGTACAGGATATTCTAGAAAAACAACACACTATTATAGCTGAAGTTTTAAAAACTAAAGGTGTAATAATGATTTGTGGTTCAATTGCTATGCAAAACCAAGTGTTAGAGGTTTTAAATACTATAACAACTGAAACACTACAACAACCGTTAAGCGTTTTTGAGCAAAACAATCAAATATTAACTGACTGTTATTAACCTATAAAACAATATTATGTGTAAAGGAATAGAAGCGATTAATAAAACATCTAAAGGCGAATTAAATTTTTGTAGAAATTGCCAGCAGTTTCATTTAGAATTTAATAATATTTATTTTGAGTTTACGCCTGTAGAGTATAAACAGTTCAAAAAATACGTGTTGTTAATCGAGTCTGAGTTTTGGGAAAGAAAGTATGCAAATGCTAATGTTAGACGCAAAATTCCTATTCCAACATTACAAGAAAATTTAGTTTTAATGTTTAATAGGCAAGAAGTTGCAGAGCTTAAAGCTTTAATTAGTAATAAAAAAGAGGCTGTTTTTAATAGTATTTTAAATGTTGATGATATAGATTATACCTTTATTATTAATTAAGGATAAGAGACTTTAATATTGTGTAAATTTGCACAAAATTAAATTTTAAGAGATTTGAATACATGAAAAAAGACATTACTATTCCTGAGGTAAAAGATATACATGTTGCTGTTGTACAGGAGGAACATATAGAATATAAAACTTTAGATTGGAATGCTTACATTATAAATAATAGCGATCAAGATTTAGATACTGTAATCATAGTGTCTCAAGGTTATAATGATACTAAAATGACACCACCAATGCGTCATACAATAGCTAAACTTCCAGCAAGAAGTTATGCTAAAATAGAATACTTGCAAACTAAGGTGCTAGCTTTAAATAATACTTTTAAAATTACTTTTTTTGAAGGTAATACAATGTACGATAAAACGTATTTGTTTAGAAAAAATACGATAAACGATAAGGCTTTGCAACGTGTACCATTAATGCAATTAAAAGGTATTTTGGTTAAGTAACTAATCTCACTTGGTGTGCGTTAGCGATTGCAGTAGAAATCCTTTTTATGAGGCACGATTAAAAAGATTGTAACGTAAAGCGCGACCTTTAGGTAACGCCCAAATAAATATATAAATTAAAAAATCCCTTTAGCTAAAGGGATTTTTTTTAATCTAATTTATCGGTTAGTTTTTTAAAGACCTTTTTGGCGTCTTTACCTTCGTAAAGTACAGCGTGAACAGCATTTATTATAGGTAATCTTGTTTTCTTTTTGTTTTTCTCGTTTAATAAATAGGCGCTTTTTGTGGCATAATATCCTTCGGCAACCATATTCATTTCCATTTGTGCAGATTTTACGGTGTAACCTTTACCTATCATGTTTCCAAACATACGGTTTCTTGAAAATACAGAATAACCGGTTACTAGCAAATCTCCCAAATAAGCCGAGTTGTTAATGTTACGTTTCATTTTATGCATTTTTTTAATAAAACGCTTCATTTCACGTATAGCATTACTCATTAAAACACTCTGGAAATTGTCTCCGTAACCTAAACCATGCGCAATTCCGGCTGCTACAGCATACACGTTTTTAAGCATTACGGCATATTCTGTGCCTATAACATCGTCACTAATTTTAGTTTTTATGTAGTCGCTTGATAAAGCATCTGCAATTAATTGCGCTTTATTAGCGTCTACACATGATATTGTAAGGTACGATAAACGCTCAAGCGCAACTTCCTCTGCGTGACATGGGCCGGCAATAACACCAATGTTTTCAAAAGGGACATTGTAATTATCATGAAAATGTTCTCCTAATAATTTACCTGTTTCTGGTATTATACCTTTAACAGCACTTACTACTATTTTATTGGTTAATGGTAATTGTAGTTTTTTTAATTCATCATTTATAAAGGCAGATGGTATAACAAAAATTAAAACATCTGCAAGTTCTACCATTTCGTTAATATCGTTAGTAATGGTTAATTGCTCTAAATGAAATTCTACCGAACTTAAATAACTTGGGTTATGTTGCTCTTTAAGTAAATGCTCTTTAGTATAAATGCTTCGCATATACCAACCTACTTTCTCTTCGTTTTCGCACAGCATTTTTACAATAGCTGTAGCCCAACTTCCAGAACCAAAGACAGCAAATTTTAATTTTTTAGACATATTTTAGTTTCAATTATAATTCAAAAATACATAATTAATAACAGTTGATAAATGGCTTGTAATAAGAAAATTCCAATTTTGGCACAGCTTTTGAAATCTTATTAATATCAATCCTTAAAACAACAATTATGAAAACATTAAAATTACTCACAGGTTTTGCTTTAATAGCAACATTATTTACCTCTTGTGTAACAGAAGTGGTTGTAGACGATTTTAACAACGGGCCAGCACCAGGTATAAGCGTAAATCAATTACTTAATTCTTACGAATTGTGGTACGTAGATATAAACGAAACCATTGGTACAGGCGAAACACCATTTTTACAAATTGCTTTTACCGTATCGTTTAGAAATGGTACTTTATATGCTAATAACAATTTGGTTGGTATTGGTAGTCAAGGTAATGGCTTTGGTATCCCAATTGGTTATTATGATGCTTATAATATGATATTAGATACAGATCATGATATAGATGGTTATGATAGTTTTGATGTTTACCAAGTAGATTATAATACTATAGAGTTGTATAACCCGTTTAATGACACATCATATTTTTTAAATGGGTACCAACGTTCTAATTTTGATTACGATTATGTTTTTTATGATAATATTCAATACTTTTTGCAAGAATACGAAGCATGGGAAAAAACATATACTAGTGAGTTTGGAGCATTAAATGAGTTTGATAATGAAAATTGGTTACAGTTTTTAGCCGGTGGAAACGACTCTACATTTAGAAGCTCACAAGACCCAGCAGCTACGAACCCTAATAATATATATTGGGATTTTACAGGAGATTATGCTGTACAGGATATTAGCGGAAACTTTTACCTTAAAAACCTTATTTTAGATTACGACTATTTTGATAATGAATATTTTGAACTAAGTGTAATTAATGATCAAAGAGTAGAGTTGCTACATCCAGATTCTGGTACAGTTTACGAGTTTACTGGACGTGGTTATATAGAGTATTTAAAAGAAGGTACTACAGTAAATAAAAGTAAATCTTCTGGTGATAAAAAACGAGTACAGCGTACACCAAAAGTAGAAAACAATAGAGAGAATACTAGAGACAAGGTATAAAACAATGAAGTGATAATAAAACTGCTTTAAAAGTATAATTAGAGCAGTTTTTTTATGTTATTTATCGAAATTTAAGAGAATAATAAGAGTGATAAGTTGCAATTGAAATAGTTTTTATCCAACTTTACAAGACATTAAAATATTAACAACTAAAAATAAAATACAATTATGGGATTATTTTCATTTATTAAAAATGCAGGCGCTAAAGTATTTGGCATAGGAAAAACAGATAAAGAAGAAGCTGCAGAAGCTGCTGCCGCAGAACTTAAAGAAGAAGCTGCTGCTGCTAGAAAACTAGAAGAAACAATTAGAGATCTAGACTTACAAGTTGATGGATTAAGCATACATATTGATGATGATGCCGCTACAATCTCTGGTATGGCTCAAGACCAAGCAACAAAAGAGAAAGCAATTTTAGTAGTAGGAAACAGTATTGGTATTGCTACTGTAGACGACCAAATGACGGTTGAGCATAAAGAACCAGAAGCTCAATTTCATACAGTTGTAAGTGGTGACACTTTAGGAAAAATCGCAAAGAAGTTTTATGGAAATGCTATGGAATACCCAACCATTTTTGAAGCTAATAAACCAATGCTTGAACACCCAGATAAAATTTACCCAGGTCAAGTATTACGTATTCCTACAAAAGAGTAAATATTAATATATAGAATAAAAAAAAGCCAACTCATATGAGTTGGCTTTTTTTCCGCTATTAACCAATTCTAGTATAATAAGGCCTACTTTATTAACTAGAACTTTACTTTTATATCATTGTGTAGAATAATGATTAATTAAAGTAAAAGGTTTAAATCAAATAAAGGAACTAATAACTCTATTGTTTGATTTGTCTCTTTCAAAACTATTGCAATGTTAAGAGTTTCACAATTTTATTTTTTAGAAAATGATGTATTTCGTCGAAAAATGCCAATAATTAACATTTTGGCTTACGGTAAAAACCGTAAAATTTTTTTTTGTAAGAAAACATAACTAAAAATATAGGAGAAAAATTGTTTTAAAATAAAAAAGCCAACTCTTACGAGTTGGCTTTTTCCGCTATTAACCCAATCTAGTATAATAAGACCTACTTTATTATCTAGAATTTTACTTAATATCATTTTTGTAGAATAATGAAATAGTTAAGTAAAAAGTTTTAATCAAAAAGGAAGTAAAATTCCTTTTGCTGATTGATTGTTTTCAAAATTATTGGAATAAAAAGAACCTCGCAAAATTTTTTGTTTTATTTATGTGTATTTCATCGAAAAAATGTGCATTTGTGCATTTCATCTTACGGGAAAAACCGTAAAACCGATATTTGTAAGAAAAAACAACAGTATTTTTAAGTCTTAATCTTGTTAATGCGTTTTTAGTCGATTAATAATTATTAGTTTTTTAATAATTATAGAAGTAGAAGATTTTTATGTAGCACTGTGGAATTTGTTACTTTAAAATTACCATTGTATGGTAACAAATTCCTTTAGTAATACTTTAATTAATCCATTTACTTAGCTTTGTAAACAATTCTTCTTTTACAATAGGTTTAGATAGGAAATCTACACAACCTTTATGGTAGCATTTTTCTTTTTCATCTTGCATAGCATAAGCTGTTTGCATAATAATTTTAGCCTCAGGATTTAATTTTAATATTATTTCCATGGCTTCAATACCACTCATTTCTGGCATTCTAATGTCTAAAAGCACAACATCTATATTAGGCGTACTTTTATATAGCTCTACAGCTTCTTTTCCATTTTTTGCAAATAGCACATTTACACCTGTATCTTTAAGTACAATTTTAAATAAAAGTCTAATTAAAGAGTCGTCTTCTGCAATTAGTATATTTTTATTTAGCAAAAACTTGTTTTTAAGCTTTTGGTTTTTTTCTATACTTTTATGTTTTGTATTTGCTTCTTTTAAAGGTATTGTAAACTCAAACATAGAACCTTTATTTTCTTGAGATGTAACTGTAATATCACCACCTAATAGTGTTACAATTCCTTTACTTATAGAAAGCCCTAATCCTGTACCGCCATATTTTGCGTTACTTTTATAGTTTAGCTGTTTAAATCTTTCAAATATTTCAAGTTGCTTGTTTTTGTTAATTCCTATACCTTGATCTTTTACAAAGAACTTTAGAAATTTTCCAATTACTGTAAAGCCAAATGAGATATTACCTTTTTCAGAAAATTTTAATGAATTGTTTAAAAGGTTAGATATGACTTGTTGCAGTCTTTGCTCATCTGTAATTATTTGTAAGTCTTTATAGTTTTCTGGGATGTAAGTTGTAAATGTTATGTTCTTTTTAAGTTTTACAATTTTTAATTGGTTGTAGGTAATTTGTAAGTTTTGAATAAGCTTTGGTACATTACATTCTGTATAATTTATTTTTAATTCGTTTGACTCAATTTTGGCAATATCAATAATGTCGTCAATTAAATTTAATAGCTGTTTGGAGTTACTATCTATAATTTCAAGATATTTTAATCTATCGGTTTTAGATAGACTATCTTTTTTTAATAATTCTGAAAAGCCTAAGACACCATTCATTGGTGTTCTAATTTCATGACTCATATTTGCTAAGAAATAGTTTTTGTGCAGGTTTGCAGATTCTGCTGCTTTTTTTGCATTTATTATTTCTTCTTCAATTAATTTTTGTTTTGTAATATCTTGAGCAGCACCTCTTAAAGCTATAATGTTTCCTTTTTCGTCCTTTACAGCTTCTCCTTGTGCTCTAAGCCATCCTTTTTCGCCATCTTCTTTTATAAGGTTTAATTCTATAACGTAAGGTATGCCGTATTTTTGGGTTTTCTCTACAGCTTTATTAAGGTTTAGCCAGCTTTGTTTTGTAAACAATTTTCGTTGTTTTGAATAGTCTGGAGGCGTAGAGTTAGGGTCTAGTCCATACATTTTAAAAAGTTGCTCTGTCCAGTATACTTTATCTGTTTTAAGGTCTAAATACCAGCCGCCAACAACTGTGAGTTCTTGAATTCTATTTAACTCTGCTTCACTTTTTTTAAGAGCTTGCTCTTTACTTTTAAGCTCAGTAAAATCTGTTATTGTTCCTGCAAATTCACCATTTTTAGGTGAGAATACGTTTACTAAAAAGTATTTATCTAAAGATTTTATGTAGCCTTCTATAGTTTGGTCTATGCCTGTCATGGCAGTTTCGCCATATTTTTTAATCCAATTTGTTAACTCATTTTTTATAACTGGTAAAACGGTAGATGCTTTTTTACCAATTATAGCTTTAGCTTTTAAATTAAATAATTTTTCGTAAGCAGGATTAACATCTATATATTCCCAATCTGTAGGATTGCCGTTTTTGTCTTTAACAATTTTAGCATGAATAAAAGCTTCGTTTAAATTTTCGAATAATTTGTGATATTTTAAATCTGTATCTGCTAATTCATTTTCAATTTCTTTAAGCTTATTAATGTTATCGAGTGTAATAACTACTCCGTTTATAACCTTATCTGAAGTAATAAATGGGCTTATACGTAGTAAATAAAAGTTATCGTCCTTGTCTTTTACTTGTTTTTCAATAACCGTTAATTTATCTAATACGTTTTTAGAGTCTTTAATTATTAGGTTTCTTGTTTGCTCTTCAAAGTTAGATGTAAAACTAGATAAAGGTCTACCATGATCTATTTCTTGTAAATTAAATACATCTTGAAGCGCTGGTGTAAACTTTCTTATTCTTAAATCTGTATCTAAAAATAATGTTGCTATATCTGTGTTGTCTAGCAGGTTTGTAATGTCGTTATTTAAGTTTGTGAGCTCTTTATTTTTTTCCTGCATTTCTGTATTTACGGTATACAGTTCTTCGTTTACAGATTGTAGCTCTTCGTTTGTACTTTGAAGTTCTTCATTAGAAGCCATTAGTTCTTCGTTAGAAGATTGTAACTCCTCGTTACTGGTTTCTAATTCCTCGACTACATTTTGTAATTCGGTTTTTGCTATTTTAAGATCGCTTTCTAAATCCTCAAGGCGTTGTACGGATGCCTCATCAATATCAATGTTATTAACAATTAATGGTTGGTTATAATTTATAACCTTATCGTTACTAAATTCTATTAAATAACAGTCTTGTAAATTATCAAAATTTTTGGGTTCGTGAAATTTTAAATCGAAAGAGAAATTTTCTTTTTCTGTTTTGTTTTGAATGCCTTTAATAATAACATCTTGCTTTTGTGCTTCAAGTCTTCTTATTCCACTTCTTATAACTACAGAAATGTCTGGGCTTACCATTTGCAATAAGTTGTTTTGAAAAATTCCTGAATTGTGAGATAAGCGTTTTCCTGCATCACCATTAATAAATAGAATATTGAAATCTTTATCAATAAAAATAGAGGCAGGACTAAATTTTTGACTTAAATATTTATGAAAAATTAACTCTGGACTTTCCTTTATATTTAAAGAGCTGTATGTGTTTTTGCGTTCAGGGTACTTGTATGCTATTGCCGATATTTTATCTATACTTGAATTTTGTGATGGTATTTGTTTTGTAGAGGATATATTTTGAAAAATTTTCCATTTTACATCTATTGTTTTAAAATACTTTGAAACTTCGCCTAAAGATTCGCTATTACCTAAAAATAAATAAGAATATTTATTTAAGGCAAACTGAAAATTCATCATTACTTTTTTCTGTATCTTACTATCAAAATAAATAAGTAGATTTCTACAAGAAATAAGATCCATTCTTATAAATGGAGGGTCTTTAATTAAATTATGGTAAGAGAACACTATTTTTTCTCTAATACGTTTAATAATTTGTATTTTATTTCCTGTTTTTATAAAATATTGGTCTAAGTATATTTTATCAATTTCATTTATAATATTTACATGATACATGCCTTTACCAGCAATGTTTAATGCTGTAGGATCTATATCTGTTGCAAATATTTTAAAATCAAGATTTAGTTGGTGAGATCTTATATAATTGTCTATTAATATTGCTAATGTATAGACTTCTTCTCCTGTAGAGCAACCTGCTATCCAAACCCTTATAATTTCAGAGTTGTCTTTATTTTTACATAACTCTGGAATTACTTTTTCTTTTAAATTTTTGAAGGCTTCACTGTCTCTAAAAAAGCGTGTAACACCTATTAAAAAATCTTCTTGTAGAGCTTGCTGCTCTTCTATATTACTTGAAACAAATGTAGTGTAATCGTATAGGTGTTGAATATTTTTTATATTCATTCTTTTTTCTATACGTCTTAAAAGTGTATTTTTTTTATATTCTCTAAAATCTATGCCAGAGTGTTTATAAACAACAGTTAATATGTCATTTATCAAGGATTCGTTAGATGGATTTTTTTCAAAATCATTAAGAGCTAGAGACCTGCTTGTTGGATTTTTATGTATGATTTCTGCTATTTTTTTTGGGTTCAAAATGTAGTCTACAATATTTGTTGAAATTGCAGAGTTTGGCATTCCATCAAATTGGGCAGATGTTGGGTCTTGAACAATAATTGTGCCTCGACCTTCTTTTATTGTTTTTATACCTCTGGATCCATCAGATCCTGTTCCAGATAATATTACACCAATAGATTTTTCTTTAAATTCTTCTCCAAGCGTATGAAAAAAAATGTCTATTGGTAAGTTTAGATTATTTTTTGGGCCTTTGTCTAATAGGTATAATTGAGACCCTTTTATGTGTAGGTTTTTGCTACGTTGGTTTAAATAAACGCAATTTGGTTTTATTTTTAGTTTGTCTTCTGCTGTATAAATAGGCATTTCTGTATGCTTACTTAGTAGCTCTGGCATTAGGCTTTTAAAATCTGGAGAAAGGTGCTGTATAATTATAAATGCCATTCCTGTATTAGGCGGTATGTGGTCAAACAATGTTTGAATAGCATCTAAACCACCAGCAGACGCTCCAATACCAACGACATGAAACTTAGGGCTTTTGTTTTTCATTCTAGTATTATTGATAGTATTTTGTGTAGGAATTTACTTAAGGAAATAAATTTATTAAATTTTAGTTTAATATAAACATATGTTAATTTATTTTTTGTAAAAATTCATCTCATCTAAGTATTCCCATACATTTTGTGGTATTAGGGGTTTTACGTTTTTGGCTTCTTTTATAGCCTTTCTAATCATTGTAGATGAAATTTCCATTATTGGAGCATCAACACGATGTATTTTTTTGTGATTATTAAATTGCGTGTCAATTTTACCTTCCGAAATTCTTGGATAGACATAAATATTATGGTTTTCTAGGATAACTTCGTAGTTTTTCCATTTATGAAAACTTTTTAAATTGTCTTCTCCCATTATTAACGAAAATTCATGATTTTCGTATTTTTCTTGTAAATAGGTAAGCGTATTTATGGTATAATTAGGTTGTGGTAAGTTAAATTCTATATTACTTTCTTTTAGCTTGTCGTAATCTTTAGTGGCTAGATAAACCATTTCTAAGCGTTGGTGGTTGTCTAGTAAAGTGCTTTTCTTTTTAAAAGGATTATGTGGTGTAACTACAAACCAAATTTGGTCTAAATCACTATTTTCTACTAGTTGGTTAGCAATAATTAAGTGACCAATATGTATTGGGTTGAAAGAGCCAAAATATAGACCAATTTTCATACTTGTAATATTTTAATAAAGTTTAAACTGGTATAGGTCTTATTCTTTTTTTATTTCTGAAATTAAAAAATGACCAACTACAGCTTCAGCTTCATGTAGTGCTTTTTCTAAATTATCATTTTCTATAATTGTATCAAAAAGTGGTGCTGTAGCTAATTCTGCACTTGCTTTTGCTACGCGCATACTTATTTTCTCATCACTTTCTGTTTTTCTGTTTTTTAACCTTATTTTAAGTTCGTCTATGCTTGGTGGTTTTACAAAAACAGCTAAGGTTTGTTCTGGGAATTTTCGTTTTATACGCAAACCTCCAGAAACATCTATATCGAAAATTACATTTTTTCCTAACGCCCAAAGACGTTCTACTTCGGTTTTTAAAGTGCCATAAAAATTATCTCTATAAACTTCTTCCCACTCTAAAAAATTGTCTTCTTTTATGTGTTGTTTAAATTCTTTTGCAGACATAAAATAGTAATCTTCTGCATGAACTTCTGTACCTCTTTTTTCGCGTGATGTTGCAGAGATTGAAAAGGCTAGATTTAATTCTTTTTGTTTTAATAAATGCCTAACAATGGTTGTTTTACCAGAGCCAGATGGTGCTGAAAATACAATTAGTTTACCTTGTTTCATTTCCTTTTTTTAATTGTGCTTCAACTGTGTTAAGCATGTTTTTGTATTGTTTTTAAAGAACATTTAGTAATTGTTCTTTAATTTTTTCTAACTCATCTTTCATTTGCACAACAAGTTGTTGCATTGGTGCATAATTACTTTTAGAGCCTATAGTGTTAATTTCTCTACCCATTTCTTGACCAATAAAGCCTAATTTTTTTCCATTAGAATCTTTAGAGTTTAAGGTTTTTATAAAGTATTGTAAATGGTTTTGTAAACGTACTTTTTCTTCGGTGATATCAAACTTTTCTATATAGTAAACAAGTTCTTGTTCAAATCTATTTTCATCGTATTTTTCGCGAAGTTCTTCAACACCTTTTTTAAGTCTTTCTCTAACGCCTTCAACACGTTCTGGATCCATAATAATTACTTGTTGTAGTAAGTTTTCTATGGTTGCAACGCGGTTTTTAAAATCGGTTTCAAGTACTTGACCTTCGTTAAGTCTATAGTCGTTTATGGCAGAAATAGCTGTTTTAATTTCGGCTTCAATGTGTTTCCATTCATTTTCATCAATTTCTTCTCGCTCTGTATTTAAAGCGTCTGGAAAACGTACGGCCATTTTTAAAAGCTCTATTTCGTCTCCCGCAACTACATTTTTAAGTTGTTGCATGTATTGCTTTACAACAGGTGTATTTATTTTAGTCGATGTATCCTCGGCAGTGGCTTCAACATAAATAGAAAAATCTATTTTACCTCTATTTAATTCTTTTGCCATTAATTTACGTAAGTAAAGCTCTTTTTCTCTATAAATTGAAGGCATCCTGGCATTTAAATCCAGGTTTTTGCTATTTAGAGATTTTAACTCTATTGTAATTTTTTTTGTAGGTAATTGTAAAACAGACTTACCGTAACCTGTCATTGAGTGAATCATAACTAAATTGTAAAGTTGAGCAAAAATAAGTGTTGTAAACACAGTAGGCAAATAAAAACCAACCTTATACTTACCATGTTATGGCTTATTATGCTATATATTTTGTGTTTTAAATTACGGTTTATTATAATAATTAATAAAAACAGTATTAGTATAAAATAGTATTTTTGAAATCTAAAATAATGAAAATGTACAAAAAACAGTTTGAAATTCGTTGGAGTGATGTCGATGCAAATAGACACTTAGCCAATTCTGCATATACTAATTTTATGAGTCATACTAGAATGGCTTTTTTAATAGAGCATGGTTTTACCATGAAAGAATTAGCTATGCATAATATTGGGCCAGTTGTCTTTTACGAGCATATGCATTATTTTAAAGAAGCGTTTATGGGACAACCAATAACAGTCTCTTTAGAAGTGTCTGGTTTAAGTGAAGATGGTACTTTTTTTAAGTTTGACCATAACTTTTATAACCATAAAGGAGAAAATATTGCCTTTTGTGAAATGCTTGGTGCTTGGATAGATTTAAAAGCTAGAAAAATGACCAATCTACCAAAGGTTTTAATGGATTTAGCAGATAAGTTTCCAAAATCTGAAGCTTATAAGATTCTTACAAAAGAAGATACCCGAGCTAATGGTCGTGTACCAAAAAACCTAGAGCTATAATTTAGCTTTAGGTTTTTTAGTTACTAAATATACACCTGCAAATATTAAAGCAGAAGCTATTAGTTTTACAGGTGTTATAGTATCACTACCCATAATTATAGCAAATATTCCTGCGATTACAGGTTGTAAATATATAAATGTTGTAACGGTTGATGCTCTTAAGTGTCTTAGGGCTAATGGGTTTAGTATGTAGGTTCCAAAGGTTGCTGCCAATACTACAAAAGCAATAGAAAAATAAATATATGGTGTAAATGTACTTATATCTACGGCTAATAAATCGTTATATCCAAACGGTATTACTAAAAACAAACCAAATAAAAACAACCACTTTATAAACGTAAATGGGTGATATTTACCAGTTAATTTTTTTATAATAATAATGTAAATACTGTAAGATACAGCGTTAATAAAAACCAAGGTATTACCTAAAAGAATATTGTCGCCATCTAAGTTAGAACGACCGTAAACACTAAGTACTACAGCGCCAAGAAACCCTAAAATTACACCAAAAACCTTTAAATTAGTAATGCGCTCTTTTAAATATACAGCCGAAAGTATTAATACTATAATTGGTGCAGTAATCATTATCACAGATGCGTGTATAGGTGATGTGAATGATAAGCCTTTAAAAAACAAAAGCATATTTAGGGCTACACCAAATATTGCAGCGTAGAAAAAAGTTAAATAATCTTTTTTCTCTATTTTTTCTTTAGGACCTAAAAAACTAAATAACCAAAATAAAATTGTTGCTCCGGCTACTCTTACAACAATAAAACCAGATGGTTTTAAAAATCCACCAGTAAGTACATCTTTAGCAAAAGTAAAGTTTAAGCCATAAAAAAGTTGTACAAAAAACGCGGCAATAAGCGCCCAGTATCTAGTTTTCATTCAATTCTTTTTTAACAGCTTCTACATTACCCTTAGAGTTGCCAATAAAAATTTTATTATTTAAAATAAAAACAGGCCTACTTAAAAAAGTATAATGTTCTAAAATAAGATTTCTAAAATCTGTTTCTGATAAATTTTTATTTTTTAAATCCCGCTGCTTGTAAAGCGTTGCTCTTTTACTAAAAAGAGATTCGTAACTTCCAGAAAGCGTTTTCATTTCGTCTATTTGAGATTCTGTTATAGCTTCATTTTTAATGTTTTGAAGCACTACAGATTCTGGTAAATCAAGTTCTTTTAAAATACGAATACACGTACTACATGATTTTAAATAATATACTTTATCAATCATTTTAAAATTTGAATTTATTTTCGTGAATACGAAAAGCTAATTTTTAACATTACAAAGTAAATTCATTTGTGTTAGATTCTATTATATTTATAAAAAAAAAGAATTATGGATTTTACTTTTGACGTTTTTGCAAAAACAAGAGGCTTTTTTAAAGCTTATTTAGAAGAGCTTTCATTAGCACAACTTAATGCTATACCTAATGGTTTTAATAATAATATTATATGGAATATTGGGCATAGTATTGTTACCGAGCAAATATTAGTTTATAAATTATCTGGTTTAAAACCAAATGTTAGTGAGGCGCTTATTGAAAAATATAAAAAAGGCACAAAACCAGATGGTAAAGCTACTCAAGCAGATGTAGATGAATTAAAATTACTGGCTTTTTCTACAATAGAACATACAAAAGCAGATTTTGGTTCTCAAGTATTTAGCACTTTTAATGAATATACATTATCCACTACAGGTAACACGTTAACAAATGTTACACAGGCAATACAGTTTGCTTTAGTACACGAAGGTATGCATGCAGGATATATTTTGGCGTTATTAAGAGCTTTAAAAGTTTAAATAATCATTCGCAAGAGTATATGGTACAATAAACTCTATTACATTATTGCTTCCTGTTATAAACGTATCGTAAAAAATAATTACGCCTTCTTCATTAAAACCTAAGTTTTCTGGAAGTTTAAAGTCATTATTATTAAATGCCGAAATACGATCGTCTGTAGCAGAAAGTATTTCTTTGTCGTAATATTTTTTTGCTAATGCTGTAAAAGCTGGAATATCATTAATTAAGTCTTTAGTTTGTAAAGTTTTTCCCGTTTTAATATTAAAATTAAAAAATTTAAATATTAAATTACTGTGAGCGCCACCCGTATTTATACTAGAGTTCATGGCTATAGAAACCAGTGTTTCACTTTTGTAAATAATTTCGCCATCAACTAAAACTTCCCAAGCAGGTAAGTCTGTATACAAGGTTTTTCCAATTTGAGATTTAAAATCTAAATATGCTTTTTTAAATACCGCAATGCTATTTGTTGTATTGGTTTCATTGGTTTTTAAATTATTAATATCTAAAGCATTGTTTACAAATTGATTTAAAGTATTATTAATTTGTTTTGCAGCATTTGTAGCTCCTTCAGCTTTAGGAATATTAATTTCAATAGTGGCATCTGTATCTTCAACAATACTAATTTCTGAAAAATTTAGAGACACTTCTTCTTTACACGATAAACAAATGTTAAGAAATAACAGTACAGCAAAAAGCTTTGTTAGTTTTAGAAAGGAAGTGTTAAGCATAAACTAAAGGTTTTAATTCAATTTGAATACAACGAATTAAAGGCTATTTTTGGTATAATCAAAAAACCAAAAGTTGTTTTTTAAATTAATTTAAATAGACATTAATGAAATTTAATACAAAAACCATACATGGAAAACAGCAGCCAGATTTAGCATATGGTGCTGTAATGCCACCAATATATCAAACTTCAACTTATGCACAATCTACACCTGGCGGACATAAGGGTTATGAGTACTCTAGATCTAAAAATCCAACACGAGACGCTTTAGAAAATGCATTTGCAAGTATTGAAAATGGTGATTTTGGCTTGGCTTTTGGTTCTGGATTAGCTGCTATAGATGCGGTATTAAAATTATTAAAATCTGGAGACGAAGTAATTTGTAATAATGATTTATATGGTGGCACATATAGGCTATTTACTTCGGTTTTTAAAAACTTTGGCATTACATTTCATTTTGTAAATATGGATAATCCAGATGCCATTGAAGCTTATATTAACGATGACACAAAATTAATTTGGGTAGAAACACCTACAAATCCAATGTTAAATATTATAGATATTGAAGCTACAGCTACAATAGCTAAAAAGCATAATATATTATTGGCGGTAGATAATACCTTTGCAACACCATATTTGCAACAACCTTTAGATCTTGGAGCAGATATTGTTATGCATTCTGTAACAAAATATATTGGAGGACATAGCGATTTAGTTATGGGAGCATTAATAGTAAAAGAAAAATCACTTGCAGAAAGATTGTATTTTATACAAAATGCAAGTGGAGCAATTTGTGGTCCACAAGATGCTTTTTTAGCGCTTCGCGGAATAAAAACACTACACGTTAGAATGCAACGTCATTGTGAAAATGGTAAAGCTATAGCACTGTATTTAGCGTCACATCCCAAAGTAGAAAATGTATATTGGCCAGGATTTGAAAGTCACCCTAATCATGATATAGCAAAAAAACAAATGAAGGATTTTGGAGGCATGATATCTTTTACAACAAAAGGGAATGATTATAATACGTCTATAAAACTTATAGAAAATCTTAAAATTTTCACTTTGGCAGAGTCTCTTGGTGGTGTAGAGTCTTTAGCAGGACATCCTGCAAGCATGACGCATGCTAGCATACCAAAAGAAGAACGCGAAAAAACAGGTGTTGTAGATTCTTTAATTAGGTTGAGCGTTGGTATAGAAGATGAAGAAGATTTAATTAATGATTTAAAACAAGCATTAGGGTAATTTTATAAAAAAAGCTCATGTTAAAAACATGAGCTTTTTTTTATGTATAAATATGTTTTTAATCTAAGTAATAAATGTAGCCAAAGTTTAACCAAACTAACCAATCGTTATGCTTGTTGCTGTCTAATGTGTGGTTTAAACCATCTACCCAATCACTAAAATAATATTGACCTCTAAGATCTAACATTAAATCTGCTAAAGGAGAGAGTTTATAACGTACACCAATACTACTAACTAGAGACCACGTTGTGCCAGAAGTAACATCTATAGGTTCTGGAAAATTAGGACTTAAGTTTGGGTTGCTAGTATACCAAGGCGCATAAAAATTGCTCATATTAGTAGTGTCTCCATTAGCATAGCCTGTACTTACTTTAGGGTTGTACGATACGTAATGGGCACCAAAACTAACAAAAGGAGCAAATTTATATCCAAAAGCTTGAAAAGATCTAATACTTAAAGGAAAATACTCAATTTGCATACCAATGTCTAAATTGTTTGCAGTTCCAGTATGTGCTCTTAATTTATCTGCATTAGTAGAGGTTCTATAAGGTTGAACATACTCACCAATGTGCTCTAATTTAGCAGTGTTGTAAGAAATTTCGGTTCTTAATTTAAAGTGGTCATTAAAATAATTATCTGTAGTATAGCAATTACAATCTGCTCTGTAAGCGAAGTTTATATAGTGAACTAAACCTATTCCTACACCGCTATTTCCAGCATTGGTTTCAAGGTCAAAACGTTCACCAAAATCAGACTTAAATGCAGTAGGACCAGTAATTACACCAATTTCATGAGAAAAACCTAATTGAGCTGCGACGGTTTGCGAAGCAACTAAAATAAAAAGTATCTGTGCTAAATGTTTAACTTTAAGCTTATTCATGATTTAATATTAGAGGCTTCTTTATGATAGCAAATATAAAAAAATCCGATAAACTAGCAACTATTACAGATAAAATGCAGTAATTAATTTTCGATTAGGCGAATTATTATTTTTGCGAATTTCAAAATAAATGTACTTAATTTTTAAAGATAACGTATATTTGTACTCATAATTATTTATATAATATTAATGTCATAATTTTAAATACATGGAAAGCAAAATTCAAGCATTCTTAGATCTGGTAAAAGAAAAAAATAATCATGAACCAGAATTTTTACAAGCTGTTCATGAGGTTGCCGAGACCGTAATCCCATTTATAGAAGAGAATCCACAATATCAAAATAAAATGTTATTAGAGCGCATGGTTGAGCCAGAGCGTACAATAATTTTTAGAGTACCTTGGATTGATGATAAAGGTAATACTCAAGTTAATAGAGCCTTTAGAGTAGAGTTTAACTCTGCAATTGGTCCTTATAAAGGAGGTTTACGTTTTCATCCTTCTGTAAATTTAAGTATTCTTAAGTTTTTAGGGTTCGAGCAAGTGTTTAAAAATGCTTTAACAACATTACCAATGGGTGGTGGAAAAGGTGGAAGTGATTTTAACCCAAAAGGAAAAAGTGATAATGAAGTGATGCGTTTTTGCCAATCTTTCATGTCTGAGTTATTTCGCCATATAGGAGCAAATACAGATGTACCTGCTGGAGATATAGGAGTTGGTGGCCGTGAAATAGGTTATATGTTTGGTCAATATAAAAGACTTAGAAACGAATTTACAGGTGTATTAACTGGTAAAGGTTTAAGTTATGGAGGTTCTTTAATTAGACCAGAAGCTACAGGATATGGTTGCGTATATTTTGCAAAAAATATGTTAGCAACAATTGGAGATACTTTTGAAGGAAAAACAGTTGTTATTTCTGGATCTGGTAATGTTGCGCAATATGCTTGCCAAAAAGCAACAGAGCTTGGTGGTAAAGTTGTAACAATGTCTGATTCTTCTGGATATATACATGATAAAGATGGAATAGATGCAGATAAATTAGCATTTATTATGGAGCTTAAAAATGTGAAAAGAGGAAGAATTAGCGAATATGTTAATGAATATTCTTCGGCTACTTTTCATGAAGGTGAAAGACCTTGGAGTGTTGATTGTGATGTGGCTATGCCATGTGCAACTCAAAATGAATTAAATAAAGAAGAAGCTGAAGCTTTAGTAAGTAATAAAGTTATAGCTGTTGCAGAAGGTGCAAATATGCCTACAACTCCAGAAGCTATTGAAGTATTACAAAAAGCAAAAGTATTATTCTCTCCTGGTAAAGCATCTAATGCTGGTGGTGTTGCTACTTCTGGACTAGAAATGAGTCAAAACTCGTTACGTTATAACTGGACGAGAGAAGAGGTTGATGCTAAATTAAACCAAATAATGAATGATATTCATGCTTCTTGTGTAAAGTATGGTACAGATAAAGATGGTAATGTAGATTATGTAAAAGGTGCAAATATTGCAGGTTTTGTAAAAGTTGCAGATGCTATGTTAGCGCAAGGTGTAGTTTAATAATTACAACTTATTTATATAAAAAAGCTTCCATTTTTGGAAGCTTTTTTAGTTTTTGAAAGGTTTTAATTCGCTTAGTAAATTTATATTACGTTCTACAATTTCTAAAATCACAATATCTGGTTTAAAACTTTCAATTTCGGCTTTAGTAAATGTATATTTTTTTAGATATAGGCTTTCAGCAAAACTTTCATTAAAAAAAGAATACCAGTAATTTGCAAACGAATCTCTAAACTGTAACATTTTATATTGTTTAGTTTCATTTTTAAATCTCATTTTATTTTTTTCAGAATAAATTTCTTTTACCTGAGTTTTTTTAATTTTTGCATATTTATTATAAGTTTCTGCTTTAACCTGATTTATCATTTTTATTAAATCACCTTCAGTATAATTTTCTTGTTCAATTTTATAATCTTGTATTTTAGTTTTTTCAATATTAAAATCTTTATTTATAACATCTATTGTATAATTATACCCAATAAATGCACCATCAAAATTCCAATGTGTATCGGTTTTAAAGTAAAGTTGTTTTAAGCTTTTATTGTTAAGCAATGGTTGTGTAAGATCTATTACTGTTAGGTTACTTTTCTTTTTTATTTCTTTTTTTAAAACATCAAGTTTAGTTGCATTTTGTTTAAGTTTATATGGCAAAAACTCTTGATAAATATTGTTTTTATCTGGAGCGATAACAAAGTAAAATGCAATGTTTTGAGATTTAAAATAATTATTAATTGTTACTAGGTAGTTAACAGTATTATTAAGCTCTTGAGTTTTAAATATATCATTACCAAAGCTATTGTTTAAAACATTATTATTTTCATTACCTAAAAAGTGCCATCCATCTTTACCTTTTAAAGTTCGATTAGGTATTGGGTTTTCATTTAGATAATTTGTTTTTAGCTTAATATAATTATTAACTAAAACTGTTTTTAAACCAAAGTTTTGTAGGTAATAATTTTTAAACTTTCCTATAGATTGTATGGGCTGTTTTGTGTTAAATTTTGGCACATTAGCTTGTGCTCTATTTTCATTATTAGTTAGGTTTTTTTCTGCTCCAGAAAACAAAATAATATTAGGTAATATTAAGGCAAGTAAAAAACCAATGGTTATAGTTGTTTTATATATACTTTTTTGCTCGCTCATTAGAATCTAAAATATATAAATGGGTTATAAGAATCTGTTGCAATGTATGTGTAGCTAATAATTAATAAACAAAAAAGAGAAGTCACTCTTAAAATTTTAGCTCCTTTATATTTATATGAATCTGGATTTAATGTTGAGGTGTAATTTTTAATTTTTTTATGTAATGGTAGAGAAAATATTAGTGCTATAATCAAGATAAAAATAACCTCTTTTGAAAGGTAAATGTTTAAATAATTAAAATTGGTTTTAGCACTAAAATTAAACATTGTAATAATATAGTTATAGGCCTGTGTAATAGTGTCGCTTCTAAAAATTGGCCATGTAATATTTACTGCAAAAAATGCGTAAAATAGAGAAAAACCTTTACCAAGTTTATTTAGTATTTTGTTAAATCCAAGCTTTTCAATAACTATAAATAAGCCATGACAAATACCCCAAATTACAAAGGTCCAGCTTGCGCCATGCCATAAACCAGTTATAAAAAAGACTATAAATAGATTAATGTAAGTTCTTATATTTCCTTTTCTATTTCCTCCTAAAGAAATATATAAATAATCTTTAAACCAGCTTGATAATGTCATGTGCCATCGACGCCAAAATTCTTGTATAGATTTAGAAATGTATGGGTAATTAAAATTTTCTGGAAAATTAAAACCAAACATTTTTCCTAAACCTATTGCCATATCAGAGTAGCCAGAGAAATCAAAATAAATTTGAAAGCTATAGGCTATAACACCTAGCCAAGCAATTAAGGCAGAAGATTCACTTGTAGGTAAATTAAAAATGCCATCTACTAAAAAAGCACAGTTGTTGGCAATAATCATTTTTTTTGCTAATCCAATTATAAAACGCTCAACACCTTCTGCAAATAATGGTAAACTTGTTTTTCTTGATTTTAATTCGCTTTCCACATGCGAGTAACGTACAATTGGGCCAGCAATAAGTTGAGGAAATAGTGTTACATAGGTGGCAAAGTTTATAAAGTTTTTATTTGCTTTTACATGACCACGATAAACATCTATTGTGTACGACATGGTTTGAAATGTGTAGAAGCTAATACCTAAAGGTAAAATAACATTAGCAAAAGCATTAGCATGTTCTAAAGGCAAGCCAAAATGGTTTAAAACTGATGTTGTATTAGAAAAAATAAAATGAGAATATTTAAAATAAAAAAGTAAGCAAAGATTAAATAGTATAGATAAATATAAACCAAGTTTACGCTTACCTTTATCTATAATAATACCTGCTGTAAAATCAATAAAAGCAGATAGTATTATTAATAAAACAAGTTCTTTTTCACCCCAAGTGTAGAACCCTAAACTAAGAATTAATAAAACAAAATTCTTTATCTTTTTAGGCGCTATATAATATATAAATAGCGTAATTGGTAAAAATAGAAATAAAAATATAGGACTGCTAAACAGCATAAATTGCTTGTAATTTACTCGAACGAAAATACAATAAATTATAGTATTTTTGGTTTTTAATATTTATACCTGTAAATCCTGCTAAATGCGTAGTATTAAACTAATTGTTGCTTTTATTTTGCTTTTTAATTCTAATCATGTGTTTGCACAAGATTTTACAGACTCATGGATGGGCCATTTTTCATACTTAGATATTAAAGATATTTCTCAAGGAGAAACTAAAGTTTATGGTGCTGCAGAAAATGCAATATTTACTTATGATAAGCAAACACTTGAAATAGAAAAATTATCAACTATAAACGGTTTATCTGGAGAAACTATTTCTAGCATAGAATATGTTCAAAATAAAGGTTTGTTGTTAATTGGTTTTGAAAATGGTTTAATGCAGGTGTATAAAGAATCTGAAAACGATTTTTTAACCGTTGTAGATATTATAGATAAACCCACAATACCACCAAATAACAAGCGTATAAATCATTTTATGATTTACAATGATTTCGCATATATTTCTACAGATTTTGGAATTTCACTTTACGATATAAATAACCTTGAATTTGGTGACACCTATTATATTGGTGATGGCGGTTCTCAAATAAAAATAAACCAAACTACAATTTTTGAAGATCAAATTTATGCTGCTACAAATGTTGGTATTAGCAAAGCTTTAGTCTCTAACCCAAACCTTATAGACTTTAACCAATGGACAAGAATAGTATCTGCAAACTGGGTTGGCATTACGAGTGTTAACGATAAGTTATTTGCCTCACGATCAACACGAAGGTTATACAGCGTTATAAACGATGCTATTTCAGAGTTGGTAGTATATAGTGATTTAATTGTAGATACAAGAGAAGAGCAAGGTAACCTTTTAATCGCTACAGAAAAAGAAGCATACGTATACAATACAGAGACGTCTTTAAATGTTGTTGCTACCGCTCAAACTATAGAGGACGTTAGTATGTTATTTACAGCGGTATCATTAAGCCAAAATAATAATATATATATTGGTACTCAAGGTATTTATACAACTGCAATAGGACAGGAAGGCTATGGGATATTACAAACCAATGTAAGTGATACTTCAGTATATCAAGAAATACATCCAGAAAGTCCTTTATTAAATAAGTTTTTCAAAATAAAAACACAAGCAGGAGAGGTTTGGGGAACACATGGCGGTCACTCTGTTACATATAATTTTAATGGAGGTTTAAGGCGCTCTGGTTTAAGTCATTTAAAAAATGAAGAATGGAATAATATTAGCTACGACTCTATAGCAAGTGCAGTATCAAATCCATGGTATTTATCATATTTATCAATTAACCCATTTAATACAAACCAAGTTTATGTTGGCTCTTATTTCTCAGGACTTTTAGATATTAATACCGAAAGCATTTCTATATTTAATCAAGATAATAGTTCATTAGTTCCTTTTGCTGGTGCCATACATTTAGTTTTAGCTAATAATTTTGATAGTAATGGTGCATTATGGGTAATGAATGGACGTGTTGATAATAGTTTAAATAAATTAGAAAATGGTCAATGGACAGGTATAAATATGCAAGATATTATAAACCCAAGAACTAGTAATTTAGGGTTTTCAGATATTACATTTACCGATGATGGTAAAATATTTATCTCTAGTTTAAATTATGGAATAATTGGAGTAGATACCAACGGCGATAAAAAATTTATTGAAGATGTTGAGTTTAATATGCCTTCAGAAAAAACCTGGACTGTAGAAACAGATTTACAAAACACTATATGGATTGGTACAGATCGTGGCTTAAGAGTGATTTATAATACTAGTGAGTTTTTTAGTAACCCAACATTTCAAGTTTCAGATATTATAGTTTTAGACGATGGTACGCCTAGAGAATTACTTTTTCAGCAATATATAACAGATATTGAGGTTGATGGTTCAAATAATAAATGGATTGGTACTTTAGATACAGGTGTGTATTATTTATCATCAGATGGTCAAGAAACCATATTTCATTTTACTAAAGATAACTCACCATTACCATCAAACGATATTTTAGATATCGCAATAGATGATGAAAACGGCCTTGTATATTTTGCAACAGAAAAAGGACTTGTTGCTTTTGGCTCAGAAAGTTCTAAGCCAGAAGAAACACTTGAAGATGCTTACGTTTTTCCTAATCCTGTTAGACCAAGCTTTAATATCAATAACGATAAAATAAAAATAAAAGGTCTTACAGATAATGTTAATATTAAAATTACAGATATAGAAGGAAACCTAGTTACAGAAGCAGAATCTAGAACCAATGGAAAATTTAAAGGTTTTAATTTAGAAATAGATGGTGGCACTGCACTGTGGAATGGTAAAAATTTAGGAAATGTTACTGTTGCTTCAGGAGTGTATTTAATAATGTTAACAGATTTAGATTCTATAGAAACTAAAGTATTAAAAGTAATGATAGTAAGGTAATGATTGCGACTACAAATGCTATTGTACTTTCTAAATTAAAATACAAAGACAATGACCTTATTGTAAAATGCTACACGCAAGAATTTGGTATTGTTAGCTATTTATTACGTGGTGTTTTAAAATCTAAAAAAAAAGGATCTAAAGTTGCTTACTATCAATTGTTAACACAATTACATCTTGTAACAGATTATAAGCAGGCAAGAGGCTTGCAGTATGTAAAAGAAGTTAAAATAAATCACCTTTACTCCAATTTACACACCAATATATTAAAAAGCGCTATTGTTTTATTTTTAGCCGAAGTGTTAAGTACTACTTTACAAGAGGAAGAACAAAATGCTACATTATATAATTATTTAGAAACCACCTTGCAATGGTTAGATACTAATGATCGTTATTCAAACTTTCATTTATTGTTTCTATTAAACCTAACAAAACACTTAGGGTTTTACCCAGATATTACAGATATAAACTTGCCATATTTTAATCTTCAGGCAGGAGAATTTCAAGATATGAGTAGTAGTAAATATTGTATTTCGGGCGAAAATTTAACACTCTTAAAAACACTTTTGGGCACAACATTTGATGCGTTAGAAGAAGTCAAAATGAATTCAAAACAAAGACAATCGTTTTTAGCCATTATTTTGTTGTATTTTGAACTACATTTGGGCAGCTTTAAAAAACCAAAATCACTACAAGTTTTTAATGACGTTTTCAACTAAATACAAAAAACCAATACTCTACATTATATTCTCATTTTGTTTAGTACTAAGCCTACAGGCTCAAGAAATATTAATTGCTAATAAAAAAACGCAAGAACCAATAGTTGGTGCAGCTATATACAATCAAGACCAATCTCGAAGTGTTATAACAAAATTTAATGGTAAAGCTAATCTGGACATTTTTAATCCAGACGATATTTTGTTTTTTAAACATATTGCTTTCGATGTTTTATCAGTAGAAAAAAGCAGAATTAAAGGAGATGTAATCTATCTTGAACCACTAACGCAAGGTTTAGAAGAAATAGTTATCTCTGCTTCAAAATTTAAACAAGATAAAAGAGATGTTCCAAATAAGATTGTAAATTTTAATGCAAAATCTATTGCATTCACAAACCCACAAACCAGTGCAGATTTATTAGAAAAAACAGGCCAAGTATTTATACAAAAAAGCCAGTTAGGTGGCGGTAGCCCAATTATTAGAGGTTTCTCAACAAATAGATTATTAATTACAGTAGATGGTGTTAGAATGAACAATGCCATATTTAGAGGCGGAAACCTTCAAAATGTAATTTCTATAGACCCATTTACAATACAAAACACAGAAGTATCTTTAGGTGCAGGCTCTGTAATATATGGTAGCGATGCCATAGGTGGCGTTATGAGTTTTTATACACAAAAGCCACAACTATCATATACAGATTCTACTTACTATAAAACTACTGCAACATTACGTTATGCAACAGCTAATCAAGAAAAAACAGCTCATTTAGGTGTAAATTATGGCTTTAAAAAATGGGCATTTATAACTAATGCTAGCTTTTCAGATTTTAATGATTTAAAAATGGGAAGTCATGGACCAAACGATTATTTAAGGCCAGAGTTTGTTGTTACTACAAATAATCAAGATCAAATAGTAAGTAACAGCGAACCAAAGCTGCAAAAAAACTCAGGTTACAATCAAATAAATGTAATGCAAAAAGTGCGTTACGAACCAAAAGATAATTTGAGTTTTAACTTAGGTTTATTTTATACATCTACATCAAACACTCCTAGATACGATAGGTTAATTAGATACAGAGGAGAAGAGTTAAGATCTGCCGAATGGTATTATGGACCACAACGCTGGTTTATGAGTAATTTAAACATTACTAAACTAAGTAGTAGTTCTAATTTGTACGATAAAATACAAGCTACAGTTGCGTATCAAAATTTTCAGGAAAGTCGTATTGATAGAGATTACCAAAGTGTTTTTAAAAGTATAAAAGAAGAAGCAGTAAATGCAGTTTCTTTTAATTTAGATTTAGAAAAAACCTTGAACCCTAAAACAAAAATATCTTACGGCTTAGAATATATTTATAATAAAGTAAACTCTAAGGCAAAAGAAGAAAATATAGAAACAACCGAAACATCAAATATTGTAACCAGATATCCAGATAATGCAACTTGGCAATCTTTAGCAGCATATTTAAGCTTAAAATATAAGCCAAACTCAAAATTTGTATTTCAAAGTGGATTACGTTTTAATAAAGTACTATCTAAAGCAAATTTCGAGGCTAATAACGTTTATTTAAATTTACCTTTTGACGAAGCAAAAAACAACTCTGAAGCCTTAACAGGAACAGCAGGAATGAGTTGGATTCCAAATAAAACATTACAATGGAAATTAAATTTTTCAACTGCTTTTAGAGCTCCAAATATAGATGATATTGGTAAAGTATTTGACTCAGAACCAGGATCTGTAGTGGTGCCTAATAATAATTTAAAACCAGAATATGCTTATGGTGGTGAATTAGGATTGTTACTAAATTTTGATGATGTCTTAATATTGGATATGGCAACATATTACACTTATTTAGATAATGCCTTAGTACGAAGAGATGGCGATTTAAATGGTGAAACAGAAATTGTTTATAATGGCGAATTAAGTAATGTACAATCCATACAAAACGCATCAAAATCTTATATCTACGGTTTTGAAATTGGCGCAAAACTAAACGTTTCTAAAAACTTAGCACTAAGCTCTCAATACAATGTAGTTGGCGGAACAGACGAAACAGATGAAGTAGAATACCCAGTAAGACACGTTGCTCCAAACTTTGGAAACACACGATTAACCTGGACAAAAAATAAGTTTAAAGCAGATGCTTCTGTAAACTATAATGGAGAATTATCGTACTACGATTTAGCGCCATCTGAGGTTAGTAAAGACTATATTTATGCTTTAGACAATAACGGAAACCCTTATTCACCATCTTGGTACACACTAAATTTAACTGCTCAATACGAATTAAATAGTTTTGCAAATCTAACTATTGGATTAGAAAATATAACAGACCAACGCTACAAAACATATTCATCTGGTATTGCAGCGCCAGGCAGAAATTTAATCACATCAATTAAATTTGTACTATAAAACAGTTATTTTTTAATTGCTTTTTTAGCAATTATCTTTCCATTAGAAAGTGTTATTTGGGCAATATAAGTACTGGTACTTAGTTTAGATAAATTGTAAACCTCTGTGTTTTCGCTTCCGCGGAAATTATAAAGCTCGCGACCTAAAACATCAATAATTCTAACCGCTTCTATTTTTAAATTACTATTTCCGCTTAAAGAGAATTGAACGTTATCATCTTGTAATTCTACAATAGTTAAATTAGTTTCGTTAGTAGAGAACGCTTCAACAGCAAGACTATTTGCATTAAATACAACTTCAAAACGATCTCTAAATTCACCATTTGTTGTGGTAAAATTATAATTTGAAGCACTTAAATCATGAATTACGCCTTCATAATTATCTTTCAAATAAATAGTATTATTATTTAAAAAATCACCTTCAAAATGAGATATAGAAATAGTAAAGGTTGCAGAATTAGTAATAGATGTATAAATACCTAGTGGGATAACTTCATCTATAGTTAAACTCTCTGGCGCTTTACCTTGTATGGCATAATTAAGGTTACTGTTTTCTATAATTGAATAAAAGAAGGTTTGGTTTCCTGTAGATCTATTTCTTATGGCATCAAAACTAGCAGGATCTAAACCATTTGTTGCGCCTTGTTTATAACCAACTAATAATTGGCTAAATACACCAGTATCTGTAGTTAAATTAAGCCATAATTTATTAGTTTCAATAGGTTGACTAGCGTTTTTGTAAAATAAACTATTATTACCAGTTACTCGCATAGCGTTATTAAAAACTATGGTATTTTCAACTATGCTAGCACCAGTGTCTAGAGAGCTAATACTTGAAGCTGTTCCAGGAGCATCATGGTTATAAGTAATATAAAAACCTTGCCCAGACGGTATAAACTCATCTGGAGTGTCATTAGCATCAATAGTACCATCACCATTATGATCTCCTGCAATAGTGCCACCCATTTCATTTATCATAACATAATCAGACTGGCTAAAATTATTTTGAGAGTTACCGTTGTTTGTGCTTAAAGGTGGGTTTTGGTGTGACCAATAATAAATAACGCCATCAATAGTTCCAGTAGTATTGGTTGTGCTATATACGTTTTCAGCAAAAAAGTCTGGAATTGAAATAGCACTTGCATAAGGATTACCTACTAAGTTCCAGTTTTTGTCATTTACTATATTGTCATTTTTATATATAGTAACAGGAATAATTCCATTATTAAATTCACCACTAAAGGTGTGTGCAACCCTTAAAGGAGCTCCAGCCATTGGAGGATTATAAGATGTAGTAGATAATGTTGCTGCGTAACCAGTTCCTGGGTTCATAACATCTGTTCCAGAAACCAATACCCAATCGTTACCGTTGTCATCTTCGTCATCCTGCATATTTATTACAGGATTTGTATTGTTCGTTTCGGCGTAATTATCTTCAAAGTTTTCTGCTCTAAATCTAAATCTACGGTTTGGATCTGCAGGTGATAATGCATTACCTATAGTTTCATTAACAACAGGAGAACTCCAATATGTATACTCTAACCAATCGTTAGCAAATGCGCTTAATTTTGTTACTCTAGATAATCCTGTAGCTGTATTTGTAAAGGTAGAAAGATCATTGTTTTGTACAAAAGAACCACTATGTTGTACTATAATTTCACCATTATTAACAACATTGTTTTCTACTTCTATGTATGTATTATTACTTATTGTAACAGTAAAACCAGATCCCGAATTATTTATAATTAATGAGCAGGCACTAAAACTACCATTAGTAGCAGTGTCATAATCGGCATTTATTATTGCTTGGGTAGCTATATTTGGTACGCCATTACTCCAGGTTCCATTCCATGTTGTGCTCATAGGGTTAGACCTTGCAGCATTACTGGCAATTGCACAAGCACCATCTTCTGTAACTAAACAATAAAATTGATAGTTAGTTAAATCGAAACCTGAAATTGATAAAGTGTTTGTTGTTTCTCCTGTAACAACTCCCGAAGAAAATGCAGCATCAGTAACATTAAACCATGAAGTAGTTGTACCATCATTATACAGCCATTGGTAAGTTAATGTTCCAGAGTTTCCAGCAGCAGCAGTAATGGCAAAGGTTGCATTATCACACGTAGAGGTTACATTTGGCTGCGATGTAATTGATGGTGTTACACCTGTAGATGTTGTTGAGAAGTTTCCTAAATCTGAAGTAGAACCAGAGGTAGCCGTTGTCCATTCAGCAGAGTCATAATTTGGATTTGGATTAGAAATATTTACATTTCTTCTATATACATACCCAACAGACTGAACTATCGAATCATGAAAATCATCAATAACCGTTGAGGTTGCAATATGTATAAGTTCTAACCTATCATTATCATTAAAACCATTGCCGCCAAAATTAAAATCTTCTGCTCCACCAGCATCCGAACTAATTTTACCAACTAAAACATCACCTGATGCAATACTACTTCCAACTCCTGTAGTTGGAAAGTTATAAGAGTAAGTAGGTACTGTATTAGTTAAATCTCCATATCTAGAGATTCTATATTCAGTTAAGTCAATAGTCGTATTTGTACCGTTATAAATTTCAATATAACCTAATGAACCTCCATTATTATCAAATACTTCTGTAATCATTAAATTAGTAGCACTATTGCAATTTCCAGAACTCTCAATAATATTAAATGGCGTTGCAGTAGAACATGAAAGATCATCAAAAATTTCTAAATTTCCAGTGGTTGCTCCTGGAGGAATTGTTATAACTAATGTTGTAGATGTTTGAGAAACAATAGTAGCAGTTAGCCCATTAAAAGTAGCGGTAGTTAAATTTGAAAAATTTGAACCATTTACAGTTACATTTGTATTAACAGGCCCAGAAGATGGATAAATACTAGTTATACTATGTGTTGCAATACATGCACTAATAACTTCGATAGTGTAATCTTCTACAGCTCCCCAACTAAATGTACCACATGGTGAAATTGAGTTTAAATCTCCGCCTTCTTCTTGAACAATACGCATTCTGTAATTTCCAATGGTTTGACCACTTGGAACATTAATAGAAAAAGTTTCAATTATATTTCCAGTATTAACAGCGACATCTAAAGTACCAATAGTTTCGTTTGTATCATTAAAATCACCATCATTATTCCAATCTATCCAAACGCCTCCAGCACCACTATATTGACTACCATCATTACAATCTCCAAACTCTACAGAAAGAGAATATGAACTTCCTGCGGCTAAATCTGCACTCATTGCTGTAAAATCACTAACCTCTCCACCAGTAGCACCAGTACATATTCCAGAGGTGTCATTTGAAATAGAATTATTTTCGCCAACCAAAATAACATTTTCAATTTCTGAATCTGTAGTAGAGGTTGGTCCAGCATCACAATAGGTAATGTTGGGAGTACAATCTATAATCACACCTGTACTCCACAATAAGTCGTTTCTAGTAAAAATTTTATAAGTATAATTAGTACCGTTTGTTAGACCGGTTATTGTTTCTGTATTCCCTGTACCTTTATAAATACAAAAACCACCATCGAACGCAGTACCATTGCCAAAAATAGTATTTGCTGTATATGCGCTTCCGTTGCCAGTTGGTGTAAGTGTAGAGAATGATGTGTCTGTGGCAAATATTAATATATTATCACTACATCCTGCAGGATCTGTCCAATTCACTGTTGTGTTTCCATTCTCACAATCACTTAAAAAATGGCCAGTAACATTGTTTGGTGTTGCACTTATAAAAGTATGTAGTTCGCTACTGTACGCGGTTCCAGATTTATTTGCACTAATAAATGTAAGATTTGCTATTGTTAAAGCATCTACTTGAATTGTATTTCCAGCAGTCGCAGTACATGGTATGTCTGTTGTTATAAAAAAATAACCAGTAGATCCTGTATTAATTGTTTGGTTTAGACCAGAAAAGGTATGGGTTCCTGTGCCTAATCCTGTAGTTAAATTTTCTAAAAATATTGATGTCGAAGCATTAAAGGTACTTGTAGTATCGTACCATAATTTAAAATTAGTAATATTTGAAGCAGCATAACTTCCGCTGGTTGTAAAGTCTACACTTGTTAATTCTGCATTAGATGTTGCAGCTGTTACAGCTAAATCAAACTGATATATAACATGATTGTCTTCGGCTTGTACAATTGTACTTGCAGCCGTAGCAGGATTATTTGAATTTAAAATAACTTCTGAAATTGGCAAAACATCTAAAATAGCAGTACCAGAAGTAATAGACCCACAAGAATTAGTAACAACACACTGGTATTGGTAATTATCCATTGTTGAAATGGTGTTTTCTGTCGTGTAATTAGCTGTATTTCCACCAGTTCCAGTAGTTACATTTGTAAAAGTAGAACCACCATTTGTTGAAACTTGCCATTGATATGAATTAGCATTAGTAGCCGTAACAGAGAATGAAGCTGTTTCGGGCTCTGTAACTAATTGATTATTTGGCTGTGTGTTTATTGTAGGAACAGAAACACCAGATCCAGTTAAATCTATAGTAGCATTTGTTGTAGTTGAACTACTTACTGTAATTGTTGCTGTACTTGGTCCAACTGTTGTAGGTGTATAGGTAACATTAAAAGTAGCAGTACCAGAGGGAATTATATTTGTAGAAGATAAACCACTAATAACATATTCTGAATTATTTGAGTTAACAGCTACACCTAAAGCTACAGAAGTATCATTATTGGTTATTGTGTATTGTATGGTTGTTGCCGCAACACCTATGCAGCTTGAACCATGATCTTCAGTTCCTGAAATTACTAAATCTGATGGTGCAACGGTATAATCTGTAATTAAAAAATCATCTATCATTAACCTTTCTGCATCATCAATAGAAATTACTCTAATAAAATAATCGTCACCAGTTATATTTACCGTAGTTGTAAATTGATTATATGTTGTTGAGGTTGCAGAAACTATTCCTCCAGCATTATTCCAATTTGTACCATCGTTACTGTATTGTACTTGAAATTGAACATTGCTAGCATTACCACTCCAATGTCTGTACCAAAAAGAAATGTCTCCAATACCATTATCTTTTCCATTACCATCTAAACCACTATACAGTAAATATTCATTTTCTCCACTATTATCATTAAAACGTATTGCATTTCCTGTTCTTGCATTATTAGGGGCACAGATTGAATTATTAGTTTCCCAATTTCCAGATGGACCTGAATATGTAGAGATGCCTCCATATGAATTATCGGTCCAACCATCAAAATTTTCAGAAACCTGTCCATAACCAATATATGAAAGTGAAAAAATAATTAAAATTAGGAGTAGTTTAGCGTTTTTCATGACTAAAATTTTAAGGGTTTTGGTAAAAAAAAGTATAGTTAGTACTTTACAAATTAAAGGATTGCATATAGTTTTAAAGATACATATTTGTTATGAAAACGTTATTTTTATATTTCTAAAAAAAAACGTGATAGTACTTTATTAAGAGCAATATCACGTTTTTTCTTTTTTTAAGACTGGGTTTATTTTTTAATTGCTTTTTTAGCAATTACTTTTCCATTAGATAGTGTTACTTGAGCAATATAAGTACTGGTACTTAGTTTAGATAAATTGTAAATTTCTGTTTTTTCGCTTCCGCGGAAATTATAAAGTTCACGACCTAAAATATCAATAATTCTAACCGCTTCTATTCTTAAATTATTATTTCCATTTAAAGAGAATTGAACATTTTCATCTTGTAATTCTATAATAGTTAAATTAGTTTCGTTAGTAGAAAACGCTTCAACAGCAAGACTACTTGCATTAAATACAATTTCAAAACGATCTCTAAACTCACCATTTGTTGTGGTAAAACTATAATCTGAAGCATTTAAATCATGTATTGAACTTGCATAATTATCTTTAAGGTAAATAGTATTATTACTTAAAAAGTCACCTTCAAATTGAGATATAGAAATAGTAAAAGTTGCAGGATTAGTAATAGATGTGTAGATACCAAGTGGGATAACTTCATCTATAGTTAAGCTTTCTGGCGCTTTACCTTGAATAGCATAATTAAGGTTGTTATTTTCAATTATAGAATAAAAAAATGTTTGATCTCCAAAAGATCTGTTTCTTATAGCATCAAATCTTGCGCCATCTAAACCATTTGTAGCGCCTTGTTTATAGCCAACTAATAATTGGCTAAATACACCAGTATCTGTAGTTAAATTAAGCCATAGCTTATTAGTTTCAATTGGCTGGTTAGCGTTTCTATAAAATAAATCATTATTACCACTTACACGCATAGAGTTTCTAAACGTAACTTGATTTTCCATAATTACAGCACCTGTATCTAATGAGGTTATAGATGATGGAGCTCCTGGAGCCATATCGTTATAAGTTACAAAGAAGCCTTGTCCAGAAGGTATAAATTCGTCAGGAATATCATTAGCATCTATAGTGCCGTCACCATTATGGTCTCCAGCAGTAGTTCCTCCTAACTCGTTAACCATAACATAATCAGACTGGCTAAAATTATTTTGAGAGTTACCGTTATTCGTGTTTAATGGAGGATTTTCGTGAGACCAATAATATATTAATCCATCAATTGTGCCAGAAGTATTTGTCGAGCTATACATGTTTTCAGCAAAGAAGTCTGGTATAGAAACAGCACTTGCATAAGGATTACCAATTAAGTTCCAGTTTTTGTCACCACTTACACTTGAAATTGTATTAATGGCATCGTTTCTATAAATAGTAACTGGTATAATGCCATTATTAAATGCACCTATAAACTCATGGTTAACTCTTACTGGCGGAGCAGTGCCACCACCAGGTGGAGTTGAAAAAGCTGTTGCAGATAATGTTGAAGCATAACCAACACCAGGAGTCATAGCATCTGCAGCACTCATTAATAACCATACATTTCCATTATCATCTTCATCGTCCTGCATATTAATTACAGGGTTTGCGTTGTTTGTTTCAGCATAATTATCTTCAAAATTTTCTGATCTAAATCTAAATCTTCTGTTAGGATTTGAAGGAGAAAGCGCATTGCCAATAGTTTCTCCCGAAACAGGTGAACTCCAATATGTATATTCTAACCAATCACTAGCAAACGCGCTTAATTTTGAAACGCTTGAAGTTCCTCCTGTGTTTTGAAATACTCCAGAATCATTGTTTTGAACAAATGATCCATTAGTTTGAACAATTATAGTTCCGCTATTTGTAACGTTATTTTTTACTTCTACGGTATAATCATTCTCAACTGTTAAAGTAACACCTGCATTAATAGATAAACTACAAGCTGTAAAACCTGGTGTTAACATACTGGCATTATAATCTCCAGTTAAAATTACTGCTGTACTGCTGTCTGGTGCAAATGGAGTCCATGATGTACCATCCCAAGTAACTGTTGTTGAACATTCACAATCACTTACATGAGAGCCTAAAAGAGTAATACTGTTTGATGGATTTGAAGACCAGTCTGCATTATTATATGTTGGTGTTGGTGTTTGAACATTAGAGTTTCTTACTAGATTTACGTTTTGGCCAAAGTTGTTGTTTACATTTAATACGCCTACAACATCTATATTTACACCATTGCTATTTTGAAGCGCGATAACATCGTTTCCATCAAAATTTAATGCACCGCTTCCTGTACAGTAATCAGCAATACCGTTGTTACATAATTCAGAGTTGTTTCTGGCTATTAAAAATGTTGAATATGGAGCAATAAAACCTTGTGCAGCAGGAATTGTTCTAATTGCTGGATTATAATTAACTCTTCCATTTATAAATCTTGCTATTTGATAGTTTGATAAATCTATAGCAGTATTTGTAGGATTGTATAATTCTATATATTGTTCATTTGCTGTTCCAGCTGCAGCTTCATGATATTCAGAAATTAATAATTCTCCACAGTTTGCGGCAGGTGTATGTGCTATTACAGTTCCAGAACCTGAAACTAATTCGTTTGTAGCTCCAGTACTAGAAACAGTAATTGTATTACTATAAGTATTTGGAGTTAAACCAAAGGCTAGTTTTGTATATATAGTTGTTGGATTTATTGTTCCGCCAGTTTGTGTTAAGGTAATAGTATTTAAATAAGGGCCATTTGCATTTTCTGAAATAACAAATTCTGCAGGAGCAGTAATAATTATATCATTTGTTAAAGATGAACCTTGAACAGAGAATGTTTCCTCGGTTAATGACACATTGTTTTCAACAACACTTAATGCAGGAATAGTGTTAGTATTTGGATTAATAGTTATTGTTGGAGTTATTGGCGCTATACCTTGTACTAGAACATTGTCAATACGCATGCGCTCACCATTTCCATCATTTGTAATTAAAACTCTTAACTCTAAAGTGTTACCATTTAATAATGTGTTGTGAGATACTACGGTGTTAGTATAATCATTTTGTATAAAACCATTATTTCCTGCTTGTGTCCATGCGCCACCATCTATACGAAATTCTGTAATAAAGGTATCTGCATCTTCAAGGTTATCGTTAGCAGGAGAGCTTTCTGTAGCGTCTAAAGAAAACTGAATATCTGTAAAAGAACTAATATTTATTGATGGAGAATACCATATTGCTTGTCCGTCTAAATCTCGAGCTTCAAGAAATCTATTTCCGTTTACAACTTTAAACCTATCTCCCGTATTAAAAGTGACAGAAGAAATATCTATTGTCCAGTTTACGCCACTTAAATCTACTTCGGTTAAATTTGTAGTTGTATTATATGTTGCTCCTTTGTTTAATTGGCCAGTAAAATCTTCGTCATAAATTATAGTTTGTGCAAACCCTAAATTTAAGAAGAATAAAAAAAGAGTTAATAATGAGTAAAAATTTTTCATATTAGGGCATTTTGGTTATTTGTTTAATAGCTTATTTTTGATGTATGTATAAAAACAAAACGTTTACAGTGGATGAAGCAACCAAAAAATTGGAGCATTACTGTGCATATCAAGAAAGGTGTCATCACGAAGTGAGACAAAAACTAAAAAGCATGAATATGATTCCTGAAGCTTCAGATATAATCATTGTTCATTTATTAAAGCACAACTATCTTAATGAAGAACGTTTTGCCAAAACATATGTTAGAGGTAAGTTCAATATAAAAAAATGGGGGCGACGTCGATTAACTCTTGAACTTAAGAAAAAAGACATCTCCAAATTTAATATAAATGCTGCGCTTGCAGAAATTTCGGACGATGAGTATGTCGAGTTTTTCAATGATTTAGCCGAAAAAACAGCACTTTCCATTCGAGAGACCAATACTTTAAAGAAAAAGAAGAAGTTTATAAACTATTTGTTGTATCGTGGTTGGGAGCCACATTTGGTTTATGATAAAGCTAATGCTTTAATTAAATAGTATAAAAAACGCCCTTAAATTTTTAAAAATTTAAGGGCGTTTTTAGAGTGTGATTTTATGAATTATAAATTGAAAACAGCTCCAATATTTCCAACAAATTGGTTATGAATTTTTTGATCTAGTCTAAGTGTATCACTTTCATATTTTGCTAATGTTGTTCCTACTTCTGCAAAAACACCAAATCCTGTTGTAAAAAAGTAACGTGCTCCTAAATGACCACCAAAATTTTTAAGTCCTAAACTTAATCCTGGATAAATATCAAAGTTGTCACTAATATTTAAAACGTTACCAAGGTTTGCGTTAAATCTTGCTTTAATATCATAACGATCTCCAAAACTTGCAGAGTCTACATCTGTATTTAAAGCATAAGCAGTAACGATACCTACAGATATGTTTTCGCCTAACCCATAGTCATAACTTAAACTAATTCCTGTTGCATTGTCTTGTAAATTTGCACCTACAGATAGTTTTTGGTCTCCTTTACCACTAAAAGCTTGTCCAAAACTAGCCAAAGTCGAGAATAAAGTAATTATAAGTATTATTTTTTTCATTTTATTTATTGTTTGTATTTGTAATTGCTTTGTTATTTTTCCAGTCAATCCATTTTTGACCTTTTATGCGTCTCATTAGGTTGTCAAAACTACGCATTATTGTGATATTATATAACGCTTTAGCTAAATTTTTAGGGTTTCTAGTTATTGCTCTCAAGCTCATTGAAAAACCAGGTGTAATGTAGCGCATGTAATGCCAGTAGCCTTCTGGCATATATAATATTTCTCCATGATTTAGTTCACATTCCCAGCCTTTTGCATTTTTTAGTTCAGGCCATTTATTAAAATCTGGATTAGAGAAATCTATGTCTTCTCTAACTATTAAAGAATGCGGGATTTTATATAAATATTTGCTTTGTTTTTGATCGAATAGAATACATTGTTTTTTCCCTTCAAAGTGAAAATGAAATATATTGGCTAGATCAATATCATAATGCATAAAGGTGTGAGAGTTCGTACCACCAAAAAAGAGCATTGGCAACCCTTTCATTAAACGCAATCCAAAATCTGGAAATTTATAGTCTTTTTGAAGTTTGGGAACTTCTTTTAAAACATTCCATAAAAATATTCTAAATTTTGTAGGTTCACGCTTAAGCAAATCAATATAATCACGCATTTTCATTGTTGCGTGAGGCTCATTAAATCCATCTTTATAATCTACAGGTCTATCGTCGTATAAAGGTACAGTTTTATCTCCTGCAACTGCTTTAATGTATTCCAAGTTCCATTTAGAAAACGCAGGCCAGTCCTCAATAAAACGCTCAATAACTACTGGTTTTTGAGGTTTATAGTAGAGGTTTAGGAAATCCTCTTTTGTAATTGTCTTTACACGAGGAATATGTTGAAGATTTAGTTTCAAAAAAAGCTGAATAATTAGTCAGTCAAAGTTAAGAAAACGTATCTAAATTGAAAATCTTATGTGAATACTTTAACTATTTTGAAACTTTTGCTTTTTGTTTCGCCTCTTCATTACGCTCAATTTTATGTTCTGGTCTTGACCATTTTGGTTTTTCACCTAAAGCTTCAAATTTAGAATCTGATGCTTCTACAGTTTCAGGCTGCATTTTTTTTATAAACGGTTTTTGTGGGTTTAAACCTAACATTTCAAACATTTTCATGTCTTCATTAACATCTGGATTTGGAGTTGTTAAAAGTTTGTCTCCAGCAAAAATAGAATTTGCTCCAGCAAAGAAACACATGGCTTGACCTTCGCGACTCATTTCTGTTCTACCAGCACTTAAACGTACTTGGGTTTCTGGCATAACAATTCTTGTTGTTGCTACCATTCTAATCATGTCCCAAATAGAAACTGGTTTTTCTTCTGCTAAAGGCGTTCCTTCTACAGCAACAAGTGCATTAATTGGTACAGATTCTGGTTGTGGATTTAGCGTGGCTAATGCTACTAACATTCCTGCTCTATCTTCTATGGCTTCTCCCATTCCAATAATACCACCAGAGCAAACCGTTACATTTGTTTTACGAACGTTATCGATAGTTTCTAAACGGTCTTCAAAACCACGAGTAGAAATTACTTCTTTATAATAATCTTCAGACGAATCTAAGTTGTGGTTATAAGCATATAAACCAGCTTCTGCTAAACGTTGTGCTTGGTTTTCTGTTATCATACCAAGTGTGCAACAAACTTCCATATCTAGTTTGTTAATGGTACGTACCATTTCTAAAACTTGGTCAAACTCTTCGCCATCTTTTACATTACGCCATGCAGCTCCCATACATACTCGAGAACTTCCAGATGATTTTGCACGTAATGCTTGTGCTTTTACTTGTTGAACAGACATTAAATCGTTGCCTTCAATATCTGTATGATATCTTGCTGCTTGTGGGCAATACCCACAATCTTCTGGGCAACCACCTGTTTTTATAGATAATAAAGTACTTACTTGAACGGTATTTGGATCATGGTGTAAACGATGCACTGTTGCAGCTTCGTAAAGTAACTCCATTAATGGTTTGTTATAGATCTCTAATATTTGTTCTGTTGTCCAGTTGTGTTTAATCTCGCTCATAAAATCGTATCTGTTTCAGGTTTCAAAAATAGTTTATTTCTATTTTATAAAAGCATCAAAAATGCGGTAAAATTTTTTTGGTTCTTCTAAATATGGGTTGTGGCCACTATTTTCAAACATTTCAAATTGTGCTTGTGGCATAAATTTTTTGTATTGAATAGCAAATTCTGGAGTTGATACACCATCGTAACGTCCTGCTATAACTAGTGTTTTAGCTTTTATGGTTTTTAAATCTTTTCTATAGTCTTGTGTAATCATACTCCCAGACACATCAAAATCACCATCTTTTCCTATTATAGAAACATAAACAGTGTTATCCCAGCTTTTATGTTTAGTTTTAGGCGTGTTTTGTTTTAAATTTGTATTGTGATAATAAATATATTTGGTAGGAAAGCTACTGTAAACTTTCATAAACTCTGGATCACTTGAAACATAACCTAATGCACGTAAAGAGTCTACTTTTTTCCATTTTTCTGGAAAATGTGTTTTTGCATAGTGGTTATAACTGTCGCAATTGGCTTGCCACATAGCGCCGCTATGGAAACCATTTATTAAAACCATTTTTTCGACATTTTCTTTATATTTAATAGCATAGGCTTGTGCTGGTACAGTACCATAACTATGTCCTACTAAAGATATTTTATCGAATTTTAATACTATTCTTAATTTTTCTATTAATTCTACATCTGCTTCTACAGAGTATTCTTTAGGGTCTTTAGCATTATCACTTTTTCCACGGCCCAACCAATCGAAAAAAACCACTGTATTAGATTTATAATAATGCCCAAAATTGCCTTGCATATAGTCATGCGAGTTTCCTGGTCCACCTGGTAAAAAGAATATTGGATCACCAGTACCTTTAGTTTCTACATTAATTTTATAACCATCAATATTATAAAACTTAGATTCAAATTTCTCGAATATTTTAGAATCTTGTTGAGCATTATTACAATATGTAATAAAGAAAAGTGATACACAAAGAAATTTTAAAATTGAATGCATAATTAAAATGGATTAATTGTAAATATAATTATTTTGAGATTAATATACTTACAGCATTACCTCCAAATCCAACGGCATTTACCAAAACATTTTTGAGTCTTTTAGGTTTTTGAGTGTCTAAATATGGAACAGCAATAAATTCTTGATTTACTAACATTAAAACAGCCATTTCAAGACTTAATAGCCCAGATGCACCAAGTGTATGCCCAATTTTCCATTTATTATTAGTTAATGCTGGTACTTTGTTTTTAAATACTTTATTTATTGCATTAACCTCTGCAGCATCGCCTTTAATTGTTCCTGGTGTGTGTGTAACGATTACATCTATTTCATCTGGATTTAAATCGCCTAGAGCCATTGCCATAGAGTCTTGAAAACAATCTGCATTTGTAGATAGTGATGCGTTGTGTTTTAAAACCTCTGTAGCGTAACCAATACCTTTAACTGTTGCTAGTGCATTTTCTTTAATTCCAGATTCTAAACAAGCCATTGCTGCACCTTCGCCCAAAATCATGGTGTTTTGCTTTTTTTGTAAGTCTAATGCTTGACAAGGATAGGCCATATTGTTTCTGGCATAGATTTTTAAAGCTTGCATTTGCGCTATTGTAAATGCTGTTAAAGGAGCTTCGCTACCACCAACTAAAAACTTAGATGTTAAGTCAGATTGTAACCAAGCGACACCGTTTAGCATGGCATGTAAAGCGGTAGAGCAGGTTATAGAATGTGATATTTCTGGACCTTTAGTTTGTAAATCGTGAGCAATCCAAGATGAAATGTTTCCTAAGGTTGTAGTTGGAGAACTTAAGGTTTCGGTTTTATTTCTCTTTAAAAAATCTTCATGATAATTTTCAAATAATTTGGTAGCTCCTCTTGATGAACCAATGTTTATACCAAAATTATCATTTTTATCCCATTGGGCAGCTTCAGAGGCTTTTCTTGCTGAAAAGATTCCGAATAAAACAGAATCGTCTAATGACTTGTATTTTAGGTCTGAAGTACGAAGTTCTAATATTTCTGCTTTTAAATTTTTAGATAAAGCAGAGACTAAATGACCATCTTGTAAAGTTATACAATGGGTATTTGTTTTATAATTATTCCAGACTTCTTCAGAGGTTTTTCCGAGAGGAGAATAAGAAGAAATTGCAGTTATAGAAATTGGTTTTAGCACAAAAACTTAATTTTCTTGCAAAAATAAGCCTTATCGGTTTTAACTCCTATTTGATTTAGCATAATATGTGTAACAAATAATAGAAATTGAATACCTATATTTAGTACATTAATTTAATATTTAATTTAAAAGTCACTATGGAAACAATAAGACAAAAAAGTTGGGCAAGAAGAAATTGGGGTTGGTTGCTTGGTGGTGGTTGTTTAGGTGTAATAATTTTGTTTGGTATTGGTATTGCAGGACTTATTTATAAAGTCTCTGATACTGTAACAGGTTCTGAGCCTTATGTTTACGCTTATAATAAAGCTATAGACAATGAAAGAGTAATTGCTTTACTAGGCGAACCAATTGAAAAAAATGGTTTAGGAAGCACAAGTTATAGTTATAAAAACGGAACGAGTGCTGCAGAGCTAACCATACCAATTAAAGGACCAAATGACGAAGGTGAAATAATTGTTGAAGCCGAAAAAATAAATAACGAATGGGCTTATTACGAAATTTATGTAAAAATTGATGGTGAAAGAGACATTATAGATTTACTAGATGACGATGATGAACCTATATTAAACGATTTCTAAAGCATTTTCTATTACAGTATAAATTTTATCTAATTGTGCATTAGTAATGGTGTATGGTGCTTGAATATAAATTGTTTCTCCAAGAGGTCTTAAAAACACACCATTTGCCATAAAAAAGTTGAATAATTTATAGCGTAAATCGCCATAACGTTCCATTTCTACATTTAGATCTAAAGCAAAAATAATACCTTGTTGACGTATAGATTTTACTTTTTTATGGTTTTTTATATGCTCGCCAAACGCTTTATGCTTTGCTGTTATACTTGAAATTTTTTTTTGAATTTGAGTAGATTGTAATAACTCTAAACCTGCTAATGCAGCTGCGCATGCAATTGGGTTAGCAGAATAAGTATGGCAATGAAATAAACCTTTGCCTATATCATCGCTATAGAAAGCATCGTAAATTTTTTGAGTACATGCTGTAATAGACATTGGTACTAAACCAGCTGTTAATGCTTTACTCATACAAATTACATCTGGTTTTGTTTCCATAAAATCTGAAGCAAAGTTGCTACCTGTTTTACCAAATCCAGTCATAACTTCATCTGCTACGGTTACAATATTATTTTCTTTACAGAACTTTAAAATTTGATCTAGACCTTTAGGATCATGCATTTTCATTGCAGCAGCACCTTGTACTAAAGGTTCGTATATAAAACCAGCAACAGCATTGTTTTTTACAATTTCTTTTAGAGTTTCTAATATTTGTTCGTGGTTGTTTCCATTTGGTGTTGGAATGCGTTTAACATCTAAAAAGAGATCTTCAAAAGGACCGTTGTATACAGATAACCCAGAAACACTCATAGCACCAAAGGTATCACCATGAAAACTTTCTTGAAAAGCAATTAAAGTGTTGCGTTTGTTTCCTTTATTAAAATGGTATTGTAATGCCATTTTAATTCCTATTTCTACACTAGTAGAACCATTGTCTCCAAAAAATATTTTTTCTTGATTTTCTGGTAGAATTTTAATTAACTCTTCAGATAGTTTTACTGCTGGTTCATGTGTAAAGCCAGCAAATACAACGTGATCTAATTGCTGCATTTGTTTATAAACGCGACTGGTAACAAAATCATTACAATGTCCATACATACTAGAGTACCAAGAGGCAATAGCGTCTATATATTCGTTTCCATCTTCATCGTATAGCATGCAGTCTTTAGCTTTTGTAATAGCCATAGTTTCTGGATGTAATTTGTGTTGAGTTAATGGATGCCAAATGTGGTTTTTGTCTCTTTGTTTGATACTCATAATTTGCTAATGTTGATTTTAACTATAGTTTTAATAGTTGTGGTTTTAATGTTTCGGCATATTCTTTAACCACATTTTTATCAAAATAAGGTTCTTCATTTATTCTTCCTATTATTGGTACATTAGTCATTTTGGTAATAATATCTTCTGTCGTTTTATGTTCGTTTCCGCTAAATAAAATAGAAACATCTAACCCTTTTTCTTTTAAAAGGTTTATGGTTAGCAAAGTATGGTTTATGCTGCCTAAATAATGTCTAGAAACTACAATTACTTTATAGTTAGGTCTTATAAGATTTACTATAGTACTAGTATTATTTAATGGTACTAATAATCCGCCAGCACCTTCAATTACTAAATTATTTTTTGTTTTGGGAGCAATTATTTTTTTTAAATCTATAGTTGTATTATCAATTTCAGCTGCTGCATGTGGACTCATTGGAGACTTTAAAGAATAGCTGTTATCGTGAAATTGCGATGTTTTGTTTGTGATATAGTTTTTTACTTTTTTTGTGTCACTATTATCTAATTCTCCTGCTTGAATAGGCTTCCAGTAATCTGCTTCTAATGCTTCGGTTATAATTGCAGATGCTATTGTTTTTCCAACCTCGGTAGAGATTCCTGTTACAAAGTATATTTTATTTTTCATGATTTTATTGTTTTAAAACAAGCGACTATTTTAAATCAAATTCGGTTTTACAGTTTTCACACTTATATTTATGTTTTGCATGAAAAGGTAAAGTACCCATTATAAAGCCAAAGATAAATGCAAAAAAGGATTTGAAGTTTGTAATAGTAGAAAACAACTCAATTTTCTCACTGTTGCAATTTGGGCAATTAATAGCGTTACCTTCATCATCTAAGGAGTATTTACTAATAGACTTTAAAATATGTTGTGCTTTTAATGCATCTTGACTTAGTACTTTCATTTTAATACCACCAATGGCGTTACTTACCAATGGATCTGTTTCTATAGTAAAATTATCACTTAAAAAAACGGGAATACCTTCAGCTTCTATTCTGCCTTTTATTATTTGGGCTTCTGTAGAATATTGAAATCTAGCTATGGTTTTAAATTTGTTGCTCATTTTATTCTCACATTTGTGGGAATTAATTTAGTATAAACTAAGTTGCAAAGTTAGCTAACAATTGCAAGACTTCTGTTATCTCTTCTTGAGTATTATAACTATGAATACAAAAACGAAGCCTTTCTTCTCCTTTTTTTACAGTAGGTGATAAAATAGGTTTTACATTATAGTTTTTTTCCTGAAGCGCTTTTGCTACAAGTTTTACATTTTTATTTCCTGAAATTATACAACAATGGATTGCAGATTCACTTTCTATAAATTTACTTTTAAGGTTTAACCTTTTAATTTCTGATTTAAAAAAGGTTATATTTCGCTTTAACTTTTCTATTTCTTTTGTTTTTAATAGTATAGTAGAAGCAGATAGTATAGTTGCTAAACTATGTGGTGGCATTGCGGTAGTGTAAATAAATGGTCTGGAAAAATTTATTAAAAACTCTTTTAAACTTGCAGAGCATAGTATAGCAGCTCCATGACATCCCATTGCTTTGCCAAAGGTTATAATTTTAGCAAAAGGATTAATATGTTGTGTTAAGCCTAAAGCTTTTTCTCCTAATATACCTATAGCATGTGCTTCATCTATAATTAAATGGGCACTATGTGTTTGGCTAATTTTAGATAATAATTTTAAGTCTGGTGTATCTCCATCCATTGAAAATACAGATTCTGTAACAATATAAATTTCGTTATTATCTGATGGTTTTATTCGAAGTAATTTTGCTTTTAAATCGTTTAAATTATTATGTTTAAACTTATAAGCTTTAGCGTGACTCATAGATATGCCATCTCGTATAGAGGCATGACTATATTCATCATAAAATATATAATCTCCTTTTTGAGGTACACAAGAGAAGAACCCAAGATTTGCATTATAACCAGAGTTAAATATTAATGTAGCTTCGCTATTGTATATTTCGCAAAGTTGCTTTTCTACTATGGTATATAATTCATGATTTCCAGATAGTAAACGGGAACCTGTAGCGCCGTTTTGTGAAATGTTATAATTTTTTAAATAGTTATAAGTGTTTTTAAATATAGTTTCATTTTTTGAAAATCCTATATAGTCATTAGAAGAAAAATCTATTAATTTACTAGGTTTGTCTAACTTTCGTAATGCATTTTCTTCATTACGATTATCTATTTTTATTTTTAGTTTTTTAGGTATCACAAATCAAAGGTACAAATAGCTATTTATTTTTAAATAAAAAATGTAAAACTTCCGTATCTTTAAACAAATTACAAAATCTAGTTTTAAATATGAAGATTTTACATAAATCTACGGGATTAACATTGTATGTTCCAGAACCAATTAAAGATGCAGCAGCACAATTATTTGATACTGGAATTTCAGCAGGTTTTCCTTCACCTACAGAGGATTTTAGTCAAGAGCGTTTATCTTTAGATCAAGAGCTTGTTAAAAATAAGGAAACTACTTTTTATGCAAGAGTTAGTGGCCAATCTATGATTGGTGCAGGATTAGATGATAATGATTTACTTGTAATTGATAGGAGTTTAGAACCAGAAAACAATAAAATTGCTGTTTGTTTTTTAGATGGCGAATTTACGGTTAAGCGCTTACGTGTAACTAAAGACGAAATATGGTTAAAACCAGAAAACCCCGATTATCCTATTATTAATATCACCGAAGAGAATAATTTTTTAATTTGGGGAATAGTAACAAATGTTATAAAAAAGGTGTAAACTAAATAATTAAAAAATAGCCAATATATTTTCATTGGCTATTTTTTAATTATGTTATTATTTGTCTATAAAATTAATTAATTTAATTAAATCATTATTGTTTGTTATATCTATTTTTTTGTTATCTATAAAAGATTTTATTTTTTCTTTTAGATGAGGAAATAACTTTAGTAATTTTCTTTCTTTAGTAGGTAATTCAACTATCTTTTTTTCGTCATTTAAATATAAAAAATACTCAGTTTTTGTTTCTGTAAAATATGCTTTTTTAGAAGTAGAATAAGAGTTAACTGGTTTTTTTTCGGCAATAAATTTTTTGTAACTTCTTTTTAATAAGTTGTATTTTTTATTATTTGTAAGTACATTAAAATAAAAATAATCATTATTATATTGATATGATTGAAATATTTTATTGTTAATATTTATTTTATAGTTAGTGTTTTTTTTATCTATTAAAAGAACACTATCTTTTGATGTTTGAACCTGCATTATATCATCAACAATTTGGTACCTGATAGGAAAAACACCAGCGATAGGATTTATTTTCCCTATAATGAATGAATCATATAAGTAAGGATTTCCATCATAATTAACGTTAATTAGAGTTTTTTCTAAAGATTTATTATAAGAAGCCCAATTTATTTTTTGTCCTGCTGTATTGTCGGAAAACTCCATTTGACCATAAGCAAAATTAGTAGTTATGATTAATAAAAATAATTTTAATATTTTTTTCATTTTATATTTGTTTTTGATGACATTTAAATATACTTTATTTTTTTATAAAAAAAAAGTCTAATTAAATAATTAGACTTTTTTTGTGAATATAGATATTTGTATTAATCTGCTAATACAATAACTTTATTATTATTCATTTCTAGTGTGCCAGAATTAATTTTTAATAGAGTAGTGTTTTTGTCACCCTTAGAAAATTGATTTTCAACCTCTTTTTCTAAAGTTATATTTCCTGTTATTTTAATTGTTCCTTCTTTTAAAATAGAAACGACAGGAGCGTGATTATTTAACATTTCAAAATCACCATTAATTCCAGGAACAGTAACGCTAGTTACTTCTCCGCTAAATAAAATAGCTTCTGGTGATACAATTTCTAAATACATATTTTTTAGTCTTCAGTTTGCAGTCTTCAGTCATCAGTCACAGCATAGTGCGAACTGTGGACTGTGGACTAAATTTACGCTTCAGCTAACATTTTTTCTCCAGCTTCAATAGCTTCTTCAATAGAACCTTTAAGGTTAAACGCTGCTTCTGGTAAGTGATCTAATTCACCATCCATAATTTGGTTAAATCCTTTAATAGTTTCTTTAATATCTACTAATACACCTGGAATACCTGTAAATTGCTCTGCAACGTGGAATGGTTGAGATAAGAAACGTTGAACACGTCTAGCTCTACCTACAGCCATTTTATCTTCTTCAGATAATTCTTCCATACCTAATATGGCAATAATATCTTGTAATTCTTTATAACGTTGTAATAATTCTTTTACTCTTTGCGCACAGTTGTAGTGCTCATCACCTAAGATATCTGCAGTTAAAATTCTAGAAGTAGAATCTAATGGATCTACGGCAGGATATATACCTAACTCGGCAATTTTACGAGATAATACTGTAGTTGCATCTAAGTGAGCAAAGGTTGTTGCTGGTGCAGGATCTGTTAAATCATCTGCAGGTACATAAACTGCTTGTACAGATGTAATAGAACCTTTTTTAGTTGATGTAATACGCTCTTGCATAGCACCCATTTCTGTTGCTAACGTTGGTTGGTAACCTACGGCAGAAGGCATACGTCCTAATAATGCAGACACCTCAGATCCAGCTTGTGTAAAACGGAAGATATTATCTACGAAGAAAAGTACATCTTTTCCTTGTCCATCTCCAGCGCCATCACGGAAATATTCAGCTATTGTTAATCCTGAAAGTGCTACACGAGCACGAGCTCCAGGTGGCTCATTCATTTGTCCAAATACGAAAGTTGCTTTAGAATCTTTCATAGCAGATTTATCTACTTTTTGTAAATCCCATCCACCTTCTTCCATAGAATGCATAAAGTCATCACCATACTTGATAATTCCAGACTCTAACATTTCACGAAGTAAATCGTTTCCTTCACGAGTTCTTTCTCCAACTCCTGCGAATACAGAAAGTCCACCGTGTCCTTTTGCAATATTGTTAATTAACTCCTGAATTAATACAGTTTTACCTACTCCAGCACCACCAAATAATCCAATTTTACCACCTTTTGCATAAGGCTCAATTAAATCGATTACTTTAATACCTGTAAATAAAACTTCTGTAGAAGTTGATAAATCTTCAAATTTTGGAGCATTTCTGTGGATTGGAAGTCCTGCTTCACCAGCTTTAGGTAAATCTCCTAAACCATCAATTGCATCTCCAATTACATTAAATAGACGCCCGTAAACATCATCGCCAATAGGCATTTGAATAGGAGCTCCAGTAGCATTAACTTCTGTTCCTCTACTTAAACCATCAGACGAATCCATGGCAATTGTACGTACAGTATCTTCACCAATGTGAGATTGTACTTCTAGTACTAATGTAGAACCATCAGTTTTTTTAATTTCTAATGAATCGTAAATTTTTGGAAGTTCAGCACCAGCAGCGAATTCTACATCGATAACTGGACCTACTATTTGTGCAACTTTACCTGTAACTTTTGACATTACTTATCTATTTAATATTATGCTGTTTAATTGTTTGAAAACACGATTTGTTTTCGGCTGCAAAGATATGAGTTTTAATTTAAAATAAAAGCTGTTTTCAAGCTTTTTATATATAAAAAACGCCTTCATATAGAAGGCGTTTTATTATTATATAATATTTTGGTAATTTATTGTAATAGAGGAGAGTATGTTACGCTAAAATCTTCAGCTTTAGCAACATTTCCTGATGCTACAAAATTAGAACCATAAGTTGTATCAATAGCCTCTAAGAAAGAATTAGCCATTAATGCATAACCTCTAGCTGTAAGATGTACACCATCTAAACTTACTAATCCACCAAATACTAGTGATGTATTTAAATCGTAATCATCAAACTGAATACCAACTGTAGAAGCTTGTTCTAAAATAGAGTTTAAATCTACTAGTGCTAAACCGTTTGCTGTAGCTACACTTGAAATTGATGCATTATATGCAGCTGTTGCATCTGCAACTTCTTGTTGCTCTTCTGGAGTTAATACCCATTTGTCTTCTAAAGGGAAACTTACACCTTCAGCAGAAAACTGACCTGCTAAAGTTGCTGGTAATCCTTGGTTCATTAAAAATTGTGCATTTTCCGCATTAACTGTTCCTATGATAGAAGAGCTTGGTAAAACTAATAAATCCTCAGCAGTTGCTTGTCTAGATTGACCGTAGGTGTTTCCTAATAATGAAGCTACTAATGGAGCTGCCTGTGGAGGCAAACCAAACTGTGCTAGGAAAGCAGGAAATGTATCGCTATCATTTAATGCTTGAGTTATTATTGCAGAAATATCTGCTAAATTTTCATCTTTTATAATTACTGGACTTGCTTCAGTTTCAGAAAATACAATAGCTCTTGATGGATCAACAGCATTAAATATAGGGTTTAAAGCTCCAAAAATTGTATTTAAAGTTGGTATTTGAGGACCAAAATCTGGATTAGATGGTTCTAATGCATTGTAAGGTACTGTTGTGAAATATGATAAACTTGTAATGTTTGGTACATTTCCAATTGCTCCTTTTGCACCATTAGCAGTTAATGCAGTTACCATTGTATTTAATGAAAAATCAAAAGTTGCTGTAGGTGTTATAACATCTGATCCGTCACCACCAGAAACAGCATAGCCTAATACATCATTACCTCCAACTTCACTTAGTGTAAAAAATGTTGGGTTTTGAGCTACTGCCAATTCTAACATTGAAGCATCAGGTGTAGCGCCAGTTAAACGAACAGCGTATGGATTTGCTGCTGCAGGAAAATTAGCTAAATTTCCATATCCTGGTGCAATCATGTGAAAACTTTTTGCTCCTGGCACACCAACATTGTTAAAAGGTCCAGTTGGTGGACTCAATAAATCGGTAGTAACGGTAACAGGTCCAATTACAGATTCTAAAGGTACAGGTCCTGCACCACCAAAAACAAGTCTTGGTTCTGTAATTCTTGTTGCTCCAATAGCTAAACCTCCAAAATTATCATTCATTAATGGCTGAGAAAATGTTCCGCCACCAATTTTTGCAAACTGTTTAGCCATCGTATTTGGAAATGAATTTTCCTGACTAGAAATAAACAATGCATTGTCTGAAAATCCAGCGGTAAAAGATGCGCCTAAAGAAACAAAAGTTGAAAAATCTACAGAACCAGCTGTTAAAGCAGGTAACACGACTGCATCCTGTGGTGGATTGTCTAATTGATCTTCAAAATCTTCTTCATCGTTACAAGCTGTAAAACCTAAGGCAATAGCTAACAGCCATATATATTTAATATTTTTCATAATTATTTTTTTATAGGTTATTAATAGTTAATCCTACGTAGTACATAGAACCAATAAAACCAGTACCAAATGCAGTAAAGTATTCTTGTCCTGTAAGGTTTGTTCCACCAGCTTTAATAACTGTTTTTAAACTTGGAATTCTATAATTGATTTGTGCATCAACAGTATGAAATTCTGGTACTATACCACTACCAAATGTAGCTTCCCAAAAGTAGTCATCACTAAATCTATAAGCGACATTAAATCCAAAGTTTTCAAATAAATCTGTATTACCAAATGTAGCTTTAAATTTATGTTCTGGTGTGTTAAAGTTTGTCATGAAATCTGGATACTCTTCTCTATCAAAATCTTGTTTAGTAAAAGTATAACTACCTCCTAAATCAAAATCACCAAAAACTTTTGTAGACAACCCTATAGATGCTCCGTAAGAGTTTACATCGGCTTCAGAATTTGTATAAGTACTATATGCTTGGAAATCACTGTTTGCAATTGCAGCTACAGCAGAACCATCATTAACAGAACCGTAGTATGGAGATACAACTACTTCTGCTGATATGAAATCTTGATATTTGTTATAGTAAGTACTAAAATCTACAATAACTTTATTGAATTTACCTCTATATCCTAATTCGACAGATGTTACTCTTTCTGGTTTAACTATATCTGGGTTAGAAATTTCTAAAGAAGCAGGATTACCTGATTGAGCAAAAGCTTGAACAGATGATGAAGTATAAGAATTATTATATGCTACTGCACCAGTTTGAGTATAAGCATTACCGTCGCTACCTGTAAAAGTTCTAGAGTATCTATCTAAGTTGTCTGGAGCAGAACCAATTAAAATTGCTCTACCTGCATCTAGGCCAATAAATAAATCTTGGGTTGTTGGGTTTCTAAAACCTGTTTGCGCAGAAGCTCTAATATTATGATCTCTATTTAAAGTAAGACCTAAAGATAATCTTGGAGATACAAAACCATCAAAAAATTCTGATTTGTCATAACGAGCAGAACCAGTAACTTTTAATTCCATATCGTTATTTAATTCGAAATCTTTTTGAATTTGTGTGTAAAAACCATATTCAGAATATTTAATTTCTCCATCGTTATCTGTATAAATCGTTCCTCCTGAATTTAAGTTGTAATTTCTGTAAGAGCCACCTACTTGAATATCTGCAAAATCTGTTAAATGACTAAAGTTATAGTTACCATCTGCATGGTAATATTTAGAGGCATCTTGAAATTTAGATCCTGTTGATAAATCTGGATCGTTAATACTTCTGTTAAAAGCATTTTCAAAGCCTTCTGAACCTGGTAAAAAACGTCCGGTATCTGCTGCTGCTCTTGCTGCATCATGTTTTTGTTGATCTGATAAACCTTGAGGGTTTCCCGATAATTCTATACCAGCATAGGTGTTAATGTAGTCACCAAACCAATCTTCATCACTTTTCCAAGCTCTGTTAATATTTATTCCAGTAAAAACCATATCGTAAGAATCACCAGCCTTATCTGCTACAACATAACCTCTAGCAAAAAAGTTATCGTGTTTTACTTCTAATTTATGTTGTTGTTGTGTAAATCCAGCAATATTATATCTATTAGTACCTTGATAAATGGTTGTTCCTGTTCCAATTTTACCAACATAAGATAATTCTAAACTGTTATCAGTAATTGGGCGATAGTATAGTCCCCAATCTGCTTTTACGCTTTCGGCATTATAATTTGTTAAATCACTTTCATTATATCCTGTTCTACTTACTTCAACATCTGGTATAAAACCAAGTCCTCCAGAAGCAGATCTAATGTTTGTTGAAACTTCATCACCATATACATTAATACCATCATAGTTAGTATCTGCTCTAGTTCCTCCTAAAGTAGTTTTATCTACCTCACTAGTTGCTGCCCAATCTGTTCCTTTTAAATAACCGAAGTTTACTTTAGCTGCAAATTTATCTGTAAATTTATGGGCCATTCTAAATCCTAAGTCAGTATAAGAATTGTCTCCTGCAGCTTCTTGAGAGGTAATTCCTCTTTTTATAAAACCACTAATACCTTCATGATCAAAAGGATTTTTACTTCTCATAAATAAAATACCATTAAAAGCATTTGCTCCATATAAAGCAGATGATGCTCCTGGTAAAAGTTCTACACTAAGTACATCTGTCTCTATCATACCAACAAGGTTTCCAATAGGGAAGTTTAATGCTGGAGTAGAGTTGTCCATACCATCAACTAATTGCATAAATCGTGTGTTTGCAAAAGTAGCAAAACCACGAGTGTTAACAGATTTAAAAGTTAAACTGTTAGTATTAACATCAACACCTTTTAAATTTTCTAAACCGTCATAAAAATCTGCAGACGCAGTATTTTTTATTTCTTTTAAGCCCAGTCGTTCTACAGTTACTGGAGATTCAAAAATTCTCTCTGGCGTTCTAGAAGCAGAAATAACGACTTCATCAAGAATACTACCTTCACTTAAAACAAAAGTTAATTCTTGGTTGTTAGTAGTTACCTCCATAGTTTCTGTAGAGTAGCCTATGCTGCTCGCTTGGACGGTAAATGGTGGATTGTCACTTACTGTTAAAGTGAATTTACCATCAAAATCACTAACATTTCCGGAAGAAGTTCCGGTTACAATAATATTTGCACCTGGAATAGGTATGCTGTTATTGTCCATAACAGTACCTGTTATTGTAGTTTGTGCAAAGGTCACTGCACAAAAACACAATAATACAATAGATAAGATTGTTCTCATTTTTTAGATTTAGTTAATTATATAAATGCCAATATACGTTTTTTAAGCATATCTTAAAAAAAAGTTAACAAAATTATGCATGCATAAGATTTTTAGTAAAAAAAAAGCTGATTTATCAATATTTGATAAATCAGCTAAAATTCACGTTTTTTTTTTATTTATTCTACCGTAACAGATTTTGCTAAGTTTCTTGGTTGATCCACATTTTTATCTAGCATTACTGCAATATGATAAGATAATAGCTGTAAAGGTATGGTTGTTAATAATGGAGTAAGAGACTCTAAAGTTTCTGGAACTTCAATTACATGGTCTGCTAATTGTTTTACATCTTTATCGCCTTCTGTAACAATACCAATAATTTTTCCTTTTCTAGATTTTATTTCTTGAATATTACTCACTACTTTTTCGTAGTGACCTTTTTTTGTTGCAATTACAAAAACAGGCATTTGATCATCAATTAAAGCAATAGGTCCGTGCTTCATTTCTGCAGCAGGATAACCTTCTGCATGTATATATGAAATTTCTTTAAGTTTTAAAGCACCTTCAAGAGCTACGGGAAAATTAAAGCCTCGACCTAAATACAAGCAGTTTTTAGCATCTTTATATGTTGCAGCAACTGTTTTAATGTGTTCGTCTTGCTTTAAAGCTTTTTCTACTTTACTAGGTATAAGTTCTAACTCTTGTAAGTGGTGTTGAAAATCTGACTTAGAGATTGTTCCTTTTTCTTTGGCTAATTTTAATGCTATTAAAGTTAGCACAGTAATTTGAGTTGTAAATGCTTTTGTAGATGCAACACCAATTTCTGGACCAGCATGGGTATAAGCACCAGCATGGGTTTCTCTAGCGATTGATGAGCCTACAACATTACATACACCAAAAACAAATGCGCCTTTAGATTTGGCTAATTTTATAGCTGCTAAAGTATCAGCCGTTTCTCCAGACTGTGAAATTGCTATAACAACATCTTTTTCTGTTATTACTGGATTTCTATATCTAAATTCTGAAGCATATTCAACTTCAACTGGGATTCGTGCTAAGTCTTCAAAGATATATTCTGCTACTAAACCTGCATGCCAAGATGTACCACAAGCGATAACTATTATTCTGTTTGCATTTAAAATGCGTTCTAAATTATCGTCTATACCTGCCATTTTTATTAAACCTTCTTTAACGCGAAGTCTACCGCGATAAGTGTCTTTAATAGCTTCTGGCTGTTCGTGAATTTCTTTAAGCATAAAGTGATCGTAACCACCTTTTACTATTTGCTCTAAATTTAATTGAAGCTCTTGTATATAAGGGTCTACTAGTGAATCGTCTTTGATTTTACGTATTTTTACTCCTTTTTTAAGACGAACAATTGCCATTTCTTCATCTTCTAAATATATTGCTTTTTTTGTGTATTCTAAAAATGGTGTAGCATCACTGGCAATAAAAAATTCATTTTCACCAACTCCAATTGCTAATGGGCTACCTAGTTTAGCGACAACAATTTCGTCCGGTTTGTTTTTGTCAAATACAGCAATTGCATATGCTCCAACAACTTGATTTAGTGCTATTTGAACAGCTTTACCAAGTTTTACTTTTTCATTTTTCTTTACGTCTTCAATTAAGTTAATTAATACTTCAGTATCTGTGTCTGATGTAAAGGTATAACCTCTAGTTATTAATTCTTTTTTGATTGAAGCGTAATTTTCTATAATACCATTATGTATTATAACTAAGTTTCCAGAGTTTGAATAGTGAGGATGAGAGTTAACATCATTAGGTATACCGTGTGTTGCCCATCTTGTATGACCTATTCCTAAAGTTCCATTAGAATCAATTTCTTTTGAAATCTTTTTTTCTAAATCCTTTACTTTCCCTTTTGTTTTAGATAATTGAATAGTGTTTCCGTCATATAATGCTATTCCTGCACTATCGTAACCACGATATTCTAAGCGTTTTAAACCTTCTAGTATAATTGGATATGCTTTTCTTTTTCCAATATAACCTACAATTCCACACATATATTTTAGTCGTTTTCTGGTTCTGTATAAAAAATTTCAAATACGGGTCTTTTATCTACTGTAGATGATAAATTACCATGTAAAATAGTTGCTTTTGGCTGAAGAACACTTCCTGTAGGAATTAAAGTTAATTGTGTTTCATCATCTTCATCAACTTCTGCATCTTGTATTTGTGAATTTTGAGTTAAATTTACATTTGCGCTTACATAAAGTCCTAGTTTAACATTTGTGGAGTCTCTTTGTAAGATGTTATTTATATGATTTGTAAGTCTGAATTTATATCTGCCGTCTGATAAGGCTTCTGCATATTGAATTTTAGATTCATCTGGGCTTGTGCTATTTGTTGTGCCATCTAAAAAGTAGTCTACAATTGGTACGTTGTTTTTTAAATCGAATAACATTACTCTAGAAGGTTCGTCTCCTGCAACTAAAGCTTCGTTTACATAAAAAATTAAATTTGCTTCATTAAGAAGCCACTTGCCTTTTTTTTCTCTAAATTCTGTTTCTTCATCACCAAATAAATCTATAACAGACATATAGCCATCTAAACCTTTTAGGTGTAGATTTTCGCTACCAGTAGTAGCATCTCCATTTAAGTTAGAGGTAACTTCTGTAGTACTAAAAGTATTAATTCTTTTTCCTTCAAAATTTAGAGAGAAACTTGTTTCGCTAATAAATTCTCCTTCTTCAGCATTTGTTTCTTCGAAGTTTGTAAAATCGACTTCTATAGAAGTATCACTTGAAGCGAAATTTAACATTATCATGCTTCCTCCTTCTGGCGATATGGCTTCTACTTTAAGAACGAGACCTCTAAAGTGATTTGTAAAAGAATTTGCACTATTAAATGCTGCTATTCCTTCTTCACTAAAAAATAATTCTTGCCAAAATGTATTAACTGGATTATTCGAGTCTACCGTATCAAAAAGCTCTAATTGCAGTCTAGGAGATAAGCGTTCGTCAACTTCTCCTTCGTCATAGATTAAAACTTCCTCATTACTAGGTTTGAAGGGTGTTAATGTGTTACTTTCGTACAAAAGTTGACCTAATTGATTAGAGAATAAATTGTCTTGATTAGAATAGTAAAGTTGTATTTCTTCAAATCCGGTATTTGGATCTAAATCCCTAAGTAGATATTTGTTTTCATAGATAGATAATTTATAGCCTACATCAGGATCTCCAAAAATAGAATCTAATTCATAGTTACTACTGCCGTCTGATTCGATGGCAGTTAACGTTGAGAAATAAGGAATAGTTATTTTTACAGATTCAACCTCGGGCTGTGTTCCAAAATCTGGGTCAAAAAAATCAGGAAGAACTTGAGTGATTATGTTTGCGGATGTTGTCCCGAAGACATCATTTGGATCTTTGTAAACTCCAAGTAAATTATTTGATAAACTAGTAGTTTGTACACCTACCATATCTTCTGCTCCAGAAGCTGTAAATGGTGTTACAGATTTTGTGTAAGCTAATACGGGAAATGTTCTACTTGATCCTTCAAAATTTTTAACGCCTTGAATGTCACTTTCTATATTTGCAAAATCTTCATCACAAGCTATAATAGTTGTAAAAAGTATAGAAAATAAAGCTATTGCTTTAAGTGTATTAAATGTATTTTTCATAGTTTTTTAATTCTCAAAAAGAATTTATTGTAGTACGCTTGTATTATAAAACTCTGTATAAGCTTCTGCAAATTCGTCTTTTTCTTTAAAAGGTAATACTGGCTTATTTGAATTTTCTAAATAGTCTTCTAATTCTTTTGGCATTTCTTGAGAACCAATAATTAAGGCATCAGAGTTGTCTATAGCTACTTTCATTAAATTGTTATAAGTAGGCTTCTCTAATGTTTTAATTGATTCTTTTTCAATATTATCAAAAGCAATTTTATTTATTAGGTCTGTATTTAACGTTTCATCAAAGCTTTGATTGTATACAGAGGTAACTATTTTACTTTCATTAAATAACGGTTCGTCTTTATAAAACTGTTTTAAGTATAACGGTAATAATGAGGCTAACCAACCGTGAATATGTATAATATCTGGAGACCAGTTTAATTTTTTTACAGTTTCTATAACTCCTTTTGCAAAGAAAATTGCTCTTTCATCATTATCTGGAAATAATTTCCCATCTTCGTCTGTTAATGTTGCTTTTCTTTTAAAATATTCATCATTATCTATAAAATATACTTGAATACGCTCTTTTGGTATAGAGGCAACTTTAATTATAAGAGGCATATCTAAATCATTAATCACTAAATTAATTCCAGAAAGCCTAATTACTTCATGCAATTGATGTCTTCTCTCGTTAATATTTCCATATCTAGGCATGAATATTCTAATTTGTCCACCTTGTTGGTTTACCATTCTAGGAGTCTCAAATGACATAGATGAAATCTCGGTTTCTGGTAAATATGGTACCACTTCAGACGACACATATAATATTCTCTTATCTTTCATACGTTAGCTTTATTCGATTTATTAATAATGTAGTTAAACAATAACTATTTGACTTCTTTTTTATATAATTTTAACTTAAAAGCTTACAAAAAACGCTAATAATTAAAAAAATGAAAATAAAAAACACGCAAAAGTACAAAAATTTATGCAGATTGCGACTAAAATATTAAGTTTGCACTCGTTAATTTTATATTAAATAATGACTGTTTTTAACAAAAAATCAAAGATTCAAGACCATATTTCTAATAAAAAAGGTGATAATTTTACTATTGGTTTTGTGCCTACAATGGGAGCGTTACATGATGGTCATTTATCTTTGGTTAATAAAGCTTTAGAGGAAAACGACATATGTGTAGTTAGTATTTTTGTAAATCCTACGCAGTTTGATAATCCTGAAGATTTAAAAAAGTACCCTAGAACGCTTGAGAAAGATGTTTTATTGCTAAAAACAGTATCTCCAAATATATTAGTTTATGCTCCAGCTGTTGAAGATATCTATGAGCAAAAAGCTGTAGCAGAACATTTTACTTTTGATGGTTTAGAACATGAAATGGAAGGTAAATTTCGCGACGGCCACTTTAATGGAGTTGGTACTATAGTTAAAAGGTTGTTTGAAATTGTTAAACCTAATAAAGCTTATTTTGGAGAAAAAGACTTTCAGCAATTGGCAATTATAAAAAAATTAGTAGAAAAACATAATATTCCTGTTATAGTAGAAGGTTGTACAATATATAGAGAGAAAAGCGGTTTAGCATATAGCTCTAGAAATGAAAGGTTAAAACCTGATTATAAAGCTGCAGCGCCTTTTATTTTTAAAATATTAAACACTGCCAAAGAGCAGTTTGGCACAAAAAGTGCTAAAGAAGTAACGGAATGGGTTGAAAAGCAATTTAACAATCATGATTTATTAAAATTAGAATATTTTGTGATTGCAGATTCTAAAACCTTAAAACCAGTTAAAAGAAAATCCAAATCTAAAACGTATCGTGCTTTTATTGCTGTTTATGCAGATGACATAAGATTAATAGACAATATAGCACTTAATTAATTACCTTTGCACCATGCAAATACAAGTAGTAAAATCTAAAATTCATAGAGTAAAAGTAACAGGCGCAGACCTTAATTATATTGGTAGTATTACTATTGATGAAGATTTAATGGATGCTGCAAATATTATTCAAGGCGAGAAAGTTCAAATTGTAAATAATAATAATGGCGCTCGATTAGAAACTTATGCGATTCCTGGACCACGTAACAGTGGAGAAATAACATTAAATGGTGCTGCTGCACGATTGGTGTCTCCTGGCGATGTATTAATACTTATAACTTATGGTTTTATGGATATTGAAGAAGCTAAAGTTTTTAAACCATCTTTGGTTTTTCCAGACGAAGCAACAAATTTATTAAAATAAAAGTTGAGCAAATCCATAATTAAAACATTAAAAATTTTACTCCCAATTATATTGGGAGTTTTTTTAATATGGTATTCTTTATCTAAAATCTCTATAAACGAATTAATAGCACATTTTAAATCGGCTAATTATTTATATATCATTATAGGTGTGGTATTGGGTTTATTGAGCCACATGTCTAGAGCTTATAGATGGTTGTTCCAGTTAGAACCTTTAGGTTATAAAGTAAAATATGGTAATAGTTTTATGGCTGTATTTGCTACTTATTTAATAAACTATACTATTCCCAGAGCAGGAGAAGTTGCTAGAGCTTCTATTTTAACTAATTATGAAGGTGTGCCGTTTGAAAAAGGTATTGGTACTATAGTTGCTGAACGAGTAGCAGATGTTATAGTAATGCTCTTAATAATTGTTATTACACTGTTCCTGGAATTCGATTTTATTTTCAACTTTTTTGTCGAAAAATTTAACCCAATAAAAGTAGTTTTTAGTTTTTTGCTATTACTCGTATTAGGACTTTTTTTTGTTTTTTACATAAAAAAAAGTCAATCTAAACTAGCGTTAAAAGTAAAATCATTTGTGTCTGGTTTAATAGAAGGCGCATTAAGTATATTTAAAATGAAAAAGAAATGGGCCTTTATTTTCCATACCTTTTTTATTTGGAGTATGTACGTTCTTATGTTTTACATTACAAGTTTTGCGATAACAGGATTGCAGCCTATTCCTTTTGGAGCCGTTTTAATAGGTTTTATAGCAGCTAGTTTTAGTGTTGCTGCAACAAATGGAGGCTTAGGTTCGTATCCTATTGCGGTTTATGGGGCTTTTGCAATTTTTTCTATTCCAGAAGATCCAAGCATAGCATTTGGCTGGATAATGTGGACTTCTCAAACCGTAATGGTAATTCTATTTGGAGGGATATCTTTACTTTGCCTGCCTATATATAATAGAAATAGAAAGAAATAATTTGTACATTGCATGTATAATTTAAAATCCTACCATGAAACGTTTTATTTACCTTTTCGTTATTGTGCTTTTAGTACAAAATATTAGTGCGCAAGCTACATTTAAGAGTTTTAATTCCGAAATATTAGGAGAAGCTAGAGATATTAAAATCTTATTACCAAAAAGCTATGGTACTGGTGAAAAAAGTTATCCAATAATTTTAACTTTAGATGGTGATTATATGTTTGAAATTGTTTCAGGAAATGTAGATTATGCCTCATATTGGGAAGATATTCCAGAGGCAATTGTTGTTGGTGTTAATCAATTTGGGAAACGAGATAACGATATGTTATACTCAGAGCAAAACTCACTACCAATAGAAACAGGAGCTGCTTTTTTCGAATTTATTAGTATGGAGTTAATTCCATACATCGAAAAAACATATAGAACCGAAAAATTTAAAGTAGCCATTGGTCATGGTGTAACAGCAAATTTTATAAACTATTATTTGTTAAAAGAAGAGCCTTTGTTTAATGCTTATATAGCAATAAGCCCAGATTTAGCTCCAGACATGACTAGTTTTTTGTCTGAAAAGTTCTCGAAAATTGAAAGCAAAATATTTTACTATTTGGCAACTTCAAACAATGATGTTAAATCACTACAAGAAGGAACTAAAGCCTTAAACAACACCATAAAAACAGTAGAAAATAAAAATGTGTTAAGTAGTTTTGATAATTTTGAAGACCCAACACATTACTCTCTTCCTGCACATGCTATACCTAATGCACTAGAAGATATCTTTTTTGTTTTTAGACCAATATCTAAACAAGAGTATAAAGACACAATCTTAAAATTAGAAGGGTCGCCAGTAGATTATTTAATAGAAAAATATGAAACAATAGAAGATCTTTTTGGTTTAGATAAACAAATCCTTATTAACGATTTTAGAGCAATTGCAGCAGCAATTAAAAAAACCGAAAAGTATGAGTACTTTGAGTCTTTAGGGAAATTAGCAAGAAAACAATACCCAAATACGCTTTTAGGAAACTATTATTTAGGACGTTTTTATGAAGAAACAGGAAACCCTAAAAAAGCAATGAAAACATATCAATCTGCATATATTTTAGAAGAAGCTGGTGGTATTACAAAAGATCACGTTTTAGAACTTTCAGAACAAATTAAAGCAGACTTTGGGTACTAATGGCAAAAGTTAAAACTACTTTTTTTTGTCAAAGTTGCGGTACACAGTACTCTAAATGGCAAGGACAATGCACAGCTTGTAAAGAGTGGAATACAATTGTAGAAGAGGTTATTCAAAAACCAGAAAAAAACGATTGGAAAACACCAACAAATACTCAAAAACGTGTTTCAAAGCCTTTAACAATAAAAGAAATTGATTCATCTAAAGAAGCGAGATTAGACACTTTAGATGCAGAGTTTAATCGTGTTTTAGGTGGTGGTATTGTACCAGGTTCATTAACGCTTTTAGGAGGAGAACCAGGAATAGGAAAAAGTACATTATTGCTTCAAATATCGCTTAAGTTACCCTATAAAACATTATATGTATCTGGAGAAGAAAGCCAGAAACAAATAAAAATGCGCGCCGAACGTATTAATCCAGATAATGAAAGTTGTTACATTCTTACAGAAACAAAAACACAAAATATATTTAAGCAAATTGAAGCCTTAGAGCCAGATATTGTTATAATAGATTCTATTCAAACTTTGCATAGCGATTATATAGAATCGTCAAGCGGAAGCATTTCGCAAATAAAAGAATGTACTACAGAGCTTATTAAATTTGCTAAAGAAACTAATACACCTGTTGTTTTAATTGGTCATATTACAAAAGATGGAAACATCGCTGGACCTAAAATACTAGAACATATGGTTGATACAGTATTGCAGTTTGAAGGCGATCGCAATCACGTATTTAGAATTTTAAGAGCACAAAAAAACCGTTTTGGTTCTACCCACGAATTAGGCATTTACGAAATGCAAGGTTCTGGTTTGCGAGAAGTAAGTAACCCAAGCGAAATTTTAATCTCTAAAAAAGACGAAGAACTTTCTGGAAATGCAATTGCTGCAACTTTAGAAGGTATGCGACCTTTAATGATAGAAGTTCAAGCCTTGGTAAGTACGGCTGTTTATGGCACACCACAACGAAGCGCAACTGGATTTAATGCAAAAAGACTAAACATGCTTTTAGCTGTTTTAGAGAAAAGAGCAGGTTTTCGTTTAGGTGCAAAAGATGTGTTTTTAAACATTACTGGTGGTATAAATGTAGACGACCCAGCAATAGACTTAGCTGTAGTAGCAGCAATATTATCTTCAAATGAAGATGAGGCATTACAAGCAAACTATTGTTTTGCAGCAGAGGTTGGTTTATCTGGAGAAATACGTCCGGTACAACGTGTCGAACAACGTATTCTTGAGGCCGAAAAACTAGGGTTTTCAGCTATATTCGTTTCAAAATATAATAAGATTTCTCTAAAAGATACTTCAATAAAAATTCAACTGATTTCAAAAATTGAAGATTTGGTAAATTTTATAGTTTAAAATAAAATCTTAAAACAGTCTGTAATTTATAAATCTATCGTTCCTTTTTCAACGAATAATCACACTTTTTTACTAAAATTCCTTAATTTCGCTTTTCATATTGAAATTATAAGAAATGAGCACAGGATTTCCTGAATATAAAGGACTTAACTTACCAAACGTAGCAAAAGAAATTTTAACGTATTGGCAAGAGAATAACATCTTCGAAAAAAGTGTAACGACTAGAGAAAATGCAGAACCTTATGTGTTTTTTGAAGGTCCACCAAGTGCAAACGGTTTACCAGGAGTACACCACGTTTTAGCACGTGCTATTAAAGATATTTTTCCACGATACAAAACCATGAAAGGTTACCAAGTTAAGCGTAAAGCGGGTTGGGATACGCATGGATTACCAATAGAACTTGGTGTAGAAAAAGAATTGGGTATTACAAAAGAAGATATTGGTAAAACCATATCTGTAGAAGATTATAATGCTGCCTGTCGTAAAGCCGTAATGCGTTATACAGATGTTTGGAATAATCTAACTCAAAAAATGGGGTATTGGGTAGATATGGACGATCCATACATTACCTACGAACCAAAATATATGGAGTCTGTTTGGTGGTTATTAAAAGAAATTTACTCTAAAAACTTAATGTATAAAGGCTATACAATACAGCCTTATTCACCAAAAGCAGGAACAGGTTTAAGTTCGCACGAGGTTAACCAACCAGGAGCTTATCAAGATGTAACAGACACTACCGTGGTTGCTCAATTTAAAGCCATAGAAAATACACTGCCAGACTTTTTACAAAACGAAGGCGATATTCACTTTATAGCTTGGACAACTACACCTTGGACATTACCAAGTAATACAGCATTAACTGTTGGGCCAAAAATTGATTATGTTTTAGTAGAAACATATAACCAATATACATTTAAACCAATGAATGTTATTTTGGCAAAACCATTGGTTAACAAACAATTTGATGGTAAATTTAAAAGAGTTGAAGAAAAAGCAGCACTTTTAGACTATAAAGATGGCGATAAAAAAATCCCATATTTTGTTGTAAAAGAATTTAAGGGAAAAGATCTAGTTGGTATTAAGTACGAACAGCTTTTACCTTATGCCTTACCAAATGATAATCCTCAAGATGCCTTTAGAGTAATCTCTGGAGACTTTGTTACTACCGAAGATGGAACAGGTATCGTACATACAGCACCAACATTTGGAGCAGATGATGCATTGGTTGCAAAACAAGCAACACCAGAAATTCCGCCACTTTTAGTAAAAGATGAAAACGATAACTTAGTACCACTTGTAGATTTACAAGGTAAATTTAGACCAGAAATGGCAGAGTTTGGTGGTAAGTACGTTAAAAACGAATATTATAAAGATGGTGAAGCACCAGAACGTTCTATAGATGTTGAGCTTGCCATTAAATTAAAAGAAGAAAATAAAGCCTTTAAGGTTGAAAAATATAAGCACAACTATCCACATTGCTGGCGTACAGATAAGCCAATATTGTATTATCCATTAGACTCTTGGTTTATTAAAATTACAGATGTAAAAGGTCGTATGCACGAGCTTAATACAGGTATTAATTGGAAGCCAAAATCTACAGGAGAAGGCCGTTTTGGTAACTGGATAGCAAATGCAAACGATTGGAATTTATCGCGATCTCGTTATTGGGGAATTCCATTACCAATATGGAGAACAGAAGATGGTAAAGAAGAAATTTGTATTGGTTCTGTTGAAGAGCTAAAAGCCGAAATGCAAAAAGCAGTTTTAGCTGGTGTTTTAGCAAAAGATATTTTTGAAGATTTTGAAGTAGGAAATAACTCTGAAGAAAACTATGCAAAAATAGATTTACACAAAAACATTGTAGATGATATTGTACTAGTTTCAGCAAGTGGGCAACCAATGAAACGTGAAGCCGATTTAATAGATGTTTGGTTCGATTCTGGTTCTATGCCTTATGCACAATGGCATTATCCTTTTGAGAATAAAGAGAAAATAGACGAAAATAAATCGTTTCCAGCAGATTTTATTGCCGAAGGTGTAGACCAAACACGTGGTTGGTTTTATACACTTCATGCTATTGGAACTATGGTTTTTGATTCTGTAGCCTATAAAAATGTAGTATCTAACGGATTGGTTTTAGATAAAAACGGACAAAAAATGTCTAAACGTTTAGGTAATGCTACAGATCCTTTCGAGACTTTAGATACTTATGGAGCAGATGCCACACGTTGGTACATGATTGCAAACGCAAATCCATGGGATAATTTAAAATTTGATTTAGATGGTATAGAAGAAGTAAAGCGTAAGTTTTTTGGGACACTTTACAATACCTATTCTTTCTTTAGTTTATATACAAACATAGATAAGTTTTCTTATGCTGAAGATGATATCGCTTTAAATGAAAGACCAGAATTAGACCGTTGGATTCTATCAGAATTACACACGTTAATTCAAAAAGTTGACGAGTATTATGCAGAGTATGAGCCTACAAAAGCAGCGCGTGCCATTTCAAACTTTACACAAGATTATTTAAGTAATTGGTATGTGCGTTTAAGTAGAAGACGTTTCTGGAAAGGCGATTACCAGCAAGATAAAATTTCGGCTTACCAAACGTTATACACTTGTATGTTAACCATAGCTAAACTTGGAGCTCCAATTGCACCATTTTTTATGGATAAACTTTACTTAGATTTAACAAAAGCGACACATACAGAATCATTTGAAAGTATACATTTGGCAAAGTTCCCAGAGAGTGATAGTAGCTTTATAGATAAAGCATTAGAACGTAAAATGGAAGCTGCGCAAACCATTTCATCTTTGGTTTTATCTTTACGAGCTAAAGAAAAAATAAAAGTGAGACAACCATTGCAAAAAATAATGATTCCTATAGATTCTCAAGAACAAAAGGAAGAGATTTTAGCAGTGGCAGATTTAATAAAAAGCGAAGTAAATATTAAAGAAGTTGAGCTTTTAGAAGATGCATCAGATATCTTGGTAAAACAAATTAAACCTAATTTTAAAGCATTAGGTCCACGTTTTGGTAAAGATATGAAGTTGATTGCCAGTGAAATACGTAAAATGACATCAGAAGACATAAAAAAAATAGAACAAAATGGTAGTCTTGATGTCGATTGTAATGGAAAAATCATTAATTTGGAACTAAGTGATGTAGAGATTACATCGCAAGATATAGAAGGCTGGCTTGTAGCAAATGAAGGAGCAATAACAGTAGCTCTAGATGTTACAATTTCTAATGAATTACGCGAAGAAGGTATTGCACGTGAGCTCGTAAACCGTATTCAAAATTTACGTAAAGATTCAGGATTTGAAGTAACAGATAGAATTTCTGTACAATTGCAAGACGATAAACAAATTGCGCAAGCTGTAAAAACAAATTTAGAATACATCAAGGCAGAAACATTAACAGATAGTCTTGATGTTGTAGAACAGGTAGATAATGGTATAGATATTGCATTCGATAATATAAATACAAAGTTATTTATCACAAAAAAATGATACTATGGCAACAGAAAATACAGTAAGATATTCAGATAAAGAATTAGCACAATTTAAAGCTATAATTTTAGAAAAAATTGAGCATGCTAAACACGATTTAGAACTTATTAAAAGTGCGTATGTAAACGACCATAATAATGGTACAGAAGATACCTCTCCACAATTTAAAGCCTTTGATGAAGGTAGTGCGGTAATGAGTAAAGAGTCTAACTCTCAATTAGCGATAAGGCAAGAAAAATTTATTCGCGATCTTAAAAATGCTTTAATTAGAGTTGAAAATAAAACTTATGGTATTTGCCGTGTAACGGGAAAATTAATAAATGCCAAACGTCTAGAATTAGTGCCTCATGCTACACTTAGTATTGAAGCAAAAAATATGCAATAAGCATTATTATTAAAATATAATTTTACTAAAAAGCGCTTCAATTTTTATTGGAGTGCTTTTTTATTTTATAATGAAACATTTACTTCTCATACTTTTATTACTTGTAGCTTTCAATACAAAAGCTCAAACTAATAATATCTCTACATTTAATAATCCTGAAATTAAAAACGTAGTGATTTCTGGTAGTAAAATGTTTAATATAAAAGTAGTGGCTTCTAACAGAAAAACCATTGTTGTGAAATCTAAAACCGAAGGAGAACTTAGTAAATTTTCTCAGGTAATAATTAAAAACAATGAAGAATCTCTTTCTATATCTACTGCGCAGCAGCCATTTTTAAAACTAGATAACGATAAACTTAGTGCTCACAAAGTTTTTTCTGTTGATATAGAATTATATTTGCCAGAGCATCTTAATCTAGATATAAAAAGTGAAATTGCCACTGTTGATATTTCGGGAGTATTTAAAGATGTTTTATTAGAATTAGAGCAAGGCAATGCTAATTTATTTCATTTTAAAAGCAATGCCAAAATATTTACAACAACAGGACATATTAATTTAAATACAAATTTTGCAAATGTAACAGCACACTCTAAAAATGGGGTTGTAACAAGAGAGAAATTAACTTCTGGAGTTTATACTATTCAAATAAATACTATTAGCGGTAACATAAACGTTACAAAAACTAAAAAATAGTTCTATTTTTGTTTACAAAAAACGTATTTAAATTACTGCAATTTTGGGCTATTGAGGTATTTAAATTATAGCCTAAATATTAAACATGACTTTAAAAAAAGCCACATTATTTATTATTCTTATTTTGTTAGTAGACCAAATAAGCAAAGTGTATATAAAAACACACTTTCAATTGCATGAGTCTTTCGAGGTTTTTAGTTGGTTAAAAATTTATTTTGTAGAGAATGATGGTATGGCTTGGGGAACTAAATTAAGTGACTTTATTCCTTATATAAGCGACCGTACAGCAAAGTTAAGCCTTACAATATTTAGACTTATAGCTATATTAGGAATAGGGTATTGGTTATTAATTTCAATTAAAAAGCAAGTATCAAAAGTACTTGTTTTAGCACTTGTATTTATTTTTGCAGGTGCTATGGGTAATATAATAGACTCTGTTTTATATGGTGTTGTATTCAATGATAGCTTTAGCCAAGTAGCATCTTTTATGCCTATAGAAGGTGGTTATGATAAAGTGTTTTTTGGTAATGTTGTTGATATGTTATATTTGCCAATGTGGCAAGGTAATTTACCAGAATGGATTCCTTTTGTTGGTGGTAAAAACTTTATTTTTTTTGAACCCGTTTTTAATATTGCAGATGTAGCCATTAGTATAGGTTTTGCATTGCTAATATTTTTTAACAAAAAAGCGTTTCCTAAAACAACAATAGAAAACGCCTAGTGTATTATACTTTTGCGCTAAATATATTTTCTAACTCATCTATATTTACTGGTTTTATTAAATAATCTTTTACGCTAGATAGTGCTTTTGCTCGATTTACATCTAACGGATTTATAGAAGAACTTACAACATATAAAGTAATAGCTTTATCCAGCCTGTTTTTTATTTTTGTAAAACGTTCTAAAAATTCCCAACCATCCATTATAGGCATGTTTAGGTCTAGAAATATAATTTCTGGAATATTAGTTGGGTCTAAGTTTTGTAGCAGTGCTTCAAAGTAGTCTATACTTTGTTTACCATCACTAAAAACAATTAGATTTTCGCAAAGCTTTTTTGTTTCAATTATTTTTTTTACAAGATTTACATAAACATTATCATCATCTATAATGCAAGCTAATTCTACAACTGGAGAATTCATATTTTGAGGGATTTATTAATTAGTTTTAAAACTGAATTTTAAATGTGGTGCCTTTGTTTACTGTGCTTTCAACAGATATTTGACCATTTAGAGATTCAATTTGATTTTTTGTTATAAACAAGCCAATGCCAACCGCATCTTTATTGTAATGAAACGTTTTGTACATGCCAAATAATTTGTTGCCAAACTTATCTAAGTCTATTCCAATACCATTATCACTAACTTCTAAAAAGGTGTTATTGTCTTGACTATACGTTTTAACGTTAATTATTGGGGCTCGATCTGGATGTTTATACTTAATGGCATTAGTTATTAAATTTAGTAGAATACTTTCCATATAAGCAGGTATGTATGGAATTGAGCTTACTTGAGAAAAATCTGTAATTATAGTACTATTTGTTTCTCTAATTATTCTATTTATGGCTTTTTTTACTAAGCCAATAATGTTGTTAAACTTAACATCTACTTTATTGTCGTGGGTTTGTGTTTGTATGGTTACAACCTCGTTTAAATGTTCTATTGTAGAATTTAAACTTTCAGAAATATCTTTTATGTTGTCAATCATTTCTAGTTTTTCTTCAACTGTATCTACATTATCAATTAATTGAACAATTAATGAAAGGTTGCTTGTATGTGATCTTAAATTATGTGACACAATATGTGCAAAATTGAATAGTCTTGAATTTTGTGAGGCAATAATCTCTGAATTTTTTTGAAGCGTTTCAACCTTAGATTTTTCATCATTAATATCTTGAAATACGCCACGTACTCCAATAATTTCATTATTATCATTGTAAACAGCTTTACCAATGGCTCGTATCTATAATATCTCGCCTTTACCAGTAAACATCTTAATTTCAGAATCGAAAGGTTTACCAGATATGGCACAATTAAAAAAAATATCAGCTGCTTTTTGTACGTACTCTTTTGGGTAATATTGTGCAGATTCTTTTAAAGATGGTACATAATCCTGCGGGTAATCTAAAATATTCTTGGTTTGGTAATCCCAGTAACTTTTTTGTTTTTTAAAATCTACATACCAACTGCCGGTTGAGGTCATTTCGGCACTTTCACGATAGTAAAAAGTGTCTTTTATTAGTTTATCGTTTGTTTTAAATTTCTTTTCATTAAAGATAATTACTTTAGAGTTTACGTTACTATTAACTTGTAGATTGTCGTTGGTTAAACAAACAAATTCTTTGTAAATACCATTTTTACACTTTATGGCGATTAATTGTTTAAAATCTAAATAATGCCTAACGAGATTAAAAAAATTATCTCTAAAGTCATCACGTTGGTCTGGATGTATTAGGTTATTTAAAAAGAAATCTAGGTTAATTTCTACATCTTCAACACTATAACCAAGTTTACTTAAAAAAGCTGTAGACCAGTTACTGGTATTGTTATATAATTCCCAATAGCTAATATTACTATCTTCAATTATATTTTTTGTTAGGCCATTGTTTGTCATTTTATATAATAGCAAGATTTGGGATTGCAAACAAATATATAAAAAAACAACAATTTAACGCTTAAATACGTGTTTAATCGATTAAATGCGTGTTAAATATATGAATTTTCTTAGGTGTTATACAGTAATCCATTGCGATATCGTGAATATAGACATCTTTAATTTCTGTCTCGGGTTCAAAAAATGAAAGCCCAATTTTTATAGTATTTACAGTACAGCTTTTTAAAAAAGTATCGTAGAAGCCTTTGCCATAACCTACTCGATTACCTTTTTTATCGTATGCTAATAATGGAATAAATACAACCTGTATTTTAGAATTATCTATAGGAATCCCATCCGTAGGCTCTGGAATCCCATATTTATTAGCCTTAATTAATGTATTGTCTGTAAGCAAAAAGTTGTCCATTGTATTGTTTTTAAAATTACTTTTAGAAATAACAATGTTTTTATCTTTACCAGATAATATATTTAAAATATAGTCTGTATTAACTTCCTTTTTGTTTTCAATAGTTAAAAAAAGATGATAAAAGTTATGATTCCAAATATCTAGTTTTAATAGATTGTTAGCAATGTCCATACTTTTACTGTCGGTTTCTTCTGTACTTAATTCTTGACGAAGTTTAGTGTATTTTTCTCTTAATTGAGTTTTGGTCATAATTAACTTATTCTGCTAATTTTGTAGAGATATGAAATAAAGCATCACCTTGATATACAATTGGAGAATGGTTTACATTTATTATAAAACCATCATTACCAGCTTTTACAAAATGGTTGAATTTTCCATAAGGATCTGTTATATTCCCTATAGTATCTCCTTTTTTTACATGTGTACTAATATCTATAGAGGCTTTAAACATACCTGAATAGTTAGCGCGTATCCATCTACTTTCTGTAATAAATATACAGGCTTTTTTAGGTTCTGAAACTTTAAATTTAGATCTAAGCATCCCATAATGGTTTAAAATACGTTTGGCACCATTTACTCCGGTATTTGTAACAGAATCATCTATATGAAATGATTTACCACCTTCATATAACAAAATAGGTTTGTTCATACGGTTACAGGTGTTTCTAAAAGATTTATTTAAGTTTTTAGAATACAAAACAAACGGTGCTCCAAAAATTTCGGCAGCTATATTAAAATCTTCATTTCCACTAGCAATTCTAACTTGTGGAGCATTAAAACGTAAAGCTCCACCGGTGTGAAAATCTAAAACAAAATCAGCATGAGGTAAAATTTCACTTACAACTTGAAAAGCAACCCTACTAGCCAAAGAGCCGCTTTTGCTTCCTGGAAACACACGGTTTAAATCACGACCATCTGGAAACTCACGTTCCATATTAATAAAACCAAATACATTAAGAACAGGAATACATATTACAGTCCCTTTTTTTGGTTTATTAATCTCTTTGGCTATAATTTGTCTTACAATTTCTACGCCATTAACTTCGTCTCCATGTATGCCTGCGGTAATTAAAATTGTCGGTCCAGGTTTTTTAGAGCGTTCTATAATTACAGGAACATCTACTGGTGTTCTTGTGTGTAACTTGGCTAAATTAAAACTAACTTCTTTGCTTTCACCTAGTTTAATAACTTCGCCTAAAATATGTAAGTCATTTTCGTTTTTTGTTAGCATTTATTTTGTACTTTTTTCTATAAAAGCAATAATACTTTTAGCTATGTTTCTTCCTGTTGCACCTTCTATACCTTCTAATCCAGGAGTAGAGTTTACCTCTAACAACAATGGTCCGCGAGCAGATTGTAGCATGTCTACACCACAAACAGGTAGTTTTAATGCTTTAGATGCGTTAAGGGCAACTTTTAATTCTTCATGACTTAATTTAATAATTTGTGCAGTACCACCGCGATGTAAATTAGAGCGAAATTCACCTTCGTTACCTTGACGTTTCATGGCGCCAACAACTTGCCCATCAACTATTAAAGCTCTTAAATCTGCGCCTTTAGCTTCTTTTATAAATTCTTGTACTATAACTCTAGCTTGTAAACCGTTAAAAGCTTCTAGTACAGATTCTGCTGCACTTTTTGTTTCGGCTAAAACAACACCAAGACCTTGAGTGCCTTCTAATAGTTTAATAATTACTGGCGCGCCACCTACATGAGCAATTACTTCACGGGCATCTCTAGAATAGTTTGTAAAAACTGTTTTAGGCATACCAATACCAGCTTTACTTAAGCGTTGTAAGCTTTTTAATTTATCTCGAGAGCGTAGTATAGCATCGCTTGTAACAGTAGTAAATACATTCATCATTTCAAACTGCCTTACAACAGCACAGCCATAAAAGGTTACAGAGGCTCCAATTCTAGGGATAACAGCATCTACATAATCTAAATATCTATCTTTATAGTAAATAGACGGTTTTTCTTTTTCTATTATAATGTCGCATTTTAGCGGGTCAATAACTTCAATTTTGTGTCCGCGTTTTTCACCTTCTTCAACTAATCTGTCTGTTGAGTAAAGATTTGCATTTCTTGAAAGTATAACTATGTTCATTGTTTTGTTTGGTTATATGAAAGGTTTTGTAAATCGACATCAACAAGAAATTTTTGGTTTAAAAATTGCCTGCCAATAAGAACAGGAAAGCGCATTTCTTCTCGAGTGCTTAAAGTTAAATTAATCTTGTAGGTTTTACCAAAAAAAACAACTTCAGATTTAATTTTATATCTATTTTCTACAAAACCGTTGCTGCTTTTTACATCAGTATGTGTGTAATCTTCAAAATCTACTTGTTTGCCGCTAAAATTAGGGTGACCTTCACTGTAAAAAGTGCATTTTAAAATATTATTTTCTTCTACAATTTTTGAGCAATGTATGGCAGAGGTATAAGCACCTGTATCTATCTTGGCATCCACACCAAATAAATTTAATTTAGGAAAGTCAATTTTATCAACTCTACCAATTATTTTTTTATTCATTTTACTATTTTAATTAATGCCGAAATTAATAAATAATTAATCTAAAAATTTTATTATTTTAATGATTAAAGCACTTTCTTAATTGTAACTAACCCATTAAAATAATTACCTTTGGATAAATGCAAAATTCACCACTAGATATATTATTAAAAACACTACCTACATCTCCGGGAGTGTACCAATATTATAATGCTGAAGGTACTATTATTTATGTAGGTAAAGCAAAAAATTTAAGAAAAAGAGTAACATCGTATTTTACAAAAACCCATGATAATGGTAAAACAAGAGTTTTAGTAAAAAAAATAGCAGACATTAAACATATTGTTGTTAAAACCGAAACCGATGCCTTACTTTTAGAGAATAACTTAATAAAAAAACATAAACCAAGGTATAATGTTTTACTAAAAGACGATAAATCTTATCCTTGGATTTGTATAAAAAAAGAACGTTTCCCTAGAGTATTTCCTACGAGACGAGTAATTAAAGATGGTAGCGAATACTTTGGGCCTTACACCAGTATGAAAACAGTGAAAACACTACTGGATTTAATTAAAGGTCTTTATAAGCTAAGAACGTGTAATTATAAGTTATCTCATGAAAATATAGCTTCAGGAAAATTTAAAGTATGTCTAGAATATCATTTAGGAAATTGCAAAGGACCTTGTGAAGGCCTTGAGACCGAAGCAAGTTATCAAGAAAACATCACTGCAATTAGAGAGATATTAAAAGGGAACTTTAAAGACTCCTTAGAGCAATTTAAAGAGCAAATGCAAATTTTTGCAGAAAATATGCAGTTTGAAGACGCTCAAAAAATAAAAGAAAAAATTGAGGTTTTAGAAAACTACCAAGCAAAATCTACAATTATAAATCCAAAAATTAGTAATGTAGATGTGTTTTCTATAGTTAGTGATGAAAGCTATGGATATATAAATTTTCTTCAAATATCTTACGGTTCAATAATTCGTTCTCATACTTTAGAAATTAAAAAGAAACTTGATGAAACAGATAAAGAATTATTAGAGTTAGCTATAATTGAAATTAGAGAGCGTTTTAATTCTAAATCTAAAGAAATTTATGTGCCATTTAAAGTAAATGTTGGTCAGGACATTAAAGTTTCATTACCACAATTAGGAGATAAAAGGCGCATTTTAGACTTGTCTATTAGAAATGCAAAATATTATAGAATGGAGCGTTTTAAGCAAGTTAAAATTACAGATCCAGATCGTCATGTAAAACGTATTATGGCTCAAATGCAAAAAGATTTACGATTAAGCGAAGAGCCAAGGCATATAGAATGTTTTGATAATTCTAATATACAAGGTACAAATCCTGTTGCAGCATGTGTAGTTTTTAAAAACGGAAAACCAAGCAAAAAAGATTATCGTCACTTTAATATAAAAACAGTTGTAGGTCCAGATGATTTTGCTTCTATGGAAGAAGTTGTTTATAGAAGATATAAACGTTTATTGGAAGAAGAAGAGCCTTTACCTCAATTAATAATTATAGATGGAGGAAAAGGGCAATTATCATCTGCCTTAAAAAGTTTAGACGTTTTAGGTTTAAGAGGAAAAATAGCAATAATAGGTATCGCTAAACGTTTAGAAGAATTATTTTACCCAAACGATCCAATTCCATTATATTTAGATAAAAAAAGCGAAACATTAAAAATTATACAACAATTAAGAAATGAAGCACACCGTTTTGGGATAGAACATCATAGAAATAAAAGAAGCAAACAAGCTTTAAATACCGAAATGCAATCGATTCCTGGAATAGGAGAAAAAACAATTGTAGATTTATTAAAAGTATTTAAATCTGCAAAACGCATTGCAAATGCAAAATTAGACGAGCTAGAAAATGTAGTTGGTGTCTCTAGAGCAGAAAAAATATATAATTATTTTCATAAAAACGACATAGATTAAATGAAAAGATATATTATCGTAATATTACTATTATTAGCTTTTAAAGCTAATTTGTCTGCTCAAAACAGTGAAGCTAAAGAGCCTAAAGTAGGGCTGGTTTTAAGTGGTGGTGGAGCAAAGGGACTTGCACACATTGGAGCATTAAAAGTAATAGACAGTTTAGGAATTAGAGTAGACTATGTTGCAGGAACTAGCATGGGAGCTATTGTAGGTTCTCTATATGCCTCAGGATATTCTGGTAAACAACTAGATTCAATATTTAGATCTGTAGATTTCGATAAAATTATTAACGATAATATACCTAGAGCAGCAAAAACATTTTATGAAAGAGAAAATAACGAAAAATATGCTGTTATTTTACCATTTAATGATTTTGAAATTAAATTACCTTCAGCCTTATCGCGTGGGCAAAACACATTTAATCTTTTGTCTAAGCTAACAATGCATGTAAATGATATAGAGGATTTTAGTAAACTCCCAATTCCTTTTTTCTGTATAGCTACAAATATAGAAAATGGCCAACCAGTAATATTAGATAAAGGTAATTTACCACAAGCTATTAAAGCTAGTGGAGCATTTCCATCGTTATTTCAACCAGTATTAATAGGTGATAAGCTTTTAATAGATGGTGGTGTTACAAACAACTATCCAATAGACGAGTTAAGAGCGAAAGGAATGGATGTTATAATAGGAGTAGATGTTCAAGATGGGTTAGCTAATAGAACTGATTTGTCTTCGGCACCAGAAATTTTATTTCAAATAAATAATTTTCGTACAATAAACGATATGAAAGTTAAAGCGCCAAAAACAGATATTTATATAAAACCAGATATTTCTAAATTTACGGTTGTTTCCTTTGATGATGGACCACAAATAATTAAAAACGGTATTAGTGCAGCTAAATTAAAACTGTCACAATTACAAAAATTAGCAGATAATCAAATTAAAAAACCAATAGAAATAACAAACCATCGGGCGCCAGATAGTTTACAAATTCTAGATATAAATATTAAAGGACTAGAAAACTACACAAGATCTTACGTAATAGGGAAACTAAAATTAAGGCCAGACCAAAAAGTAAGCTATGGCAAGTTTATAAGTGGTACCAATAATTTAGTGGCTACAAATAACTTTGATAGTTTTACATACAAACTGGCATCTACAACTAAAAATGGAGTAGAAGGTTATAACTTAAATACAGAAGTTTTTGAAACAGAAAAAACAACAACATTAAAATTTGGTTTACATTATGATGGGCTGTACAAAAGTGCATTATTAGCAAACCTTACAAGAAAACAACTGCTTTTTAAAAGTGATGTATTATCTCTAGATTTAATAGCAGGAGATAATGTAAGGTATAATTTTGAATATTATGTAGATAAAGGTATATACTGGAGTTTTGGAGTTAAATCTAGATATAATGAATTTAATAAAAGTGTATTAGCATCTGCATTTTTAACACCAACGCAGTTATCTGCTGTTGGAGTAAATAAATTAGGACTTAAATTAACAGATTTAACCAATAGAGTATTTGTACAAACACAATATAAAAACGATTTAGCGCTTACTCTAGGACTTGAGCACAAGCATTATAAAATTACAACCGAAACTGTTTTATCTTCAGCAAACCAAACCGAAACAACTTTTGATAATAGTGATTACCTTTCTGGATATGCTAATTTCAAGTACGATTCATTCGATAATAAATACTATCCTAACGAAGGACTTTATTTTAATGGCGATTTTAATTTCTACTTCTATTCTTCAGATTTTAATAATAACTTTTCAGAATTTTCAATTGTAAAAGCAGACTTGGGTTATGCATATAGTTTTTCTTCAAAATTTTCGGTAAATATATTAGCAGAAGCAGGAGCAAAATTAAACGCAAAAAATAACCCATATCTTAATTTTACACTTGGTGGTTATGCAAACAATTTTATAAATAACTTTAAATCATTTTATGGTTACGATTATTTATCAATTCAATCTAATAGTGTTTTAAAAGGCACAATAAATTTAGATTACGAGATATTTAAAAAGCAACATATTTTGGCTGCAGCAAATTTTGCCAATGCAAAAAATAATTTATTTAGTACTGTAGACTGGTTTTCTTTACCAGATTATTCGGGCTATGCTTTAGGTTATGGTATAGAAACTTTTTTAGGTCCCTTAGAAGGTAGGTTTTCATACTCACCAGAATCTAGAGAAAGTTTTTGGTTTTTTAATTTAGGCTTTTGGTTCTAGGCTTTTTTAAAATTAAAAAAACATACATTTTATTAAATGCATAATATTCACGATATTTGTTTTTGTATGGAATCACATTGGCAAGACTTACTAACCTTCTTAAAATTTCTTATAAAAAGAAATCCTGAGTGATTTGCCTGTTCCCTATTTCGCATTTAGTAAAGTAAAAGTGCTGCTTTCTACTTTAATTTTTAATTCATAAAAACTAAAAAAATGCCATTCTATCATAAATTAGGAAACATCCCACATAAAAGACACACACAATTTAGAAAAAAAGATGGGTCTTTATATTACGAGCAACTTTTTGGCACCATAGGTTTCGACGGTATGAGTACAAACTCCTATCACGAACAAAGACCAACACAAGTAAAAGAAATAAAAGGACAATACAGTGTTGCACCAAAAATTGCCAAAAAAAACCACATACAATCCTATCGTTTTAGAGGGTTTCAAGTAAAACCAGAAAACGATTATTTAAAAAGCCGCAAAGCCGTTTTAACAAATAGCGATTGTACAATTATACTATCTGCACCAAAACAATCTACAACAGATTATTTTTATAAAAACTCAGATGCAGACGAGATGATTTTCATCCATAAAGGCTCAGGAAAATTACGTACACACCTAGGTAACTTAGACTTTAAATACGGCGACTATTTAATAATACCAAGAGGTGTAATTTACAAAATAGACTTCGATACAGAAGATAATAGACTATTTATAGTCGAGTCTCGCAGGCCAATTTACACACCAAAACGTTACCGTAATTGGTTTGGACAATTATTAGAACATTCGCCATATTGCGAGCGCGATTTACGCAGACCTTACGAGTTAGAAACCAATAACGAATCTGGAGACTTTTTAATGAAAGTTAAAAAACAAGACGAAATTTTCGATATGGTTTACGCATCACATCCATTCGATGTTGTAGGTTACGACGGTTATAATTATCCATACGCATTTTCAATTCACGATTTCGAGCCAATTACTGGTCGCGTACACCAACCGCCACCAGTACATCAAACCTTCGAGACAGACGCCTTCGTTATTTGTAGTTTCGTACCACGTTTGTACGACTATCATCCGCAAAGCATACCAGCACCATACAACCACAGTAACATAGACAGTGACGAAGTGTTGTATTACGTAGATGGCGATTTTATGAGCCGTAACGATATAGATCAAGGTCACATTTCGCTGCATCCAGCAGGAATACCACATGGTCCACATCCAGGAACAACCGAAAAAAGTATAGGCAAAATCAAAACCGAAGAACTCGCAGTAATGGTAGACACCTTTAAACCATTAATGGTAACAGAAGAAGCTATGAAAATAGCAGACGAAGATTATTACAAATCTTGGTTAGAACATTAAAATAATTAGAAGCTATTTCCTGCTTTCCGCTATATCTTTTTTTAAGAAAAATAAAAAAAGGATGCCGCATCAATCAGGGCTAAAATATTAGCTAAGTAATAGTAAAATCAAAAAGTACACGCTCAATCAATAAAATTGAGTACTTCTTAAAACAAGAAGAAAAAATATAAACATCATGAGTAAAAAAGAAATAGAATCAGTAAACTACGGTTTAGAAAAAATATTCGAAGGCGCACAAGATTTCCTTCCACTTTTAGGAACAGACTACGTAGAGTTTTATGTAGGTAATGCCAAACAAGCAGCACACTTTTACAAAACAGCATTCGGTTTTCAATCGCACGCATACAAAGGCTTAGAAACAGGCTCAACAGACTCTGTAAGTTACGTCTTAACACAAGACAAAATTAAGTTAATGCTAACAACACCATTAAACAGTAAATCACCAATAAACGACCATATTGTAAAACATGGCGATGGTGTTAAAATAGTAGCACTATGGGTTGAAGATGCAAGAAAAGCTTACGAAGAAACAACTTCAAGAGGAGCAAAATCTTATATGGAGCCAACAGTAGAAAAAGACGAGCATGGCGAAGTAGTAAGAGCAGGAATTTACACCTATGGCGAAACAGTACACATGTTTGTAGAACGTAAAAATTATAACGGTGCATTTTTACCAGGATTCCAAAAATGGGAGTCAGATTATAATCCACCAACAGCAGGCTTAAAATACATAGATCACATGGTTGGTAATGTAGGCTGGAACCAAATGGATGTATGGGTAAAATGGTATGAAGACGTTATGGGTTTTGAAAACTTTTTATCTTTTGACGATAAGCAAATACATACAGAATACTCAGCATTAATGAGTAAAGTAATGTCTAACGGGAACGGAAGAATAAAATTCCCAATCAACGAACCAGCCGAAGGTAAAAAACGCTCACAAATAGAAGAATACTTAGATTTTTACGAAGGCGCAGGAGTACAACACATAGCAGTAGCCACAGACGATATTTTAAAAACAGTATCGCAATTACGTGCAAATGGTGTGGAGTTTTTATCAACACCACCAGACGAATATTATAAATCTGTACCTGGCCGTTTAGAAGAATTTAGCCATGAGTTAAAAGAAGATATCGAAAAACTAAAAGGTTTAGGTATCATGATAGATGCCGATGAAGAAGGTTACTTACTTCAAATTTTTACAAAACCAGTAGAAGATAGGCCAACACTCTTTTTCGAAATCATTCAACGTATGGGAGCAAAAGGTTTTGGAGCAGGAAATTTTAAAGCTTTGTTCGAGTCTATAGAAAGAGAACAAGCAAAACGCGGAACACTATAAAAGCTATAGTTTAAATAACAAATAAAAAACATCACTAATGCTTTAGTGGTGTTTTTTTATTTATATTTTTGGAATAGTAATTGTAACCTAACCTTGTAGAGCAATAAATAAATAGCTTCTAAGTTGTTTATAATAAGACAAAAACTATGAAAAAATTTACATTTATATTACTAGCAATACTCATATATAATTTGGGTTTTTCTCAAGAAAGCTCATTTAAAAGTGGTGAGTGGTTTAAGTTTAAAATGAGTTACAGTGGTTTTTTAAAAGCCGGTAACGCAACACTCTCTGTAAAAGAAAAAACGCTAGATGGAAAACCGGTATATCATGTAGTTGGTAAAGGTTGGACAACAGGAGCAATTAAATGGTTTTTTAAAGTAGAAGATCAATACGAAAGCTATTTCGATAAAAGCACAATACTACCTTATAAATTTATTAGAAAAATAGACGAAGGAGGTCACACAAAAGATATAGAGATAAAATTTAATCAAGAAGAGAAGAAAGCCTTTATTCACAATAAAAAATACAATACTAAAAAAACAATTGAGACCAAAACAAATGTACAAGACATGGTTTCAACGTTTTATTATTTAAGAGATAATATAGACGTGTCAGCTTTAAAAATAGGAGACGAAGTCTCTTTAGATATGTTTTTTGATGAAGAAAGCTATGGTTTCAAATTAAAATATTTAGGAGAAGAAACTATAAAAATGAATAACGGAAATAAAGTAGAGTCATTAATATTTAGACCATATGTGATGGCAGGACGAGTATTTAAAGAAGAAGAAAGTTTAACGCTATGGGTAACTAAAGATAAAAATAAATTACCTTTACGTATAAAAGCAGATTTAGCGGTAGGTTCTTTAAGAGCAGACTTAGTGGCTTGGAAAGGATTAAAACATCCATTCAAAATTATTGTAGAAAACTAATGAGTATAGACCAAAATACAACCGATCAATTAATAGATAAATATAAAAACTTAGGTCAAAATGTAAACACGCATCTTGATGGTTTGCTACATAGTAAACCAATAGATTATTGGGATTATATACAAACCGATGCATTGTTAAACCTTCAGGTGCAACGTACAACATTGCCAGATGAAATGGTATTTTTAATGTATCATCAAGTCAATGAGTTATTATTTAAAATGATTCTTTGGGAAATAGACCAAGTCGCAAAAAAAGAAAATATTACCGCAGCATTTTTCGAAACAAAAATCATGCGTATAAGTCGCTATTTCGATGTGTTAACATCATCTTTTACAGTAATGAAAGATGGTATGGATGTAGAGCAGTATAATAAATTTAGAAACACACTAACACCAGCAAGCGGTTTTCAAAGTGCGCAATACCGAAAAATAGAATTTGCCTCAACAGAGCTAATAAATTTAATAGATAACCGTTTTAGAGAAACAATAGATCGTAATACGTCTTTTGAACATGCTTTTGAGCATTTATATTGGCAAGCAGCAGGAAAAGACTATAAAACAGGAAAAAAATCTTATACATTAACAGTTTTCGAAGAGAAATACAAAGACGAATTTATTAGATTTGCAGAGTTCTATAATACACATAATTTGTGGACCATTTTTAAAGGGTTACCACAAGAAGTTAAAGAAGATCAAGATTTAATTAAAGCCATGCGCCATTATGATTACACAGTAAACATAACATGGGTAATGGCACATTATAACACCGCAAACCACTATTTAAACATTGGTGGAAAAACAGCAGAAGCAACAGGAGGAAGCGAATGGGTAAAATACATGCATCCAAAATATCAAAGACGAATATTTTTTCCAGACCTATGGAGTACACAAGAACTGGAAGATTGGGGAAAAAACTTATAATAGTATTTCTACTTTTTATAACTATAAATAGTTGTAAAGAAGATGAAGAAAACAAACAAGATTTAGAAGTTGTATCTGTAATTGAACCCGAAGAATTATATGAGTTTGGGTTTAATTTAAAAGACTTTGTTGTAAAAAGAGATACCATTAAAAGAGGAGATACGTTTGGTGTAATCTTAGAGCGTAATAATATAAGTTACCCAAAAATTTTTGAAATAGCAGAAGCATCAAAAGATAGCTTTGATGTAAGAAAACTTCAGGTAGGGAAGCCATATACCATATTATGTGCTAACGATTCGTTACAGACACCTAAATGCTTTATATATCAACCAACAAAAGAACGTTATGCTGTTGTAGATTTTCAAGACTCTATTAAAGCTTATACAAGTACGAAACCAATTAAGTACGTTGAAAAAACAGTTTCAGGCGTTATAAATTCAAACATATCTAACGCACTAGACGAGCAAGGCAAACCCTTTATGTTAGCTTTGAGAATGAGTGATATTTATGCGTGGACAATAGATTTTTCAAGACTTCAAAAAAACGATAAATTTAAAGTTGTTTATACAGAAAAGTATATAGACGACTCTATTTATGCAGGAATACATGAAATAAAAGCAGCATACTTTGAACATAACAAAGAGCCTTTTTATGCTTTCGAATTTGAAACAGATACCGTTTTAGGTATTAGAGATTATTTTAGTGAAGAAGCAAAAAATTTACGTCGCGCATTTTTAAAATCTCCAGTTAGTTTTAGTCGCATTTCATCTAGATATAATTTAAAAAGACGTATTGCTTTATATGGAAATCGTGTAAGACCACATAAAGGTACAGATTTTGCGGCAAAAGTAGGAACTCCAATTATGTCTACAGCAAACGGAACCGTTATAGAGTCTGCAAGACGTGGCGGTAATGGTAATTATGTAAAAGTAAAACATAATGCAACATATACTACACAATACTTACATATGTCTAAACGTAAAGCCAAAGTTGGAGACTTTGTAAAACAAGGCGAAGTAATAGGCTATGTTGGCATGACGGGTAATACCTCAGGACCTCACGTTTGTTATCGTTTTTGGAAAAATGGAAAACAAGTAGACCCATTTAAACAAAAATTACCAGAAGCAAAACCAATTTCAGACAGCTTAAAAACTGAGTTTTTAGAATATATAAAACCTTTAAAACTTCAATTAGATAATATAGATTATCCAATAGAACCTGTTGATGAAATAGAAATGGATAGTTTATTAATATCTCAAGATAACCTAATAACTCAAATAAAATAATGGCCTTACCATCTATTAATCCAACCACAACAAAAGCATGGAAAGCATTGCAAAATCATTTTGAATCTGTAAAAGATTTAAAAATGAAAGATTTGTTTGAAAAAAATGAAGATAGAGCTAACAATTTGTCTTTAAATTGGGAAGATTTTTATGTGGATTTTTCTAAAAATAGAATTACAGAAAAAACACTAAGCCTATTATTAGATTTAGCAAAAGAAGTAAAACTTAAAGAAGCAATATCTGCATATTTTGAAGGAGAAGTAATAAACAAAACCGAGAAAAGAGCTGTTTTACATACAGCGCTTCGCGGAAAGAAATTAGATACAGTCCTTGTAGAAGGTAAAAATGTAATGCCAGAAGTATTTGAAGTAAAAGCTAAAATTGAAAAATTTAGTAATCAAATAATTAATGGCGAATTAAAAGGTTATACAGGTAAAGCTTTTAAAACAATTGTAAACATTGGGATTGGCGGTAGTGATTTAGGTCCTGCAATGGTTGTAGATGCTTTACAATATTATAAAAACCATTTAGCAACCCACTTTGTAAGTAATGTAGATGGAGATCATGTTAATGAAGTGCTTAAAAAATTAGATCCAGAAACAACATTGTTTGTAATTGTATCTAAAACATTCACAACACAAGAAACACTATCTAATGCAACAACAATTAAAAATTGGTTTTTAAAACACACTAATAACAAAGATGTAGCCAAACACTTTGTTGCAGTTTCTACAAATATTGAAAAAGTAAAACAGTTTGGTATAGATGAAAACAATGTATTTCCAATGTGGAATTGGGTTGGCGGTCGTTTTTCTTTATGGAGTGCAGTAGGTTTAACTATTAGTTTAGCTGTTGGTTATAATAATTTTAATCAACTATTAGAAGGTGCAAATAAAATGGATATTCATTTTAAAAATGAAGCCTTCGAGACAAATATACCTGTAGTTTTATCAATGCTAACAATTTGGTATAATAACTTTTTTAATGCAGAAAGTGAAGCTGTAATAGCTTATTCACAATATCTTAATCAATTTGCAACATATTTGCAGCAAGGTATTATGGAAAGCAATGGAAAAAGCATTGATAGAAATGGAAAAAGAGTAAATTACCAAACGGGTACATTAATTTGGGGAGAACCTGGTACAAATTCTCAACATGCTTTTTTTCAATTAATTCATCAAGGAACAAAATTAATTCCTGCAGATTTTATTGGTTTTGCGCAAAGCCTTCACGGCAATCAAGACCATCAAAATAAACTAATAGCAAATTATATTGCTCAAACCGAAGCATTATTAAACGGTAAAACAAAAGCAGAAGTACTTCAAGAGTTAGAAAACTCAAACTTATCACAAGAAGAAATTCAGGAGCTATTACCTTATAAGGTATTTAAAGGCAATAAACCAACTAATTCTATATTTATTAAAAAGCTTACACCAGAAAGCTTAGGTAAACTTATAGCTTTGTATGAGCATAAAATACTAGTACAAGGTATAATATGGAATATTTATAGCTACGACCAATTTGGAGTAGAGCTAGGTAAACAATTAGCAAGTAATATCCTAGGAGATATAAAGACAGGGAGTTATAAAAACCATGACAACTCAACTCAAAACCTTTTAAATTTCTTTAAAAAATTTAATTAGTACATATAAACTTACAATTTTTTATGTAAAAATCCTTGTAAGTTAAACAGATGTTAAAAAAACTTCATCAAACGTTAACATTGAGTTAATATACCACCCGCATATATGCGTAATTTTGTCAAAAATTAAACAAACAATTCAATTCAACAAAATGAAGAACAATTTTAAATTTTTGTTTTTTGCAGTAACATTATTATGTTCAGCAATTACATTGGCTCAAAGTGTGGTAACAGGTACTGTACTAGATCCAGAAACTAATGCACCAATGCCAGGTGTAAATGTTATCGAAGTAGGAACTAGCAATGGTATTTCTACAGATTTTGATGGAAATTTTAACTTAACAACTAAGTCAAGCGATACTAAATTATCTATCTCTTTTGTAGGTTACTTATCACAAGAATTTGAAATCTCTGGAGATACAAATTTAGGTGAAATAACTTTAGCTCCAAGTGAGTTTGGTTTAGATGAGGTTAATATTATTGCTTCTGTAGCTGTAGACAGAAAAACACCTGTAGCAGTATCTACAATTAGAGCAAACGAAATTTCTCTAAAGTTAGGTACTCAGGAATTTCCAGAAGTTTTAAAGTCAACACCAGGAGTTTATGCTACTAAAGCAGGTGGTGGATATGGAGATGGACGTATTAATTTACGTGGTTTCGACTCAGAAAATGTTGCGGTAATGATTAATGGTGTGCCAGTTAACGATATGGAAAATGGTAGAGTGTACTGGTCTAACTGGGCAGGATTAGGAGATGTAACAAGTTCTATGCAAGTGCAAAGAGGTCTTGGAGCTTCTAAAGTAGCTGTTCCATCTGTAGGAGGTACAATTAATATCATTTCTAAAACTACAGATGTAGAAGAAGGTGGTAATGTTTATGCAACTTTAGGAAACGATGGTTACGAAAAATATGGAGTAACTTACTCAACAGGCTTAATGGATAATGGTTTTGCAGCAACAGTTTCAGCAGCAAAAACAGACGGTGACGGTTATGTAGATGGTACAGAGTTTAGTGCTGTATCTTACTTTTTAAACTTATCTAAACAATTAGGTGAAGACCACAAATTATCGTTTACAGCTTTTGGTGCTAAGCAACGTCACGGTCAGAGACAAACTAGTCACACTATAGATACTTACAGAGATAGTGAAAGTGGAATTAAATTCAATTCAGACTGGGGTTACAAAAATGGACAAGTTACTCATGCAGAAGATAACTTTTACCACAAACCACAAATCTCATTAAATCACTATTGGGATATTTCAGACAAAACATCTTTATCAACAGCAGCCTACGTTTCGTTTGGTTCTGGTGGTGGTGGTGGAACTGGAGGAGACGGTACTAAATTCGCTCTTTCAAACTCAGACTATAGAATTGGAGAATTAGGTACAATTGATTTTGATAGAATTGTTGCAGAAAATGAAGCTGCAGGAGTAAATGGTTCAGAATCTTTTTTAAGAGCTTCAAGGAACGACCATAACTGGTTTGGTGTATTATCTACATTAAAAACAGACCTTACAGATGAAATTGTATTATTAGGAGGTTTAGATTATAGAAACTATAAAGGTATTCACTTTACAGAAGTTACAGATTTATTAGGAGGTCAATATGCATTAGATAACAGTAATGTTAATAACCCAAATAACCAAGCACAAGTTGGTGATAAAATCTTTTATGATAACGATGGTAAAGTAAACTGGTTTGGAGCATTTGCTCAAGCAGAATATTCAAAAGATAAATTATCAGCGTTTGTATCTTTATCAGCTTCAAACACTGCTTATAAAAGAGTAGATCGTTTCTTATATTTAGATACCGATCCATTACAAGAAACAGATGCTTATAACTTTTTTGGATATGGAGCAAAAGGTGGTGTTAATTATAATATTAACGAAAATCATAATGTTTTTGTAAATTTAGGGTATTTTGAAAAAGCACCATATTTTAACTCTGTATTCGCTAGTAGAAACAATGTAGATGTTAATGAAGATGCAGAAAATCAAAAAATTACTAGTTTTGAATTAGGTTACGGTTTTAGAGGTGAGAAATTATCTGCTAATATTAATGTATACCACACTAAATGGAATGATAGAACAGAAGTTGCTAGTTTCCAATTACAAGATGGTACAAGAGCATTTGCTAATATTTTAGGTGTAAACGCTTTACATAAAGGTGTTGAGGTAGATTTAAAATATAAAGCTACAGATAATTTAACTATTACAGGTATGGCATCTCTTGGAGATTGGAGATGGGATAACAATATAGAAGGAGTAGAAATTCTTGATGAGACAAATACAGTTGTTCAAACTGTAGATATTATTATAGAAGATCTACATGTAGGTGATGCAGCCCAAACAACATTAGCTTTAGGTACAAATTATAAATTAACACCTGAAACTACATTTACAATAGATTACAACTATTTTGATGACTTATACGCTCAATTTGATCCTAGTGATAGAGGAGAAGCAGGTCCAGATGCATGGAAAGTACCAGCTTATGGTATTTTTGACACAGCGATAAGACATGGTTTTTCTTTTGGAAGCTTTGATGCTACTATAACAGGAAGAATTAATAATGTATTTGATACAGAATATATTGCTGATGCTCAAGATGGTGGTGATTCTACTTTTAGAACAGCAAGAGTATATTACGGTTTCGGAAGAACATTTAGTGTTGGAATGAAACTTAATTTTTAAAAAAAAAGAAAATGAAAAAAGTAATTTATTTATTAGTACTTGCGGCAGCAATCTTTACAGGTTGTGAGCCACTAGAAGACATCAATAATGAAATTGATGCAATGCCAGGAGAGCCTAACGTAGGTGAATTTGTTTATACACTAACAGAAGATGATTATGATGCTTTCGATTTAGGTTTTGGTAGTTTTGATTCAGAAGATCAAGCTAAAGATTCAATTCCAAACTTATTAGCAGATTTATACCCATTATATGGTCAAGGATCTTCAGTTTTAGTAAACTACAATTTATACATTGGTAGTGCAGAAGGTGTAAGCGATTATACAAATGCAGATATCTATAGTTTAACAAATTCAGATTATGCATCTGCAGGAAGTGACGCTTTTGGTTTTTATCCAGATGTTAATGCAACTCCAGAAATTCAAGATATATTATTAACGCAAATTGCTGCGCCAACGGAAGGACAAATTGTTTTAGCAAAATACAAGCAATATACAGAAACTCCAGAAGTAGGTTTAGCAAATATTATAGAGTATAACTTTGCAGGAAGCTTAGAAGGATGGACATCTGTTGAAGAGTCTGGAGTAGATGCTGTTTGGACTTCAGAAACTGGGTATGTACAAGGTAATGGATATTTTGGAGACCAATTTTCTAATGTAGAATGGTTAGTTTCTCCAACAGTAGACTTAGCTGGAGAAGACAACTTAAAGTTTCAAATAACTCAAGAATTAGACTTTGCTGGAGATACATCTTTAATTAAAATTTTAGTTTCTACAGATTATACTGGAGATGTAGCAACTGCTACCTGGGATGAAATCACTTTAGCTAACCCAGCAACAGGAAATATGGCTTCGTCTGAAGATTATGACTTTTCAGCTTACGACGGACAAGAAATTAATATTGCTTTTAAGTACACTTCTATAGGAGACGATCCTGCAACTCCAGACGATGAAGGTGACGCTGGACGTTGGAGAATTCAAGATTTAGCAATTAAAACACTTGGAGCTACAGGAGATACAAACTCTAAAGGAGAGTATTTTATGTATACAGCTGGTAACTGGGAAGCAGTAGAAGATATTTACTACTTAAGTTCTGCAGATTTTGATTCTATGGGAACAGGATCTGGACAACCAGGTCAATACGATAACTTTAGTACCTCTGTTTCACCAAACAACTACTTACCAACATTCTTAGAGTTAAACTTCCCTTACGGTCAAGAAGAAGAAGAGTTATTTGTAATCTACGATTACTACTCTAGTTCTACAGGAGCGCAAATAAGAGGTAACCTTTACACATATACAAATGGTATGTGGAATGCTCATGAGTCTACAATCGAAACTTCTTTAAAATTTGGTTTTGACAATGGAGTTTGGGTACCAGATAATACTATTAGATTAACTTTGGGTGCTGCCGAATTTGGTTACATTGAAAGTGCTTTTGGAACTGTTTCAGGTTTTGAAGATCCAGTTTCTAGTATGGTTCAATATTCTAACTTCGATAGACGCCCATCAGAACCAGCATATTGGAGTAATGAAATGTTATTAACTGTTTTTGCAGATTTACTTTCAAATGAATTAGCGCCAAATGCTGAAAACGAGCAAAAGTATGTTTTAAAGTATGCTATTTACGATGGTGCAAGTGGAGAAGAAGAAATGTCTCTAATTAAATTAGACGGAGAATGGGTATTAAATACTGAAGAGTAAATAAATCCCTAATCTATTATATATTAAAAACCGCTTCTTATATAGAAGCGGTTTTTTTATGCGCAATAATTATTACATTTGCCAAACAACAATTAAAATATAAACTATGCTGTCAACAGTTAAATTCTTACACTCTTACTGGGCTTATTTAGTCTTTGTAATGATGATTATAGCAACCGCAAATGCCTTAATAAAACATTTTGGTAAAAAAGAGTATGAAGCTAAAGATTTTAGAATCGCTTTATTCACTCTAATAGTATCTCATATTCAGTTATTAATAGGTATTGTGCTTTGGTTTGTGTCAGATTATTTTGGAGAAAATACAGTAAAAGAAGTTATGGGAAATTCTGCCTTACGTTCTAACGCAGTAGAACACCCATTAACTATGTTAATTGCTGTAGCATTAATTACTATAGGTTATTCTAAACATAAAAAGAAGCTAACTTCAGCAGGAAAACTTAAGCCTTTAGCTATATTTTATACAATAGCACTAATTTTGGTAATTATAAAGCTGCCATGGCAACAGTGGTTTAGCTAAACGTTAATCAAAAAAAAGAGCGATTTCTTAATTAGAAATCGCTCTTTTTTTTAAATATTCTTTTTTTAATTTACTTCTTTAATTAAGTAAATATAAACAGGAAAGTGGTCACTAAAACCATCTGTAAATCCACCATCGGCGAAACTTCTTAAAGGATATCCTTTATAACGACCTCTCTTATTAGTTAGGTAGTTTTTATTATAAATACCAGCTTTATAATACCTAAAAGAAGAGAAATCTTCTTCAATTAAAGGCTTTGTAACCATAATTTGATCAAATAAACTCCAAGCATCTCTATAAGCTGTAGTGCCTAAACCTTGTTTTTTAAACATATTAATGTATGGATTGTAAATACCCTTTACTTTAACATCTTTCTTTTTTCTTTTAGCTTTTAAAACATCTTTTACACTAGCATTTGTTGGGTCATCGTTTAAGTCACCCATAGTAATAATTTTAGCGTAAGGATCTATAGATTGTAAAGAGTCTATAATACGTTTGTTAAGTTTAGCAGCACCAATTCTTTTACTTCTACTTCTTGCTTCACCACCACTTCTAGAAGGCCAGTGATTAACAATTATATGTACTAAGTCACCTTCTAATTCTCCACTAACTAATAATTGATCTCTTGTATAAACACGTTTTCTAGTTTGATCGTCATAAATTTTTAAAGTATGAGAGCTCTTAGATATAGGTTGAAATAAATCTTTTTGGTACATTAAACCAACATCAATACCACGTCTATCTGGAGATTCAAAATGTACAATGCCATAATCTTTAGCTAAAAGTAAAGGGTCATTAGCAACATCTTCAATAACTTTAATGTTTTCAACCTCGCAAATACCTAAAAGAGCAGGCGCATTTCCAGTTGTTTCTGTACCAATATCTGCAATAACTCTTGCCATATTATGTACTTTTCTTTTGTAAATGTTCTCTCTATCTGCTTTAATTTCCATCATTGGGCTAGCTTCATCATTTTTCTCAGGGTCATTTTCTGTGTCAAATAAGTTTTCTAGATTATAAAAAGCAACAGTGTGAATTTTATAAGTTTTTTCCTCTTGTGCATTAACACTAATAAAAGGAGTTAAAAAAGCGATTAAAAAAAGTAATCTTAAATTATTCATTTGGTGTAATGTTATGTTTATGTTATTCATTTATACAAAATGCTTGCCAAAGGTAAATGTTTCTAATAAATAATGTAAGTTTGCACGCTGTTAAATAACTATAATTTAACCTTAAACAATTATTATTTCTAGTATGAAAAAAAGTTTATTTATTTTTTTATTTGGAATGTTTTCAACCTTTTCGCTTGTAGCACAAGAGACTATAGTAAAAGGAAGCGTTAAAGACGCTGTAACAAACGAGCCTATTCCAGATGTAACGATTACTGTTGAAGAAACAGGACAGACAGAAAAAACCGATGGCCTTGGCCAGTTTAAGTTCGCAACTCCAGTACCATTTGGAGAACAAATGCTTAAAATTTCTAAACCAGGTTTTTTACCAAAACGCTACGCTATTGTTGTAAACGAAGGAAGAACAGTAGATATTCAAGATATGATTCTTGAAGTAGATCGTGGTAGTCAAGCAGATTTATTTACCATCACTTTATCTGATGATGAATTAAATGATGATACAAGTGGATCAGATAATATATCTGGTTTATTATCATCTTCACAAGACATTTTTCAAAGAACTGCCGCTTTCGAGTTTAGCTCTTCTTTTTTTAGAGTAAGAGGTTTAGACTCAGATAATGGATCAGTTTTAATTAACGGTATTAAAATGAATAAATTTGATACTGGTAGACCACAATGGAGTAATTGGGGTGGATTAAATGATGTTGTTCGTAATCAGGAATTAACAACCGGTTTAAAGCCTTCAGCTTATAACTTTGGTGGTATTTTAGGTACAACAAATATTAATACAAAAGCTTCATCTTATAGAGAAGGTGGCCGTATTACATATTCATCTTCTAATAGAAGTTATACAAACCGTATCATGGCAAGTTACGCCTCTGGTTTAATGGAAGATGGTTGGGCATATACAATTATGGCAGGTCGCCGTTGGGGAAATGAAGGTTTCCAAGATGCAACTTTATACGATTCTAATTCATTTTTTGCATCTATAGAGAAAAAGTTTAACGACAAGCATAGCTTAAACTTTACATCAATTTATGCGCCAAATAGAAGAGGTAAGTCTTCTGCTAATACACAAGAAGTTTACGATTTAAAAGGTATTAAATATAATGAGTATTGGGGTTGGTTAAACGGTGAGAAAAAAAACTCTCGTGTTAAAGAGGTAGAAGAGCCTATTTTAATGTTAAACCATACTTGGGATATTACACCTAAAACTCAATTAAACACAAATATTGGATACCAATTTGGAAAAGTAGGTAATAGCCGTTTAGATTATCCAGGAGGAACCAATCCAAGTCCAGCATATTATCAAGATTTACCAAGTTACCACTTATCTCAAATAGATGATGATGGACCAAATTATGGTGCAGCTTATGGAGCAGAACAAGAATTCTTAAATGATGGTCAAGTAGATTGGACTAGAATTTTTATAGATAATCAAGCTAATAATTTATCAGGAGATACTGCTGCATATGTTTTATATGAAGATAGAACAGACGATAAATTATTTACAGCTAATACAATTTTAAATACAGAAATTAACGAAAACATTTTATTAAATGCAGGTGTTAATTACAGAAGATTGAAATCTGAAAATTTTGCTGAAGTTATAGATCTTTTAGGAAGCACAGTAGGTATTTCAAATATTGATGCTTTTAGCCAAGCAGATTACAATTTGTTAAATCCAGGAATAATTGCTAAAGAAGGTGATAAGTTTAGATATAACTATAACTTATATGCTAACGAAATTGGAGGATTTGCACAAGCACAATTTAAATACAATAAAATAGATTTTTATTTATCTGGAGGTTTAACCAAAACAGATTACCAACGCGAAGGTTTATATAAAAATGAAAACCAAGTATATAGAAATGCAGATGGTACAGAACGTTTAGACAACTCATCTGGAAAAGGAGATAAATTAAATTTTACAGGAATAAGCGGTAAAGCTGGTTTTACTTATAAAATTTCAGGTAAACACTTATTAGATTTTAATGGAGGTTATATTACAAAAGCACCAACATTAAGAAATACATATACTAACTCAAGAGAAAGTCAAGATTATGTAGGCGTATTTTTAGGTGAAAACTTAGACAATGTAGAATTAACAGAAGAGAAAATTAAGTCTATAGACGCAAGTTATATATTTAGATCTCCAATTGTAAAAGCACGTTTAACAGGTTTTTATACTAAAATTGAAGATGCAAACGAAGTATCATTTTACTTCACACAAGGTAACAGACCAGGATTTATTCAAGAAACTGTTGCCAATGCAGACAAAAGACACCTTGGTGGTGAATTAGGAATAGAAGCACAAGTAACACCAACAATTAAATTAAAAGGAGCTGCTTCTGTAGGTCAATACACTTACGATAACAACCCATTTGTATACATTACTTCTACATCTGAAGAGTTTAGAGACACAGACGATCAAGGTAATGAAGTTAACCGTTCTGGAGAAATCTATAAAACAGCTTTAAAAGATTATAAAGTAGCAGGTGGACCACAACGTGCAGCCTCTATAGGGTTTGAATATAGAGACCCAGATTACTGGTGGTTTGGTGCAACAGCAAACTTTTTCTCTAATACTTATGTAGATATAAGTCCATTAGCACGTTCAACATACTTTACTCAAGATATCGATGGTAATACCTATACAGATTATAATGAAGAAGAAGCTAGAGAGTTATTAAGCCAAGAAGAATTTGAAGACTATATGGTAATTAACTTAGTAGGTGGAAAATCTTGGAAAATTGGAGATAAGTATGTAGGTTTCTTTGCAAGTATAGGTAACCTATTAGATAAAGAATATAAAACAGGTGGTTACGAGCAAGGTCGTACTGCAGATTATAGAGCATTACAAGAAGATAATGCTAATGAAGAAAGAGTATTTGGCTCTAAATATTGGTACGGAAGAGGAATTAACTATTTTGTTAACTTTTACGTAAGATTTTAAAAATTAAAAAGAAAAATTTATATTTAATAAAAACGATTATTATGAATAAAACAAATAAAATTTTAGCACTAGCACTAGGTTTAGTATCTGTGCTATTTATAAATTCATGTGTTGAAGACGACGATTTTTCAACTCCAGACTTAACAGTAGTACCAGTAGACGAAAGTTCTTTAGGTTTATTTACATCTTTCTCTAATATTGTTGCAGCATACGATGCAGCAGTTGCAGATGGTGAAAGTGTTGGTGTATTTTCAGTAGAAAATGATGCGCCTATATATACAATAGGTTATGTAGTATCAGATGATAGCGCAGGTAACTTTTTCGAAGAAATAATAATCCAAAACACACCAGATGCAACAGATCCAGTATCAGATGTTAGACGTGGTTTAAAAGTAGAAATCAACCAAGGAGATCTTGGAGGTTACTATAACTTTGGTAGAAAAGTATTTATTAAACTTAATGGTTTAGCTGTTAGTTTAGAAAACGGTGTTTACACTTTAGGTAAGGCAGAAGGAGATAGTTCTGTACAACTTGAAGATCCAGAATATACAGACTTTATTCTTAGAGATGCAGAAGTAGCTACAATTATACCTAAAATGGTTGCTGTTGAAGATTTATCAGAAGAAGATGAAAATACATTTATACAATTATCAAACTCTCAAATAGTAGTTGCAGATAAAAATAAAACATATGCAGGTGAAGATTCAGATCAATTTGATGGTTTTAGAACAATTAAAAACTGTGACACAGATGGAACTATAGATTTACAGACAAGTACATTTGCAGATTTTAAAAACGCTCAATTACCTCAAGGTACTGGAACTATAAAAGGTGTTTATACAAGAGATTTTGGAGACGATTTTAATGTAATAGTATTAAACTCAACAAACGATATAGACTTTACTAATCCAGAAAGATGTGACCCATTCGATATTAATGATTTTAACGTTGTTTTTGAAGAAGATTTTACAGATGGTTTAGCAGGTTGGGATGTTTATAATACAGTTGGAACTTCATCTTGGAATGCTCAAGATTTTAATGATGATTTTTATGCACGTGCTTCAGCTTTCTCAAGTGGAACTATTGTAAATATGGTAAGTTACTTAGTATCTCCATCTTTTGATTTTGATGCACAAGAAGGTGAGCAACTAGTTTTAGAAATTGCCGATGCTTTTAATAATGGAGAGCCTTTAAAAGCTTATTATTCAAACGACTATGTTTCAGGTAACGATCCTTCAACATTTACATGGGTTGAAATAGGAACAGATCAAATTGTAGCTCTATCAGATAATGATGGCTTTTTTGACAACGAATATGAAGCAACTGGTTTAATAGATTTATCAAGTGTAAGTGGTAATGCAGTTATTGCGTTTGTTTATGATAGTAATAATGGAACTATTTCCTCTACTATTGACTTAAGTAATGTTAAAATACTTACACCTCAATAATATTTTATAATAATTATATTAAAAAAACCTGCTAATAACTTAGCAGGTTTTTTACTTTTAAAGGATGACAGTTTTCGACCAAATTTTTTACACCATTTTTATGCGTTTTAAGCTGCGTTATAAACGTAAGGCTAATACTATAGCATTAATATATACTTCGGTATTACAAATAGCAATAGTCTTTTTACTAGGCTGTTTTTTTGCTGCATTTTTTAATCAAATGAATTATAATGCTATTTCTAGTGATAAAGTTTGGGTATTATTTATTATAGCAGCTATAATTATACATGTAAAAAATTGGTTGAAATATAATGGGAAAACAAGAAAAATTATGAATGCAAAATTCACAAAAAAGAAAGCTCCTAATCATAATTTTGGTTTGCTAATAGCGCTTCCGTTTATATGTTTTGTTTTAGCAATAGTTTTTCTACAGGCACTTTAATGCTTTAGTTATATAGCTTAAATTTTTTTGTAAAAACTTTAGCATCTTCTTAACAAGTTATAGTATACCTTTGTACATTATTAGAGCATTTATAATGGCAAGGTTTAAGTACGTAATAATAGCACTTTTTTTTAGTGTATTCGCTTTCTTATCTACAGAAAGTGACCCTATCAATGCTATAAAAAAATCATTTCCGCAACAAACTGTCCAAGCAAACACAGCTTCTCAATATCAAGGTATAATTGTAAACTCAAACCTTGAAATTGTTATTAATTCGCAGCCAGAAACTAACAACTCTTTTTTTAAAAAATTAGGTTTATTAAATGTTGAATTTAAAGAACAGCAAGCGCATTATTTAGTGTATCAAAGCATAAGTCAATACATTAACGTTGGCTTGTCTAAAACACAAATAATTTATCCTTTTCATTGGTTTACATAAAGCAATAATTTATCTCAAATTATTGCAATACAAAAGCTTGTTTTAAGGTTTTGTATTGATTTTCTATACATTAAATCTAAAAAATAAAACAATGAAAATTTCATTTACACTACTAGCAATACTAGTAGTATTAAGTGTGGTAATTCCTTTTTTAATATTTGTTTTTAAAGGACTAAACAGCACATCTAAAACAAAACAAAAAGCCGAAAACCTTATAAAGTCTAGTAATTATAAATATGAAAAAACCGAGGTTTGGAACAACAAATTTATAGGAATAACCAAAGATAAAACAGTGTTTACATATATTCATTTTAAAGATGAAAATGCAATATATAAAAACATAAATGTTTCAGAAATACAATCTTGCGAGTCCATATCAAACTATAAAACAGATAGAGATAAGGTTACAAGGTTAAAAAATTTAGACTTAAAAATATCATTTAAATCTAATAATAAAGCGCCATTATTACTTTGTTTCTATGACACCAATGAAGGTTTTACTGAAGATTATGAATCTCGAAGAATTGAAAATTGGGAATCAATTGTTAAAACAGAATTAAATAAACGCGAAGCAATTAAAAAGGCGTCGTAATGTTACAAAAACAAAAGCATCAACTTATTTGGTTGATGCTTTTTTTATTTTATTTATGTAGTTTTAATTGTATTCGTTTTCTAGAAACATCAACTTCTAAGACTTTTACAATAACTTGTTGATGTAAGTGTACATGCTCATTTACATCTTTTACAAAACTATCAGATAAGTTAGACACGTGTATTAAACCACTTTCTTTTATACCAACATCTACAAAGCAACCAAAATTTGTAATGTTGTTTACAATACCTGGTAATAATTGTCCACTAACCAAATCGTTTATAGTTTTAATATTTTGATTAAAGGAAAAAACTTTAGCTGTCTCTCTTATATCTAGCCCTGGTTTTTCAAGTTCTTTTATAATATCTTCTAAGGTTAATAACCCAACAGTATCTGTACAATATTTTTTTAAATCTATTTTTTGAAGTAGTGATTTGTTACCAATTAAATCATTAATTGAAACCTTTAATTCTTTAGCCATTTTTTCGACTATTTTATAACTTTCTGGATGTACTGCCGAGTCATCTAATGCATTAGTACCTTTTTTAATTCTTAAAAATGCAGCGCCTTGTTCAAAAGCTTTACCACCTAACCGTGGTACTTTTTTTATATCGTTTCTAGTTTTAAAAGCACCATTTTGATTGCGATAGTTAAATATATTTTCGGCTAATTTAGGTCCAATACCAGAGACATAACTTAATAAAGAAGTACTAGCAGTATTAATATTAACACCTACACTGTTTACACAATTTTCAACAACAAGATCAAGTTGTTTTTGTAATTTAGCTTGATCTACATCATGTTGGTATTGTCCAACACCAATAGATTTGGCATCAATCTTTACAAGTTCTGCTAATGGATCTTGTAAACGTCGCCCAATAGAAACAGAGCCACGTACTGTTACATCGTAATTAGGAAACTCGTCTCGTGCAATTTTTGATGCAGAATAAATACTTGCTCCAGCTTCGCTAACCACAAATACTTGAACATCATTTTTAAAATGTACTTTTTTTACTAAAGCTTCTGTTTCTCTTGATGCAGTGCCATTACCTATTGCTATGGCTTCAATTTTATAAGCCTCGGTTAAAGAGGCTATTTTTTTTATTGATCCTGTTGTGTCGCTTTTTGGTGGATGTGGATATATTGTTTCGTTATGTAATAAAGTACCTTGCGCATCTAAACATACAAGTTTGCAGCCGGTTCTAAATCCGGGATCTATTGCAAGAACGCGTTTTTCACCTAGTGGAGAACCTAGTAACAGTTGTTTTAAGTTTTTTGCAAACACAGAAATTGCAGAAGCATCTGCTTTTTCTTTTGCATTTTGTAGCGCTTCATTACTTAAAGATGGAAATAGTAAACGTTTGTATGCATCACTAATGGCTAATTCTATTTGGTCTGCACAGGCATTATTACTTTTTATAAGTTTCCTGTCTATATTCTCTAAAGCTTTTATTTTGTCAATGTCAATTTTTACTCTAATAAAACCTTCTTTTTCAGCTCTTAAAATGGCTAATAATCTATGAGATGGAATACGGTTTAAAGCTTCTTCCCAATCAAAATAATCTCTAAACTTTTGTGCATTATCATCTTCTTTTTTTGCTTTTACTACTTTTGTAGAAATCATTGCATAGCGTTGCAATTGGTTTCTTAAATTATTTCTAATATCGGTACGTTCATTAATCCACTCTGCAATAATATGTCTTGCACCTTCAAGCGCCTGGTCTGCCGTTTTAACGTCGTTTTTTATATACTTAAACGCAATAGACTCTATGTCGTTTGCATTTTGACTCATAATAATTTTTGCCAAAGGCTCTAAACCATTTTTGCGTGCTTTTTCGGCTTTGGTTTTTCTACTTTTTTTGTAGGGTAGATATAAGTCTTCAAGAGTTGTTAAGTCTACGCAAGCTTGAATTTTTGCTTTTAATGTTTCGGTTAAAAGATTTTGTTCTTCAATTGCTTTTAATATGGCAATTTTTCTTTTTTCTAAAGTTTCAAATGCTTCTTTATATTTAACAATGTCACCAATTTGTACTTCATCTAGATTTCCAGTAGCTTCTTTTCTATATCTTGATATAAAAGGAATTGTAGCATCTTGATTTAATAATTCTATCGTGTTTTTAACAGATTTCTCGTTAATTTTTGTTCGAGAAGTAATGTATTTTAAAAGCATAAAAAAAGACCTTATTATTTGTTAATAAGGTCTTGTAATATATTTATCTCTTTTTAATTTTCAATAAGAAAATGTAAAAGTTTTTTAGTTTTCTCCAGACTGAGTTTTTGCTTCATCAATCATTTTTTGGTTTGGGACAATGGCAATATTTACACGTCTGTTTTTCGCTCTTCCTTCTTTTGTGCTATTGTCATTTGTAGGTTGTCCTTCTCCAAACCAATTTGTAGTTACTCTAGCGTTACTAATTCCTTGATTAGTAAGGTAGTTTGTAACTGCGTAAGCTCTATTTTTAGATAGTGTCATGTTACTGTCTTCGCTACCAACACTATCTGTGTGACCAACTACTAAAATATTAGTATCTGGATATTCACGAAATACGCCTATTAATTTACTTAAGGTTGCTTGTGAAGCAGCATTAATATTATACTTAGCGGTATCAAAATACACACCACTGTTTTCATCAAAAGTTACAACAATTCCATCATCTACACGTTCAACTTCAGCTCCAGGAATTTCTTCTTCAATTTTTTGTGCTTGTTTATCCATTTTGCTACCAATAAGTACTCCAGCGCCACCGCCAACAACGCCACCAATAACGGCACCTAATTCGCCATTACCTCCTTTACCAACGTTATTACCTATTATGGCTCCTAGAATGGCTCCACCAGTAGCTCCAATTACGCCACCTTTTTGTTTGTTATTTGCATTTTTTACAGAGCTACAGCTTGACATAGAAAGTACTACCATAACGGTTAGTATAGCTGTAGATATTTTATATATTGTTGATTTCATAGTTTTTATAGTTTTGAAAAGTTCATATTAATTGTAAATGGTTTTCCATCTACATTTACGGTTTGTTGCCATTGCATGGCTAGGTCTGATAGTTGAGACAACTTTAATCTAAATCCTTGATTGAATTCACTTTTACCTTTTGCGTTGGTTGGTTTTAATAGAAAGTGATAAAGGCCAGTAGTTTCATCGGTTTCTTGAATAGTAAAAATAAAATTACGATCTCCAGTATCGCAAGTACTGTTTACAATACTATATATACCCGTATTATTATTTGGTATAAATTGCCAAGTACTTTGCTCGAAACATTCTTTAGATGTATCGTTTAGTAATTTTACATTGTATGTCCCAGGTTCGCTATAATTTATAGAATTAAGAACCCATTGACCTTTAATAGTTTTTTCAGATTGTCTTACAACTTTTGGAGTTCCGCATGAAGCAAGGAATCCTGTGGTTAAAAGTAGTAATAGTAGTTTTTTCATGGTTTCTAATTTTGATTTATATAAAAATACAATCGCAATTATGAAACATTATTAAAAAAAACTCAATTAGCAAATGTTTAACGAAGTGTGTATGTGAGTAAAAGTAATATTAATTTAGGTTAACTACTTTTGTTGTAGATATAAAATCTCCATCATTTGTCATACCCTCAATAAATAGTTTTATACTTTTTATTTTTGGGTTTTCAATTTTAAATGAAGCTATACCGTTATTGTTTATTTTTAAATTAGATATCCAATCTATAACGCCATAATATTTAAAAAAATCACTAGTATAGGAAGTATATACCGGTTTGTAAAATTTTTTATCTTCACTAAAAGTTAAAGGTATTTTATAAGATTTATAATTTTTTCCTTTTGAGTTATTAGATACCATTAAATTATCGTTCGTATATATCTTAATTACTCCAGCTCCACCTCTAATGCCTTCTCCAATTCCACTTTTATTGATTTCTATATAATCTATAGTAGTCATAGGTATAGAAGATATTCGGGCTAGATCTAATAACGGTAAATCATTTAAAAAAACTAAAGGATTTGTTCTGCCTGTAAGACTATTAGCATTTCTGTTTATAATATATGGGTTGCCTTTTGAATCTATACCAGTAGCGAAGTAAGAACTAAAATATGCCATTAAATTTGGAGTCCTTTCTCTCATATTATCATTCCAAATATCAATTTTACCCCAAGAAGAGCGTCTTAATTTTTCTAATCTTTTTTCCTTTTTTTTAGATTCAATATACACTTCATCTAATTTCTGAGTTTTATCAAGATTTGAACTTAAAAAAACATTATTTACTGTATTAATATTTTTAAAATTAGAATTAATTTTTAAAACTTCTATTTTATTTTTTATGCTAGAAATTTTTGAAGGGTAGAATTGAATATACAATCCAGGTTTTTTTAAATCTCCTTTTTTATTAAATTCTGCAATATTTAATTTTTCATTATTAATTGGGTAAAAATCTCTAAGTTCAAATTTACTATCTCCTATGGAAGTGTCAAAAACCATAGATTTATTATTTTGAGTGGGATACATTATAAATTTATTAGATTTAGAGTTGTTAATATTAGCTTTAAAGTAAATTCCTTTCTCAAATACGTAATTAACTTTTGGTGGGTTATTAAATATGTTAAACCAATTGTAACTACTCCAACCTTGTGTAATTAGTAAATTATCTAAACTCTGCATTTTTTTTGAAGAAATATCTGTAAAATAATATTTAGCATTCTCTATGTAACTATTTATATAAGGTTGTAAAAAAGTATAAGATAAAATATTATGATGATGATTATAAGATCTTGTATTTTCAGGTAAAACAGAAATACTTAAATTGTTGTAATTAGATGCATCAAATTTTAAATTTATTATAGTAGAATCTGCTAACTTAGAAAAACTGCTTGTAACTTTGTTTAGTGTGTTAATTCCATTATAATTGAAAAATAAACGTTCAAGAATTGGCTTGTTTTCAGAGTTAAAAAGTGTAAAAACATTTATACCCGTATTTAGCTTGCTTAAGTTTATTAAAGAAGTTATTTCAGTTTTATTTCGAAAATCAATTTCAATTATTTCTAATTTATCACCGTTGTGTATTGTTAATCTATAGGCTTCATTTTTAATATCTCTTTGAGTTTTTTTGTTTGTTTTTAAGCTTATAATAACTTTACTGTTTGTTCTTTTTAAATTTAGAGTGACTCCTTTTTTTTCAATATTATTTAGTTTAAAAAGATATTTTTTTTCATCTATATTTAATTCTACATTGTATTTTTTATCAGATGATGGCGTAAAAGAAAAACGGCCAATGCCTAAATGATTTGTTTTGAAACTTATAATAATGTTATTTTCAGAATCTAAAACTTTTCCTGAAACGTTTGCAATACTATTTCCATATTTATTTTTAGTGATTACTCCAAAAGTATTTTCTACATCATATATTGCATGACCACTTTCGGGTAAAAATTGGGCATCTATGCTATGCTTTGCAATATCTGTGTTGTTATTATTGTTTTCCTTGTCTATATTTAATACTTTAAAAGGTTGCGTGTAAAAATTTTGTTCATTAAAATTTTTTTGCCAGTTTGTATAGGCTTTAAACACATAATCTCCCGAGGTAAATGTAGTATCTATATTAAAATTTGCGTTGGCAACACCATTAGTGATTTTAATAAGTTTACTTTTTACAATAGTTTTATTAGAGTCTTCAATTATACAATATAAATTAGTAGTAAGTAATGAAGGTTTTTTAGATTTCTTATCTAAAACGTACGAAGTAAAACCCATTGTTTCACCTTTTATATAAGTTGATTTATTTAAATGAGCAAAGGTAATTTCTCTTGAAATTTTAGAGTATGAAGCGAAAGCTTTAAATAGGCTATCATTAGGTTTTTGAGCATATATTATATTCGAATATGATAAAAAAAGAAAAGTGACGATTAGGAAAAATTTTAGTTTTTTTATCATATTCGAATGTTTTATTGGTCTAAGTCGTAATTTTATCAATAATCACGCCATTGTTTTTGGTGATTTGTTAATTGTTTTTTCTACAATATATTATAAGATAAAATTAGAGAGGTGTTTTTAAAAGAAGTAGTTAACACATTATAATTGTTTGTAATATTGTGAGGTGCAAACCATTTAAAAGCTATACCATATTTTTTATATTTATAGCCCAATCCTAAACCTAAACGAAGAGGCGTTTTAAAATCTGAGTTAATGTCTACCTGAGTACCTGTAGCTTTAAGAGTTATATTATTATCATTTACTAAATTCACATAGCCACTTGCGTCTATAAAAAGTTTTGAATTTTGGTTTAAATACATGTAATGTCTAGCTCCAACTGCAATTTCAATACTATTATATTTAATAGATGTTGGATCTGAAGTTTGACTGTTTAAAGTTTCTCCCTCAAAGCTTCTATAATATAACCCAGAAATAAACGAATATTTATAGTTGTTTATGGGAAATATTACTTCAATTTCAGCTCCAAAAGTTAAAGTTGTTTTAGATCCATAATCAAAGTAGTTGTCCACTGTTGGGCTGTTATAATTTGAGAAATCTAATTCAAGACTAGAATTATTTATTCCTCCTATAATATTAACATTAAACTTCGTTTTTTGTTCTTTTTCTATGTATTTAGAAGGTTGGTTATTACATTCATTGTAATTAATAAAGTGATTTTTTAAATCTTCTTTTTTTAATTTTACAGATTGAATATCCATATTATTACAATTAACATCAACAACTAATTTTTTTATATAATCGTTATTAAATCCTGTTAACTCACCTTTTTTAAATGATTTTTTTATCAATTCTTTATTAGGTTTGTTGTCTACACTATATATAAAATGTGTTTCTGTTTTATTTTTAAAATAGTATAGATTGGCTTTACCTTCCACAATAATTTCTGCAAAAAAATCTTTTGGAGCTAATTTTATTTCTTTAGTGCCTGAAATGTCTACGTCTGCTGTTATGGTTCTATATTTAGCTATATTATAGATTTCAATTTCTTTAATCTCTTTTATCGATATTTCTTGTTTTGCATCACTTTTAGAAATTTTATAGTTAAAAAAATCTGGAACATGATCTTTATTTTGGTATTTAATTAACACATTTGTTTTTTCACCATTTTTTTTAATAATATGTCCTTTTTTATATTTCATTTGAGAAAATAAAATTGTTGAACATAGAAAGAATGATAGAGTTAATAGTTTTTTCATAAATAAGCTTGGTTAGTTTTAAAAATTAAATTGATTATCTAGTTAATAGTTAGGCCATTAATTACTTCTGCTTGGTCTGGATTCACAAACACTAGTTTTCCTTCGGGAGTTTCTGTCATTAAAATCATGCCTTCGCTTTCTACACCACGTAATGCTCTTGGTGCAAGATTTACTAATACTGTTACTTTTTTACCAACAACTTCTTCGGCAGTAAAACTTTCTGCAATACCAGAAACAATTGTTCTTACATCAATGCCAGTATCTACTTTTAAAACAAGTAGTTTTTTTGCTTTTGGCATTTTTTCTGCTTCTAAAATAGTGCCAACACGCATGTCTAACTTTGTAAAATCATCATAAGTAATGGTGTCTTTTTGTGGTTCTACAACTTTATTTGCAGCCTCATTAGCTTTTTTACTAGCTTCTAATTTATCTAATTGTGTCTGTATTTCTTTGTCTTCAATTTTAGAGAATAAAAGTTCTCCTTTTCCTATTTGATGATCTGTTGGAAGTAAAATTTCATTTGATGAAACATCAGTCCAGTTTTGTGCTTCGGCAAGGTTATTAAATGCTAAAATAGATTTTAATTTTGCAGAGGTAAATGGTAAAAACGGTTCGCTTAATATTGCTAAAGCTGATGCTATTTGTAGCGCTACAAACATTATTGTTTTTGTTCTCTCTCCATCTGTTTTAATTAATTTCCATGGTTCTTCGTCTGCTAAATATTTATTTCCAAGTCTTGCTAAATTCATTAACTCTTGAGATGCTTCTCTAAAACGGTAGCGTTCTAAAGAACTCTCTATTACACTTGGGTATGCGTTTATTGCAGCTAGAGTTTCTTGGTCTACACTAGAATATTCTCCTGGTTTTGGTACTATACCGTTATAATATTTATTAGTTAAAACAACTACACGATTTATAAAGTTTCCAAATATGGCAACTAACTCGTTGTTGTTTCTTGCTTGAAAATCTTTCCAAGTAAAATCGTTATCTTTTGTTTCTGGTGCATTTGCTGTTAAAGCATAACGCAAAACATCTTGTTTGTTTGGGAAGTCTTGTAAATATTCTGGTAACCAAACAGCCCAATTTTTAGATGTTGATAATTTATTGCCTTCTAAATTTAAAAACTCATTAGCAGGTACATTATCTGGTAATATGTAAGATCCTTCTGCTTTTAGCATAGCAGGAAAAATTATACAATGAAATACAATATTATCTTTACCAATAAAGTGTACTAATTTAGTGTCTTCATCTTTCCAGTACGGTTCCCAATCTTTGCCTTCTCTTGCAGCCCATTCTTTAGTTGCAGATATATAACCAATTGGCGCATCAAACCAAACATAAAGTACTTTGCCTTCGCCACCAGGAACAGGTACAGGAATTCCCCAATCAAGGTCACGTGTTACTGCTCTTGGTCTTAAACCATCGTCTATCCAAGATTTAACTTGACCGTATACATTAGGTTTCCAATCTTTTTTATGACCTTCAAGAATCCAGTCTTTTAAAAATTGCTCATGTTTGTTTAATGGTAAAAACCAGTGTTTTGTTTCTTTTAAAGTAGGAACATTTCCTGTAATTGCAGATTTAGGATTTATTAAATCTGTAGCATTATGGCTGGTTCCACACTTTTCACATTGATCACCATAACTTTCTTCATTGCCACATTTTGGGCAAGTACCAATAACAAACCTATCGGCTAAAAACTGGTTAGCTTCTGCATCGTATAATTGTTCAGATACTTCTTCAACAAACTCATTTTTATCGTATAATGTTTTAAAAAACTCTGAAGCTGTATCGTGATGAATTTTGGCAGACGTTCTAGAGTAATTATCGAAAGTAATACCAAAATCTTCAAAAGAATCTTTAATTATTTTATGATATCTATCTACAATTTGCTGTGGTGTAACGCCTTCTTTTTTTGCTTTAATAGTAATTGGCACACCATGTTCATCACTTCCACAAATAAAAGCAACATCGTTACCAGTTAAACGCTTATATCTTGCATAAATATCTGCCGGTACATACACACCTGCTAAATGTCCAATATGTATTGGACCATTAGTATATGGTAATGCTGCGGTAATTGTATATCTTTTTGACATCATCTTTTCTTTTGAAGCCGTAAAAGTACACATTTTGATAGCCATTTAGAAAAAAAATGTACATTTACAATATGTCGAAAATTAGAATAATATTGATTTTGTGTAGTGCTATTTTTCTATTTGGAAATACCAGTTTAACTGCACAAAGTAAAAATGAAAACAAATTGATACAACCACCTTATTTAAAAGCTGGCGATACTGTTGCTATTGTTGCGCCTTCAGGAATTTTAAAAAATAGAAATGATGAAGTTGCCCGCGCTAAAAAATTACTAGAAAGCTGGAATTTAAATGTTATCGTTGGTGATAATGTTTTTAAAAAAGACAATCATTTTGCAGGAACAGATGCAGAACGTTGTGAAGATTTCCAGAAAGCATTAGACGATAAAAGTATAAAAGCGATTTGGAGTGCACGTGGCGGTTATGGTACGGTTAGAATTTTAGATAAACTTGATTATTCTAAATTTTTAAAACAACCTAAATGGATTATTGGATATAGTGATATTACAGCTTTACATAACCAATTACATACTATAGGAGTAGAAACAATTCACGGTATAATGTGTGTGAGTTTACCTAATGATTTAAGTAAAATTGAAAAAAGCATCGAAACTTTTAAATCTGCAATTTTTGGACAACCTTTAGCTTATACTTTAACAGGATCAAAATATAATAGAACAGGTAGTGCCAAAGGACAACTTGTTGGTGGGAATTTAACTATTTTACATACTATGTTAGGTTCTAATACTAGTATTGATGTGGATGGAAAAATATTATTTATTGAAGAAATAGGTGAGTACAAATACCATATAGACCGTATGTTACAAAGTATGAAACGTGCTGGTTATTTTGATAATTGCAAAGGTGTTATTGTTGGAGATATGAGTAGAATGAGAAAAAACACAACACTTTGGGGAAGTAGTGTAGAGCAATTAATTATTGATGCTTTAGAAGATTATAATTTTCCAATTGCGTTTAACATGCCTGCTGGTCATGAAGATGATAACAGAGCTATGATTTTAGGAAGAACAATACAACTAGACGTTAATAGTTCTCAATCTACAATTACTTTTGAAAAATAATTTTTAGTAATGAAAAATAACTGCTAACAGCATACTAAAACAGATTACTTATCGATGGCAAAACACAACGAGCTTGGCAAAAAAGGAGAGCAATTAGCCGTAGATTTTTTATTAAAAAAGGACTATGAAATTGTAGAACGCAATTACCGTTTTGATAAAGCCGAGGTTGATATTATTGCCAGAATAGAAGATACTTTAGCAATTATAGAGGTTAAAACACGGTCGACTACAAATTTTGGAAATCCACAAGATTTTGTAAAACCAAAACAAATACAACGTTTAGTAAAAGCAGTTAATGAATATGTTATTGAAAACGCATTGGATGTAGAGGTTCGTTTTGATATTATAGCTATTGTTAAGGAAAATAAGCGTTTTGTTATTGAGCATCTTGAAAATGCTTTTTATCACTTTTAAAAACATAAAAAGCGAAGTATGTACTTCGCTTTTTGTATTACTAACATTTTAATTAAAATGTTTATTTTTTTGTTTTAGACTTAATGGTATTAAAATTTGTTTTAAACCCATCTATATCTTCTGGTTTAGAAACTATTTTTTTGTCTTTATCTAATATATAATATGAAGGCGTGCTTGTTACATTATACTGGTTCCCTATTTCATTATCCCATTTACCTTCTCCAAATACGTGAATAAAATCTGGATATTCAAAAGTCATTTCTTTCCAGCGGTACTCATCATTATCTAATGCGATAGCAATTACTTTAATATCTTCTTTATTTTGTTTAGCTATGTATTCTTTTAACTTAGGAATTTCATCAAGACAATGAGAGCATGTTGTGCTCCAAAAGAATATTAAATAGTTGTTTGAAGAATCTAAAGCACTTAATTTAGAGCTTACAGTTTTATTAGTTTTGTTGTCTTTAATTTTTAAATTAAAATCTGGTGCTATATTACCTATTGAAGCGTTTTTAAAATAGGTAAGTGTTTGTGTTAACTCGAAGTCTTTACTTGCTTTTGCTATAGACATTAAATACTTGTCTGATATTTTATTTGCAACAACTTCATTGTTTTCACTAGCAAATTGACTCCAAAGTATTTCTAATAAAATTTTCTTTATTTCTGGATTATTACCAATAGCATTTACTACTGTATCTACATTCTCTATGTAAGATTTATCAGGATTATTTCTATCTACAAACCCTAAAACGTAATTAATAGTATTGTCTATTAAAAAACCAGAGTTTTGAAGTGACTTATTACTAAAATCTATATGTTTAAAGTAGTTGTTTTTTACTCCTTTAGAAAAGGTTGCAACATCTTCCACTTGTGTTGGAATGTATGGGTGGCAAGCTTTAATAAAAGTATTAGCAATCATACCTTTTGATGCTGTTTCAAATTCATTTTGTGTACGCTCAAGGATTTTAAAAATTTCCATATATCCTTTTTCATCTTTTTTTCCAGAGCCATAATACTTTCGTATACTTTGGTTTACTAAAGCCATACTTTTATTGTATGAAGTATACATTTTATTTTCGGCAGATTCTATAAAACTCACACCTTGCTCTAAATCGAATGTTAAAACAACATCTTCTTTATTGTTAACAATAAAATCGAAGTTGTATTCTTCTTGTGGTTGTGCGTAAACCAACCTATAGGTTCCTGGTACAGCTGTAGAGTCTAATTTAATTTCAAAGTTTCCTTTTTCATCAACATCTGCATTACCTACAAATAGAGAAGTTTGTGCGGTAACACGATATAAAAAGGCAAATTTAAACTGTTCTGCAGGAGAAAAGGTTCCTTTTACACTATGTTGTGCAAACAACATAACAGGTAAAAAAGCGAGTACAAAAAGAATTTTTTTAGTCATTTTTTTAGTTTATTTTATTAAGACAAAAACTAAGCCAAAATTGGTTTTAAAGCCTTTAAGGCTTGATCTACAGTTTTAATATTATCAAAGGTAAGTAATAATCGTAAACCATTTCTGGTTTGTTTTTCTTTCATTTTACCTGCCATTGGATTTTGTTGAATGTATTTTAATAGTTTAGTAAAATTACCACTTTGGTAGAAGCTACTTTGTTGGTCGTTAATAAAATAGCCAACTAATTTTCCTTTTTTCATGATTACTTTTTCTAAACCTAATTTTGTTGCTAACCATTTTAGCCTAACACTATTTAGTAAGTCTACAACTTGTGTTGGTAATTCTCCAAAACGGTCTATTAAATCTATTTCGAATTTTTCTAATTCTTCTTCGGTTTTAAAATTGTTTAATTGAGTATACAGGTTTAACCTTTCACTAATATTATTAATATAATCGTCTGGAAACAGTAGTTCGAAATCTGTATCTATGGTAATATCTTTTACGTATTCTTTATCGTTTATATCTTCGCTATAAAGGTCTTTAAATTCTGTTTCTTTAAGTTCTTCTATAGCTTCGTTTAATATTTTTTGGTAAGTATCAAAACCAATTTCGTTAATAAAACCACTTTGTTCGCCGCCTAATAAATCTCCAGCACCACGAATTTCTAGATCTTTCATTGCTATATTAAAGCCGCTACCTAAGGCTGTAAATTGCTCTAATGCTTGAATACGTTTTCTGGCATCTGGAGTCATAGCATCATAGCCTGGCGTTATAAAGTAACAAAAGGCTTTTTTATTACTCCTACCAACGCGACCACGCATTTGGTGCAAATCACTTAACCCAAAATTATTGGCATTATTTATAAATATGGTGTTTGCATTAGGTACATCTAAACCACTTTCTATTATTGTAGTACTTACTAAAACATCAAAATCACCATTAATAAAAGCAAGCATAAGCTCTTCTAGTTTTTTGCCATCTAGTTGGCCATGACCAATTCCAATTTTAGCATCTGGTACTAAACGCTGTAACATTCCAGCAACTTCTTTAATGTTTTCTATACGATTATGAATAAAAAATATTTGTCCGCCACGTTGTATCTCATAACTTACAGCATCGCGAATGGTTTCTTCGTTAAAACGAATAACATTACTCTCTATAGGAAAACGGTTTGGTGGTGGTGTTGTTATAACCGATAAATCTCTTGCTGCCATTAAGCTAAACTGAAGCGTTCTTGGTATAGGTGTAGCAGTTAGAGTTAAAACATCAACATTATCTTTTAGTGTTTTTAGTTTTTCTTTTACGGCAACTCCAAACTTTTGTTCTTCGTCTACTATTAATAAGCCTAAGTCTTTAAATTTTACTTTTTTATTTACTAATTGGTGTGTACCAATAATAATATCTACATGTCCTTTTTCAAGCTTTTCTATTGTTTCTCTTTTCTCTTTTGCTGTACGAAAACGGTTAAGATAATCTACAGTTACAGGAAATTCTTTTAAACGTTCGCTAAAGGTTTTATGGTGTTGAAACGCAAGTATTGTAGTTGGTACTAAAACGGCAACCTGTTTACCATTATCTACAGCTTTAAAGGCGGCACGAATGGCAACTTCGGTTTTACCAAAACCTACATCGCCACAAATTAAACGATCCATTGGGCGTTCGCTCTCCATATCGGCTTTAATATCTGCCGTGGCTTTTATTTGGTCTGGCGTATCTTCGTATATAAAAGAGGCTTCTAGCTCATGTTGCAAATAGCTATCTGTATTGTATTGATAGCCTTTTTCTAACTTGCGTTTTGCATAAAGTTTTATTAAGTTGAAAGCTATATGCTTTACACGGGCTTTGGTTTTTTGTTTTAAAGTTTTCCAGGCTTTGCTTCCTAGTTTATAAACTTTAGGTGGTTTGCCATCTTTACCGTTAAATTTGGTGATTTTATGTAGAGAGTGAATGCTTAAATATAAAATATCTCGCTCTCCATATACAAGCTTTATGGCTTCTTGTTTTTTACCTTCTACATCTATTTTTTTAAGTCCGCCAAATTTTCCTATACCATGATCTATATGTGTAACATAATCGCCAATATCTAGGTTTGTAAGTTCTTTTAAGGTAATGGCTTGTTTTTTTGCGTAGCCATTTTTAAGATGAAACTTATGGTAGCGTTCGAAAATTTGATGGTCTGTATAGCAAACTATTTTATTTTCATGATCTATAAAACCTTGGTATAAGGAAATTATTATAGTCTCGTAATGTACTTGGCCTTCAACATCATCAAAAATATCATGGAAGCGTTTGGCTTGTTGTTCGCTAATACAAGCTATATAGTTTTTGTAACCGTTATTGTGGTTACTATTTAGGTTTTCTATTAATAAGTTAAACTGTTTGTTAAATGCAGGTTGTGGTGTGGTATTAAAGCTTATGTTTTGCGATGGGTTTAACCAAGCATCGTTACCAAATTCTACAACATTAAACTCTAATAGTTGTTTTTTTAATAGGGTAGAGTTGCAAAATAGTTCTTGCGGTTCTGCATGTTTTAAATCTGAAGATAAGTTTTTAAAGGCTTCTTCGGCTTTATTAAATAAGCTGTCTATTCTTGAAAATAATAAGTCTACATTTTTAGTGTACACCACTGTTTTTTGAGCAATGTATTTAAAGAAACTTGCGCGTGACTCTTCTAAAAACTTGTTTTCTACATTAGGGATTATTCCTATTTTTTTTATTTGCTCGTTAGAGAGTTGTGTTTCTACATCGAAGGTTCTAATACTGTCTACTTCGTCTCCAAAAAATTCTATACGGTATGGCTCATCATGAGAGAATGAGAATACATCTACAATACCACCACGTACAGAAAATTCGCCTGGTTCTGTAACAAAATCTACACGTTTAAATTTATACTCAAATAATACTTCGTTTACAAAGTCTATGTTTAAATCGTCTCCAACATTTATTTTTAGTGTGTTGCGTTCTAGTTCTTTACGTGTTACTACTTTTTCGAATAAAGCATCTGGATATGTTACTATTATCGCGGGCTTTTTTTGCGAGTTTATGCGATTTAAAACTTCTGCCCGAAGTAATACGTTTGCATTATCTGTTTCTTCAATTTGGTATGGCCTGCGGTAGCTTCCAGGATAAAATAAAACGTCTTTAGAGTTTAGTAGTTGTTCGAAGTCGTTAAGATAAAAAGCGGCTTCTTCTTTATCGTTAAATATTAATAAAAAAGGTTTTTGTGCGTTTTTAAAACTTTCGCTTACTACAAACGATAGCGATGAACCTACTAAACCTTTTAAATGAGATTTTGTATTGTCTTGGTTTTTATCGAAATTTTCGTTTTGGGTAATAGAATCCTGTAGTTTTTGCAGTTGCAAAGACTTTAAATAGGTTTGCGAGATTAATGTTTTGCTCACTTATTTTGTGTTATACTACAAATATAAGTGTTAGAATTATTATTTGGTAATTGAGGCTTTTTAATTGCTGGTTTTAACTTAAATTTATAAATATAGAGTGCATTTGGTTACTGCATTAGTGATTGAACGGTTTGTTTGAGCTCTCTTGCCTTTAGGCAGAAGCGAGGAGTGAAAGCGCGGTATTTTGCTTCTCTTTAAAGGAAGTAAAATGAATGCCCAAAAAAAGAAAATTTTAATTTTAAAACATTTTAAGTTTGTCTATCTTTGAGGCACTTAAAATATTAAAAGAAATATATGTCATTTGCAGATTTATTTGATAGCGGTTTTAAAAAGCGCAACGAGGACCATTTTGCTTCTATAGTTAGAGTAGCAATGGATGATGGTGTTATTACAGAGGATGAAAAAAAGTTTTTAGACCGTTTGGCACGTAATTTAGATATTGGCGAAGGTGATTATGCTAAGATTTTAGAAGATTACCAGTCTCACCCAATTAATCCGCCACATTCTTACGATAGTAGATTGGAGCGTTTATATGATTTATCGCGTATGGTATATGTTGACCATATTAAAGGTGATCACGAAGAAATTTTATTAAGAAAGATTGCTGTTGGTTTAGGTTTTAACCCTGAAAACACTAAGTATGTTGTTGATAAGGCTTTAACTTTAGTAAGTAATGGTGTTGATTTAGATACTTTTATTGAAGAAATTAAGTTAATGAACAGGTAACACAATTTTTTTATAATAATATTAAGCAGGCTTTATTGGGCTTGCTTTTTTTTTACATTGTATTTAACTTTTCTTAAGAGTTCGGCTTTATTATAAGGTCTTCCTATATAGCTATTTATTTTTTTGTTTTTACAGTATTGCTCTTCTTGTGTTGAGGGTTTACTAGAAATAATTATAATTGGTATGTTGTTAAAATGTGAAAAATCTGAGTGGCGTATATATCTTGCTGTATCTAAACCATCCATTGTTGGTAGTTTGATATTTAAAATTACTGTATCGTAAATTTTACTGTGTAGGGCTTCTATTACGGCATCTCCTGTTTCTACGACATCTACATTAAATAGTTGTTTTGCTGTTAGGTGTTTTACTAAAAGGTTTTGTTCTTTTTGTAAGGGTTCTGCAATTAGAATTTTTGGTGCATTACTTGTTGCTGTGTTTTTAATATTTGTTTTAGATTTTTCATTTTCTTGATTATCGGCAATTTTAAAATCTAATGTTACTTTGGCTGTGGTTCCAATTTCTGGTTTACTTTTTATATTTATAGTTCCATTTAGGGCTTTAATTAGGTTTTTGGTTATTGCTAAACCTAATCCTGAGCCATCATTGTTTATGTTATTATTTATTTGGTAAAAGCTTTTGTATATATTTTCTAAATGGTTTTTTTCTATACCAATGCCAGTGTCTGTTATAGTAAATAGTATAGTGGCTTTGTTTTTATTTTGTTTTATAGTTTTAACATCTATAGTTACGTTGCCGTTTGTTGTAAATTTTATAGCATTTCCTATTAAATTGCTGGCTATTTGTGCTAGCCTAAACTTATCTGCAATTACATATTTAGGACAGTTTTTGTCTATATTTATAACAAATTTTAGTCCTTTTTCTTCACATTTTTTACTGTAAATTTCGGCTAAAATATTGAGTTCTTGTATTAAATTATATCTAATTTTATAGGCTTTAAAGTGATTTGCTTCAATTTTAGAAATGTCTAAAATATCGTTAATCATTGTTTTTAATCTGCCATTAGTACTTTTTATAATTTTTAAATTATAGCGTTGGTTTTGTTCAAGATTACTTTCTTCTAATTGGGTTACAAAACCATCAATACTAATTAGTGGTAGTTTTATTTGATGACTAAAATTGGCTATAAAATTATCTTTAAAAGCTTCTTTTTCTAGTAGAAGTTTGTTGTTAAAATCTAATACTTGAGATTTTATTTCAGCTTCATTTCTATTTTGTGCTACTTTTTGATATCTAATATACTGTGTTGTTAGGTTTTGAATTACTATTACTGCATTTTCATTTTTTTTGTTTGTATGTAAAGTAAGGTCTACCGAATGGTTTAAATTGTTTAATTTTAGATTTATGCACTCAAAATTATAAGTTTTATTAGGTGTATTTAATAGGTTGGTTATGCTTATAAAAAAAGGATGTAAGTTGTTTAATTTTTTTCCTTTTGAATTTTCAAATAATTGAGAATCACAATCTATAACTAATCCATTTTTGTCTACAATTAATATTTGGTTTGTAGATTCTTTATAGGAAGTGTTATAATCTTTAAGCATACATTTGGGATAAAACGTTTTGTAAACTAAAGATACAATTTTTTTAAGTATAGAAGACTGATGTTATAGCAAGTATTGTTTTATTAACTTATACTTAATTTAAGTGTTGAGATATTTTTTTTAATAATTGCCTTTCGTTAAAAGGTTTTTTTAAAATATCATTTATGCCTGCTTTTTTATAACGTTTAAGGTCTTCTTTAAAAACCTTAGCTGTCATGGCTATTATAGGAATTTTTCTATGTTGACGTTCTGGAAGACTTCTAATTTGTTTAGCAATTTCGTCTCCATTATGTTCTTTTAATTTAATATCCATTAATACCAAATCTATTTCGTTTTCGAATGTAGAAATTCTAGATATTACTTCTTCAGGCTTGGTAGCAATGTCAAGAAAAAACTGACCTTTTGTTGCTAATATTTTTAGCACAGATAGTTGTGTTATTTCTGAATCTTCAACTAATAGAATGTTGTATTTTTTATTAGTATCGAAAACAATATCTGTGGTTTTTCCTTTTTTTGGAAGTTTTAAACTTGAGTTTGATAAAAAATTAATGTTGGTTGAAAAGGTAGAGCCTTTTCCAAGTTTAGATTCTACATTAATTTTACTATTAGAGAGTTCTACTAAATGTTTAACAATAGCAAGACCTAAGCCGGTACCTTTATAATTGTCATTTTCATTTACTTGCGTGAAACTTGAAAATATGTCATTAAAATGTTCCTCTTTAATACCTATTCCTGTGTCTTTAATTTCAAAATGAATACTTGCTTTTTGTGCTCTAATTTGGTTTAAAGATACTGCTAGTGTTACACTACCTGTATGTGTAAATTTAATTGCATTGTCTAATAAATTAGTGATTACCTGTCTTAAACGTTTAGAATCACCACCTACAATTTCTGGTAGGTTTTCATCAAACTTATAGTTAAAGTCAATACTTTTTTGTTGTGCTTTTATTATGTAGTTTAATTTAATTTCTTCAAGTAGTTCTTTTAAATTAAAAGGGTCTATTGTAAGTTCTAATTTGCCTGCTTCTATTTTTGAGATATCTAAAATATCATCAATCATTTGTTTTAAAAAACTAGAAGAAGAATTTAGTATTTGTATATAATCTTTTTGTTGAGGATCTAATTGTGTTTTACTTAAAATATCTGAAAACGTTAAAATTCCTGTTAATGGATCTCTAAGTTCATGACTAAAGTTAGCAATAAATGTATTTTTAAATGCTTCTTTTTCTTTTAAATAAGTGTTTTTAAGTTCAAGTATTTGAGAGTTTATTACAGACTCATTTCTTACTTGTGCTGTTGTTTGATAATTATTGTAGTGATTTGTTAAATCATGAATAATTAATAGGGGTTTTGTATTGTTTGAAAAGGTTTTAAGTATAATGTCTACAGTAGCTTTAAAATTTGCTATGTTTAAATGTATACACGAAAAAGTAAAAGTTTCGTTTTTGGTTTCTAATAAAGGAAATACGGTTTCAAAAAAGGGATGTATATCTACAATATTTTCTTTGTTAGATACAGGAAAGAGCGTACTGTCTGTTTCTAAAACCTCACCATTAAGATCAACTACTAAGTGCTGAACTAAAACTTTTGTATACTTTTTTTTATACTCTTCTAACATATAATTAGCTGGTTTTTGCTTACTTATATAAGCGACTCTGCTAATTTAGAAAAAAGAATATCAACCTTATTTCCTGTTTTTGCACTTACATACAAATCCGTTAAACTGCCAAATTCATCGTTGTTCTGCTTAATAAATGACTTTGTAACCAAGTCTTCTTTATTTCCAACAATTGTAACTGGTGTTTTTGGTTGCTGTTTTTGCAAGAATTCAATTTCAGATTTAATATTCTTGTATGTTGCAGGTCTTGTTAAATCGTAAACGTAAATAAAGGCATTGGTACCTAGTAAATAGGATAATCTAGTATTTGTAATATCGTCGTTTCCTTCTAAGTCCCAAATTACTAAAGATACATCTGTATTTTTTTCTGGAACTGTTACGTTTTTTTTAAATATATGTACGCCTATTGTTACTTTGTAATCTTCGGTAAAAGTATTTTCAACAAAACGTCTAATTAAAGAAGATTTACCTACTCCAAAGTGGCCTAATAGTACTATTTTTTTAGAGATTTTCATTGCCGAAATATACTTTTAATTTCTTAGAAAAAGAATCATTGTCTTTTAAATCTTCTTTGTTTATGTGATTTTGTGCGAAGTCCAAAAGTTTGTCTTCTAATTTGTCTTTAAACATAACATTATATGCGCCAGAAATTACAACAGCTATGTAATAAGCAGAGAAGTTTTGTAGGTGAATATGAAAATTATTATATTCTATATATTGCAATTCTTGGTCACTTTTTTCAAAGGCATCTTCTGCAAAACTTTTAATGGCTGTTAGCATTCCTGCAACCATATCATCATCTATTGATTTAGTTTTAGAATATTCTGATATTATTATACCAGAACCCTTTTCTATTACCATAATTTGCTCTACTATAGGTTTAGCTAGTTCTTGTAAAATTAAATCACCTTCGCTTACACCTGTTTTTTTAGATCGAAACCTTCTTTTTAAACCTTCAAAAGAAAATGCTTTATTCATTTTAGAGTTAATCTCGTCTGATAGTTTTTGCATTTCGTGCTGTACATATTTTTTAATCATTTTTCCTATTATGGGAAATAATGCTTCTACTACAGCGTCTTGAGAGTTTTTAATTTCGGTTTTTAAAGCTTCGGTAATTGTTGGGCCAAGAGTTTTAGGGATTTCTATAATAAAGTTGTTTAGTTTATCGTCAATAATAGGGTTAACACGCTCAGAGAGTTTGTTTTGTTTATTAATAATTTCTTCTACAACCTTAAGTTTTTCTTCTACTTTTTGGGCATATTCTCGCTCATCTGTTAGTAAGATGTCTTTTAAAATATTAAGTTTTTCGTCTTGATTCATGGCGCGAGAATCAGGTTAGTTACTTATTTTCTCGCCTAGTTTAATTAGTAAATCGCCAAAAACTTTGCGGTCTAATTTTTTTTCGTCTAAAGTGTTTGCTTTATCGTCTAGTGAATTTTCAAGTTCAGTAATTCTAATATTAATATCTGTACTTAAATTATCTATGTTTTGAAGTAACTCTGCTTTTACTTCATCTACTAAATTCTCAAGTTCTTTTTTCTTGTTAAGTATATCTTGTTTAACAGACTCAAATTCATGGTTATATTCAACCATATTTTCACCAAAAATTAGCTGCTTAATTGCATCAATTTTAGATGTAGGATCTTGAGCGTTTGTTAATTGAGAATCGGTATTAGCGTCTTTAGCCATTATGCTATTAATAAATTATGTGTTATTAACAAATGTAACAAAATTTAAGTAAAGTTACACTACAAAGTTTTTTGCATAAATTCTTCTGCCTTTTCTACCATGTTTTTGCTTCCACAGAAAAAAGGTACACGTTGGTGAAGTTCTGTTGGTTCAATATCCAAAATTCTTGTAAAACCGTTACTTGCTTTACCGTTAGCTTGTTCTGCTAAAAAAGCCATAGGATTACATTCGTATAGCAAACGTAGTTTTCCTTCAGAATTTTTTGAGCTTTTTGGATATAAATAAATACCGCCTTTTATCATATTTCTATGAAAATCTGAAACTAAAGACCCAATATATCTTGAAGTATATGGTCTGTCGCCTTCTTCCATTTGGCAGTATTTAATATAATCTTTTACACCTTGCGGAAAGTGATTATAATTCCCTTCGTTTACAGAGTATATTTTACCATCTACAGGAAACTCCATATTTGGGTGAGATAAATATAAGGTTCCTAGTGCAGGATTTAATGTAAAACCATTAACACCATGACCGGTAGTGTAAACTAACATTGTTGAGGTACCATAAACCACATAACCAGCAGCTACCTGCTCGCTTCCTTTTTGTAAAAAATCGTCTATTGTTACAGGTGTTCCAACAGGTGTAACACGTCTATAAACAGAAAAAATTGTTCCAACAGATACGTTTACATCTATGTTTGATGAGCCATCTAAAGGATCTATTAAAACAACATATTTATTCTGGTTATTTTCATCCTGGCTATTTATAGAAATAAAATCGTCTTCTTCCTCACTTGCAATACCGCAAACAATATTTCTATTAGTTAAGGTTTGTATAAACTTATCATTAGCATAAACATCCAATTTTTGCTGGTCTTCACCTTGAATATTAGTATCTCCAGCTGCACCAGTAATATCTACTAAACCGGCTTTGTTTACTTCATGATTTACTACTTTTGCTGCTAGCCTTATAGAATTTATTAATCTTGATAATTCTCCAGAACTGTATCTAAAAGACGATTGATTTTCAATAATAAACTCTCCTAAGGTTTGATTTTTTCTAGACATGATATATAACTAATGCTTTATGCAAATATCGGTTTTTTTAACAAACTATATTAATTTCCATTATTTAAATATAGTACCCTATTTAACTTTAAGTTATATTTGATTTTCAATTTATTTTAAATTATGAATTATACCACACGTTTAGCAACAAAAAACGATATGGAGCATGTGTACAATTTAATTGTTGAACTTGCTGTATATGAAAAAGAACCAGATGCTGTAGAAATTACAGTTAAAGATTTGGAAAATGATGGATTTGGTGAGCATCCAAAATTTACTTGTTTTGTAGTAGAAAAAGACGCTGTAGTTGTTGGAGCCGCATTAGTTTACATGAGGTATTCTACATGGAAAGGAGAAGTTTTGCATTTAGAAGATTTAATTGTTAGTGAGGCTATGCGAGGTCATGGTTTAGGAACACTCTTACTAGATGAAGTTGTGAAATTTGGAAATAAAAAAGGTGTAAAGCGTATTTGTTGGGAAGTTTTAGACTGGAACGAATCTGCAATTGCATTTTATGAAAAAAAAGGAGCAAATGTTAAGCGCGATTGGGATGTTGTACATTTAAATGAAATTGGAATTAAAAGTTATTTAAAAAATATATAGTGCGAGTATTTAAGTTTGGAGGAGCATCAGTTAAAGATGCAAATGGAGTAAAAAATGTTATTAGTGTTTTAGAAAAAATTGGGCATGAAAACATATTAATTGTAGTTTCTGCAATGGGAAAAACAACCAATGCGTTAGAGGTTGTTATAGATAAATATCTTAACGATAAAGAAAATTACAAAAGTGAACTGCAAACTATAAAGCATTATCATCATCAAATTATGCTTGATTTATTTGGTAACACAAGGCCTGTAGTTTTTGAGTTGGTTAATGTTTTGTTTAAAGAGCTTTTACAATTTTTTACAAGTAACAAATCTCCAAACTACAACTTTATTTACGACCAAGTTATAGGTTTTGGAGAATTAGTATCTACAACAATAATTAGTAACTATCTTAACGAGAAACATTTTAATAATACATGGCTAGATGTTAGACAATGTATTAAAACCGATGACTATTATAGAAGTGCAAATGTAGACTGGAATTTAACTCAAGATATAATTACCAAAGTAGTTAAACCAAATACTTTGTATATAACTCAAGGTTTTTTAGGTAGTGATAGTAATAACTTTACAACAACCTTAGGTAGAGAAGGCAGTGATTATACAGCAGCTATTTTTGCCTATTGTTTAAATGCAGAAAGTGTAACTATCTGGAAAGATGTACCAGGTGTATTAAATGGAGATCCTAGACATTTTAAAAATACACAACTGTTGAATACAATATCTTATACAGAAGCTATAGAACTTGCCTTTTATGGCGCCTCTGTAATACACCCAAAAACATTGCAACCATTACAAAGAAAAGAAATTCCACTGCACGTAAAATCTTTTTTAAATCCAGAAAACAACGGCACAACAGTAGATAAATCTATAGGAATAGAACCGCAGTTACCATGTTTTATATTAAAACAAAACCAAGTACTTTTATCTTTGTCAACTTTAGATTTTTCGTATGTAGTAGAAGAAAATATAAGTGAAATATTTAATTTGCTATCTCATTACAAAATGAAAGTTGATGTCATACAAAACTCAGCAATTAGTTTTTCGGTATGTATAGATAATAATTATAACAATCTTGAAAAATTATTATTGCACTTAAAGGCAAAATTTAAAGTAACTTGCCACGAAAATGTATCATTATATACCATTAGGCATTATGATGAAGCCTCTATTAAAAATCTAGAGAAAGATAAAACCGTGTTACTTAAGCAGTTGTTTCAACAAACAGTGCAAATAGTAACTCAATAATCTTTTTGCTTACATTTGTAAGCGTTAACAAATAAAAATATGTCGTTAGTAACAGCCAAAGAAGTCTCAAAAGCAATCCATTTAGATAAGTATGGGGTGTTTGGTACATTTGCTGGTTGGCTATTAATGAAGACTTTAAAAATTTCTACTTTAAATAAGATTTACAACCGTAATAAAGATTTAAAAGAAATAGAATTTTTAGATGCTATTTTAAACGAATTTCAAATTAAATTTGAAATTCCCGAAGAAGATTTAAAGCGTTTACCTAAAGACGGAGCATATATAACAGTATCAAACCATCCATTAGGAGGAATTGACGGTATTTTACTTTTAAAGTTAATGCTAGAAAAACGAGACGATTTTAAAATTATAGCAAACTTTCTCTTGCATCGTATAGAGCCAATGAAGCCATATATAATGCCCGTAAATCCATTTGAAGATAGAAAAGATGCAAAATCCAGTATCGCAGGATTTAAAAATGCAATTATGCATTTAAGAGAAGGACATCCATTGGGTATATTTCCAGCAGGAGAAGTATCTACCTATAAAGATGGTAAATTAATGGTAGATAAACCTTGGGAAGAAGCTGCTATGAAATTAGCTCAAAAAGCTAATGTGCCAATAGTTCCAATTTATTTTCACGCTAAAAACAGTAAGTTGTTTTATAAACTTTCAAAAATTAGTGATACGTTTAGAACAGCTAAATTACCTTCAGAGTTGCTTACTCAAAAAAAGAGAACTATTAAAGTAAGAGTAGGTAAACCAATAACAGTAAAAGACCAAAACGAGCACAAGACTTTAGAAAGTTTCACCGCATTTATACGTCGTAAAACATATATGCTTTCTAATAGTTTTGTGCCAAAAGAGAAAAGTATAAGTTCATTTTCTTCAAGTTTAAAAATACCAAAAACACCTAAAGCAATTGTTACTCCTATAAGCAAAGAGGTAATGATAGCAGAAGTTACAGCTCTAAGAAAAAACGATAAGCGATTACTAGAAAGCAAAAACTACGAAGTATTTTTAACCGAAGCAAAAGGAATACCAAATATAATTACAGAAATAGGTAGGCTTAGAGAAATAACATTTCGTGCCGTTGGAGAAGGAACTAATGAAGCTATAGATTTAGATAAGTTTGATAGTTACTACTGCCATATGTTTTTATGGGATAACGAAGCAAAACTTATAGTTGGAGCGTATAGAATGGGCTTAGGCTCTCAAATATTTGCAGCTCATGGTATAGATGGATTTTATTTGCAAGACTTATTTCGTTTTGAACCAGAATTGCATAAAATGATGAGCGAATCTATAGAAATGGGACGCGCATTTATTATAAAAGATTACCAACAAAAACCAATGCCTTTATTTTTACTATGGAAAGGTATTGTACATACAACATTACGTCATCCAGAACACAATTACTTAATTGGTGGTGTAAGTATTAGTAATCAATTTTCTGAGTTTTCAAAATCTTTAATGATTGAGTTTATGAAATCTCATTATTACGACCCTTATGTGGCACAATACGTTCACCCAAAAAAGGAATTTAAAGTAAAACTTAAAGACGCAGATAAAGATTTTGTTTTTGAAGAAACTGAAGCCGATTTAAACAAGTTTGATAAAATAATAGATGAAATAGAACCAGGAGCTTTAAGACTACCTGTATTGCTTAAAAAATACATTAAACAAAATGCAAAACTAGTAGCATTTAATGTAGATCCATTATTTAATAACGCTGTAGATGGTTTAATGTACATTAAAATATCAGACCTTCCAGAAAGTACAGTGCGTCCAGTAATGGAAGAATTTCAAGCAGAATTAGAAAGTAAATTTCCAAATACAACCACAGACAATTAAAATATTTAAAAGTGAAATTTTTAGTTTTTATATATGCTTTATGTTTTAGTATTACATGTAAAGCACAAGAACTAAAAGGCATTGTATTAAATGTAAATAATAATGAACCTATAGTTGGAGCATCTGTATATTTTGATAATACCTCAATAGGAACCATTACAGATTTTAACGGTGAATTTTATATAGATTTAAAGCAAATGGTTAATTCACCATTAGTAGTTTCTTATGTAGGTTTTAAAACACAAATAGTTTATTTAAAAGAGTATAAAACAATAAAAACCTTTAAACTAAAAGAAGATATAAATACTCTTGATGAGGTTGTTCTAGATAGTAAAGATGAATGGTCAAGGTCATTTAAACTCAAGCAGTTTAGGAGAGAGTTTTTAGGAGAATCTAAATTTGCAAAGCAATGTAAAATTTTAAATGAAGACGCTCTAATACTAAATTTTGAACGTGAAACAAAGCAACTTATAGCATCAGCAAATTCTCCTATTATTATAAAAAACGAAGCTTTAGACTATATAATTAAATATGATATTAAAGACTTTGCCATTATCTATAATATTAATTTAGAATCTAATTTAGATTTAGAAAAAGCTTTTAAAACAGTAGCATCTGTTGTGTATTCTGGTACAACTTTTTTCGAAAACATAAAATCTAAAAAGCACAAACGTGCTTTACGAAACAGAAAGCAAGCGTATACTGGATCTACACTACATTTTATGAGAACTATTGCCAATAAAAGTTTTAAAAAAGAAAAGTTTAAAGTGTTTAAAGGTCAATACCAAACAGACCCATCATTATACATTAAAACATTTAAAAACGACAGTTTAAATGTTACAGAAGTTGAGCTTTTAATGAAACTTAACATATTATGTAAAGGCAGGCAATCTGCAATTAAAAGTGAAGTAAAACGGTTTTATATTGATGCTTTTGGAAACCACTCTCCAATAGATAAAGTGCTTTTTGGAGGCTTTATGGCCAGACAACGTATTGGAGATTTCTTACCAGTAAACTATGGTTTATAATTACGTGTTTATTTACTACAATTTATTTGAGTTTTAACAAAAAAATCGTTGAGTATTCGTCTGCATTCATTTAGCTTATCTTTATTAATAGAGTAAAATAAACTCTTGCCTTTAACAGTTTGACTTAGCAAACCTGTTTTTCTAATTTCGGCTAAATGCTGAGAAATTGTAGGTTGTGCTAAACCTATAGCTTTAACTAGCTCGTTACAATTACAGTGTTGGTTTTCGCTAATATGTTGTATGATTGAAACTCTTGCAGGATGTCCAATCATTTTAGTGAAACTAGCAATTTCATTTTGTTGTTTATCAAAAATATGACGTTTAGTAAAGCCCATAATTAATAGTTTAAATAACGTGATATTGCAATATTACAATAAAAATATTTAAAATAAAACCTAAAGCAGTAACCTTAGGTTTTAAAATTTAATTATTTACCAAATAATCTTTGAAAAAAGTTTTTGGTTTTTTTTGAAGTTTCTTCAATAACTTCTTTAGCTTCTTCTGTAAAATCTTCAAGTTTATCTCCTGCTTCATTTACAATATCATTAGCTTTTCCTTTTACATCATCAAAAGCTTCTTTGGCATCGTCTAACAATTCTTTTCCATCTTCGTTTATAAATTGTGTAGTTTTTTGTTTTGCTTTTTCGAAGGTTTCTTTAGCGTCTTCTTTTAATTCTTCAAGCTTTTCTTCAGCTTCATTTGCGATTTCTGAGGCTTTAGTCTTTGCTTTATCTACAATTACTTTGCTGTCTTCATTTATAAAACTTGAGGCTTTATCTTTTAAGTTGTTTAATTGTTCTTTAGCATCGTCTGCTATAGTTGATGCTTTGTCTTTAAAATCTTTTAAAGAGTCTTTAGTTTCTTCGGCGAGTGTTTCTGTTTTTTCTTCGGCATTTTCAATTTTTTCTTTAATCTCGTCTTCGAAGTTTTTGTTTTCTTCTGCCATTAATTTAGTTGTTATAGGGTTGGTTTTATGGTAAACAAGTTACATTTTTTATTTAAATGCTTGGTCTATAGGTTCCCATAACTCTATTTTATTACCGTCGTTATCTAAAATCCAACCAAATTTTCCGTATTCATATTCCTCCATTTCACCAACAATAGTAACACCTTCTTCTTTTAAAGTTGCTAGTAATTCTACTAAATTTTCCACACGGTAATTAAACATAAAGTCTTTTTTAGAAGGCTCATAATATTTAGTGTCTTCACTAAATGGTGACCATTGTGTTGAACAGTCATTACCGTCTTTATCTTTCCACCAGAATGTACTACCGTAATCGTCTGTATTAAAACCTAGATACTTTTTATACCAATCTTTTGAGGCTTTTGGATCTTTTGTTTTAAAAAATAATCCACCAATTCCTGTTACTCTTTTTTTCATTTCCTTTTTTTAAATATTATTAATTAATATCTATTTTTTTATAGTTTTCTCATAAATCTCAATCCACTCTTTTACAGTTATTTTACCTAACAACTCTTGTATTAAATCGTAAGGTATAGCATCTGGTTTTTTAAACCTAATACAGCTTTTTCCCATGTCTAACTTGTATTTACTGTGTTTAGGGTATTCGTTTACAAACCAATCGTGCAATTCTTTGTTAGCATAAACTCCAGAGTGGTAAAGTGCTATGTAGTTTTTTTGTGATGCTAGATTTATAAATGGTAGAGGTGGAAATGGTTTGCAATGGTAACCGTTTGGATAAATAGTTTTTGGTACATAATATGCTAACATACCATAACCTATTCCCGACTCTAAACCTTTTGGCATGTGCTTTTTTATTAGATTATGTAATTTTGTAACAGGTGCTTTTCTATCTTCTGGGAGTTGTGCTATATACTCTTCTGGTGTTTTTGCTTTTGAGGTCATTATAATTTATGTTTAATCTGTTTAAAGTTAGCAAAATTTTTCTTGAATTTTGTTAACTATAGTTTGTGCTAGTTTTTCTTTACTTTCTATTGTCCAACCTGCAACGTGTGGCGATAAAATAACATTTTGAGACTTAATTAAATACTTAAATGGTTCTGGCATATTATTGCTAGTAAATAAATTTTCGAATGATGATTTTTCGTATTCTAAAACATCTAATCCTGCACCTAATATTTTTCCAGATTGTAATGCGGTTACCAAATCTTTTGTAACTACACTTTTACCGCGTGCTGTATTTATTAACCAAAATGGTTTTTTAAATGCATTTATAAAATTTGTATTTACCATGTTTATGGTTGATGGGTTTTCTGGTGTGTGTAAGCTTAATACATCTACCTGTTCTTGAAGTTGTGATAAGTTTACTTGCGTTGCGTTACTGTCTCCAATGTTTGTTTTTAAATCGTAGCATAAAACGTTAACATCAAAACCGCGTAGTTTTCTTGCAAAGGCTTTACCCATATTACCATAACCTATTATACCTACGGTTTTACCATCTAACTCTAAACCTCGGTTGTCTTCACGCAGCCATTGCCCGTTTCTTACTTCTCGATCTGCTTTGTTTAGCTTATTAAATAAAGATAATAGCATTGCTAAACTGTGTTCTCCAACAGCATTTCTATTTCCTTCTGGTGCTGCAATAAGTGTTATGCCTTTTTGCTCTGCATAATCACAATCTATATTTTCTAATCCTGCACCTACACGACCTATAAATTTTAGATTTGTTGCTGAATCTATAAAGGCTTTATCTATACTAAATCTACTTCTTATTATAAAACCATCGTACTCATGAATGCTTTTTTGAATGTTTTCTTTTGAATCTACATAATTCTCATGATTTGTAAAGCCTAAGGCATTAAGTTGATTTATTAATAATGGGTGATTGCTATCTATATGTAATATCTTCATTTTACTAGTGATGCTCTTTATTTTAAATTTCTGGATAGTTGGTTTGTGTTTTGTCGTGTTTTACTTTTCCGGTATGTGATGTACTTAGTTTTTCGAATAGTAACACGTGTACTTCTTCATTATTTTTTGTTGTAGGATTATGTTCTACTCCTTTTGGTACTACAATTATTTCTCCTTGATTTACAACCTGGGTTCTGTCTCTAAATTGCATGTATAGTGTGCCTTTTATTACTTGAAAAAGCTCATCTTCATTATCATGGCTATGCCAAACAAATTCTCCTTTTAGTTTTGCTAGTAGTACTTGCATATTATCTACTGTTGCAATGCGGTGTGGATGCCATTGTTTTGTAAATAGGGTGTGTTTTTGGCTTATGTTTATTGGTTTCATAATCTTTAAATGCAGTTAATTGTGTTTAAAGTTACAAAGTTTTGCGTTAAGGATTGAGCAATTGTTGGAGCTCCTCGCAGAGAGCGACTTGCGAAAGCCTGACGTTTTTACCTGAGGTACGAAGAGAAAAAAGGAAACGCCCAAATATTTTACTTTTAATACTAAAAGCCTAATATTGATTTTGATATCAATAGATAGATTACTATACCAAAAATATCGTTACTTGTGGTGATAAATGGTCCTGTTGCTATGGCTGGATCTACGCCTCTTTTGTCTAGAAATAGCGGTATAAATGTGCCTATTAATCCGGCGATTATTATTACTACTACTAGTGATACTGATATGGCTAATGCGAGCTTAAAGTTTTGTTCCCATGCGAACACAAATAGAAATAGAAATATAGATAATACTACACCGTTTAACGCGGCTAGAAGCATTTCTTTTACTAATCTATTATTTATACTGCCTTTTACATCGTCGTTTGCTAAACCTTGCACTATTATGGCGCTTGATTGTACTCCTACATTTCCTGCCATTGCGGCTATTAATGGTGTGAATAAAAATAGTATTACGGCTTGTTCTGGTAGTCTGCCTTCAAAAAAGTACATGATTACAAATGCTCCAATTCCTCCTATTAGACCTAGAAATAGCCATGGTAGTCTTGCTCGGGTTAGTTGTAAAATACTATCGTCTGCCTCTACATCGTGTGTTATACCTGCTGCTAGTTGGTAATCTTTATCTGCTTCTTCTCGTATAACGTCTACAATATCATCAATGGTAATTCTACCCATTAATACTTTGTTTTCGTCTACTACAGGAATGGCTTCTAGATCGTATTTTTGCATTATTCTAGCTACTTCTTCGGCTTCTTCGTTAACGTCTACATAATCTACTTTTGGTATGTATACTGTAGAAATGTGCGCTCTTGGCGATGCCATAAGTAAGTCCTTTAGTGAGAGTCGTCCTATTAACTTCTCATTACCATCTACTACATAAATAGAGTGAACTCTTGTTACGTTTTCGGCTTGTGCGCGCATTTCGCGTACACATTCTGTAACGGTCCAGTTTTCGTTTACTCGCACTAATTCTTTTGCCATTAAACCACCAGCTGTATCTTCGTCGTAAGTTAATAGTTCTTGAATTTCAGCTTTGTGCTCTTGGTCTTCAATTTGTGCAATTACTTGTTCTTGTCGTTCTTCGGGAAGCTCGGCAATCATATCTGCAGCATCATCGGTATCGAGTTCTTCGATTTCTTCTGCAATTTCTTTTGTAGATAGTGTTGCTAAGATTTTCTCTCGATCATCTTCATCCATTTCCATAAGGATTTCGGATGTTTTTTCACTATCTAATAATTTAATAATGTAGCTGGATTGCTCTGTATTTAGGTCTTCAAGAATTTCGGCTATATCCGCATGGTGATATTCATTTAATAGTTCTAAAATGGCGTTATCATTTTTAGCATCTACTAATTGTTCTACACTAGTTATAAGCGCATCGCTTATTTTAAATTGGATATTTTCTTCTTGTTCTTCCACTAAATAGACTCGTTTTTGGTGTCGTTTTCAATTAATGTTGTAAGCTCAATAAAGGCTTGAACATCGAGTTGTTCTGGTCGCTTGCCAAATATAACATTTGCTTTTAAATTATCACTCAATTCGAATGTTTTTAAACTGTTACGTAATGTTTTTCTACGTTGCTGAAATGCTTGTTTTACCACTCTAAAAAATAGTTTTTCGTCGCATGGTAAGCTATAGTTTTTTTTACGTGTAAGTTTTAATACTCCTGAGTCTACTTTTGGTGGTGGATTAAATACTGTTGGTGGTACGGTAAATAAATATTCTGCATTATAAAATGCTTGTGTTAATACAGAGAGTATACCGTATACTTTACTGCCTTCTTTAGAGCAAATGCGCTGGGCAACTTCTTTTTGAAACATTCCAGAAAACTCTGGTATTTGATCTCTTAGCTCTAAGGTTTTAAATACAATTTGTGTAGATATGTTGTATGGAAAGTTACCGCTAATTGCAAAAGGTTCGTCTCCAAAGGTTTCGCTAACATCGTATTTTAAAAAATCTTTTTCTAAAATTCTTGGTGCAAGGTTTAGATAATTATTTTTTAGATATTCTACACTTTCGGTATCTATTTCTATAACATAGGTTGTTACAGGTTTTTTTAATAAATACTTGGTTAAAACACCCATTCCAGGACCAATTTCTAATACTTTTTTATAGCCTTCAAGTGATAAAGCGTCTGCTATTTGTTCTGCTATGCTTTCGTCTTCTAAAAAGTGCTGACCTAAAAACTTTTTTGCTTTTACTTGGTGCGGATTGTGTTTTTTCTTGGTCATTGGTAGCTGTTTTAAATTTTTTAGTTTAAATACTAAGTTGTGGTTTGCTATATTTTATTTAAAGTTTACAGCATATTCATCTATAACTTCTAGCTCTGTTCTAAAAGCAAGCATCTTGTCGGCAAATAGTTTTAAACCTTCGGTTCTTAAGCGATCTGCGTCTTCTTTATAGTAGGCATCTAGAGATTCGCGAGAATGTGCTCTGTATTGTATAGAGTAGGTTTCGCCACCCATTTCTTCTTCTACTAAAACCTTGGTAAGTTTTGCTTCTAAAAATTTACCTGTTGCAAGTACTTGTGGAATATGTTCTTTAATCCAAGTTAACCATTGCTCGTGCACACTATTATCTATATTAACTGTGACGTTGTATATAATCATTCCTTAAAAATTGTATTGAAAAAAGAGTTTTTGCAAAGGTAGGATTTTAAAAAGGAATTGAAGAAAAACTGCAATGTTTAAGCTTTTCCTAATTTATACTGTCACCTCTTAATGCTCTGTATTTTTTGCGTGAGTCTACAAAGTAAATACTATCTGCATGGTTAAATATTATGCGTTCGTAAAGTTCTTTAGCTTTTTCTGGTAGTTGTAATTGGTTATTATAGATCTCTGCAAGAGCAAAGATGGCATCGTCTATTAAAATACCATCTGTATAATTTGAAATAATTTGAAGGTAATTAGACTTTGCTTTTTCAAAGTCTGCTTTGTCTTCAAATAACTGTGCCTGTTTTAATAAAGCTTGAGGTATAATGGTTTCGGTTTTATGCTCTTGTATAATGTTTGATAATATTGTAATAGCTTGATTTTTTTTGTTTTGAAAAGCAAGTAAATCTGCTTTTGCATATTTTTTTAATGCAGTTTGTAAAGAGTCTCCTTGTTTATTATCACTTATAAGTAGCTTTAAGTCTAATGCGTCATTAGCTGTTAGTTGAGATGTAGATTTTTTTAAAATTTTAAGCTGAGATTCTGCCCATTTAAAATCACCTTTATAATAACTTGTTTTTGCTACTTTAAATCTTGCTAATTGTGAGATTTTGGTGTTTTTTAAAGCACGTTGAATTTGTGTGTAATAGATTAATGCTTCATTAAACTTCTCTTCTAAAACTAGTATATCTCCTAATTCTAATTTTAATTGCGCTAATTGGTAACTGCTATAATTAATATTTAAACTTTCTTTCAAAAAAGCAACAGCATCTCTTGATTTATCTAAATTAAATGCTAAAAAATGAGCATAAGCAACACGTAAGTTTACAGTTCTAGAGGTTTTACCGTATTTTTCTAGAAGCTTAAGGTATTTATTGTTTATTATTTGGTAGTCTTTTTCTTTGGCTTGTTCTGTTTCAATTTTTAATAGGTTGTAATTTGCATTTATTTGTATATCTATTTCTTGAGTGTTTTCTACAATAAAAGTATAGATTTGTTTTGCAACGTTTAATTGTTTTTGGTTATAGGCAATGTTTGCTAATTGTTCAACACGATTTAAACTTTCTAATTCTCGTTTATAAATTGCTTTTTCTTGTGTAAAAGCTTTTTTGTATTCTTTTTGCTGGATAAAAAGCCAGCTCAACATATCGTTCCAGAGTAAGTTTGGAGCGGTTTGTATTTTTTTTAATAGTATTTTTCTTAAAATAATATTGTTTTCGTTTTCCTTATTTTCACTAATAAAAGAACTAAATTCTCTTTTAGCTGTATTTAAATAATTTTCATTTATTTCAGAAAAATTAATATAACTATTAAACATTTTTTCAATATTGCCTTGCTCGCCATAAATTTTTGCCAAGTTTATATTAAAGTTTAGTTGAGGCTTTAATTGCATGGCTTTATTGTATGTGACTATAGCCTCATTTAATAACGAATAATTTTCAAAACTTCTACCTACGGCATAGGCGTTGTTTGGGTTTTTTTCTATTGTTAATATGGCTTTATCGTAATTTAGCTTGCTATTAATAGTGTCGTTTTGTAAACTGTAATTTCTTCCTAATTCTACAATAAGTTGTGGGTACTCGTAACGCGTTAATTCGTCTTGTAATAATGTTTCGGCTTCTTTAAATTTCTCTAATTGCTGGTAAGCTTTTACAAGTTGTAAAAGGTAAGTTTTATTTCTGCTGTTTTTAGCATATAGTTTTTTGTAGGTAGTAGCAGCTTTTTCAAAATCTCCATTTTTAAAATATTCTCTAGCTAAAATATCGTCTTGAGCAAGAGCATTAAAGCTTAAAAGAAAGGTGAAAATAAGTAAAAATCTCATAGCAAATGTTTGTGTAAATATAACAAATGTTATGCCTATTGTTATTAAATTAAAAAATTAGACAAAAAAAATGCCTGAAATTAATCAGGCATGCCAATCTAAATAAATGTGCTATTAATCATATATTTAACAATGATTCAAATACTCGATTGGGGTTTATATAAAAACTAAGTATAGTTAATTATTAGACACAATTGCAGTTGTGCTTATTTTAGATTTTAATTTGTCATATTCCGTAGAAAAAACAACTGTTGCAACTATTACTAACGTTGCAAGTAGGAACAAACGTTTTATATTTTTCATCTCAATACTGTTTTAGAACAATATAAATTTGAGAATTAAAATTAAAACAGCAAAGATTTATCTGTAAAATTCGTTAAACAACGTGTTTTTTTAACATTTAATCGATAAAATTTGTTAAAACAAAATATTATTGAATGTTTTTAAATCCTGTATAAGGTACTAAAACATCTGGAATAGAAATACCATTTTCAGTTTGATAGTTTTCTAAAATTCCAGCTAAAACTCTAGGTAATGCAAGCGAACTTCCATTTAAAGTGTGAGCCAATTCATTTTTACCGTCACTATTTTTAAAACGTAATTTTAAACGATTAGCTTGGTAAGTTTCAAAGTTTGATACACTAGAAATTTCTAACCAACGATCTTGAGCTGTAGAAAAAACTTCAAAATCGTAAGTCATAGCAGATGGAAAACCTGTGTCACCACCACACAATTTTAAAATTCTATAAGGTAATTTAAGCTCACGTAAAATACTTTTAATATGTTCTACCATACCAAAAAAGGCATTGTAAGAGTTTTCTGGGTGCTCAACACGTATAATTTCTACTTTATCAAATTGGTGCAGTCTATTTAAACCACGCACGTGTGCACCATAACTACCAGCTTCACGCCTAAAACAAGGAGTATAACCAGTAATACCAATTGGTAAATCGCTTTCGTTTAATAAAACATCTCTAAAAACATTAGTTCCAGGAACTTCTGCAGTTGGTATTAAATATAAATCGTCACGAGAATCGTGATACATTTGCCCTTCTTTATCTGGTAACTGTCCAGTACCATAACAAGATGCCTCGTTTACTAGATGCGGTAATTGATACTCTGTATAACCAGCAGCTGTATTTTTATCTAGAAAATAAGAAATTAAAGCACGTTGTAATCTAGCACCTTTACCTTTATAAACAGGAAAACCAGCACCCGAAATTTTATTACCTAACTCAAAATCTATAATATCATATTTTTTGGCTAATTCCCAATGTGGTTGTGCGCCATCAAATAACTTAGGTACTTCTCCTTCATTAAAAATTTCTTCGTTTTCCTCTTCAGATTTTCCTGCAGGTACCGACTCATGTGGTACATTAGGCAGTTGGTATAATAAATTTTGTAATTTTTCTGCGGTTGTGTTTAAGTCTTCGGTAAGTGTTTTAGAACTTTCTTTTAAAGCACTCGTTTTTTCTTTTAATGCGTTAGCTTTTTCGCCTTGACCAGACTTGTATAAAATCCCAATTTCTTTAGAAATAACATTAGATTCAGCTAAAGTATTGTCTAATTTCGATTGTAACGTACGGCGTTCTTCGTCTAAAACAATAACTTGTTCAACTAAATCTTTAGCATCAAAGTGGCGTTTTGCTAAACCAGCAATTACAGTCTCTTTGTTATCTCTAATAAATGGTACTTGTAACATAAATTTTATTTTGGGCGTTACCAAAAACAAGCTAAAAAAGCATTGTTTTTGGTCAGGCTTTCAAGGCTCGCTCTCTGTGAGGAGCTCAAACAAACCTTTCAATCCTTAACGCAAATTGAAACATATTTTTAATAATGGTAAAAGTAGTAAGATTTAGCTTGTTGTAAAATAAAAAAGAAACCTATTTTGATGGTAATATCCAATCATTATGTGTAAAGTAGTTATACTTGGCATTTGCAATATCTACTTTTGGGTCTATTAATTGTTTGTGTGGCTTACCATTAACACTTACAAAAGCTTTTATATATATAGAAATATCTTCGCCTTTGTTTTTGTAGTCTTCTTTTAACCGTTGTGAAAACTGCCACATAACATCTGGTTTAGAGCTAGCAGAGCGTATTTGTTTTTTAGAGAGGTATTTGTCTAATTTTAAAACAGTTTCTTTTTTTGTAGTATTATTAACAAGTTTATAAGTTGTTCTGCTGCTTTTAGAGCGTAGCATCATGCGCCAAGATAAACGGTGGCCTTCTTCTGTCCATAAAACATTATCTTCAATAAAATGATGGCGAATAGGTAGTATTATTTGAATTATAAAATAAATGCCTCCAAGTGTTACTAAAACGGGTTTATAGTTAGGCACAATAATTTCGTTTTTAGAGTAAAACTCTTTTCGTTTTAAAAAGATGTTTTTAATTACTTTAGGCTCAAAAAAGAATAAACAAAATGCTAAGGATAGGTATGGAAATACACCAACCTGAAATACAATAGAATTAAATAAATGAAAAAATATAGAAGCAAAAAAAGCGTACTTTCTTGTAGCCTTAATAAGTAAAAGAGGTATAATTAAACCGTCAAATAAAATGCCACCATAAGCTACTAAATATGGCATAAAATTATTTTGTAATAACTCGCCAATAATTGGGTAATTGGCTTTACTTCTCATTAATAGTTTTGGCACAGTTAAATCTATCCAATCTGGATATAATTTTGCTTTAGATGCGTAAGTGTAAAGTATAAACAACTGGATTACAAAAATCCACTTACACCAACTAGGCATAGAAATTTCTTTAAGTTTAGGGTTTAATTTAACATCTAAAGATGCATAGCGATTTGCAGGCAAAATAGCCATAATTGCACTTAATAAAACAAGTAAGTAGTAATGGTTGTTATATGAGGATTTTTGCATAAAATATACGCCGCACCACATTAAACAAAAGGCCAATGCACTAAACCTATACTTATAACCTAGCATTATTAAAATACCAAAACCACCCATAATTGCGTAGTAAAAGTACATACCATTTCCTGATAATGGCTGTAGCCAGCCAAAGCCCATAAACGAGAATGTAAATTTTGGTTCTACTAAAGTGCGTGTTATCCAGCCGGTAAAAATTGCACCAACAGATTCTAAAAAGCATAGTAAACCAAAAATAATCCTGAAGACAACAAGCGCACTATTATCTATATGTTTAAAAAGAAATGAGTTAATCATAATTTTTTATAATAAGTAATGCCTTGTTTTGATCTTTTTTTAATTGAGTTTTTAAAACTTCAATAGATTCAAATTTTTGTTCATCTCTAAGTCTGTCTAATAATTCAATTTTTAATGTTTTATTATAAAGTGAAACGTCCCAATTAAAAAAATGTGTTTCTATGGTTTGAGATGTACCATCTACTGTAGGGTTTGTACCAATATTCATCATGCCAAAAACAGTTTTACCTTCTATAATAGATTTTATAACGTAAACACCTTGCTTTGGAATAAGTTTATAGGTTTCGGTAATTTCTAAATTGGCTGTAGGGTAATTTATTGTTTTACCAATTCCTTTTCCTTTTACTACTGTTCCAGTTAGCATAAAGTTGTAGCCTAAATACGTGTTTGCTGTTTTTATATCGCCTTCATTTAAGGCATTTCTAATTTTTGTAGAGCTTACTGCAACATCGTTAATATCTTGAGCTGTTATTTCTTCAACTTCAAAATTATAGGTTTTACCAAAATCTATTAAATTATCAATATTAGCAGATCGGTTTCTACCAAAGTGATGATCGTAACCTATTATTATATATTTAGCATTTAATTTTTTTACTAAAAGTTTTTCAACAAAGTCTTCAGCCGTTAAACGTGAAAATTCTTGAGTAAATTTTTCTACAATCATATTTTTAATACCTAAGCTTTCTAATAGAGAGGCTTTTTCATCCATGGTATTAATGAGCTTAATATTAGCATCTTTTTGCAGCACCATTCTAGGGTGTGGAAAAAATGTTAGTATCGTTGGTTTTAAATGTTTTTTACTACCAACAGCAATTAATCTTTTAATAATTTTTTGGTGTCCAATATGTACACCGTCAAAAGTACCTATTGTAATAATTGTTTGCTCGTTTTCTAGCGCGTTTGGTTTCAAATGCTTTGTCTTTAGTTTGCAAAAATAAAAAAAGAGGATTGAAATGACTTCAAATCCTCTTTAATATAATTTTAAGTGCTGTTATTTACTCTTTAATAAAGCGTAAAGTTATTGCAGCATTATCTTTTGCAATCTTAATAAAATACACACCATTGCTTAAAGCACTAGTATTTAATGTTAAATCTGCTTCGGTATTAATTTTCTTGTTTGTAATTAATTGTCCTAGCATATTATAAACACTATACTCACTTGGTATCTCGTTGTTTTTAGATGAAATTGTTAACGAGTTTCTTGTTGGATTTGGGAAAATAGAAACTGAATTTTCTAAATCAAACGAAGGTGTAGATAAGTTAAATTGTCTACCAAAATAGTAATTACCATCAATTCCAGAAGTGAAAGGCACTGTTAAAATGTAGTCTCCATTAAAATCTGAAACAGTAACAGGTTCAGATACATTTGTACCTTCTCTAAAGGCAAATAAATTATTTCTACTTTCTCCGGTAATTGTTTCCCATGCTGTAATTTCAGCATTTGTAAAGTAGAAACTAAGTGTAGTTTGACCAGAAGTATTCGTGTTTTCAGGAGTAAAACTTATTGTCTTAGCCATAACTCTATCTTCGTTAGCAGTAGAACCAGGGCGTAATACGGTTGGAGCTCCTGCTATTGTTTGGTCTCTTGTTACAGTTATAGTTGTACACCCATAATCAAAACCACCTGTATTATCTAATCCTGCAACAATGTTTCCAGTTGCATTGTCAAAAGAATAAGCAGTTCCCGTTGTGTTAACATTTATAGTACTTGGGTTTGCTATGTTTTCTTCTGTTTGTACAACAAAATTAATAGACTCTATAATATTAATTGTATCTAACATAATTAAAGAGTTACCGGTAGTATTAAAATGTCTAAATACTAAATGTCCTGTTTGTCCAACTATGTTAGAATCACTTGTAATAACAGATCTGTTTTCTGTTGTGCCACCAATTGTGTTTGTTTCTTCAAGTAAAGTTCCTGCAATAATAGTAGACTCATCTGTAATATCTGTTGTGAAATATACAGCAAAATGTTCAGGAGTACCTGCAGCTCCAATTTCGTAATTGAATTCTACACTAGTAGCACTTGAACCTATAGTAATAGCTGGAGAGATAATATAATTATCTGGAGTTAATACTCCTGTTCCTCCTACTACAGATTGATCTGTTACAGAACCTGCCCAATTACCAGATAGGTTACCAAAAGTAAGCGGTTGAAAAACACCCCAGTTTTCACCATCACCATCACTATCTATAATTGTCCATCCGGTAGTGTCTTCCCAATCTTGAGTAAAAATAGTTGTATTTGCACTTCCTGTTGCAGCAATATCATCATTAACAAGAGTAAGTGTAAATGGTGTTGTAGATGCAATGGCATCTCCAGTAGTTGTTACGTTTACTTCTAGAGTTATATCTTCATCTGTTTCAACAAAACTATCGTTATAAACTCTTAATGTTATGGTGTCATTTCCACTTGGAAAACCAGTCCCTGCATTAAAAACAACAGAATTGTTTAATAAATCGAAATCTTCATTAATTGTAGCCGAACCAGTAGAGATTAAATTAGCAGTTGTGGTTGCTGTAGTAGGTGACGATATTGACAGCTGGAAAGTAAAATCTTGAAAACCGCAATCACTTCCTTCTATAACAGAATTAGGAGCAGTTGTGGTATAGTTTACAGTAGGACTAGCAGGACTACATGTGTTAGAAGTATTTAATTGCATACGTCTTGGCGAATTTTGCATAACAATTACCATACGATCTTTTTGATCTTGGGTAAAGGTGTCCATACATGCATCGTTTGTATAGTCCATATAATTTTGTACTTGATCATTACCAGCACTTGTTGGGCAAGAATCGGCACTCAAATTACAAGTGTAATTAGGGTTTCCAGAAATAGGTGTGTCTGCACAAAAGTCATCTGCACTACAATCTCCATCACCCCAAATGTGACGTAATCCTAACCAGTGACCAACTTCGTGAGTCATTGTACGACCTAAGTTATATTGGTTGTTTAATATAAAAGATCCATCATTTTCGGCTAAAGTACCCATGGCATCATAACTAGCAACAACACCATCTGTATTTGCTGCTCCACCGTTAGTGTTAATTCCCGCTAATCCAGAATTACTTGGAAATTGAGCATAACCTAAAAGACCTTGTTGACCACCTTGATTTATTGGTAAGCCACCAGCTTTTATAGTCCACATATTTAGGTACATTTCTGGATCCCATTGCGTGGTAGTTTTCATGTTTTCAGTATCTGCTCTAGTTTCCCAATCATCTGTAGCAGCACTTGTATTACTTGGAGGAGTAATGTTGTGACGTACTATACCAGTAGTAGGGCTGCCAAAAGGATCTTGTTGAGCAATACAAAAATTTATTTCAATATCTTGAGCTAAACCAGTTGTATTAGCTCCGCCAGGAGTATTGGCTAAACGTCTGTAATCTTCATTCATAACTTGAATTTGAGATAATGCTTGAGCATCAGAGATATTTTCATTACCAGGTAAACCATTGGTGTTAATTGGGTCTCCATTATGAATAATATGAATTACTACTGGAATGTTAAATACTGGAGGCATTGTTTTACCTGCAGCTCTATCTGCTTTGTATTGTGCTAATTTAGGAGCGATCCATGCCTCAAATTCTGCAGAGTTTACACGACTAGGATATTGCTTTTGTAATGCAATCTCATTTTCATCTGTTAAGCATCGAGCATATCCAGTTTGTTCTAGTGAGTTTTGAGTTTCTTTTGTAGGTTCAAATGCTGGAATCTGCTGCTGTATACTTCTTTTAGTATTTTGAATAGGAGTTTTTTGTTGCCCAAATAAGTTTGCTGAAAAACTTACGGTAGCAAGCAAAAGTAAAAAAGTAATTTTTTTCATTTTCTATAGATTAAATTCACGTTAATTTATTGGCTTACAAATTATGGAAAAAGACTGAAGTAGTAGTTGTTAAAAATGAATTATTTTATGGGGTTAAAAAAATATTCCTTTTATAGCATTGATTTATAGACGGTTCTTTTTTTTAGACGCTATTGATTGTGGTGAAAAAAACAAACAAAAACACAGATTAATACAAGTTAAGTGTTAAAAAATTATTAATTTTATATTCTAAAAAATCATCAAAATGAAAACAAAATTACTAAGAATACTATTTCTGCTTCTTTTTCTTTTTGTAAATCAAATTTACGGACAAGATAATGTGTGGACTAAAACAATTTTTAAAGAGAATACAGAAGGCATTTCTTTAAAAAACCTAGATAGAGATAACGCTATAGTTTTGCAGCTAGATATTCTCAATCTAAAACAACAACTTGTAGGAGCGCCTTTAAGATTTTTATCACAAGGAAAATCTAACACAATAGTAAGTTTTCCATCAGTGAATGGTAAATTGGAACAATTTAGAGTAGTGGAAACTCAAATTTTTTCATCTAACGATAATGAGGCACAACACCCAAACATTAAAACTTATTTAGGTTCTAGACTGGATAATACAGGTACAAGAGTAAGATTTAGTGTAACTCCATTAGGCTTAAAAGCAATGGTTTCTGAGCCAGGAAAAGAAACAGTTTACATACAGCCTGTTACTAAATTCTCAAATGGTCAATACTTAGTTTATAATAGAACAGCTCAACTTAATTCATCTGAAACATTTGAATGCTTAACAGAAGATGTTGATATATCAAAACGTGTTGTGAGTAGTGCATTTTCTCGAGATGCAAATGACCAATTACTTCGAACGTTTAGAATGGCAATGTCTGTAACATCAGAATATACCAATTATTGGGATGATGGTAATGCTGCAAATGGAGATGCGCAACAAGATGCATTGGCTCAAATGGTTTCTACTTTAAATAGAACTAATGAAGTGTTTGAAGTTGATATGGCTATTACATTTCAATTAGTAGATACTATGGATGATCCTGCATTAGATTTAATTTATGTAGGTACAGATCCTTATGGTACAGATTTAAATGGTGATTTACAAACAAATTTAACAGCTAATGTAGGTGAAGGAGATTATGATATAGGACACTTGTTAGCTTTTGCAGGTAATAATGGTAATGCTGGTTGTATAGGTTGTGTATGCGAAAGTGGGAAAGGAAGTGCTTTTTCTGCACATCAATTTACAGATAATGATGGCGGACCATACATGGCAGATTTTTTCGATATTGATTATGTGCCACATGAAATTGGCCACCAAATGGGAGCAAACCATACTTGGTCTTTTAATTCTGAAGGTACTGGAGTTAATGCTGAGCCGGGAAGTGGAACTACTATAATGGGTTATGCTGGAATAACAGGAGGAAACGATGTGCAAGACCATAGTGATCCATATTTTCATTACTATAGTATAGATCAAATATTAAACAATGTAACTACCGCACCTAATAATTGTGCAGTTACTACAGCAATTACAAATAATGCTCCAATAGCAGATGCTGGTTTAGATTATATTATACCTATGGGTACTGCATTTGTTTTAAGAGGTGCAGCAACAGATACTGATGGTGGAGATACACTGACATATACATGGGAGCAAATAGATAATGGTATTACCACTAATTCTTCGTTTGGACCAACAAAAACAACAGGAGCTGTTTGGAGATCAAGACCACCAAGTACATCGCCAGATAGATATATGCCTATTTTAAGCAGAGTTTTAAATGGAGACTTAACAGAATCTAGTCCAGTTGAAACTGTAGATAATTCGTCATGGGAAACAGTATCTACAGTAGCAAGAAACTTAAATTTTGCGTTAACAGTTAGAGATCGTTCTGAAGCTGGAGGTATTGGGCAATCTCCACAAACTAGTTTTGATGAAATGTTAGTAACTGTAGATGGGACTTCGGGACCTTTTACTGTAACGTCTCAAACTACTAACGAAACTTGGGATGCAGGATCGACACAAACCGTTAGCTGGGATGTAGCAGGAACAGATGTAGGAGTTGTAAACACGCCTACGGTAAACATACTATTATCTGTAGATGGTGGATTAACTTTTCCATTTGTAATGGCATCTAATGTGCCAAATGATGGATCTCATGATGTTACAGTTCCTTTAACTGGTGGAGATACTAACATGGCTAGAGTTATAGTAGAAGGAAACAACAATATTTTTTATGCAGTAAACGCTTCAAATTTTTCAATTCAAGAATCAGAATTTGTAATTACTATTGATAATCCTGTTGTTGATGTTTGTGCGCCAAATGATGCTGTTTTTAATTTCACGTATAATACTTTTTTAGGATTTAGCGATACTACTAATTTTACAGTAACAGGATTGCCAGCAGGAACTTCGGCAGTAATTAATCCAGTATCTGCATCTGCAGATGGCACTACAGGAACAGTTACAATTTCTGGAACAGGTAGTCTAGCTTCTGGACCTTATTCTATAGTTTTAGAAGGGACTTCAGGAACTATTACAAAATCTGTAGACGGTACATTTAATGTATTTAGTAGTACAATAAACCCAACGACATTAGTATCTCCTGCAAATGGAGCAGTAGATGTTGCTGCAGATGGAGATTTGATTTGGGATATAGATGTTAATGCTGAGAATTACTTGGTAGTGGTAGCAACAGATTCAGGTTTTACTTCTATAGTTGAAACAGCTACGGTGCAAACAAACACTTATACAACTGCTCTAGCAGCAAATACACAATATTTTTGGAGAGTAACAGCATCTAACCAATGTGCTACTGCTGCACCTTCAACTGTTTTTAATTTTACTACGGCAAATTTAACTTGTGCTACCTTTAGTGCGACAGATTTACCTCAAACAGTTTCTACAAGTGGTGCAGGAAATAGTTATGTATCTACAATAAATGTTGGTGCTAACTTTCCTATAACCGATGTTAACGTTACAATAGATATTACGCACTCATGGTCAGGTGATTTAGATATAACTTTAACAAGCCCGGCAGGAACAGTGGTAGAGTTAACGAGCGATAATGGTGGAAGTGGAGATAATTATACTGCTACTGTTTTTGATCAAGAAGGAACAGATGGTCCTATTACAGGAGGTAGTGCACCTTTTACAGGTAATTTTGTGCCAGAAGGAGATTTATCAACTATTTATGGTGAATTGTCTGGTGGAGATTGGATTTTAACAGTAGTTGATGATGCTAACCTTGATGGAGGAACGTGGAATAGTTTTGATTTAGACCTTTGTGTTCAAGGTAGTTTATCTGTAAATGAATTTGATACAGGGATATCTGATTTTTCAGTTTTTCCAAATCCAAATAATGGATCGTTTAACGTAAAATTCAATAACCTATCTCAAAATGATATTATGATTTCTGTTTTTGATGTAAGAGGAAGAAGTGTATTTAAAAATGAATTTAAAAGCACCACAAATTTTGAAGAAACAATTAATTTAAATAATGTAGAAGCTGGTATGTATATATTACAAGTATCTGATGGAGCCAACTCGCAAACAAAAAAAATAATTGTAAAGTAATTTATATTATAAATTTAGAAAAAAAGGAAGCCAATTGGCTTCCTTTTTTATTTACCATTAAAAGTATTCATGGTATTATTTATTCCAGCTAAGCCAAAAGATTTTATTAATTCTATAGATTTTTTTAGGCGTTCTTCAAGTTTGCTGTTTTCTTCTTCCGTCCATTCTCCTAATACATAATCAACTTGTCGTCCTTTGGTAAAAGCATCACTTATACCAAATCTATAGCGATTGTATTTATTGGTGTTTAGCTTGTCTTGAGTGTCTTTTAAGCCATTATGACCTCCATCACTTCCTTTAGTCTTTACTCTTATGCTTCCAAAAGGAAGATTTAAATCATCAGTAATAACTAGTAAATTTTCTAATGGTATTTTTTCTTTTGTTAACCAATATAAAATAGCTTTTCCGCTTAAATTCATATAGGTATTTGGTTTGAGAAAAATAAAAGTTCTTCCTTTTAATTTATAGGTTGTTATGTCTCCAAGTTTTTGTGTTTCAAAAGTTAAAGATTCTTCTTTTGCAAAGTAATCTAGAATTTTAAAGCCAATATTATGACGTGTGTTTTCGTATTTATCACCAATATTTCCTAAACCAACAATTAAGAATTTTTTCATAGAATTTGCTTTTTCAATTGTATTTGAATTGTTTTTAGTTTTAAATATTTTGTAGAACCAATCAAACATATTGAAGTTAGTTTTTTTTGTAAAAATAAAAAAGCATCCTGAATATTTCAGAATGCTTTTTTTTATTTATTCAGAATAAGTTGTTTATTCTTTTACAGCAGCTACATCGTCAGTTTCTGTTGCTGGTACATCATCTGCATCTTCATCATCTTCATCATCTTCTACTACAGCAGCTCTAGAACGTCTTACTAAACATACAACAGTGTTATCTGGGTGCATGAATGTGTAGTCTTCAGACTCTAATTTAGTGATGTAAAGTTTGTTTCCAATTTTAAGGTTTTCAATATCAGCATCTATGTAATCTGGTAAGTTTCCTGGTAAAGCTTTAACTCTAAGGCTACGTTTGTTTTTACGTAAAACACCACCATTTCTTACACCTCTTGGGTTACCAATATATCTTACAGGAATATCCATAGTAATTTCTTTATCCTCGAATACTTGGTAGAAATCTATGTGTAAAATTCTATCTGTTACAGGATGAAATTGAATGTCTTGTAAGATTGCATTATAAGTATCACCACCTTCTAATTCGATTACAACTGTATGCGCATTAGGTGTATACACCAGTTTAGAGAATGCTAATTCAGCTGCCGAGAAATGCACTGCCTTGTCTCCTCCGTATAATACGCAAGGAACCTGACCAGCATTACGTAAGGCTTTTGTTGATTTCTTGCCCACGCTTTCTCTTTGAGATCCGTTGATTGTAATTGATTTCATTGTTGTTATTTATATTTAATTATTAATATACATTGTTGGTAGTTATTAACTACATTAAAAATTTAGAGCTTATAGATTTGTTAAAATGTACATTATGCATTACTTCTGCAAATAAATTTGCACAGCTTATAACTCTAATTTTTTTACTTTCTCTTTTTAGAGGAATTGAATCTGTTACAATTAATTCTTCTAATTTAGAATTTTCTAATCTTTCGTAAGCATTACCAGATAAAATAGGATGTGTACAAATAGCTCTAACACTTTTTGCGCCACGCTCCATCATTAAATCTGCAGCTTTGGTTAAAGTTCCAGCAGTATCAACCATATCATCTACTAAAACTACATTTTTTCCAGTAACATCACCAATTAATTCCATGTGAGAAATTACATTGGCTTTAGCACGTTGCTTGTAACATATAACAACATCACTTTCCATTGCCTTAGAGTAAGCATAAGCTCTTTTACTTCCTCCCATGTCTGGAGAAGCAATAGTTAAATTATCAAGATTTAACTCTTTTAAGTATGGTAAAAATACTGTAGAAGCAAATAAATGATCTACTGGTTTTTCAAAGAACCCTTGAATTTGATCTGCATGCAAATCCATAGTTATAATTCTAGTTGCTCCAGCTGTTTCAAGCATTTTTGCAACTAATTTTGCTGCAATAGGAACTCTAGGTTTGTCTTTTCTATCTTGTCTTGCCCATCCAAAATAAGGTAAAACTGCTGTAATATGTCTAGCAGAAGCACGTTTGGCAGCATCTAACATTAATAACATTTCCATTAAGTTTTCTGAACTTGGATTTGTAGACCCAATAATAAAAACTCTTGTTCCACGTATAGATTCTTCGTAAGATGGTTGAAATTCACCATCGCTATAAGTAGATGTAATTACATTACCTAATTTAGCACCATATGCCGCGGCAATTTTTTCGGCTAAAGTTTTACTTTGCGTAATTGAAAAAATTTTTGCGTCTGGCTTAGTATTTGGCATCGTAAAAATGTTTTAAAGTAGTGAATAACACTACGTTATTTTTAATGAGGTGCAAATTTATGACTATTTTTTTATCTATAAGGTATAATCACCACTATTTTTAAGGTGTTTATCGAAAAAAGATATATTTTTGCATTGCTAATAAGCTCAAATGGCGGAATTGGTAGACGCGTTGGATTCAAAATCCAATTTCTTCGGGAGTGTGGGTTCGATTCCCACTTTGAGTACAAAGGCATCAATTTTTATTGATGCCTTTCTTTATTTTTATATATTTACAAACACCCAAAAATATAACTTAAAATGCTTGAAGAACTTTGGTTTAATGTACAATATGGTATCAATCACGTACTTGATATTAATGCTTATGATCACGTTTTATTTCTTATTGTTTTAACTGTTCCATATATGTTTAGAGACTGGAAACGAGTGTTTTTACTCGTAACAGTTTTTACTGTTGGACATACATTATCGCTTATATTAGCAACTTATGGAGCTGTGAAAATTTCAGGGAACTTAATTGAGTTTTTAATACCAATAACAATATTAATTGTCGCACTTTTTAATGTGTTTACTTCTGGAAAAGGCGCTCAAAAGGAAAAAATAGGTGTTTTATTTATCTCTACATTGTTTTTTGGCTTAGTCCATGGATTGGGTTTTGCTAGAGAATTTAAATTGTTAATAGGTAATGATGATAATAAAATAATAACACTTTTAGAGTTTGCTTTAGGTATAGAATTAGCTCAGGTTATTATAGTTTTTATAGTTTTATTTTTAGGCTACTTAACACAAACAGTATTTAGGTTTTCTAAACGCGATTGGATTATGGTAGTTTCTGCTATTGTTGTAGGACTTGTAATACCAATGTTGCTAAATAGTCCATTAATAAAATAAATAGCTTCTATAAAGTTTTCATAAATCTGCTTGGTTAAATTGTAATTAAAATACTAACACATTATCTTCGTTGTTAGTAGAGTAGTAGCTTTTGCTTTTTTTAAGCGTAATAACATTATAATGCTACTCGGTTTTATAATATGCCAAAAAATAAACAGCACAAATACGATAAAGCGTATTTACGAATTGCACAAGAATGGGGAAAGCTATCTCATTGTAAGCGAAAACAAGTTGGAGCCTTAATTGTAAAAGACCGCATGATAATTAGTGATGGTTTTAATGGAACGCCTACAGGTTTCGAAAATCCTTGTGAAGATGAAGAAGGTTATACTAAATGGTATGTTTTACATGCCGAAGCAAATGCGATTTTAAAAGTAGCATCTTCAACTCAATCCTGTAATGGTGCTACTTTATATATAACTTTATCGCCTTGCAAAGAATGTAGTAAACTAATTCATCAAGCTGGTATAATTCGTGTTGTATATAAAGAAGGATATAAAGACGACTCTGGTTTGCGCTTTTTAGAAAAAGCAGGAATAGAAATAGAAAGAATAGAAGATTTAAAAGCTTAATAAAATGAATAAAAAATACTGGCCTTTACTTTTTGGTGTTGCAATTGCAGCTGGTATTTTTATTGGCGGCAAATTAGATTTTAATGATACTTCAGATCGCTTATTTACCTCAAACAGTAAAAAAGATAAATTAAATAGGTTAATAGATTATATTGACCATGAATATGTAGAAGATGTTAATACAGATAGTATTGTAGATGTTACTGTAAATGGTATTATGGAAAATCTTGATCCGCATTCAGTTTATATTCCAAAAGAAGATTTGCAACGTGTAACAGAAAACATGAAAGGAGATTTTGTTGGTATAGGTATTAATTTCAATACTTTTAGAGATACAATTACTGTTATTAGAACTATAGAAAATGGACCAAGTGAACGAGCAGGCCTAAAAGGAGGAGATAGAATAATTACAGCCAATGGAGACTCTTTATTTGGTCGAGATTTAACCAATGGTGATCTAGTAAAAAAGTTAAAAGGTCCAATAGATACAAAAGTAGTGTTGGGCGTAATTAGAAAAGGAGAAGAAGAACCTTTAGAGTTTACTGTAGTTAGAGATCATATCCCTATTAAAAGTGTTGATGCTGGTTATATGTTAACAAATAAACTAGGCTATATAAAAATTAACAGGTTTGCAGAATCAACATATAAAGAATTTAAATTACAATTAACAAAATTAGAAAAACAAGGAGCTACAGAATTAGCACTCGATTTAAGAGACAATCCTGGCGGTTTTCTTGGTGTAGCCGAAAAAATTGTAGATGAATTTCTGGAAGACGATAAGCTAATTTTATTTACAAAAAATAAACGTGGAGATATAGAAAAAAGTTTTGCAACACGACGTGGTTCTTTTGAAAAAGGACATGTTTATGTAATGATTGATGAAAACTCTGCATCTGCAAGCGAAATTGTAGCAGGAGCTCTGCAAGACAATGATAAAGGAACAATAGTAGGTCGTCGTTCTTACGGGAAAGGTTTGGTGCAAAGAGAAATGCAGTTGGGTGATGGTAGTGCGGTTAGATTAACTGTTTCTAGATATTATACGCCTACAGGACGTTCTATTCAACGCTCATACCAAAAAGGACATCAACAAGATTATTTTGACGACTACTATTCAAGACTAGATAGTGGAGAGTTGTTAGATTTTAATAAAATTGAAATTGCAGACTCTTTAAAGTTTATCACGCCTAAAGGAAAAACAGTTTATGGCGGCGGCGGTATTATTCCTGATGTTTTTGTGCCGTTAGATGAAAGTATGCAAAATGAAACCATTTCTTTTCTATTAAGACGCGGTTATATTAGAGCTTTTGCTTTCGAGTTTTTAGAAAAAGATAGAGCAGCTTTTGGTGATTTTACTAGAACAGAATTTATTGAAAATTTTCATATAAGTGATGAAGCTATAAACGAGTTTCAGGATTTTTTAAATGAAAAACGACGTACAACAATTGTTTTTGTAGCTTACAGAGAAGAAGTGAAACAATACATTAAAGCATCGTTAGCAGAACAATTGTTTGGTTTTGGTGCTTATGAGGAAGTTGTAAATAAAAAAGATATTATGGTAGAAGAGGTTATAAAGCAATCTACAGAAACCAAATAGTTAAATTATAGTTGTTTTGTCGTGTACTTTTGTTTGCTTACCATTATTCCATAGTGTTAAAATATCTGTAGCTACATGGGCTCCACTACCAGAAGCAATGGCAAATTGACTACGCCAACCTGCTAATGTGCCAGCAACATATAGATTTTTTTCAATTAGATGGTCTTGGTTTTCTAGCCAAATTCTATCTTTAGATAGTGCAGCTCTAGGATGTGGTTTTATATAAGGCTCTAATCCTTTTATAGAAAGCAAACTTGTGTAGCCAACAGCTACAACAATACGTTTGCATTCGTATTCGTTTTTATTTGTGGTGGCAATAAAGCCATTATTTGTTTTAGCAATTTCTACAACCTTTTCTGTATCAATTTGAATAACATCTGGATATAAGTCGTTTAGTTGTTGTTTGCCTTCAACAAGTAAATCACTACCTAAAGTTCCAGGTTTTAGACCTAAAACATTATTAAATAAAGCATTTTGTAAATGAGAAGTTTTTTGGTGTGTAATAATTGCAACTTTTTTGTCTTTTGCAAAAGGTTTTTGTAAACCAGAACCTAAAACAAGTGCACAAGATAATCCTGCAGCTCCACCACCAATTATTAAAGTGTCTATCATTTATCTTCCTTTATTTTTTTCTTCAATTTTTTTCGAAATTCTTAAAATTTGTAAAAGTAGAATAGCGCAAAGTGAAGCAAAAATAGTAATTAAAGCCACAGTGCTTTCACCTTCAAAAAGATTAGAAAAATCGAGCTTGGTAAAATTATAAATTATTAAACCAAATGCTAATATGCTTAAAATAAGTGTAAAAATTTTCATATTGTAAAGTTAAGCAAAAAGAATCTTAACATTGGCTGCAAATAACTTAATTGATATCGCTAATAATACAACACCAAATACTTTTCTAATTATGTTAATACCATTTTGGCCAATAAAGCGTTCTATTCTGTTAGAGGTTTTTAAAACTATATAGATAACAAGAACATTTAATAAAACAGCTAGAATAATATTTTCAATAGCAAATTCAGCTCTTAAAGATAGTAGTGTTGTTAAACTACCTGGTCCGGCAATTAACGGGAAAGCTAGAGGGAAAACAGAAGCCGTCATTGGGTTGGTATCATCTTCTTTATATAATGTAATACCTAAAATCATTTCTAATGCGATAAAAAACAATATAAACGAACCTGCAACAGCAAAAGAGCTTACGTCAATACCTATAAGGTTTAATATACTTTTTCCTAAAAATAAAAAGGCAATTAATATAACACCGGCAATTAAGGCAGCCTTTTCACTTTGTATATGACCTGCTTTTTTTCTAAGGTCTATAATAATAGGAATATTCCCAATAATATCTATTACGGCAAAAAGTACCATGAATACGGTAAATATTTCTTTAAAATCAAAATTCATTTTTCAGTTTTTTAAATTTTTTGCAAAAGTACTTTTAAATTAACTTTTTACAAGGTTAAATTTAGTTTAATTTTTATTTAAAATCATGAGTTTAAGTTTGAAACTTTTAACCTTATATTTGTGTAAAATTTTTGATACTCAGCAATGTTTCAATTAGGAAAAACAATAGTTTCTGAAGCTATTATAGAAAATGATTTTGTTTGTAATCTCTCGGCATGTAAAGGTGCTTGTTGTATTGATGGAGATGCAGGAGCTCCATTAACAAAGGAAGAAACCGAAATTTTAGAAGATATTTACCCAAAAGTAAAACCTTTTTTGCGCCCAAAAGGAATTGAGGCTATAGAGGCTCAAGGCACATCTATAAAAACTGTTTTTGGAGATCTTGAAACACCATTAATTAATGGAGCAGATTGTGCTTATGTTATTTTTGATGAAAAAAATACCGCATTATGCGCAATAGAAGAAGCTTATAATCAAGGAGAAATTTCTTGGAAAAAACCAATTTCTTGTCATCTTTATCCAATACGAATTAAAGATTATACAGAGTTTTCTGCTGTGAATTATGATAAATGGGAAATTTGTGATGACGCCTGTTCACTAGGTAAAGAGTTACAGGTACCAGTTTATAAGTTTGTAAAAGAAGCTTTAATTAGAAAATTTGGAGAAGACTGGTATGCAGAGTTAGAGAAAGTTGCGCAAACCATGAAATAGTTTAAGCTGTTTTAAGTTTAAACATTTCGTTTATTGGTATATGAATAGTAACTTTTGTTCCTGCAGTAATATTATCTTTATATAAATCTTCTATAGTTAATTTATAGTTTGTAGTAAAGGGTTTCGAGAAGTTTTCAAGGCGCTTTTTGGTTAGGTGTATGCCTACAGATTTTCTATTTAATAATTTGTTTTTCTTAATTTTAGACGAAGCGTTTCTGCCAATACCGTTGTCGGTAATTTCAATAATTACATAGTCTGGATCACGTTTAATAATATCTACATTTATAATTTTGTCGTCTTTTTTTGAAGCTAAACCATGCCATAATGCATTTTCTAAAAAAGGTTGAAGCACTAAAGACGGAACTTTTATAACATCTATATTAATATTTTCTTCAACGGTGTAATTATAGTTTATTTGATTAGAAAATCTAATGTTTTCTATATTCATATATAAATTCATTGTTTCTAATTCTTCAGCAAGCGAAATTTCTTTTTCGGTTGAAGCAACTAATATTTTTCTAATGAGTTTAGAAAATTTATTAAGGTAATAAACAGCATTTTCTTTTTCGTTATTTATAATATAAAGCTTTATAGAATTTAAAGAATTAAAAATAAAATGAGGATTCATTTGGCTTCGTAGCATGTCTTGCTCTAAGGTAAGAATTTGCTTTTCGTTTTTTACTTGTTTGTGTCTATAGAAAAAAAACAAGCCAGCAACGGCAGTTAACAGTATAAAAAGAACAACAAAAGTAGTTTCATTTCTTTTTTCTAAAATCATTTTTTCTGAAGCTAGAGTCTTTATTTGGTTAGTTTGTTTTTCTGCTTCATATTGAAAACGTAACCTATTTACGTACTGTGTGTTTTTTTCGTTACTTATACTTTGGTCTAAAGCTACAGCTTCTTTATATTGTTTTAAGGCTAAAGCATTATTACCTTTTTTCTCGCTTACGCTAGATAGTTGAAAATTTGCTTCGGCAATAAATGATTTTAAATCATATTTTTTTGCAACCTGTAAACCTTTGGTGATGTTTTTTTTAGCAAGATCTAATTGGCCTAATTGGTTTTGTGCCCAACCTAACCTTATGTATGCTGATGCGATGTAGAATTGGTCTTGTTTTTCTTTAGCTAAAGCGATTGTTGGTTTTATAACCTTGAGAGCTTCTTCTGGTTTTTCTTGTTTTACGTAAATACCACCAATGCTATTATTGCATATTATTCTACCAATATCTGAGTTTATTTCTTCGTTATAAGCTAAAGATTTCTGGTAGCTTTTTAAGGCTTTTTTTAAATCGCCTTTGGCCTCGTAAATTGCGCCAATGTTATGGTGGTTAATAGCTAAGCCTAATTTGTTTTTAATAGCTTTTTCTATAGTGAGTGATTTTATAAATTCTTTTAAAGCTAAATCTTCCTGTTTTAAGCTTAGGTAAATATTACCCATACTATTATGGCTTACAGCTATGCTTTTTTTTATACTTTTAGTCTTATTAGTTTGTTTCTCTGCTAATTCTAATGCTTTTTGGTGATAATCTAAGGCGCTTTTTATGTTGTCTTGTCTTCTGTCTATAACACCAAGCATATTAAGACTTACTATTTCAAATTCTGGCAGATTGTTTTCTTTAGAAATTACTAATGCGTTATTTAATAGCGTTTTAGATTTGTCGAAATTAGAGGTGTTTCGGTATTGGTTGCCTAGCATAATATTTGCAAAGGCTTGACCTTGAGGATAGTTTTGCTGTTGGCTTTTTGTAGCAAGCGTTCGCATTTTAGTTGTGTCGTTTTTGTTTTTGTAAATAGCATACTCTAAATCACCAAAATTTTTATGGTTTACTTTAATTATACTATCTGCAAAAACAGAGAAACCTGTTTCTTTTTCCTGGGAGTTGACTACTTGTGCTGTACAACAACAAATAACTAGAACTATTATCCAAAAAGTAATATGTGATAGGTTTTTAAAAATCATTTTATAATTTTTCTAAAAAACTAGACTTACGTTGTCTTGCAACAGGAATTTTTTGATTGGTTTCCATTACAACGTAACCTTCGGTTTTTAAAAATGCTTTAATTTTACTTAGGTTTATTACGTATGAGTTGTGAATTCTAAAAAAAGAATCTTCAGGAAGCAAGGCATAGACTTCTTTTAGCTTTTTTGTAACTAATACTTTTTGGTTGTCTTCTAAAAAGATAGTACTGTAATTACCATCAGACTCTACAAAAACAATATCATCAATACTTAAAAATAACAGTTTACCATCTGTATTAATAGTTATTTTTTTCTTGTTATTATTATTGGTGAAGTTTATAAGTATATCTTCCAGTTTTTCGCTACTTATTAACCTAGATTTAAATTTTTTTATTTTAGAAATTGTTAGTTCTAAGTCGTCACTATCAATAGGTTTTAAAAGGTAATCTAAAGCTTCGTGCTTTAAGGCTTTAATAGCGTATTCATCATAAGCAGTAGTAATTATGACTGCAATGTCTGTATTGTTTAATTTTTCTAAAAATTGAAAACCATCCATAGTTGGCATTTGTATGTCTAAAAACAAACAATCTGGAATGTTTTTACTTAAATAAGCAAGAGCTTCTTCTGGTTCAGAAAAAGTTCTAACAACTTTAATAGTATCGCTAAAATTGTTAAGCTCCCAGTTTAGGCCTTCAATGGCTTTAGGTTCGTCGTCAACTATTACGGCTTTAAGCATATTTTTAGGTGTATTATATAATAAAGATAAAACTAAATATAGACTTTTTTATGGTTTATGTGTAATTGGTATCTAATACTGTGTGATTAGTTTTTTTTAAAGCATAAATTAGGTTGTTACCATTTATACAATAATTACAACCAACTATACATTTAGAGTCTAATAAAAAAATGCTCTTGAGTATATTTATAGTGTTAGTTTTAATTTCTTACTCTAATCAAAAAGTGATATTAAGGGAATCACTTTTAAAAAGATTATGCTATTAATCAACCACTTTTAAAAAGGGTAAACAATATTTTGTTTTCCCTTTTTTGTTTGTACAAAATTTCCATTTTTTATTTCCTAATACATAAAAATAATGGAAAAAACAGATGTTTTTTTCAGTTTTTAAAACTCTAAAAAGTTATTAATTTGTTGAAAAGCTTTCAAGTCAATAAACGTCACTTGTAAGTCCACATTTCAACAATCGATGTTAAAAACTTTGATGACATTTACCGCTTTCTGTCTTTTAAAATCATAGATTTATTCTAATCTTTGTTAGTCCCAAGAATAACTAAATTTACATTTAATTTTTTATAATAAAATAGATATTATGTCTCAAGCTGTTGAACCAATTTTGCAAGAAAATAAAGATAGATTTGTAATTTTCCCAATACAACATCACGATTTGTGGGAATGGTACAAAAAATCTGAAGCAAGTATGTGGACTGCAGAAGAAATTGATTTGCACCAAGATCTTACAGATTGGTCAAGTAAATTAACAGACGACGAACGCTATTTTATAAAGCACGTGTTAGCATTTTTTGCTGCAAGTGATGGAATTGTAAATGAAAACTTAGCAGAAAACTTTGTAAACGAAGTACAATACAGTGAAGCAAAATTTTTCTATGGTTTCCAAATCATGATGGAAAACATACACAGTGAAACTTACTCACTTTTAATTGATACTTACGTAAAAGATGAAAAAGAAAAAGCAATGCTTTTTAATGCAATAGAAACATTTCCTGCCATTAAGAAAAAAGCAGAATGGGCATTAAAATGGATAGAATCTCCAAGTTTTGCAGAACGCCTTATTGCTTTTGCAGCAGTAGAAGGTATTTTCTTTTCTGGTTCTTTTTGTTCAATATTTTGGTTAAAAAAACGTGGTTTAATGCCTGGCTTAACATTCTCTAACGAGTTGATTTCTAGAGATGAAGGTATGCACTGTGATTTTGCAGTACACTTACACGAGCATCACTTAATTAATAAAGTTCCAAAAGAACGAATTAGAGAGATTTTAGTAGATGCTTTAAATATTGAAAGAGAGTTTATTACAGAGTCTCTTCCTGTAAGTTTAATTGGAATGAATTCTAAACTAATGTCACAATACCTAGAGTTTGTAACAGATGGTTTACTTCAAGACTTAGGCTGTGAAAAAGAATATGGTACAGCCAATCCATTCGATTTCATGGATATGATTTCGCTACAAGGAAAAACAAACTTCTTTGAAAAACGTGTATCTGAATACCAAAAAGCAGGTGTTTTAAACAAAGAAGAAGAAGAAAATAAATACGATTTTGGTTCAGACGATTTCTAGAATCAAATAACAAAAAATAATATATAGAATTGTTTTTTTAAATAATCTATAATGCTTTCTGTATTATAGGTGTAACTAAGACTGCCAATTTTATTTCAATATTACAACAGTAATAAATTTTAACTAGCTATTAATCAGTTTTTTACTAGTGTCTAAGTAATTAATTAACCTTCCTGAATTTGGTGATTTTCAGGAAACCCTAAAAAATGTGTAGAGTATGTTTGTATTAAAAAGAGATGGAAGAAAAGAGCCGATAATGTTCGATAAGATCACGGCAAGAGTACGTAAATTATGTTACGGACTAAACGAACTTGTAGACCCAATTAAAGTGGCAATGCGAGTAATAGATGGATTGTATGATGGTGTAACAACTAGTGAACTAGATAATTTAGCTGCAGAGCAAGCAGCAACAATGACTACTGCACACCCAGATTATGCGCGTTTAGCAGCAAGAATATCTGTATCGAACCTACACAAAAACACTAAAAAAACGTTTAGTGATGTAATGACAGATTTATACCAGTATGTAAACCCACGTACAGGTAAAAAAGCACCATTATTAAGTGATGAGGTGTATAATGTAATTATGGAAAATAAGGAGAAGTTAGATTCTGCTATTATCTATAATCGCGATTTTGGTTACGATTATTTTGGGTTTAAAACTTTAGAACGCTCATACCTTTTAAAAATTAATGGAGAAATAGCAGAGCGTCCACAACACATGTTAATGCGAGTATCTATAGGTATTCATATTAATGATTTAGACGCTGCTTTAGAGACTTACGAGTTAATGTCTAAAAAGTATTTTACACACGCAACACCTACACTTTTTAATTCTGGTACACCAAAACCGCAAATGTCATCTTGTTTTTTATTAACCATGAAAGACGATAGTATAGATGGTATTTACGATACTTTAAAGCAAACAGCAAAAATTTCACAATCTGCTGGAGGAATAGGTTTATCTATACATAATATTCGCGCAACAGGAAGTTATATAGCAGGAACAAATGGTACCAGTAATGGTATTGTACCAATGTTAAAAGTATTTAACGATACTGCAAGATATGTAGATCAAGGTGGAGGAAAAAGAAAAGGAAGTTTTGCTATGTACATCGAGCCATGGCATGCAGATATCTTTAACTTTCTAGATTTAAAGAAAAACCATGGTGCTGAAGAGTTACGTGCTCGTGATTTATTCTATGCTATGTGGATGCCAGATTTATTCATGAAACGTGTACAAGAAGATGCACAATGGACATTAATGTGCCCAAATGAATGTCCTGGATTATGCGATGTACACTCAGAAGAATTTGAAGCGCTTTATACAAAATATGAAGCAGAAGGAAAAGGAAGAAAGTCTATTAAAGCACGTGAGCTTTGGGAGAAAATTTTAGAATCTCAAATTGAAACAGGTACGCCTTACATGTTGTATAAAGATGCAGCAAACCGTAAGTCTAACCAAAAGAATTTAGGAACTATTCGTTCTTCAAATTTATGTACAGAGATAATGGAGTATACTTCAGAAGATGAAGTAGCTGTATGTAACTTAGCGTCTATAGCATTACCAATGTTTGTTAAAAATGGTGAGTTTGACCACAAAGAACTTTTCCGTATAACAAAACGTGTGACAAAGAATTTAAATAAAGTAATAGATAGAAATTACTATCCTGTAAAAGAGGCAGAAAACTCTAACTTTCGTCATAGACCAGTTGGTTTAGGTGTACAAGGTTTAGCAGATGCGTTTATAAAATTACGTATGCCATTTACAAGTGATGCAGCAAAACAATTAAATCAAGATATTTTTGAAACACTATATTATGCTGCAGTAACAGCTAGTATGGAAGAAGCGCAAGTAGATGGACCATACCAAACTTACGAAGGTTCACCAATGAGTAAAGGCGAATTCCAGCATAATTTATGGAATATTCAAGAAGATACTTTAAGCGGTCGTTGGGATTGGGAAAAATTACGTAAACAAGTAGCTAAACATGGTGTGCGTAACTCGTTATTAGTAGCGCCAATGCCTACAGCATCTACATCTCAAATTCTTGGAAATAATGAATGTTTTGAACCATACACGTCTAATATTTATACACGTCGTGTATTATCTGGTGAGTTTATTGTTGTAAACAAACATTTACTTGAAGACTTAGTAGATTTAGGACTTTGGAACGAGGATTTAAAGAATGAAATCATGAGAGCTAATGGATCTATACAACATGTAGAAAACATTCCTCAAGATATTAAAGATCTTTATAAAACTGTTTGGGAACTATCTATGAAAGATATTATAGATATGTCACGACAACGTGGTTATTTTATAGACCAATCTCAGTCTCTTAACTTGTTTATGGAAGGTGCAACTATGGCTAAATTAACATCTATGCACTTTTATGCATGGAAAAGCGGTTTAAAAACAGGAATGTATTACTTACGTACTAAAAGTGCAGTAGATGCTAAAAAAGTAACTATTTCTAGAGCTACAAAAGCAGCGCCTGTAACAAAAGAAGTAGCTGTAGATAATGATGGTGTTGCACAAAAGCAACAAACAGCAGCTAAAACAGCTGAGAAGTTTGCAAAGAAAACTACTGAAACTGAAACTGCAGAAGGTACGCCAATGAGTGCAGAAGAAATGAAAGCATTAATTGCACAAGCTAAAGAAGCTGAAGGTGACGATTGCTTAATGTGTGGTTCTTAAAAAAAGAAATAAGCCTACAATGTAGGATTATAAATAAGTGTTATTGAAAAAAGCATCCTGAAAAGGATGCTTTTTTTATAGAATAAAAATAATTAGTTTGATAAGTAATCAGTACCTAAATAGCTATCGTTTTTATTATAATACCAAGCACGGTTTTTAGGAAATTTTATATTATTAATCTCAACCTCTTCGGTAAGTAAAATATATTCTCCACTATCTTTTTTTAACTTGCCAGAATCGTCTGTTTTAAAAAACTGATAGATTTCCATTGCATAGGTTTTTGGGTTAAAATAAAAATACCAAACGTCACTACCAACAGTTTCATTATAAGTGACTTTTAAAACCAAATACGTTTTACCTTTAAAGGTTTTTTTCTCTACTGTTTCTGCTAAGTTTGTGCCTTCATCTTTTAGCTTCATTGGCAAGCCATATAAATAGGTGTAATAATCTTTATATAAGCTTGTCATTTCGCAATGCGAACGTTTGGGCTTTTCTTTTAAATTCGCAATACGAATCGAATCATTATTAGAGATAATGCATTTGCCTTTTTCCATAATATATGTTGAGGTTACAGTGTCTCTTTTAGCAATTATTTTAAAGTACTCTTCTGGTAAATTAATAGTTATTTTACTATTACGCTCTTTACCTTTAGGCATTTTCATTGTAACATTTAAATCGCTTTTAAAATGCTCCCATTTATTGCTAGGGTCGTGGTATTTTATAGCTTGGTTTAATAGCTGCTCGCCATTTAATGTTTGTGCATAATTTAATCCTGTAAAAAGGACTATGGCTATTTTAAATATATTTTTCATGTTTTAATTTTTTACAAATTACTAAAAATAAAAAAAGCACCTCTGTCGAGATGCTTAAAGAAATATATATAGTCTATAATATTAATCTGTTGATGCCATAAGGGCAAAAAACTTATCAATATTAGGGAGGAGAATTATACGTGTACGTCTATTTTTAGATCGTCCATCTTTAGTGTCGTTAGCAGTAAGTGGTTGGTAACTACTACGTCCTGATGCAATTAATTTTTCTGGAGATACACTGTATTCATTTTGTAATTTTCTTACTACAGATGTTGCTCTTAATACGCTTAAGTCCCAGTTGTCTTTTAATGTTGGAGTACTAATAGTTCTCGAATCTGTATGGCCTTCAACCATAACATCAATACTTGGCTCAGAGTTTATAACATCTGCCAATTTTTGTAATATATCATTAGCTTTATTACTTACTCTGTAGCTTCCTGTGTTAAATAACATTTTATCACTTATAGAAATCATTACTACAGTTTCGTCTATACTAACAGTGATGTCTTCGTCTTCATTTAAAGAGCTTGTATCTATTACTCTATTTAAGTTGTACTGTATAGCTAAATTCATAGAGTCTTTAAGTGTTTTCGCTTGACTTAATTTATTAGGGTCTACTTTAGCTAAAGTTTCTTGCATTTGGCGTTCTGTAAGATTAGAAGTCATTGTGCCACTAGTAGAAACAGTAAATCTAGAATCGTTATCTTTTTGTAAACCGTCTATATCTTGTGTTAAAGAATTTATTTTAGAATTATAATTGTCAACACGTTCTTGTATAGCTTGAAATTTAGATTCAAGTTCTTCTTTTTCTACTTTGGTTTTTGTTAGTTCACTAACAACTTCACCTTTTTCTTGTTCTAGCATTACGTATTTCTTTTTTGAAACACAGCTTGATAATAAAATTGCTGAAACAAATAAGATTGAAATTTTTTTCATATTGGATATTTTAGTTTATAATCTATACTTAATTACGGCTACACTATTTATATAGACTTTTTTAAAGTCGACTTTATGTTTATTTTAACGTTTAAATGCAAAAAGCCTCGACATTGCGAGGCTTTTAATTTTTGTATAAATAAAAGGTTATTCTTCTTCTGTAGAGATTTTTGCTGGCGGTACAGAGCTATCATGAGCTTTATGGTACTCTTCTAAAAGGTTCATAGTAGCGTTTAATAAATCTTTAGTTTCTAATAGTAACCCAAAATATAAAGTTGTGTTTTTAGGGCTAGACTCTTCGCTACGTGTTCGTGTTACTTGTTTTGCAATTTTGTCTTTTACAAAGCTAAATACTTCAATTTTTCTATTTAAAATTTTACCAATTTGTTCGAAAGAGTGAGAATCGAAAGCTGTTTTTATATCAATAAACAAGCTTTCTAAAGCTTCATCAATTTCTTTAAGCTCTTTTATTTGGCTAAATTTTAATTTTTTGTGGTTGTTATGTATGTGTTTATGGCTTGTGTTCGAGATATACTCTAACGACTGTGCCATATCTTGAAGATAACCTAATATATTTATGTAAAAGTTACTTGCGCTTACACTAGCTTCATCTAAGTTTTTAATAAAATAGAAAATGTTATCTCTTAAATCATCTACCTCATTAGAGAGTTTAGATACTTGTTTTTTATTCTTTTTTAAAGATGATAAATCTTGTTTTGCTAAACCGTTTATAGCGTTAGAATAAATTCTATTTCCTCTTTTTACAACATTAGCAATATTTGATGCGCTTTCGTGTATTACACCTTGTACCGAGCTGCTTTCGGCTTTTGTTAAAGTGTCTTCAGCTTTTAAAACTTTAGCTTTTTTATTATGTGCTATATAATTTCTTACTAATAATATAATGGCTAATAGTAATAAAATAGGAGTCATTACTTTTACATTCCAACTTAACAAAAATGCAATAATAGCAGCAGCTGTAAATGCAACTAAAGCAGTAAAAAACCAGCCACCAATAACATTTATAACTCCAGCAACTCTATATACAGCACTTTCTGCTCCCCAAGCACGATCTGCTAAAGAGGTTCCCATTGCAACCATAAATGTGACATAGGTTGTAGATAATGGTAATTTCATTGAAGTAGCTATAGATATTAGCACTGCTGCAACCATTAAATTAACAGCTGCTCTAACTAAATCAAAAGCAGGCGCTTCTTCTTTTTCAGAAGGTAAAAGTTCTGGTTGTTTAAATTGCTTTTCAATTTTTGCCTGGATTTTTTCTGGTAAAACATAGGCTGTAGCTTGAGAGGCTAATACAGCAAATCTAACAAATGATCTTGATAAAAAGTTAGGCTTAAAACGTTCTTTAGTGCTGCTTTGGCTTGATAAATCTATAGATGTTTTTACGACGTCTTTTGCTTTACTTGAGAACCATAATGTTGCAACCATTATCATTCCTGCAATAAATAAAAGGTATGATGGTGTAGAGACTTTGCCTTCTAAAAAAGACATACCAAATTCATTGGCAGGTACACCAGAGGCTAGCCAAACTTCATACGATTTTAAAGCAGTAATTGGTACACCTATAAAGTTTACTAAATCGTTACCAGCAAACGCAAGTGCTAGAGCAAAAGTACCAACTAGTATAATTATTTTATATATGTTTTGTTTTAAAACAGTCATTAATAAAAATGAAATACCTGTACATATAACTAAGCTAATTGCAACAATGTTTAAAACGTGACTTTCTAAATAATCTTTAATCGTTAAACCTTGAGTAAAGCTAAAAGTATCGTCTGCAAAAGGAGTTCCTTTTATACCTTTTATAAAAATAAAATAGGTTAAAGACGATAGTGCAACACCTCCAAAAAGCGCACCAACCCAAGCCGATTTTTCTTGAAAGTTATATGATAATAAAACTCTGGTAATCCATTGTATTATAGCTCCTATTGAAAAAGCAATGACGACAGATATTAGTATTCCTATAATAATTTCTGTAGCTTTCGATGTGTTAATATAGTTTATTAAATCTGAAGTATTTTCGTTAGCTTCCCATACCTTTAGTAAAGCAACAGCAACTGCGGCTCCTAATAACTCAAAAACAATAGATACTGTTGTAGAAGTTGGCATACCAACTGAGTTAAAGAAATCTAATAGTAAGATATCCGTAATCATTACGGCCATGAAAATAACCATGATTTCACTAAATACAAATTGATCTGGATTAAAAATTCCTTTTCTAGCGACTTCCATTAATCCACTAGAAAATATGGCTCCAACGGCAACACCTATACTGGCAACAATCATTATTGTTTTAAATGAAACTGCCTTTGAGCCAATAGCTGAATTTAAGAAGTTTACAGCGTCGTTACTAACGCCAACTACTAAATCTGCAATAGCTAAAAGTGCTAAAGCAATTATCATAAACAGATATAAGTTTTCCATTGAATGTGTTTAGTTTACAGAAAAACAAATTTCATATTTTTAATTCAACGCGATGTTAATTTAATGTTATGTTCTTTTCATTTTTTGATTTTTTTAAAGGCAAACAAACGTAGACCAGGAGTGTTTATTTATTAATTAGTGTCTAATTATTTGTTAAAATTAAAACACTAAAACACTATAAATCAATTAATTACAGGTTTAATGTAAATTTAATGTTACGTAAATGTTTATTTATTGTGAAATATTAGCTATATTTGTAAATATAATATTAATAAAACCCAAAGAAGATGAGAAATATTTTAACAGTTTTAATGCTTTTGGCATTTACTATAACATACGCACAAGAAGTTAAACCTAAATTTGAGAAAAACGGTGATCAAACCGAAGCAACTTTTTACCATGATAATGGAGAAGTAGCTCAAAAAGGTTTGTTTAATAAGAATAATAAGCTACAAGGTGTTTGGACAAGTTTTGACGCTCAAGGTAATAAAGTTGCTTCAGGTACTTATAATAATGGAGTAAAAGTTGGTAAATGGTTTTTTTGGAATAACGAAACTTTAAAAGAAGTAGATTATATTAATAATGCTATTGCTAATGTTAGTGAGTGGCAAACTAAAGATAGAGTTGCAGATAATAACTAACAATCTCTTATTGTATAAAACAAAAAAAGCGCTTAGATATATCTAAGCGCTTTTTTTTATTAATTGAGTTTTATTTTTTAAAACTTATACGAATAACCTAAAGATATTTCTGTTCCTGGGTTTCTAGAAGAGAATATTTGATCTTCTGCACCAAAAGATTCATAGAAACTTTCTCTCTTATCTCCTAAAATGTTATTTACTTTTAAATCTATTGCAGACTTATTGTCTTTACCAAAAGTTTTGTTTAAAGTAAAGTTCAAGCTGTTAAAGGGTTGTGTGTATACATCTGGAATATCTCCTGTACCAACAACTTCTAGTGTGCTTCCTTGAACATTATAAAATAAACCAGCTCTAAATCCTTTGTCATCATCATTATAATCTAAACCAGCATTAATTAGGTATGGAGATTGACCTTGTAAATCTCTAGTATCATCAATAGTTTCTCCATCTCTTGCATTTGCTACTCTACGGTTAAATTCTTGATCTGTCATTTGTAACTTAGAGCTAATGATAGAAACATTTGCATTGAATTTAAATTTTTCGAATCCATTAGAAATAAATCCTAAATTTTGTCTAAACTCTACTTCACCACCAATTACTGTAGCATCTCCTAAGTTAGCAACTGTAAGTTGTTTAGGTGCTTGAGGGAAAAACGTTAATTCTATAGGGTCTGTAAAGCTTTTGTAAAATCCACTAAAAGCAATCATTTGTCCTTTTTCTCTAAACCACTCATATCTCACATCAAAGTTGTTAATGTATGTTGGTCTTACAGAATCGAAAGTGTTATTGTTTAAACCTCCAATAAAAAATCTATTTGTAATAGGATCAAAAATTTGTGCTGTAGAAGCTTCTTTAAAAGAAGGTCTTGCGGTTGTACGAGAGTATGAAGCTCTTAAGTTTGATTGCTCTGTAAGCGCATAAATTAAGTTTCCAGAAGGAAAGAAATCAAACTCATCTATAGTTTTTATTCCAGTTACATTTTCTTCATTAACTACACCTGTATAGAATAATGAAAATTGTTCTGTTCTTAAACCTAAAATAATTTTAAAAGCTTCAGTTGCATTAAATTCATTTGAAATAAACATTGATGCTACATTGTATTCACCTTCATAAGAGTTTTCTGGTTGAAAAATATTGTTAGGATCTAAGTAAGTTCCAGTACCTGTTGCAGGAGTCCAAATGTTTTCTTCAGCTAAAATAGTATTTACATCACCATTTAAAACATTAGGTGAAGTTGTTTCAAATAAATATTGATCAGAATTAAAATCACGATATTTAAATGTGTAACCACCACCAAATTTTAATTGTGCAGGCCTGTTAAACAGTTCGTATTTCTTTTCAAGTTTAGCATTTGCTACCCAGCTTTCTTCAGATAGGTTTCTCCATATTCTTGTTGGGTTTCCAACAGAACTTGGATCTATTTGATATTGTATATCATCTCCAACATCAACAATTCTTAATGCTGTAGCTCTATGATCTTTATCTTGAACAGATGAAAAAGACGGAGAGAATACCCAATCCATTTTCCATCCTGAGTTAGAATCTAATGTGTGTTCACCAGCTAATGATAAGTTTGTAATAGACCTTTGAGTATAAGTAAGCTCATCTCCCGTAGCATTTAATAAACCACCACCAGCATTATCTTCACTAATTACTAAATCGTATTTACCAGCAGTAGATTCTCCATTTTGAATGTGTAATCCTGTTAATTTATACTTTGAATTTTCAGTTTTAAATGTAAGCCCTAATAATGTATTCATTAAAACTTCATTAATACCTGAAGATCCTTTTACGGTTCTATTTATACCTAATTCGTTTACAGAAGTATCAAAACGGTTTCTTATATAAGCACCATCTTCTCTGTCTTCATAAAACTTAGTATTGTTTTTGTAAGAAAAAGAGGCTTGATAACCTATACGGTTAGTTTCTCCAACATCGTATTGGTTTCCTAAAGTAAATCCAAAATTGTAATTAGGGTTACTAGTTTCTGTGTCTGCACCTAATTGTGAGTTAAAGCGCTTTGTTAAACTAGTTAATAGTTGTTTGTTTTCAAATGTACCAGGAATTGGTTGGTATCGATTTATTTTTCTATTTCTAAGTCCGTTATCATAGCCTAAGAAATCGGTATTACTTCCTTCGTAAGATAAGTAGTTGTCTTTAAAGTGCATATCTGGATTATAAGAAGCACCAACAGACAGAGAATACTCTGCTTTTGTAGGGAAATCTTTGGTAACAATATTAACAATACCACCAGTAAAATCGGCTGGATATTCTGCAGAAGCAGATTTTAATACAATTACGTTGTCAATAATATTAGTAGGAAAAATATCCATTGGTATTGTATTTCTATCTGGATCTAAACCAGGAATGTCAACACCATTTAAAATAGATTTTGTGTAACGATCTCCAAGACCACGTACATATACGTATTTACCGCCTTGAACAGATACTCCTGGTACACTTTTTACAGCGGCAGCAATGTCTCCTGCTCCTGTTTTTTTAATGCTTTGAGCAGAAAGCCCATCTAGCATTACAACAGATTTTTTTTGAATATTTAATAACGCGCTTTCTGTATTACGTTTCGCTGTTGTAGTAATAACAACTTCGTCTAACGCATTTTCTGAAGCGTTTAATGTTACAGTTAAATCTGTAACACCATCTGCAGTAATTACTACATCGCTAATTTCGGTTGTTTGATAACCAACAAATGAGAATACAAGTGTGTATGTTCCTGCATCTAACTCTAATTGGTAATTACCATCAAAATCTGAAGTGGTACCAGTAGTAGTACCTTTTACTAGAATATTTGCAAAAGATAACACATCATTAAATTCACCATCAATTACTTTTCCTGCAACTTTTCCAGTTTGAGCAAAGGAAATAGAAGTAGCAAAAAGTAGGATTAATGAAAGTATTTTTGTTATTTTTTTCATTTTGAAGTTTATAATTAAAAAAAATACTGCTCACACCCATTAGTAGGTTATGAGCAGCATTTTCTGTTTTTAAAGGTTTGTTTATTAGAATCCTAATCCACCAGCAGTATTTGCATACGTCCAGTTAAGGTTTGCTGTATTTGCTCCAGTAGTTTGAGAACCTTCTGTTACAGCAGTAGCTTCAGATCCAAATCCTGTAACTGTTACAGTTGTTGCTTTATTTACAAAAATATCTTCTACAGCAGTTACACCAGATGGTAAAGCAATTTCCCAGTTGTTAAATGTTACTAAACCATTGTTATAGTTAGTTGCAACTCCATCATTATCTAATTCTACATCTGAAGAATCTCCAAATCCGTAAGCGTAAACGTTATTAGTAATAGATTGTGTGTTACTTCTATAATCTGCATATTCAGATCCAATTGCACCATTACCAATTAAAGTAAGGTCTGTTAAAGTACATGTTCCATTAATAGATCCTTCTGGTCCATCAATTTCTAAAGCATGGTCAGAGTTATCTCCTAATATAACTACAGCATTACTAATTGTTCCAGAGTAAGCTTGGTCAACATCGATAGCGTCATCTCCTTGAGCCCAAACTAATAAGTTAGAAGCGTCAACAGTACCACCAAAAAACTCGATTCCGTCATCCTTGTTTCCTATAACTTCAACATTGTCTATAACTGTACCGTTACCAACAGATCCAAGAGTTAAACCGTTAATTTCGTTTCCTTCTCCTAATAAAGAACCACCGTGACGAATAGAAATATATCTTAAAATTCCAGAGTCATCATTATCAATAGCAGGATCGTCACCAGGACCGTATAGTCCAAAAGAATCACTTGCAGGAATTCCTTCTATTTGAACTTCATTTACGTTTCCAGGAAAAGAACCGGTAGCTCTACCTAATACAATTATACCACCCCAAAGACCAATATTATTTTCATTTAAGTTAGTACCAGAAGTTGATCCTATTTCAATATTATCTGCTTCAGAAGTAAAAATAATTGGCTCTGTAGCAGTACCTTCTGCAACTAATCTTCCTCCTCTAGCAACGATTAATGCAGAAGATAAAGATCCTGTACCTGCTCTACCTTTAATTATAGTTCCCGGCATAATAGTTAAAGTTACACCTTCTTGTACAACAACTTTTCTATCTAATATATAGCACTTATCTGCAGTCCAAGTTTCATCAATAGCAATTCCTCCAGACTTTACTATACAGTCATCGCTAGAACCATCTTCTGAGTTGTTGTTATTTATTATTGTAGTTTCCTCTACAACAATAGGAGTGTCGTCATCTTGAATACATCCTGTGAATGCTAAAGCGCTTACTGCTAATGCAGATAATAATAATTTTTTCATTGTATTGTTTTTTATGTGTGTTGTTTTAGTTTAAAATCTCGGTGCAAAGAAAGTTACATGTTGTAAAGTTTAGGTTAATTTAGGGTTAAACCTTTTTCACTAAAACGTTAGTGTAATGTTACCAAAGAGAAAGAGTTTTTGTTAATTCGAAACATTAAATTAACATTGAAATTTATATCTTGCATTTATATTAAAACTTAAAAATGAACTGGGAACAACTATTGTCTTTAAAACGTTTTGGTGATACAAATAAGAGATTACGAAAAGAACAAGATGAAACACGTTTAGGGTTTGAGGTAGATTACGACCGTATAATTTTTTCATCAGAATTTAGAAGTCTACAGGATAAAACACAAGTTATTCCTTTGTCTAAAACCGATTTTGTGCACACAAGATTAACACATAGTTTAGAAGTTAGTGTTGTTGGGCGTTCTTTAGGAAGACGCGTGGGTCAAAGAATTTTAGAGAAACATCCACATTTGCATGAAATTCATGGTTATCAAGCTCATGATTTTGGAGCTATTGTTGCAGCAGCAGCATTAGCACACGATATTGGTAATCCACCATTTGGACACTCTGGAGAAAAAGCAATTGGAGAGTTTTTTAAATCTGGAAAAGGAAAGGATTTTAAAAATGATTTAAATAATAAGGAGTACCAGGATTTATGTGATTTTGAAGGAAATGCTAACGGATTTAAAATTGTAACACAAAGCAGAAAAGGGAGAGCTGGAGGTTTAAGATTAAGTTATGCAACTTTAGGAGCGTTTACAAAATACCCAAAAGAATCTTTGCCTAAAAAGCCTACAAGCCATATAGCAGATAAAAAATATGGTTTTTTTCAAACCGAAAGAGAATCTTTTTTAGAAGTTGCTCAAGAATTAGGTTTAGAAAAAAGAAGTGAAAAAAATATAAGTTTCGCAAGACATCCTTTAGCTTTTTTAGTCGAAGCTGCAGATGATATTTGTTATACAATTATTGATTTTGAAGACGGTATTAATTTAGGTTTAATACCAGAGGCCTTTGCTTTAGAGTATTTAATTAATTTGGTTAGAGATAAAATTAAAACCGAAAAATATCAAGTGCTTTCAAATAAAGAAGATCGTGTTAGTTATTTAAGAGCTTTAGCTATAGGATCTTTAATAGATGAAGCTGTTGAAATGTTTATGAAACATGAAGAAGCAATTTTATCTGGTGTATTTAATGAAGCGTTATTAGATAGGAGTAAATATGAAGCCCAAATAAATGATATTATAAAGCTTAGTATAGATAAAATATATAAATCTACAGAAGTTGTAGATAAAGAAATTGCAGGTTATGGTGTATTAAGTACATTGTTAGAGACATATACTATTGCAGTAAATAATTGTTATAATAATACAGCTTCTAATTATGATGAGCTTATTTTAAAAGGCTTACCCAAAACTATAAAAATAAACCAAGAGAGTTTATACGAGCGTTTGTTAGGCGTATGTCATTACATTTCTTTACTTAGTGATAGCCAAGCAATATTACAATACAAGAAAATTAAAGGATTTAGTTTTTAGACAGTAGTTTAACTAAAAAAGCTTTTAGTGAATTATTGTCTAAGCCTATAGATTTAAGTAATTCACTAACTGTACCATGTTCAATAAAAATATCAGGAATTCCTTTTACATAAATATCGTTTTTATAGTTATTTTCTGCTGCAAATTCTAATATCGCACTTCCAAAACCTCCTTTTATAGTTCCGTTTTCAATAGTAACAATTGTTTTGTGTGATTTAAAAACTTGATGCAATAAGTTTTTGTCTAGCGGTTTAATAAATCTCATGTCGTAGTGCGATATACTGCTTAATGATTTAGTGTTTTCTATAATTTTTTCAATATTTATCGCCATAGTACCTATAGATAAGACAGCTACTTTTTTACCTTCTCTTAAAGTTTGTCCGGTTCCAATTTTAATTTTAGAAAAAGGTTTTTGCCAGTTAATAATAGAACCACGTCCGCGAGGATACCTAATTGCTATAGGTTGTTTTAAATTAAATTGGGCAGTGTACATAATATTTCTTAATTCAATTTCATTTCGAGGAGCGAAAATAATTAGATTAGGTATACAGCGTAAATAACTTATATCAAAAACACCGTGATGCGTAGCGCCATCTTCTCCAACAATTCCAGCTCTATCTAAGCAAAATATTACAGGTAATTTTTGTAATGCAACATCATGTATAACTTGGTCATAAGCACGTTGAAGGAATGTAGAGTAAATATTGCAAAAAGGAACCATGCCTTTGGTAGCCATTCCGGCAGCAAAAGTTACAGCATGCTGTTCTGCAATACCTACATCAAAAGCACGATCGGGTATTTCTTCCATCATAAATTTTAATGAGCTTCCTGTTGGCATTGCAGGAGTAATACCTATAATTTTATTGTTTTTGTTAGCTAACTCAACAATTGTATGTCCAAATACATCTTGAAATTTTGGAGCTTGTATTGTTTTTTCTTCAATATATAAATCACCAGTTTTTGCATCAAATTTTCCAGGAGCATGATAGGTAATCTGGTTTTCTTCTGCTTGTCGTAATCCTTTACCTTTAGTAGTAATAACATGTAGAAATTTTGGACCTGTTACACGCTTTAGCCGCTCTAATTCTGAAATTAAAAGCGGTAAGTTATGTCCATCAATAGGGCCAGAATAATTAAAATTTAATGCTTCAAAAATATTATCTTGTTTTTGAGTTCCTTTTTTTACGTTTGTAAGATATTGTTTTAACGCACCTACACTAGGGTCTATACCAATAGTATTATCATTTAAAATAACTAGTAGATTGCAATTAGTTACACCTGCGTGATTTAAACCTTCAAAAGCCATACCGCTTGCTATTGAAGCATCTCCAATTATAGCAATATGATTGGTATTTAAATCGTTATTTAATTTAGCGGCTATAGCCATGCCAAGTGCAGCAGATATTGATGTTGATGAATGGCCTACACCAAAAGTGTCAAATTCACTTTCATCGCGTTTAGGAAAACCACTGATACCTTTAAACTGCCTATTGGTGTGAAATACATTTTTTCTCCCTGTTAAAATTTTATGTCCGTAAGCTTGGTGTCCAACATCCCAAATTACTTGGTCTTTTGGAGTGTTAAAAACATAATGTATAGCGATTGTAAGTTCAGCTACACCTAAACTAGCACCTAAATGTCCTGCTTTAGTGGCTACAGCTTCTATAATAAATAGTCTTAATTCTTTAGTTAAAAAGAGCAAGTCGTCAATATGCAATTGCCTTATGGAATCAATAGAATTTATAGTATTTAAAATCGACTTGGACATATAAAAATAAAAGGATGTAAAATTATTAAAATTATAGGGTATTCCTCAAGAAAACTACAATTATTTCAAGGTTTAATTATAAAAAGTGTAAGTAATGTTTATATTTGAGACTTATTATAAAAGTTTTGTTAAAAAAATTATGAAAAAGGATTACAAATGTACATTTAGTTTCTTCATTTTGCTTTTATGCATGCAATTTGGATATGGACAAAATAAGTTAATCGAAAATAAATATGGGTCAATTATAGAAAATTGGTTAGAACTAGAAAGAAGTAACTATGGATTACAAGTTAGTGATATTTCAGATATAAATATTAGTGATGTATTTTTTTCTAAAAAGACAGAGGTTGATCATGTGTATTTAAACCAAGCATATCAAGGTGTAAATATTTATAATGCGATATCTAGTGTAGCAATAAAAAACAATAGAGTTTTTTATTTTGCAAATGCATTTGTTGCTAATTTAAATTCTAAAATTAATACAGTAAATGTTTCAATTACCCCTCAAACAGCTATAGAATCTGTTGCTGTTAAGTATAATTTAGGAGTAGTTAATAATTTACAAGCTGTTAATAGTCAGAACAATAAGCACTTGTTTACCAATGGAGGTGTTTCTAAAGACGAAATTCCAGTAGAGTTAGTATATCAAAAAGTTGAAGATGGGAGCTTAAAATTAGCTTGGAATTTAAGTATTAGAACTAATGATGGAAAAAACTGGTATAGCGTAAGAGTAGATGCTGTTACAGGTGAAGTTTTGGATACATATAATTGGATTGTATCTTGTGATTTTGGAGGTTCAAATCATGAAAACCATAATCATTCAAATACTAAGCAAATTAATTTGTTTAAGCAAGAAACTGCTTCTATGCTAGATGGTTCTCAATATAATGTATTTCCTCTTCCAATAGAGAGTCCTAATCATGGCAATATTCAGTTAGTTATAGATCCGTCAAATATTGTAGCATCCCCTTTCGGGTGGCATGATACAGATAGTGCATTAGGTGCAGAATTTACAATTACTAGGGGAAATAATGTCTATGTTCAAGAAGATGTTAATGGAGATGATGGTACGGGTTATTCGACTGATGGAGGAGCGACTTTAAATTTTAATTTTCCTTTCAATCCAAACCAGGAGCCTTTAGGGTATCAAGATGTGTCTTTAACAAACTTGTTTTATATAAATAATGTAATGCATGATATATGGTATCAATATGGTTTTGATGAGGTTAGTGGGAATTTTCAAGAGAATAACTATGGGAATGGAGGTGTTCCTGGAGATTATGTTTTTGCAGATGGACAAGACGGTAGTGGTTTAAATAATGCTACATTTGGAACACCTCCTGATGGAGGTAATCCGGTAATGACTATGTTTTTGTGGTCTGCTGTTGGCTCTGCGGGTCAGCCTCTAACTATAAATAATTCATCTGTTTCAGGGAACTATACGGCAACAAATTCCACATTTGGATCGCCATTGTCGCCCAACCCATTAACAGCAGATTTAGCCTTAGTTGTTGATGATAATTCTGGAGGTGTTAGTTCAGATTCAAATGATGCTTGTGACACAATTATTAATGGAAGTGCTTTGCAAGGGAAGATAGCAGTTATATTTAGAGGCAATTGTGAGTTCGGTTTTAAAGTTTTGAGTGCTGAAAATGAAGGAGCTATAGGTGTTATAGTTGTAAATAATGTTTTGTCAGACCCTATAACCATGAGTGGAGGAGCTGTGGGAGATCAAGTTTCAATACCTTCTATAATGATTGGCTTTTCAGATGGGCAATCTATTGTAGCAGCCTTAAATAACGGCGAAACTGTTAACGCTTCATTGGTAGCGGCACCACCATTTCAAAGAGATGGAAGCTTAGATAATTTAATTGTAGCACATGAGTATGGGCATGGCATATCTTCTAGATTAGCTGGTGGTCCATCAAGTACAGGTTGCTTAAGTAATGCAGAACAAATGGGTGAAGGTTGGTCAGACTGGTTTGGATTAATGATCACAATGACAAGTACAGACTTGAGTACAGATGCAAGAGGTATTGGAACTTACGCAATAACTCAGCCTGTAGATGGTCAAGGTATAAGGCCTTTTCCTTATAGTACAGATACTACTACAAACCCTTTGACTTATGCAGATACTAATAACACAGCAGCAATTTCTCAGCCGCATGGTATAGGTACAGTTTGGGGAACAGTATTATGGGATTTAACATGGAAGTATATCGATAAATATGGTTTTGATTCTGATATCTATAATGGTACAGGTGGTAATAATAAAGTTATGCAGTTGGTTTTAGATGGTTTAAAAATGCAAGTATGTGGTGCTGGTTTTGTAGATGGGCGTGATGCGTTATTAGCAGCAGACTTTGCGACTACTGGAGGTGAAGATCAATGTTTAATTTGGGAGGTTTTTGCAGCAAGAGGATTAGGTGTAAATGCAAGTCAAGGAACTTTTTCGTCTAGAACAGATCAGGTTGAAGATTTTACTATGCCAGATCCTTCTTCTCCATCATTACAAAACTGTACAACATTAAGTGTCGATGAGTTTAATTTAGAGAGTCAATATTCTATATATCCAAACCCAGCAAACAATGAAATTAATATAAGTTCTAAAAAGAACTTTGGAGAAGTAGTTGTAACTCTAACAGATATTAATGGTAGACAAGTTTTAACTCAAACTGTTGAGCTTAGAGATTTTGTAAATATTAATATAGATGCTTTACAATCAGGAATGTATATTCTAACGATTAAAGGAGAGAATATTATAACAAATGACAAAATAATTAAAAATTAAAATCAGTTTTAAATAATTTTTGAAAGGCTGCTTTTTTAAGCAGTCTTTTTTTTTATTTTTATAATATGATAAACCCTTACGACGATAATTATTTTATGAAAAAAGCACTTCAAGAAGCTGAGGTTGCTTTCGATAAAGGAGAAATTCCTGTTGGAGCGGTGATAGTAATTGAAAATAGAATTATTGCTAGAGCTCACAATTTAACAGAATTATTAAATGATGTTACTGCTCATGCAGAAATGCAAGCAATAACAGCAGCAGCAAATTTTCTAGGAGGAAAATATTTGAAAAATTGTACTCTATATGTCACTTTAGAGCCATGCCAAATGTGTGCAGGAGCATTGTATTGGAGTCAGGTTTCTAAAATAGTTTATGGAGCAAGAGATGAAGAAAGAGGTTGTATAAATCTACAAACCAAACTACATCCAAAAACAAAATTAGAAGGAGGAATATTAGCCAAAGAAGCTTCTAGTTTAATGAAACGTTTTTTTATAGAAAAACGAAATTTAAATTAACGTCGTTTATCGCCTTCACGCTCACGCATTTTATCTAAATTTTCCTTGTTTAATAAGTAATCGTTAGGGTTTTTGTCTTTCCATCTATGCCACGAAAATAAAGGGATTACAATAAAAAAGAATGCTAAAACGCCAAAACCTATAAGTTTTTGAGAGTAAGCGACATCAAGCATAAAGCCACAAATTACAGATAAGAAAGATGCTATAAAAAAGAACCAAATTATATATTTCATTTCTATTTAATTTTTTTCAAAATTAATCAATTTAAAATTTAAGTAGTAACATTAATAAGCTGTCTTCTGTAAGCTGTAAGAAGTTTAGATTTGGATACAAAGCCAACATATTTTTCATCTTTAATAACAGGTAAATTCCATGCTCCAGAATCTTGAAATTTCTGCATGACTATTTGCATAGAATCTTTTCCATAAATTATTTTATCTGGAGGATTGTGCATTAAGGATTCAACTAAAGTATTATTATATAGAGATTGGTCAAACATGATTTCTCTAACATCGTCTAACAAAATAATACCTGCTAGTTTTTTATTTTCATCTACAACGGGAAATAAGTTTCTGGTAGATTTTGCGACACCTTCGTGCAGCATATCGCCTAAAGTCATTTTAGGATGTAAAACAGCAAAATGACTTTCAATTATAGAATCTAGAGTCATTAAAGTTAAAACGTTTTGGTCCTTATTGTGAGTTAGTAGCTGTCCTTTTTCGGTTAGTTCTCTTGTGTAAATAGTATAGTCTATTGCACTTTTTTTTATGCTAAACGATATGCCTACAGCAATCATTAACGGTATAAATAATTCGTAACCACCAGTAATTTCTGCAATTAAAAATATAGCTGTTAATGGCGCGTGTAATACGCCAGCAATTAATCCTGCCATACCAATTAGCGTAAAGTTTGTTTCGCTAACATTAAAGCCTAAACCAATGTTGTTAATTACTTTGGCAACAACATTTCCTAGTGCACTACCCATAACCATAGTAGGAATAAAAATACCACCAACTCCGCCTGCAGCAAATGTGGTTGTCATTGCAACAGCTTTAAAAATAGTTATTCCAAAAAGAAGTGCAATAATGACCCATATATTATCATTATAAGCGTCGAAAGGTGTTTTGCCTAAGGCTAAAATATGTTTGTCTGCTAATAAATTATTTATAAAAACAAAACCTTCACCATATAATGGAGGAATAAAATAAAGCATGATGCCAATAGCTAAACCTCCAATAATTAAACGTTGAAATGCGGTTTTAAAACGATCAAAAAATTTTAAAATAGCAAAGTACATTTTTGTAAAATAAATAGACGCGAAGCCTGTGCCAATACCTAAAACAACGTAAAACAGAATATCATTTATTTCAAATTTATCTGAAAAATTAAAATTGAAAAGCAAATCGTCTCCCAAAAAGAAATACGATGTAATGACAGAAGAAACCGAAGCTATAAGTAGAGGTAATAAGGAAACAAATGTTAAATCTAAACTAAAAACTTCTACAGCAAAAATTATCGCAGCAATTGGTGATTTAAAAATAGAAGAAATAGCTCCTGCCGCTGCACAACCAATAAGTAGTGTTCTTGTTTTTCTGTTTATATGAAATAACCTTCCTAAATTAGAACTTATTGCAGATCCTGAAGAAACAGCAGGGCCAAGCAGACCAACCGATCCACCAAAACCAACAGTTAGTGGTGCAGCTATTAATGGAAAATATATTTTTGAACGTCTTAAAAAACCGCTTTTACGAGATAAAGAAAATAATATTGAAGGTATGGCGTGTTCTAGAGGTTTTTTTGAAATGTATTTTACAAATAGATAGACAAGTAGTAAGCCTATTACGGGTAAAATAAAGTATAATTGGTTTTGTGAATTAATGATAGCGCTATTTAAAACCTTTTGTATTGTAAACGTAATATTTTTTAAAGTTACTGCAGCTAAACCAGCTAAAAGGCCTACAATAGCACTTAATATAAAGGTGAAGTTTTTTTCAGAGATATGTTTGTATCTCCAAATTAAAAAACGTTTTAAAGGTGTTTTTTTAGGCATGTTTAATTACTTGCTTTAGAGTAATAAAGCTTAATTATTTAAAATTTAATTATTTCTTCTTTTAATTCTATTAAATCTTCGAGATACAATTGTCTTAATGTTTCTACATAAGCTCTTTTGTTGTTATAGCCTTGATTAAAATCATTTATTGCTTCGGTTATAGTTTTTAAAGCTTTTTCTTTTTTATTTTCAGCTAAATAAATTTTAGCCTTATAGTATTTTGCATCTGCACTTAAATTTCGGGAGTACTCTAACTGTTTGTCGAAATTTAAAATTGCTTTGTTATAGTTTTTAGCTTCAAAATAAGAAATACCATTGTATAGAAATGCAGTGACATCTACATAATCTTCTCCAAATTCTTTAGTTTCTTTAGCGATGTGTTTTTCAAAATAAGCATTAGATTTTTTATAATCGTTTAAACCTAGATATGCAATACCTCGCCAATAATCTACACTGTGACCTTGTGGAGCGTCTATAAAATTTGGTGTTAAAGTGTCGCTTGCATTAAAATCTGCAATGGCTTTTTTGTAGTCTCTGTAAAACCATAAATATAGATAGCCACGCCAAGGAATTCTAGTTGCCGAATCTAATTTTACTGCTTTATTATATTGTGGTAGCCATTTGTTTGGTAGTCCTCTTTTTAAATCTGCTACAGATAATTCGTATACGGCAGCTTCGTAGGTAGAATCTATGGCAACAGCTTCTGCAATTCCATTTTGAAACGGTGTCGAGCCTTGCATAAATTGTATTGCTTTTTTATATTTTTTTTCGGCTTGTTCTCTTTTTTTGGTAGGTGTTAAATTAGTAGTTTTATTACAAGAAAATACCACCAATAGGCAAACCAAACTAAGGTATAATTTCAGTGATTTTTCCATTTTCTATTCTGTATGATATGTAATTATAGTAATTGTATGGTGTATTATCTTTTTTATATTTTAAAATATTCCAATGTTTAGAATTAGATGTAAAAGCTAATAACTCGTTTACTAAATTTTTATTTAGTGGAGATTCAACTAAATCTAAATTCATTTCAATAATTTCAAACCATCCTGCATTTCCTTCGCAATTGACTAAAAACCTAAAGTTTAAATATCCAGAGTCATTATATTTATTCTTTTTGTTAAACTTCTCTACAACCTGATCTCTAAAATGTTTTTTGCTTATATAATAAGCTTCTAAGCCTGCACCGTTGTATGTTTTTTGTATAAAACCATCTCCGCAAAGTTTAAATTTATTATTAAGTAAACTATTGTTTTGGTCTATATAGCCAATATAGTTTTTGTATGGTTTGTTTTCAACACTAAACTTATTTTGGTATGTATAATAGGCGTATGTAGTTATAGCTGTTATAGAAATAATAATAGTTAAAAGTGCTATTCCAATTGTTTTAAATACCTTTTTTCGATTCATAAATCTAAGCTAATAAAAAATCCCGCAAAAAGCGGGATTAGTTTGTAAATAGTTGATTTAAAGGTGTAAACTACAAATCAAGTTTTAAATTTAATTCTTTTAACTGTTCACTGTCTATAGGTGCAGGAGCATCTATCATTACATCACGACCAGAATTGTTTTTTGGAAAAGCAATAAAATCTCTAATAGTTTCTTGGCCGCCTAAAATAGCAACTAATCTATCTAGACCAAAGGCTAAACCGCCATGTGGTGGTGCGCCATACTCAAAAGCATCCATTAAGAAACCAAATTGTGCTTTGGCTTCTTTTTCACTAAACCCTAGGTGTTTAAGCATAATTGCTTGTGTTGCTTTATCATGTATACGTATAGATCCTCCGCCAATTTCGTTGCCATTAAGTACCAAATCGTAAGCATTAGCTTTAACTTCTCCTGGTTTTGTGTCTAATAATTCTATTTGACCTGGTTTTGGAGAAGTGAATGGATGATGCATTGCATGGTAATGTCCTGTTTCTTCATCAAGTTCTAATAATGGAAAATCAATTACCCATAAAGGAGCAAATACTTTAGGGTCTCTTAAGCCTAAGCGTTCTGCTAATTCCATACGTAATGCGCTAAGTTGTGCTCGTACTTTATTTTTGTCTCCAGATAGAATACAAACTAAATCACCTGGTTTTGCACTAGTGACTTCGGCCCATTTTGCTAGATCTTCTTGATCATAAAATTTATCTACAGAAGATTTAAAGCTTCCGTCGTCATTACAACGTGAATAAACCATACCTAAAGCGCCAACTTGAGGACGTTTAACCCAATCTATTAATTTGTCTATTTCTTTTCGTGTATAACTATTTCCTCCAGGTACAGCGATACCAACTACTAATTCTGCATTATTAAAAACACCAAATTCTTTATGTTGTGTAACTTCGTTTAGTTCTCCAAACTCCATCCCAAATCTAATATCTGGTTTATCGTTACCATATAAACGCATAGCATCATCATAAAGCATACGAGGAAATTTATCAATCTCAACACCATTAACTTCTTTAAGTAAGTGTCTTGTTAAACCTTCAAAAACATTTAAGATATCTTCTTGCTCTACAAATGCCATTTCACAATCTATTTGTGTGAATTCTGGTTGTCTGTCTGCGCGCAAGTCTTCGTCTCTAAAACACTTTACAATTTGAAAATATTTATCCATACCACCAACCATAAGCAATTGCTTGAATGTTTGAGGCGATTGCGGTAAGGCGTAAAATTCACCTTCATTCATTCTAGAAGGGACAACAAAATCTCTTGCGCCTTCAGGTGTAGATTTTATTAAATATGGCGTTTCAACTTCTATAAAACCATCATTAGATAAATAGTTTCTAACAGCTTGAGTTACTTTAGCTCTAAAAATTAAACTTTCTTTTACAGGATTACGTCTAATATCAAGGTAGCGGTATTTCATTCTAATATCTTCACCTCCATCAGTTTTGTCTTCAATTGTAAAAGGAGGAAGAAGCGCTTCGTTTAAAATAATTAATTCTGAAACCAAAATCTCAATATCTCCTGTAGGTAAATTAGGATTTTTAGATGCACGTTCTATAACTGTGCCCTTAACTTGTATAACAAATTCGCGACCTAAACTTTGAGCTTTCTCAAGCATGTCTTTAGAAGTTCTTTCTTCATCAAAAACAAGTTGTGTAATACCGTATCTATCACGTAAATCTACCCAGACAATAAAACCTTTGTCTCTCGATTTTTGAACCCAACCAGATAAGGTGACTTCTGTATTTATGTGTTTAGTAGTTAATTCTCCACAATTGTGACTTCTATACATGATGTGCTTTTTTAGGCTACAAATTTAAGGAAGTTATTTTTTTTAACATCTGTTATATAATACATATTTATACTTCGTCTTATTTTTTTAAAAATGCATTTAAAACTGTTGTTACGTGGTAATACTATTTTTTTTTAACTGTTTTTTAGAAAAAAATTATGATTTATTTAAAATTTATTAAGATATTAGTATGATACAAACCAAAATAAATTATAAACTATGAGTAAAACATTATCTCTAAAAACATTAATGTTTTTATTGTTGTTTTTCCCTTTTTTAGTATTAGGGCAAAACATTACAGGAACAGTAACAGATGGTGCATCAGGTATGCCTTTGGTTGGAGCAAACGTGATTGTTAAAGGAACAACAAATGGTACTACAACAGATTTTGATGGAAATTTTAGCTTAGATATAGCAGGATTTCCCGCAACATTAGAAATCTCTTCTTTGGGCTACACCTCTATTGAGCAAATAATTAATCAACCAGAAACTGTTAATGTTACGCTTCAAGAGTCAACAACCTCTTTGGATGAGGTTGTAATTACAGGATTAGGAACAAGTATTAAGAGGTCAAACCTCGCAAATGCAGTGTCTTCTGTATCTTCTAAAGAATTAGTGGGTACAACCAGTCAAACTACTGTAGATGGTGCATTATACGGTAAAGTTACAGGTGTAAATATTACATCATCTTCTGGTGCTCCAGGTGGTGGTTTTGCAGTAAGGTTGCGTGGTATTTCTTCTATTAATGGTAATAACCAACCTTTAATAATTGTAGATGGTGTTTATATTAATAATGTTGAAATTCCTTCAGGATTACGTTTAGCTTCTGGAGCAAATGCAGCAAATGAAGAAAATGGAGCAAATAGATTAGCAGATTTAGATCCAAACGATATAGAAGATATGGAGATTTTAAAAGGTTCGTCTGCAGCAGCTATTTATGGTCAACGAGGTAATGCCGGAGTTATTATTATTACAACTAAACGTGGAAAACGTGGAAAAACTAAAATTAACTTTAGTCAAGATACTGGTTTTAATACAATTGCAAACCCATTAGGTATGCGTCCTTGGACAGCACAGTCTGTAGAAGATACTTTTGGACCTGAAGAAAGAGCTAAATATGAAGCAGTAATAGCTAGTCGTGGTAGTTTGTATGACTATGAAGATGAAATTTATGGTGAAACAGGATTAATTACAGACACTCGTATTAGTGGTAGTGGTGGTAATGAAAAAACAAAATTCTTTATTGGTGCAGGTTATCGCGATGAAGAAGGTATAATAGCTAATACAGGATTCGATCGTTTTTCTATTCGTGGTAATATTGATCATGAAATCTCAAATACATTTAGTTTTACTTCTACAAGTAATTATGTAAGAAGTAATTCTAGTAGATCTTTTACCGGTAATGAAAATGAAGGTGGATTAAGTTATGGTTATGCTTTAGCTTTTACGCGTCCTTGGGTTAATTTATATCCAGATGCAAATGGTAATTATCCAAATAATCCAAATTATAGTGGAAATTCAGTTTTTGTTAGAGATAAAGCCAAAAATGAAGATTCTAATAATAGATTTATACAAGGTATGACTTTAAAAACCAATATACTTAATACAGATACAAACAGATTAAAGTTTGTTTTAAGTGGAGGTGTAGATTACTTGTCTAACTCTACATATGTATATGTGCCAGAAACACACCAATCTCATCCAGATCCAGAAAACCCAGGATTTATAGCGATAGGTAATAATGACTTTACACAATTTAACTCTCAAGCTGTTGCAGTATGGAATAATGATGCATTAGCAAATGGGGATTTAGGATTAACAACTCAAGCAGGTATAACATATTTATATCAAGACCGTGATAATGTTTTAACTACTGGTGCAGGTTTATTGGCAAATCAAACCAGTGTAGATAATTCTGCAGTACAAAATGTTTTTCAAACACGTTCAGAAGAAAAAGACTTTGGAATGTTTGCACAAGTAGAAGGTAATTATAAAGATCAAATAATTGCTACTTTAGGGTATCGTTTAGATAAATCTACAAGAAATGGAGATCCTAATGAATTTTTTGGTTTCCCAAAAGCATCTTTAGCACTTAACATTGCTAATATGGATTTTTGGAATGTAGATGCTATAAACCAATTAAAGTTTAGAACAGCATACGGTGAGACAGGAAACCCAGCACAGTTTGGATCTACTTTTACTAGTTATGCAAGTACAACTATTGGTGGTCCAGTTGGTCAAACATTAGCAGGGTTAAAAGGAGATCCTAATATTAAACCAGAAACAGCAAAAGAATTTGAAATTGGTTTTGATGTAGGTGTATTAAATAATCGTATTAACTTAGAGGCAACTTACTATAATAAACAAGTTGAAGACTTAATTTTAACGAGATCGCTTCCTGGTTCTTCAGGATTTACACAAGAAAGAACAAACCTTGCAGATTTAAAAAATACAGGTATTGAGTTAGCGCTTTCAGGTGATATATTAAGAGGTGAAAATGCAACATGGAATTCTCGATTACAGTTTTATAAAAACACTTCAGAAATTACAAGGTTAGATGTACCTGCATTTGCACAGCCAGGAGCAGGATTTGGTACAGGATTAGGAACTTTTTATATAGAAGAGGGACAGCCTGTAACACAATTAGTAGGTAATATAGATGGAGAATTACAGCAAGTAGGTAATGTAGAGCCAGATTTTCAAATGTCATGGAGTAATAATTTAACACTATTTAAGCAAATAGACTTTTCGTTTTTATTTCAGCTTAAACAAGGTGGTGATAACTTAAACTTATCAAGATTTTTAACAGATTTAGGTCAAACTACTCCAGATTTAGAAACCCAAGAAGGTCAAGATCGTTTAGATTCTCCAACAAATGCATTACGTTTTGTTGAAGATGCAGGTTATTTGAGACTTAGAGAAGTTGCTTTGTATTATAGATTCCCAACTAAAACTGTAGAAAAACTTTTAGGTGGAAATATAGAAGGTATTAAGCTAGGTGTTTCTGGTAGAAATGTTTTTACAATAACAGATTATAGTAGTTACGACCCAGAAGTGTCTGTAAACGGTGGTGCAGGATTATCAAGTGGTATTGAAGTATCCCCTTTTCCAAGTGCAAAACAGTTTTACCTACACTTAAATGTTAACTTTTAATAAAAATTGAATATGAAAAATATATATAGAAAAATACCTTACATAGGTATTATTGCAATAACAGCACTGTTTTCGTCATGTACTTTTGATGAGCAAGTAGATCCTAATGGGCCAAGTGTAGACGGCGTTCAGTCTAATGCTACAATTGGTCAATTAAATGAATTAGTTATTGGTGTTGAAGCGGCCGCGAGAAACGGTATTGCAATTGAAACCACTTCAAGCGGAACTATGGCAAGAGAATTGTATTTATTTGATGCAGACCCTAGAAATACAGGAGATTTATTAGGGAAAAATGGTATAGGTTTAGATAATAATTCATTTTATAGCACCTCGCAATGGAATGGAAGTTACCGTTGTGTTAAAAATGCAAATTTGCTAATAAATGCAGCCACAAACTCTAATGCGATAATAGATGAGGAAAGAAGAGGTTATATTGGTTTTGCAAAAACAATGATAGCTTATGAGTTAATACAAATGGTGAAGTCTTATGATAGAGCTAGAGTAGATGTTGCAGATGAAAATAATTTAGGACCTATTTTAGAAAAAGATGAAGCTTTAGCAGAAATTAGAACTATGTTAAATGAAGCTAATACAGATTTAAATGGCGCAACATTTTTATTTAACCTAAGTGATGGTTTTACTGGGTTTAATGATGCTTCAAGCTTTGCTCAATATAATAGAGCAGTAGCGGCAATGGCTGCGGTTTATGCTGGAGATGGCGGCGCAGCGATTACAGCGTTAGGTGATTCTTATTTTGATCTTATGGGAGATTTAAACATTGGTCCAAAGCACTTATTTGCAACAGGAGGAAATGATGCTTTAAATGGGTTGTTTAAATTGCAATCTACAACAGTTGATAATCAAAACAACGGAGACCAAATTATTGTTCACGATAGTTGGGTTAATGATGCAGAGCCAGGAGACACAAGAGTTGCTAATAAAACTGCACTTAGGCCAGACCCAACGGTATCTCAAGATGACTTAGTTGGCGCTTACGAAACGCGTTTATATGCTTCAAGTACTTCATCTATAGATATTTTAAGAAATGAAGAGCTAATTCTTTTGTATGCAGAAGCGAGTATGTTAAATAGTAATCCTGGAGATGCAGTAACAGCTTTAAATGTAATAAGAAATGCTGCTGGATTGGCAAATTATACCGGAGGAATGGATGATGCTTCATTAACTACAGAGTTGTTAAACCAAAGACGATACTCTTTATGGTGTGAAAACCATAGGATGTTTGATTTAAGAAGGTTTGGATTATCTAATACACTTCCAATTGATAGAGCAGGAGATGTTATTTATAATACATTACCTGTACCATTATCTGAAAATGAATAAAATTATAAATTGTAAAAAAAAAATCCGAAGTTAAAACTTCGGATTTTTTTTTAATTATTGAACTGCGTTTTTATGATTCTACTACAGTTTCGGTTGCAACAATGTCTTCTTTTGTTTCTGAAGAAAACTTAATACGAAGCCACATTTTAAATTTTGTAACCAAGAAAAATAATATTGGTACAATAATTAAAGTTAAAAATGTTGCTATAAGTAAGCCATAAATTACTGTCCAGGCTAGTGGTCCCCAAAAAACAACATTATCTCCACCCATGTAAATGTTTGCATCTAAATCTGCAAATAATGTAAAGAAGTTAATATTTAAACCTATTGCTAATGGTATTAATCCAAAAATAGTAGTAATTGCAGTTAATAAAACAGGTCTTAAACGCGCTTTTCCTGCATTTACAATACTTTCAAATAAATCAGCATCAGATAAGTACTCGTCTTCATCTAAATCTAATTTTGCTTTTCTTCTATCTATAAGTAGTTGTGCGTAGTCTAATAGTACAACGCCATTGTTTACTACAATTCCGGCAAGAGATATAATACCAACCATAGTCATCATGATAACAAATGAGCTACCTGAAATTACAATACCACCAAATACACCAATAAAACTTAAGAAGATGGCAATCATGATAATAGTAGGTTTAGAGACCGAGTTAAATTGGAATATTAATATAAAAAATATTAAACCAAGTCCTGTAAAAAAGGCTCCAACTAAAAATGCCATTTGTTTATTTTGTTCTTCTATTTGTCCTGTGTAATCAATTTTAATGCCTTTAGGTAAACCTTCGTAGCTTTTCATTTCATTTTGAATTTGGCTAACAATGGCTGCCGCATCTGTATAGCCAGGAGCTAAGGCAGAATAAACAGTAACAACTCGTCTTGTGTCCTTATGTTTTATTGCACTAAAACCAGAATTATTTTCAAATTTTGTTACTGCTGAAACCGGAATGGTTTTTAATTGTCCTGTATTGTCTCTAAAAGTTATGTTTTGATTAAATAGAGCACTTTTATTGTATCTATTTTCTTCATTAAAACGCACATAAATATCAAAATCGTCACCGTCTTCTTTGTAAATTCCGGCTTTTGCACCAAAAATAGAATTACGTAGTTGTTGTCCAACTTGTGCTGCACTTATACCTAATTCTCCAGCTTTTTCTCTGTCTATGGTAACCTTCATAGTTGGCTTGTCTTTATTAACATCTATTTTTAGCTCGTCTATACCAGCAATATTTTTAGTGTTAATAAATTCTCGCATTTTTTCGGCAGTAACAATAAGCTCGTTATAGTCTTCACCTTCAATTTCAATATTAATTGGAGATCCTGCAGGTGGACCATTAGCATCTTTTTCAACCGAAATTAATACACCTGGATAAATGCCAACTAAAGCTGTTTGTACTTTTTGTCTAAGTAATTCACTGTCTTCTCCTCTTCTAAATTTATACTCACGCATAGAGGCTGTAATTTTACCTTTATGTGGCATTTCAGCTGCAGATCCACCATCGGTTTGAGGGTTTCCTGCACCTTCACCAACTTGAGAAACTGTGCTTTCTACTAAATAGTTGTAACCATTATCTACGTATTGGTCTTGGTTAAGTACTTTAAATACACGTTGCTCAATTTCTTTAGTTATAGCATTTGTTTTTTCAATAGCTGTACCTTCTGGATACTCTATATAAACAATTATTTGGTTTGGTTTGTTATCTGGGAAAAACTCAACTTTTGTTCTTTTGGCACTTAATGAGATGCCAAATGCAGCAAATGCAGCGATAAGCAGTAAAAAGGTTCCTATGCTTAAAACATAAGGTCTCCATCCAGATAAAGCGGTGCGTAGTTTGCGCTCATACCAATTTTCTAATTTAACTAATGCTTTGTTTTGGAAGCTGTTTGCCCAGTTTCTAATAAATAAACGGTATGCCCATAGCATAATTGCAGTAAAAATCATTACTGTACCTAAGCCTCTATATGCGCCACCAAATATTAAAATAAGAATACCAAAAACAGCAACGATAATTGATGTTCTAATAATTTGCTTTAATGGCATATTTTTATCTTCTATAGTCATGTATTTTGAAACTAATACCGAATTAAAAAAGATAGCTACAAATAAAGATGACCCTAATACAACAGATAGAGTGATAGGTAGAATTTTCATAAACTCACCCATAATACCTGGCCATAAGCCTAAAGGAATAAAAGCTGCAACTGTTGTGGCTGTAGAGATTATAATAGGAAATGCAATTTCTCCAATTCCTTTTTTGGCAGCTTCAACTCTATTCATGCCTTCGTCTTCCATTAAACGGTATACGTTTTCAACAACTACAATACCGTTGTCTACTAACATACCAAGTCCCATAATAAGACCAAAAAGTACCATTGTATTTAAACTTTGTCCTAATAATTGTAAAATCATTAGCGACATGAACATAGACATAGGTATTGCAAAACCAACAAATAAGGCATTTTTAAACCCTAAAAAGAACATTAAAACCGTAACAACTAGTATAACACCAAAAATAATATTGTTTACTAAATCGTCTACTTGGCCAATGGTTTTTGAAGATTGATCATTAGTAATAGTAACATTTAAATCTGGAGGAAAAGTGTTTTTTATTGCATCTTGAACAATAACCTGAATTTGTTCTGCTGCAGCAACCATATTTTTTCCTGCACGTTTTTTAACGTCTAACATTACTACAGGTTCTCCAAATTCTCTGGCAAATGTTGTTTTGTCTTCTTCTTTAAAACTAACACTAGCAATATCTTTTAGGTATATAGATTTTCCGCTTTCTGCTTTTACTACAAAGTTTTCTAATTCTGAAGGTTTTTCTATTTCTCCTAAAACTCTAATAGTACGACGCTGTCCACTGGCTTTTAAATTACCTGCAGACATGGTAAGGTTTCCGTTATTAATGGCGCCAATAATATCATTAAAGCTAACTTTTGCGGCCATCATTTTATAGATGTCTACAGCGACTTCAACTTCTTTTTCTTGAGCGCCTCGAATATCTGCCTTTTTTATTTCTTGAAGGTTTTCAATTTCATCTTGAAGGTATTCTGCATATTCTTTTAATTTTTGAATAGGATAATCTCCAGATATATTGATGTTAAGAATAGGCATTTCTTCAGAAAGGCTTAATTCAAAAACATCAGGTTCTACTTTTGCACCATTAAAAGTTGGCCAGTCTTCACCAGAAGTTTCTGTGTCTATTTCATCTTTTACCTTTTGTTTTGCTTGATCTACAGTTAAACCATCATCAAACTCTACAATAAGCATAGAGTAGTCTTCTTGAGATGTTGAGGTAATTTCTACAACATTACTAACTGTTTTTAATTTATCTTCTAACGGGTCTGAAATTAATTTCTCGATGTCTTCGGCTGTATTTCCAGGATATATAGAGCTAACGTATATTTTGGTTTCGTTTACTTCTGGAAAATTTTCTCTTGGCATATCGAAAAAGGCAGAAATTCCTAAGTAAAAAATTACTGCAATTAAAACATACATTGTGGTTTTGTTATTAATTGCCCACGATGATAAACCAAATTCATTATCGACTTGTTTTTTCTTTTTAGTCATTATTTGTTGGTTTAATAGTTTATAACTTTAACTGTTTGTCCATCTTTAACACTACGTGCTCCTTCTTGAATAAGTTCTGCACCACTTTCAATATTTTCTAAAACCTCTATAACATCACCTTGAGTTTTTCCAGTTTTAATAATGATTTTATTTACTGTGCCTTGGTCGTTTTCTTTTTTGTTTTTAACAACATATACATACTGTTCTCCTTCTGCATTTTCTGAAATAATGCTTTGTGGTATTAGTATGGCTTTTTCGTTAGTGTAATCGTTAATTTTAAGTTTTGCTGTTAGATTAGGTTTTATGCTTTTGTTTTTGTTTGGTACACCTATTTCTACTTTAAAAGTACGGTTTGCTGCATTTATAACATCTCCAGCTTGACGTATTTGTGTGTTTATTGTTTTGTTTAAAACTGGGAACTCTACAGTTACGTCTTTACCTTTAGTTACAAATGGTAAATAGCTTTCTGGTACATCTGTTTCAATATACATATCGCTTAAGTTTACAATTTGCATTAAGGGTGTTTGTCCAGCGCCAACAACACTACCTTTTTCTGTAATGACATCATCAATAGTTCCAGAAAATGGAGCTCTAACAGTAGTTTTGTTTATTTGCTGTTGTAATTGGTTAACAGCTTCTTGTTGTGCTTCGTAAGAAGATTTGGCTTGAAGGTATTGAATCTCACTACCAATTTTTTGGTTCCATAATCTTTCTTGACGCTCAAAAGTGGTTTTAGATAAGGCAGATTGTATTTTAACTTGTGCTAACTGCTGGCTTAAACCGCCATCATCAATTTTAGCTAAAATTTGTCCTTTGCTTACTCTTTGTCCTTCTTTAACATAGACATTAGTTAAAATACCGCTAAACTCTGGTGTAATTGTTAAAAGTTTTTTTGTTGTAACATTACCTTGAAGTTCTAATACGTGATTAAATACTTCTTCTTTAGCTTTAAAAGTTGTTATTAAAGGTACGTTTTGTGTAGTGTCTAAAGTTTTAATTTTTGCATCTAATTGTTTTATTTTAGATTGTATAGCATCTTGTTCTGTTACCAATTCTGCTCTCTTGGTACGAATGTTTTCTAGGTTATTAGATTCTATTACTTTTTCAACAGTATTTTTTTTATCTCCTCCACAAGAGGCTAATAAAATAGCTAAAAAAGAAAGTGTTATTATATTTTTCATGATTATTGTTTTGTGAATTTGATTAGTTGGTTGTGTTTAAAAGTGTTTCTAATTCTGCTTTTTTTGTAATTACATCTAACATCGTTTGAAGCAATTCTTGTTGTGCTGTATATAATTGAGTTTGTGCTTGGCGTAGCTCGAAACTAGAGCCAATACCTTCAAAAAATTTAGTTTGATTTTTGTTTTCAATGCGTTCAGCAAGTGTTAAGTTTTCTTTCTTGTTTTGGTAATCTTCAATTGCAAATTGGTAGTCACTTTTGGCAGATTCTATTTCAAGGCTTAACATTTGTTGTGTTTCGGTAAGACTAATTTCGGCTTTTTGTAAGTTAATTTCTGCACGTTGTGTGGCAGCACTTCTCATACCAGAACTAAAAATAGGAATGTTTAAACTCACACCAAATATAGAAGAGCCATACCATTTTTTATCTGTATTGGTAAAACTAAATGTTTCTCTATTTCCTGTATATGCACCATTTATAAATGCATTTAAACTTGGTAAGGCTTTACTTTTCTCTAGTTTTACTAATAGCTCTTGAGATACTTTATTGTTTTTAGCAATTTTATAATCTATTGTGTTTTCAACGTTATTTGCTGTGTCTAATAGGTTAAGGTTAATATTTTCTAGTGTTAAAGCATCTAAATCTTCTGTTAAAACAGTGGTTTCGTTTATTGGTTTTCCAATAGTTAAGTTAAACATTTGGTATGCTAAATCTTTTAAACGTGTAGTGTTATTAAGATTGCTTTTAACACTTGATAATGTTATTTTTAATTGCTCAACACTTTCTTCTTCTTCTAATCCGTTTTCAAAAATTTTAGTTGTATCGTTTAGGTTTTTTTCTAAAACATCAATATTACGTTGTAAAATAGCAATACTTTCTTCTGCTAGTAAAACATTTCCGTATGCGTTTATTACAGCTTTTCTTACCTCTAGATCTGTTTTTGTTTTTGCATTTTTAGATATTTCTAAATATACTTTTGCAGATTGTAACCCTACTAAGTAAGAGCCATCAAATAATAACTGGCTTAAAGTTGCAGTACCGGTTAAAGTGTGTTTTGTTCCTACTTGAATTATTTGGTCTCCAAATACAAAAATATTACGTTTTAATGCGTTTTGGTAATCTACAGTAGCACTCAATTGCGGAAGTCCTATTGCTGTGGTTTCCCATTTTTGCTTTTCGGCAGCCAAAATATCTAATGCAGCATTTTTAGAGTCTCGGTTATTTTCTATTGCATAATCTATGGCTTCTTGTAGAGAGAAACTTGTTGGAGTTTCTTGAGCATAAGCTATAGATGTTATTATTAAACTATATGCTATTAATAGTTTTTTCATTAGTTAAGGTTGGTTTTATTAATAAATTTTTCAAGTGTTTGTAGTCCTTTATTGGTGCAAATGGCTCTTAAGTGGTATTCTAAGTAGTTTTCCATTAAATATTCCATAGTAAAAATGTTTGTTGGGAAAATATTCTGGTCTTTAATACCAGACATGCCATTAAAATACATTCTAGAAATAAAATCTACATCTATGTTTTCTCTAAATAAACCTGTGTCAACGCCTTTTTGCATACTGTTTTTTACAGAAACATGCATTTTTTGAAATTGTTTTAGGTGTAAATTGTTATGTATTTGCGGGTAGTATTTTTTTAATTGAAATTGAGGTGATGTTTTTTCGTTTTTTAAAAATGTCATCACAAACATTTTTATTTGATAAAGCTCTTCAATAGGGTTGGGTGAAGTATTGCAAATACAATCTATACCTTCGCAAATTTTATCAAACATTTGCGATGTGGTTTCTTCAACTAGCTTGGTTTTGTTTGTAAAATGTTGGTATATGGTTTTTTTAGATATGCCTAGCTCGTTAGCAATATCATCCATAGTAACGCTTTTAAATCCTAGATTTAAAAAAAGCTCTGCCGATTTATTTATAATTTTTTCTTTCATAATTTTATGCAAATATACTTACGGAAACTTTAAAAACAATAAAAGTTTCCTGAGTTTTAACGATTTCTTAACATTGTCTTAAAATTGCATATAGTTATTTTGGCTTTTTACACTATTTTTGTGCGATGCAAAATACCTTATATTACCAAAATGCTTTTTTAGAATATTTAGAAACGTTTTCTAAAATTCGAGAACCTAAAAACTTATACCAGCCAATAGATTACATATTAAAACTTGGAGGAAAACGATTGCGTCCTGTTTTAACATTGATGACTGCAGAGGTTTTTAATTATGATTATAAAAAAGCATTAGATGCTGCTTTAAGTATAGAAGTATTTCATAATTTTTCTTTAGTACATGATGATATAATGGATGATGCTCCATTGCGTAGAGGAGAACAAACTGTTCATGAAAAATGGGATGTAAATACAGCTATTTTGTCTGGAGATGCTATGCTAATTATGGCATATCAGTTATTTGAGAATTACGATTCTAAAACGTTTCAAGCTTTAGCAAAACTATTTAGTAAAACAGCTCTAGAGGTTTGTGAAGGACAACAATATGATGTTGATTTTGAAACTCGAGACGATGTTACTATTAGTGAGTATTTAAAAATGATAGAGTATAAAACAGCCGTTTTAGTTGGTGCCGCTATGAAAATGGGAGCTATTGTAGCAAAAGCTTCTAATGAAGATCAAGACGGAATATACAATTTTGGAAGATTATTAGGTATAGCTTTTCAATTGCAAGACGATTATTTAGATGCTTTTGGAAACCCAGAAACTTTTGGTAAACAAGTTGGTGGAGATATTATAGAAAATAAAAAAACATACTTATATCTTAAAGCTATTGAAAATTTAGAAACTTCAGAAAAGAAACAAATAGAGCAACTGTTTTCTGTTAACCTACAAGATAATGACGATAAAATAGAGACAGTAAAAGAGTTTTTTGTAAAAAGCGAAGCGGCCAAAGCAACACAAGCAGAAATAGAAAACTATACAAATAAAGCTTTTGCAGTTCTTGAAACGTTGAATATTTCAGAAGAAAAGAAAACCATTTTAAAACAATTTGGTAATACACTAATGACAAGAAAAGTATAATTTTGTTACCTATATTATATTGTAATAAATAAACTTTAATAGAAGTAAAGTTAATTTCTGCTTATGCAGAAATATCAAGTATGGAGCTACCAACAACATTTGAAGCTTTAATAAAAGAAGCAAACCAATTAGATTTATATAAAAAGCTAATATACCAGTTAAACAAAGACTTTTTATATGCTAATATAGATTTGGATTTTAACGAAGATATTTTACCTACTAGTTTAAAGTTAATGCTTCATGAAATAGTTTATAAGTTAATTCAGGAAAAATTTACAGAGTATTTAAACTTATTATATATAATTGATGTTCCAGAATCTAAAATTAAAAAATTAGACGGTAACGATACTTTGGTTTTAGCCGAACAGGTTTCTTTTTTAATACTAAAACGCGAATGGCAAAAAGTGTGGTTTAGAAACAAATACAGTAGCTAAATGTTTTAAAAATAAACTCTTACAAAAGGCGCCCAAGCATTTGCATAAATACTTCTATTATCATCATATAGCAAATCGTATCTAATACCAATTGTTACATTTCTAGTGCGATATCCAGCACCTAAAAATAAAGCAGGAGACCAATAGTTGTCATCTATTAAATTTGGATTGTCAAAATTTCGGCTAACATTATTTTGTTCAAACTCTGCCGATAATTGTATTTCATTAATAGGGTTTACTAAACCAATTAAACTACCGCCAATTATTGTTGACTTAACAAGGTTTTTTCTGCTAAAATAAGTGCCGCTTAAACCAACGCCTAAAGCTACAGTTTCGTTAAATTGTTATATAGCACTTGGAGCTAAAGTGGCGCTAAAAACATTATTTCCTGTACTTAAGCCAATACCTCCACCAAAACGAACATGTTCCCAGAAATCACTTTTGTTAGTTTTTGCTTGTCCTATTGATAAATTCGTAAAAAAGAAACTTAAAAATAGAAAAAGAACGATTTTTAATGGGAAAACAGCAGTGTGCTTCATAATACAATAATTAGATGTTAAGATTGACATAAATATAAGAAAAGCATCGCTATTTTTAGAGAATGTTGTATTTTTGATGAAATTTGTTGAAGCGAACACGTCTTATACTTAATAATGGATAAATATTCCTTTTTAAACGCAGCACATACAGCATATTTTGCTGATTTATACGAACAATACTTAGAGAACCCAGATTCTATAGAACCAAGCTGGAGAGCCTTTTTTCAAGGTTACGATTTTGGTAGTGAAAACTATGGCATGGATGGAGAACTTGTAGAAGGAGTTTCTACACAAATTCCAGAACATGTTCAAAAAGAATTTCAGGTTGTAAAACTAATAGATGGTTACCGTAATAGAGGTCACTTATTTACAAAAACTAATCCTGTTAGAGAGCGTAGAAAATACGCTCCAACTTTAGAGATTGAGAATTTTGGTTTAACCAAAAACGACTTGTCTACAGTTTTTAATGCTGGAGAAATTCTAGGTATAGGTTCTCAAACTTTAGAAGAAATTATTAAACACCTAGAGCGTATTTACTGCGATTCTATTGGTGTTGAGTATATGTATATTAGAAAACCAGAAGAGATTAAATGGATTCAGGACAAGTTAAATATTAACGATAACCAACCTAAATTTTCTTCAGACGAGAAAAAGCATATCTTAAAAAAACTTAACGAAGCCGTATCTTTTGAAAGCTTTTTACATACAAAATATGTTGGTCAAAAACGTTTTTCTTTAGAAGGTGGAGAAGCATTAATTCCTGCTTTAGACGCTGTAATTGAAAAAGCAGCAGAATTAGGTGTAGAAGAATTTGTAATGGGAATGGCACATAGAGGTCGACTTTCTACATTAACAAATATCTTTGGAAAAAGTGCAAAAGATATTTTTAGTGAATTTGACGGTAAAGATTATGAAGAAGAAGTTTTTGATGGTGATGTAAAATACCACTTAGGCTGGACTAGCCATAGAGGCACAGATTCTGGAAAAGATATAAAACTAAGTATCGCTCCAAACCCATCACACTTAGAAACTGTTGGTGCAGTTGTAGAAGGAATTGTAAGAGCAAAACAAGATAAAGATTTTAGCGACGATTTTAGTAAAGTTTTACCAATAGTAGTACATGGTGACGCTGCAATTGCAGGTCAAGGTTTAGTATACGAAGTTGTGCAAATGGCACAGTTAGATGGATATAAAACAAATGGTACTATACACATAGTTGTAAATAACCAAGTTGGGTTTACAACAAATTATTTAGATGCCAGATCAAGTACATACTGTACAGATGTAGGTAAAGTAACACTATCACCTGTACTTCACGTAAATGCAGACGACGCAGAAGCAGTTGTACATGCTACATTATTTGCATTAGATTTTAGAATGCAGTTTAAGCGCGACGTATTTATAGATATGCTAGGGTATAGAAAATATGGCCATAACGAAGGTGATGAGCCACGTTTTACACAACCAAAATTATACAAAGCAATATCTAAGCATGCAAACCCAAGAAACATTTATGCCGAAAAATTAATTGCAGAAGGTGTTATTGGTAAAGATCATGTTAAACAATTAGAAAAAAATTATAAAGACAGTCTTGAAGAAAAATTAGATGCTTCAAGAAAAGAAGATAAAACAGTTATAACGCCATTTATGGAATCTGTATGGGAAGATTTTACTCGTGTAGATGAAGTAGAAATGATGAAAACTGTAGACACAAAAGTGTCCCAAAAAGAGTTAGAAAAAATAACTAAGGTTATATCTAACCTACCAGAAGATAAAAAGTTTATACGTAAAATAGAAAGACTAGTACAATCTCGTCAAACAATGTTTGATGAAAATAAACTAGATTGGGCTATGGCAGAGCATTTAGCTTACGGTACACTTTTAGAAGAAGGCTACAATGTTAGAATTTCTGGTCAAGATGTAGAAAGAGGAACATTCTCTCATAGACACGCAGTAGTTAAAGTTGAAGATAGCGAAGAAGAAATAATATTACATAATAATATTAGCGATACGCAAGGTCAATTTTATATCTATAACTCACTATTATCAGAGTATGGAGTAGTAGGTTTCGATTATGGTTATGCAATGGCAAGCCCAAAAACATTGACCATTTGGGAAGCGCAATTTGGAGACTTTAGTAATGGAGCACAAATAATGTTAGACCAGTACATATCTGCAGGAGAAGATAAATGGAAAACTCAAAACGGTTTGGTAATGTTATTGCCACATGGTTATGAAGGTCAAGGCGCAGAACATTCATCAGCAAGAATGGAACGTTACCTACAACTATGTGCAAAAGATAATATGTATGTTGCAGATTGTACAACGCCAGAAAACATGTTTCACTTGTTAAGAAGACAAATGAAATCTAACTTTAGAAAACCATTAATAATTTTTACACCAAAAAGTTTATTACGTCATCCAAAATGTGTTTCTACAGTAGAAGAATTTGCAAACGGAAGCTTTAAAACTGTAATAGATGATGATGCCGTAGAAGCAAGCAAAGTAAAAACACTTGTATTGTTAACCGGTAAATTTTATTACGACTTAGATGAAGAACGCAATAAGCAAGGTAGAGATGATATTGCATTTATAAGAATAGAACAATTATTCCCACTACCAGTAGAAGAAATAAGAAAAACAATACAAAACTATACTAATGTAGATGAAATTGTTTGGGCGCAAGAAGAGCCTAGAAATATGGGAGCTTATAGCCATATGTTAATGCACTTAGACGAGGCAAAAACATTTAGAGCAGCAACGCGAAGAGCTTATGGAGCACCAGCAGCAGGAAGTAGTACAAGATCTAAAAAACGTCATCAAGAAGTTATAGATTACGTATTTGATAAAAGTAAAAATAACCAGCGATAATTCGCATAAATCATAATATTATGAAAAAAGCAATAGTATTAATAGTAGCAATTTTAAGTTTTTCAGTAGGTTTTGCGCAAACAGAAAAGGCAAATTATAAAAAAGTTGTTTCAGAGTTTCAAGAAAACTACAATCAACAAGATTATAAAGCAATTTATAATATGCTAAATGCAAACTTTCAAAAGACATTAACTTTAGAAAAAACAAAAACTTTCTTTAAAACTAATGTAAATGCAGAAGCTTTAGGGAAGATTAATACAGTAGAATTAAAAGAAATTGTAAGAACAGGTCATAACTATAGCTTGACTTTCGAGAATGGAGCAGGAGAAGTTTTTTTTCTATTAGATGAAAATAATAAAATTAGTGGATTACAAATGTATCCAGCAAAGCAATAAACAAACCAAAAAGTCATAACAAGACATTAAGTAAAAAATTACAGTACGATGATTTTAGAAATGAAAGTACCTTCGCCAGGTGAATCAATTACAGAAGTTGAAATAGCTGAATGGTTAGTAGAAGATGGTGATTATGTAGAAAAAGACCAAGCAATAGCAGAGGTAGATAGTGATAAAGCAACATTAGAATTACCAGCTGAAGCAAGTGGAACAATTACATTAAAAGCCGAAGAAGGTGATGCAGTAGCAGTTGGGCAAGTAGTTTGTTTAATTGATACCGCTGCAAAAGCTCCAGAATCTTCAACTTACGAAGGTGGCGATGAAGGCGGAAATGAAGATGCAGAGCAAGACTTAGCTAAAGATCAAAAAGCAGCACCAAATAAAGAAAATCACGAAAAAGCACCAAATCCTGCAAAAGAAACTTACGCTTCTGGAGTTGCAAGTCCAGCAGCAAAGAAAATTTTAGCAGAAAAAAATATGGATGCATCATCTATAACTGGAACAGGTAAAGATGGGCGTGTTACTAAAGACGATGCTGTTAAAGCAACACCTTCTATGGGAACTCCAACAGGAGGAAACAGAGGTTCTTCTAGAAGTAAAATGTCTATGTTACGTAGAAAAGTAGCAGAGCGTTTAGTTGAAGCTAAAAATACAACAGCAATGTTAACTACTTTTAACGAAGTAGATATGTCGCCAATATTTGCTTTAAGAAAAGAATATAAAGAAACATTTAAATCTAAGCACGGTGTAAGTTTAGGGTTTATGTCTTTCTTTACTTTAGCAGTAGTTAGAGCATTAAAATTATATCCTGCAGTTAACTCTATGATTGATGGAAAAGAGATGTTAACTTACGATTTTGTAGATGTAAGTATAGCCGTTTCTGGTCCAAAAGGATTAATGGTTCCTGTAATTAGAAATGCCGAAAACCTATCTTTTAGAGGTGTTGAAGCAGAAGTTAAACGTTTAGCTTTACGTGCTAGAGATGGTAAAATTACAGTAGATGAAATGACTGGTGGTACTTTTACAATTTCTAATGGTGGCGTATTTGGTTCTATGTTATCAACTCCAATTATTAATCCACCTCAAAGTGGTATTTTAGGAATGCATAATATTGTAGAGCGTCCTGTTGCAATTGATGGTCATGTAGAAATTAGACCTATAATGTATGTTGCATTATCTTACGACCATAGAATAATTGATGGTAAAGAAAGTGTAGGATTCTTAGTTGCAGTAAAAGAAGCATTAGAAAATCCAACAGAGTTATTAATGGATAACGATATAAAAAGAGCTTTAGAGCTTTAATAACTAAACTCTATAAAATAAAAAAAGCGCAACTTATTTAGTTGCGCTTTTTTTATTTCAAAAAGGTACTTGTAAATACAATAACTAACTAAAAAAAGGTTACAAATACATTGATTGAAATAATGACGATTGCAAAAACAATTATAGTAACTATAAAAGCTTTGTTTTGTGTTTCTGTTTCTTCGATCATAATAGTAGGTTTTTTTGTGTGGTAAAAAAAACTCTGCACCATTACAATGCAGAGTTCTGTAAATAATTCTCCCTAAGAACTAATTAATAGCATTATAAAGGTAAGTAGTATTATTCTTAAAAAAAATACGTAGAACTACGTATTTTTTTAAGCTTGTTATTTGAATTAGAAACTCTTGAACCTCCATTTATAACTGGTTTAGATGTGGTTTTAACGTGAAATATTTTGTTCATTCTACAAATTTTATTTTTATAAAAAGCGCAGTTTATTCAAAAAATTAAAAATTACATTAAAGAAATTGAAAAAGAGTGTTGTAGTTGTTAGGGTAAATAAAAATATATACCCTTATAAAAAAAGAGAAGCTTTACATTTGGTTAAAATGTAAAGCTTATATATGCCTCTCTATATAATTGATTAATAGCATTATAAAGATAAGGAGTATTAGACAAAAAAAAAATACGTATAAATACGTATTTTTTTAAAAAATAAAATCACACAAAAAACAGTCTAATATTTTGTTAATCAGTGTTTTGAGTTGAAATCTGTTTGTTTTTAGGTGTTATTACATAAATTTTAAAAAAAGCGAAAAAAGCAATTTTTAATATTTTTCAGTTTTAATTTTGTAAAAGCTCTTTATTTAAATTGGCCCAAAGCATTAATGCATTATGAGATTTCTGTAGCTTTAATTTTTTTGTAATATTACTTCGGTGTTTTTCAATTGTTCTAATTGAGCTTTGTAACGTTTCAGATATTTCTTGGTTTGTTTTATTTTCAGATAGTAGTTGTACTATTTTAAGTTCGGTTCTGGTTAATAAATCTGTAATATGAGATTTAGAATATTTTAATTTAGAGTTTAGGTATGAGGCTATTTCTTCACTAAAATAAGCTTCACCTTTTTTAACATGTTCTATACAGTTTTCAATTTCTTCAATTGCAAATTCTTTTAAAATATAGCCATAAACATTAAATTCTTTTGCTTTATCAAAAAGCTCTTCTTCATTATCAAAAGTAATAAGGATAACCTTGGTGTTTAAGTTGTATTTTTTACAAGCTTCAGCAACATCAAGACCTGTCATGTAAGGCATTCTAATATCGAGAATAGCAATATCGGGTTTGTGCTTAACAATTAATGCATAAGCAGCTCGGCCATCTTCAGCTTTTCCAAGAATCTCATATCCTTTTGAAGCAATAAAATCGCTCAAACCTCTAAGCATTAGTGGATGATCGTCAGCAATGACAATTGTAGTTTTCATTTTTAGGGAGTTTTATTTTAAGTAGTAATATAAAAGTAAGAAAATACACTTTAAATTGGCTTTAAATACAAGTATTTCTTGTTATAATCTATAATAGCTTTGCCTTTTTTTAATATATCTGCTCCAATTATTCCATTTACAGGTTTGGCATTATGAGTTGTTAAAGCGGTATTTACATGTGTTAAATCAAACAATACAAGATTAACTTTAGTTTTTTTCCACCTACCAATCATTATCGTATTTTTACTAGCAATTTGAGTAAGCATATCTGTAGCTCCAGCTCCAGCAGCTTTAATGTCTGAGTCTTTTGCTGCAAGTTTAAAGCGTTCAATGTCTTTAAAACCAATACAGCTACTAGACGCGCCAGTATCTAAAATAAACAATCCTTTTACACCGTTAACTTTAGCTTTAATTTCAAAGTGATTGGTTTTTGTAAGCTTAAGTTTTATTTTTTTATATCCTTTTTCTAGTAAGAATTCCCAAAGTGCGTTTTCCATTTTTCTTTTTAAATAGGAATAGTAAAAGTACTATAATTACAATAGAGATAACTACTATACTCCAGATATATGTATAATCTTTTTTAACACTATTAAAACTGCCATAGTAATTAAAAGCACTCCAAAAAAATGGAGATTTTTTAATGTTTGTAATTTTATTGTTATTTAAGTAATCTATTTTAGATTGCCTATTAGCGTAATTTATAGCATTGGTTTTACTTAAATTTTTGTAAAATGAAGCCATAATTTGCGATGTAGATAAATCGCTAATTTGCCATAAAGAGTAAACTGTATTTTCTACACCAGCATATTGAAAGCCACGAGCAATACTCATAGCGCCTTCGCCACGGTGCAACATGCCAACTCCAGTTTCGCAAGCACTTAAAACAACAAGATTGGCTGTTAAGTTTAGTTTGTACAATTCGTTAGTTGAAAATGCAGTATCTATAAAAGAAATTTGAGCAGGTGTATAAAAATCTCCAGATGTGCCATGCGTTGAAAGATGTAAAATTGAAAATGCATTTGCATTATTTATAAATGCATTTTTTGTAGCTTTTTCATTAATTAAAATTTTAGTTTTAATTGTGTTTTCAATTTTTTTAGCTTCGGTTACAGAATTTGGAAGTTCGAATTTGGTGCTTTTGTAAACAGGAAATACGCCCAAAACTTTAGGTTTTATAATATTAGGATTATTATTAAGGTATAGCGCGCAGTTAGCATTGTAAACTGTAGTGTGTGTTTTTACAAAAAAAGGAATTTGATTAAACGATTTACTTTCGGTTTTATTAGTAATTAAAGCATCAAACGGAATGAAATTTAACAAGCCATCTGGAATTATTAATATGTTATTTAGGTTGCTAACAGAGTTTAAGTTTAACAAGTTATAAAGCTCGAGTGCTTTTTTAGTGTAAGCTTGTATATTGTTATTTATAACTGAAGAATTATCGAAATATGAAATAAATTCTTTAATGAGATTTGTATTATTTTTACTAAGTTCTATTTTGTTAAAAACCGTTACTTTATTAGAAATTATAATTTGATAAATTGCTTTTTTACCATAAAAAAAGTTTACTAGACTTGCTTTATCCTGCTCTAATTTTGTAATTAATTTTGAGATATTTAAAGGTTTGTTTTGCGTAGTAAATTTGTTTTCAATGTCTTGATTTACTTTTTTTAAATCAATATTTATAAAAGAGAGTTGTTCTCTAATTTTATTTTTTTGGTTTGGGTTTGAATTGTAAGGCGACTTAATTAACCTATTAGTAAGTTGTTCTTGTTTTTGCAAAAGCGATTGTTGCTTTAATAATAGAGAGTCTTTAGGATGTTTTTTTAATAAGTCTTTTTTGTCAAGAATATCATTTAAAACAGACGCTTTATAACGTTCGGAAATTTTTAAAGCTTCTGTAGTAAAGTAAGTGTCTTCGCTTTTATTTTGAAGTTTATATAGTAAGTTTAAACATTTCTCGCTTCGGCTTCTTTTTTCATTTAGTAAAATAAGTTTACCATCTTGTGTTGTTGTGTTTTTTGCTAATAAATCGCTTACATAAAAACTTAGTTTATAATAGTCTAATGCTTTTTTAGGATTACTTTCTAATGTTGCTAATAAATCGAAAACTCCAATGAATGCATTTTCTGGGTAAAGTTCTTTTTCTGTAGGTATTGAATGTCGATTGTAGTTTTTTAATAAGGTTTTTAATGCATGGTTTAAGTTTTTTTCTGCCGCGTTAAAATTGTTTAATTTATAATGAATTTGAGCCTCTTCTAAATATAGTTTTGCCAATTCACTTGCAGAAGATAAATTACTTGTTTTTAAGTGCTTTATGCTTTTAAAGGCTTTTAGCGCAGCTTTGTAATCTTGATTTTGCATTGCTAACTCATATGCTAGTTCTTTATCCTCTAGTTTACCTAAAAAATCTGAGCTAAAAATAATACGGTCTATTATTGTAACTTTTTTATTTAATCTAATCTGGCTTCTTGAAATTAGTCTTTTTAAATTACTTTTTTGTTGTTTGCTAGTACCATTTATATTTAGACCATACGTTGCAATATCTATTGCTTGTTGGTGTCTGTTGGTTGTTTGGTAAAGTCTAGATAAATTTATAGTTCCTGCTATTTGCTGAGTCGTGTTATTTGTTTTTTTAGCTAATGCGATATAGTTTTTTGTTATGTTTTCGCAACTAGTGTAATCGCCAACTTTATTGTATAAAACACCTAAAGGTTTTAAACAATTTTCTATAATATCATACTCAAAAAAAGATGCTATATTTTTGTTTTTGTAGAGTTTCCAGGCTTTTTCGTATGTACTTATTGCATTAGTATTTTGACTTTTACTTTTTAGATAATAGGCTTTATTAACTAGTAAAAATATAAATGCCATGTACTCATCTTCAGTACTAAGTTTGGCTTCAAATATTGAAATTGCATCATTTAAATTTTTTAAAGCTTCGTTATTTTTTTCACTATTAAATAGCTCTGTAGCATTGTAAATATTGTTTTCTAAATTTTGAGAAAAGCCACTTACAATAAAAAGGAAACAAATAACAACTAAGAAGTTTTTCATATATATAGAATACGTCCTTTTAATTAAAACTTCCAAATAGCATAAAGCTGTAAGTAATTAAAATTCTCTTTAAAATTTAATACATATCGTGCGCCTGCACTTGGGCCTATTCTGGCTGCGCCAACTGTTGCTTCAAATAAAAGTCCGGTTCTAAAATTGGTAAAAGCAGTAGAGGAACTTTCTATGCTTTGCTCTTCATTAAATTGAAATTGTGGTGGTTGCGTATTCTCAAAATCTTGTATTAATATATTGCTTTCTTTTTTTTCAGATAATGAAATTGTGCCTTGTAATCCTGCACCTAAACCTATGTAGTTGTTAATATTATATCTTACTAAAACTGGTATTGCCCAATCTATATTATCAAATGTATTTGTAGTTGTGGTTCTTCTAATAAACTGTTCTCCAGCTGCTCCAAAATCGCCAAGTGTTTCTGTAATTGTTGTTTCTCCTGTGTAATTATGAAAGCTGTTTAATAGCTCTATTTGCCAGTACCAACGGTAAGATTTAAATGGGGATAATGTAGCACCAATAAAATATGCTTTAGAGTTTTCTAATTCGTTATAAAAATTATATCCGACTTTTGCACCAATTGATATGCCTGGTAAAAACCTAGTAGTGGAGTAGTTGGTAATTATAGGTTCGTTTTTATCGAATATTATTGCTGTTCTAGATTTTGTTTTTTTCTTGTGAAAATTATCAGCAAATTTTAGGCTGTATTTTACAAAGCCTTTAGTAGAGTCATAATCCTTTACGTTTTTTTGCTCGCTTCCAGGTAAATAAATGTTTTTAAATGTAAAAATAGCTTGGGTTTTGGTGTATGTTGTGTCGATACAACTGTACTGTACTTCGGTTTTTGGGCAAATTGGAACTTTGGGATAGGTGTCTTCTACTTTAATTGTTGTTTTATCAAACATATCGGGAACATCGGTTTCCAATTTAATTGTAGTTGCAGGACCTTCGCCATTATTTTGAAATTTTATTTTAAATTTTGGCCTTTTAAAACGAACTAAACGGTAATTTAAAAAGGTTGCATTAGAGGACATTTTATTAGGATCGTGTGAAGTAACAATCTCCATTTCCATGTCTTTTACCTTGTGTGTTTTATAATTGTTGTCTGGAATATAAATACTTCTAACCGAAATTATGGCACTTGTGTCCTTTAGCATTTCGGGTGTGGTTTTAAAGGTATAAAATATGTTACGTTCTTCGTTGGGCTTCATATTTTCAAACTCAATACTACTAGATTTTTTGTATGTATTTTTTGCTTCGGTTAAAGTGAGTTCTAGGTTTTCTTTTTCGGTAGAATCGTTATACTTCGTTTTAAGTAAATTTATATTGTTTTGTGTAGAAGCATAAAAGGTTTTTTCGTTATTTATTTTATTTGAAAACACATAATCTTCATTATTAATTATTTTTTCGGCATTATAAAGTCTGGTGTCAATAAGTTTAAAATTATCTGCTTTGTATTTTGTTTCATTAAAAAACAGATGTAAAGTTCCGTTTGTAGTATAATCTTTATAATTTTTATAGCGCATTACAATAACCATTTCTTGGTTTGGTACTGCTTCTCGATTTCTAATTAGTTCTAAATCCTCACTCATAGAAGCAGATGCTTTAGCGGTTGGGTTATCTTGATTTACTTTTATTTTTTTGGGTCTTGTGGTTGGTGGTTTTCCTGTGTCGTAAATATTTGTTGCCCAATATTTAATTTCATATTCGCCACTTTTTTTATATTGTTTACTAGGTGCTTCGTCTTTACTATAATCGCCATCTCCAAATTCCCAAAAGTGTTTATAATAAGCTTTTGGTGCTCCAGCTATTTGGTTTAAAGGTGGTGTTTTAGATGAAAACTGTACGCTGTCGTTTTTAATTTCGTATTGTATTGTTGCTATACGTTGTAAAGTATCTTGCGTTGTTTTTTCTTGACTGAAAGCTAGAACGCTTATAAAAAAGAATATATAATTTAGGTAGAAATTTTTCATAATAGCGTTGGTTATAGATAAATAAATATACAAAACTGAAATTTTATAACTCTTAAACTTATGCAAGCGATGCTAATAATGTTAGTAATACGGCAACTCTAATTGCAAAATAGATTATTTGCTCCTTTATTTCTTCCTGTTTATTTATGTTTTTTGTAGTATTCATAATAGTGTGTTTTAATGTCCTACACCTTTATATCAATACAGTTTCTATTTTGTTACCCTATTTTTTTACTATATTAAAAAAGGCCAGGATTTTAAATCCTGACCTTTTGCGCTTAAGTAGGTGTTAATTATTATGGTAGCGCATTAATTATGTTTATAAATTGTGCTTCAGTAGCAGTAGTTGTTTCGTTATAATTAAATGTAATTATATGATTATCTACTATGGTTACTTGTTTTACGGCATATCTCCATACACCATTATCTTCGGTTGCAAATATTACATGGCATTCTAAACCAATTGGTATTTGTCCATAATGCTCACTAAATAGGTTTAAATTTTCATCGTAAGTATCTAATTGTGCTAAGCCAGTGTCTTCACCATCATAAGATAAATAAATAGCACTATTGTCAAAGTTATAACCTAAAGGCGCTTGAGCTTGAATTAGTGTTTTTGGTCTTGGGTCATTATAAAACCTATCAATATTAGACCAACCAAATTGTCCTAAAAAAGCATAGTATTCTCCACCTTCAACAAAAACACCATCTTGACCTATTGGGTCTTCATTTTCATCCCAAGTTAGATTATCGTCTAGGTCTATATTGCCTTCCCAAAGCGTCATGGCATTATCTGCGCCACCAGTTAAACTAGAAGGAACGACTAATTGTATGTTACAACTGGTGTCTAAAACTTGACCGTTTTGTGTAGCTTCAATAAAAAACTCTCCGCCAGAAATAAGCAAGGCTTTGTCGCCGTTTGGTAATGTTCCCATTGTAGGTTTATTTGTGGTAAGCATATTTCCTTTTTCAAATAATTCTACATATTCTAAATCTATTGTTCCTGTTGTTGCGTTTCCGTTTAAGGTTAAACAATTTGTATTTATATTAATTTGTACTCCATTATTAGAGGTTAAACTAATGTTACCATCGTTTGCATCAAATTGAAAATACTGTGTTTGGTTTTCTAAAGCTTGAAGCTTTATGTTTTTAAATGCTGCTGCAGTTGCAACAATTGGATCTGTTGTTGTGTTTTCAAATTTATCGTCTGTATCACAACTTGTAAATAATGTAAATGCTGTTATACATAAACTCGCTAATACTGTTTTTAAAATTTTCATGATTTCTAATTTTTATAGTTATATAATTTTGTTAATGGGTTTTATTTTTTCTTGTTTTCAATTATTCGATAAGATGTAATGTCTCCTTTGGCAACTAAATGCATCATTTTTTTTGCATTAAATTCATTGCTTGAAAATCCTTTTGCATATCCTTTTTCAGTGTTAACTTCCCAAAAGAAAACACGATTGTTATTAGATTGCATTTCACTTTTTAAAATAAAGTAGTTTGTAATTTTCTGTTCTATTACTATGGCATTTTGTCCTACTATATTTGCTCTTCTTTTAGCATCAAATAAAGAACTTGCGGTTCCAGAAAACTCACCGGTTGTAGTTTTTACAGTCCAATCGAAAACCTCTATAATTTCGTCTTTGTGAATGTTTACACGTGTTACTGTGTTAGCTTGTGATTTTAAGTTTGTAGCATTTACAGTTAAAAAACTAAAGACTACTGTTGCGATAATTAAAATTGAATTTCTCATAATTTCTAAATGTTTATTGATTAAAAGTTTGTTTTATTGTTTCTGGCTTTTTGCCTTTTACAACCTTATATCAAAACCATTTAAAAATTGTTACCTCTATTTTCTAAAGTTTTTTTAAATTGGTGTGAAACTAACCGAGAAATAAGGCATTATGAGTGATAAAAAAATTCACGAAGACCAAAAATATATAGAAGGTTTATTAGAAAATAACTCATTTATTATACAAGCTATCTATAATAAATTTGTGCCAAAAGTGATTAATTATGTAAAGCAAAATAGTGGAGACAGCGACCAAGCTCAAGATATTGTTCAAGACACTATAGTTACCATATACAATCAGGCAAAAAATAAAGGACTACAACTTACCTGTCCTTTTGATGCTTATTTTTTTCTGCTTTGTAAGCGTAAGTGGTTAAATACTCTTAAAAAAAACAATAAAAAGGAGGTAACAATAAATGAAGAAGTTTTATCTAAAGGAGATAGTGCTCATGAATTAGCAATGGAAACTGCTTTATTTAGCGAAAAACAGGCCTTATTTAACGAGATGTTTCAAAAATTAGGTACTGCATGTAAAGATTTAATTAAAGCAACTTTTAAAATAAAATCTATGGAAGAAGTTGCAGCCAGTTTAGGTATAACTTATGCTTACGCTCGAAAAAAGAAATCTTTATGTATTGGGCAGTTAACAAAACTGGTTCAAGAGTCGCCTAATTTTAAACAACTTAATTATTAATTAAAATGGAAGATCAAGACTATATTTTATTCGATAGCTATATAAATAATGAATTATCTGAAACAGAAATTTTAGCTTTTAAAAACCGTTTGAAGACAGATAAAGTGTTTGCCGAAAATTTTAACCTTTACAAAGAAGCAAACCTATTCTTAAAAAATAAATTTGAAAATGAAGCTGAAACATCTGCATTTAAAAATAATTTAGAAAGCATTTCAAACACACATTTTAAAACAACAAAAACTAAAACCGAAACACCAAAACAATCTAAATTCTTTAGATTAGGACAGTTTGCAATAGCAGCAAGTGTTGCTGTGTTTTTAGGTTTATTTATATACAATCAAGTATTTAGTAAACCAGGATATACAGATTACAACACACATGAACCAATGACGGTAGTTAGAGGTAATGTAAAAACATTAATAGAAGCCACAAAAGCATTTAATAATAAAGACTACAAAAAAGCCAACACCTTATTAAAGCAAGTACTAGAAAAAGACCCGGAAAACAGTGAGCTACAATTATATTATTCTATTACAAATATAGAATTAGATAATTTTACAATTGCAGATACGCAATTAAAAGCATTAATAAATGGACAATCTGCCTATAAAAACAGAGCATTATGGTATGCGGCTTTAAGTAAATTAAAACAAAACAGTAATGATGCATCAATTATGTTATTAAAACAAATTCCAGCAGGAGCAGACGATTATAAAGAAGCACAGCGTTTATTAGATAAATTAGAGTAAATACAAACAGAAATTAACAATAGAAAAGTCATCTAATCAAGATGACTTTTCTATTTTTACACCATGATTATTACAGACACACACACGCATTTATACAGTGAAGCTTTCGATGAGGATAGAGCAGAAATGATGCAGCGAACATTAGATGCTAACGTTTCTAGATTGTTTATTCCAGCCATAGATTCTACATACACAGCATCTATGCTGCAACTAGAAAAAGACTATCCAGAACATGTTTTTTTAATGATGGGTTTACACCCAACACATGTAAAAGAAAATTACAAAAAAGAATTAGCACATGTAGAGCAAATGCTTGAACAACATAAATTTTATGCCGTTGGAGAAATAGGGATAGATTTATATTGGGATAAAAGCACATTAGCAATACAACAAGAAGCCTTTAGGCATCAAATAAAACTAGCAAAAAAATATAAATTACCAATTGTAATTCACTGTCGTGAAGCATTTAATGAAATATTTGAAATTTTAGAAGAAGAAAAAGCCGAAGACCTTTTTGGAATATTTCATTGTTTTACAGGAACATTAGAACAAGCACATCAAGCCATTTCATATAATATGAAATTAGGAATTGGTGGAGTCGCTACATTTAAAAACGGAAAAATAGATAAATTTTTAAATGAAATAGATTTAAAACATATTGTTTTAGAGACAGATGCACCATATTTAGCACCAAAACCATACCGTGGCAAACGTAATGAAAGTAGTTATATATTAAAAGTTGTAGAAAAACTATCTGAAATTTATAATAAAAGAGAAGAAGAAATTGCACAAATAACAACTCAAAACTCTAAAGCAGTATTTGGTGTTTAATAAAAACCTAAAAGTAAAAGCTAAAAATTTATGACTAAAAGTATTCCAAACATACTCCTTATATATACAGGCGGAACTATAGGTATGATAAAAGACCCAGAAACAGGAGCACTTAGAGCATTCGATTTCGATAATTTATTAATAAAAATTCCAGAACTAAAACTATTAGACTGTAATATTTCAACAACAACATTTAATGAGCCTATAGACTCTAGTAATATGGAACCAAAGTACTGGGTCAATATTGCTGAAATTATTGAACAAAATTATGATTGTTGTGATGGCTTTGTTGTTTTACATGGTAGTGATACAATGAGTTATACAGCCTCAGCATTAAGTTTCATGTTAGAGCATCTTGCAAAACCAGTAATATTTACAGGTTCACAGTTACCAATAGGAGATTTACGCACAGACGCAAAAGAGAATTTAATAACATCAATACAAATAGCATCATTACAACATTATAATAAACCAGTAATAAAGGAAGTCTGCCTATATTTTGAATACAAATTATATAGAGCAAACAGAACAACAAAAATAAATGCAGAACATTTTGAAGCCTTTACAAGCTTAAATTATCCAGATCTTGCAGAATCGGGAGTGCATTTAAAAATAAATAATGAGTATTTGTTTAAACCAAATACCAGAAAAAACCTAGTTGTACATAAAGAGTTAGAAAAAAACATTGCCTTAGTTAAGTTGTTTCCAGGGATATCTAAGCAATTATTAACCTGTATATTTAATACTAGAGATTTAAAAGGAGTAATATTAGAAACCTACGGCGCAGGAAACTGCACAACAGAAGATTGGTTTGTTAACTTATTAAAGGAAACAATACAAAAAGGAGTACATATAATAAATGTAACACAATGTTCTGGCGGAAGCGTAAATATGGGACAGTATGAAACTAGCGAAAAACTAAAAAGAATAGGTGTTATTTCTGGAAAAGACATCACAACAGAGGCTGCAATTAGCAAATTAATGTACTTATTAGGTCAAAATGTTTCTCCTAAGTTGTTCAAAACCATATATGAAACGGCTTTACGAGGAGAAATGTCATAAATTTAGGAGTTAAAAATTTTTAATTCAATTAGACTTCTTTATTTTTGGAACCAATTAAGCTATTAAAAATAAGAATAATATCACTTTATTAAATTGGGCCTACCATACAATATATACTTTATAAAAAAGTTATACATCTAAGGTTTCTCATATTTTAGAGTCGTTATTTTGGTTTTTAATTTTTTAATTACATTTTTTTTATATCTTTAACACTTTAACTAATAAAAATAAGATCACGACAATGAAAAGATTATTTTCAATCCTAGCCATAGTATTTTTAATGGCATTTGGTACAGCTAACGCAACTACAAATGCAGCTACTGTTGCAGCTACAGTTGTAACAACAACACAAGAAACAGTAGCAGATGATGCTGCTGAAGAAGATTTAGGTTTTCACCAAGAACTTAAAAAGCGTTTTATTGAAGGTGGACCAGCATTTATGGGCATCGTATTATTATGTTTAATTCTTGGTTTAGCAATCGCTATTGAGAGAATTATCTTTTTAAACCTATCTACAGGTAACTCTAAAAAATTAGCACAAAATGTTGAAGAGGCTTTACAGTCTGGAGGTATTGAAGCTGCTAAAGAAGTTTGCCGTAACACAAAAGGGCCAGTTGCATCTATATACTACCAAGGTTTAGATAGAGCAGATGATGGTTTAGAATCTGCTGAAAAAGCTGTTGTAGCTTACGGTGGTGTTCAAATGGGACAGTTAGAGAAAAACGTATCTTGGATCTCTTTATTTATTGCATTAGCACCAATGCTTGGTTTCATGGGTACAGTAATAGGTATGATTCAAGCTTTCGATAAAATCCAGTCTGCAGGTGGAATGGATGCTACATTAGTAGCAGGAGGTATTAAAGTAGCCTTATTAACTACTGTATTTGGTTTAATTGTTGCAATTATATTACAAATCTTTTACAACTATATCGTAGCAAAAATTGATAATATCGTTAACGATATGGAAGATGCTTCTATCACCTTAATGGATATGTTATCGAAGCATAAAAAATAATATTAACTAATTTTAAAAACTGAAAGAATATGCATAAGATTTTAAAAATAGTTTTAGCAGTACTTGGTGTTGCAGGTATCATTTTCTTAGCACGAATCGTTGCTGCAGGAGATGAAGCTGTAAAAGCATCTGCCGCTGCAGGAGATACTTCTTTGATTGAGCCAATGGCTTGGATTGCATACTTAGTATTAGCAGTAATTGTTGCTCTAGTATTAATATTTGTAGTTGTAAACCTTTTCTCAAGCGGAGAGACTTTAAAGAAAACTTTAATGAGTGTTGGTGCTTTTGTACTGGTTGCTGTTATAGCTTACGTTTTAGCAGAAGGAGTAGAAACACCAATGCAAGATGGAAAAATGTTATCTGAGTCTGGCTCTAGATGGGTTGGAACTGGATTATACGCTTTCTACATACTAGCAATAGTATCTGTAGTAGTAATGTTAGGAACAGGAATTAAAAAAATGATTAAGTAATTATGGCAAAAAGATCAGCACCAGAAGTTAATGCAGGCTCTATGGCTGACATTGCTTTCTTATTATTAATTTTCTTTCTAGTAACTACAGATATCGCAGTAGATTCTGGTTTAAGTAGAAAGTTACCTCCTATTGAAGAGAATCAAGATGATATTGTTATAAAGCAAAAAAATATCTTTGCTTTAAATGTTAACGCAAACAATCAATTATTCTTAAAAGCTGGAGAAGACGAAAAACTTATTGAACTTAAAGATTTACGTGCATTAGCCGTTAAATTTTTAGATAATGGTGGAGGAACAGGTAAAGATGCCTGTAAGCGTTGTAGAGGTGCTAAAGATCCTAAATCATCAGATAATTTTCAAAAGGCAATTATCTCTTTGAGTAACGATAGATTAACTAAATATAAAACGTACATAGCTGTACAAAATGAAATTTTAGCAGCTTATAACGAATTACGTAATCGTGAGTTTAAAAGAGAATATCCTAAATTAGGTATGAACTTTGTTGAAGCAAATGATAAATATCAAGATGCTCAAACAAAGCCTAAAGAGAAAGAAGATTTAAAAGAGAAGTTAGAGGCTATTAAATTATTAGTACCTCAAAAATTCTCTGAAGCAGAAACTAAAAATATATAGATCAATCTAAATTATGTCTAAATTTAAAAAGAAAAAAGATGGTGGTTTACCACCAATTTCAACAGCATCTTTACCAGATATCGTATTTATGTTACTATTCTTTTTTATGGTAGCTACGGTTATCAAGGAAGATAATTTAAAGATTGAAAATAAATTACCTTCTGCAGATCAAATAGAAAAGTTGGATAAAAAATACCCTATTAGTTATATCTATATTGGAAAACCAAACTCAAATTATATAGATACTTACGGTAGCGAAGATCGTGTACAATTAAATGATGCTTTAAGAAGCGTTGATGATGTACAAGCTTTTATTGCTGCAGAAAGAGCTGCTTTAAGAGAAGAGTTAATACCTAAATTAACTGTGTCTTTAAAAGTAGATAGAGAAGCTAAAATGGGTGTTTTAACAGATGTTAAACAAGAGTTACGTAAAACTAACGCACTTAAAATTAACTACACAACAAGAAAAGGTGATGCTGTGTCATCACAATAATCTTTAATTGTTACATTATATAAAGGCGTTTTGATTTTTTTCAAAACGCCTTTTATTTTATATAATTTTTATCTTGTTATTTATTGTTCAATAAACATAAAATATGATTTTTATGCGTTTCATTTTTTTTATTTTTATTTCAGTAGTATTCATTACGCCTGCTTTATCTCAAGAATCAGATAATACATTTGGTAATAAAGTTATAGATTCGCTATATAAAGAAGATCAATTTTATATAGGTGTTACCTATAATTTATTAGGACAAAAACCAGAAGGACTATCTCAAAATGGTTTCTCAAGTGGCTTTCATTTTGGTTTCACTAAAGATATGCCAATTAATAAAAGACGTAACATTGCAATTGGTTTAGGAGTTGGTTTATCTTTAAATTCATTTAATCAAAACTTACAAATAGCTAAAACAGATGGTAATAATCTTGAGTTTAGTATTATAGATGATACAGATTATAGTAAAAATAAGTTTTCTACTTACATGTTAGAAGTGCCTTTAGAGTTTAGGTGGCGAACATCTACAGCGGTAGATTATAAATTTTGGCGTATTTATACAGGTTTTAAATTTGGTTATTTATTTGCTAACAATACAAAGTTTGAAGGTCAACCAGAGAATATGAAGTTATCAAATTTAGATATATTTAATAAATTTCAATACGGTTTATCTTTAAGTGCAGGTTACAACACTTGGAATTTCTATTTTTATTATTCTCTAAACCCTATTTTTAAAAATGAAGCACAAATTAATGGTCAAATAATAGATGCTAATGCATTAAAAGTGGGCCTCATTTTCTTTATTTTATAACCAATATTGAAATATTATTAACTGTGGTAAAAAGCCTATAAAAAAACCAAAAATTAATTCTATTGGTGTATGAGCTTTTAAATGTAATCTAGAAGTTGCAATTGCACCTGCTATAATTGCAAATAATGCCAAAGAACCATTAAGGTTTTTTCCAAAATGTAGTGACAAACCTACTGCAAACATAAACACTCCCGAAATTGCAATCATATGTATACTAGCCTTAAATTTAAGTATAGCAAGTATTAGGCAAACAATAGTAGATATTAATATACCTATAAAAAAGAAATACAATTCTATAATTTGAGTTGATGGTACAACTCTTAAAATTATCAATATTAGAATTATGCTATTAATAAATAATGGAATAATTCTTTCTTTTGTTGACTTAAGATATATAGAATATGTTTTTCCTAATGTTTTAAGAAGAAAATAAATTAAAATAGGAAGTAGTATCGTTAATATTGAAAGTGATATAAGTTTAGCATTTCTAATTTCTGCAGGAAGAAATCGTGGTGATTTTGAAAAATAAAAAACCGTCCCTAAAATAGGCATAATTATAGGATGAAAAATAAACGATATGCTCTTTAAAAGCCAATCTGTAATGCTATTTTTTGTGTTTGGCATTACAGTTCTTTTCTTAATCTTGCTACAGGAATATCTAACTGTTCACGATATTTAGCGACAGTTCTACGAGCAATTGGATAACCTTTTTCTTTTAAAATTTTAGCTAAAGCTTCATCTGTTAAAGGTTTCTTTTTTGGCTCTTCATCAATAACCGTTTCTAGAATTTTTTTAATTTCTCTTGTAGATACTTCTTCTCCTTGATCATTTGTCATAGATTCAGAAAAGAATTCTTTAATTAATTTGGTACCATATGGAGTGTCTACATATTTGCTATTTGCAACACGAGAAACGGTAGAAACATCCATTTCAATTTCATCTGCAATATCCTTTAATATCATAGGTTTTAAATTACGCTCATCACCAGTTAAGAAATATTCCTTTTGATAATGCATAATTGCACTCATGGTTACAAATAATGTTTGCTGGCGTTGTTTAATGGCTTCTATAAACCATTTAGCAGCATCTAGTTTTTGTTTAATAAATAATACAGCGTCTTTTTGAGATTTAGATTTATCTTTAGACTCTTTGTAGCCTTTAAGCATATTACTATATTCTCTAGACACATGTAATTCTGGAGCATTACGCCCATTTAATGTTAGTTCTAACTCTCCATCTACTATTTTAATAGCAAAGTCTGGAACTACATGCTCAATCATTCTGGTGTTTCCAGAATAACTTCCGCCAGGCTTAGGATTTAATCTTTCAATTTCATGTATAGCGTCTTTAAGTTGTATTTCGCTTACATCAAATTTTGCCATTAATTTTTTGTAATGTTTTTTAGTAAACTGCTCAAAAGCATTATCGATAATGTTTAAAGCTAATGCAACATCAGGATTTTGTTCTTTTCTATTAAGTTGTATGCTTAAACATTCTTGTAAGCTTCTTGCGCCAACTCCTGCAGGATCTAATTGATGGACGATACCTAATACTTTTTCAATTTTATCTTCTGTAGTGTATACATTTTGAGTAAATGCAAGATCATCCATGATATCGCTTAATTCACGACGTATGTAACCGCTTTCGTCTACGCTACCTACTAAAAATTCTGCTATATCACGTTCCTCATCATCTAATCTATAGGTGTTGAGTTGGTTTTTTAAATGTTGTGTAAAAGAGGTTCCAGAGGCATATGGTATACTTTTTTCGTCATCATCTGCGCTATAATTATTTGCACTTGTTCTATAATCTGGAATTTCGTCATCGCTTAAATAATCGTCAACATTAATGTCTTCTCCAATAGTTTCACTTTCATCAAAATCGTCATTACTATTATCAAAGTCATCAAACTCATCACTTTTTTCTTCTTTACCAGTATCTAAAGCTGGGTTTTCTTCTAATTCTTGCTTTAAACGTTGTTCAAAAGCTTGTGTTGGCAACTGTATCAATTTCATTAATTGAATTTGTTGCGGAGACAACTTTTGCGATAATTTGAACTGTAGGTATTGTTTAAGCATATAGGTTTGTTAATTATACTATTGTGTAAGATAAATAGTATTTATTATAAAAATAAAAAAAACAATCTACAAATTTGATTTTAGTAGATTGTTTTAGTAATTATTTAAGTTTTATAATGTGTTTAAAACTCTGCATTTTGTGGTGTTCTTGGGTAAGGTATTACATCGCGTATATTACTCATGCCTGTTGCAAACATAACTAAACGCTCGAAACCTAAACCAAAACCAGAGTGTACGGCTGTACCATATTTACGTAAATCTAAATACCACCAAAGTTCTTCTTCAGGTATGTTTAAAACGGCCATTTTTTCTTTTAAAACGTCTAGTCGTTCTTCTCTTTGAGAGCCTCCAACCATTTCTCCAATGCCTGGGAATAAAATATCCATTGCACGAACGGTTTTTCCGTCTTCATTTAAACGCATATAAAATGCTTTTATATTTGCAGGATAATCAAATAATATTACTGGGCATTTAAAGTGTTTTTCTACTAAGAAACGTTCGTGCTCAGACTGTAAGTCTGCTCCCCATTCTTCAATTATATAATTGAATTTTTTCTTCTTATTTGGTTTAGATTTTTTAAGAATATCTATTGCTTCGGTATAACTTACACGTTTGAAATTGTTTTCGGTTACAAATTTTAATTTTTCAATTAAAGAAAGGTCACTACGTTCTGCTTGTGGTTTCGTTTTTTCTTCGTCTTTTAAACGTTTATCTAAAAACTCTAAGTCTTCTGCATTGTTTTCTAAAATATAGCTAATAACCGATTTCATAAAATCTTCGGCTAAATCCATATTTCCAGCAAGATCCATAAAGGCAACTTCTGGTTCAATCATCCAAAACTCTGATAAATGGCGCGATGTGTTAGAGTTTTCTGCTCTAAAAGTTGGCCCAAAAGTATATACTTTGCCTAAAGACATGGCATACGTCTCTGCCTCTAACTGTCCAGATACTGTTAGGTTTGTGTCTTTACCAAAAAAGTTTTTTGTGTGATCAATGTCTCCATCTTCTGTTAATGGTGGTTTTTTTTGATCTAAAGTACTTACTCTAAACATTTCTCCTGCTCCTTCGGCATCACTACCTGTAATAATTGGAGTGTGCATATAATAAAAGCCATTATCGTTAAAATACTTGTGTATTGCAAACGATAATGCAGAGCGTAAACGCATAACAGCGCTAAAGGTATTAGTACGTGTGCGTAAGTGTGCGTTTTCTCTTAAAAATTCGAAGGAATGCTTTTTAGGTTGAATAGGGTAGGTTTCTGGGTCACTATCTCCAAGAATTTCTATTGTAGATACTACAATTTCAACATTTTGACCTTTACCTTGGCTCTCTACTAATTCTCCTTTAATATGTACGGCAGCACCAGTAGTAATACGTTTTAAAGTGTCTTCAGGAGTGTTTTCGAAATCAACTACACATTGTATATTATTAAGTGTAGAGCCATCGTTTAAAGCAATAAACCTTTTGGCTCTAAAGGTTCTAACCCAGCCTTTTATTTCTACTTCTTGTAGTGGTGTTTCTTTTAATAATTGTGCAACTGTTTTTGATGTCATTTGTACTTAATTTTAATAACAAATATAATTTTTTAACTTATTTTATTCTTCTGAATCGCCTATAATTTCATCATCATTTTCAACAGGAATAATATTTATAGTTGGTTTTTTTAGTATTTCTTTATTTGCAATATTACGTTCTAACGATAATAATAGCGATGGTAATAATAGTAAATTTGATAGCATTGCAAAAAGTAAAGTTACAGAAACTAATGCGCCTAATGCTACTGTACCACCAAAACTTGAAATTATAAATACCGAAAAACCGAAGAATAATACTATAGATGTATAAAACATACTTACTCCTGTTTCTCGCAATGCTGCATATACAGATTTTTTTATTTTCCAGTTATTTGCTTGTAGTTCTTGGCGGTATTTTGCTAAAAAGTGAATGGTATCATCTACCGAAATACCAAAAGCTATACTAAATACTAATATTGTTGATGGTTTGATTGGTACACCTAGATAACCCATTAATCCAGCTGTTACAACAAGTGGTAATAAGTTAGGGATTAACGATACAATTATCATTCTAAACGAACGGAACATGTAAGCCATGAACAACGATATAAGAACAATCGCTAAGGATAAGGACAATGCAAGGTTTTTTACTAGGTATTTTGTTCCTTTTTGAAAAACTAATGCTTTACCAGTCATGGTAACTTCGTATTTTTCTTTTGGAAAAACTCTACCAATTTTAGTTAGTAAATTATCTTCAATACGCTCCATTCTATCGGTGCCAATATCTTTCATAAAGGTTGTTATTCTGGCATATTGTCCTGTAGAGTCTACAAAGTTTTTTAGTAAATCTACATCACCAGAACTAGAGTTTTTTATATATGGTAATATAAAAGCTTCTTCTTGTTTTGTGGGCAGTTGGTAGTATTTTGGGTTGCCATTATAAAAAGCTTGTTTAGAATATTTTACTAAACTTACTATAGAAATTGGTCTTGACAACTCTGGTGTTTCTATTATTAAGTCTTCTATATCATTCATGCGTTTTAAAGTAGTAGACTTCATAACGCCTTTTTTACGTTTGGTATTTACCATAATTTCTAATGGCATTATGCCATTAAACTCACTTTCAAAAAAACGAATGTCTTGAAAGAATTCTGTTTTTTTAGGCATGTCTTCTATTAAACTACCAGAAATTTTTATTTGGTAAATACCTATAATACATGTAATTAATAAACATAGAGATGTTATGTAAATAGTAATGCGCTTTTCTTTTACCATACGCTCCATCCAATTTACAAAACCGCCTATCCAGCGTTTATTTAAATGCTCTAAATGACGCTCTTTTGGGTAAGGTAAAAAGGTATATATTATTGGTATAATTAGTATGCATAGTATAAATATGGCAATAATACTTAGTGAAGCTACAACACCAAATTCTTTAAGCAATTTACTTTCTGTAATTATAAATGTAGCAAAGCCAGATGCAGTAGTTACATTAGTCATTAAGGTTGCGTTACCAACTTTTGTAATTACACGTTGTAAAGATTTTACTTTGTTGCCATGAAGTTTTACTTCATGTTGGTATTTATTAATTAAAAAGATGCAATTGGGTATCCCAATAACAATTATTAGTGGCGGTATTAATGCTGTTAATACGGTAATTTCGTAACGTAACAGCCCTAATATTCCAAGCGTCCACATGACACCAATACATACAACAATTAAAGAAATAAATGTGGCTCTAAAAGACCTAAAAAATAAAAAGAATATAAGCGAGGTTACTAATAAAGCGGCCAAAACAAACATTCCAATTTCGTCTACAATATTTTGTGCATTTAGAGTTCTAATATATGGCATACCAGAAATTCTAACGTCTAGATTGTAAGTGTCTTCAAAAGTTTTAACTTTTGTCATTAAGTTTTTGACAACAAAATCTTTACGTTTAGGAGTGTTTACAATATCTTTTTTAAGATAAAGTGCTGTTCTAATTGTTTTTGTGTTTTTGTTGTAGAGAAAGTTATCGTAAAAAGGGTATTTGTTAAAAAGTTCTTCCTGTAATATATCTATTTGTGAGATAGAAGCAATAGAATCTTTAATAAACGGTTCTAATTCAAACTTTTTTGCATCTTGATTTTTTACAAGTTTTTGGAGGTCTTTAATAGATACTACAGTTTCTACTAAGCTGTCTTTTCTAAAAGCTTCAGAAAGTGCGTTCCAGGCGTTTAACTTTTCAACTGTAAAAAGTGTTGAGTCTTTAACACCAAGGACTATTAAATTACCTTCTTCTCCAAAAATATCCAGAAATCTGTTATACTCAATATTTACCTCATGGTCATCTGGAAGTAAATTGGCTTCGGTATAGGTAAAACGCATGTATTTCCATTGCGTACTTAATAAAAGAGTTATTAAAATAACACCTAGAAGAATACCAATTTTATTGCGCAAAATAAGTCTTGCTACAATATCCCAAAATTTAGATTTTTTTAGTTTTGACATGTCATCGTTAAAGTAGGCGCAAAGGTATGGAAAACCTTAGGATTATGCGAGACAATAAATAAAATTATAAGGTAATGTTAAATGTAAACTTAAGAGCAATATTATCTTCATTGTTTGCCAAGTGGTATCCGCCATATCTGTAGGCAAAACTAACTCCAAAACCAAATAGTAATTTGTTTAGTTCGAAACCAGACTCTGTATAACCTTTATCTAGTGTGCCAAAGGTTATATTTTGATGCCTATCTATATTTTTCATGTCTCCAACGGCATATCTTGTAATTAAAACAAGTTGCGGATTAAAACCTTTAAATATTTTAAAAGGTTTTAAATAGTGTTTAGCTATTAAAGTCGCAAACCTGTCTGAAAAAAATTCATTAAAATACATGGTTTCAAAACTATTGATACCAGCAACAGAGAATCGCTGCATTATAGTTTCTTTGTTATTATTGTTTGGGTATGCGTGATATAAATGTGTTAATGGCGTATCGCCTCTTGCTATTCCTGCAGAGAGCCTAAAAGTTGAATAAGATTCTTTACTGTGACTTATTTTGTGAATGGCTTTAAAATCGACTTTTGAAAAATTAAAATTTGCATCAAAAACATTTTTTAAGTTTTTGGTATATTGAAATGAAAACTTAGGAAAGGCATCTTTTGTTATTTTTGTTTTTCCGTTTTGCGTTTCATATTCTGTAAAAGGATCCCATTGTACAGCAATTTTAGCAGTACTCATATCAAACTGTCTAAAACTTTCGCCGTTTAATATGTACGAATAATTATAGGTTGGCTCTACATTACTAACCGCAAATTGTGTTTCTGTATATAGTTTAGGTGTTATTTCATGCTCTAAACTTATAGCAGATGTTATGTGTTTATGAAATAACTCTATATTTAAAAGGCGCGGTTCAAAAAAAGAAAACATTCTACCGTCTGTTAAAAAAGTAGAACTCCCAGTTTCTTGTAAATCGTCATTATAAAAAAGATTTAACCACGTTTTTGTTTTAGTATTTAATAAAATGCCTCCGCCAATTTTGTACTTAAATCTATGGTCTGCAAAACCATAAACAACATAAGAATCTATTCTAAAACGTTTAGAAAAAGAATCGTTTGTAACACCTCCTAAACCGGTTCTAAAACCTTCATACTGGTTAAATTTCACTAAATATCGCAAATCGAAATTCCAGATTTTTGTTGGAAAAAAACCATTACCTATTTGTTTTAACAATTCGGTAGATTTTGTAGTGTCTGTTACTTTTTCGTTTTTTTCTTCAGGTGTTTGAGCACTTAAAGTTATGCAAAAACTAAAAATTAATATAAAAATCCAGTGTTTAGCCATAAATTATTTAAGTAGGGATTTTATAGCGTTAGAAAGTACTGTATTTATATTTGTTCTATAACCAAGCTCTTTAAGTACTATTTCTCCTTTTTGATTTATAACCATATTAGTTGGAAAACTACTTACACGGTAGTTGTTAATTATGTTATTTGCACTGTGAGCTAAAGTATAGTTGAATTTTTTAGCTTTTAAAAAAGTTTTAATTTCTTCTTTTGTATTAAATGTAATGGCAATAAACTCTACATTGTCATCTTTAAATTTAGTTTTTAATTTATTTAAATCTGGTATTTCCTGTATACATGGCGGACATTTAATAAACCAAAAATTTAAAACAACAATTTTGCCTTTTAGTCTAGAAAGTTTAATTTTTTTACCATTAATATCTGTAACTAAAAAATCTAAAGCTTTTTCTCCAGGCTCAAAATGTGCCTCAGGATTTTTTTCTATTAAAACAGGATTATTGTTTCTTTTTTGAAATACTACCGATTTTATTTTACCATTATCACCCACGTAAAAAAGTGGTTTATACTCTGGATTTGCCATAAGCTCCATTTGAGATATTGGTAATAATTGACCTTTTTCATTAAAAAGGTTAACATCTGGAGTGATAATTATCTCGGTAGTTTTTATTTGCGCTTCTGTTAATAAATGCTGGTTTTTAAGAATAAACTTATAGTCTTGTGCTATACAAACTGTAGATAGCGTAAGAATAAAAAATAACAATATAAGTTTTGTTAAGCGCATGCTTTTAAATAAGCTTTAAAGTTACATTTTTTTGGCAAAAAAAAAGCGACAATTAAGTCGCTTTTAACGTTTATACTGTCATGATTTCGGCATCTTTATTTGCTAAGAGCTCATCAATTTTTTTAACAGATTTGTTTGTAAGTTCTTGTATGTCTGCTTCTGCATTTTTTTGCAAATCTTCAGAGGCGTCATCAACTTTTTTAATATCGTTATTTGCATCTTTTCGTGCATTTCTAACACCTACTTTTGCATCTTCTGCTTCTGCTTTTGCTTGTTTTCCAAGTTGCAATCTACGTTCTTCGGTTAATGGTGGTACGTTAATTATTAATGATTCACCATTATTCATTGGGTTAAAACCTAAATTAGCAATCATTATTGCTTTTTCAATTTCTTGAATCATTCCTTTTTCCCAAGGTTGTATTGTAATGGTTCTACCATCTGGTGTGTTTACATTTGCTACTTGGCTTAATGGTGTTTTAGAGCCATAATAATCTACAACTACACTACCTAACATTGCTGGACTTGCCTTTCCTGCACGTATGTTTAAAAATTGCTTTTTTAAATGCTCGATAGCAGCGTCCATAGACTCTTTAGCGCTATCAATTATAAATTGAATGTCTTCGTTCATTGTTAAAATATTTATTACTAATTAGCTTATTTCAAGAATTAAGCCAAAATATATTTTGTTGTTTACTAGAGTTTTAAACCTTAATTAAGAATTTTAAAGTTTATGGTTTTTTCTAATAATTAATACTAAAGTAATACTTTTTAGAAAAAGGTTAGAATTTTTTTATAAACTTACTTGTGTTCCTATGTTTTCTCCAGAGACTACTTTCATTAAATTACCTCTTGTATTCATATCGAAAACTATTATTGGTAAATCGTTTTCTTGACTTAAGGTAAATGCTGTTGTGTCCATTACTTTTAAACCTTTACGTAAAACATCGTCAAAAGTAATATGATCAAATTTTATAGCTTCGGCATCTTTTTCTGGATCTGCATTATAAATACCATCTACACGAGTTCCTTTTAAAATAACATCGGCTTCAATTTCTATTGCTCTTAATACGGCTGCAGAATCTGTAGTGAAATATGGGTTTCCTGTTCCGCCACCAAAAATAACTACACGTCCTTTGCGTAAATGGCTCATGGCTTTACGGCGAATAAAAGGCTCTGCCACCTCATTAATTTTTATTGCTGTTTGTAGTCTTGTTTTAACTTCGGCATCTTCTAAAGCTTGTTGTAAAGCTAAACCATTTATAACAGTAGCAAGCATTCCCATGTGGTCACCTTGAACTCTGTCCATACCATTCATGGCTCCGGCAACACCTCTAAAAATGTTTCCGCCACCAATAACTATGGCAACTTCTATTCCTTTTTCTGTTACTGCTTTTATGTCTTGTGCATATTCTGCAAGACGTTCTGGATCAATACCATATTGGCGATTTCCCATTAAGGCTTCACCAGATAGTTTTAGGAGGATTCTTTTGTATTTCATGTGAGAATAAGAGTTTAGCAAAGCTACATAATTTTTTTATTTTTAAAATTGCTATTTCTGTAGAAATATTACTTTTTTTAGTTGTAATTTTTAAAGTATAAAAAAACCACTAGCTCTAAAATAGAGTAGTGGTTTTGTATTATTGTGAATTCCGCATCAAGTGCGGAATGATAAAACTATCCTAAAGAAACACGTTTAAAAGCAGTTACTTCAACGTTTTTAGACGCTACGTAATCTGCAACTGTTTGCTTTTCGTCTTTAATAAACTTTTGGTCAAGTAAACATTGTTCTTGATCTAAAGTTGTGTTATCGCTAACAAAACGATCCATTTTTCCTGGTAAAATTTTATCCCAAATTTGTTCTGGTTTACCTTCAGCTTTTAATTGCTCTTTTGCATCAGCTTCGGCTTGTGCCATAACTTCTGGAGTTAATTGTGCCATAGAAATGTATTGAGGTACGTTTTTAAGTGTTTTACCTAAACGTGCTAACTCTTCGTTATCTTTTTCAATAACAGCAATTCTTGCTTCTGTTTCGCTAGCAATGTATGCTGGATCAAAATCTTTGTAAGATAAAGTTGTTGCTCCCATAGAAGCTACTTGCATAGCTACATCTTTAGCTACTTCTGCATTTTCTTGAGATAAACCTACTAATGCACCAATTTTGTTAATGTGCACGTAAGAACCAACGTAAGGAGCTTCTAATTTCTCGAAAGCGTTGATTTCTAATTTCTCACCAATAACACCTGTTTGCTCAACTAATTTTTCAGATACAGTCATACCACCAAAATCTGATGCTAAGAAATCTTCTTTGTTGTCAAAGTTGATTGCTTTGTCTGCTAATTCGTTAGCTAATGCTAAGAAGTTTTCGTTTTTACCAACGAAATCTGTTTCACATCCTAATACAATAGCAACACCAACAGTATTGTCATCATTTATTTTAATTGCAGCAGCACCTTCAGAAGAATCTCTGTCAGCTCTTTTTTCAGCTACTTTTTGTCCTTTTTTACGTAATACGTCGATAGCAGCATCAAAATCACCTTTAGCTTCAACTAAGGCTTTTTTACAATCCATCATACCTGCACCAGTAGCTTTTCTTAATTTGTTTACTTCTGCTGCTGAAATTTTTACATCACTCATAATATAAGTTAATTTAAAAAAAAGTCGTTCAATTTATTTCTGTAAAGAAAAGAATTAAACGACTTATAAATGTTTCGAAATTGTTATTTATTCTTCTTCTTCTTTAACTGCAGTCGCTTTTTTAGCTGGAGCAGCCTTTTTCTCGGCTTTACCTTCAGCTTTTTCAGCTTTTTCAGCTTTACGCTCGTTTAATCCACCAGTAATAGCTTCAGTAACGTGCGTTAATATTTTATCGATTGATTTAGAAGCATCATCATTTGCTGGTATAACGTAATCTACTTGACGTGGATCTGAGTTAGTATCTACCATTGCAAAAATAGGAATGTTTAATTTTTGTGCTTCTTTAATCGCGATATGCTCACGTTTAATATCTACAACAAACAAAGCTCCTGGAAGACGTGTCATATCAACAATAGAACCTAAGTTTTTTTCTAACTTCGCTCTTAAACGGTCAACTTGTAAACGTTCTTTTTTAGATAAAGTTAAAAATGTTCCATCTTTCTTCATTCTATCAATAGTAGCCATTTTTTTAATAGCTTTTCTAATAGTTACGAAGTTAGTTAACATTCCACCTGGCCATCTTTCTGTGATGTAAGGCATGTTAATGCTACCTGCTTTTTCAGCAACGATGTCTTTTGCTTGTTTTTTTGTAGCAACAAATAAGATTTTACGACCAGAGGCTGCAATTTTTGCTAAAGCTTCTCCAGCTTCGTCAATCTTAGCTGCTGTTTTGTATAAGTTTATAATATGGATTCCGTTACGTTCCATATATACGTAAGGCGCCATATTTGGATCCCACTTACGTGTAAGGTGACCAAAGTGTACACCTGCTTCAAGTAATTCTTTTACTTCTACTGCCATTTTGTAATAGTTTACGTTCTGTTGAATTAGCAATGTTCCAATGAGCTAGAAAGCTTATGGCTTCATTTAGATGCTAAACTAAATCCTGCTTTAAGGCTAGGACAACAATAACTGTTTTATTTTTTTGTTTTGTCTCAACAGTATTGATACTATACAATACTGTTGAAGGATAATATTAACGTTTCGAGAATTGGAATTTTTTACGCGCTTTCTTCTGTCCGAATTTTTTACGCTCAACCATTCTTGGGTCTCTAGTTAATAAACCTTCTGGTTTAAGAATACCTCTGTTTTCGTCATTTAACTCACACATTGCGCGAGAAATTGCTAAACGGATAGCTTCTGCTTGACCAGTAATACCACCTCCAAATACATTTACAGAAATATCAAAGTTACCTTCGTTGTTAGTTAATGCTAACGGTTGGTTTACTTTGTACTGTAACGTTGCTGTATCGAAGTAGTCTTTTAAATCTTTTTTGTTAACCGTGATGTTTCCTTTACCTTCTTTAAGGTAAACACGAGCAACAGCCGTTTTACGACGACCAATTTTGTGTAATACTTCCATTACTTGAATTCGTTTAAGTTAATTGTTTTAGGTTTTTGAGCTTCGTGAGCGTGCTCAGTTCCTGTAACAACAGTTAAGTTTCTAAAAAGAGCTGCTCCTAATTTGTTTTTAGGTAACATTCCTTTTACAGATTTCTCTACTAATCTTGCTGGATCTTTTCCGAACAATTCAGTAGCAGTTAAACTTCTTTGACCACCTGGGTAACCTGTGTGACGAATGTAAGATTTGTCATTCCACTTGTTTCCTGTTAAGTTGATTTTTTCTGCATTGATAACAATTACGTTATCTCCACAGTCAACGTGTGGTGTGAAGCTTGGCTTGTGCTTTCCTCTTAATAATCTTGCGATTTGAGTGCACATACGCCCTAAAGTTTGACCATCAGCGTCCACTAAAACCCACTGCTTATCGACAGTAGCTTTGTTTGCTGAAATGGTTTTGTAGCTTAGTGTATCCACAATTTTTAAATTTTATTATTAAACATTCCTCTCTCAAAAAGAGTTTGCAAATTTACGACAATCTTCTTGATTACCAAATAGTATGGCGTATTTTATTTGATAACTTTGTTAATATGTTTCCAAACATTGTTAATTACCCTTTATTTTTTATAAATCAGATGTTTATAAAAGTTTAAGATTGTTTATTTCTCCCTCAAATTTTAAAAATTAAATTAAATTCTTTTGTTTTATGGTTGTATTATTTCCTTTTTGCATGTTAAATTAAATGCTAAACCCTTTTATAATAATAGTTAAGAGTCTTTTTTTATCTATTTTTGCAGCGTTATGCAAGAATTAAAATTATCTAGCTGGTTGCCTACCACTAATAAAGAGGTGAAAATTCGCGGATGGGAAACACTTGATGTTATCCTTTTTAGTGGAGATGCTTATGTAGATCATCCAACATTTGGACCTGCAGTAATTGGCCGTTTGTTAGAAAGTATGGGTTTACGTGTTGCCATTGTACCACAACCTAATGTAAATGATAACTTGCAGGATTTTGTAAAACTTGGTAAGCCAAGATTGTTTTTTGGAGTTACTGGTGGTTGCATGGATCCTATGATTAGCAATTATAATGCTAATAAAAAGAAACGTGATAAAGATGCTTATACACCAAATGGTGATATTGGATTTAGACCAGATTATGCATCGTCTGTGTATTCTAAAATTTTAAAAGAAAAATGGCCAGATACTCCTGTTTTAATTGGTGGTATTGAAGGTTCTCTACGTCGTGTAACGCATTACGATTATTGGAGCGATAAACTATTGCCAACTATTTTAGAAACCTCTAAAGCAGATATGTTGGTTTACGGAATGGGAGAACAACCATTACGTGAAATAGTACGTTTATTAGAAAAAGGCGTGCCATTTAATAGTATTAATACAGTATTACAAACTGCTGTATTAATGGATAAAAATGAAAGCATACCAAAAAACAGCAATTGGATAGATGTTGAAATTGCTTCGCATGAAGTGTGTTTAAAGGATAAAAAGAAATATGCCTCTAACTTTAAAATAATAGAGCAGGAGTCTAACAAGTTAGCTGCAAGACGTATTTTTCAAAAAGTAGGCGATAAGACCTTGATGATAAATCCGCCGTATCCAACCATGACAGAAGCTGAAATTGATGCTTCTTTCGATTTACCTTATACACGATTACCACACCCAAAATATAATAAGCGTGGTCCAATTCCAGCTTATGAGATGATTAAGACCTCTATAAACATTCACAGAGGATGTTTTGGTGGTTGTAGTTTCTGTACTATTTCGGCACATCAAGGAAAATTTATCGCATCTCGTAGTCAAGAATCGATTTTAAAAGAAGTTGATAAAGTGGCTAATATGCCAGATTTTAAAGGCTATTTAAGTGATATTGGAGGACCAAGTGCCAATATGTATCAAATGAAAGGTAAGGTGCAATCTATTTGCGACAAATGTGTGGCACCAAGTTGTATTTCGCCCGTAATATGTAGTAATTTAGATACGTCTCACAAACCATTAACCGATTTATATAAAGCAGTAGATAAACATCCAAAGGTTAAAAAATCGTTTATTGGTTCTGGAATTAGGCATGATATGTTAGTGCCAGAATTTAATAAAAATGCAGATCCAAAAGAGCTGGATGATTACACAGAAGAGGTGATGACCAAGCACGTGTCTGGACGTCTTAAAGTTGCACCAGAACATACTAGTGATCCTGTTTTAAAATTAATGCGTAAACCATCGTTTACATACTTCCATAAATTTAAAGAGCGTTTTGATAAAATTAATATTAAGAAGAATTTAAAGCTTCAGTTAATTCCTTATTTTATATCTAATCATCCAGCGTGTGAAGTTGAAGATATGGCTAACCTAGCTGCCGAAACTAAAGATATGGGTTTTCAGCTTGAGCAAGTACAAGGTTTTACACCAACACCAATGACGGTGGCTACTGTAATTTATTATTCTGGTTACCATCCGTATACGCTTAAAAAAGTAAATACGCCTAAAACTAGAAAAGAAAAGGACGAACAACACCGTTTTTTCTTTTGGTATAAAGATGAAAATAAAGCGTGGATTAAAAAGACCTTGAATAAAGTTGGGCGTCAGGATTTATTAAAAGTTTTATTGCCAGAAAAGTCTGAAAAGTGGCGTAAAAATAAACCAAAAGGCGAAGCTAAAAACACCTTTAACGATGCTGTACCTTTTAATCAACGAAAGAATAAGGTGAAGTATAAAGGAAAGAAAAAGAAACGTCGCTAAACTTAGTCTAACATTTTTTTAAACAGTATTTCTTTGTCGTAATATTTTAATTATATTAATACAATGAAAAAAAGTCTACAACTACTTAACGCTATTGCATTTGTTTTTTTATTAATAATGAACTTTTTAGCCAATACCGGTTTGTTAAATAATACAACCATTGGCGAAGTTTCTGCACAATACAATACTTTATTTACACCAGCAGGTTATGCATTTTCTATTTGGGGAATTATATATCTATTAGTATTTGGGTTTATATTTTATCAAAGCCGTAGTTTGTTTGTAAGTGTTCGCGATGACGGTTTTATACTTTCCACAGGTTGGTGGTTTGTAATATCGTGTGTAGCAAATTGTTTATGGATTGTGGCCTGGATATACAATTACACATTATTGTCTAGTGTGTTTATATTTTTGCTGTTATTTTCATTACTAAAAATAGTATTAAATAATAAAATGGAATTGTTTGATGCGCCAATAACAGTTATCGCCTTTTTATGGTGGCCGTTTGTGTTTTATAGTGGTTGGGTTACTGTAGCAAGTATTGCAAATGTCTCAGCAGTTTTAGTAAAGTACAATTGGGATGGTTTTGGTATATCACCAACTGTATGGACCGTTTTAATGTTAATTATAGCTGCAGTAATAAATATAATAGTCACTTGGTCAAGAAACATGCGAGAGTTTGCTCTTGTTGGAGCTTGGGCTTTAATTGCTATTTATATTGCTAATAAAAATGATAACACAGTTGTTGCTTGCACTGCAATTGGTTTAGCTGTAATACTAATAATTAGCAGTTCTATTCATGCTTTTAAAAACCGAAAAACGAATCCTGCCATTAAATGTATGGAGTTTTTTGAAGGAAAAACTAGTTAGGCTTATTTTTCTAATCTTTTATTATTGGATTGCTCTTCGTTACTTGTTGCAATAGCATAAGCTAAAATGCCAATTTCTAAAAGCAGAATAGCAATTTTGGCTTTTTTACTTTTTGTTAATGTACTGGTAAGTCCTAATATTTTTGTAATTATCATAGTATGTATTTTTAGTACATACAAATTAATACTTTACTTATTTACGGTTTAACTTGAATGGAAAATGTTTTGACTTGATAGGTTAGCCCACGGAAAGTTTTGCCGCTTCTTTCCACAAATAATTGGGCAATGGTTCGTTTAACTCCCAATTGATACTCATTGGTTTTGAACCGTAATGGTCTTTTATATTTCCTTCTCCTATAAAGACATAACCTTTTGTATTACCAAATTCATCTTTTGCTTTTTCACGAACAAAAAGTAAGATTCGTTTATTTTGTTCTTGATGTTTTATATAAGATAATCCTTTTCCTTTATCAGGTCTTGCTGAGTTTTGAGTTTGCCAATGAAATAGTAACTCATTCACAGCATAATCATCATACATTGTGGTTGGTGAAAAGTTTTCTTCTGACTTAATAAGGTTGATAAATAGTAATTCGGTATTCAAATCTTTATTTAATGCGGTACCTTCTCTATTTGATGATTTTTTGGTGAAACTACTAAATTTAAATGCTGATAAAATTTGGTCTCTAGTATAACGACTATGTAATTTTAATGGTTGTTCGTACGGTAGCTGAATAGGTAATTCCTTAAAATCGATGTTTTCAATTAATAATTCGAGAACTTCTTTGATTTCTTCAACTAAAATTTTATTTAAACCAATCGTTTTTATACTTTCTTTTAATGAATCAAATCCACCTTCTTTTTGCCAAACATCATAATGTAACATTAAAAGCATGATTTTTTCATTTTGATTTAAATCTGAAATATTTATATTAAAATTTTGTTTGGCAATTTTTAAAATGAATGTAAAATAGCTTAACGAATTTGTTGAAAGCCATTTATTTGATATGGCAGAGACTATTTCTTTCTCATTTTTTGAATCAAAATCATTAATTTTTCCTGCTAATTGACACAGTCTTTTCCAACTATCTCTTTTATATATTGATTGTAATGGTATATTATAAAACTTACTAAAGTTGCCGATTGTTAAAGGTAGATTAGTGTCATGTTGAAATTGCTGTATTCTTTGAATTAACTTATTCTTATTTAATGAGGTTGCAGCTGAAATATTTTTAAGTATTGTTTCTTTTGTCTTTTTCTCTAAAATGATAGAGCAACCTAAAGGTAGATGAGGGAAATCGTCCTCAATTTCTTTTAAAACAGTTGTATTTGTTTTACCTATTAAAGCTCTAAACTTGCTTTCAAAGTTGTATTCAGGTTTTGAGTTTCCAACAAAATCTAAAACTGTCAAGCAGTCTTTCTCTTCATGAAGTCTTAATCCTCTTCCTAATTGTTGTAAAAAGACTGTTAAGCTTTCCGTCGGTCTTAAAAATAAAACCGTATCGATTTCTGGAATATCGATTCCTTCGTTAAACATGTCGACAACAAATAGATAATTGATTTCTTTTTTTTCTAATTTCTGACGAATATAAACTCTGTCTTTACTGTTTTCGCTAGTTAAATAGTCAGCTTTTAATCCAGCTAAAGTAAATTTTTTAGCCATGAATTTTGCATGTTCCATTGTAACACAATAACCTAAAGACCTAACTTCATTTATATCTTTTGTGTATTTTTCTAATGCATCTATGATTTCTCTAACTCTTCTGTCATTCCCTGTATACAAATCTGTTAATTCACTTGGTGCATATTTCCCTCTTGACCAACTTACATTGGTTAAATCAATACTATCGGTAATTCCAAAATATTGAAAAGGACAAAGCAATTTTCTATTCATTGCCTCTGGAAGTCTAATTTCTGCAGCAATCTTATTCTCAAAATCTTCTAAAATGTCTCCACCATCCATTCGTTCTGGAGTAGCAGTTAAGCCAAGTAAAACCTTTGGTTTAAAATAATTTATTATTTCTCTATAACTATTAGCTGTTTGATGATGACATTCATCTATTATGATGTAATCATAATAATCAGGAGTTAAGTTGTATTCTTTAAATTTGTTTTTAACAGATTGTACCGAAGCAAATACAAACTCGAAGTTATTAGGAGTCATACCGTCAACCCATAATTCACCAATATTATTATTTCTTAAAACACCTTGAAAAGTAGACAATGATTTTTGTATGATTTCCTTTCTATGTGCTAGAAATAGTAATTTTGCAGATTTGTTATTTTGTTTGAAGCGTTTATAATCAAATGCAGAAATAACAGTTTTTCCTGTCCCAGTAGCTGCAACTACAAGATTTCTAAATCTTTTATGAACCGTTCTTTCTACTTCTAGTTTTTCTAATACTTCTTTTTGATACGGAAAAGGCTTAATATCAAACAAAGCTGTTGCGTTTTCATAAGGTTTACTAAACTTACTCTGCTTTAAGGCGCTTTGCAATTTCTCTTTGTGCTTAGAATCATCAAATAATTCAAAATCATCACTTTTCCAATAAGAGTCAAATGTCTTATTGAATTTATCGATTATGTGATTTACTTCTTTGGTTGTAACTTTTAAATTCCACTCTAAACCATCAGTTAAAGCTGACCTTGAGAAGTTTGAAGAGCCAATATATGCTGTATGAAATCCAGTGCTTCTATAAAAAAGATATGCTTTAGCATGTAACCTTTCGTTACTTGTATTGTATGATATTTTAACTTCAGTATTTGGAAGCTTAGAAAGTAGTTGAATTGCTTTGTAATCTGTTGCTCCGATATATGTTGTGGTAATTACTTTTAGTTTTCCACCACGTTCTGTAAATTCTCGTAACTCTTTTTCAAGAATAATGATTCCTTTAAATTTTATAAAAGAGACAAGAAGATATATTTCGTTTGATGAAAGAATCTCTTTTTTTAATTCACTTTCTAGCGATAAGCCACCGTTTCCACCTGTAAATAATTCGCTTTGTGTTAATCTTGTATAAGGAGTGATTTCTTTTAATCTTAAATCTAAATTTGAAAAGTGAGCATCAGTTTTAGAAAATACTGCCTTTAATATTTCTCCTTCAATACTTACTAAATCATCATTAAACTCTTGTTTGTTTAATTCATCTTTAAGTAATTTAATTATTTTGTTAGCAATTTCAATTTGTAATTCTGCTTTACCTTTGATAAGTTGAAAAGCGTGTTTTAAAGTCTTAGCTAAATGTTTAGACAAAACATTTGAAGCTTCTTCTTTATCGATTATAGTTTTCTTTAAATAGAATTTATCTTTATCAAGTTTATTTAAATTTTCAGATACTAATTGGGTTATTAATTCTTCGTAAATTCCTTGATTCATAGTGATAAATATTCTTGTAAAATTGGCAAATCTGCTTCAGCCCAATCTAAATTAATCAATTCTTTTTTATTAACTAAAACGGAGTTAACATGTTCATTAAGTATTAATTCACCTGAAATATATTCAGCAGTAAAAGGAATTAATTTAATTTTAAAATCAGGATATTCATGAGTTACAGGAGTTAACTTATCTTTGATTTCAATTTTGATATTTAATTCCTCAAAAATTTCTCTTTTTATACATTCAACTTCTGTTTCTCCTTCTTCAATTTTTCCACCTGCAAATTCCCATTTCAAAGGGAGTTTCATCGTTTCACTTCTTTGAACTGCTAAAATTTTATCATCAAATTGAATGATTGCACAAGTTACAGGAATAGTTTTCATATTTAATGCGCCTCCAACCAATTCAAACCAGTATCTACCTCAACATCTAATGGCACTTCCATTTTAAAGGCGTTTTCCATTTCGGTTTTAATTAAGGTTGTCATCTTTTCGAGTTCTGGTTTGTAGACATCAAAAACCAATTCATCATGTACTTGTAGTAGCATTTTGGTTTTATAATTACCAGCTTCCAATTTATTATAAATATTAATCATAGCAATTTTTATAATATCTGCAGCACTACCTTGTATTGGTGCATTAACCGCATTTCGTTCTGCTGCACCGCGAACTACAGCGTTTCGGCTATTTATATCTTTTAGGTAACGGCGTCTGTCTAAAATGGTTTTTACATAACCGTTATCGCGAGCAAAATGGACTTGTTCGCTCATGTATTTTTTAAGCTTTGGATAGGTTTCGTAATAGGTATCAATAAGCTCTTTGGCTTCACCACGCGATAAATCGGTTTGGTTACTTAAGCCAAAAGCAGACACGCCATAAATAATACCAAAGTTTACGGTTTTGGCATTGCTACGTTGCGCTCTGGTTACCTCTTCAATTGGCACTCCAAAAACTTTGGAAGCGGTTGAAGCGTGAATATCTTCACCATTTTTAAAGGCTTCAATCATGGTTTCCTCTTTACTTAAAGCTGCAATAATACGCAGTTCTATTTGGCTATAATCGGCAGCAAGTAAAGTGTAATCGTCATTTCTAGGAATAAACGCTTTACGTACTTGGCGCCCACGTTCTGTACGAATTGGAATATTTTGTAAGTTAGGATTGTTACTACTTAAGCGTCCTGTTGCAGCAACGGTTTGCATATAATCTGTATGTACGCGACCTGTAGATTCTTCCACTTGTAAAGGTAAAGCATCAACATAGGTACTTTTTAATTTTGCCAGACCACGATATTCTAAAATATTACGAATAATCTCATGATCTTTGGCTAATACAGATAGAATGTCTTCACCCGTTTTGTATTGTCCTGTTTTGGTTTTTTTAGGTTTATCGACAAGCTTTAATTTTTCAAATAAAATGATTCCTAATTGCTTTGGTGAAGCAATATTAAATTCTTCGCCAGCAACATCGTAAATTTTGGTTACTAAAGCTTCAATGTCTCTGTTTAAATCGTTAGATAATGATTGTAAAAAGTCTTTATCTAAGTTAATGCCTTCTAGTTCCATTGCTGCTAATACACGCAGTAAAGGCACTTCGATATCATCAAAAAGCTTTTGTGTATTGGCTTCGCCTAATTCTTTTTCAAAATGCTCCTTAAGTTGTAAGGTAATATCTGCATCTTCGACAGCATATTCCGTTTGTTTGTCTAACGGAACATCGCGCATAGACAATTGGTTTTTGCCTTTTTTGCCAATGAGTTCTGTTATAGAAACTGGTGTGTAATTTAAATAGGTTTCTGCTAACACATCCATATTATGACGCATGTCTGGATTAATTAAATAATGCGCTAACATGGTATCAAATAATGGACCTTTAACTTCTACGTTATATTTTGCTAATACTTTGATATCGTATTTTAAATTCTGACCAATTTTCTGAATGTTTTCTGCTTCAAAAAAGCATCGTAATGCTTCGATAATGGCTTGTGCTTCCTGTTTATCTTCTGGGAAAGGTAAATAAAATCCTTTTCCTGTTTCCCAAGAAAAAGCGATACCAACTAATTCTGCAGTTAATGGATTTAAGCCTGTAGTTTCTGTATCAAAACACACACTAGTTTGATTCATTAAATTTTTAATGAATAGTTTGGTAGCCATTCCTGGAGCGACACTTTGGTAAAAATGAGACGTGTTTGCAACGGTTCTTCTTGTAAAAGCAGTGTCTATATTAGAGGTTCCATCTTTTGTTTCATTTGGATCGCCACCAAATAAATTAAATTGTCCAGCTCCAGCATTAGAGGTTGGTGCTGTGCTTGTTTTTGAAGTTGGTTTTTCTGAAGTATTTGAAGTGCTATTTCCTATTGCAGGCGAATCTTCAGCAAAAGTTTTTATAAAATTATCTGTAAGACGTCTAAACTCTAATTCTTGAAAAATTTCTTTTACTTTATCTATATCTGGTGCATCTAACTCGAAATCTTTAGCATGAAACTCTACAGGAACGTCAAGCATAATTGTGGCTAGTTTTTTAGAAAGTAAACCCAATTCTTGGTTGGCTTCAATTTTTTCTTTCATTTTACCTTTAAGCTCATGCGTATTGGCAAATAAGTTTTCCATACTACCATAAGCGGCCAAAAACTTTTTTGCTGTTTTATCACCAACACCTGGTAATCCTGGAATATTATCACTTGCATCTCCCATCATACCTAAATAGTCGATAACTTGTAATGGATCTGTAACTTCAAATTTTTTCTGTACTTCTGGTATTCCCCAAGTTTCATAGCCACCACCAAAAACAGGTCTGTACATAAAAATATTTTCGCTTACTAATTGTGCAAAATCTTTATCTGGTGTTACCATAAAAGTTTGGTAGCCTTCTTTTTCGGCTTGTTTTGCTAAAGTTCCAATAACATCGTCTGCTTCAAAACCTTCTTTAACCATGATAGGAATATGCATGGCTTCTAAAATTTGGCAAATGTATGGAATAGCTGTTTTTATACCTTCGGGCGTTTCGTCTCTATTGGCTTTGTATTCTTCAAACATTTCTACTCGATCAGTACTGCCGCCTTTATCAAAACAAACAGCTAAAAGGTTTGGTCTTTCGCGTTTAATAACGTCTAAAAGTGAGTTCATAAAACCCATAATAGCTGAGGTGTCTTGACCTTTACTGTTAATTCTTGGATTTTTTATAAAGGCATAATAGCCACGAAATATTAAGGCGTATGCGTCTACTAAAAAGACGCGTTTATTGTCTGACATTGAAGTAAATTTATAAAGTATAAAACTACGAAACTTATCGTTTTTAAACAGAATAACTTGTCAACAATACTTTTTTATGCTTTTACAATAAATTGAGATTGAATATTTTCATTCTTTCCATCTTGAAATTTAGTCATGCTAAACCATTGATGTATAGAGAAACTGCCTGTTTCTCCTTGCTTATTTACAGCAATATAACCAACTTGAAAATTTTTAAAATCGCTATTTGGTTTATTTACAATACGTTTTATGGCTTCTTCGCAAGCGTCTTGTGGCGATTTGCCTTGGCGCATAAGTTCTACTACTAAAAAGCTACCAACGGTTTTAACGACTTCTTCACCTAAGCCAGTTGCTACACAAGCTCCAATTTCGTTATCTACAAATAAGCCTGCGCCAATTATTGGCGAATCGCCAACACGACCTGCCATTTTATATGCAAGTCCACTTGTGCTACAAGCTCCAGAAATATCACCATTTTTATCTATAGCAAGCATGCCAATAGTATCATGGTTTTCAATATTTATAATAGGTTTGTATTTAGATTCTATTTTCCATTTTTCCCAAGCTTTTTTTGAAGCGTTGGTAAGTAAATTCTCTTTTTTTAAACCTATTTCGTAAGCAAATTGTTCTGCGCCAACTCCTGCAAGCATAACATGTGGCGTGTTTTCCATTACATGTCGTGCTACAGTAATAGCGTGAGTGATATTTTGAAGATAGACTACAGCACCACAATTGCCATTTTTGTCCATAATACAAGCATCTAAAGTTACATTGCCTTCGCGATCTGGTAATCCGCCTTTTCCAACGGTTTGATTATTGATATCTGCTTCTTCAATTTTACATCCAGCTTCAACAGCGTCTAACGCTGTGCCTCCATTTTTTAAAACCTTGTAAGCAGCTGCTGTTGCATTAGGATAATTCCACGTTGCAACTACAAGAGGTAAAGTGGCTTTTTGTGTTGTTTTTGTTACAGGTGTTGTTGGCGTTTTTTTATCGTTGGTACAATTTACTATTGTGGCTCCAACAGCTAAACCAGCAGTGGATAAAGTTGCATTTTTAAGAAATTTTCTACGTTTCATTTAAGTGTGTAATTTATTCTTAGATATTGAATGATTAATATTTTACACCTTGTTTGTCTAAAACTGTTTTTGTTCTAAAGGCATAAAATAGTAAGTAAGCAAAACACATTACAGCAATCCAATATGAAGACTGAATAGTAAAAATATCGGCAATTTTTCCTTGTAACGGAGGAATAATTGCACCGCCAAGAATCATCATGATTAAAAAAGCAGAACCTTGAGAAGTATATTTTCCTAAACCAGCAATACTTAAAGTAAATATACAAGGCCACATAATTGAACAAAATAAACCACCAGATAAAAAGGCAAACAAGGCTAAGTTACCAGTTGTAAATAAGCCAATTAGCATGCCTAAAACACCTAGTGAAGCAAAGATTTTTAATGTGTTTACAGGATTGTCTTTTGCCATAAAGAAACCTGCTATTTGTACTGCAATACATACACAGAAAAATAAAATTTGGTCACTAGAATATTTACCATAATTAACCAATAATATTACGCCAAAGGCTAAGTAAGGTACAATTATTAACAACCACTTTTTTAAACCTTTACTTGGGTTAAATACAGTAATAGCACCAACCCAACGCCCAATCATTAATCCGCCCCAATAAAGTGAAATAAATGGTGCGATTTGTGCATCGTTTAAAATTGGTAATCCTAACGGATTTAAGTTTGCGACTTTATCTGCAACTTGTTTTAAAAGCTCGCCTAAATTACTTTGAATTGTGACTTCTACACCAACGTAACAAAAGATAGCTAACATGCCTAAAACCAATTGAGGATACTTCATCGCTCCCCAACCAACGGCATTTTTTGAAGCACTAGAGTTTGCTATAAATACAGAAGCGACTACAGCAAATAAGGCTACAAATAATAATATTAAACGTGTGTTTTCTAGAGTTTCTGAAACTACTGTTTCACCAGAATAGGTGCTAAAAATATAGCCAAAACAAGCTACTATAACTACGGTTAAAATTATAAGTAAATTTCTTGCTTTATTAGCTGGTTCAAATACAGTGTCTGATTTTAAAGCAGGCAATTTTTTTGAAAAATAGAATAACGCTGCAGCTAATAAAAATAAAAAACCAACGCCTAAGTATAGCATTTGTACAGTACTTAATGTGATTTCATTATTTTTAATCATGTTAACCAGTTCTTCTGGACTTACTGATGCGGTACCAAAAATTACAAGAGCAACAACTACAGGTCCAATGGTTGTTCCAAAAGAATTAATTCCTCCAGCAAGATTTAATCTGTGAGAACCTGTAGCCGGATCACCAAGTGCAATAGCAAATGGATTTGCTGTTGTTTGCTGTAAAGAAAACCCTAAGCCTACTATAAATAAAGCAAAAAGAACAAGGTAGAAAACAGCAGTTTGACCTTGTTCTGCTCCAACAGTTGCAGGATACATTATAAAGGCGCCAACAGCAGAAAGTAACAACCCATAAATAATCCCGTTTTTATAACCCCATTTATTTAAAATATCTTTTTTTACTGCGCTGGAAATTATAAATAATGCTAATGCACCTATATAATAAGCGCCATAAAATGCAAAATCGACTAATTGAGATTGAAATTGATCGATATTAAAATACGTTTTACAAAACGGAATAAACACACCGTTAGATGCTGCTATAAATCCCCAAAAAAAGAAGACTGTAACCAAAGTGGTTAAAGCAGATTTGTTGTTTTGACTTGTCATGTTTTAGTTAATTAGTTGCCTAAATGTAATTAAAATTAGCTTTTAAAATTGCTAATAACTTGTATTGTCCTTTTTTATCCTGATTATTTTATTATAATCTCGTCTGCAAATAACCAGCTTTTACCATCGTGTTTACTACCTAAATGCCATTTAGGAAGATCGCCTAGTTTTTTTGCAACAATTTTTATGTATTGGTACTTTTTTGGCACTAGTTTGAAATATGCAGTCCACAAAGAAACCTCTTCTTGAGGAGTTAACTTTAATGGCTCTCTAATATCGTCAATTTTAGTAAAGTTAATACCGTCTTTAGAGCCATAACATTCTACTTTTGTAGGATAAAAAATCCAAGAGCGTTGGTCTTGTAAAAAATTAATCTTAACTAAGTTTACCAATTGTTCTGAGCCTAAATCAACTATAGCCACTAAGTCTTCGTTAAAATAGCCTTGCCAAGTACCTGTTCTAAAATCTTGAGTCCCAAGTATACCATCTATTAACGCATTGTTTCCGCCGCCATTATACTGGTTAGCATATTTGGTTTTTAAGGTTACTGAAAGATTAGGATCTATTTTAAAAAAATGGGTAGTAATTGTTTTGCTTTTCTTTGCATTTAATTCTGCATAAACATTTAGTTTTAATGCTTCAGAAATACTAAATGGTTTTGTGTATTTTTTAAATTCTGAATTATTTTCAGAATAATAAATAATAGCATTTTTGGTGTTACTTTTAAGCACAACTTCGGTTTCGCCTTTAAAAGCCGTATCGCCTTTTGCAATAAACGGTGGTGTTACAATAAGGTGTTCTTCGATTTTTGTTTCTGGAATTTCGGAATCTTTTGTTGCCCAATTTGATGGTGAGTTTGTCATTTTAAAATGAAGCGTTCCGCCATTCATTATATCTTGATGTGTAATAAATGATTGTTGTAACGGTTTTCCGTTTAAACTGGCTGATGCTATATATTTATTGGTGTCGCTTAAATTAGTAGCTGAAACCGTAAAGGTTTTACCATTTTCTAAATTAAAAGTTGCGTTTTTAAATAAGGGTGTTCCTATTATGTATTGATTGCTTCCTGGAGTAACTGGATAGAAACCTATTGAACTAAATATGTACCAAGCGCTCATTTGACCGCAATCTTCGTTGCCAGAAATACCATCTGGAGTATTGGTATATAACTCGGTTAATATTTGGTGGACTTTTTCTTGTGTTTTATGTGGTTTATTTACAAAATTATAAAGGTAAGCCATGTGATGACTAGGCTCGTTACCATGAGCGTATTGACCAATTAATCCTGTAATATCTTTTTGATGCCTGCCAGAAGTTTCGTTTGTAGCAACAAATAATTTATCAAGATTTTTTTCTAGGTTTTGCTTGCCGTCTAATAAATTTATGAAGCCAGAAATATCTTGTGGTACATAAAAACTATATTGCCATGCGTTAGCTTCGGTATAATTAAAATTTACTTCGTAGGGATCGAAAGGAGCGAACCAAGTGTTACGAAAACGACCACGCATGAATTGCGTTTCTGGATCGAAAACGTTTTTATAGTTTTGAGCTCTTTGGGTATAGTTTTTAAAAACTTCGGTTTTATTCATGGCTTTTGCCATTTGTGCAATAGACCAATCATCGTAAGCATATTCTAAGGTTTTTGATACCGATTCGCTTTCTTCTTCTACAGGAATATACCCAAACGTTTTGTAGCTTTTTAAACCTAATTTATCACGTGTGGCACTATGTAGCATGGCTTCTAAAGCTAAGTTATGGTCGTAATCACGAATACCTTTTAGGTAAGCGTCGGCAATTACAGGAACCGCATGATAGCCAATCATGCAACCGGTATAATTGGCGCTTAAATCCCAAATAGGCATAATGCCGCCTTCGTTATATTTTGCTAAAAAGGTGTTTATGAAGTCGTTAGTTCTATCCTGTTCAATTATAGTGTATAATGGATGTGCAGCACGATAGGTATCCCAAAGAGAGAACACAGTGTAATAATCGAAACCTACAGATTTGTGAATTTCCATATCCATGCCACGGTAGTTGCCTGTAACATCTTGATATAAATTTGGCGCTAAAGCAACATGATACATAGACGTGTAAAAGTTAGTTTTATAGTCTTTATTATCACTTTCTACAACTATTTTTTGTAATTGTTTTTCCCAGAAATCTTGAGCTGTTTTTTTTACTTGGTTAAATGTTTGATTACCAATTTCAGCTTTTAGATTTTCTTTTGCACCTTCAATATCTACTGCCGAAATTCCAACTTTTACATAAACAGGCTCATTGTTTGGGTTTATAAAGTTTAGTGCGATTTTTTGCGCTCCAGGCATTCCTGTTTTTGGAGGCGATTGTAAAACATCATTAAATGCATGAGATGTTTTTATTACAAAGTATAAACGTTGGTCTGTTGCCCAAGCTTCAGAAAAACGATAGCCTACAATTTCGGTATCAGATATTTTTTCAATTTTCGCGTCTAAAACTTTATCTCTATGTGTTAAATCTACAATAGCGTATTGGTTATTAGGAGATGGAAATTGATATTTATGTATGCCGCTGCGTTTAGAAACGGTGAGTTCAACATTTATATCTGTATCGTCTAAATGTACTTTGTAATATCCTGGTTCTGCTATTTCATTATCGTGAGAAAACTTAGATTTATATCCTTTTTTGCCATCTGCACCATTATTAAAAACTTGCTCGTTAGTAGGCATTATTAAAATATCGCCATAATCACTAACACCTGTACCGCTTAAATGCGTATGCGAAAAGCCATAAATTTCGTTGTCACTATAATGGTAACCAGAGCAACCATCCCAACCATCTAAACGTGTATCTGGGCTAAGTTGCATCATGCCAAAAGGCATTGTTGCACCAGGATAAGTATGGCCATGACCACCAGTACCAATAAATGGGTTTACGTAAGCAATTAAAGGTTTGTTTTTTATAGATTTTTCTTGTTTGTTATCTTCTTTGCATTGCGTAAGTAGAAGTAAAAAACTAAATAGGAATATGATATTATATTTCATTAAAACGGGTTGGATAATTTAATAGGTCTAAATATAGTGAAATGTATTAATAGGAATTACTAATAGGATAGAGCAGGCTGTTGCTTTTATTGTTAAAACTCCTAAAACAAGTTGTTTTTGTACAGTGTTTTACATTAAATGCTGTTTAAAGAATTAAAAATCAAAACGTTTAACAATTTAGTAAGAAAAACTAGTAGTAACTATTAATATATTTGTGTTAAAATTAAGTTTATGCTCCGTTGGATTATTCTTGTTTTACTGGTATTTGCGTTCGATTTGTATGCTTTTCAAACCATTAGAACACTCACAAAAAGTTATTGGATTTATGTTATATATTGGTTAGCGAGTACTTATGTTGTAGGTAACTTTGTTTATTACTATGCCAATTTTGTTAGAGGCGAAAGTTTTACTCATGGCCATGGTTATGCAGTTGCTTTTTTAGTTACTTTATTTGTACCAAAACTAATTTTAGTACTATTTATGTTTGGTGAAGATATTGTGCGTTTTGTTCTTACTATACTTAATAAAACAGCAAATTCTGATGCAGATACTGTTGCTTATTCTACTAGTAGAAGAGGTTTTGTTTCTAAAATAGCTTTAGGCTTAGCAGCAATTCCTTTGAGTTCTTTTATTTATGGGATTTACAGAGGAAAGTATAATTACCAAGTTGTTAAACATGTACTCTATTTTGAAGATTTGCCAGAAGCGTTTGATGGTTATAAAATAACACAAATAAGTGATGTGCATTCTGGAAGTTTAGAAAACAGAGAGAAAATAGAATATGGTATTGATTTAATTAATGAGCAAGAAAGTGATACTATTTTATTTACTGGAGATATTGTAAATACAAAAGCTGCAGAAATGAATAAATGGGTAGATGTTTTTGCAAAATTAAAAGCAAAAGATGGAAAATATGCAGTTTTAGGTAATCATGATTATGGGTATTACGCCTATGGTGGAGATGCAGATTTAAATGCAAAAAACCAAAGGGAATTAGAAGAGATTCATAAAAAAATTGGTTTCGATTTACTAATGAATGACAACCGCCAGATAGAGCGAAATGGTCAAAAAATAAATTTACTTGGTGTTGAAAACTGGGGAGCATCTCGTCATTTTCCAAAACGCGGAAGCTTAAAAGAAACGACTAAAACCATTGGAGACAATGAATTTAATATATTAATGTCTCATGATCCTTCGCATTTTGATTTTGATAAAATGGAAGTAAATAAAGACGATATAAATAATCATGATATTGTAACAAACGAAACTAATATAGTTAATTTTGAAAAGCACATTCATTTAACCTTAGCAGGCCATACACATGGTATGCAGTTTGGTATAGAAGTACCATCTTTAGGTATAAAATGGAGTCCTGTAAAATACCGTTACCCAAAATGGGCAGGAATGTACGAAGTAGCAGGTAAGTATTTAAACGTAAACAGAGGCTTTGGTTATCTTGCCTTTCCTGGTAGAATAGGGATTTGGCCAGAAATTACTGTAATCGAGCTTAAAAAGGGTGTAAATAATGCTTAATTTAGTGGAAATGTTATATTTGTATAACAAACTTTAAATAGAAGGTTTAAGAAATGTCAAAATTTGGAGAATTAATAGATGTAAATATTCCAGTCTTATTAGACTTTTTTACAGAATGGAATGAGCAGTCAACAGCAATGCATCCAGTGTTAAGAGATGTAGCAGCTGCACTTGGCGACAAAGCAAAAGTTATTAAAATTGATGTTGAAAAAAACAAAGAACTTTCTGAAGCTTTACGTGTAAAAGGTTTACCAACACTTATTATTTATAAAGATGGTGAAATGAAATGGCGACAGAGTGGAGAACAAGATGCAAATACTTTAATAGCACTTGTACAATCTTATTTCTAAAAATTAATAGCTTTAAATTGATAGCCTTGTTTGCTAAAGTGCTCTAAAAACTTTGGTAAAGCGTACATCATGTTTTTTGATGCTTTTATACTGTCGTGAAATACTATAATGTTTCCGTTTTTAGTTTTAGAAATGGCATTTTTTAAACATGTTTCTTTACTTATTTCTTTTTCCCAATCAAAAGTTATAACGCTCCACATTATAATTTTATAACCAAGATTAATTATTTTTTTGCCTTGACTTTTTTTTATTTGTCCAAAAGGCGGGCGAAATAGTTTTACTTTTTTACCACTTGTTTTTAATGCATTATTAATAATAGTTTCGGCTTGTAACGTATTATTTATATAGGTATTAGTATCTGTTTTCCATCCTTTAACATGATCCTGGGTATGGTTGCCAACAGCGTGGCCTTTATTTAAAACCGATTGAAAAATCTCTGGATGTTTTGCAACATTATTTCCTATGCAAAAAAAGGTGGCTTTTGCATTGTATTTTTCGAGAATGTTTAATGTCCACTGTGTGATTTCTGGTGTTGGCCCATCATCAAAAGTAAGGTATAGCGTTTTGCTATTAGACGAAAAATCCCAAACATAGTTTGGGAAAATTCGTTTTATTACTCTTGGTATTTTTACAGGAACAAATCTCATAAACTACTCTTCGGTTGTTTGTGGAGCTAAATTAGGAATGCTACTATCTCTATTAATATCGCGTTCTTCTCTAATTTGTGGCTGTCTTATTGGCTGTTCGCTAGGCATTAAATCGCTAAATAATTCTTCGTGATATTGAAACGTTTTAAACTCTTCCTCTGCAAAGTCTTCATCATACTCTACTAATACTATAATTAAAGCTCTATAGCGTTCTAAGTCTGTAATGATATTTTCACCGTTTTTAAGCTGATTTTCTCTGGTTAACTCACTATAATATTTTAAGTTTTCTTGATATTTAACAGCAACATCTTTAAAAAGTTGTCTGGCTTTTTCTTTTGCATCAACTTCATAATAACCGCTAATATAAGGCTCTAAAAGCGTGTAGTAACCGTAGTAGTTTACAGGCATATTTTCCATAGCTATATCTGCTACTTCTTCAGCCTTTTCTAACTGTTTTTCGTTTATTAAAGTTTCCATTAAACGTGCTAAGTTACCTCTATATGTTATTGAGTTTTTACGTGTTTCAGGATCATGGTAAATGTTTTCACTACCGCTATTTCCCCAATCCCAATTTTTAACTTTATTGTACATTAAATCACTATCTACACGACCCATATCAAATGGATTTGCACGTTCAACAGGTGTTTTAATAGGTACTAATTTATAACACATACCATCTAGTTGTAAATAGTCTTTCATCCAGATGTAATCATCATCTCCAAAAGCTCCACCAGTAAAGTAAATTGGTCTTTCCCAGTTGTTGTTACCAACAATGTCTAACATTAATAAACGTTGCTTGTATATGGCACTTTCTTTAATTTTAATGTCTATATAATCTACAATTTGATCTGCATCCTTTTCTTTTACAAGGCCATTACTTAAAACTTCATTTTTATTAACCGGAACTCGAATATTTTCTACCGGAAAATAGTTTGTGTTTAGTAATTGCGATGGGTATTGTTGTGGATCTTCGCCTTGCAATTGAATTATACGTTTAAATTTAGTTTTAGGGTTGTCGCTTGAAACAAAATCTAAAAATTCTTTAATAGAAAGCGTGTCTCTGCTAAAAGTAGGTTTGTACTCTTCAGTTTTAGGGTCGTAATAATTAGTACGTTTCATGATATAATCTCGTGTACCGTACTTGTATTGGTCATGAGTTAATTGAGAAGGTACTGGGTCGCTTTCATAGGCTTTACGTTTCATTTGGTCTATATACCAATCGGTTTGAAATAAACTGGTATTAACTACACGTACATCGGTTCTATAATTTTCTATTTCCTGTGCATACCAAAGTGCAAATGTATCGTTATCTCCTATTGAAAATAGTATGGCATTTTCTGCACAAGAGTCTAAATATTTTTTTGCCATTGATAATGCTGTGTACTTGTTAGACCTATCATGGTCGTCCCAGTTATTTGCTGCTAAAATTCCAGGTACTAGAATTAAGCATACTAAACCAACAGCAGGAGCGAGCATGCTGTTTTTTATTTTGGTTTTAAGCATGTCGAAAATAGCATAAACGCCAAAACCAATCCAAATTGCAAATACATAAAATGAACCTACGACAGAGTAATCTCTTTCACGAGGCTCAAAAGGTCTAACATTGGTATAAACTTGTATTGCTAAACCTGTAAACAGGAAAAATACAAGTAATACCCAAAAGAGTTTTTTGTCTTTATTAAAAATAAAGAATAAGCCTATTAGTCCTAAAATTAAAGGCAAAAAGTAATAGGTGTTTCTTGCTTTATTATTTTCTACATCGCTAGGTAAATTATCTTGAGACTGTCCTAAATGCCATGCATCAAAAGCTTTTATACCGCTTATCCAGTTACCATGGTTGTTATATTCTCCTTGAATATCGTCTTGGCGTCCTGTAAAATTCCACATAAAATAACGCCAATACATATAACCTAATTGGTATTCAAGTAAGTATGCAATATTACTTCCTAATGATGGTTTTTTAATATCTAAATATTGTTGCCCGTAAGTTTTTAGGAAGTTATGATAGCCTTCATAATCTACATTACCTTTAACAACTTCATTTTTAAATTGATTTATTAAAGCAATATCTTTTTGAGTTCCTTGATTTAAATATAAGTTTAATTTATCACCATACTGTGCCATAAAACCATCATATTCACTTTCAGTGAGTTGGTTGTTTTGGTATTTTGAAATAAAATCGGCAATTTTATTTTCAGTAAATGGGTCTACAATATATTCTTCTTTTAAGCTAAAATCTAAAAAACCAGAAAATAGCATGTAGTTTTCGGCATTTTCGCCACTCCACATTCTAGGTAATATTGCTGCTTGGTCACTATTATAGTTTTGTTTAGCGTTTTTATAATCGTTAACAATAACATATTTGCCCAAGGCTTCATCTTTTTCGTATTTAGGTTTGTCATCTACATATGGTTTATCTTCATCTAAACCAGAGTATTGGTCTGTAAATAGCGGGCCATAAAATAAATGTGTTTCAGGATATTGCTCTAAGTTGTAGTAGGCAAGAAGTTCTCTTGCACTAGAAGGATTATTTTCATTAATAACTACATTAGCATTGGCTCTAATAGGGAGCATTAACCAAGAAGAGAAACCTATTACTACAAATGTTATACAAAGTATGCCTGTATTTAAATGTTTATAGCCTTTCTTTTGTGTATAGTTAAGGCTAAAATATATTACAGCAACTAGAATTAAACCAGCGATTATAGATCCTGAGTTAAATGGTAAGCCAATAGTGTTTACAAAGAAAATTTCTAGAGCACTAAAAAACCTAAGTATATTTGGAGCTAACAGTTTAAATATAAATAATAATATAGCTACCGAAACAACGTTAGCAACTATAAAGTTTATAATTGTTACTTTTTTGTAATTTTTAAAAAAGTATATAAGACCTAATGCAGGAATGGTAAGTAATCCCATAAAGTGCACACCAAAAGATAGACCAATTACAAATGCAATTAAAATAAGCCAGCGATTGCCTCGAGGATTATTCATGTCTCTTTCCCAACGTAAGCCTAGATAAAAAAGTATGGCCATTATTAGGGTTGCCATGGCATAAACTTCTGTTTCTACAGCATTAAACCAAAATGAATCTGTAAAAGTAAATGCTAAACTACCAACAAAAGCACTAGCAAGAATACCTTGAATTTTGCTATTTGTTAAATCTTGCTCTCCAACGATTTTTTGTAGTAATAGCGAAATACTCCAAAACATAAATAATATGGTAAATGCACTAGAAACAGCACTAACCATATTAAGCATTAAACCTACATATTGTGGTTCTATAGCAAAAGTTGAGAAAAATGCACCAAGCATTTGAAATAATGGTGCTCCTGGTGGGTGTCCAACTTGTAATTTAGCTGAAGTTAAAATGTATTCTCCGGCATCCCAATAACTTACTGTGGGTTCTACTGTTAAGCTATATGTTAGAAGTGCAATAAAAAAAGCGAACCAACCTAATATGTTGTTCCATTTTTTTAAGTTAATTGATGTCATAAACAAGATAAATTATATACTATGGCGAATTTACTAATAAATATGAAATGAGCATAACAATTAAGCCTATAGCAGCTTAAATAGTAGCTATTAAATTTTAGATGTAATATTAAAACAATAAATATATAATAATACAAAGAGAAAGTTAATATTCTATTTGTTACTTAATATCATTACCATTAACGGTGTTTTAAAACAAAGATTATATTTTTTATATTTTTTTCTATAAAATGTTTGCTCAAATAAAACTTTGTTTTAAATTTGCAACCTGTTAGAAACACTGGCCTATGGTGTAACTGGCAACACGTCGGTTTTTGGTACCGAAGAGTCTAGGTTCGAGCCCTAGTGGGCCAACAACAAAATCCTGATACTTAATTGTATTGGGATTTTTTGTTTTATGCGATTATATTGTTGAAATAGAGGTTGTTAATCTTGTTTTTTTTCTATAAAAAAAGCCACTCATTTGAGTGGCTTTTAAAGTTTCAGAGGTTATCTGAAATAAAATAGTTTACAACTTTATAAGTTTAGTGGTAGAAGTTGCTCCTAAATTATTTTGGGTTTTTACAATGTAAATACCTTGAGTAATATCACTAATACTAAATGATGTGTTCTCAATAAAATCACCTTTAAAGCGTTTTATAAGTTTACCAGAAATATTATAAATTTCTATAACAGTTGCTTTTTTACTAATTGCAAATGTGTTGTTTGCAGGATTAGGGTATAGTGTTAATTCATTATTTAAATTATAATCTATTGTAGATAGTGTTTGAGAATTTTGGTTCCCATACATTTTAAATTGTCCAGCATCAACAGGTATTGGTGTATTAACGTTTGTTACATTAATGGTTGTGTTTCCTGTAGGATCCATTAAATCGTACCAAATTCCTGTGTATGGGAAGTTAGGTGTAATATTTTGATTGCTTACATCAAAATTTGCTAAAATTACAACGTTTTTAAGTTCTGTAGTTGGTAATGTATCATCCCAAATATAAATTTTTGGCGTTAAACTATTATCTGTTTGGTTTATAGAATAGTCGCCTTCAAAAACAGCTTCTTCGGTTTTTAAAATATTTATTCTTGCCCAATCGTTATAAATTTTATTTCTATTAGCATCTGCAAGCCAATTATTTGTCCACTGTGGTTGAGGTTTTGTGTCTAATTTACAATCTCCGCTTCCATCTGCATCTCCAGGTTCGTTTACAGTGCCATTATTACAAGTGAAAATGGAGTTTTCCATTCCTAAAGCACCAAAATGCCATATCATTTTTGGTCCTGGAATAGTTAAAGTTACAGCTCCTAAAGCAGACATTCTTGATAATGCTGTGTTTAAATCTTGCACATCGTGAGCGGTATTACTTTGGTTACCAAATTGTAAGTTTTTGTACATTAAACGTTCTTCGTCATGACTTTCGGCATAACCCACTAATCTTGGTTCGTTAAAGTTTCTACTTTCGTGACCAACGCCACTAATATCATTATCTGAGTTATAACCCATTGTTAATTGGTTATAATTATTAGTCATTTTTCCCCAAAGCATGATGCCTTTGTTTTCATTAACTCTATAGTCTGCCCATTCTTTCTCTTCTTGATTACCACCTAAATGTTCGAAAATTACATAGTGCGTGTCATCTTGTGCCCAAGAATGATCTGCATAGCTTTTTAGTACAGCAACACGATCTGACTGGTATGCGTTTGTGCAGGCTTCGTCACTAGCAGTACATTGTTGAGTAAATCCTTTTGTTAAATCCCAACGGAAACCATCTATATTAAAATTGTTTATCCAGTGTTCAATTACACGTTTTACATAATCTTGAGTTCTTGGGTTAGAATGGTCAAAATCTGAACCTACGTTATAGCTGTGTAATGCTACCTCATTAAAATATGGGTTTTCACTACTTGGTTCTCCCCAACCATCATTATCTGGATCATTCATCCACATACGAACCATTGGATTTCTACCAAAGGCATGATTTAAAGCGACATCTAAAACAACTGCAATTCCGTTTTGGTGAAAAACATCTACAAGTTCTTTAAACTTGTCTTCTGTGCCATAATACTTATCTAATGCCATGTGAAAAGACGTATTATATCCCCAACTTTCGTTTCCTTCAAATTCCATTACAGGCATAAGTTGAATAGCATTAATATTTAGGTTTTTGAAATAATCTATTTTATCTATTAAATCTTGAAAATTTCTGTCGGCATCAAAATCTCTTATTAAGACCTCGTAGATTACTAAATCTTCTTTTTTAGGTTTTTGAAAATTTGTTACCTGCCAAGCGTATGGTGTTTGCCCTGTTTGTAATACAGTTACTTCTCTTTCTTGGCCAGCAGGATATGCAGGTAAGTTTGGATACGTATTAGCTGGAATATATGGATCATCAAAAGGCGATAATACTAAAGTAGAATAAGGATCTGCAGTTTTAACTAATGTTGGTGAATTTACTGCAGGTGTTTTGTCTACAACCCAATATTGATAAGTTTCAATTTGATTGGCAGTTAAACCTGTAAGTTCTAACCAAAATTTATTATTTCTAGTAGGATCTTTTTTCATGGCGTAAGAAGAATCTGGCTGCCAATTATTAAAACTACCAGCAACGTAAACAAAATCTTTACCTGTAGCATATAAAACTAAAACAGCTTCTGTGTCACTTAAATAGGTGATACCATCTTGATAGTCTGTTGGCATCACGGCAATATTATTTCCAGGATCTACTATAGTTTGGAATGTGTTAATAACAATATTACCATTTTGATTTACTTCTAATTCGTAATTTTTGTTTTCAGTAATATTTGTATCTGTATAATTGTATGTTGATATGTTTGTTTGAGTATTTATAACCATACCATTTGCTCTTAAAGTATAATTTGCATTGCCACCAGTGTTTTGAGCATCTATAGTTAAGTTGTCTCCAGAGTTTAGAATTGTAGTTGAATTTGATTCTGGTGCGTTTTGTATTACTTGAAAAGCTCCTACATCTGCTAATATGTCTTGAGATTTTTTGTCTCCAGTACCATCTTTTGCTTTAATTAGAAAACCAATTCTACCTATGCTTGTTCTATTATAAAATGTACTTGGTACAAAAGAAATAGTGTAGGTATCGTTGCCGCTATTATAGGTTAATTTATTTGTTTCGTTTGAATTTGTCCAATCTCCATTTGTAGGACAGTTTTGAATATTATCGAGATTTAAATCGAAAGACCAAGCCCATAAGTATAAGGCGTTGTTTGTTATATTCCATGTTGCTTCATTAATACTGTTGCCTTCTATTGTAATTGTTATGGTTTCATTTTCTTCAAAAACATTAGGAGAAATAGTATAGTTTACATTCTGTTGCTGAGCTAAAACACTGTAGCTAAGAAGTATAAAAAATAAAAGTAATTTGTTTTTCATAATAATAGTTTATAAAAAAGGCTGCAATTAGCGTATAAATGCAGCCTTTTGTTTAAGGAATAAGGAATAATGTGTATTGTTAGTTTATAGCATAAGTGCCATTAGCTATATCTAATTTTACTCTATAGCTTCCTGCTGTTACTGCAATATTATCACCACCAGCATCTAAAGTTCCATCTGCTCCAGTATCTCCAAAATCTGTATCCCAGGCATCATTAACTCTAAATTTAATTTCTCCATCTACAAGGTTTACTATATCTCCAACCCAAATATCATTACTTAAAGGTGTTAAAGTAAAATCTTGTGTTGCTCCCCAATCATTATATCCAGAACCAACAATACCGTATAGATCTGCAGCTTCAATAGTATATGTACTAGCATTAAAATCTAAAGTAATAGTATAATGTCCTGCAGTTACAACAATGTTATCTCCGCCAGCATCTAAAGTTCCATCTGCTCCAGAGTCTCCAAAATCTGTAGTCCATTCGTTGTTTTGTCTAAATTTTATTTCTCCATCAACTAATCTCACACCAACTTTAAATGTATCTGTTACATAATCATAGTAAAATTTTGCATCAGGTGATGCTCCCCAATCATTGTATCCAGAACCTACAACTCCCCATGAAAATGGTTCGATAGTGTAAGTATTGTCATTTAAATTCATTGTAATTTTATATGTACCAGCAGTTACTACAATATTTGCTCCACCAGCATCTAAAGTTCCATCTGCTCCATCATCTCCAAAATCACTAGCCCAATCGTCATTTTCTCTAAATTTTATTTCTCCATCAAGTAATGTAGCATATGTTACAAAAACGTTAGACTCTGAAGTAGAATAAAAAGTTTGATCTTCATAAGCTCCCCAGTTATTGTAACCAGAACCTACAATTCCCCAGCTTACTGGTTCAATTCCTGAACCACCAGTATTTCCAGTGCTTTCTGGTAAAACAATATTTAATGTTTGTGGCATAGAGAAACTTTCTGTGCCGTTTCCTGTATCTCCAACAAAAGCTCTAAGTCTAAAAGAAATAGCTCCTGTATTTGATATATCTTCAGTATCTGGGTCATTGTCTAGACCTGCTTCTTCAGCAAAGGTTAGCATTTGTCCTATTGTTACTGCTATTTCATTAGCATCTGTAGATTCTACAACAATCATATCTGAAAAATCTCCAGAAAAAGATCTTTGTAATTCGTATGTTGTATTTGTAGGAACATCAAAATTTGCATTGTCCCAAGTAAAACGCTCTGCTATGTTACCAGAAGCTTCAGGTGTTAAAACATACTCCTCTAAAAATGAATTTGAAAAAGTAAAATCACCTTGTGGGACAGCAGTGAAAACTAAATCGTCGTCTTCTTGACAAGAGTTAAAGCCAATAACAGCTATAACTAACAGTAATAAAATTTTAAAATTTTTCATTATTATATTTTTTAATTAGTAACCTGGGTTTTGTTGTAAGTTAGGGTTTGCTTCTAAAGCTGTTTGAGGAATAGGGAATACGTTATAAGTATCTGGAATAGAAGATCCATTTACTGTACCACCTTTCCATGGCCATAAATAAGTTCCTCCTGTAAATCTTCCGAAACGTATAAGGTCTGTTCTTCTATGTCCTTCTAAGTTTAATTCTCTTCCTCTTTCATCTATAATAAAATCTAAATCTAATTCTCCCATTGTAATAGGGTCTGCATTAGATCTTGTTCTAACTTGATTTACATATGATAAAGCATCCGACATGTTTGCCTCTGTTGCTCCTCTTAAAGCACATTCGGCATACATTAAGTACGCATCTGCTAGACGATATAGTGGAAAATCTGTGCCAGAAAAACTAGTTGGTGTATAGTCTGAATTAAATGTTGTGTTTCTAAACTTTATTGAAGGATAACCATCTGTCCAGATTGTATAATCATTCATTTCGTAGTTATGGCCTTCGGTCCAGAAAAGACTTGCTCTATCGTCTGGTGAAGTATCTAAATCGCCAAATAAACCATACCAAGCTTTAGTGGCTCTATGACCTTGCCAACCTTCTGTTGCACCAAATTCTGAAATTGTTATTGTATCTGGACTTAAGTTTCCATTTACAATATATGTTGTATTACCAAAACTTTGACTTACAATTGGGTCTGCAATTAATGGATATATAATTTCTGAAGACATATCGTTATCTCCAGAGAAGTTTTCTAAAAAGTTATTAGTTAAACTATAACCACCTTCGGTTATTATTTTATTTACATAAGTAAAAGCATCATCATATCTTGCAGTACCTGTATAAACTTCTGCGTTGATATATAATTTTGCCAATAACATATCCACTACATATGTGTTAGCTCTACCATAGCCGTTAAACCCACCTATTAAAGGTTCGATTTCTAATAGCTCTGATTCTACGTAGTTAAATAACTCGGTACGTGAAGACTCTGGAAGTAATTCTGATTGCCCAAAATTTTCGTCTGTAGCAAGAACACCTTTTCCAAATACATCAATTACATAGAAATATGCTAACGCTCTTAAGAAACGAACTTCTGAGACAACAGACTCTCCCGCATCTGTACTAGCACTATCCAATACATTTAATAAATTGTTACACTGTGGAATTGTATAATATGCTCTATTGTATAAATATCTAAAAAACTTGTTGTTACTTGTCCATTCAGACGTTGTTGTTAATTGGTCTAAACCATCATCTCCCCAACGGTTTTTCATACCATCTGCCGTAAAATCTTGAAGGTTTATAATTCCTCTTAAAAAAGGAGATTCTCCTGCGTCGTCACTAATGTCTGAACTTCCTGGTCCATTTGGCCCAGATAATGCAAATGAAGCGTAAAGTCTAGAAAGAATTCCTTCTACTGCATTAGGGTCGTCTGCTAGAAGTTGTTCTAGCGTTAATTCTACTTTAGGCTCTGTGTCTAAGTCGTCCACACAAGACGATACTGTTGTAAGTAAAGCCAAACCTAAAAATGTTAATATTACTTTTTTCATAATCATAGTTTTTTTAAAAATCAACGTTTACACCAAAACTTATAGTTGTAGGTCTTGGATAGAAAGCTCCATCAATACCTCCATTATTCTCTGGGTCTTGACCATCGTAATTTGTTAAAATAAATGGGTTGTTTACAGATCCATATACTCTCATTCGAGTGTCTTTTATAAAGTTTTCATTAAAGTTATAACCTAAAACAATATTTTGACATCTTAAAAAAGCTGCATCTTCTAAGAAGTAATCTGAAAATTGAGTATTTCCAATAACTTCATCAAACACTGGGTTTGCTGCACCGTCATAAAAGTTAAGTACATTAGTTATGCTTGTATTATTGTTTGGTTCTGCACTAGATGTATTTCCGTATCTTAATTGGTTGAAGTCGTAAATTTTTCCATCTAATTGACCACGGAAACTAGCAGAGATATCCCAATTTTTATAGTTAGCATTTAACCCAAAACCAAATGTCCAGTTTGGAGCTAAAGCTTCAAAGTATTTATCTTCCTCTGTTATAATATTGTCACCGTTTAAATCTACAAATGCACCTGGAATAGGGTTTCCTGAGGCATCATAAACTTGTTTAAATACACCTGCCAATCCAGGTTCTTCCCCTAATTTATTGAAAAATAAGTTAGAACCAGTACCTAATAATGTACCTCCGGTTCTTAGTGTATTAATTCCTCCTAAGTCTGTAACTTCTGTAATTGCGTAAGAAATGTTACCGTTAAAAGAAATGTTGAAATTTTCATTTTGAACTGGGTTAAGGTTTAAATTAAGTTCAAAACCTTCACTTTCTGTAGAACCAACGTTTTTAATAAACGAGTCTGTTAATCCTTGTCCTGGTGGTATTAAAGCATCTGTTAATAAATCTGTAGTTTTTCTTTTAAACACATCTACCGAACCAGTTATCAAGCTTTGGTTGAAAAAGTTGAAGTCTAAACCAAGGTTATATGTTGCTGTTTTTTCCCATGTTAAGCCTGTTTGAAACGGTAAAGCAGAGTATAAGTTAGCTCCAGGTAAATACTGACTGTTTTGAGAACCAACTGCAAATAGAGGACTTGTTGGATAATAAGATCCTACAGCTCCAGCAATATTTTGCTGTCCAGTTTCACCATATCCTAATCTTATTTTTAAATCATTCACAAAATTTACATCTTTTAAGAAGTTTTCTTCTTTAACTTTCCATGCTACTGCAGCAGCAGGAAAAAATCCCCAAGCTTCATCTGCCCATACATCATCTGTTACAAAAAATGAAGATGCATCTGCTCTTAAAGATAATGTAATTAGATATTTATCTAAAATATTAATGTTTGAACGTCCAAAAAATGATTGTAAGTTTTGGTCGTTAAAATATCTATTAGTTGGGTTTTCTGGATTAAAGTCTACTTCTCTAATACCTGTATCTGGATTATTTCTAAAACGATCACTGTTACCATCTGTTTTAAAATTTTGATATGCGTAACCTAATTGAATATCATAGCTATTAATAAAACTTTCTTCTAAACTTTTAGTATACTGTAAGTATGAATCAAAAGTTGTGTTTGTAATAGTTTGTCTCTCTCTATAGCTAACACCTGGATTAAAAACTACGACATCACCATTTGTTGAGTCTATACCAAAAGAAGAAATTGCATTGTTGCTAAAACTTTCTTCAATTTTAGAGTTTGATGCATCTAAACCAAGATTTACTACAGCTCTTAATTCAGGAAGAAAAGGCATTGTATAATCTAATTGTATGTTTCCTAAAAACCTAAACGCTTCTTCTGGACGCTCACGTTGCTCTAAAAGTGCTAAAGGATTTGATTGACCATCGATTATTAATCTAGAACCATCTAATGCTGTATTTGTGTAATACCCTCCAAAAATAGAGTTGTTGTCATATACAGGTTTTGTTGGGTCAAATACAATTGCTCCACCTAAAGCTCCACCAGCATCTGTAGCATTTTTTTCTGCATATGTTAATTTAGCATTTGCATCTACTTTTAAATTATCGTTCAATAATTTTGGAGTAAGTTTTAATGCAGCACTATAACGTTCGTAATCGTCTGTTCTTACAACACCTTCAAGATTACTATATCCTAGTGAGGCTCTAAAAGGTAACTTATCTCCAATATTAGCTCTAACACTAAAATTTGTATTAGAAGAAACAGCTGTTCTTAATATGGCTTCTCTCCAATCTGTATCATAAATAGCTCTTGGTCCATCTACGGTGTTTATTATTTGTGAAGGTTCGCTTGTAGAAACTTCTCCAACAGGAACGCCTAAACTTCCTTCTAATTCTGGATGATATTCTCGAATAAAACGAACATATTCTTCACTATTCATCATGTCTAATCCATCACCAGCAGAATCTATAGATACATTAGTTGAAAGCGTAAATTTTGCCTCACCAGAAGTTCCTTTTTTAGTAGTTATAATTATAACACCGTTAGAAGCTCTAGAACCATAAATTGCAGTTGCAGAAGCGTCTTTTAAAATTGAAAAACTTTCAACATCATTTGGGTTAATTAATGATAAAGGATTTGAAACACCAGCTGGATTTTGACCTCCTAAAGGAACACCATCAATAACTATTAATGGGCTATTGTCTGCAAATAATGAAGCTCCACCACGAATTCTAATTGTTGGTGCAGAGTCTGGTGATCCACCACTATCTGTAATTCTTACACCTGCAGCCTTACCTCTAAGTAGTTGGTCTGTAGATACAATAGCTCCTTTGTTAAAGTCTTTAGAGGAAACAACATCAACAGATCCTGTTAAATCTTCCTTTTTAACACTACCATAACCAATAATTACTACTTCATCTAACTGTGAAGCATCTTCGGCTAAAGCGATATTAATTGTTGTTTGTCCTGTGAATGTTACTTCCTGATTTATGTAGCCTAAAAAAGAGAATTCTAAAACATCTCCATTAGAAACAGATAATTGATATTTACCATCAAAGTCTGTAGCAGTACCATTGTTTGTACCTTTTACAATAACATTCACTCCAGGAAGCGGTAGTGAAGATGATTGTTCTGTTACTGTTCCTGTAATCGTTGTTTGAGCAATACCCAATAATGGTATAAAACATAACACGAATAGTACACTTTTAAAAATTGTTTTCATACAATATTATTAAGTTAGTTGTTTAATTTTTAACTTATATTTTCACTTCTCGTCGTTAAAACTATGTAAATTTTATGTTAATTAATCGGTAACCCTATATTTTATGGGTTACGAAAACGTTTTCGTGTTGACAACTTTTTTTTTAGTCTGTTAATTTTGCAATAAAAAGCGTTGTTTTTTCTTTTTTTGCGCATTTATCTAAACAATTTTAATAAATGAACAATAAATCCTCGTATTTTTGAGATTATTGTAACCACAATTCATAAAAATGAAACGAAAAATTACACTAAAACAGATTGCTCGAGAATTAGATGTATCTATTTCTACGGTTTCAAAAGCACTTAGAAATAGTAATGAAATAAGTGAAGATACCCGACAAAAAGTTCAAGCTTTTGCAAAGCTCTATAATTATAGACCTAATAATATTGCATTAAGTTTAAAGAATAGAAAGACAAAAACTATTGGAATTATTATTCCTGAAATTGTACATCATTTCTTTTCTAAGGTTATTAGAGGTATTGAGCTTGTAGCAAACAAACGTGGTTACAATGTAATTGTAGGGCTGTCTAACGAATCATTTTCTAAAGAGGTTATAAATATGGAAATGCTGGCTAATGGAAGTATAGATGGTTTTATATTATCCATATCTAAAGAAACCTTACAGCAGCAAGATTATCATCATTTTACCGAAACAATTAACCAAGGAATGCCAATTGTAATGTTCGATCGTGTAGTAAATGAAATACAATGTGATAAGGTTATAGTAGACGATTTAAATGGTAGTAAAAAAGCAGTATTTAAATTAATTGAAAAAGGTTGTAAAAACATCGCAATCATTACTACTAAAGATTATGTAAGTGTTGGTAAACTTAGAACACAAGGTTATTTAGAGGCTCTTGAGGAAAAACAAATAAAAGCCAAAGGAAGTCTTATATTAAAGGTTGACGATGCTTTGGTTTCAGACGATCATTTAGAAGTTTTAGAAAAAGATATAGAAACACTATTTACTGCAAATAAAAATATAGATGGCGTTTTTGCGGTTAATGAGATTTATGCAATAACAGCAATGAAAGTTGCTAGAAAATTAAACTTAAGAGTGCCAGAAGATGTGCAGTTTATTGGTTTTACAGATGGTGTGTTGTCTAAACATGCAACACCAACTTTAACAACTGTAAGCCAGCACGCACAGCAAATGGGCGAAAAAGCTGCCGATTTATTAATCGACAATCTTGAAATTGAAGAAGAGGAAGAACATTATCAAACCGTAGTTATTGAAACCGAATTAATTGAGCGTGACTCCACAAAATAAAAATTTAACATTGCACAATTAAAATCTTTTATATCTTTACGGCATTCAAAACATATATTTTTACTTCTCAGGTAATATAGTTTTGATAAGTAAATGCTTGTCAAAATAGTAATAATTTAAACTTACTATTTATGAAAAAGCGTACCCTTGGTTTTTGGGAAATCTGGAACATGAGTTTTGGTTTCTTAGGAATTCAATTTGGTTTTGCACTACAAGGAGGCTTCATGTCTCGAATATTTCAAACATTAGGAGCAAGTAAAGACGAAATCCCATTACTATGGATAGCAGCACCTTTAACAGGTTTACTAGTCCAACCCATTATTGGTTACATGAGTGATCGTACTTGGAGTAATAAATGGGGAAGACGACGTCCTTATTTTTTAATAGGAGCAGTTTTAAGTTCTCTAGCTTTATTTTTTGTGCCTTATTCTCCAGCACTTTGGGTCGCAGCAGGATTTTTATGGATTCTAGATGCATCAATTAACGTGTCTATGGAGCCATTTAGAGCACTTGTTGCAGACAAACTTCCCGAATCTCAACGCTCTTATGGGTTTGTGGTTCAAACGCTAATTATTGGTATAGGTACTTGGGTCGCCAGTAATTTACCTTGGATGGTGTCTCAATTTGGAGTTAGTGATGCTGCAGATTCTGGTGTGATACCAGATTCTGTAAAAATTGCATTCGCCATTGGAGCATTCGTGTTTTTAATTAGTATTCTTTATACAGTATTTACAACAACCGAATATCCTCCAGAAGACATGGAAGAGTTCGAGCGTGAAAAAGCTAAAAAGAATAACTTCATTCCAGACATTTTAAACAATATTGGTAACATGCCATTAACCATGAAAAAATTAGGAGTCATCCAATTCTTTTCTTGGTTTGCGTTTTTTACTATGTGGAGTATGGCTAATCCAGCACTAACTGAGCATGTATTTAATACACCAGCTCCAATAGAAAGTGCTTTTGATATGGCAGATACAGTACAAAAAGCAGCGTTTGACACACAAAATACTGCCTTCCAGAAATCATCAAATTTAGTAGGTTCTGCAATGGGAATTTACGGTTTGTCTTCTATGGCATTTGCATTACTACTAGTGTTGTACACTTCAAAAAGACGCATCAACCGTAAGCTAGTGCATATGGGATCTCTAATTTTAGGAGGTGTTGGTTTTTTAGCCATGAATTATACTTCACCAGAACATCTTAAGTATTGCTTTGTATTAATTGGCTTTGCTTGGGGAAGTATCTTATCTATGCCTTACGCCATGTTATCAAGTTCTGTAGATCCTAAAAAAATGGGAGTAATTATGGGAATATTTAACATGTTTATTGTTATTCCACAAATTATTGCTGCCTTAGGCGGAATCAACTTTGTCTCTAGTTTATTAGGAGATGAAGCTATAAATGCAATGACAGTTGCAGGAATAAGTTTAATAATTGCAGGACTTTGCAACTTATTAATCACAAACAAAAACGCAATTACTTATCAAGCTGAAGACATTTAAAAAATGAATAAAAAAGGATTCATATTCGATTTAGATGGTGTCATTGTAGACACTGCAAAATATCACTTTCTAGCATGGAAAAACCTTGCTAAAAGTATTGATATAGATTTTACACACGAGCAAAACGAACAACTTAAAGGTGTAAGTCGTGTAAAATCATTAGAAAAAATACTGGAATGGGGAAATAAAACCATTTCAGAAGAACTATTTACATCTTTAATGGGTAAAAAAAATGAAGAGTATTTAAGCTTTATTACTAAAATGACTGAGGAAGAAATTTTACCAGATGTACCAAAAATATTAGATTATTTAATCAAAAACCAACAGCCAATATCATTAGGTTCTGCTAGTAAAAATGCACGTCCAATTTTAGAAAAAGTCCATTTACTTTCAAAATTTGATGCTATTGTTGATGGTAACGATGTTAGCAAAGCTAAACCAAATCCAGAAGTGTTTTTAATAGCAGCTCAACATTTAAACATGAAACCAGAAGATTGTATTGTTTTTGAAGATTCTGTAGCTGGTGTTCAAGCTGCAAATACTGCAAACATGATTTCTATTGGTATAGGCGAAAAAGACGTATTACATGAAGCAGATTATATTTTTTCAGATTTCACAGAAATTGAAAACAGCTTCATTCAAGAATTAATAAACAGATAAAATCACGTTATTCCGAAGTTATTGAAGAAATCTTATCAAAAAAACAACCCTTCATTTTATGCTTCGCAATAATAAATAAATATAAAAAATGAATCAAGATTATATACAACCAGACAATTGGTCTATTATTGAAGAAGGTTTTGATGCAGATCGCGTTAAGTCTTCAGAAAGTTTATTCAGCATCGGAAATGGTGCAATGGGTCAACGTGCAAATTTTGAAGAACAATATACAGGTCCAACCTTTCAAGGTAGCTACATTGCAGGCGTTTATTATCCTGACAAAACCAGAGTTGGTTGGTGGAAAAATGGCTATCCAGAGTATTTTGCAAAAGTTTTAAATGCTCCAAATTGGATAGGTATTAATGTAGAAATTAATGGAGAACAACTAGATTTAAATACTTGTGTTTCGGTTTCAAATTTTAGAAGGGAGCTTAACATGCAAGAAGGTTGGTTATCTAGATCGTTTACTGCAACGCTTCAAAATAAATTAGAAATTGAGGTAAAAGTACTTCGTTTTTTAAGCTTAGATTTAGATGAAGTAGGTGCTATTAATTACCAAATAACACCTTTAAACGAAAAAGCGACTATTAAGTTTCAACCGTATCTAGATTCAGGAATTACCAATGAAGATACCAATTGGGACGACCAATTTTGGGACACTTTAAATGTAAGTTCAGAAAACGAGCAAGCGTTTATTGAAGCAAAAACCATGAAAACGGCTTTCCATACTTGCACATTTATGCAGTCTTCGGTTTTTGTAAATAATGCAAAACAAGAGCAAACACCAGAAATAGATAAACAAGCAAATGCTATTGCATTTACCTATACAGTTTCTGTAAATGCAGGTGAAACAGCAAGCATTCAAAAGTTTGGTGGTTATACAGTAGATAGAAACCACGATAAAAATCAATTGGTAGCAGCAGCCAAAAAAGCATTAGATACTGCTTCCAATTTAGGGTTTAATGCACTTTTAGAGAACCAAAAAGAAGCTTGGTCAAAAATTTGGGAAATGTCAGATATCACAATCGATGGTGACGTAAAAGCACAACAAGGTATTCGTTTTAATATTTTCCAATTAAACCAAACTTATTTAGGAAAAGATTCTACCTTAAATATTGGTCCAAAAGGATTTACAGGAGAAAAGTATGGTGGAAGTACCTATTGGGATACCGAAGCCTATTGCATTCCTTTTTATATGGCTACCAAAGATCAAAAAGTAGCACGCAACTTACTGCAATATCGTTACAATCATTTAGAAAAAGCGATTGAAAATGCAGAGAAACTAGGTTTCAATAATGGAGCAGCATTGTACCCAATGGTAACCATGAATGGCGAAGAATGCCATAACGAATGGGAAATTACCTTTGAAGAAATTCACAGAAATGGAGCTATCGCATTTGCCATTTTTAACTACTATCGTTATACAGGAGATTACAGCTATATTCCAGAAATGGGATTAGAAGTTCTTATTGGTATCGCTAGATTTTGGCAACAACGTGCCACTTTTTCTACAGATAAAAATAAGTATGTTATTTTAGGTGTTACAGGTCCTAATGAATACGAAAACAATATTAATAATAACTTTTACACCAACTATTTAGCAAAATGGTGTATTGATTATGCTTTACAGCAAATAGAAAAAGTAAAAGAAGGTTATAATGACGATTATTTACGTGTTTCTGTAAAAACAAAAATTACAGATAACGAATTAGAAGCTTGGAAAAAAGTAGCAGATAATATGTTTTTCCCTTATTCTGAAAAACACCAAGTGTACCTACAACAAGATGGCTTTTTAGATAAAGAATTAATTACGGTTGCAGATTTACCAAAGGAAGATAGACCAATAAACCAAAAGTGGAGTTGGGATCGTATTTTACGTTCGCCTTACATCAAACAAGCTGATACTTTACAAGGGTTCTATTTCTTCGAAGACCAATTTTCAACCGAAGAATTAAAACGTCATTTCGATTTTTACGAACCATTTACAGTACACGAAAGCTCATTGTCACCTTGTGTACACAGTATTCAAGCTGCTAAGTTAGACCAAATGGAGCAAGCGTATACGTTCTATTTACGTACGTCTCGTTTAGATTTAGACGATTATAATAAAGAGGTAGAAGAAGGTTTACACATTACAAGTATGGCTGGAACCTGGATGAGTATTGTAGAAGGTTTTGGTGGTATGCGTGTTAAAAATGATATGCTAAATTTTGAACCTAGAATTCCTAAAGAATGGGATGCCTATTCGTTTAAAGTAAACTTTAGAGATCAAATTTTAAAAGTGAATGTATCTCAAGCAGAAACGACTTTCGAGTTAGAAGGAAATACAGATTTAAACATTTTTGTAAATGATAATCCAATAACAGTATCGCCAAATAACTTGGTGAAAATTTAAAACTAAACACACTAATTAAGATGAAAAAATTAATTCCACTAGCATTAGTAATTTTAATTAGTGTTAGTTTTTCTTGTCAGAAGGAAACCGAAAAAATACCAACCTCTGAAGTTGTAACCGAAGTAAAAAACGATATCGAGCGTATTGAACCACCTCATTGGTGGATAGGTTTTAATAATACACAAGTACAATTATTGGTGAAGCATCCTAACATTTCGGAAGCAACACCTAGTATAAATTATGCAGGAGTTTCCATTGAAAAAGTGCATAAAGCAGATAGTCCTAACTACCTGTTTTTAGATTTAAATATTTCTGAAAGTGCTAAAGCTGGACAATTCAATATTCATTTTAAACTTAATGAAGAAAAGGAACTGGTTCAAACCTACGAAGTAAAAGCACGTGTAAAAGAAGCTTCCGATTATCAAGGTTTTGATAGTACAGATGCCATTTATCTAATCACTCCAGATCGTTTTGCAAATGGAGATACTTCCAATGATATAAACGAAAGATTAAAGGAAAAAACCATCAATAGAGAAGATGATTATGCGCGTCATGGTGGTGATTTACGAGGCATTATTCAGCATTTAGATTATATAGAAGCTATGGGTTTTACTCAAATTTGGCCGTGTCCTTTATTAACTAATGATATGTCAAGGTCGTCGTATCATGGTTATGCCATGACCGATTTTTACCAAGTAGACCCACGTTATGGAAGCTTAGAAGAATACCAAGAATTAGCGACAAAAGCCAAAGAAAAAGGTATAGGTTTAATCATGGACCAAGTGGCTAATCATTGCGGAAGCGAACATTGGTGGATGCAAGATTTACCGTTTAAAGATTGGGTGAACCAACAAGAGAGTTTTGAAAATAACAAACCATTAAATAATTCTAATCATAGACGTACGAGTAATCAAGATTTATATGCTTCTAAACGCGATAAAAAAGAAATGGCAGAAGGTTGGTTTGTACCTACAATGCCAGATTTAAATCAGCGTAATCCGTTTATGGCAAACTATATTATCCAAAATAGTATTTGGTGGGTGGAAACATTAAAGCTCAGCGGAATTCGTCAAGACACCTATCCTTATCCAGATAAAAATTTCATGTCTAATTGGGCAGGAGCAATCATGAATGAGTATCCTAACTTTAGTATTGTTGGTGAAGAATGGAGTACCAATCCGTTGTTAATTGCCTATTGGCAAGAAGGGCATGACAATAAAGATGGTTACGATTCTAATTTAAGGTCGACCATGGATTTTGCCATGCAAAAAAATACGGTGGATGCTTTAAATGAAGCCGAAAAATGGGACACAGGATTGGTAAAAATATACGAAGGTTTAGCAAACGATTTTGCCTATGCATCACCAAAAGATATTATGGTGTTTCCAGACAATCACGATATGAGTCGCATTTTTACACAATTAAAAGGAGATGTGCCTAATACCAAAATGGCCTTAAGTTATTTGTTAAGCTTACCTAGAATTCCGCAACTATATTACGGAACAGAAATTTTAATGAATGACTTTGCAAAACCAGGTGATCATGGTTTAATTCGTACCGATTTTCCTGGAGGTTGGCAAGATGATACTGTCAATGCCTTTTCTGGTGAAGGTTTAACAGATGCGCAAAAAGACATGCAGCTATTCCTTAAAAAAGTATTGAATTACAGAAAGTCTAGTGATGCTATACACCATGGAAAAACCATTCATTTTGCACCATTTATGGGAACGTATTTCTTATTTAGAGTTATTGAAGGCGAAACCGTTGTTTTAATCATTAATAAAAATGAAAAACCAATCACAATTGACTTAAATAGATATTCAGAAATAGGTTTAGATGGAAAACCATTAAACAATATAATAACTGGTGAAGTTGTTGGTTGGAATAACGAATTAACGTTGAAAGAAAGAGGTGTTTTATTACTAACTACAAAAATATAATTGTTTGTCATTCCGCACTAGATGCGGAATCCACAATCTAAAATAAAAATGAAAAAACTAATATACATACTATCGCTTTTACTTTTTCAATTCACCTTTGCTCAGGTAACCATAATAGTTGAAGCACTTCCAGAAGACACACCAAAAGACGCATCCCTATTTATTTCTGGAGATTTTGAAGGTTGGTCTGGCGGACACAAAGATTACCAATTACAATTTGTAAATGGTCAGCATCAAATAACACTTCCTAAAACAGAACAACGTATTTTATTCAAGTTTACCTTAGGGAATTGGGAGACTTCAGAAAGTACCAATACAGGTGAAACTATAGATAATCGTATTCATAAATTTGAAAAACCAAACGATACAATACAAGTAAAAATAGCTGGTTGGAGCCATATGTTTGATAATAAAGATGTTTCTACTGCTTCAAAAAACGTATCTATTATTTCTGAAACATTTCATATACCACAACTTAACAGAGAACGTCGTGTTTGGGTGTATTTACCACCAGATTATCATACTTCAAAGCAAGATTATCCTGTGGTTTATATGCATGATGGTCAAAATATTTTTGATGCTAGTACTTCGGGTTATGGCGAATGGAATGTAGACGAAACTTTAGACAAGCTATTTAAAGATAACTTAAAACTTATTGTTGTTGGTGTCGATAATGGCGAATCTAAACGTTTAGATGAATATTCTCCATGGACCAATGCTAAATATGGAGGTGGCGAAGGTGACGCATACGTCAATTTTATTGTCAATACACTAAAACCGTACATTGATTCTAACTACAATACCAAAAAAGACAGAGCTAATACAGCCATTTTTGGTAGTTCTATGGGAGGTTTAATTTCGCATTATGCAGCTTTAAAACATCCAACAGTTTTTGGTAAAGTTGGTGTGTATTCTCCTGCATTTTGGTTTGCTCCAGAAGTGCATCCTTTTACAAAATCTCATGCTAATATCAAGGATACTAAAATGTACTTTTTAGCTGGAGGAAAAGAAGGTGAAAACGCAGGTTATAACGAGATTAGCCAAACCGTTACAGATATGAATAGTATCATTTCTATTTTAAAAGATAACGGATTTCGAAAAAAAAATATACAGTCTAAAGTCGTTCCTGAAGGCAAACATAATGAAGCTTTATGGGAAAACAATTTTGCTGAAGCTATAACGTGGTTGTTTGCAGATGCTATTAAAAAAAGAGAGTTCAAGACAGCGAACTTTCAAGACAATCAATTACATATTCAGGTTTCAGATGGAAATTATAAAATGCATTTTTACCATCCTGAAATTATCGAAACTACATTTTTGCCTATAGGTGAAACATTTGATAAAGAGTCACACGCTGTTGTTATAGATAAAGTACTTTCTGAGGTGAAATTTAATGAAACAGAAAATGAAATTACTTTTCAATCTGAAAAATTAACAGTAAAAATCACCAAGTCTCCTTTTCATATTTCGTATTGGAAAGACGGAAAAGAAGTGACTTCTGTAAAAAATAGTTTTCAAAAAACAGACGATTTTGAAACCATTAGTTTTAATTTAAAACCAGAGGAAGTATTGTATGGTGGAGGCGCAAGAGCGTTAGGGATGAATAGACGTGGTAATCGTTTAGAGTTGTACAATAAAGCACATTATGGTTACGAAGATAGAAGTGAACTAATGAATTGCACGATGCCAATTGTGGTGTCTTCTAACAAGTATCTTATTCATTTTGATAATGCACCAATTGGCTTTTTAGATTTAGATAGTAAAGCAGATAACACAATAAGCTACGAAACTATTTCTGGTAGAAAAACCTATCAAATTGTAGTTGGTGATTCTTGGTTAGATCTTACTAAAAACTATACTCAACTTACAGGCACACAACCCATGCCACCACGTTGGGCTTTGGGTAATTTTTCTAGCCGATTTGGTTATCATTCACAAGAAGAAGTAACTGCTACAGTAGAAAAATTTAGAGAAATGAATATTCCTCTAGATGCTATAATTATTGACATTTTCTGGTTCGGAAAAACCATTCAAGGTACTATGGGAAATCTAGCGTTTGATCGTGATTCTTTTCCAAATCCGAAGCAAATGCTAAAAGGATTAAAAGACAATAATGTCAAAACTGTTTTGGTAACAGAACCGTTTTTATTAACCACATCAAACCGTTGGGACGAAGCGGTAAAAGCAGATGTTTTAGCTAAAGATTCTATAGGAAATCCGTTTACTTACGATTTCTATTTTGGTAACACAGGATTGATAGATATTTTCAATTCAAAAGGAAAACAATGGTTTCAAAATATTTATAAAGACTTGGCCGATCTAGGGGTTTCTGGTGTTTGGGGAGATTTAGGAGAGCCAGAAGTGCATCCTAAAGAATTACTTCATGCAACTGGAACAGCAGACGAAGTACATAATATTTATGGTCACCATTGGGCGGAATTAGTACAAGAAATGTATACCCAAAATTTTCCAAATACAAGACCATTTATTTTAATGCGTGCAGGAAGTTCTGGATCACAACGTTTTGGAATGATTCCTTGGTCTGGAGATGTTAACAGAACTTGGGGAGGATTACAATCTCAACCAGAAATTGCACTGCAAATGGGACTGCAAGGTTTGGCCTATATGCATAGCGATTTGGGAGGTTTTGCTGGTAATAATTTAGATGATGAGTTGTATGCACGATGGTTACAATATGGTGTATTTCAACCAATTTACAGACCACATGCACAAGAAGAAGTTCCTGCAGAACCTGTTTTTAGAAGCGATAAAGCGAAAGCTTTGGCAAAAAAAGCAATCGAATTACGTTATCAATTACTTCCTTATAATTACAATTTGGTATTTGAAAATAACCAAACTGGTGCGCCTTTAATGCGAGCCTTGTTTTTTGAAGAAGAAGACAATGCAAATTTGCAAACTATGGCATCAACATACCTTTGGGGAAATGATTTTTTAGTGACACCAATTGTACATTCAGAACAAAAAGAAGCTGAGGTGTACTTTCCGAAAAACAGTAATTGGTTTGATTTTTATACCAATAAAAAAGTGGAAGGAGGACAAGCACTTTCTGTTAAAACGGAAGAAAAATACATTCCAACGTATGTTCGTGGTGGCGCATTTATTCCAACTGCAAAATCAATGCAAAGCACTGCAGAATATGACGGAAATACCTTCGACTTAAATTACTATTTTGATGAGTCTGTAGACGAAAGTGAACGCAAAATGTATAATGACGATGGCTCAACAAAAAATGCTTTTGAAAAAGGAAACTATGAGATTTTAGAGTTTGAAGCAGAAACATCAAGTAACAATTTAGAACTAGAATTTGAAGCAGAGATAGGTGTAAATTACTCTGCATTAACAAAACAAATAGATGTGATTATTCACAATTTTCCTAAAGCACCAAAACGCATAAAATTCAATAGAAAAAAAATAGAGTTTAACTATAATGAAGTTTCAAAAACATTGACTTTTCAGGTGAATTGGAATACTTCAAAAGAGGTTGAAGTACAAATTAAATATTAAATTTAAAATGAAAAAGAGCATACTTTTAATCGCATTATCTATTCTTGTTTTTGGTTGTAAAACTGATAAAAAAGCAAATCAAGGTATCGCAGAAAATAAGAAAAAAGAAGACGCTAAAACCCCTTTTGTTTGGGATGCTGCAAACGTTTATTTTTTATTAACCGATCGTTTTAATAATGGCGATAAAGCCAATGACGTAAATTATGGAAGAACTAAAGAAACTGCTGTTTTACGTGGTTTTGAAGGTGGCGATTTACAAGGAATCACGCAAAAAATTGAAGACGGTTATTTTACCAATTTAGGAATCAATGCCATTTGGATGTCACCAATTGTAGAACAAATTCATGGCGCAACCGATGAAGGTACTGGAAATACGTATGGATTTCATGGTTATTGGACTAAAGATTGGACCAATATTGATGCCAATTTAGGAACCAAAGAAGATTTACAAAACCTGGTGGATGCTGCACATAAAAAAGGCATTCGTGTGTTGCTAGATGCAGTTATCAATCACACAGGTCCTGTTACAGAGCAAGATCCTGTTTGGCCAAGCGATTGGGTTAGAACAGATCCACAATGTCAATACGATAATTACGAAAACACCGTAACGTGTACCTTAGTAAAAAACCTTCCAGACATTAAAACAGAGAGCAACGAAGCAGTTGAATTACCACCACAATTGGTAGAAAAGTGGAAAGCCGAAGGTCGTTATGACGAAGAAGTTGCAGAATTAGATGCTTTTTTTAAAGCTACAGGTTATCCTCGTGCACCTCGTTTTTATATCATGAAATGGCTAAGCGATTACATTACAGATTTTGGTATTGATGGTTATCGAGTAGATACCGTTAAACATACCGAAGCTTTTGTATGGCAAGAGTTTAAAGACGTTTGTGATAACGCTTTCGCGGAATTTAAGCAGCAAAACCCAAACAAAGTTTTAGATGATAATACTTTTTACTTGGTTGGAGAAGTGTATAACTACGGAATTTCAGCAGGAAAAGCTTTCGATTTTGGAGATAAAAAAGTCAACTATTTTGATGATGCTTTTAATAGTTTAATCAATTTTGAATTTAAATGGAACGCTGCACAGCAAACCTACGAAGAGCAATTCAAAAAATACGATAGTCTTTTACATACTAGCCTTAAAGGTTATGGTGTTTTAAACTATTTAACGTCTCATGATGACGGGCAACCTTTCGATAAAAACAGAGAGAAAACCTACGAAACTGCAACACGATTATTACTATCTCCTGGAGCTGCACAAGTTTATTATGGAGACGAATCTGCAAGAGATTTGACTATAGAAGGCACTGTTGGAGATGCTACTTTAAGAAGTTTTATGAATTGGAATGAAATAGCATACCAACAAGACTTGTTAATCCATTGGCAAAAATTAGGTCAGTTTAGACGTAATCATCCTTCGGTTGGAGCAGGAAAACATAGCATGCTAAGCAATACACCTTACCTTTTTAGCAGAAGCTATACCAATGGAAATTTTAAAGATGAGGTCATTATTGGTATTGATATTCCTAAAGGAAAACATACTATTGATGTGTCTTCAGTTTTTAAGGAAGGAGCACAAATTAAAGACTTCTATTCTGGAGAAATTCTAGAAGTTACAAACGGAAAAATCACAATAGATACAGAGTCTAACATCCTATTATTAGAAAATATTAAATAAACATGCACATGAAAAAACTAATCTTATCCCTTGCAATACTTAGTGTTTTTGCTTGTAAAGAAGAGAAAAAACAAGAAGAAACTAAAGTTGTTACAGAAGAAAAAGTAGCAATACAACCTATTTCGGCTTCCGATTTAGAAACGGCTGTTATCTATGAAGCTAACATACGTCAATATTCACCTGAAGGCACTTTTGAAGCTTTCACAAAAGACATTCCGCAGTTAAAACAATTAGGTGTAAAAGTAATTTGGTTAATGCCAGTATTTCCTATTTCAGAAACAAAGCGTAAAGCTACAGGAGGAGAAGATAGCAAGTTTGCAACCGATTTTCCAGAAGCAGAACAAGACAAATATTTAGGTAGTTATTATGCAGTGTCAGATTTTACTAAAATCAATCCAGAATTCGGAACAATTGAAAATTTTAGAGACTTAGTAAATACTGCTCACGATAATGGAATCTATGTGATTTTAGATTGGGTACCAAATCACACTGGTTGGGATCATACTTGGTTAAAAACCAATCCAGAATATTACACGCAAAATGATAAAGGCGAAGTTGTACATCCTGTAGATACAGATTGGACTGATGTTGCCGATTTAAACTACGACAACCAAGAGATGCGAAAAGCAATGATTGCAGATATGAGTTATTGGTTAACAAATGAAGGTGTTGATGGCTTTAGATGTGATGTTGCAGGATCTGTACCAACTAATTTTTGGGAACAAGGAATACCAAAATTACGCGCTAAAAAAGACATTTTTATGCTAGCAGAAGCTTGGGAGCCAGAATTGTTAAAAGATGGTTTGTTTGATATGGCTTACGGTTGGGATAGACACCATGCTATGAATGCAATTGCTAAAGGTGAAAAAGATGCAACCGAATTTACAACTGCATTACAAACCGATTTTAATCGTTATGAAGCAGATGATATTTTAATGAATTTTGTAACCAATCACGATGAAAATTCTTGGAATGGTACCATTAAAGAACGTATGGGAGAAGCTGGTGAAATGATGACTGCTTTGGCTTATGTAACACCAGGAATGCCATTAATTTATTCTGGTCAAGAATACGATTTAGACCATAGATTACTGTTTTTTGAAAAAGATAGTTTCCCGCATACCAAAGGTAAAACATGGAAGGTATTAGAAAAATTAGCAACACTAAAGCAAAACAATGCTGCTCTACATGGTGGAAAAGCTTCCGCTAAATACAACGCTATTGATAATGGTGAAAATGTAATTTCTTTTTCAAGAACCAAAGAAAATGACGAAGTGGTATTTATTGCAAATGTTTCCGAAGAAAACGTAAAGGCAAGCTTACCTCAAAAAGGAGTCTATGTAGATTATATGTCTAACGAAACAGTAGAATTAAATGGCGATGCAATTCCTTTAGCTAAAAATGAATATAAGGTTTTAGTTAAAAAATAATAGAATTAATAACTATTTGGTTTAATATATATAGAAAAGTGCTGTAAGGCACTTTTCTTGTTTTGTTTATTGTCATTTTGTTAAAGAAAGAACGACTAAACGTTAAATTGCGTATTTTTGCATTATTTAACACAATGATTTTAGACCTAAACGACAATATTAATTTACCCTTTACGTTAGAGATAAGTTTTAATAAACTTATTGAGCGCTATGAGGAATTGGCAAATAGCGATGATGAGTTTATTGCTGCCAAAGCACGTCGTATACTTAAAACTCAAAAACCATTTCCCATACTTAGGGATGGTTTTAGTAAAACTTCGGTTTTAAAAAAGCATGAAAAGGAAATTCAAGTTTTAATGCAAGATTCTTTTAGTGAAGTATTAAGTCTAAACGAAATTAAAACAGCAAGCGTTCCTTATCATAATTTTATTTTTAATGCATCGAAGCGTTTTAAAAAAATTATAAAAGAAGCTGGTCCAGATTTTGAATTGGTTATAAAAAATATGCCAGAAGATGATTGGTATATTTTAAGTTGTACAATTATAATGGGTTTCTATTATAATTATGAAATTAATTTTAAGCGTCCGCTGTATTACGAAATTCCAGATAAAAACGGTATTGTTAGAATTTATAAAATACTTTATAATGCTGATTTTATGGAAATTATTCCAACAGAAAACGCACCAAAATTAACTAATGACGATTTTGATGAGTTGTTAGATAATTTTGAAAATGTAGATCTTTGGAAAGAAAAATTTCCGCCTAATAGTTATGTTTCTAAAGGATTTGTAATTTCTAATATTTTTGATGTTACAGACGATCAATCTATTTCTAATATTAAAACTACTTTAATTGGAAGTAACAAGCGTAAAACAGAAAGTTTTATGGGTGACTTTCAAAAGGTTTTTAGATCGCTATTAGGAGTTCAAGACTTAGAAGTAGGGTTTTCAATTTTTAATAAAGAAGAAAACACCTTGATGAAGGTGCACGATTCTAGCATAAGTAGTTTTTTATTAAAAGCTAAAGAAGAATTTAAATGCGAAAATTTATTTTGCCACTATAGCTACGATAAAATTTTAAAAAACAAGACAAATTTTACTATATCTAATGTAGATAAAAGCTTTGAGAATTTAAAAGATAAATCGCCTCAAGTAAAAGTTTTAAAAGAGCAAGGTTTCAAAAGTGCCATTTTTGCTCCAATTGCAGAAAACGGTGAGTTATTAGCAGTTTTAGAGCTAGTTTCTAAAACACCAAAAGCTTTAAATAGTATAAACTCTAATAAATTAGTAGATGTAATGCCGTTTATTTTATCGGCAGTAAAACGCTCAAGATTAGACGAGGAAAACCTTATTCAAGCCATTATACAGCGAGAATGCACATCTATACATCCTAGTGTTAAATGGAAATTTGAAAGTGCTGCAAGGCAGTTTATGAAGGAGGAATATAATGGAAATGAAAATCCTGCTTTTAAGAGAATTAGTTTTGATAATGTTTATCCTTTATTTGGGCAAATAGATGTTAAAGGCTCATCAGAAGCCAGAAATATTGCAACTCAAAAAGATTTAGCGCTTCAGCTTAAAATGGTTGATAAAATTGTAAAAGCGGCATTTAAAAAAGAGCAATTACCAATTTTTGAACAATTATTATTTCAAGTAAAAGCCTATCAAAAAGATTTAAAAAGTAACTTTAAAGTAGATAGCGAGCAAAAAATAACTCAATTCTTTAAATATGAAATTGAGCCTTTATTTAAATTTCAGCTTAAAACAAAACCGTATTTAACTCATGATGTTGAAGATTACTTTAGCAAAATTGATAATGAGTTGGACGTTATTTATTTTTATCGTAAAAATTATGATGATACCATTAGTTTAATAAATAAGAACATGTCTTCTTTATTAGATAAAAAGCAAGTTGAAGCACAAGCTATGTATCCTCACTTTTTTGAACGCTTTAAAACCGATGGTGTTGAGCATAATATGTACATTGGTGAAGCAATAACCAAAGAAGATTCTTTTAACGAAATTTACTTATATAATTTGCGTTTATGGCAAATGCAGGTAATGATTGATATGGAAACCGCTTTCTATAATAAGCAACATAAATATCCAATAGCTTTAGATGTGGCTTCTATGATCTTGGTTTTTAATCAGCCCTTATCAATTAGGTTTAGAACAGACGAAAAACACTTTGATGTTGATGGTACTTATAATGCCAGATACGAGGTTGTAAAAAAACGTGTAGATAAAGCAAATATAAAAGGTACCGAAGAACGTATTACGGCAAAAGGGAAACTAACTATTGTTTACTCACAACAAGAGGACGAATTTGAGTACCTAAAATATGTGAGATTTTTACAATCTAAACATAAATTAGGTGATGAGGTTGAAATTTTAGAGTTAGAAGATTTACAAGGTGTAACTGGTTTAAAAGCTATTAGAGTTAACGTTTTGTATCAAAAAGAATCTAATAAAAAAGAATTTTATACTTACAACGATTTAATAAAAGAGATAAAAGGCTAGTTTAAATAAAACGCATTTTTAAGCTTGGTATTATTTACTTTTAAAGCTGTAGGTTCTTCTTTTTCTAAAACATCTTGTATGTCTACTCCAGGATTAGATTTTATAGCATAAGCAAAGAATATTACAGATATTATTATTCCTGTCATGAATACAGTATAGGTTATACGTAGTATGCGGTATTTACGCTCTAAAACTTTTCCTAAATAGTATAAATCTTTGGTAAGTGATGTATAGACGTAATTTTTATCTTTAAGAAGTTCGTTTATTGCCCATTCAAATTCTTTAAGTCCCATTTTATGAAAATTTCCAAAAAAGGTTAAGTTTACCTCTTTATTTTCAACATCTTCTTTGGTAAACTCTCCACTTGTTACATTTGGTCGCGTAGCAATTATAGACATAATCATAGAGATTACACAAAAAAGAGTAAAAACAGCCGTTGGGTAAGTTAAATATGGGTTTGTATCAAGTTTTGAAATTAAATTACCTAATACAACCGAAATAATAATGGCATTTACAGATAGTAAAATATTGGCTTTAGTATCTGCAATATCACTAAGTTTAATGTGGTTTCTTAAGGCAACTCTGTAAAAGGTTTGAATACCTCTTTCTGGACTCTCATTTTTATACTGTGCTTTATATTTTGCTTTTAAGCGTTCTTTATTTTCTTTCGCTTTTTTCTTTTTTCTTCTTTTAATTAATTTTGCTAGATTTTCATCTTTAACTGGTTGCCAGTTTTTTATAGCATATGGAGTGTAGTAACGGTGTTTTTCTGTTAAAACACTAATGTTTTCTTTTAACCATTCTTTGGCAGTATAATTTCGTATACCTTGAACCTCGTATTCTTTTCTTAAAAACTCACTAGCTTCTTCAAAATAATCTTTAGCAAAATGAGAAGCGTCTGCATCTCTTATAATTTCTTCTAATTTACCATTTGGCGAATCTTTAAATTTTGTTGCCATGATGCATTTATTAACACCATCAATTATATCTTTAGAGACGTTTTCTTCTTCTAAAAAATTTGTTGCAATAATAACACTTTCTTCTTCGTGTCCTTCCCTAGTTTTAATATATCCAGTGTCATGAAATAAAGCGGCTAAAAGTAATATTTCTTCCTCATTAACATTTATTTGAGAGTTTTCAATTAATTCTTTTGTACTTTTAAGCACTCGTTTTGTGTGGGTGAAATCGTGATATATAAAAGTATTTGGAAGCTGTTCTTTAAATAAATTTAAGACAAACTTCTCGGCTTTTTCAATAATCTCAGACATACTAATTATAGGTTTTAAGAAACCAAATTACTAAAAAATTAACCATCAATTTCCTTTATGACTAAAAATAACATAATTCTAACAATTATTATTTTTCTTTTTATATCAAGTTGTGCAACGTATAAGTCAAAATATAGAGATGAAAACGATAAAAACGCAACATTGCCAAATAAAGAAATTAATAGAAAGTTTTATTTAATTGGTGATGCAGGTAAATCACCAATGAATGGAATGTCTCTTGGACTCCAGGCTTTTAAAAATCATATATCAAATAAGGCTACAAAAAAAGATGTGGCTGTATTTTTAGGTGATAATATTTACCCAGATGGATTACCAGCGAAAGATGAAAAAGGTAGAGCAGAAGGTGAAAACGCATTAAATGCTCAAGTAAAAGCGTTAGAAGGTTTTAAGGGAGATGTTGTGTTTATACCAGGAAACCACGATTGGTATGCAGATGGTGTTAAGGGTGTAAAAAGAGAAGAAAAATATATAGAAAAGGCGCTTGGTAAAAATACTTTTCAGCCAGAAAATGGATGTCCGTTAGAGAGTATAGACATTAGCGAAAAAATACAGTTAATAGTTGTAGATACACAATGGTATTTAGAAAACTGGAATGATACGCCAACAATAAATGATGAATGTGAAATAAAAACAAGAGATCGTTTTTTTGAAGAATTAGAAGGCGAATTAAAAAAAGCACAAGGTAAACGTATAGTATTTGCAATGCATCACCCAATGTATACAAATGCAATTCATGGTGGGCAATATGCAGCAAGAAAACATTTGTTTCCAACGCAAAGTAATGTACCCTTGCCAATTTTAGCATCTTTGTTAGCACAAGTAAGAACTCAAGGTGGTGTATCTATTCAAGACCGTTATAATGAACGTTATAACGAATTAATGAACAGAATTGAAACAATGGCTTTAGAGTACGATAATATTGTATTTGCATCTGGTCATGAGCATACAATGCAATACATTGAAAATAATGGAATACGACAAATAGTTTCGGGTTCTGGGTCTAAAGCTTCTTTTGCGGGCTTAAGCAATAATGGTTTGTTTTCTTCTGGAGAACAAGGGTTTGCAGAGTTAACTTTTTTTAAAGACGGTAGCGCTTGGGTTGGTATTTATTTACAAGAAGAAGGAAAACCTAAGTTAGTGTTTCAACGAGAAGTTATGCCAAAAAACAAAGATGTTTTCGATATAGAAACATTAGAAGATACTTTTCCACAAACCGTGGACGCTTCAATATACACAAAGGAAGAAACCGAAAAATCTGGTGTTTATAAAACACTATTAGGAGATAGATATAGAAAAGTATACAGTACAAATATTAAAGCTCAAGTAGCAACACTAGATACGCTTTATGGAGGTTTAGAAATAGTACGTGCAGGTGGCGGTCACCAAACAAAATCATTAAGATTAAAAACAAAAGATGGAAAAGAATTAAATATGCGAGCACTTAGAAAAAGTGCCACACAATATTTACAAGCTGTTTTATTTAAGGAAACTTATATACAAGATGAATTTGAAAAAACAACAGTAGAAGATTTAATATTAGATTTTTACACGGCAGCACATCCATATGCCTCTTTTGCAATTCCGGAACTGTCTGATGCAGCTCAGGTCTATCATACAAACCCAAAACTATACTTCATTCCAAAACATAAACATTTGGGTGATTATAATGCAGAATATGGTGGTGAATTATACATGATTGAAGAGCGTCCTGAAGAAAATTACACCAACGAAAGAAACTTTGGTTATGCAGACGATATTGAAAGTACTCATGACATTATCGAAAAAGTACGTGAAGACGAAAAATATAAAATAGACGAAAATGCATACATAAGAGCAAGACTTTTTGATATGCTTATAGGTGATTGGGATAGACACCAAGATCAATGGCGTTGGGCACAATTTGATCAAGAAAATGGAGATAAGTTATTTAGACCCATACCTAGAGATCGTGATCAGGTGTTTTCAAATTTTGATGGTGCATTATTAGATATAATGAAGTTTCTTTCTGGATCTACAAAACAACTTCAGGTTTACGATGCAGAACTAAAAGACATTAAGTGGATGAATAGTGCAGGAATAAAACTAGATAAAGTTTTAATTCAAAATTCAGATAAGGAAGCCTGGATGAAACAAGCAAAATTTTTACAGGAAAATATTACAGATGATGTGATTACAAAAGCCTTTAAAAGAATTCCAAAAGAAGTAAGAGATGAGTCTATAACAGAAATTCAAGGCTTTTTAAAAGGACGTAGACAAAACTTATTAGATATTGCAGAACGTTACTATAATTACCTTAACGAACTTGTAATTATTACAGGAACAGATAAAGATGATTTTTTCGAAATAACAAGAACAGGAAACAAAGAAACAAACGTTAAAATTTCAAGAATTATTGATGGTGAAAAAGGAGAAGTTTTAATAGACAGAACATTTAATAGAGACATAACAAAAGAGTTATGGATTTATGGTTTAGATGATGATGATGTGTTTGAAGTATCTGGTAAAGCAAATAACTTAATTTATACGCGAATAATTGGAGGTCAAAATAACGATATCTATAGAATTAAAAATGGAAGACGTGTAAAAGTTTACGACCATAAATCTAAACCTAATACAATAGAAGAAAATAAAGGAGCAGTTATAAAACTATCAGATATTTACAACCATAACCTTTTTGATTTTAATAAAAATATAGTTAACACCAGTACACTAATACCAAATGTAGGTTTTAATCCAGACGATGGAGTATTAATAGGACTATCAACCGTTTTTACTAAAAAAGGCTTTCAGAGAAATCCTTTTTCTCAGCAACACAGGTTCAAATTAGGCTATTTTTTCGCCACTAGTGGCTTTAGTTTAGATTACGATGGAGAATTTGCAAATTTATTTGGAGAGTGGAATTTACATGTTTCTGGTAAAATTACAACAGAGAATTTTGCAAGTAACTTTTTTGGTTATGGTAATGAAACTGTAAACCTAGACGATGATTTAGACTTAGATTATAATCGTGTAAAGAAAAGTATATATCAAGCCAGTATTGGTGTGCTTAAAAAAGGAAATTTTGGTAGTGATTATGGTTATAAAGCCATTGTAGAAGGTATAGAAATAGGAAATACTCCAGGACGTTTTATTTCTACATTTTCACCTACAACACCAGAAACAGATTTTTATTCTAGACGCTTTTTTGTAGCATTAGAAGGAAACTATAATTATGCCAGTTTCGATAATAAAATTATACCTACAAGAGGTATGACTTTTAAATTAAATGTAGGAGCAAAAACAGAACCAGAAGAAACTAAAAATACTTATGGTTATTTAAATTCAGATTTAGGATTTTACAATGCATTATCACAAAACAGAAAATTAGTTTTAAAGACAGATTTAAGAGCTCAAGTAAGATTTGGTGATGATCTTGTATTTTACCAAGCAGCAAATATTGGAGGTAACAATGGATTAAGAGGTTATAGAAACGAACGTTTTACAGGAAGAAGCTCATTAGTAGGTAGTGCAGATATTAGATATGCATTTAATTCTTTTCGTACAGCTACATTGCCATTACAAATAGGAATATTTACAGGTGGAGATGTTGGTCGTGTATGGTTTCCTGGAGATTACTCTAATAAATGGCATAGTGATTTTGGAGGCGGTTTTTGGGTATCTGCGGCAGACTCTATTCAAGGAACATTTAACTTCTTTAATAGTACAGAAGGTTTACGATTCACATTTGGCTTTGGATTATCTTTTTAAAACCAAATTAAAATAATAAAAAAACCATCATATTTTTTTGACTAGCTCAATAAAATTGATGGTTTTTTTACTTTGTAAATTATATTAAACATAACAATGCAAACATTAAATATTGGACATAGAGGCGCAAAAGGATACGTTACAGAAAACACAATAGCTTCTGTAAATAAAGCCTTAGAACTAAAGGTTGATGGTATAGAAATAGATGTTCACCTATGTAAAAGTGGAGAGTTAGTTGTTTTTCATGATTTTACACTAGATCGTTTAACCAATGGAACAGGCGAAGTATCAAGCTATACCTTGAAAGAACTACAAGAACTAAAGGTTGAACAAGAGCATAAAATACCAACGCTACAAGAAGTGCTAAATACAATAAACAAAAAATGTCTTTTAAATATTGAGTTAAAAGGAAAAAATACAGCTTCAAAAACAGTAGAACTAATAGAAAGCTATATACAAAACCAACAATGGAATTATAGTAATTTTATAGTATCTAGTTTTCAGCATAAAGAACTAACAGTAATGTATAACTTAAATTCTAAAATTCCATTAGGTGTTTTAACCAAAGCAAATTTAGAAGAAGCAATTACTTTTGCAAAAACTATAGAAACTAAAATTTTACACCCTAACTTTGCGCTTTTAAGTGAAAACAATGTAAAAAATGCCCAAAAAAATGGGTATATTATAAATACATGGACAGTAAACACGCCTAAAGCAATTGCAAGAATGAAAAAATACAATGTAAATGCTATAATTAGTGATTTTCCCGATAGAGTATTATGATTAAAGATGTTATTATAATTGGAGGTGGCGCAGCAGGCTTTTTTGCAGCAATAAATATTGCAGAGCAAAATCCTGATTTAAAAATAACCATTTTAGAAAGAGGTAAAGAGGTTTTAACTAAAGTAAAAGTATCTGGTGGTGGACGTTGTAATGTTACTCATGCAGAGTTTATACCTCAGGACTTGGTAACTAATTACCCAAGAGGTGAAAAAGAGCTTTTAGGACCATTTCATACTTTCATGACTGGAGATACCATTGCTTGGTTTGAAGAACGTGGAGTAGAATTAAAAATTGAAGAAGATGGTCGCATGTTTCCCGTTTCAAATTCATCTCAAACAATAATAGATTGTTTTGTAAATCAAGCAAATAAATACAATGTAGAAGTATTAAAAAATCAATCTGTAAATACCATTAAAAATGAAAATGAAGTTTGGGAACTTACTACTAAAAATAGCATTTATAAAGGCAAAAAACTTATTGTCGCAACAGGTAGTAATCCTAAAATATGGAAACTTTTAGAAGGTTTTAGCCATCATATTGTAAAGCCAGTACCATCATTATTTACATTTAATATTAAAGACTCGAGGATTAATGATATTCCGGGAGTAGTTGCACAAAATGTAACCGTAAAAGTTTTAGACTCGCACTTAGAATCTAGCGGCCCATTATTAATAACACATTGGGGATTTAGTGCTCCAGCAATATTAAAACTATCTGCTTTTGGAGCTTTAGAATTGGCTAAACGTAATTATAATTTTGATATAGAAATTAATTTTGTAAATCAAGCAAGTGAAGATACAATTGAAGCTTTAAAACAAATAAAAAAGGACGCTTCTAAAAAAGCAATATATAACTATTCACAATTTAACCTACCCAAAAGGCTGTGGCAAAAATTAGTTTTGGCAGCCGGAATTACAGAGCAATTACGTTGGGCAGACGCAAATAAAGAGCAATTACAAAAACTAAACAATCAACTTACAAAAGCAGTGTTTTCAGTATCTGGAAAAAGCACCTTTAAAGAAGAGTTTGTAACAGCTGGTGGTATAGATTTAAAAGAAATAAATTTTAAAACATTTGAAAGTAAGCACCATAAAAATCTCTTTTTTGCAGGCGAAGTCATCAATGTAGATGCTGTAACCGGTGGTTTTAATTTTCAAAACGCATGGACTAGCGCCTACATTGTTTCTCAAAATATAGCTAATAGCTAAAAGTTATATTTTTATAGAATCCCAAGACATTTTAATAGCATCTTCAATTTGTACATTAGTCATTGGTAGTTCTTTTTTAAACTTTAGGCGTGTAGCAGAAATTACATTGCCCATTGACATTTGTAAAATTAAGCGAACATGTACATCTCTAACTTCTTTTTTCAAAATTGCAGATAAAAAAGTATCTCTTATAGTATTAAAATGCATAACGCTTTTTAATCTAATTTCAGAGTTAATAATTGGTGGTACACCAACAAACTCCATAAATTTAAAAGCAAGAGGATTTCCTAAAAAGTAGTTGTATAAATTTAACCACATAACTCTGTATTGCTTTTCAAAAGTATCTTCTTTAGGTACATTAGCCATTAAAACAGTTCCAAAGTCTTGACAAATCATAGAGTAGATTTCTTCAATAATTTGCTCTTTGTTTTTAAAATAATGATAAATTGTTCCTACAGCAACACCAGCTTCTTTGGCAACTTGAGACATAGGAGTTGCGTGAACACCTTGCTCAACCACAAGTTCAAGCATGGTTAAAATAATTCTTTGTTTTTTGTCCATTTACAGTATAGATTGTAATAGAGCTTTTTAACTTCAAGATGAGGGATTTAAGGGGTCTTGAGAAAGCTAATGTTAGTTATTCTTAGAAAAAAAATAAACATAATCACGTTTATTTGAAACAAAACATCGGTAAACATCACTAAACCGAATGATAATTTTGTTACTTGGCGAAAGTAAAAATTTTTCATAGAATTAAAAACTATATTTGTAAAAATTTAAATTTAAATGACTGCAGAAGAGTTTATCCCTTTTAATTTAAAATCAACAGTTGAAAACGGAGAAATTAAATGGGCTTCACCAAGTAATATAGCCCTAGTTAAATATTGGGGGAAAAAAGAACATCAAATTCCTGAGAATCAATCTATAAGTTTTACGTTAAGCGACTGTAAAACAATAACTAAATTGAAATATGAAGCTAAAGCCAAAACGACTAATAGTTTTGATTTTCAAGTGTATTTAGATGGTGAAAGAAAACCAGATTTTGAACCTAAAATTGAAGTTTTTTTTAATAGAATTCAACAATATTTCCCTTTTCTTAAAACATTAAAATTTACAATAGAAACAGAAAATACTTTTCCGCATAGTTCTGGTATTGCTTCGTCTGCATCTGGTATGAGTGCATTGGCGTTATGTTTAATGAGTATTGAAAAGCAATTAAACCCAGAGATTACAGAAAGCTATTTTAATAAAAAAGCTTCATTTATAGCTAGATTAGGTTCGGGTAGTGCATGTAGAAGTATTCAAGGAGACTTAGTGGTTTGGGGAGCACATAATGAGATAGAAAATAGTAGTGATTTATATGGTGTTAAATATCCTTACCAAGTACATGATAATTTTAAAAACTATCAAGACACAATCCTGCTAGTAGATAAAGGAGAAAAGCAGGTGAGTAGTACAGTAGGCCATAATTTAATGCATGGTCATCCATTTGCAAAACAAAGGTTTAAACAGGCTAACAATAATATTTCTGAAATAAAAAATATTTTAAAATCTGGAGATTTAAAAGCATTTATAGCATTAGTAGAAAGCGAAGCATTAACGTTACATGCCATGATGATGACAAGCATGCCATATTTTATTTTAATGAAACCAAATACATTAGAGATAATAAATAAAATATGGAGTTTTAGAAAAGCAACCAATTTAAATATTTGTTTTACTCTAGATGCTGGAGCAAATGTTCACATATTATATCCTGAAAAAGAAAAAGAACAAATTTTAGAGTTTATTAAGACTCAGTTAGTTGCATATTGCCAAAACGGTCACTATATTTGTGATACTGTAGGTTTAGGAGCAAAAAAAATGTAACTTTAATAAAAATATAGCGACTAAATACTCAAATCTATTGTTATGAAAGGCCCACTTTTTTACTCAAAAATCTTACTTTTCGGAGAATACGGTATAATTAAAGACTCTAAAGGATTATCAATTCCTTATAATTTTTATAATGGAGCTTTAAAAACCGAAGACAATACTTCAGCAGAAGCAATAAAATCTAACGAAAGTTTAAAAAAATTCACATTCTATTTAGAAAACATTAGTAGTGAAATTGTAACCTTCGAGATAGATAAGCTTAAAGAAGATGTTAATGCAGGTATGTATTTTGACTCTTCAATACCACAAGGTTACGGTGTTGGAAGTAGCGGTGCTTTAGTAGCAGCTATTTACGATAAATATGCACTAAATAAAATTACTGTTTTAGAAAACTTAACAAGAGAAAAATTACTTCAGCTTAAAGCTATATTTTCTAAAATGGAGTCTTTTTTTCACGGTAAGTCTTCTGGTTTAGACCCTTTAAATAGCTACTTAAGTTTACCTATTTTAATTAATTCTAAAGACAATATTGAGGCTACAGGAATTCCTACACAAAGTACATCTGGAAAAGGAGCTGTATTTTTACTAGATAGTGGTATTATTGGAGAAACGGCACCAATGGTAAGTATTTTTATGGAAAACATGAAGCAAGATGGTTTTCGTAGTATGCTAAAAGACCAATTTATAAAACATACAGATGCTTGTGTAGAAGATTTTTTAAAGGGAGATATAAAATCGCTTTTTAATAATACTAAACAATTGTCTAAAGTTGTTTTAAATAATTTTAAACCTATGATACCAAAGCAATTTCATGATCTTTGGAAAAAAGGTATTGAAACTAATGATTACTACTTAAAACTTTGTGGTTCTGGTGGTGGAGGTTATATTTTAGGCTTTACACAGGATTTTGCAAAAGCAAAACAATCACTTAAAGATTATAAATTAGAAGTTGTATATAATTTCTAATATTAAGTTTATTTTACAATAATCTTGAGATTTTTAAAGTTATCTATAAATAAAAAATTTCAATAATTTTATTTCATGTTAACAAGAAAACAGAAACACATTCTACTTAAATTTTTTAGTCTGTTTTCTGTAGTTCGTGGATATAATATTTTGGTTATTGTAATAGCTCAATATTTAACTTCGGTATATATATTCGCTCATAATATTCCTGCAAAAAAAGTACTGCTAGACATAAATTTACTTATGCTAGTTCTAGCATCTGCAGTAGTTGTAGCAGCAGGATATATAATAAATAGTTTTTACGACTCAGAAAAAGATTTAATAAATAGGCCTAACAAAACAATGTTAGATAAGTTGGTAAGCCAAAACACCAAATTGTCATTTTATTTTGTACTTAATTTTTCTTCAATAATTATGGCGAGCTATGTTTCGTTTAGTGCTGTAGTTTTCTTTTCTATCTATATTTTTGCTATTTGGTTTTATTCACATAAATTAAAAAAAACACCTTTATTAGGGAATATTATTTCGGCATTATTAACAATAGCGCCATTTTTCATCATTTTTATATATTATAAAAACTTCGATACAGTAATATTTGTTCATGCTTCTTTTTTGTTCTTAATAATTGCAATTAGAGAATTAGCTAAAGACTTAGAAAATATGAAAGGAGATTTAGCTCTTAATTATAGAACAATACCAGTAGTTTATGGAGAAGCGGTTTCAAAAAAAATGATCACTTTTTTAATTGTTCTGTCATTAATACCATTATATTTTTTAATAAATAAATATCAAATAGGTTACATGTATTACTATTTCTATATAGCTATAGGTTTACTTATTATATTTTTATTGTTTTTGTGGAAATCCTCAACAAAAATACACTATGTTATACTGCACAATATTTTAAAATTTATTCTTGTAGCTGGAGTATTTAGTATCTTGTTGATTGATATTAATCTGGTATTGAAAAGAATTTTTTAAAATGAAAAACACCTTAAAAATAGCGATGGCACAAATTTCTCCTGTGCTATTAAATAAAGTTGAAACACTTAAAAAAGTTGAAGATACAATAGTAGAAGCAGGAATGTTAGGTTGCGAACTTATAGTTTTTGGTGAAGCTTTAGTACCTGGTTATCCTTTTTGGTTGGCATTAACTGGTGGAGCAGAATGGAATACAAAAGTGAATAAAGAATTGCATGCAGAATATGTTAGAAACGCTATTCAAGTCGAAGATGGCGAATTAGATACCGTTTGCGAGTTAGCAAAACAACATAAAATAGCAGTATATTTAGGTATTATGGAGCGTGCTAAAAACCGTGGCGGACATTCAATTTACGCCTCTTTGGTTTACATTAACGAACATGGAGAAATACAATCTATACACAGAAAACTACAACCAACCTATGATGAGAGGTTAACATGGTCTCCAGGTGATGGAAATGGTTTAAAAGTGCATAAATTAAAGCAATTTACAGTTGGTGGTTTAAACTGTTGGGAAAACTGGATGCCATTGCCACGTACGGCATTATATGGTTTAGGTGAAAATTTACATATAGCAGTTTGGCCAGGAAGTGACCATAATACTAAAGATATTACACGTTTTATTGCAAGAGAATCACGCTCATTTGTAGTTTCGGTATCTAGTATAATGACCAAAGATAAATTTCCAAAACAAATACCACATCGAGATAAAATACTAAAAAACTGTCCAGAAACATTGGCTAATGGAGGTAGTTGTATTGCAGGACCAGATGGCGAATGGATTTTAGAACCAGTTATTAATACTGAAGCGTTAATTATACAAACTATAGATTTTAATCGTGTATACGAAGAACGCCAAAATTTCGATCCCGTTGGTCATTATTCAAGGCCAGACGTTACCAAATTAACAGTAAATAGAGAAAGGCAATCTACAGTAGAATATAACGATTAATTTTGCTTAACTTTAGCTTGTTGGGTGTGTTTATAATCTCATGAGAATTTATCTAAATTTCTCAAATTATAAACTATCTTTGCACCCTCAAAAATTGTTGAGTATTAAATTATTAAGTCATGAGTAAACAAAGCGGACAACGTCAAGGAAAATCTAAAGCATCTGGAAATAGCAAATCTTCTGGTAGAGGTGCAGGAAATGTTAAAAGTAAAAGTTTTGCTCGTGGTAATGCTCCAATTAAAAAGCAATCTTCACCAAAAAAAGCGAGTAACTCTAACGAGATTCGTTTAAATAAATATGTAGCTAATGCCGGTATTTGTTCTCGTCGAGATGCAGATGTTCATATTGCAACAGGATTAGTAACTGTAAACGGTAAAGTAGTTACAGAAATGGGTTATAAAGTAAAGCTGGAAGATGAGGTGCGTTACGATGGTGCTCGAATAAATCCAGAAAAAAAGGCTTATGTTTTATTAAATAAACCTAAAGGCTTTGCTACAACAACAAGTGAGTACAAAGGTAAAACGGTTATGGATTTGGTTGCAAATGCAACAAGTTCTCGTATAAAGCCAATTGGTCGTTTAGGTAGAAACTCTACTGGTCTTTTATTATTTACAAACGACGATAAAGTTGTAGATAGGTTTACAAACTCTAATAAAGGCGTTGTGCGTTTATTTCATTTAGAACTAGACAAAAATTTAAAATTAGAAGATTTAAAGAAAATTCGTGAAGGTTTACGTATTGAAGGCAAACAAATAAATGTTGAAGAAATAGATTACGTAGATAATAGAAAAAACGAAATAGGTATTAAAATTAAAAATACGGGAAATACAATTTTACATACAATTTTCGATTATTTTAAATACGAATTAGTAAAAATCGACTGCGTACAAATTGCTCATTTAACTAAAAAAGATATTCCAAGAGGAAATTGGAAAATTTTAACAGAGCAAGAAGTACAAACGCTTATGATGATGTAAAGTATTCCCTTTATATAATTACTTTTTTATTGGCCAAATAGTTTCAAAAACCTCACAAACCACTAGCATGTTTTGTGTAGGTTGCTTGCCACTTTCTTTTAGTGCATTTGTAAAAAATGCCCAATGTGCATTTTTCCACTTTTTAAGTGGCTCTATAGTAGTTCCCATATCTAACGCAGCATAAGCTTTAGTGATATTACTAAATGGTATAGTATCTACTTTTTTAGTTTCAATTATAGCAATGGCGCGCCCGTTATAATTGGTAACTATTTGTTTTGTTCCAACCTTAGGTAAACCTGCATTTGCCTCTTTGTACCATAAATATAAACCAGAACTGGCTCTTTTTTTTCCATTTAAAGTAAGCTGTGCTAACCTATTTGCATCACTTTTATTGTCGTGAAAAAACCAAGAATCTGGAACAGCTTCAGTTTTATACTCAGGATTTGCTTTAGTAAAATTATTCCACATTGTATTCACCGAGTTTTCAATAGTATCATCTTGTATAGAATTACTTTCAATGTTGTTTTTACATTGAAAAAAAATCAAAAAAAAGATAAAATAATATGGTTTCATAGTGTTGTTTTAACCTTAAATCTACAAATTATTACGGCTTAAACAATCAGTAAATCAAGTAATTAAGAAATAAATTAAAAAATAATATAAAATTAATTTGAAATTCAAAAAAAAGTATTTCATTTGCATCGTTATAATATTATTACTTTAACAAGTATATAATATAGCTGAACAAATTGAACCGTGTTTATATGTTCGGGTTTTTGAGCAATAGGAAGTCATTCTCAAAAGCAGCTTATCGTTTAAGTAACCGAATTTTAGAGCTAACTTCCGCTTTTACTTCAATAGTTGCAAGCCAACACTACTATGGCTTTGTACCTACAACAGACTTAATTATACAAGTTTGAGAGGAACGTTTTAATTTATTTTCAACAGCATTAAATGTTGTTTTTTAAACTAAATCTTAACGTTTTTTAAAAATTATAATGAATACAAAATATATTGATTTAATCAATCAAACTTTTGATTTTCCTCAAGAAGAATTCAAACTTGAAAAAAATCAACTTCAGTTTCATGATATTGATCTTATGAAATTGGTAGAAGAATATGGTGCGCCTTTAAAGTTTACCTATTTGCCACAAATATCAAATAATATACAGCGAGCAAAACAATGGTTTGCAAATGCTATAGAAAAACATGATTATAAAGGAACTTACAATTATTGCTATTGTACAAAAAGCTCACACTTTAAGCATGTTTTAAACGAGGCATTAACTAATAATATTCATATAGAAACATCATCTGCTTTCGATATTGATATTGTAGAGAACCTAAAAGCAGAAGGCAAAATAACAAACGAAACATTTGTTATAAGTAACGGTTTTAAACGTGCACAGTATGTAACAAACATTGCAAGGTTAATTAATAACGGACAAAAAAACTGTATTCCAATTATCGATAATTACGAAGAAATAGATTTGTTGTCTGCAGAAATAAAAGGTAATTACAACATTGGTATTCGTATAGCATCAGAAGAAGAACCTAAGTTCGAGTTTTATACATCACGTTTAGGAATTGGCTACAAAAACATTGTTCCTTTTTACAAAAATAAAATTCAAAACAATGAAAAGGTCAACCTTAAAATGTTGCACTTTTTTATAAATACAGGTATTCGTGATAATGCTTATTACTGGAATGAATTACAAAAATGTTTAAAAGTATATACAAGCTTAAAAAAAATATGTCCAAGCTTAAATAGCTTAAATATTGGTGGTGGATTTCCTATTAAAAACTCATTAGCATTCGACTTTGACTATGAGTATATGGTAGACGAGATTGTAAACCAAATTAAACTTACATGTGAGGAAGAAGAAGTAGATGTACCAAACATATTTACAGAATTTGGAAGTTTTACAGTAGGTGAAAGTGGTGGAGCAATTTACGAGGTGTTATACCAAAAGCAACAAAACGATCGTGAGAAATGGAACATGATAAATTCATCGTTTATAACAACTCTTCCAGATACATGGGCTATAAATAAACGTTTTATAATGCTAGCAATAAATAGATGGGAGTCTAGTTATGAACGTGTTTTGCTTGGAGGTTTAACCTGTGATAGTGATGATTATTATAATAGCGAACAACACATGAATGCCATTTATTTACCAAAATATAATAAAGACAAACCTTTATATATAGGGTTTTTTAATACAGGTGCTTACCAAGAAACTATAGGAGGTTTTGGAGGTTTGCAACACTGCTTAATACCGTCGCCAAAACACATTTTAATAAATAAAGATAAAGACGGAAACATTACAACAAAACTATTTAGCGAACAACAAAAAAGTGAAGACTTACTTAAAATTTTAGGTTATGCAAACTAAAACTTATGCAGGTATTGGAGAAGAATTCTCTAAACTTGAAACATCAAAAATTGTATTAATACCTGTGCCTTACGATGGTACAAGTACTTGGCAAAAAGGCGCAGATAAAGGTCCAGATGCATTTTTAAATGCTTCAGAAAATATGGAGCTATACGACATTGAAACAGAAACCGAAGTTTACAAACAAGGTATTTATCTGGCAGATGCTGTAACAGAAAATACTTCGCCAGAAGCAATGGTAGATGCTGTGCATAAAGCAACTAAAAAGTACATTAAAAAAAATAAGTTTGTTACCATATTTGGAGGAGAACACTCTATTTCTATAGGTACTATTCGTGCTTTTAATGAAATGTACCCAAGCTTAACAGTTTTACAGCTTGATGCGCATGCAGATTTGCGTAAGGAGTACGAAGGCTCAAAATGTAACCATGCCTGTGCAGTTTACGAGGCTAGCCAAACAACTAACCTAATTCAAGTAGGTATTCGTTCTATGGATGTTATAGAAACGACTGTAATGGACAAAGAGAAAACATATTTTGCACATGAAATGGCTATAGATGATACTTGGATGGATAGTGCAGTAGATCAAATGACCGAGAATGTATTTATCACTATAGATTTAGATGCATTCGATCCTTCAATAATGCCAAGTACAGGAACACCAGAACCTGGCGGTTTATTATGGTATGAAACATTAGAATTTTTAAAGCAAGTATTCGCAGAGAAAAATGTAGTAGGTTTTGATATTGTCGAGTTATGCCCAAATAAAATTGATAAATCTTCAGATTTTTTAGCCGCAAAATTATACTACAAAATGCTAAGCTATAAATTTGAAAATGATGATGCCGAAGCAGATTACGACAATGCTTACGAGAATGTAAAACAAAAAAATAACAGTGCTAAATACAACGAAGACGATGAATACTAAAGGACCAATTTCTCAATTTATAGAAAAACACTATTTGCATTTTAATGCAGCAGCATTAGTTGATGCAGCAAAAGGTTACGAAGCACAATTAGAAAGTGGAGCTAAAATGTTAGTATCATTAGCAGGTGCAATGAGTACTGCAGAACTTGGTAAAAGTTTTGCCGAAATGATAAGACAAGACAAAGTTCAAATAATCTCTTGTACAGGTGCAAACCTTGAGGAAGATATTATGAATTTAGTAGCACATTCTCATTACAAACGTGTACCTAATTATCGTGATTTAACACCACAAGATGAGTGGGATTTACTTGAAAAAGGTTTAAACCGTGTAACAGATACTTGTATTCCAGAAGAAGAAGCATTTAGAAGGCTACAACAACATATTGTAAAAATCTGGAAAGATGCCGAAGCTAATGGAGAACGTTATTTACCGCATGAGTATATGTATAAAATGTTATTATCTGGAGTTTTAGAGCAGTATTACGAAATAGATTTAAAAGATTCATGGATGTATGCAGCGGCCCAAAAAAACCTGCCAATAGTTTGCCCAGGTTGGGAAGACAGTACAATGGGAAATATTTTTGCAAGCTACGTGCTTAAGGGCGAACTTAAAGCAAGTACAATGAAATCTGGTATTGAGTACATGACTTTTTTAGCAGATTGGTATACAGATAATTCAGAAAATGGAATAGGCTTTTTTCAAATTGGAGGCGGAATTGCAGGAGATTTTCCTATTTGCGTAGTACCAATGTTATATCAAGACATGGAAAGACCAGAAACTCCATTTTGGAGTTATTTCTGTCAAATTAGTGATTCTACAACAAGTTATGGCTCATACTCTGGTGCAGTACCAAATGAGAAAATTACTTGGGGAAAACTAGATATAGACACACCAAAATTTATAATAGAAAGTGATGCTACTATTGTAGCACCGTTAATTTTTGCATACTTATTAAACCAATAATTATGAAAAACAGACACGAACATTTAAAACGCGTTATTGTAGATTTTAAAAAGTTAACACCAGAAATTTTAGCCATGTTGGTAGAGAAATTTCCAGACGGTTATGACGATAGACATATAGTTGCTTTTAAAAATGCAAAAAACGAGCTAGTAGAAGCTGTAGAACTAATTACCCAAGACACTAAGTATTTAGTAAAAGTAAGTACCAAATTAGAGGCTACAATGGAAAATTATGATGAAGACGATTATGAAGATTTTGATGATAATGATCCAGAAGCGATACAAGATCCAGAAATGGACGAAAATAGTGATGATTTCTAATGTATAACGTCGTAGCCTACCAGGTTGCAAGTACTATCAATATAAAAGAAAGCCAAAAGCAACTGTCTTGGAAGTTGCTTTTTCAAGATAGTGACGAGCTATATTATAAAACATCTCAAGATAGTTTTATCTATATATTTCAATATGGAATTGTAAGTTTTTTTAATGTTGAAGAAACAATAATAAAAAGCTGCTTAACAAAAATTAAACCTTTTTGTACAAATTATTTTTCTCAAAAACTTTCTGAAGAAACAGAAGTAATTATTAAACCAGAAACATTAAAAGTACAGTTTAGTCACGTAGAGTTACCAACGCTAAATGAAGAAATGATTCGTTTAGTAATGCTAAACACGTCTCAATCTGTAGCATTAAACCGTTATTCTGAAATTACCGAAACACTTTTAGTAGAAACCAACAAGCATACATTATACCTAGAAGAAAAAGGAAAGTTAGATATTTCTGGAAATAAACTTAAACGATTTATAGGCAAGACTCTTAACATTAAAAATAGAATCTCTGAAAATCTTTACATATTCGACTCTCCAGAAATTACATGGGAAGTAGAAGAGTTAAATGTGCTAAATATCGAGCTTAAAAAAACATTCGATTTAAAAGATAGATACCGCTTAATTCAAGAGCGTATAGAAATTATTAAAGAAAACTTAGAGCTTTTTAAAGACATAATGGACCATAAAGAAAGCAGTAGATTAGAATGGATTATTATAATCTTAATTGTAATTGAAGTGTTTGATATGTTGCTCCTGAAAATAATTAAATAGCCGAAAACAAACAGTAAAGTGCTGTGATTTAAATATTAATAAATAATAAAAACAAAAAAAATGAAAGCAAAAAACAAAATAGCGTTAGTATTGGTAGGTGTTTTATTATTAACTCTATCTAGTTTTAAAAGTATTACACAAGAACCTTTAACAATTAAAGCAGTGTATGATGGTGTAGAAGATTATGGTTATAATTTTATACATACAAATAATGAAGGAGATGAGCGAACTATTATTTTTCAAGAAATAAAAGAAGATGTGTTAGCAAGCTTCGATTTAGAGTCTGATGAATTAATAGGAGAAAATTTTAAAGTAACTTATACATCTACAACAGTAACAGAAACAGATGAAGACGGATTTGATGATGAGGTTGAAGTGTTAACAATCATTAAGTTAGAAAAAATTAAATAATCTTATAAGCTCTAAACGTTTTATAGCCACATAGTTTTATGTGGCTTTTTTAGTATTAAAAAATAATTTTTGAGTCTTATTAATTTTTAAATGTTAAAGCTGTGCTAATTATAAAATATTTAAGATAAATGTTAAATTACTGTCTATATCTTTATAATATTAAGTTAAACAAAAATTAGATTATTATGAGCAATACAATCACTTACCAAGTTGGAGCCGAAGCATTGCAAAATGCACTTAGAGCTAGCCATGATGCAGAATCTGCTTATGAGCAATTATTACAAAAATCTAATAACGACGCAATTAAAAATTTTATTAAAGAGCGTATTAGTATGTTTAATCAATTTTCAGAAGAAATCTCAGATTTGTTAATGGAAATAGGCGTACTTCCTCAAGAAAAAGGAAGTGTAAATGGAGGTTTATCTAGATTATGGTTTGATTTAAAATCTTCAGTTTTAGATTATAATATTAATATGTTACTTGAAGAAAGTAAAAAAATAGATAAAGATCACCATTATAATTATATGCAGATTATTCGTTCAAATTCGTATTCGCAAGAAGCATACGAGGTTTTAATGAATCATTTATCAGAAATTAGAACCACAAAAAGACCGGAAGTTGTAAGTTCACATCCAGTAATAAAATCGGTTCAAGTAAGAGCTTAAAATATATTGAGAAAGAAAAAGAAGAATGAAAGAAAGCTACCATTAAGGTAGCTTTTTTTTTGTAATAGACTTTTAGTTAATTTTACAAATTAAAAAATATAGATTTTAATCTCTAATTGAAAGTGAATAGACCAAAACCAAAGAAAAATAAAAAAGCCTGGCCAACTAAAGATGCAATGGACCAAGTATATAAAATGAACCTTTGGGGAAATAATAATACTGCCTTTTATTCTGGTGAAGGTTCGCATAAATCAGAAATTATAGAACCTTATATAAAGGTTGTTACAGCCTTTTTAAAAGCTTTTAAAACACCACTTGTTATTTGCGATTTAGGATGTGGTGATTTTAATATTGGAAAAAAATTAGTAAAATTTACTAATAAGTATATTGCTGTTGATATTGTAAAAGAGTTAATAGACTATAATGAAGATGTTTTTGAAGCACCTAATCTAGAATTTAAGTGTTTAGACATTGCAGTAGATAATTTACCAAAAGGAGATTGCGCTTTAATTAGGCAGGTTTTACAGCATTTATCTAATAAAGAAGTTAAAAATATAGCAAATAAATTAAGCAATTATAAATATGTAATTATTACAGAACATATTCCTAATGGTAATTTTGTAGCAAATAAAGATATTATTTCTGGTCAAGGCACAAGATTAAAAAAACAAAGCGGAATAGATTTATTAGCTTCTCCGTTTAATTTAAAAATAGAAGAAAAAACCGAGATGTTACGTATTACTCTTGAAGAAGGTAAAGGTGTTATTGTAACTTATTTATATAAAATGTTCTAAAGTTAAACAGCTTCAATTACTGTTTTATTTCTTTGTTTTAATAGCTCCCAAATAAATACGCTAAAAACAACTACATATTCTAGAGTAATAACCCAGAGATTTTCGGTGTTATCTGTATTTGCATAAGCGAGATAACTTATTATTACAATAAAACTCCACACCAATGGAAACTTGTAATTTGTAAATACACTTAGCATAAGTATAGTTGCAATGTACCATGGATGTACAGTTGTACTTAAAAACAAATAGATTGTAAAACTAAAAAGCATAGCGGTAATTAGTTTTTTTAAACTTGTGTTTTTCTTGAAAAACGATATGTAAAGAATAAAAAGTACTGTAATAACTGGTAAAACTTTACCAATTACAGCAATCTCATTATAACCTCTAAACCAATAGCCAATAGCTCTTGCTATATAATAAATACTTGCATTAAACTCAAAATTACTAAACCAAAGTCCAACAGTTTTGGCATAATTGTCTATAAATTGTGATGAGAAAAATGGAGCAAATAGTAATAGTGTTGTAACTAAAACTATGGTATAAAATGTAATGAGTTTTATAAAATTTTTAATTGTTTGCTTTTTTAAAAACCACCAGAAAAACAATGGTAAAAACATAAGTGGTACTAATTTAGTAGCAATAGATAAAGCAAGAACAACTGCTGCCCATTTCCATTTTCCAGCATGTAAAAGATATAAACTCCAAATTAAAAAGAAAATCATTACACCTTCAAAATGCAGATTGCCTGTAAGTTCTATTATTATAAACGGATTTAATATATACCAGAATATATTGCGGGCTGGCAGTTTTAATTGTTTTAAAAGTTTTTTTCCATAATAGAGAATTCCAAAATCGGCAGCAATAATTAATAGTCTTAATACCATAGCAGAGCCAACTATACTTTTTCCTGCAAATACGCCTGCTATAATAAAGCATAACTGGTTTATTGGTGGATAGTTTGTAAAATGGCTTGCATTTAGTTGTCTCATGCCATTGTAGAGTTCTTGTGCTTGTGCTACAGGATATTGTGCTTGAGAGATGTAGGATTCTGGTGTGTATAAATATGGATTTATACCTTGCAGTATTAAGCGTCCGTCCCAAATAAAGCGGTAAAAATCTTGCGATAAATTAGGTATGGATAGTATAAATATAGCCCGAAATAAAAAGGCTATTGCTGTTAGAAAATTAGTATTTACTTTATTGTTTTTTATTAAAAAATAAAAACTTGTAAATAATATTACATAAATAGAAACAAGCTTAAAGTGTGCTGTTCTTTCTAAGTTATAGGCAAATGTAAAATATAAAACAGCACTAACAATTGTAAGTAAAATCGGGAGTTTGTTAGCTTTAAATACTGCAGAATTAAACATGACTATGCGTTAGCGATTGAACGGTTTGTTTAAGCTCCTTTTTGTTTTTTTTACAAAAAGAGCGAGTAGTGAAAGCGCGACCTTTAGGTAACGCCCAAAATATTTTTATACTATGCTTTTGAGGTTAATGATTTAAAAAATACAAAACCGAAACCTAAAAATAACATAAGGTGAAATGGAAATAAACCAAAATCGCCACCTTGATCGCCAACTACAAATGCACTGTACATTCCAAAGGCGAAATAGAGCATTAAAAGCCCTTCGAAAATTACGTTTTTAGAGATGTTTTTTCTTAAATATTTATTGCCTTGCCAGCTGTCTTTTATAGAACTTATATTAAATTTTGGTGTGCGTACAAATTCACTTCGTTTTCCAAAATGACCTTCTAATACGGCTATAGAATTGTGTAAACTAAAGCCCATTGCTATTGAGAAAAAGGTAAAAAACATACCTATGTAGCGAATAAAGTTTTTAAAGCCGCCGCCATAAGATCGTTTATACATAAACCAATAACAAACAAAGAAAATAATGGTGCTTAACACAAAGAAACTCATAACATAAAAGTATGGTTTTAGGTGTGCATATTCGTTTTTAATATAAAGCATTGGTATGCTTAATATACCTACTACTAGTACGTTTAAAAACATGGTACTGTTTAATAAGTGTAGTAAACCGTGCAGTTTTGTTTTTGGCGAAATGTTTTTGCTTTTTAAAACTCTAGTCATCATTTTTCTAAAGTTTTCTGCGCCACCTTTATTCCAACGAAATTGTTGTGAGCGCGCTGCACTAATTACAACAGGTAATTCGGCTGGAGTTACAACATCTTCAAGGTATTCAAATTTCCAGTTTTTTAGTTGTGCGCGGTAACTTAAGTCTAAATCTTCGGTTAATGTGTCGCCTTCCCAATTTCCAGCGTCTATAATACATTGTCTGCGCCAAACGCCTGCGGTACCATTAAAATTAATAAAATGTCCTTTAGAGTTACGACCTACTTGCTCTAGTGTAAAATGGGCATCTAAAGCGAATGCTTGTATTTTTGTTAGGGTAGAATAGTTTCGGTTTATGTGTCCCCAACGTGTTTGTACAACACCAATATTACGGTCTATAAAATGTGGAATGGTTTTTTTAAGCCAATCTTTTTTTGGTAGAAAATCGGCATCAAAAATGGCAATAAATTCGCCTTTTGCAACTTCTAAACCTTCTTTTAATGCTCCTGCTTTAAAGCCTTCACGATTTGTACGGCAAATATGTACAATGTCTAAACCTTGGTCTTTTAGCATTTGTACTCTTATGGCTGTAGATTCTACTGTTTCGTCTGTAGAGTCGTCTAATACCTGAATTTCTAATTTGTTTTTTGGATAATCTATTAAAGCAATATTTTCTAATAAACGCTCCATTACATACTCTTCGTTATACACAGGAAGTTGTATGGTTACGTGTGGTACTTGCTCTGGATTATTAAAATCTAAATAAGGTGTTTTTACTTTTTTCTTTTGTGCAGAAATGTAGTTGAACAACAAATTTAACTGTGCTAATGCGTACATAAAAATAAGCACTAATGCTACAGAGTAAATAATTATAATAAATGTATTTAAATAAATCACTTTTTAAAACTGTATTTAAAAATCCAACCTAATATCTTAAAGCCAGCAAATATAGTACCTTTTACTGTTCCGGACACTTTAGAAACACCTATTCTTTGTTTATAACGTACAGGAACTTCTACATAAGTTAGTTTTTGCTTTAAAGCTTTTAGCTGCATTTCTACAGTCCAACCATAGGTTTTATCTTCCATATTTAATGCTAAAAGCTTATTGTATTTTATGGCTCTAAACGGTCCTAAATCGGTGAATTTAGCACCAAAAAATAATCGCATTAAAAAGGTTGCTAACCAATTACCAAATACTTGTTGTGGTGTCATGGAGTTACCTTCTCTAAGTCGTTTAACTCTTGATCCAATTACAAAATCGATATCATCATTTAATATTGGTGCAACAACTTTGGTCAATTCTTCTGGGTAATCACTATAATCACCATCTAGAAATACTATAATATCTGGCTTAACTTGAAGTTTTGCTATATAGTCCATACCTTTTAAACAGGCATAACCATACCCACGATTATTCTCGGTAAGTACTGTTGCTCCTGCCTTTTCTGCATTTGCAGCGGTTAGGTCTGTAGAATTATTGTTTACTACAATAACTTCGTTTACTATGTTAGGGATGTCGTTTATTACGTTTGTAATAGAATCTTGCTCGTTATAAGCAGGAATGATGACTTTTATATTGGTCATTTAAGATCGCTCAATTTATTTTCTTTTTTAAAGGATGAAAAGTCTCTCCATTCTTTTATTTTTTTTCCTTCGGAAAACTTTGCAGCAGCAATAAGCTTGTTGTTTTTGTACATTAAGCAGTAGCCATTTTTTACATTGTTTTTTAATTGGCATTTATGGTTTATGTTTTCGTTTTTATCGTAAAACAACCACCAATTAACTTTTATGCCTTTTAAATAATGGCCTTCGCTTTTTTTCTTTCCGTTAAAAGTGTAAAAGTACCAATATTTAACGGGTTTATTGTTTTTAAAATGGCCTTCGCTTTCTAGGTTACCATTACTGTGGTAAAATTTCCAATAATCTGTTTTTAAATTATTTTCTGTCCAACCTTCAGCTTTAATGTTTCCGTTATCATAAAAAGTTTTATTATATATTTTTTCTGCGGAAGCATTAAAACTGAATAAAAAAACGAATATGTAAATGGCGACTTTCATTTTTAAAAAGCTTAGTGTTTCATTTTATTTGTTGTTTAACAAATCCATTAAATTAACATCGTTTCCTAATAGAATTTCTTTAGGATTAATTCTGCCATCCATACTATCATTTTCTAATTTTAAAACACCACGTGGGCAAACAGCGCTACAAACACCACAACCAACACAGCTAGAACGTACAATGTTTTCGCCTTTTTGTGCATAAGCACGAACGTCTATTCCCATTTCGCAATAAGTAGAACAATTACCGCAAGAGATGCATTGTCCACCATTAGTTGTAATTCTAAATTTAGAAAAAAGGCGTTGTTGAAATCCTAGTATTGCTGCCATTGGACATCCAAATCGGCACCAAACACGGTTTCCAAAAATAGGGTAGAAGCCTGTTCCAATTACTCCAGAAAATATAGCACCAATTAAAAAGCCATATGTGCTTCGAAGTGTTTCGGCCTCAAATAAAAACACATTACCGTTACCACTAAAAAAGTGTATACCAATTAATGCCATAATTATAGCAAAGTAACCTATAGCTCCAAGCTTAGCGTCTTTACCAAGTTCTTGGCGTTTAAAAATCATAGTTAATGCAAATACTAATGTTAGTATTCCTGCAACACTAAATAAAAACACGTTTTTTGTAAGCCAATATTTGCTAGAATCATCACCTAAGTATGAGTACACAACAGCAGTTGTCATTAACACTACAAATACTAAAACACTATGTATTACCCAACGTTCTACTTTCCAAGCATACTGTTTTTTGTTACTTAAGTGTCTAAAAGGATCTCCAGCAGTTTCGGCTAAACCACCACAACCACAAACCCATGAACAATACCAACGTTTACCGTATTTAAAAGTTAAAATAGGAGTAATAACAAATATAGAAACCAAACCAAAAATTAGTAATGCGGTACCAACAGTTCCTGCGCTAATAAACTCGTCTACTCTATATTGCTCAAAATTATAATAATTAAGTGGCCAGATATTTTTAAGGTCGTAGTAAGGTAATTTAAAACTATCGGAATTTAACCTCGCCATAAATTCTGGAATTAAAAAGGCAAATGCAAGCTGAAAAAACATGACAGATCCTGTTCTAATTTGTTCGTAACGGTTATGGCGGTATTTCATTATAAATTTATAACCAAATACTAAAATAGCAATGGTATAGAGTGTTCCATAAACAAACCATTGGCTTGCAGGATTACCACTTAATATTTTACTTAAAGGATCGAAAAGTGCAACCAAACCAGTGTTTGGAGCGCCATCTGCACCAAGACCTAGCCAGCCAGCTTTAAAATAAAGTACAATATAAAAAGCAGTCATTACTACACCGGTTATCCAGCCTATAATGCCTCGAGACGATATAGATTTAAACCAAACGCCATCGTTTTTTATGCCTTTACTTTTACCTAAATAAGCAAGGTTTGTAAACCAAATGGTACCAGCAGTTATAAGTCCAAGAGCCAATGTAAGCCATAAGACCTTGTTGGTGAAACCAACATTTAAAAAGGCTAAAACCAATATAAAAAGTCCTAGAACACCTATTCCAGAGGCTATTTTTTGTTTTGTAGATAAGTCTTTTGCATTTGCTAAAGACATATTGTGATTTAATTTATTACTCATTTTGTTTAGGTTAGGCTGTTTGTAATTGTTGGTTGTATGCTTGAATGATGTCTTTCTCAAAATGACTAAAAAACTCTGGATCGAAATTAGCTGTTGCTAAATTTTTAATCACATAGTCAATGTCTCTTTCTTCGGTAAGCCAACGGTTAAAAACTTCATGTCGCATTCTAATACCAAAAGTATTTATACCTAAAAATGTATTTGTAGTATTGTTATAAGCTACAGTTATACATTTTGTATCGTCTTCATGTTTCCAGTGGAAATGAGACTCGTTATCTTTTTTAATTCTTTCGCTAAAAACCCAACCGTAAGTTTGGTATTCGATATCTAAAAATTTTGCAGAATTAAACCAGTGTCCTGGATTATATGCCATTTTATTACCACAAATTGTTTGTGCTAAAACTTCTCCCATCATGCGTCCTGTATACCAAACCGCTTCAATTGGTCTGCGTTGTCCAATGCCTTCATGCTGTTGTGCGCAATCGCCAATAGCATAAACATCTGGTATGTTTGTTTCTAAATATTTGTTAACTAAAATACCTCTATCTGTTTCAATATTAGATGATTTTAAAAAATCTATATTTGGTGTTACACCAGCAGTTAAGCCTACAACATTACAAGCTATTTCTTCGCCGGTTTCTTCGATAATTATAGATTTTACACGGCCATTTTCGTCGGCTTTAATTTCTTTTAAATTAGTGGATAAGCGTAAATCTATGTGGTGACTTTCAATATGTCTATTAATCATAGCACTTTCACCTTTTGGTAAAACACCATTCCAAAAACTACTTTCGCGAACTAAAAAAGTAACAGGAATATTTCTTGTCATTAGCATTTCTGCTAATTCAATACCAATTAATCCACCACCAACAATTACAGCTCTATTGCATACTTCATTATTTGGTGCGTTTACTTCTAAAGTTTCTAAATCCTGTTTACTATATAAACCTTGCACACCATTGAGGTCTTGGCCTGGCCAACCAAACTTGTTAGGTTTACTTCCTGTAGCTAGAACCAGTTTATCATACTGTAAAGTATCACCATTATTAAAATGTAATGTTTTAGCAGCGGTATCTACATTTTTAACATAACCGTTTTTAAGTTCGATTCTATTTTTTTTCCAAAACCAATCCTCATAAGGTTTAGTATTCTCGTAGGTCATGTGACCCATGTAAATATACATTAGTGCAGTACGCGAGAAAAAATGATCGGACTCTGCAGAAACAATTGTAATTTTTTTGTCGGAATTTTTTCGAATATGTCGTGCTGTTGTGACTCCAGAAATTCCGTTGCCAATAATAACAATATGCTCCATAGTTTAAGTTTTGTTTTTTTGTTAGGTCGTGACTAAAGATAAAAACTTAATCGCGAAGTGGTATTTAGAATAAATATAAATTATGAATAGTGTTTAAAAAGATTTTTTTTTTCAGTTTTTGAAAGTTTTTAAAAATGTTTCAGACTTAATTTTCAATTGTAAACATTTTAACATTTCGTTTTATGAAAAAAATAATAGTAATAATATTAATGAGTTTGGGAGGTTTTTCTGCGGAAGCGCAAACTATAGAAACCTTTTTTAAACAAGCAGATTCTTTTTTTAAAACTTATGTAAAAAATGGAAGAGTCGCTTATTCTGAAATAAAAAAAGAACCTTCTGCATTAAATGAAGTTTTAAAAACAGCTGAAGGTATTACAGTATCTAAAACCGATGCTAAAAACTATCAAGCCTTCTGGATAAATGCTTATAATCTTTCGGTTATTAAAGGTTTAGTTGATAATTATCCAACAAGCTCGCCTTTAAGCGATAAAGGTTTTTTTGATAAAACAAAATACAATTTAGCTGGAAAAAAAGTAACCTTAAATAGCATAGAAAACGATTTGTTAAGAGCCCAGTTTAAAGATGCCCGTTTTCATTTTGTTTTAGTGTGTGGTGCTGTTGGTTGTCCGCCATTAATTAATAAAGCTTATTTGCCAAGTACATTAGAAGCACAGTTACAAAAGCAAGCCACATTAGCCATAAATGGAGACTATTTTATTAAGGTAAACAACAAAAAGAAACAGGTAAAAGGTTCTAAAATATTAGAATGGTATAAAGAAGATTTTACTGTAAATGGCAAGTCTGAAATAGAATACCTAAACAGTTTTAGAACTGCTAAAATTCCAACAGACTATAAGCTTTCTTATTTTGAATATAATTGGAATATAAACAAGCAATAACAACATGTTGCTAACACATAAATTCCCTAACTAATACTAAAAATCACCTTTAAATGAAAAAAACAACCTTACTATTTATAGCTTTTACTATAGGATTTTTGAGCTTTTCTCAAGAAACGGAAGAACAAACAGAAAGTAATATACAAACGTATACACCATCAAAATTATTAAACAAAGGACAATGGGATATCAAGTTTTTTAATAGTCTATATACGCAAACCAAACAAACAGATGCTGGTAGTGATGCGCAGGATATATTAAGAGAAAACTTTTTTACAAACACGACCGAGATATATACAGGAGTTAGTAATAATTCTAGAATAAATGTTGGTTTAATTCTGCAGGTTAGAGCCAATACATTTAATGGTCAAGATGCGTTTAGTGTATTTAGTTTCGAAAATAATGGCATAGATTCCAGAAGTGGTTTAACAACTATTGCACCATCCATTAGAGTGCAGCCTTTTGCAAATATTCCTAATTTTTCGTTTACAAGTTCTGTGTATTTACCAATATTTAAAGACGAACCTGGAGCAAGATATTTAGACAAGCGAAGTGTGTTTTGGGAGACAAAATTTTTCTATGACAAAACATTTGGTGGTGGCGATTGGCAAATATTTACAGAAGCCGATTTTGGTTTTAATTTTGGAGAAAAGGCTAGCGAAGCTAACTCAGAGGAAGTGAATATTGGTGAGCGTTTTGCTAATAACAGTATGTTTTTACCAGTAAGTGCTTTTTTAAGTTATTTTCCATCAGGAAAATCTACAGTATTTGTAAATGCACAACAAGCCTTTTTAATAGACTTAGGAAACGATTTTTCTCAAAACTACACACAATTAGGATTTGGTGGTAAATACCAACTTACGCAAACATTAAATATTGAAGCGTCTTATGGTAAAATAGTAAGAGGTCATAGTTTTCAAGGTTTAGGTAGTACATACAGTTTAGGTTTAAGAGCATTATTTTAAAATTAATTAATAGTAGTAAATTAGGAGTTTAATTGTAAGTATAAATAATGAAATATATTAAACTCCTTTTTTTATCATTAATCGTACTGTTGCAATCATGTAATGGTCAAGAAAAAATTAATGGTGTAAGTTTTGTAGCCTCAGGTGTACCGGTAACAGACGAGCATACTAATCCTGTTGTAGCCGTACATGCAAATTATGCGGCAATTATGCCATTTGGTTTTACACAAAGTTTAGACAATCCAGAATTAAGGCACAATTCTAACAGGCAATGGTTTGGAGAAACTAGAGCTGGCGTTAAGCAATATGCTGAAAGTCTTCAGGCTAAAGGCATAAAAATTATGGTAAAACCGCAAATATGGATTAGAAATGGTGAGTTTACAGGCTATTTGAAAATGAAAACAGAAGCCGATTGGAAAACACTTGAAACCTCTTATTCTAATTTTATTTTAGAATACGCTGAAGCCGCCCAAGAAATAAACGCAGAAATACTATGTATTGGAACAGAACTAGAACAATTTGTAGCCAATAGGCCAGAATATTGGAGTAACTTAATTACTGAAATTAAAAAAATATATAAGGGAAAATTAACCTACGCCGCAAATTGGGATGAGTATAAACGTACACCATTTTGGAAACAGTTAGACTATATTGGTATTGATGCTTATTTTCCTGTAAGCGATAGTAAAACACCAACAGTTGAAGAATGTTTAGAAGGTTGGAAAACACATAAAACAGTAATTAAATCGTTTTATGATACTTACCAAAAACCAATTTTGTTTACAGAATATGGTTATAGAAGTGTTGATTATGCAGGTAAACAACCTTGGGTTTCAGACCGTAGTATGAACACTGTAAATTTAGAAGCACAAAATAATACCACTAAAGCTTTGTTTGAAACCTTTTGGAAAGAAGATTGGTTTGCTGGTGGTTTTATTTGGAAATGGTTTCACGCCCATGATGAGGTTGGCGGTGAAAACGACAGCCAATTTACGCCTCAAAATAAACCAGTAGAAGCCATAATAAAAAACCATTTTAAATCACACAAATGAAAACCTTTGCACTAACATTAAGTATTATTTTATCTGGTTTACTTTTAGCTCAAAGTCAAACCATTTTAGATCTTAAAGTGCAAGGCAATAAAAAAATAAAAAGCTCATTTGTTGTAAAAATTTCTAGAGCAAAAGCAGGAACAGTATTAGATTCTACAATACTTGAAGAAGATATTAAACGCTTAAAAAGATTACCAGCAGTAGCACATGCTTATTATCAAGTATTTAAAAGTCATGATGAAACCTATAATGTGTTTTATAATATTGAAGAAAATTTTACAATCATACCATCGGTAAATTTTTATACAACTAATGATGATGAATTTGCCTATAGAATAGGTTTGTACGAATTTAATTTATTAGGAAGAAATATAACTTTTGGCGGATTTTACCAAAAAGATATTTACAGTTCTTATGGTATAAACTTTAGAGCACCATACTTATTTAGTAGGCAATTTGGTCTGGCAATAAACCATCAAGATTTAACAACTCAAGAACCTGTTTTTTTCGATAATACTACTGCCGATTATAAATACAGAAATAAAGCTTTTGAAATTTTAGGATTATATGAGATTAATTTTAATAACAGAATAGAATTAGGAGTAAACTATTTTACTGAAGATTATGAATATAAATTTGGAGCTACAAATCCCAACGTACCATTAAATTTAAATGTAAAAAAGTTGCTTTATAAAGCCATTTACGAGTTTAGTAATTTAGATTACGATTACCAATATGTAGAAGGTTTTAAAAGCATACTAAACCTTCAATATGTAACATCTAGAAATGAAGATTTACCAGAGTTTGTAATAGGCTGGAACGATTTTAATTATTATAAAAAAGTGATGAATAAAGGCAATTGGGCATCGCGTTTACGTATAGGTTTTGCAACTAATAGCGACACACCTTTTGCTCCGTTTTCGGTAGATAATAATATTAATATTCGTGGTGTAGGTAATACCATAGATAGAGGTACTGGAGCAATTGTTTTAAATACCGAATACCGTTACACGTTATACGAGAAAAACTGGTTTGCTTTGCAAGGCAATGCTTTTTTAGACGCTGGATCTTGGCGAAATCCTGGAGGCGATTTAGGTGACTTTGGGCAAGCCGATAATATTAGAGTTTATCCAGGCGTTGGTTTGCGATTTATACATAAACGTATTTTTAATGCTATTTTTAGAATAGATTACGGTTATGGCGTAACTAAAGGAGATACACAAGGCTTGGTTTTTGGCATTGGGCAATATTTTTAATTAACCTTTTCTATAAATTTTCTTAATCTTTCATTTTTTGTTTTTAGTATTAGAATGATAATATTTATAACTTGTTATAAATTATAATTATGGAATTACATAGAACATTTGCCATTGGAGATATTCATGGCGGTTTAAAAGCTTTAGAACAAGTATTAGAGCGTATTGAAATACAAGAGAACGATCACTTTATTTTTCTTGGTGATTATGTAGATGGTTGGAGCGAATCGGCTCAAGTTATTCAATATTTAATTTATTTTTCAGAAAAATATAATTGTGTTTTTATAAAAGGAAATCATGATGTTTGGTGTGAAAAATGGTTGAAATCTGGAGCTACTAATGATGCTTGGTTAATGCATGGAGGAAAAGGTACTGTGGAGAGTTATAATGGTTTTTCGGAAGAAGAAAAACAGAAGCATCTTGAGTTTTTTCAAGACATGAAAATTTATTTTATAGACCATAACAACCGTTTATTTTTGCATGCTGGTTTTACTTCTATGCATGGTGTAGAAAAAGAAGTTTTTGAAAAAAGTTTTTATACAGATAGAACACTTTGGGAAATGGCTTTAGTTATGGATAAAGGTATAAAAGAAGACTCAGCACTTTATCCAAACAGATTAAAACACTACAAAGAAATTTATATTGGGCATACACCAACAACCCGATTTAATTCTACAGAACCAATGCAAGCTATAAATGTGTGGAATGTAGATACTGGCGCTGCTTTTACAGGAAAAGTGTCTGCTATAAATTTAGATACAAAAGCTGTAATACAAAGTGATGAGGTACAAAAAATGTATGCTAATGAAAAAGGAAGAAACCCAAAATCTTTTAACGATTCGCATTAGTTTTTTATACTTAGAATTTAAGCAATGTGTTTTTTATAATACGCACATAAATCTTCGGCACTAGCACCAAACCATTTTTTTACATAAATTGTCCAAAAGTGGTATTGTAATTTCCAAATGCCGTGACGTTTGTATAACCTATCTGATGTCTCAATTTTTTTATTAATCACAACAAATTCGTTGCGTTTATAAAGTTCATTAATTAAGATATTATCTTCATAAATAATATAGCTTTCATCAAAACCACCAATATCTTCAAATAAGGCTTTGGTAATAAATTGGCTTTGGTCACCACCACGGCAAGCGCGCCACTTAAATTGTGTAAGCCAACTGGCTAAGCGCAACCACCAATGGTTGTTATTAAAAGTTAAACGAAAACAACCAGCTTGGTTATTCTGTTTTACTTCTTCTATAATATATTTATCGTAATGTGTTGGCGGAAAAGAATCGGCATGCAAAAAATATAAAATCTCACCAGAAGCTAATTTTGCTCCAGTATTCATTTGTTTGGCTCTTCCTTTTTCAGAATTTATAAGTTTTACCTTTAAATCAAGATTTTTTATAATTTCTTGAGAACCATCTGTACTGCCACCATCGACAACAATTATTTCTTGAATGTTTTGTAATGAAGCATTATCAATTAAATGAAAAAGTAAATTTTCAATATTGTCTGCTTCGTTTAAAATAGGAATTACTATGCTAATCATAGAATCATTTACGAAATAATTAGCTGTTTAGTTTTGTTCATTTAAACTCCAATCATAATCTAAATGCTCTACTTTGGTATTGGCGTTTATTTTGGTATCACTGTATTTATTGATATAGTCTATAACAGAACCGTTTTCAGTAAAATCACTTTTATACCATTTAAATATTTCAGAGATTTTAATGCTATCTGAAGCTATTTGGTTTTTAGAATTGTTGTTTATAAATTCTTTTGTGGCACGCTCCATTAATGCCATAACATTAGCTTCAGTATAAGCTTCATCTAATAATTTTGGGCATGAGGTTGATGCGCAATTAATAGCAAAATGTATTCTAGGTTCATTCATTTTACGTAAAATTCCATTTTCTAATCCCGCTAAAGAAAATTCATTATCACCTATTTTAAATCTGTTTTTTAACCATGGTTTGTCAATATCCTTAATGCTTTCTGTAGGATAGTTTTCTATTATAAGTTTTATGGTATTGGCATTGTAAACATTAATAAAATAAGCTAGTTGTGTTTCTACACTCCAAGCTTTAGACGGTGTTTGTTGTTCCAGGTAATTAATATAACTGTTTAATTTATCGCTATCATTTTTAAAACCTTTGTAATCTACATCGCCATTTTTAGCGACGTATTTTTTTAGCAAAGCATCAAACTGAGCATGATCTACTGTTTGTGTAGTTGTTGTGCTTTCTGTTTGTGAATTTTCACTTACAGTATCCACTGTTTTTACCGGTAAACCTTTAGCCGAAAAACAACTGTTTAAGGTTAAAGCAACACAAGCTAAAAAAAGTAATTTTTTCATAAATAGATTTATTTTTTAAATTTTATAGGATACAGTTCCTGACTAACAAAATCCTTTGGGAAGTCTTCATCTCCATGAAATCCTAACTCAATATCCTTACCATTATAAGGTACGTAATTTGTGTTAAATAAATAATCCCATAGACTTAAAGTTAAGCCAAAATTCACACCGTAACTTCCTTTTTTAGGCAATTCTCTTGCGTGATGCCAAATGTGCATTTTTGGGTTATTAAATACGTATTTTAAAACACCATAATCCCAACCTAGATTAGCATGGTTTAAGTGTCCAATGGTTATGCTAAAAAAGTGAACAATAGCCACGTGTTTAGCGTCAAAACCACCAATTATTGCAATTGGTATGTAGAGTAAAGATTTATAAACTATTGGCTCCATCCAGTGGTAGCGTAAGTGTGCAGCAAAGCCCATTTCTTTTACGCTATGGTGTACTTTATGAAAGTTCCATAAAAACGGAACACGATGCAATAGTCTATGCGTATTCCATTGTGTGAAATCGCTAACAATAAAAAAGATAAGTAAGCCTAACCATAATGGTAACTCGTCTACATCAAACAATTGAAAATTAGAAATAGACAAACCAACTAAGCCTAGAATATCATCAAAAAAGTTTGCAGCAGTATCTGTTAATGCGATAAGTACTATTAAATTTAAAAGAAAAAAGTTGAAGAACATATAAAACGTATCTAACCAAAAATCTTTTCTAAAAATAGATTGGTCTTTACGCCATGGAAATGCAATTTCTAATATCCAAACTAGAATTGAAATTACAATTAGGCCATAAAAAAAGTTATCCCAATGATTAATGGTTATAATCTCGTTTTTAAGATAATTCCAATAACCAGAATACGCATTTTTTATTATGTCTATATATCTTTTCATATATCACTAAAGGTCATAGCAAATTAAGCTGTGTTAGTTTCGACGCATTTATGTCTATCTACTTACAGGCTTTTAATTAATTCTTTAAATAATGTAATCATGTTAGGTTCTGCCTTTGTTGCCATAGCAATAATCTCTTCAATATCTACTGGCTTTAAGTTTTTAGGGTCGCACTCGTCTGTTAATACAGAAACGGCAGCAACTTTTAAGTTTAAATGGTTGGCAACAATAATTTCGGGAACCGTACTCATGCCCACAGCATCTGCACCAATAATTTTTAGCATTCTATATTCTGCTCTGGTTTCAAGTTGAGGTCCAACAACACTAGCATAAACACCTTTATGAAGTTTAATATTATTGGCTTTTGCAATGGTTTCAAATTTTGAATTTATTTCTGCATCGTAAGGCGCACTCATATCTGTAAAACGTTCTCCAAGTTTTTGAACACCTTTAAATGCTAATGGCGAACTACCTTGTAAATTAATATGGTCGTCAATTAACATTAATTCACCTTTTTTGAAGTCTAAATTTATTGCACCAGATGCGTTTGAAACTAATAGCGTTTTTATACCAAGTTTTTCCATTACACGCACAGGATATGTTACATCTTGTAAGGTGTAACCTTCGTAAATATGAAACCGACCTTGCATAACAATTACAGTTTTACCTTCTAGTTTACCATAAATAAGTTTTCCTTTATGAAACTCTACAGTAGCAGTTGGAAAATGCGGAATGTGGTTGTAACTTACCTCTTCAATAATCTCAAGCTCATCTGTAATTTTACTTAAACCAGTGCCTAGAATAATACCAACTTCAGGATTATTAAAACCTTTTTCTTTTAAGTATTCTACTGTTTTTTTTATGTATTTAATCATTGTTTTTTATAATATTTTGTAGTGGTTTAATATGTTCTAAATCTTCGTATAAATCTATATCATTTAATGTTTCTAATAAATGAATTTTTTGGTTTGTTAAGTTAGAAATTGTATCGCTAAAAACAGTTTCTGTTCCCCAATTTTTATTTTTAAAAACCGAAGTGTGTAGTGTTTTCATGCCTAATAGATAATAACCGCCATCTTCTGCTGGACCAATTACAACATCATTACTATCTAAGGCTTTAAAAGCGTCTTCAATATGTTGCGGTTGTAAATGAAATAAATCGCTACCAACAATAACAATTTTTTGGTAGTTGTTATTAAATCCATTTTTAAATGCGTTTTGCATTCTAATACCTAAATCGTCTCCAACTTGCTGGTATTTTTGAAATACTGAAGCATCCCATAAATCGTTCTCTCTAATTTTTACAGAATAATAGACCGCTTTATCTGCATCAACTTGTTTAATAACCTGTTCTGTATGCTGTAAAAGGTATTTGTAAACTCGTAATGCTGCTTCGTCTCCAATAGTTTTTGCTAAACGTGTTTTACATTTTCCTAACTCTGGATTACGTGTAAAGGTTATTATAAGATTCTTACGCATTTTTATTGCTTTTTAGAGTTTTTAGGTTGTTTTTCATCTTTTTTAAACACTTTTTTACCTTTTTTAAGCCATTTACTCCACGTTTTGTTAAAAGTATGTATGCTTTCTGTTTCGTTATTTTGAGAATCTATAACAGTAAAATCTTTATTTTTCCATTCAAAAATACCACCGTATAAATTATAAACATTTGTATATCCTGCTTTTTTTAGTTTTTCGCCTATAGTTTCAGAGCGAATACCAAGCGAACAATAGACTACTATTTTTTCAGATTTATTAGGATATTTTTTTTCAATTGAAGCCAAATCAAAATTATCGTAACCAACGCAAACAGCATTTTTTAAATGGCTGACTTCATATTCTTTTGGTTCGCGTGTATCAAAAATAATAGCTTTGGTTTTAGGCATTGCTAATTCTTCTACACTTATATATGGTACACCATTATCGTTGTACTGTTTTAGCAAATCGTCTATAGTTTTTTGAGCAGATAATTCTACAGAAAATAAAGCAATTAGTATAAGTATAACGTGTTTCATGGTACTGTAATTTAATTAATTAAAGCGTGATGCCAAAACCTTGCAAACCACTTTCTACTGCTGGTAAAATTTCGGTATTATCCCAAATTCCTGTTACAATAGTTCGGGCATATTCTTCTGGTAATAAACCGTTTTGCATAAGCTTATTAGTAAGCTTATAATTATAGTCGAGATTATAATGTTTAAATTGCAATTCGCCACTAGCATCGTCTAAAATAGCATACCAAACTTGAGGTGAACCATCGTTAGCAGGCATACCAATAACACCTGGATTTAGCCATAATTTATTGTTTTCTTCATGATAAAAAGGCAAACCACAGTGTCCAGCAACTATTACATCGCTTTGGGTGGCATTAAAGGTCTCTTCTTTTTTTTGCCAAGATGTAGATTTGAAAATAAATTCTGAAACATTAAAGTAATCACCATGTACAACGGTGATTTTTTTGCCAGCATATTCAAAAACAATATGATCTGGGAACGTTTCAAGATGGTTTATAGAACTTTTAGAAAGTAAACTTTGTGCGTAAGGATACCATAATTTTGAAAAACCATCGCATCGCGAACCTTCAGTAAAATCGCAACCACAATCTTCGGCATTTTCAATTAATTGTATTTCTACATTACCTAAAATACTATTAGCTTTCCAAAGTTTAAATAACTGTACGGTTTCTTCAGGTTGTGCGCAATAGCCAACTATATCTCCTGTGCAAATACAATTTTCTGCCGGAATTTCTTCTTTTTCGGCAATTGCTTTTAATGCTTCAAGTGCTTGAAGATTACTGTAAACGCCACCAAAAAGTAATACTTTACCTTTTAATGTTCCTATGTTGTTTATTTTTTTATTCATATATAATTCTGCTATAAAACAGAAAGTTTATTATTTTAAAAAAGCTTTTGGCAAAAAGTATAATACGATACAACTTAAAATACCCCAAATATTTACCCATAATAATTGTGCATATTTACCTGTTGTAAAAATTAAAGACTCTGGAAAGGCATTAAATACTAATAAAAAACCAAAAACAAGACCGCAAACCACACTTAAATAGAAGCTTAACCTTGGAGCGTTTACATTCCAAAACAGGAATATTGGAGTTAAACCAATAACCATTGTTCCTGAAATTGTAGTTGCTGAAAGGATTTCGGCATTAAAAAATATTGGAATAGTACCTAAAATAGCAATTACTACCATGGCTAACCTACCAAAAGAAATGTTTTTTCCGAAGCCTAAATCTATCGCTAGTAATTTTGAAAATGATGAAAATGTAGAGTCTAATGTTGATGCAGCAGAAGTTATCATTATAAAATTAATAACTAATAAAATAACAACACCAAAAGCTTTGCCAACCTCTACAGCGGCTTGACCTTTAAAACCTTGTGTTTGCGCATAAATACCAATAATGCTAAATAATATAATACACAAACCACCTAAAACGCTTGCCCAAAGAAAACTTTTTAAAGTCACTTTAGGTGTACTTATAAATGCACGATCTGTTAAAACAGGATCATGAAAAGGATAGCTAAACGATTGTAAAATGGCTGCAAAAAAGAGGTTTAAGCCTAACTCAAAACTCCAAGTTCCAGATGAAACTACTTGGCTTGCCGAAAAATTGTCTTTAGAAAAAATACTATATAAAATAATTATTAACAAAATTGAAAACAACACCATTTGTATAACATCTGTAAAAATAGAGCTGCTTAAACCACCTTTAATAGCATAGGCTAATGTTAATAATGTAAATACAATAATAGCAGTAAAGTAAGGAGTAGAACCTTGCACACCAAAGTATGAGCCAATAACCATAGTATTACTCCAAACTTCATTAAACAAACGAATGATTATTAATATTGAAAATAATGCAACTGCACGACGCCCATATTTACTGGTTAAAAATTCATGAATACTATTAAAACCACCTTTAGTTCTTAGTTTATAAATTAAAACACCAGCAACTGCAAAACTTAAGTAATAACCAGCGTAAGCAATACCACCAACTAAACCAAAGTCTAAACCTAAATTAGCAGCATTAGTAATACTTTTGGCAAAAATCCATGAGATAATTAAACTTCCAGTAAGTACTAATACATTTGGTGATTTTTTATTATGGTTTGCTTTAAAAAAAGAGTCACTGGTTTTTGCCAATGGCGAAAGTAGGAACAAGATTAAACTTGATCCTACTACTAAAACCCATTGCCATATTTCTGTGCTCATATTTTAATTTTCGTCCCACCAAACTGGGAAGTTAATACTGTTGTCGTTTGTTGCGCTTGCTGCTGCTTGGTAGTTTTCTGCATTTAAAGCTTCTTCCTCTGCAGGATAAGGCATTCTTACCGGAATTAAATTGTTGTTTAAACTTGCCGAAATTGGGTTAAGTTCTGGAAATCCTGTACGGCGATATTCTATCCAACCTTCGTAACCATTTATTAAATTGGCAATCCATTTTTGAGTAATAATTTGTTGTAACGGCGTTGTTCCTGGAGCATTAAATGCAGCATTTCCTGTTAAATAATCTATAGGCATTTGGGTTTGCCAATACTCAAAAGCAAGAGCGACTCCGTTATTATATAATTCTTCTGCGTTGGCTGTTATTAATCCTTTTTGGGCAGCTTCGGCAAGTGCAAATTGTACTTCCCAGGCGGTTATAAAATTAGCATCTAAAACCGAAGTATCTTCTCTAAATGCTGTTCCTGCTAAAGAATAATCGGCTAAAGCAATAGAGGTTGAAGAGGCATCAATACCATTAATTAGCCCATTAAATTCTTCTGAATTTGAATTTGCAAATGGTCTAAAAAAAGTACTTATTCTTGAATCACTATAATCTAAAAGAATATTTTCCATAGTTTCAGATAACACAAAATTATTAAAATCTCCAATTCGTAATTGTGCTAAACGGAAGCTGTTAGGATCTGAATTTGTGAAGTTAAAAACAGCATTTTCAGCATTAGTAGTTATGTAGTTTCCTTCACTTACTATGGTTTGCATTTCTGTAGCTACGTCTATTTTATCTGAAATTCTAAGCAAAGCTTTAATCTTTAATGCATTTGCAAATTTCACCCACGCATTTAAATCGCCATTAAATAATATGTCGCCTTCTAAAGGAATATTTTGAGAATAGTTTTGTATTGCAGCAATACCATTATCTAAGTTTTGTAAAATACCATTGTCTTCTGTGTAAATAGACTCTTGGCTATCGTAAACCGGTGTTACTGTACCATTAATACCGTTAAACGCTTCAAAATATGGCACATCTCCAAACAAATCTGTTAATCCTGCAGCCATGTATGCTTTTAAAATTAATGCAGGACCTTCGTAAACTTGAAATGTAGAAATGCTTCTTGATTGGTTTAAAATAATTTCATTATCTCTTAAGTTGGTATAAAAAATTGGCCAAGGATTCCCACCTAATTGAGGTGATTTTAAGGCATGACGATCAAATAAATTAAAATCTAAAGCCGTTCTATGTTGTGATAATAAATCTCCAGCTACAAAGCCTTCATAACTCATTTCGTCTCCAAAATTATATATTACTTGACGTAATAATAAACCAGGTTGTACAGTATTTGGAGTGTTGGGATTGGTATTTATGTCTTCGAAATCTTTTGTACAGCTTGTTGTAAAAGCAAGTATAATAAGACTGAATATATATAATGTATTTTTCATTATTATGAATTTTAGTTTTTTGTTTTACCCGAAAATTATTTTAAAAATTTAAACTAGCTTTTAATCCAAAACTACGAGAAGATGCATAACTCATGTCTTCAACACCGCTTACAAAACCAGTGCCTTGTACTGCTAATTGTTCTGGATCAAAATGTGGGTTCTCTGTAATTACAAAAAGGTTTCTTCCTATTAAAGATAAATCGATAGTGCCACCTTCTTTTAAACCTAAAAAGCCATCTTTTAATTTAAAGCCATAACCAATTGAAAATTGACGTAATTTTAAGTATGAAGCATCATATACATTATTTTCTTCATGATTTCTATCGTAAAATTGTCTGTAATAACTTTCGGCAGAAATAGCGATAGTATTAGGTTCTCCGGTTTGGGTAACACCTTGCGCAATAATACCTTCTTCGGGTCTGTATTCGGTTTCGGCTAATTGGCCGCCAACATTACCTAAAGCACTTGTTCTAGAAACTAATTCGCCGCCTTGTCTCCAATCGAATAAAAAGCTAGCGGTCCAATTTTTATATTTAAAATCGTTATTCCATCCTAAGGTAAAATCTGGGTTGTAATTACCTAGTTTTTGTAATTTGTTATCTGCAATATAGTTTCCGTTATCATCTATTATAAAATCTCCATTTTCATTTTTTAAATAACCTGTACCATAAAAATCACCAATACGTCCGCCTTCTTCAACTTGAAACCAAACGGTTTGGTTTTGAGAATCGTAAATCCTGCTATAAGCTAAAGTTAAACGGCCATCTGCCTGAGGTAACTCTGTAATAGTAGCTGTATTTGTAGCGAAATTAAACGTTGTATTCCAAGTGAAGTTATTGCTTTTAATAGGTGTTAATCCGGCAATAATTTCTACACCTTTAGAGGTTACTTTACCACCATTTACAACTTGTTGAGCATAACCAGAAGAAATAGGAATTGGTAAAGAAATTATTTGATCTTTAGTAATTGCATTATAATATGTGAAGTCAATTCTAAACCTATCGTTTAAAAAGCGTAAATCTGCACCAAATTCATAAGACGTTGTGCTTTCTGGTTTTAAATTTGAGTTAGGAATAAAGTCTTGGTCGCTAAATGTTGGCTCACTATTAAACGGCGTTTGTGATACAAATGCACCAGAAGTTTGGTAAGCGCCAGTATCGTTACCAACTTGAGCAACACTCGCTCTTAGTTTTGCAAATGAAATGCTTTCTGGTAACATGGTTACATTAGATAAAATAAAACTTGCTGAAGCTGAAGGATAAAAGAAAGAGGTGTTGTTTACTGAAAAAGGAGTGGCTAAAGCACTCGACCAATCGTTACGGCCAGTGATATCTAGAAACAAATAATCTTTGTAGCCAAATTTAGCAATACCGTAAAATGAATTTATACGTTTTTTAGATTTGTATTGAAATACTTCTATTGGTGATGCGGCATTATTTAAACTAAATATACCTGGTTGTGCTAAATTAACAGTTTGTGTTTGTTTTGTAGATGCTGTTTGGTCTAAACGGTTACCACCTAAAGAAACATCTATTTTAAAATCGCCAAACAGTGTATTATAATTTAGTAAAAAGTCTGTGTTAACCTCTCTGTAGTTAACATCATGCTCTGCGTAAGCACCATTTTTAAAGCGGTTACTTGAAAAAGCACGACGCAGTTCTCTTTTTTCACTAGAGTAGTCCATGCCAGTTCTTACTTGTAAGCTTAAATTATTAGTAAAATTGTGCTTTAAAGCAATGTTTCCAAATACACGATCACGATTAAAAGCGTTTCTGTTTTCGTATAAAATAAAGTAAGGATTATCGAAAAAAGTATAGTTAAACGAGTATTGTTGTACATTTTCTAGTCCAGGTTGCCAATAATTTTTCAGGTTATTAATATTTAAGCTTCGCGGTCCCCAAGCAACAAGAGAGTAGTTTACGTTTTCACTACCATAACCATTTGAAGGTCTATTATCACTACTTGAATTAGTATAAGCAATAGATGATGAAAAGGTTGTTTTTTCTGTAGGTTGAAAATTTAATTTTACAGCAACAGTTTGTCTATCTAAATTAACACCCGGAATTATAGATTCGCTTCTTAAATCGGTAAAAGACAATCTATAATCTCCATTTTCAAAACCATTTGCAATAGCAATATTATTAATTGTAGTAACACCAGTTTCGTAAAAATCTTTAAGGTTATCTGGGTGCGATTTTAATTCTGTAGGTCTAATTAAAGCAGGATTATTATAAAGTGAAGTGTCTCCACCACGAATAATATTTCCATTCTCTAAATATACAGGGCTATCAAATTGATTTACAGATATTCCTGCATCTAATCTTGGTCCCCAAGAATAACTAATGTTATCATTTGTGCCTCCTCCAAGACCATCTACAAACTCAAACATACCAGAGTTACCTTGACCATAAGAATTTTGAAAATCTGGTAGTCTAAATGCGGTGTCTATAAAAACAGAAGAGTTTATGCTAATACCTAAACCTTTAGTTTTTTTACCATCTTTAGTAGTAATAACAATTACACCATTTGAAGCTCTTGTGCCATAAAGTGCGGCAGCACTTGGCCCTTTTAAAACCGAAACTTCTTTAATATCGTCTGCATTAACTTCCATAGCACCATTTCCAAAATCTATTTCTTGAAAACCTGCAGCCGCTTCGTTAGTAAAATTAAATACAGTATTGTTATTTATAGGTATACCATCTACAACAAATAATGGATTGTTGTTAGAAAATGAAGCTTCACCACGAATTGTAATTTTAGAAGATGAACCAACACCTGTAGCGCCTTGCGAAACAGTTACACCAGCTAGTTTTCCTGCTAAATTATCTAAAAAATTAACAGATTTAACTTCATTTATACCTTCAGATTTTAGTGATTGTACAACATAACCTAATTCTTTTCTTTCGCGTTCTAGACCTAATGCTGTAATAACAACTTCGTCTAATGCCGAAGCATCTTCTTCAAGTTCAACATTAATTATTGTTTTGTTTTCAATAGGTATAACTTGTGTTTTATAACCTAAAAAAGAGAATTGAATTAAGTTTGTATTATCGTCAACTATAATAGAATATTTTCCATCTTCGTTAGTGATTGTTCCTTGATTGTTTGCTGTAATAATATTTACAAATGGTAGAGTTTCTCCATCATTAGCACTGGTAACAGTACCTGTAATTGTAGTTTGTGCAAAGCTAAAACTTGAAATTAGTAGCAACGCACATATGTAAATGTGTTTCATTTAATTAGTTTATATATTCAAATTAGTTTGTTTAGAAACAGTTTTGGTAATGTTTCTTATTTTTTAGGTTGAAAATATAAACGGTGAGCCTTTATTATAGTACGATGTAGTGTTTATCAGTTTAAAAAATTGAAACTGAAAATTTGCTATAGTTTTAGCTGAAGCAATAATTTGAAATAAAATATTTTTTATTAATACAGGCAGATTTCTAAAACTATTTAAAATAGTACTCGCATCCTTAGTAGAGTCAATATCTATTAAACTCTCTAATAATGAGATTTTAACTTTTTTAAGCGCTAATAATTTTAATATTCTATTATTTAACGAAGCAGTTTGCCATGGTAGATTTAAAAAATCTTTAGAATTGAATAAAGATTTTTTTATTGCCATTAAATAGAAACCACCATCTTGAGATGGACCTAAAACCAAGCTATTATTATTGCTTTTAAGTTTTCTATTAGCTTCTAGTATATGTTTTTTTTGTAAATGTGGCGTATCATTACCTACGGTAATAATATTATCGAATCCTTTATTAAAAACAAATTGTATGGCGTTTGTAAAACGAGATCCAAAAGTATCGCCAATTTGCTCTTTTTCTGTAATTATAAAATAAGGTAAATTGGTTTGTTTTACTTTATTTTTAATTTGAGAATTTAAAGCGTTAAATAAGGCAGTAGACTTTTTAAAAGGTTTATTTAAACCTTCTGCTTTTGCAGAATTTGCAAATATTAATATTGCTGTTTTTTGCCTCATTTATTGTTTTCGTAATTACGAAAAAAAGTGGATTTAATTTATGCTACAACACCTTGACAACTACTTCCTGCACCAGCAGTACAACCGTAGCAATGTTGTGATATAACTATATTTCTGCCTTCTAATAATTCTTCTTTATATTCACTAATATGTTTTGCTTTACTATTAACTGGTAAGTCTAACATTTGGTTAAAGTCACAGTCAAATAAAAAACCATCCCAACTTACAGATAAAGTGTTTGTACACATAACATTTTGTACAGCAGTAGGATTATAGGCTTCTACTAAAGCATACATATAATCTTCGTAGTTTTCACTAGCAATTAAATAGTCTAAAAAGCGAGAAATTGGTAAATTAGTTATGGCAAATAAATTGTGGAAACTTATACCAAAATCTTCCATTAATGCTTTTTTAAAGTCCTTTTCCATGGTTGCTTGATCTCCTGGTAAATAGGCGCCATTAGGGTTGTAAACTAGATCTAGTTTTAAGTCGCTATCTGGCATACCATATCCACGATCGTTTAATTCTTGCAAGGCTTTAATAGACATGTCAAAAACACCTTCGCCACGTTGCTTATCTGTTTTTCCTCTGGTCCAGTGTGGCATAGAGGATACAACATGAATATTGTGTTTTTTAAAGAAATCTGGTAAATCGTAATATTTTTTATTGGCTCTAATAATGGTTAAGTTAGAGCGTACAATAAAATCTTTAACGCCAACTTTTGCAGCTTCTTCAACAAACCATCTAAAATTTGGGTTCATTTCTGGAGCGCCACCAGTTAAGTCTAAAGTGTGCGCGCCTGTAACTTTTATAACATCAAGAATTTGTTGCATGGTTTCACGCGTCATTATTTCTTTTCTGTCTGGTCCTGCATCGACATGGCAATGTTCACAAACTTGATTACACATGTAACCAACATTTATTTGTAGGATTTCAAGTTTTCTTGCTTTTAAAGGAAATTGGTTTGTTTCAGCAATTTTAGTTTTAAAAGTTGGTAATTCTCCACTACCAAAAATACCATTAGATAAAATTTCTAATTGTCTATTACTATTTGCTAAATCACTATCCCTTTTTTGTAGTGATTGTGTTTTTAATTTACCCATTATTAAGTTTTACTGTAATGTTTACGTAAAATTGCTTTGTTTAGTTTTGAGAAATTTGAGGGTTTGAAATGTTGTAAAATTTTAAGTTATAAATAATAACTGTTCTATTTTAACTATGTCTATATATTATACTTTAAGAAAAGTATAAAGAAATTACATTTCTAATTTGTTCACTTTATTCATCATTTGAACACCGTGAACTAAAGTAGCTCCACTTTTTATGGCTGCTCCAACATGTAATGCTTCCATCATTTCTTCTTTTGTAATCCCGCGTTGTAATCCATCTTTTGTATAAGCGTCTATACAATATGGACATTGCTCTGTATGTGCTACTGCTAATGCTATTAGAGATTTTTCTCTTGCAGTTAGTGAACCTTCTTCAAAAACTTTTCCATAGTAATCAAAGAATTTGTCACCTAATTCCTGGTTCCATTCACTAATTTTTCCAAATTTTCTAAGATCTGCAGGATCGTAATATGTTTTGCTCATTATAGTTTGAATTTATGCTAAGATATAACTCTAGTTACAATAGTCGTAAGTAAATAGGTTTCTTAACAGTTAAAGAAATGATTTTATCAATTATTTTATTGCTTTAATATTGTTATCGGTTTTTTTCCAAATTAACTCAGAATTTAGATAAAAACTACCTATAAAATTAAAGTTGCATTCGTTTGGTGGGATTATAGAAAGAAAGGCTTGTTCTTTTTTGTCTCTATATAAGTGGTAGGTGTTACCTATAATTGGTTCGAAGTTAAATTTAGCATTATAAACTAAGTTATTATACTCTAATTCTTCCATCATTTTCTTGTACTCGGCCTGTAGTTCAAGATATTTAGCTTCTATTTGTTTATTAGCTTTTAAAATATTTTTATTTTTCCAGGTAATATTCTCAGTTGCTTTTATTGCAGGAGCACCAACATTTGTTGCATATGGTTTTAAAGATGCATCATATTTTTGAGTGCTTTGATTAAAAACTACATTATCTGGTTTTTTCTTTTCTTTCATATTAATTTAAAAAAATAATGGATTTAATAAAGCGATGCTAAACTAAATCCATTTTATAAAAAAAATTATAATTTTATTAAACCGTTGGTCTTCCGTTAAGGCGTTTTTCGATTTTTTTCTTCTTTTCTGTTACTCGTTTCATGACATCCATTATATTAGAATCTTTTGTCTTTTTATAAAATTCGTTCAAACCTAATATAATTGTTTTTGCTTTTCTCGAAGCTTCTACACGATCGCTAGTAGACATGTGACTCATTTTCATATCCTCAAATTCTTGAGCTTCAACTAGTAGGGTTTCCATATTTATCTAAAATTTAATTTGTTAAAAGTAAAAAATAGAAATTAATTTTTTATTAAAGGAATCATAAAATATAACTATTATGCTATTTGTTACTTATATAGTTGAAAAAAATACAAAAAAAAAATTAAATAATCCTTAAAAAGGATACCCAATAGCAAAGTTTAATATTGGTTCGTCAATTTTAAAGTCAAAACGTTCCCTTTCGTCTAATGAAGGGTCATGAAATGGTGCTGCTAAATCAAACCTAATTACAAAACCTTGAACATCTACACGTAAACCTACGCCAGCTCCCATTCCTAATTCGCTTAAAAAGTTACTTGAAATTTTTCCTCCTGGTAGTGCAGGATTTTCTTCAGAATTCCAAACATTACCAGCATCGGCAAATACGGCACCTTTAAAATAACTAAATATAGGAAAGCGGTATTCTACATTTGCCTCTAATCTTATATTACCTGTTTGGTCGAAAAAGGTTCCGTTTTCTGTGCCTAACTCGTTATATGTACCTGGGCCAAGTGATCGAATTCTAAAAGCTCTTACACTGTATGGACCTCCAGAATAGTATTGCTTTGTAAATGGTAATACATCTGAATTTCCATAAGCTAAACCATAACCAGCAAATAGGCGAGTTGCTATTTTTTGTTCTTTACCAAAATTAAAATGATATCTAAAATCGACATCTGCTTTTGCATATTGTGCATACTCTAAACCAAGAAACTGTTTTGCTTCTCCTGTTTCTTTTTCTTTACCTAAAAGGCTAATAGTGTTTCCTGCAACGTCAAAATTAAAGTTAGCATAAATTTGATGTGTTTTAGTGTTATTAACTAACTCGTTATAAGTAAAAGAATACGTTAGTCCAGATATAAATTCTTGGTCAAAACTACGCTCTAAAAAAGGATTGTCGTTTAAAATAGTTTGAAACTCATCTGTAGTATTAGAGAGTTTTGTATAGTTTGTAGAAATAGGGTTAATAACATGTGTTACATATTTATTGGCATCCCAAACGTAACCAAATCTTGCTTTTGCAGATAGTAGTGTATATAATTGGCTTCGGTTTAAATAATCGAATCCAAGTGATGTTTTTGTTTTAGGTATGGAATACTCAAAATAATTATCGCTAATTTTAATAGGAAATAATACACGCGGAAAAATAAGTTCGGTTTCAAAACCTAGTTCTAAACTGCTTAATCCTGCTTGGTTGCCACTTGCAATTTGCGTTTCGTATGCTGCCTTGGTGCTAATGTTTAATGTTTCTCCACCTTGAAACAAATTTCTGTTGCTATATGTTAGTATTAATGCAGGACCAGCAAAACTATTAGATTTTGTTACTGCTTGAATTTCTGCACGAACAGCTCTTTTATTTAATGGTGATAAATAAATGTTTGTTTCTAAAACACCTATACCATCATCTGCTATAGAATCTGTTTCTTTGTACTGAATATTCACAAATTTATAAGCGCCAATTGTAGAAAGTCTTCTTGCTGTATTTTTTGAGGTTTGAGGATTGTAAAGTTGTCCTTCGCTTAATGTAATAAAAGGATCTAAACGATCTGGACGAAAAAACTTAGGGTCTTGTATGTAGGTTTTATTATTGTAGCGTTCACTGTCATAAACCTTAGAGTCTTTAGGCAATTCGTAGTCTGGATAAATATTTACTTTACCTAACTTATATGGAATAATTGCTTTTTCGGGAACATTATTTTTAAGTTTTAAAAATAAATCAATACGCTTATTGTCGTACCTATTACTATCTGCTTCAAAAATTAAAAAGTCTGGATTAAAATTATAGTAGCCTTTGCTTTTAAGTGTGGCATCTAATCGTTGTCGTTCTAGTTTCATACTTTCTAAATCAAAACGAATACCTTTTTTAAAATTAGAGTTTTCTGCGGTGCTTTTTAGTTCTTCATATAAAGGAGAAGCTAAGGAGTCTACTTGGTAAGTTTCAATTTTATATGGTGTTGGTACGGTAACGGAATAGGTTATGTGAGCTTCTTTGTTTTTTTCGTCTTCGGTAAAACTTGAAGTTGCACGGCTATAAAAAAAGCCATTGTTTTCTAATTTATTTACTAAAACATCTTCTACTTGAAAAGATTCTACATCACTTTGATAAACGGGTTCTTCTCCAAATTGTTTAAATAACCAACGGTTTAAAAAGCCTGGGTTTTCTTGTTGCATTTTATAGTAATAATGCAAACCGGGTCTTAGTCCTAAAAATTTAGAGTTTGGTTCTGGGCTAATAGTTGCCTCTAGAACTGGTTTTAAATCTTCGGGATTTTCTACTAAACTATCTGCTTTTATTTCAATATTAGCACCTGTGTATAGTAGTTCGTCTTCTGGAATGTATTTTTTTACAGCACAGGATTGTGCTATAAATATAAATGCAATTATAGCAAGTAAGCTGTTGAGTTTTATGGCTGTTTTATATGTGGGTTTTTTAATCACTAATTTTTGTTTATATCTTCGTTTTCAGGATCTATTTTTTCTTTGTCCTTTAATTTTTGTTCTTTTTTTAAACGATCTCTTTCAAGCTTTTCGGCTTTAGTTTCATTATAAAGTATAGCTTCCCATAGTTCGCTAAATTTATTAAATTCTTGAGTAAAAATAAGACCAATACCACTAACTATTGTTTGTCCGTCGATAACGTTTTCAAATTCATTTCGTCTAAATCCTTTTAATTTATAGCGTCCGTTTTTTGTGAGTAAATATTCTAAACTTACGTTTCCAATTAAAGGTGTAGATTCTCCTGTAGAGCTACTACCTTGTAAATCTACTTCACTACCAACGCGTACCACTAAACGATCGTCAAACAGGCGTTTTTGAGCAGCTACATTTAGTTGTGTTCTGTCTTGTGGTGTATCGCCTTGGTAATCTGTAAAACTATCTAAACCAAAATCGAGTTCGAAACCAGAGTCACCTAAAAGTTTGTTTGAGAATACATTTAATTGGTCTGAAACGGCATCGTTTAAATTGTCTCTAGCTACTGTTGCAAAACCTCCGGTACTACCATCGCTTCCTGGTTCTGGATAGAAACGATTTAATACTAATAATGAAAATACTTGACGATTTAATTCGCCTTCTTGTTGATTAACTTGTTGTACACGACCATAAACTTGACCACTTATAGCGCCTTGTTCGTCTTCTGGCATATCTAATTTAAAAGATATTTTAGGTTGAAGTAATTCGCCATCGATATTTAAATAGACATAAAAAGGTAAAACTTGACGGTATTTACTTCTAACTGATGGGTCTGCGCCAGAAAGTTGTGGTGCCATTAAAGGCGAAGCCGAAGCTTTTAAATTATAAATTGCTCTTACATCTAATTTGGCATCAAATGGATCACCAGACCAAGTCACTTTACTACTTGGTGCTAACTCGAATTTACGATTAACTATGTTGTATAAATTCATTTCATACAGGCCAGCATCTACATTGTAAGTTCCAACAAGGTTCATGCGTCCGTTTGGTTTCATTGTAAAATCAAAATCACCATGGCCAGAAACTTTAAAATAGTCTCCGGTATCTTCGTCTATAATTATTGTGACTGTTGCTTTATCTCCAACTTTTAAAAATGTTTTAATATCGAAACCTTTAATAGTTGCTGTTTTTTCTTCGGTTTGTGTTAAAATAGCATCTGGGTTTTCACGATTTACAAACACTACAACACCATCGCGTTGTTCTATGTTTACTGTTGCAGAAGGCATAACATAAGTAACATCTGTATTAGAGTTAATTGTCGCGTTAGCACTTAATTTAGGTATTTGTAAATCGCCGGTTAGCTTCGCATCTGCATCAAAACTTGCAGTGCCATATAAAAAGTCGTTGTCTTCTTTAGAAGCATTTAAAAACTGAAAGTCTTTGGCGTCAATATCTAAATTAAAAGTTGGGTTAATAAATGTTTCTGTACCAATATCTCCAGAAACTATAAGGTTGTTATTGTTTTCATCTTTAATTGTGAAATTAGATAGAGTAATGCCTTCGTTATTGGCGCTTAAAGTTTCATTTTCTAAAGTAAATGCGGCATTAAACATAGCAATGTTAAACTTAGCGGCATTAAAATCTAGCTTACCTTGATAGATAGGGTTTGTGCTTGTGCCGCTTAATTTAAAATTACCAGAAAAATCACCACTAGTATTTTTTAGATAGCCTTGAGAAAATTTTTCTAAAGCTTGCATTTTAAAGGTATTAATGTCTAAGCGTAAATCTAGATTAGCTCCAGTTTCATTTGCACCATAATCGCCAACTAAATCTAAATCTATATCACCACCTTTAAGTGTTGAATTAAATGCGTAATTGTTTCCGCCAAGAGATCTTCCTGTAATAGCAAGTGTTCCTAAATTTGCTTTTAAAATTTCAAGTGTATTAATTTCTAAATCGGCTAAAATTCCTGTGTCTTTAAAAGGTTCTTCTAAAATAAAATCACCATTTATTGTTCCAGAAGCTAGTTTAGATTCTGTATTAAAGTAACTTAAAAAATCGGCTAGATTAAAACGTTTAAAGTCTATAGCTATGTGTTCTTTTGTGATGTTTTGTAAGCTATCTGTTAATTCTACAGATTGATTACCATTACTAATTTTAAAATTGTTGAAATTAAGGCTGTTGCCTGTATAAATCATTTTGTTGTTTGCAGGAACTAGCCATTGTTCTTGGTTAAAAGTAAGGTTGTCTTGTAGTACTTTAAATGTAAGTTCTTCTCTGTTTCCTGTAATTTGCGAAAGCACATTTATTAGCTTTTCATCTTTGTTATATGCTGTTATGGTAAGCAGCATTTCGTTGTTTTTTTGATCGCCAGAAATTTTTGTTCGCTGTATGTCTATTGGTCCGGCTTTAAAGGCATTAAAACCAAAATCGAAATTTAAGTCGGTTTTATTTGTATTCATATTAAATGCTAAACTGTCTAATTCATAGCCGCTATAATTTATATGCGGTGCAGTAATATCAGCAACTAGTTTACGTTCTGCCTGCTTAAAATCTACAGCAATAGAAACCGTATCTAAATCTTTTACATTTACTAATAATACATCGTTTAAAAGTGGAGATTGTGCAATGTGACCTTTAAGTGTCATATTAACAGGTTTCGCTAAAGAGTCTTTAAAAACAATATCTCTATAGAAATAGCTATTTATATGTTTTTGTAAAGCTTTAGAAAACGTTTGTGGGTCTGTATTAGATTGTAAATCTAAATCTACTAATTTGTTTTTAAATTTAACCGATGTTGTGTCGTTTCTTACAAAGCCAGAAGCGTCAATACCACCTAATAAGTAAGTTTTACTATCGTAAACAACTACGCCATCTTCAATATTAGCATCAAACTTATATTTTTCACTGTTCCCTTTAAAATTAGCTTTAAGTTTTAAACCCGTTCTAACATCTCTGTCTATTAAGCCTAAGCCTTGTAGATTAGCACCAATAAGGTCAAGATTAATTTTTGCTTCTGGAGCAATAGAATCTAAAACAACTAAAGCATCCAGGTTTAAATTAATATTATCATCTTTATATTTAGATAGTATATTGCCTTTCCCATCTTTAATGTTTCCGTTTAATTTTAAATCTTTAATAGCATAATTATTATAACCAAAACTTGAAACAATAGCTTCAATATTGGCATCTAAGGTGTTTATAGATTTGCCACTACCTTTAGTTTCTAGGTTTAAAGTTAAATTTCCTAGGGTTTCGTTTTGTAGTAATTCACTTAATTTATAATCTGTTATTGCTACGTTAGCATCAAAAGCTATGGTATTTGTGTTTTTAAAATTACCATTAATTATTGCTATGCCTTGAGAGGTTGAAATTTTAGAATTTGTAGATATATTATCTAAACCACCATTAATTGTTCCTACAATTTTTATATCCTGAGGCAGCGAAACGCTTAAAGATTTTTCATCTATAAATTGAGTTAAATCAGATTTTATAGTTTCGGCAGAAAATGATGGAATATTTAATTTAAGATTATCTGGATTGGTGATATTTTGTATTGTTCCATTTGCTGAAATTCTTGTGCTATTTCCCCAATTAATAAAGGCATCATTTAATTTAATGTTTGATAAATATCCAGTTGTATTTATTGAACCTTGAATTTGTTTTTTACTTAGTGTTTGTAAGTAAGTATTTGATTTTAATTTTGGCTGAAATTTAAAAACTTCATCTAAGCTAATTTTAAAATCTGGTAGATTTAAAGTTATTTTAGACGTTTCTGGTGAAGTTAATAAAGATGAAATAGAATTGTAATTTAATTCTAAATCTCCTGCAATGGCATTGTTGTTTAAAAGAAGCTTTAGATTTTCAATATTAAGTTTTTGGTCCGAAATGTTAAATTGAAATGCTAAATTCTTTAAATTTAATCCTGAGGTTTCATTAAAATTGAAAGTCTCAATATTTAAATTTCCGTTTTTATCTTTTAGCGTAATTGTATTAGCTTTTAAATTTAAGTTGTTTAAAGCAATTGCATTTGGGTTAAATTTATTTACGCTTGGCTTTGTGTTATTCACAAAATAACCCAAAGCATTATTTTCTAAATTTATATTACTTAAATTAAGTTCTAAATTGGGCCAGATAAAATTATTTAAATCTTGATTTGCTTCATCTTTAACAATATTCTCTTCTGTTTTAGTATGAATTTGAATATTCGAATTTTTTAAATCTAATGTGTTTATCGCTATAGTGTTGTTTGATAAATCTGCGTTGGGAATTTCAGTATAAAAATCACCAATATTAATATTTGCAGTAATATCATCTGCTTGCGATTTATAATTTGCGACTACATTTGTTAAGCTTAATTTATCGGTAACTATTTTTGGTAAAGGAGTTGCTTCTGTATTAGGGTCGGTTGCAACTTCACTTTGAAAGAATTTAATTTTAGCATCTTTTAATTCTGCATTATCTATATTGAATGCCATTGTTTCTAAATCAATGGTATTAACATCTAATTTCATTTTTTTAAAATCGAATCGACTTTCAATTCCAGCAACAGCATCTGTATAAACTACATCAAAATTTCTAAAATTTAGATCGCCTAAAACAATATTTAAAGGATTTGTAGTTGTTGTGTCTACAGTTGTTTGGGTAGTTGTAAAAGCATCTATTAAAAACTGAAAATTAAAGCCGTTTACAGTATCTTTTCTTATAACATTAGCACGTAAACCGTCCCAGTCTAAAGCATCAATACCAATCGCTTCGCCGTTTATCATTTTCCATAACGGTATATTGGTTTCTAGTGATTTAGAATATACTAGTGTATCTCCGGTTTTATCCTCAAGATACAAACCATCAAGTTTTATATCACCATCAAAAGTGATAAATAATTTTTCTATTTCAACTATGGTATTCGTTTTATTGGAAACATAATTTGTTGCTTTGTTTACAATTATATCTTGACCAAACGGGCTGCGAATAAATAGAATTAATAAAAATAGTAGAGTAAGAATAACTAAAAATATTTTACCGACTGTTTTAAGTATGCGGTACTTTTTAGTTTTTGTTTTTTTGCTATTAGTTTTAGAGGGCTCCAAATTTATATTTAAGTGATTAACAAATTTATAATATTCTAAGAATAGAATAGTGCTTTAAAAAATAATTTAAGGCTAAAGTTTTGTTAAAGAAATGATTAACTAAGGTCGATTAACGATTTAAATAAGATGTATTTGATTTAATTTAGAAGGTGTGCGGTTGAGCTTTTATAAAGTTTTATTTTTTTTGAACATCAGACTAATGCTATTTTAACTCTCTGTTTTATAGGTGATTAAGATGAATTTGTTATTTCTGAATTTAATCTCTTTTAAAGTAGATCAATTTCATCCAAATGTCAAATTTCTAATTTAGATTAATATTTAAATAGAAGTCGACCATCAATGGAATTAAATAAATACAGTAAAACTGTAACACAAGACCCAACACAACCAGCAGCACAAGCAATGTTGTATGCTATTGGATTAACAAAAGAAGATTTTTTTAAGCCTATTATTGGTATTGCAAGTACAGGATACGAAGGTAATCCATGCAACATGCACCTTAATGATTTAGCTAAATTGGCTAAAAAAGGTGCTAAAAACGAAGATGTTGTAGGTCTTATTTTCAATACAATAGGTGTTAGTGATGGTATTTCTATGGGAACTCCAGGTATGCGTTATTCATTACCTTCTCGCGATATTATTGCAGATTCTATGGAAACCGTTGTGCAAGCCATGAGTTATGATGGTTTAATTACAGTTGTTGGATGCGATAAAAATATGCCAGGAGCATTAATGGCAATGATTAGGCTAAATCGTCCAAGTATTTTAGTGTATGGAGGAACAATAGATTCTGGTTGCCATAACGGAAAAAAACTAGACGTCGTTTCTGCTTTTGAAGCTTGGGGAAGCAAAGTTGCTGGAACCATGGAAGAAACAGAATATCAAAATATAGTTGAAAAAGCTTGTCCAGGAGCAGGTGCTTGTGGTGGTATGTATACTGCAAATACTATGGCTTCAGCTATTGAAGCTTTAGGGATGACTTTACCATTTAACTCGTCTAACCCAGCATTAAGTGATGCTAAAAAAGAAGAGTCTGTTAAAGCTGGTGAAGCCATGCGTGTGTTATTAGAAAAGGATATTAAACCTTCAGATATTATTACACGTAAATCTCTAGAAAACGCAGTACGATTAGTTACTATATTAGGAGGTTCTACAAATGCGGTACTTCACTTTTTAGCAATTGCAAGAGCAGCAGATATCGATTTCACTTTAAAAGATTTTCAAGATATAAGCGATAACACACCATTTTTAGCCGACTTAAAGCCTAGCGGAAAATACCTAATGGAAGATGTTCACGCTGTTGGCGGAATTCCTGCGGTTCTAAAATATTTATTGAAAAAAGGATTAATTCATGGCGATTGTTTAACTGTTACAGGAAAAACAATTGCAGAGAATTTATTGGATGTTGAAGATTTAACTGAAGGTCAAGATGTAATAAAACCAATTGAAGAACCAATAAAAATTTCAGGTCATTTAAGAATGCTTTATGGTAATCTTGCTACGGAAGGTTCTGTTGCTAAAATTACAGGAAAAGAAGGTTTAAAGTTTATTGGTAAAGCAAAAGTGTTTGAAGGCGAATATGCTGCAAATGATGGTATTCGTGATGGATTAGTTGAAAAAGGAGATGTTGTCGTAATTCGTTACGAAGGTCCAAAAGGAGGACCAGGAATGCCAGAAATGCTAAAACCAACTGCTGCAATTATGGGAGCAGGTTTAGGTAAAGATGTAGCATTAATTACAGATGGTCGTTTCTCTGGAGGAACGCACGGTTTCGTAGTTGGGCACATTACTCCAGAAGCTCAAGAAGGTGGCAATATAGCTTTAGTAAAAGATGGCGATATGATTACCATTGATGCCGAAACAAACTCCATTGTTTTAGAAGTTACAGAAGAAGATTTACAAAAAAGAAGACAAGAATGGAAAGCACCAGATTTAAAGTTTAAACGAGGTGTTTTATACAAATATGCTAAAACCGTATCATCTGCCTCAAAAGGATGTGTAACTGACGAGTTTTAAACAAAAAATAATTATCCAAATCAGATTAATATGGATACAAAAACTTTAAAAAAAGAAACAAACAAAACGCAAACTACAGAGCGTATCTCTGGTAGTGAGGCCATTATAAAATGTTTGTTAGCAGAAGGTGTAGATGTTCTTTACGGATATCCTGGAGGAGCAATTATGCCAGTATATGATGAGCTTTATAAGTACCAAGATAAAATTCATCATGTGTTAACACGTCACGAGCAAGGTGCAACCCATTCTGCTCAAGGTTACGCACGTATTTCTGGTAAAGTTGGTGTTGCAATTGCAACCTCTGGACCAGGAGCAACCAATTTAATAACAGGTATTGCAGACGCACAAATAGATAGTACACCAATGGTTTGTATTACAGGTCAGGTCGCTTCGCATTTATTAGGTAGTGATGCGTTTCAGGAAACAGATATTGTTGGTATTTCTACGCCAGTTACAAAGTGGAATTGCCAAATCACTAAAGCGTCAGAGATTCCTGAAGTTATGGCTAAAGCTTTTTATATCGCTAAAAGTGGGCGTCCAGGTCCTGTTTTAATTGATATTACAAAAGATGCTCAATTTGAAGAATTCGATTTTAAATATGAAAAATGTAAAGGTGTAAGAAGTTATATTCCGATTCCTAAATTAAATCATAGTGAGGTTGAAGCTGCAGCACAATTAATTAATACAGCTAAAAAACCAATGATTGTTTGGGGTCAAGGCGTGTCTTTAGGTCAGGCTGAAACCGAATTTAAAGCAGTTGTTGAAAAGGCAGGAATCCCTTCCGCTTGGACAATATTGGGTGCAGGAGCAATACCAACATCTCATCCCTTAAATATTGGTATGGTTGGTATGCATGGTAATTATGCGCCAAATGTGTTGACTAATCAGTGCGACTTGTTAATTGCAATTGGTATGCGTTTCGACGATCGTGTTACTGGCAATCTAGCAACGTATGCTAAGCAAGCAAAAGTGATTCATTTTGAAATTGATCCAGCCGAAATTGATAAAAACGTTAAAACAGATGTGGCAGTTTTAGGAGATGCAAAAGAAAGTTTAACTGCCTTACTTCCGCTTTTAGAAGAAAAAACACATCCAGAATGGCATCAAAAGTTTAAAGATTTATATGCTATTGAATATGAAAAAGTAATAAAAAATGACATTCATCCTACAAAAGAAGGTTTAACAATGGGTGAAGTTTTAAAAGAAATTAATTCGCAAACTAAAGGAGATGCAGCAATTGTAACAGATGTTGGCCAACATCAAATGATAGCCTGTCGTTATGCTAATTTTAATAAAACAAGAAGCAATATCACTTCTGGTGGATTAGGCACAATGGGCTTTGGTTTACCTGCTGCAATTGGAGCAAAAATGGCAGCTCCAGATCGAGAAGTTATTTCAATTTCTGGAGATGGTGGTTACCAAATGACCATTCAAGAATTGGGCACCATTTTTCAGCAAAAAATACCAGTAAAAATTGTGGTTTTAAATAACGAATTTTTAGGTATGGTTCGCCAATGGCAACAGTTGTTTTTCGATAAACGTTATGCGTCTACAGAAATGATAAATCCAGACTTTGTAGCCATTGCTAAAGGGTATTTTATTGAAGCCGAAAAAGTTACAAAGCGTGAAGATTTAAAGGAAGCAGTCGCTAAAATGATAAACACAGATGGACCATATTTTTTAGAGGTTTGTGTAGAAAAGGAAGACAACGTGTTTCCAATGATACCAACAGGTGCATCAGTTTCAGACGTAAGATTAGAATAATATGGAAGCAGAAAAAAACATATACACTGTTTCGGTTTACACCGAAAATAATATAGGATTATTAAATCGTATTTCGGCAATATTTCAACGTAGACATATAAATATTGAAAGTATAAATTCTTCGGTTTCAGAAATTGAAGGTGTTTCAAAATTTACCATAGTTGTAATTGTAACGGAAGACCAAATGAAAAAAATAATTGGTCAAATTGAAAAACAAGTCGAAGTTATTAAGGCTTACTTTCATACAGATGAAGGTACTATTTATCAAGAGTCTTGCATCTTTAAAATGAAGTCTGATTTATTGTTTGAAGAACGACAAATTCAAAATATTATTAAAGAAAGTAATGCAAGAATTGTAACTGTAAATCGTGACTTTTTTGTAATAGAAAAATCTGGACGTAAAGAAGAAATAGAATTATTATATAGAGAATTAAGTGCTTTTGGAATCATGCAATTTACGCGCTCAGGACGCATTGCTGTTACTAAAGACGAAATGAAAATATCAACAATGCTAGAAGCTTTTCAAGCATAACCAACAATTAAAATATAAGACAATGTCAAATTATTTCAACACATTATCATTAAGAAACCAATTAGATCAATTAGGTAAATGTAGATTCATGGATGCTTCAGAGTTTGAAGATGGTGTCAATGCATTAAAAGGCAAAAAAATTGTAATTATTGGTTGTGGTGCACAAGGCTTAAATCAAGGACTAAACATGCGTGATTCAGGTTTAGATATTTCATATGCATTAAGGCAACAAGCTATCGATGAGAAGCGTACTTCTTATAAAAATGCTACCGATAACGAATTTAATGTAGGTACTTATGACGATTTAATTCCTACTGCAGATTTAGTATTAAACTTAACACCAGACAAGCAACACACAAACGTTGTAAAAGCAGTAATGCCTTTAATGAAAAAAGGTGCTACTCTAAGTTATTCTCACGGATTTAATATTGTTGAAGAAGGTACAAAAATAAGAGAAGATATTACCGTAATTATGGTTGCTCCAAAGTGTCCAGGAACAGAAGTGCGTGAAGAATATAAACGTGGTTTTGGTGTACCAACATTAATTGCTGTACATCCAGAGAACGATCCAGAAAATAAAGGTTGGGCTCAAGCAAAAGCTTATGCAGCTGCAACTGGAGGTCATCGTGCTGGTGTGTTAGAATCGTCTTTTGTTGCTGAGGTAAAAAGTGATTTAATGGGTGAGCAAACTATTTTATGTGGTTTGTTACAAACAGGTGCAATTTTATCTTTCGATAAAATGGTAGCCGAAGGTATTGAGCCAGGTTATGCTGCAAAATTAATTCAGTTTGGTTGGGAAACCATTACTGAAGCCCTAAAACACGGAGGAATTACAAACATGATGGACCGTTTGTCTAATCCAGCAAAAATTAAAGCATACCAATTGTCTGAAGAATTAAAAGATATCATGCGTCCTTTATTCGAGAAACATATGGACGATATTATTTCGGGTCATTTCTCAAAAACCATGATGGAAGATTGGGCAAATGATGATGTAAATCTTTTAAAATGGAGAGCAGAAACAGGTGAAACTGCATTCGAAAAAACAACGTTAACAACAGATCATATTTCTGAGCAAGAATATTTTGATCATGGAACATTACTAGTCGCATTTGTAAAATCTGGTGTTGAGTTAGCTTACGAAACCATGGTAAGTTCAGGAATTATTGAAGATTCTGCGTATTACGAATCACTTCACGAATTACCACTAATTGCAAACACCATTGCTAGAAAGAAATTATTTGAAATGAACAGAGTCATTTCAGACACAGCAGAATATGGTTGCTATTTATTTGATCATGCTTGCAAACCTTTATTAACCGATTTCATGAAAACCGTAGATACAGATATTATTGGCAAACCATTTTCAGCATCAACAGGAGTGGACAATGTAGAATTAATTGCAGTAAACGATGCCATTAGAAATCATCCAATCGAAACGGTTGGTAAGCGATTAAGAGCAGCAATGACCGCAATGAAAATTATAAAATCTGATGTAAAATCAGAAGAATCAGTTTTAGCTTAAATCTATTGTCATTCCGAATTAATTTCGGGATCTCATAAAACATGGAAAACATCACAACAATATACAAGCCAACATTAGCATCTGTTGAGGCTGCTGCAGAAAAATTAAAAGGAGTTGCATCTGTAACGCCTTTAATGTCTAACAGAAATTATTCTAAGCAATTCGACGCTAATATCCTATTTAAACGTGAGGATTTACAGCAAGTACGTTCCTATAAAATTAGAGGCGCTTACAATAAAATGTCGTCTTTAAGTCTTGCAGAAATCGAAAACGGAATTGTATGTGCAAGTGCAGGAAATCATGCACAAGGTGTGGCGTTATCTTGTAAATTATTAAAAATAAAAGGAACTATTTTTATGCCTTCTCCAACACCTAATCAAAAGGTGGAACAGGTAAAAATGTTTGGCGAAGAGTATATTGAAGTCGTATTAATTGGCGATACTTTTGATGATGCTTATCATGCAGCAATGCAACAAAGTGAAGCATTAAACAAAACATTTATTCATCCTTTTAATGACGAAAAAGTTATTGAAGGCCAAGCAACCGTTGGACTAGAAATTATAGATCAAGCGCAGCATCCAATCCATTATGTATTTGTTCCTGTTGGCGGTGGTGGTCTGTCCGCAGGATTGTCTTCCGTGTTTAAATTATTATCTCCAAACACAAAAATTATTGGTGTAGAACCTACTGGAGCTCCATCTATGTCTACGTCTTTAAGACGAAAACAAAATACCGAATTAAAAAATATCGAAAACTTTGTTGATGGCGCAGCAGTAAAACGTGTTGGTGATTTAAACTTTGCAATTTGTCAGCAAAATTTAAGTGCTATGATTACGGTAGACGAAGGCAAAGTTTGTCAAACCATTTTAGAATTATACAACAAAGACGCTGTTGTTGTAGAACCTGCAGGAGCACTAAGTATTGCTGCTTTAGATCAGTACAAAGAAGAAATAAAAGGTAAAAATGTAATTTGCCTTGTAAGCGGAAGCAATAATGATATCACGCGTACTCCAGAAATTAAAGAACGAGCGTTATTGCATGCCAATTTAAAACACTATTTTATTGTTAAGTTTCCACAGCGCGCAGGTGCTTTGCGTGAATTTGTTGTAGATATTTTAGGACCATCAGATGATATTACGCATTTTGAATACACAAAAAAAGTAAACCGCGAAAATGATGTTGCTGTGGTTGGTTTAGAGTTGAAATCACCACAGGATTTAGAACCTTTAATTACTAAGATGAAGTTGAATAATTTTTTTGGAGATTATTTAAATGATAAGCCCGATTTGTTTCAATTTTTAGTCTAATTGAAAACTAAGATTTTTAGAAATCTGGTTTTCAGTTGATTATTAAATAATTTTGAGTTGCTTTTTTTAACGAATTCATAAAAATTCACTAAAAAGGAAATAAAAAACAGTGTCGTATTAATTTAATGCCTAGTTTTACACCATGTTAAAAACACAAAATAAAAACGAAAGACCCACAAGTTTGCCAATACGCAGACGACGTCGCTAATGCTCATACTTTAAAAGCACTTTAGTTAACCGTTTTTTATTTTTTAACATTGAACCACACATCACAAATATTTACTTTTCCAAATACAGTTATTAGAAATAATAACAGGATTGTTGTGCGTCCCATTTTACGTCGACGCCCTCAAGGGTGTACTTCTATTTTAGAACTTAGGTGAGTCCGGTTCTCTATTCCTGCAAAGTCAGGAATCTCAAAAAACAAAATCAATATTTTTTAATTATATAAATCAATTACAATGAAAATTGTTATTGCTGATAAATCACATAGTGTTTACGCAGACATTATTTGCGAAACTATTGCAGATGCTGCTCAAGTAAGAGGTACAGGTATAGCTAAACGTAAACCAGAATATATCATTACCAAAATGGAAAATGGTAATGCAGTTATTGCTTTAGAAGGCGAAAAATTTGCAGGTTTTTGCTATATCGAACAATGGAGTCATGGTAAGTTTGTTGCCAATTCCGGATTAATTGTACATCCTGATTTTAGAAATTTAGGACTTGCAAAAAAAATAAAGAAAGTAATCTTTGACCATTCTAGGACCAAGTTTCCAAACGCTAAAGTATTTAGTATTACTACAGGATTGGCTGTTATGAAAATGAATAGTGATTTAGGGTATAAGCCTGTTACGTTTTCAGAATTAACTAAAGATCAAACCTTTTGGAACGGTTGCCAAACCTGTAAGAATTTTGACGTTTTAACCAGAACAGAGCAAACAATGTGCTTATGTACAGGCATGTTGTATGACCCATCAAAAGAGGCTAAGCCTGTTGAAGAACACAAATACGATAAAAAAGTGTGGACCAGATTAAAAAGCATTAAGCAAACAAGATTTCTAAAAAAAGATAAAAATGAGTAATAAAAAATTAGTTATAGCATATAGTGGAGGTTTAGATACATCGTATTGCGCAGTAAGTTTATCTAAAGATTATGATGTACATGCAGTAAGTGTAAATACAGGAGGTTTCACTGCGGAAGAGATTAAGAAAATAGAAAGTAATGCCTATAAAATGGGTGTTTCTACGTATAAAAATATTGATGCGGTTGCTACTTTTTACAATAAAGTAGTCAAGTATTTAATCTTCGGGAATGTATTAAAGAATGCCACATATCCATTGTCTGTAAGTGCAGAGCGTATTATTCAAGCTATAGAAATTATAGAATATGCTAAAAGTATTGATGCAGAATATATCGCGCATGGAAGTACAGGAGCAGGAAACGATCAGGTACGTTTTGATATGATTTTTCAAACTTTGGCTCCTGGTATTAAAATTATAACACCTATTAGAGATCAAAAACTGACTAGAGAAGAAGAAATAGAATATTTGAAGTCGGAAGGTGTAGATATGTCTTGGGAAAAATCGAAATATTCTGTGAACAAAGGACTTTGGGGAACAAGTGTTGGTGGTGTGGAGACTTTAAAATCAGAAAAGCCTTTACCTAGTGAAGCCTATCCTTCACAATTAGAAAAAGAAGGCGAAGAAAAAGTAACATTAACCTTTAAAAATGGCGAGTTTGTTGCTTTAAATGGAAAAGAAAATGCGCCAGAAATAAATATTGAAAACTTAAATACTATAGCTTCTGGGTATGCCATTGGAAGAGATATTCATGTTGGTGATACTATTGTAGGTACCAAAGGACGTGTAGGTTTTGAAGCTGCTGCTGCTTTAATTACTATAAAAGCGCACCATTTATTAGAGAAACATACGCTTACAAAATGGCAGTTACAACATAAGGAATACTTGTCTAGTTTTTACGGCATGCATTTGCACGAAGGTCAATATTTAGATCCAGTGATGAGAGATACGGAAGCTTTTTTACAAAGTTCACAAAAAATGGTGTCTGGTAATGTTGTGGTCACTTTAAAACCGTATCATTTTTCTTTAGATGGTATTGTTTCCGATCACGATTTAATGTCTAGTGCATTTAGTACCTATGGTGAAGAAAATAAAGCTTGGACAGCAGATGACGCCAAAGGATTTATTAAGATTATTGGAAATCAGAATAAAATTTATCAACAAGTAAATTCAGAATTATGATACAAGTAGGAATCATTGGAGGTGCTGGTTACACAGCAGGAGAATTAATTAGGTTGTTGTTAAATCATCCAAAAGCAAATATTAATTTTATTTATAGTACATCTAATGCAGGAAATAAAGTATATCAAGTACATCAAGATTTAATTGGTACAACTGAGTTAGAATTTTCGAATACGATTAATTCAGAAATTGATCTGCTTTTCTTGTGTTTAGGTCATGGAAATTCCACTGCTTTTTTAGAAAAAAACACCTTTTCAGATACTACTAAAATTATAGATTTAAGTAACGATTTTAGATTGTTTGCAAATAAGAATTTTCAAGGAAAAGAATTTGTATATGGTTTAGTAGAATTAGATAAAGAAACGATTAAAACAGCCAATTACATTGCAAATCCTGGTTGTTTTGCAACAGCATTACAATTAGCAATTTTGCCTTTAGCTGCAAATGGCTTGCTTACTAATGATGTACATATAAATGCAGTAACTGGAGCAACTGGAGCAGGAACCTCCTTGTCTACCACAACGCATTTTACGTGGAGAGATAATAATTTTTCGCATTATAAAGCATTTAATCATCAGCACTTAGGAGAAATTAATCAGACGGTAAAACAGTTGCAGAGTGATTTTAATTCCGAAATCAACTTTATGCCAAATAGAGGCGATTTTTCTAGAGGAATTTTTGCAACAACGTATACAAAGTATAAAGGTTCTCTTGAGGAGGCAAAAGCAATGTACAAAGCGTATTATAAAGACGCAGCATTTACAGTAGTTTCAGATGAAAGTATCTTTTTAAAGCAAGTGGTAAATACCAATAAATGTATTATAAGTCTTGAAAAACATGGAGACAAATTACTAATTACAAGTACAATTGATAATTTGTTAAAAGGCGCTTCAGGAGCAGCAGTTCAGAACATGAACTTAATGTTTGGTTTTGAAGAAACAGAAGGTTTAAAACTGAAAGCAACTTATTTTTAAAGGTACTGCAGCTGCGTTAGCGGTTGAAGTGGCATCCTTTTTATTTGTCTCTTCGAGCGCAGTCGAGAAGTTGTCAAATAAAAAGATATAACGGAAAACGCGACCCTTGTGGTAACGCCCAAATAATAAAAAGATGTCACCTTGAACGCAGTCGAAAGGTCTAAGTGAAAATATAGTTTAATTAAAAAAGATAACCGCTTTCGCGGTCACTACGATGAAAATAGCAATTATAGGAACAGGGAATTTAGGGAAATCTATAGCAAAAGGATTAATTACTAATAATGCGATAACTAGTTTATACCTAACCAAAAGAGATTTAGAAGGTATTCAGGAATTTGATGGATATAAAAACATGTATGTTACAACAGATAATACAGAAGCGGTTAAGCAGTCGGATATTATCATTTTTGCAGTACAACCAGCGCATTTTGAAGCAATTTTAGAAACTGTGAAACCGCATTTAACAGAAAAGCACGTACTAATATCTACTATTACTGGGTATTTGATTCCTAAGATTGAGGCTCAGGTTGGAGCAGATAAATTTATTATTCGTGCCATGCCAAATACTGCCATTGCAGTTGGTAAATCAATGACATGCTTATGTAGTAATGTGCAAGGTGAAAAACGTATTAAAATTGCAGAAGCTATTTTTAATCGTTTGGGACATTCATTAAGTATTCCAGAAAGTCAAATGCAAGCAGCAACAGTAGTTTGCGCAAGTGGTGTTGCCTTTTGGATGCGATTAATTAGAGCAACAACACAAGCAGCAATTCAGTTAGGTTTTGATGCCAAAGAAGCACAAGAATTAGCCATGTATACCAGTGAAGGAGCTGCAAGTTTGTTGATTACCAATGGAAACCATCCTGAAGAAGAAATTGACAGAGTTACTACGCCAAAAGGCTGTACGATTGAAGGTTTAAATGAAATGGAACATAAAGGGTTGAGCTCGTCTTTAATTCAAGGAATGATTGCATCGTTTAATAAAATTAATAATATTAAAAAAGAACAGATATGAGTTTGTTTAACGTCTATCCTTTGTTTGATATCACTCCTGTAAAGGCAGAAGATGTCTTTGTTTTTGATGAAAATAATACCAAGTATTTAGATTTGTATGGTGGACATGCTGTGATTTCTATTGGACATTCGCATCCAAAATATGTGTCTGCTATCTCAGAGCAAGTTTCTAAAATAGGATTTTATAGTAACTCGATTCAGAATCCCTTACAAGTCGCTTTGGCTAAAAAATTAGTCGCTTTTTCAGGCTGTTCAGATTATGCATTGTTTTTATGTAATTCTGGAGCAGAAGCGAATGAGAATGCTTTAAAATTAGCCTCCTTTCATACTAAAAAGAAAAAGGTAGTTGCTTTTAAAAACGGATTTCATGGTCGTACATCTGCAGCAGTTGCAGCAACAGATAATGCAAAAATTATTGCACCAATTAATGCCCAGCAAGAGGTGGAAATTTTGGAGTTAGGTGACTTAAAAGGTGTTGAAAAAGCACTAGCTAATAACGATGTTTGTGCAGTAATTATAGAATGTATTCAAGGCGTTGGAGGTTTAGATGAAAGTACTGCAACTTTCTACGAAGGTGTAGATGCGTTATGTAAAAAATATAACACATGCTTTATTGCAGATGAGGTACAATCTGGTTTTGGTAGAACTGGAGATTTTTTCGCTTTTCAAAAATATAACATCACTCCAGACATTATTTCAATTGCAAAAGGAATGGGAAATGGTTTTCCGATTGGAGGTGTTTTAATTCATCCTAATATTACAGCGTCTTTTGGTTTGTTAGGAACCACTTTTGGAGGAAATCATTTAGCTTGTGTAGCTTCTACAACTGTTTTAGAGGTGATTGAAGAAGAAAATTTAATGCAAAATGCTAAAGAGATTTCTGCTTATTTTATGGAAAAAGCTCAAACCATTTCAGAAATAAAAAATATAAAAGGTCGTGGGTTAATGTTAGGGTTGGAGTTTGATTTTCCAATAGCAGACCTTCGTAAAAAGTTAATTTTTAATCAAAAAATATTTACAGGAAGTGCTAAAAATCCAAATTTATTAAGGATTCTTCCGCCTTTAACCATTAAAAAAGAACACGTGGATTTGTTTTTTGAGGCTTTAAAAAACGAATTAAAAGAGATAACAACATAAACCTCTCGACTGCGCTCGAGGAGACATACATGTTGTCTGGTCGAGTGCAGTCGAGACCTATTTATTATGAAAAAATACACCAATATAAAAGATATATCTAATCTTCAGGAAACCATTAAGGAGGCCATTTTATTGAAAATGAATCCTTTTGAGTTTCAGGAATTAGGAAAAAATAAAACCTTAGTCATGCTTTTCTTTAATGCCAGTTTAAGAACAAGGCTAAGCACAGAAAAAGCAGCAAAAAACCTGGGTATGAACGTTATGGTTTTAAACGTAAATGACGCTTGGAATCTAGAGTTTGAAGATGGTACCATCATGAATGCAAATACTTCAGAACATATTAAAGAAGCTGCAGCAGTTATTTCGCAGTATGCAGATGTGATTGCGGTTAGAGCTTTTCCTAGTTTAACCGATAAGAAAAAAGATGAAAGTGAGTTTGTAATGAATAGTTTCATAAAATATGCAACAGTTCCAATTGTGAATATGGAAAGTGCTACAGCACATCCTTTACAAGCATTAGCAGATGCAATTACCATTACCGAATTAACAGAAAAAGCAAAGCCTAAAGTCGTTTTGTCTTGGGCGCCACACCCTAAAGCATTGCCACAGGCAGTTGCAAATTCGTTTGTAGAAATGATGCAAAATATGGATGTAGAACTTACTATTACGCATCCCGAAGGGTATGAGCTAAATAAAGATGTCGTTAAAAACACACCAGTAAATCTAAACCAAGAAGAAGCTTTAAAGGATGCAGATTTTGTGTATGTGAAAAACTGGAGTAGTTATAAAGACTATGGAAAAATATTAAGTCAAGATGAAAACTGGATGATGACCAAGACCAAACTTGGAGCTGCAAAATTCATGCATTGTTTACCTGTTAGAAGAAATGTAATTGTAGAAGATGCAGTTTTAGATAGCGAACAATCTGTGGTAATGCAACAAGCCAATAACAGGACATTTTCAGCGCAAATTGTGTTGAAGCAGATATTGGAAAAATTATAATCGTCATTGCGAAAGAGGTACGATTGAAGCAATCTTCTAAATTGAAACAGATTACTTCGTCATAAATTCCTCGTAATGACAACAATGAAATATGAAAACACTAAAAGTCATAAAAATAGGAGGAAATATCATCGATAATGATGAAGCTTTACAGCAGTTTCTAAAAGATTTTGCAACAATAAAAGAACCAAAAATATTGGTTCATGGAGGTGGAAAACTAGCAACCAAACTTGCAGAACAAATGCAAGTAGAAGTTAAAATGGTGGATGGAAGACGTGTTACAGATGCAGATACTTTAGATATTATTACTATGGTATATGCTGGAAAAATTAACAAAAATGTAGTTGCGCAGCTGCAAGCTAATAATTGTAATGCGATTGGATTTTCTGGAGCAGATGGCAATACGATAGTATCAAACAAAAGACCAGTGAAAACAGTAGATTATGGCTTTGTTGGTGATGTGAAAAAAGTAAATACTGAAACCTTAGAAATTCTTTTAAATAATGATGTTACTCCTGTTTTTTGTGCAATTACACATGATAATAATGGACAACTATTAAATACCAATGCAGATACGATTGCTTCCGAATTAGCAATAGGTTTTGCGTCTGTTTTTAAAACTGAACTATATTATTGTTTCGAAAAAAATGGTGTTTTAGAAAATGTAGAAGACGACGATTCTGTAATAGAAAATATCAACACAGCTACCTATAAAACATTAGTGGAAAATAAAGTAATTTTTGAAGGCATGCTTCCTAAATTAAATAACTGTTTTCACGCTATACATCATAAGGTTCAAAAAGTTTGTATTGGTAAATCTAGCATGCTTTTTAACGTAAATAATAAACACACAACCATTAAAAAATGATAGAAAAACTTACAACAAGAGCAATTGCATTGTTAAAACAATTAATAGAAACGCAGTCGTTTTCTTCTGAGGAAGGACCAACAGCAGCACATATTGAGCAATGGTTTAACAATCAAAATATTCCTTTTAAAAGAACCAATCATAATGTTTGGGCAACCAATAAACATTTTGACGATAGCAAACCAACGTTGTTATTAAACTCGCATCACGATACAGTAAAACCAAATAATGGCTATACCAAAGATCCTTTTAAAGCCATTGTAGAAGATGGTAAATTATATGGTTTGGGTAGTAATGATGCAGGTGGTTGTTTGGTGAGTTTATTAGCAACCTACGCGTATTTTTATAACAGAGAGCATTTAAATTTTAATTTGGTTATTGTCGCTTCCGCGGAAGAAGAGAGTAGTGGACCAAACGGTTTAAATAGTATGCTAAGTGTGATTCCAAAGGTAGACGTCGCGATTGTTGGAGAACCAACATTGATGAATTTAGCTGTTGCCGAAAAAGGTTTAGTGGTTTTTGATGCACTGGTAAAAGGAACACCAAGTCATGCAGCACATCCAAATAATGATAATGCTATTTATAATTCGATTTCCGTTTTAGAATGGTTTAAAAATTACAAATTCGATAAATCGTCTGAAGCTTTAGGCGAAGTAAAAATGACAGTCACACAAATTAATGCAGGTAAGCAACACAATGCGGTTCCTGCAGATGTGAAATTAGTGGTTGATGTTCGTGTAAACGATAAATATTCAAATCAAGACATTGTAGATATATTACAAAAGGAAGCACCTTGTGATAGTATCGCTCCGAGAAGCACAAAACTAAATTCGTCATCTATACCAATAGATCATCCATTGGTAATTGCAGGAATAGAAATTGGTAGAAGCACTTATGGTTCGCCAACATTATCAGATCAAGCAGTTTTGACTTGTCCATCTTTAAAGTTAGGGCCAGGCGATAGCACGAGATCACATAGTGCTGACGAGTTTATTTACTTGAATGAGATTGAAGAAGGGATTAGGATATATATTGAATTATTAGAAAAAGTACTTTAAGAATACTGTCATTCCGCACTTGATGCGGAATCCAAAAATAAATTTCTGCTTTTGTAGAAATGAGAATGTTTAACTAAAAAAGAAAGCAGAGATTCCTGCTTTCGCAGGAATAAAATGAAACTCTGGGACAAAGGAATTAGTATCGATAAAAAAATAGAACAATTTACCGTTGGAAACGATAGAGAAATAGATTTGCATATAGCTAAATATGATGTTGAAGCATCGTTAGCACATGCTATTATGTTAGCATCTATTGGTATTATTTCTTCGGAAGAATTAGAACAATTAAAAAACGGATTACAAGCTATTGCTGAAACCATTGAAAACGGAACGTTTGTTATTGAGGATTCCTTTGAAGATGTGCATTCTAAAATTGAATACGAACTAACAAAAACCTTAGGAGACGTTGGGAAAAAAATCCACACAGCACGTTCTAGAAACGATCAGGTTTTAGTTGCACTTCAGTTATATTATAAAGAGAGTTTAAAAGAAATTAACGAAAAAACGAATGTGTTTTTTGAAACACTTTTAAGTTTAGCGGAAACACATAAGGAGGCTTTACTTCCAGGTTATACGCATTTACAAGTCGCAATGCCTTCTTCTTTCGGTTTGTGGTTTTCTGCTTATGCTGAGGTGCTGATTGACGATGTTTATCTGTTAAATGCAGCTTTAAAAACAGTAGACCAAAATCCCTTAGGTTCTGCGGCAGGTTACGGAAGCTCTTTTCCTATTGATAGAGATTTAACTACTAAAGAATTAAAGTTTTCTACTTTAAAATATAACGTCGTTGCTGCACAAATGAGCAGAGGAAAAAGCGAGCGTACTATTGCTTTAGCTTTAGGGAGTGTGTGTAATACCTTAGCGCGTTTTGCAATGGATATTTGTGTGTATAATAGTCAGAATTTTGGCTTTATTGCCTTTCCAGATGAATTAACAACAGGAAGTAGCATTATGCCACATAAAAAGAATCCAGATGTTTTTGAATTGATTAGAGGAAAAGCAAATAAAATTCAAGCTTTGCATCATGAAATGGTATTAATTACTAACAATTTACCAAGTGGTTACCATAGAGATTTTCAGTTATTAAAAGAAAATATCATAGCAGCAATTGAAGATGTCAAAGATTTGTTAGATATTTTTAATTATGCCATTCAGCAAGTCATTGTAAAAGAAATAGACTTAAACGATGCTAAATACCAATACCTGTTTACGGTAGATAATATTAATACTTTAGTAGTGGAAGGTATGCCTTTTAGAGAAGCCTATCAGAAAATTGGAGGAGAAGTAGAAAATGGAACGTATACACCAGATACTTCAAAGAAGCATTCGCATGTTGGTAGTATTGGTAATTTGTGTTTGGAAGAAATACGAGGTAAGTTTCCAAAATAAACATTTAGTTTAGAGATATAAAAAAGCACCTTCCTCAAGGTGCTTTTTTACTTTATAAGATTCCTGTTTACACAGGAATTAGTTATACTCTTGGTAAATCACTATCGTCTTTTAATGGTAAACAAGATTCTCCCATTAAATACGTGTCAATGTGATAAGCAGCTTGTCTTCCTTCAGAAATTGCCCAAACAATTAAAGATTGTCCACGGCGCATATCTCCAGCAGCAAAAACACCAGGAATGTTCGTTTTGTAATCTTTGGTAGATGCTTCAATATTGGTTCTAAAATCCATGTTTAATCCAAATTGTTCTGCTAGCGTTTTTTCAGCTCCTGTAAAACCAAGTGCTAATAATGCTAAATTACATTTCCATTCTTTTTCAGTGCCTTTCACTTCTTTAAGTTGCGGTCTTTCACCTGGAGTGAAAATCCATTCGACTTCAACGGTTTTTAATCCTGTTAAATTGCCTTCTTTGTCTCCTAAAAATTCTTTAGTAGAAATGCTAAAAAAACGTTCTACACCTTCTTGGTGTGATGAGGTTGTTTTTAACTTCATTGGCCAATACGGCCAAGGTTGGTGTGCTGGACGACCTTCAGTAGGTTTACTTAAGATTTCAAAATTTGTAACCGAAGTTGCTCCATGACGATTAGAGGTTCCAATACAATCACTTCCTGTATCTCCACCACCAATTACAATGACGTCTTTTCCTTCTGCAGAAATAACGTCTTTAAATTCTACTAAACCATCTACATATTGATTGTTTAACTTTAAGAAATCCATTGCTTGCGTGACACCTTTCAAATCAGCTCCAGGAATTGGGATACTTCTTCTTACCGTTGCTCCACCACATAAAACTACTGCGTCAAAATCGTCTTTAAGTTGATTAGCATCTACATTAACACCAACATGTGCATTGGTTTTAAAGGTGATTCCTTCCTCTTCTAAAACAGCAACACGTCTATCTATTACGTTTTTTTCCATCTTAAAATCTGGAATACCATAACGTAATAAACCACCAACTTTTTCGTCACGTTCAAATACAGTTACATTGTGTCCTGCGCGATTTAATTGTTGTGCAGCAGCTAAACCAGCAGGTCCAGAACCTATAACAGCAACTGTTTTTTCGGTTCTAACTTTTGGTGGTTGTGCAGTAATCCAGCCTTCAGCGAAAGCTTGTTCAACAATATTTTTTTCAATATTTTCAATAGTTACTGGGTCTTCATTGATACCTAAAACACATGCTTCTTCACAAGGCGCCGGACATAATCTTCCTGTAAACTCTGGGAAGTTATTGGTTCTATGTAAAATTTCGGCTGCTTCTTTCCATTTTCCCTTGTAGACTTTGTCATTAAAATCTGGAATTAAATTACCTAGTGGACAACCGCTATGGCAAAATGGAATACCGCAATCCATACAACGTGCACCTTGATCTTTTAAATTTTCTTCTTTTAGAGGAACCGTAAATTCGTTATAGTTTTCAATTCGTTTTTCTGGCTCAATATAACTTTCGTCTTGGCGCTTATATTCTAAAAATCCTGTTGTCTTTCCCATTTTATTCTTGCGAAAGCAGGAATCTCATCCAAACTTTCTAAATTTTATTTTTTCAAATTATAGATTAAAATAATTTCAATTTTAAACTAATTCTAATTCTTCTTGTTCTAATCTTAATAAGGCTTGTCTGTATTCTTCTGGTAATACTTTTTTGAATTTTGGAAGGTAGTTCTTCCAATCATCTAAAATGCGTCTTGCTAAAGGACTTCCAGTTGCAAGGAAATGATTTTCAATAAGCTGCTCTAGTTGTAATTGGTCTTCAACTTTTTCAACTGGATCAATATTTAAATCGTCTGAATTACAGTGTTGCTTAAAGGTTTCTTTTTCATCAAAAACATAAGCAACTCCACCACTCATTCCTGCTCCGAAGTTTCTGCCTACAGCGCCAAGAATTACAGCAACACCACCTGTCATGTATTCACAACCATGATCGCCAATGCCTTCTACAACTGCTTTTGCACCAGAGTTTCTAACGCAAAAACGTTCTCCAGCCTTTCCGTTAATATATACTTCACCAGAAGTTGCTCCATAAAGCGTTACGTTTCCAGTAATGATATTATCTTCTGGAGTTATCGTACATTTTTCAGGCACTTTAATAATTAATTTCCCTCCAGATAAACCTTTTCCTAAGTAGTCATTTGTATTTCCGTGTACTGTGAATTTTAATCCTTTGGTAGCAAATGCTCCAAAACTTTGTCCTGCAGAACCATGAAAATCAATATCAATAGTGTCTTCTGGTAGACCATCTGCACCATAAATTTTTGAGATTTCATTGCTAACAATGGCACCAACTGCTCTGTCAATATTTGTTATGGGTAATTCGAAATGTGTTTTTTGTCTTCTGAACAATGCTTGGTGTGCTTGTTTAACAATTTTGAAGTCTAAATGCACATTTAAATTGTGGTCCTGACAATAGGTATTAAATAGTTTTACATCTTCGCCAACTTTTACTTTGTGAAGAATTGGTGTTAAATCAATTCCTGAAGATTTATAATGGTCTATGGCTTTATTTCTATTTAGCTTTTGAGATTGACCAACCATTTCATTTATGGTTCTGAATCCTAATTTAGCCATGATTTCACGTAATTCTTGAGCTACAAAATACATGTAGTTTACTACGTGTTCTGGTTTTCCTTTAAACTTTTTACGTAGTTCTGGATTTTGCGTTGCAATTCCAACAGGACAGGTGTTTAAGTGGCAAACACGCATCATGATACAACCAGATGCTACTAAAGGCGCAGTAGCAAAACCAAACTCTTCTGCTCCTAATAAGCATGCAATTGCAACATCACGACCAGTTTTTAATTGTCCGTCACACTCTAAAACCACACGATTTCTAAGATCGTTCATCACTAAAGTTTGTTGTGCTTCTGCAATACCAAGTTCCCAAGGTAAACCTGCATGGCGTAAAGATGTTAAAGGTGAAGCTCCTGTACCACCATCAAAACCAGAGATTAAAATCACATCTGCTTTAGCTTTAGCTACTCCTGCTGCAACTGTACCAACACCAACTTCTGATACTAATTTAACGTTGATTCTTGCTTCGCGATTTGCGCATTTTACATCATAAATGAGTTGCGATAAATCTTCAATAGAATAAATATCATGATGTGGTGGTGGTGAAATTAATCCTACATAAGGAGTAGAGTTTCTTGTTTTTGCGATTTCACGATTTACTTTTGGTCCAGGTAATTGTCCGCCTTCACCAGGTTTTGCACCTTGTGCTATTTTTATTTGAATTTCATTCGCGCTAGTTAAATAATTTGAAGTCACACCAAAACGACCAGAGGCCACTTGTTTTATAGCAGAGTTTTTCCAATCACCTTGTGAGGTTTTGTAAAAGCGTTCTTGATCTTCTCCGCCTTCACCAGAATTAGATTTCCCTCCAATTCTATTCATAGCAACTGCTAAATTTTCGTGTGCTTCTTTACTAATAGAACCATAAGACATTGCTCCAGTTTTAAAACGCTTTACAATTTCTGTCCAAGGTTCTACTTCCTCTAACGGAATAGGGTCAAATTGATCGAATTCAAACAAACCTCTAATGGTCATTAAGCTTTTAGATTGGTTGTTTATTAATTCTGAATACTCCTTAAAAGTAGAGGCTTTATTGGTTCTTACCGATTCTTGAAGTTTAGCAACTGTTAACGGGTTGAACATGTGTTTTTCTTGTCCGCGTCGCCATCTATAATCGCCTCCAATTTCAATAGTTGGCTCTATATTTCTATGGAATGCTTTTTTGTGACGTTTTACAATTTCTTGTTCAATTTCCCTTAAGCCAATACCTTGAATACGTGTTGGAGTATTTGGGAAATATTTTTCGACTGTAGAAGATTTAATTCCAATACATTCAAAAAGTTGAGATCCTCTGTAAGAGTTTAAGGTTGAGATTCCGATTTTGTTCATAACCTTCAAAATGCCTTTTCCTACCGCTTTATTATAATTTTTAATTGCAATTAAATATTCTAAATCTGTGACGTCTTGGTTTTCGATTTGTTTCTGAACAATTTCATTAACTATATAAGGATTTACAGCACTTGCTCCATATCCAAAAAGTAAGGCAAAATGATGAACTTCACGAGGTTCTGCAGATTCAATAATTAAGCTGATTTTTGAACGTTTTTTTAATTTATGAAGCGCATGATTTACATAAGAACAAGCTAAAAGCGCTGGAATTGGTGCATGATTTTCGTCTACAAATCTATCTGAAAGAATAATGATATTTGCACCTTCATCTATTGCTTTTGAAGCTTTGTTAACTAGCTTTTCAAGAGCGACTTCTAATTCGTTTAATCCTCTGTTTACTTCGTATAACATGGAAATAGATTCGACTTTAAAATCTGGGTTGGTATCGTAATCTCTAATTTTGTCTAGATCGTGTTTTGAGATTACTGGATTCTGAATTTTTAGTTTTTTACAATGGTCTGCATTGATATCGAAAATATTAACATCGCTTCCTAAGGTTAAACTAATATCTGTAATTAACTCTTCGCGAATACCATCTAATGGTGGATTGGTAACTTGTGCAAAAATTTGTTTGAAGTAATTATATATTAATTGTGGTTTTTCTGATAAAATAGCAATAGGAGTATCACTTCCCATAGATCCAATAGGTTCTTTTCCTAATTGTGCCATTGGACGAATAATGGTGTTGAAATCCTCTTGTGTATAACCGAAAACAACCTCACGTTTCTTAAGGTCTATTTCATCATATTTAATTGGTCCTTGTTTTGCTTCAATATCTCTTAAATGAATCAGGTTTTCATTCAGCCATTTTCTATATGGATGTTTCGTTGCAATTTCTTCTTTTATTTCCTCATCGTTAACAATTCTGCCTTCGTTCATGTTCACTAAAAACATTTTCCCTGGTTCTAATCGTCCGTGATATTCTACGTTTTCAGGTTTAATGTCTACTACTCCAGTTTCCGAAGACATAATAACATTACCGAGTTTAGTTACTGTGTAGCGTGACGGTCTTAATCCGTTTCTGTCTAATACAGCACCAATAAAATTACCATCAGTAAAAGGTATAGAAGCAGGTCCGTCCCAAGGTTCCATTAGGCAAGAATTATATTCGTAAAACGCTTTTTTAGCATCCGACATGTTTGGGTTTTTTTCCCAAGCTTCTGGTACTAGCATCATCATAGCTTCAGGAAGCGAACGACCAGTCATTAAAAGTAGTTCAACAACCATATCTAAGGTTGCAGAGTCTGATTTTCCTTTTAAAACGGTTGGTATAATCTTTTTAATATCGTCACCAAACAATGGGCTTTCCATGATTTCCTCGCGAGAAAACATTCTAGACACATTACCTCTTACTGTATTTATTTCACCATTATGACAAATGTATCTAAACGGTTGTGCTAAGTCCCAAGTAGGGAATGTGTTGGTAGAAAAGCGTTGATGTACTAATGCTAAACGCGTATCTAATGCCGAATTAAACAAGTCTAAATAGTACTCATTAATATGTTCTGGCATTAATAAGCCTTTAAAAATGATGATTTTTGTAGATAGACTTGGTAGATAAAAGAATTTTGATTCTGATAATTTTGAGTCATATATTGTATGTTCTGCAATTTTACGAGCAGCATATAATTTAATATTGAATTCTCTTTCGGTTTGTTCTTTATTAGCTTTACCTATAAATATTTGCTTAACAAAAGGCTCTGTCACTTTAGCAACTTTACCTAAAACCTCACTGTTAACAGGTACGTCTCTCCAGCCTATTAATTTTAGTCCTTGATTTTGTATTTCTTTCTCAAAAACATCAATACAAAATTGACGTTGATTTTCCTTTCTTGGAAGAAAAACATTACTCACTGCATAGTCTCCAGATTCAGGGAGTTCAAATTCGCAAAAAATCTTGAAAAATTTATGAGGGATATCAATTAAAATACCTGCTCCATCTCCTGTAACGCCATCGGAACTTACCGCTCCACGATGCTCTAATTTTACTAGTATTTCAAGTGCTTTATGGATAATGTCATTAGATCGTTTTCCTGTTAAACTGCAAATAAATCCTGCGCCACAATTATCGTGTTCAAATTCTGGTAAATAAAGTCCTTGTTTTTTAAGCATAATAAGTAAAATTTAAAGGCATTTTATGCCTTGTTTTTTACCTAAGATATGTGCTATAATTTGATTTTAAAAACGGTGGATTCACTTTTTAGGAATTCTGATTTTGTTCATTTTAAATTTCTTTTAAATTAATATTTAGCTAATTTTTTAAGAAAATCGCAATAAGAAAAGTTTATTAAATCTTAATTTATTTTGCGAAAACGTTTTCGAAACTCTTAATAAATTATAAATTTTTTAGTAAAATTTAATTTTATTGACATTTATTTAATTTTTGAATATGTGAATTTAACAAAAAAATGATTTTTAATTCTTATACCCTAAAAAAAATAGGGTTAAATTTTAAATAATCATAAAAATGATAGCATCAACCCTATTAATTTATGGGTTAACAATTTTTTAACATAGATTTGAAGGGTTTATTAACCAAAATATCATTTTTATGAAACAGTTGTTTACCCTATTGCTTTTATTGCTATCTGTTACTTTAATAGCTCAAGAAGAAAATTCTAATTCATCAGAGAAAAAATTTGCTTTTGAAGGAAGCGTAGATACCTACTATCGAACTAATTTTACTGCTCCCAATGATGAAAACCATATTGCTCCAGGAACATCTTTTGCAGATACAGCAGGATTTTCTTTAGGAATGGGAAATATAATCGCCTCTTATGAAAAAGGAAAAGTAGGAGCTGTGGCAGATTTAGTGTTTGGGCCACGAGGAGAAGCTGCAAGTGCTACAGTTTTAAATCAGCTTTTTGCTTTTTACAATATTAGCGAAAACACAAAATTAACCTTAGGAAAGTTTAATACTTATTTGGGCTATGAAGTAATATCTCCAGTTGGAAATTTCAATTACAGTACGTCATATCTGTTTTCAAATGGTCCGTTTTCTCACACAGGTTTAAAAGCAGATTTTACTTTATCTGAAGATTTTAGCTTAATGCTTGGCGTGTTTAACCAGACAGATGTTACCGAGTTTAACCCTAATGGAAGCTATGCTGTAGGTGCACAACTAGGATATAGTGGTCAATATTTAAACTTCTTGTATGACGATGCTGGTTTAGGTTTTGAAGTAGATTATACTGGAGGTTTTGATGTGTCTGATAATTTCTTTTTAGGAATAAATGCTGCTTATGCAGATAATGACGGAGAAGGATTTTATGGTGCGGACTTATACCCGCAATATAGTTTTAGTGACTCATTTTCATTAGGTCTTAGAGGAGAGTATTTTCAAGAGCAAAGTGAATTTGTAGAAGATAATTTAAGTGTTGTTGCTGTAACATTAACAGGAAGTTATACTGTAGAAGATTTAATTATAAAACCAGAATTTAGATTTGATAGTGGCTCTGAAGATATTTTTATCGATACCGATTTAATGGCAACTAAAAGCTTAGGATCTTTTGTTGTTGCTGCCATTTATAAATTTTAATAAAACAATAACTAACTATAAACTAACAATAATTACATATTATGGATAATTTTTTATCAATTTTACCAAATTTTATAGCAGTTCAAGAAACTGTAGCTGCTACTACAAAAGATGTTGAAAATGCTGTAAATGCAATAAATGGAGATTTAGGAATGCTCTGGATGTTACTTTCAGGGATTCTAGTATTTTTTATGCAGGCAGGATTTACTTTAGTCGAAACAGGAATGACGCGTTCTAAAAATGCAGCAAATATTGCCATGAAAAACTTGCTAGATATTTGTGTTGGTTCATTAACCTATTGGTTGGTGGGTTACTCATTAATGTATGGAGACACATCTAACGGATGGTTTTTCTGGAGTGGATTAATGCAAGGTGAAGGTGCAGATTTATTTTTTCAAACCATGTTTGCGGCAACAGCAGCAACAATTGTTTCTGGAGCCATAGCAGGAAGAACAAAGTATTCTACTTACGCAATATTTTCACTTGTAATGACTGCTTTAATTTATCCAATAGCTGGAGGTTGGCAATGGCAAGGTTCTGGTTGGTTAACCGAATTAGGATTTATTGATTTTGCAGGATCTTCAATTGTACATTCAGTTGGTGGTTGGGCAGCATTAGTAGCTGCATATATGGTAGGACCAAGAATTGGAAAATATGTAGATGGAAAAGTATTGCCAATTCCAGGACACAATCAAATATTAGCGACCTTAGGAGTGTTTGTACTTTGGTTAGGTTGGTTTGGTTTTAACGGAGGATCTCAACTTGCTTGGGGTGGCGCAGATGCTATAGGAGCATCTAATGTAGTTTTAATTACAAATTTAGCTGCTGCTGCTGGAGGATTGGGTGCTTTAATTACAACCTGGATTTGGTACGGTAAACCTAATTTGCCTCAAACCTTAAATGGTGCTTTAGCTGGTTTAGTAAGTATAACTGCAGGATGTGGAAACATGTCTGCAATTGGCGCTGTCTTTGCAGGTTTAATTGGAGGAGTTATAGTTGTTTTTTCAATAGAATTTATAGAGAAAAAATTAAAAATTGATGATGCCATTGGAGCTGTTTCTGTACACGGTGTCGCTGGTGCTTGGGGAACCTTAGTAATTGGTCTTTGGGGAATAGATGGTGATGCGGGAATAGGATTGTTTAATGGTGGTGGCGCTAGTCAATTGGGCTCTCAAGCTATTGGAGTTTTAGCTTATGCTGTTTGGTCTATTGTGTTATCATTTATAGTATTTAAAATATTAAAATCTACAATTGGACTTCGTGTAACTGAAGAAGAAGAAAGAGTAGGTTTAGACTTGTCTGAACATGGTGAAATAGCATATCCAGGAAAAAGAGATAGAGGATAGATTAGTAGTGTATTAACTCTAAATATTATAGTTCTTAAGACATTTGTTTTAAGAACTATAATGTCTTTAATTTTAAGTTGAAATGAAAAAAGTAGAAGCTATTATTAGAAAATCAAAATTTTCAGTTGTTCAGGAAGCACTGCAAAGCGTAGGTGTAAACTTTTTTACCCATTGGGATGTGATTAGTATTGATAATGAAAATCAAGATGTGTTAGATTTAATCTCTTCTGAAGCAAATAAAGAAAACAGTAAAAAATGTTACTTATCAATAATTGTAAACGACGATTTTAAAGCTGTAACAATAAAAGCAATATTAGAGTCTGCTTCTACTGGAGCAATAGGTGATGGTAGAATTTTTATTTCCACTATTGATGAAGCTTATAAAATTAGAACCAAAGAAAAAGGAAAGAAAACATTAAGATAACTAAAAGTATATAAAATATTTAGTGAGTATTGTAATTGCTCGCTAAATTAGTTAGTTAGAAAAAACCTCGATACATAACGTATCGAGGTTTTTTAATATAAACTGTTTGTGATTTTTAAGCTGAATTTCGGCTTGCATTTATATTTCCAAATAAAGAGCGTGTTACTATTTTTTCAAATATTTTAATTTGCTCTTCGTCTTTAACTTCTGCTTTTTCAAGTTCCTGAATCTTTTTTAAAGCATATTGCTGTATCGTTAATAAAGGTAGTACAATAGACTCTCTAACAGCTATAGATGCTTTTCCGGCAGGTTCTTCTTGCATTAATTCTTTATATCCTGTAAGCTTTAATATAAGTCGTTTTGTGGTTTCGTATTCATTATAAATAACTTTCCAAAAAGCACCATATTCTGGATCTTCGGCCATGTATTTTGTTAAATCGAAAAATGATTTCGATAAAGACATCATACTGTTTTCAATTAATGTTTTAAAGAAATCCGATGTTTTAAATAAGCGTTGAGCTTTATCAAACTCTCCTGCATCTTCATATTTTTTTAAAGCAGTACCAACACCAAAAAATCCTGGAACATTTTGTTTTAATTGGCTCCATGAGCCTACAAACGGTATAGCTCTTAAGTCTTCAAAAACTAAACCTTTAGCTTTTCCTCTTTTAGATGGGCGACTTCCTATATTTGTTTTAGCATAATACTTTAATGTACTCATGTGTTCTAAATAGGAAATGAATTTTGGATGTGCTTTAAACGCAACATAAGCTTCGTAACTAAGGTTTGCAATATCATCCATAACGACTCTGTTTTCAGGAAGCATGCTTAAATCATTATCGCTAAAACTATTATGAATACCAGAAGTTATTAGTTGTTCTAAATTATATTGAGAAGAATCCAATGTTCCAAAATTAGAGCTAATAGTTTGGCCTTGAATAGTAAGTTGTACTTCTTTATCTTCAATTGTTGGTCCTAACGACGCATAGAAATTATGTGTTTTTCCTCCACCACGAGCTGGTGGACCGCCACGACCGTCAAAGAAAATGGCGGTAACATCATACTTTCTAGAAATTGCAGTAAGATTTTCTTTTGCTTTATAAATAGCCCAATTTGCCATAAGATATCCACCATCTTTTGTACCATCGCTAAACCCAAGCATTATAGTTTGTTTGTTTCCTCTAGATTTTAAATGTGCTGCATATTCTGGATTAGTGTACAGTGCTTCCATAACAGCAGGAGCATTTTCTAAATCTGTAATGGTTTCAAAAAGCGGACCGATGTCTACCGTAAGCTTATCTTGAAAAGCAACAAGTTTAAGCATAGCAAACAATTGCATGACATTTAAAGTTGTTTGGTTGTTGCTAATTATATAACGGTTGGCAGCCTTTTCGCCATTAGTGTTTTGGATGGTTTTAATGGCTTTCATAGTGTTTAAAGCCTTTAAAGTTTCTTCGTCTTTTATTAACGAAAGGTCTATATTTCCTTTTACTTTAGAGAGTATTTTAACTTGTTCCTTTTCGTTTAAATCATGGTAATTTTTTGGAAATATTTCACTTTTGTTTTCAAGTAAAGCATCAACCATATTATTAAAAAATTGATTGTGCTTTCTGCTATCTTGCCTTATATCTAAATTAGCAAAATGAAAGCCAAAGAGATGAACTTTATTAATTAAGCTGTTAATTTCTTCGGCATAAAGCGATTGATGTTTATCAATTATAATTTGCTTTATGTTTTCTAATTCTGAGCTAAAATGCTCTAATGTTAAAGTAGATTTTTCATGTGAGATAATATTGTAAAGCTCTGTTTCTAAGTTAAAAACACGTTCTTCAACATCTTTAAACGTTAGTTTTCTTTTAAGTTTACGTATATCTCTATAGTAGTTTTTAATAATAGTTTCGTGTAGCCTGTTTGCAACATTTAAAGTGATTTCTGGAGTAACAAAAGGATTCCCATCTCTATCTCCACCAGGCCAAAAGCCAATATTAATAATATCGTTATTAATATGTTTACCATCAAATATGTTTTGCTGTATATAATCGTAAATACTACCAAACGATTTATAAAATACATTTTCTAAATACCATATTAAACTAACGGCTTCGTCGTACGGAGTTGGTTTTTTGTGTTTAAAGAAAGGTGTTTTGCCAAGTTGGGCTAATAAATCGTTTATTCTAAGTAGGTCGTTTTCCTTTACAGCTTCAGTTAAATCTGTTATAATACCTAAAACTGCACCAGGATAAAATTGAGTAGGATGCGCGGTTAAAACAATTCTTACTTTAAATTCTTCTAAATATTGTTGTAGTTTTTCTAATTTATTTTCAGAAGAGGCAGTTTCCTTTAAACTTCTTAAAGTACCAATACCATCCATGTTGTTAACTACAGGAAAAGCGGCATCTTCAATAGCATCAAATAATACAACTTGGCGTTCTATATATTGAATAAAGCGAAACAATAAATCAATCTGGCTCTCTTTAGATCTTCTAGCTTGGTATTTTTTAAAAAAGGTATTAACAATTGTGGTTGGGTTATCTCCGTTCTCAAAACCGTTTTTACAGGTTTCATGAAAAAGCGGTAATAAAACGCCTGTTTTAGAAATAGAATCAAAAGGTAGGGTCATGAATATACTATTGTATATCTGGTATTTAGACAATACAGTTTGTTTAAATCGAGTGAGTTTAGGCTGTGTAGGCATATATTATATAATTGTAGATTGACCTAAATGTATGTTGTGAAAATTAAGGTTAGAGTCGTTAGGGTTAGATATAAAATCGGCTATAAAATCGCCAACCTTAGATGTCGATACATTGTTATGGTCTTTATTTAAGTCTGGTGTAGTAATGTTTAATTTTAAAGATTTTTCTACAGCAAGTTTAATTAGTTCGGCTTCTGCATGTAAATTAAAGTGTTCTAGTAACATGGCGGCAGATAATATTGATGCTATTGGATTGGCTATACCTTTTCCAGTAGCTTGAGGATAAGAGCCATGAATAGGCTCAAACATGGCATATTTTTCTCCAACAGATGCAGAGGCAAGTAAACCAATAGAGCCACCAATAACACTCGCTTCGTCGCTAATAATATCTCCAAACATGTTTTCGGTTAAAATAACATCAAATTGATTAGGGTTTAAAATCATTTGCATGGCTGCGTTATCAACAAACAAAAAGTCTAAAGAAACATCAGGATATTGTTTGGAGATGTCTGTTACCACTTTTCGCCAAAGTCTTGAGCTTTCTAAAACATTTGCTTTGTCTACTAAAGTTACTTTGTTTTTCCTGGCTTTTGCAGCTTTAAAGGCTAAATGAGCAATGCGTTCAATTTCGCTTTTAGTGTATAAACATAAATCTGAAGCAGTATTACCATCATCACTTAAATGCTTTTCACCAAAGTAAATACCACCAGTTAACTCTCTATAAATACTAATATCTGTACCTTGAATAATATCTTTTTTTAAAGGCGATTTTTCAATGAGCGCATCATAAGCCTTTACAGGTCTAATATTAGCAAATAAACCTAAAGATTTCCTTAAACGAAGTAACCCTTGTTCTGGTCTCACTTTAGCCTCTGGATTGTTATCGTATTTAGGGTCGCCAATAGCACCAAATAATATGGCATGCGAAGCCTCGCAAACATCTAAGGTTTCTTCTGGTAAAGGATTTCCTGTTTGGTCTATAGCGGTTGCTCCAACAGGAGCTTCAACAAACGAAAACGTGTGGTCAAATTCTAGAGCAATAGCTTGTAGCGCTTTTATTGCTTCTTGAGTAACTTCTGGGCCAATGCCATCTCCTGGTAAAACTGCGATATTTAATTTCATATTTCTTACTTCTTAAACAGGAATAGTTTCCTATAATTTATACTTTTTGTTTTTTTCTGGCAAAGCAGAAATTTTATTTTTTGTTTTATGGCGTTACCTAAAGGTCGTGCTTTCACTACTCGCTCTTTTCAAGGAGCTCAAACAAACCGTTCAATCACTAACGCGTTTATTAATTAAGGCTAATTTCAAAAGCTTCAATTTTTGCTTTTTTACTAAGTAAAAAGTCGATATCATCATACCCATTAATTAAACAGGTTTTTTTATAACTATTAATTTCAAAATGCGCTACATGTTCTGTATTTTCAATAGCAATAGTTTGTGCTTCTAAATTCACAATTATGTTAATGTTTGAATCTTTTTTAATGCTTTTAAATAAAGTGTTTAAAAAAGCTTTAGAAACTTGAACAGGAAGTAAGCCGTTATTTAGGGCATTGCCCTTAAAAATATCTGCAAAAAAGCTAGAAACAACCACCTTAAAACCATAGCCAGTTAAAGCCCAAGCCGCGTGTTCTCTACTCGAACCGCAACCAAAATTATCACCGGCAACTAAAATAGAGCCAGAATGATTAGGATTATTAAGTGCAAAATCAATATTTAGTGTGTTGTCCTTGTTGTATCTCCAATCTCTAAAAACATTATCACCAAAACCTTGTTTATCTGTCGCTTTTAAAAAACGGGCAGGAATAATTTGATCTGTATCTACGTTTTCAATCTGTAAAGGAATTGCTTTAGAATGTAGTGTTGTAAACTTTTCCATATTAATTAAGGTGTTTAGTAATGTCTATAATTTTTCCTTCTACAGCAGTTGCAGCTGCAACTAATGGGCTTGCCAAAATGGTTCTAGAACCTTGACCTTGTCTACCTTCAAAATTTCGGTTAGATGTAGAAACGCAATATTCTCCTTGAGGTATTTTATCTTCATTCATAGCTAAACAAGCAGAGCAACCTGGTTGTCTAAGCTCAAATCCTGCAGCATCAAAAACAGCTTTTAAACCTTCGTTAATAATTTGAGTTTCCACCTGTTTACTTCCAGGTACTAACCAAGCAGTAACATTTTTAGCTTTTTGCTTTCCTTTTATAAAATTTGCGGCAACTCTAAAATCTTCAATTCTAGAATTGGTGCAACTGCCAATAAAAACAAAGTTTATAGGTTTGTTTATTAGGCTTTCTCCTGCTTCAAAATTCATGTATTCAAGAGATTTTTTAAACGAAGCGTTAGTTTCTGCAGGAATATTTTCTGTAATTTTAATTCCCATTCCAGGATTAGTACCATAGGTAATCATTGGTTCAATGTCTTCAGCATTAAAAGCGTATTCTTTGTCAAATGTGGCGCCTTCATCTGTAGGTAAAGTTTTCCAATAGGCAACTTTTTTATTAAAGTCTTCACCCTTAGGAGCAAATTGTCTGTTTTTTACATAGTTAAAAGTAGTCTCGTCTGGAGCAATCATACCGCCGCGCGCTCCCATTTCTATGCTCATATTGCAAACGGTCATTCTGCCTTCCATACTCATTTCTTCAAAAACATTACCAGCATACTCACAAAAATATCCAGTACCAGAATTGGTGCCTAGTTTAGAAATTATATACAGAATTACATCTTTTGGTAAAACCCCTTTTTTTAGTTTTCCATTTACGTTTACACGTAAGCTTTTAGGCTTGGTAAGAAGTAAACATTGGCTGGCAAAAACTTGAGCAACTTGGCTGGTTCCAATGCCAAAAGCAATTGTGCCAAAAGCACCATGTGTTGAGGTGTGGCTATCACCACAAACCATTGTCATTCCAGGTTGGGTTATACCAAGTTCTGGCGCCATAACATGTACAATACCATTATATTTATGGCCTAATTGGTATAATGTAATATTATTTTTTTTGCAATTTATAGAGAGTTGTTCTAGTTGTTTTCTAGAGAGCTCGTCTTTTATTGGTTGGTCTTGGTTTTGTGTTGGTGTATTGTGGTCTGCAGTAGCAACAATTTGATTTGGTCTAAAAACAGGAATTCCGCGATCTTCTAATTCATTAAAAGCTTGCGGACTAGTGACTTCGTGTATTAAGTGTTTGTCTATATAGAGTACTTGTGGACCATTTTTTATAGTGTCTACAACGTGTGCATCCCAGACTTTGTCGAATAGTGTTTTTTTCATTTAAGCAGAGATTATTTGTTGGTAGACGTTACTAGTTTCAATAATTTGATGAATATCATTATCGTTTATTTCTTTCTTTTTATCAGCAAAAACTAAAAAACTGGCATAAACATCGTCCAGTTGAAGTTTTGTAAGTTCGTAACCTACGTTTTTAGCTCTGTATGCAAGTGCAGCTCTTCCGCTTCTTGCGGTTAAAACAATGGCAGATTCTGTAACACCAACGTCTTTAGGATTAATAATTTCGTAGGTTTCACGGTTTTTAATCACACCATCTTGATGTATTCCAGAACTGTGCGCAAAAGCATTTGCGCCAACTATAGCTTTATTTGGTTGTGTATAAATGCCCATGCTGTTTGAAACAAGTTGGCTCATTCCATAAAGCATTTCGGTTTTAATATTAGTATCTAAATTTAAATAAGGATGCTGTTTTAGCACCATGACAACTTCTTCTAAAGCAGTATTGCCAGCACGCTCTCCAATACCATTTATTGTGCATTCAATCTGTCTGGCACCATTAATTACGCCTTCAATAGAATTTGCTGTTGCTAAACCTAAATCGTTGTGACAATGGCAAGATAAAGTGGCTTTTTCTATACCTTTTACGTTTTCTTTTAAATATTTAATTTTAGCGCCATACTCGCTAGGTAAACAATAGCCAGTTGTGTCTGGAATGTTTAAAACAGTAGCTCCAGCTTTTATGGCAGCTTCACATACTTTTGCTAAATAATCATTATCTGTTCGTCCTGCGTCTTCTGCATAAAATTCTACGTCTTCTACAAAAGATTTTGCGTGTTTTACAGCGGCATAAGCGCGTTTTAATACAGCTTCTTTGTTAGATTTAAATTTGTGAATTATATGTGAGTCTGATGTGCCAATACCTGTATGTATTCTTGGTTTTTTTGCATATTTTAAAGCTTGGGAAGCTACAGTTATGTCGTTTTCAACAGAGCGTGTTAAACCACAAACAGTAGCATTTTTTACGATTTTTGAAATTTCTTCTACAGATTTAAAATCACCAGGACTAGAAACAGGGAATCCTGCTTCTATAACATCTACTCCAAGTAAATCTAACTGTTTAGCAATAATTACTTTTTGCTCAGTGTTTAATTTACAGCCAGGAACTTGTTCTCCATCTCGAAGTGTTGTATCAAAAATTTGAATATTGTTATTTGACATTTATCAAAATATAGTTTAGTATTGTCTTACGAATTTATATTTTGAATTTTTTAACTGCTTGGCGTTTCTGTTATAGATTACGATGTTCAAACGTAAATTTGATTTTTAAACACTTGATTACTAGTAATTTAATTTAAAATTGAATTGACAACTAAAGACCAAAAAGATAATTTATTTTCTCTGGTAAAGTCATTAACAAAGTCTGAAAAAAGACAGTTTAAGCTTTATGTAGGAAGACTTGGAGTGAATTCAGATTCTAAATTTTTAAATTTATTTAACCTTTTGGATAAAGCTAAATCCTATGATGAGGTTGTAATAATTAAAAGCGGAATTGTTAAAAAGCAGCAATTGGCTAATGTAAAAGCACATTTATACAAGCAAATTTTAATTAGTTTAAAACTAAGTCCTTCTCATCAAAACATTCGCTCTCAAATACGAGAGCAGCTTGATTTTGCATCTATCCTTTACCATAAAGGTTTATATAAACAGAGTTTAAAAATTTTAGATAAAGCCAAAGAATTAGCTATACTTAACGAAGAGAAAAATATGGCTTTTGAGATTGTTGAGCTTGAAAAAATTATTGAATCTCAATACATAACAAGAAGTATAAGTTCTCGAGCAGATGAGCTTGCATTACAAGCAAAAGATTTAAGTTATCAAAATGTAATTGCGAGTAAACTTTCTAATCTTTCGCTGCAATTATATAGTATTATTTTAAAAACAGGTTACGTAAAAAACCAAGAAGAAGGTTTGCGTGTAACTAAGTACTTTAATGATAGGTTGCCAAAAATAAATTTAGCAACTGTAGGTTTTAGAGAAAAACTATGGTTTTACAAGGCATATTTGTGGTATAGTTTTTTGCTTCAGGATTTTTTAAATTGTTATAAATATGCATCTAAATGGGTTGATTTGTTTTATCAAAACCCGAGTATGATAAACCTTAATCCTGTATTTTTTTTAAAAGGAAACAACTATTTATTAGAGTCGCTCTTTTTTATAAGTAATAAACCAAAATTTTTAAAAAAATTAAACACTTTTAAAGCTACGGTAACAAATCAAAAATTTGTGAAAGATGAAAATGTGTCTAGTTTAATTTTTCTTTATGTTAACTTTCATAATATCAATCAGTATTTTATAGACGGAAGTTTTAAAGCTGGTTTAGATATTATTCCAGAAATTGAAAAAGGTTTGATTGCTTTTGAAGAAAGAATAGATCCACACCATAAAATGATATTTTATTATAAGTTCGCGAGTTTGCATTTTGGTGCAGGAAATAATAAAGATTGTATTTTTTATTTAGATAAAATTATTTCTAATAAATCACTTTCTATGCGAGAAGATTTGTTATGTTTTTCTCGTGTTTTAAACCTTGTGGCGCATTACGAAGCTGGCTTAGATTATCACTTAGAGACTTTGCTACGTAGTACTTATAAGTTTTTAATTAAAATGAATGACTTGCATGAGGTGCAAAAAGAAATGATAAAATTTATTAGAGGATTACAGGATATTTATCCTCATGATTTAAAAAATGCTTTTAGAGAACTTCATAAAATATTAAAGACTTTTGAAGATCATCCATACGAAAGACGAGCGTTTTTATATTTAGATATAATTTCTTGGTTAGAAAGTAAAATTGAAAACAAGCCTGTAGGTGAAGTGATTAAAAATAAATATTTAGCAAAAAACAACCTATAATATTAATAATTTCATAAAAAAATCACAAAAGCTTGAAATAATTTGGATATTAAAATTTTGTGAAGCAATATTTGTATTCACAAAGTTCAAAACACTTACTGAAATGTTATCAAGAAAGGTGGAGAGATAGACTCGCTGAAGCCTTAGCAACCCTTAGATTTACTAAGAAGGTGCTAAATTCTACTTAATATTACGATTCATTTATCGAAATATTGGATAGATAACTATAGACTAATTGCCCATCTGCAATTAGCATTTTCTTTTTAACATTTTTCTATTAAGTACGCTTCAAACGAAGCTTATTTGACTTTTGGTTTAATTTATTTAACTCAAAAAACTTAGAAAAATGAGTACACAAAAATTTGCAACAAAAGCGTTGCACGCAGGACACGATGTAAATCAAACAGGAGGAACAAGAGCAGTTCCTATTTATCAATCTTCAGCTTATGTTTTTGATGATTCAGACGATGCAGCAGGAAGGTTTAATCTTTCTGTTCCAGGATTTATTTACACAAGATTAAATAACCCAACAAATGATGTTTTAGAGCAGCGATTAGCAGCTTTAGAAGGAGGAATTGCTGCAGTAGCAACAGCATCTGGAACAGCAGCTATTTCTACAACCTTGTTAACGCTTTTAAAAGCTGGAGATCATATTGTTGCTTCTAGTAGTTTGTATGGCGGAACGTATAATTTATTAAGTGTAACGCTGCCAAGACATGGTATTACAACAACGTTTGTAGATCCTTCAAATCCAGAAAATTTTGAAGCAGCAGCACAAGAGAATACAAGAGCAATTTTTGTGGAATCTTTAGGAAACCCTAAATTAGATGTGTTAGATATTGAAGCAATTTCTAAACACGCAAAAGCGCATAAAGTGCCTTTGATTGTAGACAATACTGTAGCTACGCCGTATTTGTTAAACCCAATTAAGTACGGTGCAAATATTGTAATTCATTCTTTAACAAAATACATTAATGGTAATGGTACATCTTTAGGTGGTGTAGTTATTGATGCTGGAAATTTTGATTGGACTAATGGTAAGTTTCCAGAATTTACAGAACCATCACCAGGTTATCATGGTTTAGTATATAGTGAAGCTATTGGAGATGCGGCATTTATTGCAAAAATTAGAATTGAAGGATTAAGAGATTATGGAGGAGCATTAAGCCCGTTTAATGCCTTTCAAATTATTCAAGGATTAGAAACATTAGAGTTACGAATAACTAAACATAGTCAAAATGCATTAGAACTTGCAAAATGGTTACAGCAACAAGAAGAAGTTACTTGGGTAAATTATCCTGGATTAGAAACAAGCGACTATAAAAATTTAGCAGATAAATACTTACCTAATGGTCAAAGCGGTATTGTAACTTTTGGAGTAGAAGGTGGTTACGAGTCTGCAAAAACAATTGCAGATACCACAAAGTTGTTCTCTCTTTTAGCGAACATAGGAGATACAAAATCACTAATAATTCATCCTGCAAGTACTACACATCAACAGTTAAGCGATGCAGCTCAAGAAAGCACTGGTGTAACAAAAGATTTAATAAGACTTTCTGTGGGCATTGAAAATGTTGAAGATTTAAAAGCCGATTTAAAAGAGGCGTTTGCGGTTGTAAAACAAAAAATAACACTTTAAAATAAAGAAATTATGAGTGATTTAAAATTTAGTGTTATTGGAGAAAGTGCATCTGCAACAAAATTTATTGGTAAAACCAGACAATTTACATTAGTGGTTGATGAGCCAGAAGCTTTAGGTGGTACAGATGACGATGCAAATCCTGTAGAATACATTTTAGCTGGATTTGCAGGTTGTATAAATGTTATTGGGCAATTGGTAGCAAAAGAATTAGGGTTTAAAATAAATAATTTAAAAATTGAAGTATCAGGAGAATTAAATCCTAATCGTTTTTTAGGAAGTTCTAATAATGAAAGAGCAGGTTTTAAGTTTATAGAAATTAATTTAATTCCAGAAACCAATGCGTCAATTGAAACTTTAACAAAATGGTTACAGGTTGTTGAAGAAAGATGTCCGGTAAGAGATAATTTGTATAATAAAACACCTGTAAAAATAGCTGTAGAAAAAGAATATAATGTATCGCAAAATTAATTATGGAAAATTTAAGCTACATAAAAATTCTTAATTATGTAACTAAATCTGGTAAGGCTGTAAATGTAAACTTGTCTTACCAGGTTTTTGGTAAACCTTTACATGGTGCACCAATTGTTATGGTTAATCATGCGCTAACAGGAAACTCTAAAGTAACAGGAGAAAATGGCTGGTGGAATGATTTAATTGGTGATTTTAAATGTATAGATACAACGCAATTTACGGTACTAGCATTTAATATTCCTGGAAATGGGTTTGATGGTAAACATGAAAACATAATTGAAAATTATAGAGATTTTATAGCTAGAGATGTTGCAAAACTTTTTGCTTTAGCTTTAAAAAAGTTAAATATAAATAAACTATACGCGGTTATTGGAGGATCGGTTGGTGGAGGAATTGCATGGGAATTAGCAGCTTTAAAACCAAATTTAATAGAGCATTTAATACCTGTGGCAACAGACTGGAAATCTACAGATTGGTTAATAGCAAATTGTCACATTCAAGATGCGATTTTAAATCATTCTAATAAACCATTAGAAGACGCAAGAATGCATGCCATGACTTTGTATAGAACACCAGAATCGTTAACAAAAAAGTTTAACAGAAGTAAATATAACATTCATGAGTTTAATGTAGAGAATTGGTTAAGCTATCATGGTAATGCCTTAAATAAACGTTTTAAGCTTAAAGCATATAAGTTTATGAATCAAGTTTTAAGAACCATTGATATTACTAAAAACCGAGGAACATTACAGGAAGTAGTTTCAAAAATTAATGCTACAATACACATAGTAACAATTAATTCAGATATGTTTTTTAAAGCTGAAGAAAACTGGGATACATTTGTAGACTTAAAATTAATAAAAGAAAATGTAAACATTCATGAAATAAAGTCTATTCACGGTCATGATGCTTTTTTAATAGAGTTTAATCAATTAGCAGGTTTTTTAAAACCTATTTTTCAAATTAATAAAAATGCAAATAAAATTAAAGAGTTAAGCCTTTTAGAGCAGGATTAGATAATAATATATATGAAAAAGTAAAAATAAAAACCCGATTCAAATGAATCGGGTTTTTTAGTGTTGTCTTTATGAATATTGTATTTTCTTTTCTGGTATATATTTAGCAAGTAAAAACTTAATAGAAAATTTACTGGCAATTTTCCAAATAAGAACATGCTAATGCAATTAATATTCACGTTGTTAGTGGTGTTTTATTTTTCAAATATCAAGTGCTCTAAATATCTTACAGCGGATGCTATTAAGTTTTTCCGGTTCCTAGCCTTTTCTTCAAAATTTTCAAGAGAATCTTTGTTCAATTTTCTACCTTTTATAAAAATGGTTGATGGGTTTTTTAATGTAGATAATTCTAACAAAGGATTGCTATCTGTTAGTAATAAGTTCGCAATTTTGCCAACTTCAATGGTTCCCATATTGTTCATAATAGAATGAGTTTTTGAAGCATTTATTGTAGCTGTTTTAAGTACTTCATAATTGGAAAGTCCAGCTTCTTTATAGAATGCTAGTTCTTGATGAATTGAAAAGCCAGGAATTGTTACTCCTATTCCAGCATCTGTTCCGCAAATAAAAGTAACACCTTCTTTATGTAATTTTTTAATGATTTTTATATGCAAATCATGCTGGTTCTTTATAGCCTTAATAATTGAAGAATCTCTTAGTTTAGTGCTGTGCCATCTGTCAAATTGTGCTTTACTATCAATTCTTTTAATAAGCGGATTCATGAATTGAAGTTGTTCTAATTCTAAAATATTATCATTAATAAGCATTTGATAGATGTTGTTGTAAACTGTTAAAGTTGGACTAAAAGCACTATGTTTTGATTTTGAGAAATCGTTAACTACTTCTTTTAATTTTAGTGTATCTAATAAGTTGTAGTTTAGCGGTTGTTGAATTATTTCCTCTACATGTTCTATAGATTTTATCTGTGAATTAAAATGATAAGAATATGGTACTTTTTGAGATGGATGAGCAACAATATCAATGTTAGAAACTTTTGCCTGTTCAATCACGGCATCAAAGATTTCTTTATCCAATCCATAGTAAGTTTTGATAAAATCGTAACCTCTTTTTTTAAACGAGATTACTTTTTCTTTAGCTTCATGTGGATTGTTTAGATTTAAGTTATCATCTCCTATAAATTCTGGACCTGTAAGTTTAGGTCCTGTTGTAAAAAATATAGGTGAAATAATTTCGTTATTGTTTGCTTCTTCTTTAATTCTTAGATGCATTGGCATACCCCATAAATTTCGAACTGCTGTAACTCCATTAGATAAATATAGCCCAAGTTCATATCTATCCCATACATGAACATGCATATCTATAAGACCAGGTGTTAGATATTTGTTTTTTGCATCAAGAGTTTCAACTCCATTTGTTTCAATCTTATTTCCAATTTTTTGAATTATTCCATCTTTTATGTACACCATTTTGTTTACTAAAACAGTGTCTTGGTTCATTGGAATTATATTAACATTGGTAATAAGGAAAGAATTATTATTAGCAGATTTAATATTTTTACTATTTAAGTAATTGGTGCTTTGTTTATCTACTAGAAGCATCACCGCGATAAATACCAGCAAAGCTCCAATAATTACAAGGATGAATTTAAGAATTCGTTTTACTGTTTTCATATTTAGGTTAATTATCGCTAAGGTTTTTTATATACTTTTTTGCGTTGGTTTAGCAACTAATTTAGTAAATACAAACCGCATAGAATATCCGAGAGGATTTTTGCAAGTAGGCTAGAGCTAGCTATGTATTTTTTATTTTTTTTAAGGTATTAATTCAGTTTTAATTTTTTACTTTTTCCAATAAATAAATATAAAAGTGAACCTATAAATGGAAGTAATATAACAACTAAAGCCCAAATTACTTTGTCGTTTTTCTGAAATTGGTTTCTTAAAATATCTATTAGGCAAAAAATCCAAAGTCCAAAGGAAATTATTATTAAAGCTTGCCAAGTAAATAAGCCTAAAGAAAATTCTGTAATTGTTTTGTCCATAATAATAGTTTTAAAAATTTTTAATTTCGCAATTTGCTAAGTTCCGATTGAGTGAAAATCCGAGTTTTCACTTCAGATATCGATTCCGTAAACCAGTTAAAAAGTCAGACAGAATTCAATTCAGAGTTTGAGTGAGAATTCAGCGTGTTTGCGAATTTTGGCAACATAGTTTTTCGGTTTTTACTTTTTTAAAATACAAAAAAAATCGAAAATAAACTAACTTTATCCATTTCTGAAAACTTGCTCTAACATTAAAGTTAACGTGTTTTTGTATGATTTCGTTGCGTGTTTTAATTACCTAATTTAGCAAATAAAAACCGAATAGAAAATCCGATAGGATTTTCGTAAATAGGCTAAAACCAACAATTAATTTTATACGGTGTTGTACAACGTTTTTTATTTTATTATTTGTTCGATTAAATTTTTGTCGATTTTCTCGGTATTTAACTTTATATAATTGTAGGATTTGATTTTTGAGTCGTTAAACTCAACTAACAAAACTTTGTTTTTATTCGAATAGATAATTCCATTGTCAAAAGTCAAGTATTCAGTTCCAAATTCCGATTCTAATTCAGTTTTTGAAAGCCCGACTAGATTAGCTTTTCCTAAATTGATGTCTTGAACTTTAACTTTGAGTTCAATTAAAATTTCTGTATTATCTTCCCAAGAATGCTTGTTTTTTCCGAATTTAAATATAACAATTTCAAGTTGTTCAATTTTACTTTGAAAAGGGTCATTTGGTAAAAATGAATATAAATATAGTATCGAATCATTATTTTTTGGATTCAAATAATATTCTTTTCGATTCACTACAGTACTCAATGACTGTTTTTTCTTTGTCTTAAATTCTTGTAAGTCAATAGGATTTTCAAGAAAAGAAGTCAGTTTTAAATTTTCCGAATTTTTTTCAACTGTTTCAATTTTCAATCCAGTTGAATCAACAACTAATTGGACTTGTTCAGTTTCCTTTTCAGTCACATTTTTGCAACTAATTAAAACTAAAAGTAATGTCGTTAAAACTCTGATTTTCATTTTTGGGCAAATGTTTTACAACCGCCGACGACTATGAGTTGTTTTTGGCGAAATCAAATATAACGAAGTTATTTGATTTCGTTAAAAATGACTTATAGGCAGAGTTCTTGTTTAGTGCGAAGCGAAGCTTTGCAGTCAACAAGAACTGTGCGGCTCGTCGGCGGTTCTGGTTAATGCGTAGCGTAGCGGAGCATTAACCAGAACGGTTTTGTATAAGAATAGTTGCGGTTTTGTGTGCGAGGATTTTCCGAAGGAAAATCAGACGTAACAAAATTGCAACGACCTTTGGTTAAGCCTAAAAACAGCAATTATTTTTATACGGTGTTGGCAACTGGCTTTTATTCGGTTAAACTTATTCCGTAATTTTTGTCAGACAGATAAAAATAATTTCCGTCTTCGTGTTCAAATCCGAACATTTCTAAATTTGTTTTTTTCATAAAATCCGATAAATTTTGATTCAAGCATTTAATATTCTTTTCTGTTTGAATTTTTAAAGGGAAGTTTTCAGAATTCGGGTTTTTTGTATGTATATAAATTCCATCTTCTCCGCTGTCATTTTCGTCAATCATAATCCACGTTTGGTATTCATTCGGATATTTTTTGAGTTCAAATTTAACATTCTCAAATTCACTCAGTAGTTTGTCAAGAAACTCTTTTCTTATATTCCAACTTTTGTTTCCTTCACCATTCCAGTCGATATGTGTGTGCCAAAAGTCAAACCAACTATTTTTTCCTCCGCTAAAATCAAGTTTTTTTGTTATCGTATTCATTTTTCAGCGTTCTGTTTTGCGCTTGTTGCCAACGGTTATGTATACTGTTTGTTGCGTGGTTTAAGCACCTAATTTAGCAAATAAAAACCGAATAGAAAATCCGCGAGGATTTTCGTAAGTAGGCTAGAACTAGCAATAAATTATATACGGTGTTGGCTACAGTTTTTCTGTCTATTCTTTTTTCAACAATTCATTCAATACTTTTCTTGAACTTTCATTACCTAACTCTACTGCTTTTGTGTAACTTTTGATGGCTTCATCGTTCATATTATATTTTAAGTAAGCTTCGCCAAGTGAATCCCATAAATTACCATCTTTTGGAAATAGCTTTACATTGAGTTTAAATAATTCTAATGCCCAGTCTGGTTTGTCCTCTTTTTTTAATCTGCTAAAACCTAATCGATTTAGGATGGCGTGGTCGTTAAATTCTCTCCCAAGTTCTTTCTGTAAGAAGTCAGGTATTTTTTCTGCATTAGACGATGGGTTCGTTTTCATAAACTCAGAACTTAATTCATAAATATTTCTAGAAATTGGACTTGGCGTGTAATTTGAATCAAAAATCATTTTACCAATTTCTCTTGCAACATATTCTGATTTAGGTCCTAAAAACACATTTGTTATGTATATGATAACTACGTCATCGTCTACAAACCTAACAAAATCTGCAAAATAAAGCCCATTACTACCATTGTGAGCAACAATTTTAGTGCCTCTTTTACTTTGAGATATTGCCCAACCATATGCATAAAATGATGTCTTTTTGTCATTTTCGGCTACGTATGATGTTTCTTGAACTAGTTTTGTGTTTGAAGCTAAGACTACATTGTTTTTTAAAGCAATATTCCATTTATATAAATCCTCAATGGTAGAGTGAATATCTCCTTTACCTATACTGTACCAATGATTGTTATTGTAAGGAAGATGCTCTTGGGTTGTTCCCCAATCTTCCCATTGTTCATCATTTCTGTTGTAGTAGTAGCCGTGTGCTAGTCTTTCTGTGCTAAAATTTATACTCTTGTATCCTGTACTATTCATTTGAGAAGGAACAAACAAAAAATCATTTAGAAAGGAATTATAGGTTTGTCCTGAAACTATTTCTATTATCGCAGTGAGCATAATATAATTGGCATTTGCGTATAGATGTTTTGTTCCAGGTTTTGATTGTAATTCTGATTCAAAAAAATCTTTTAGGAACTGTTTTTTACTAGCCTCATCATACCTAAAACCACCAGTTCTATTTGAAATTCCTGATGTATGCGTTAATAATTGATGAATAGTTATATCGCTTTTGTCAATAGGCGTCTGGGCAAAATATGTGCTTAATTTATCTGATGTTTTAATTTTTCCTTGTTCTACGAGTTTTAAAATAGCAGATGCTGTAAATTGTTTTGTTACAGAACCAATATTAAATACCGTTGATGGTGAATTAGGAATTTTATTTTTCCTATCAGCCCATCCATATCCTTGAGATAAAACAATTTCACCTTTTTTAGATACTAAAACTGCTCCAGAAAAACCATTTGTTTCGCTCAATTTCAAATAAGTGTCAATTCTATTGAATAGTTCTTTATTTGTGTTTTGAGAAAAGGAATTTAATGTTAGAAAGGTTATGAAAGCGAAAATTAATGATTTGATAGATGAATTCATTTTATGATTTTTTTTGATTGATTGATGAATAAGTCTATCAATTTTCTTTTCTGTTACAATTTTTTTCCAAATGTCTTGTCCTGAAATATGGCTACAGTTTAAAATTGAATTTACGCTGATAATTTATATACCATATTAGGTGTTTTATAATCTAAAGATAAATGTAATCTTACTTCATTGTATAAATTAATTGCATTTTTTGCAGCTCTTTTGGCGTGGGCTACGTTATCAAAGGTCTGGTCAAGGTAAAATTCATCTTTAAGTATGCCGTTTACGCGTTCAGCCATGGCATTTTCGTAACAATGATTCTCTTCTGTCATACTAATATCTATCTTTTTACTTTTAAGTATTTGCGTGTACACATTGCTGCAATACTGTATTCCTCTATCGGAATGATGAATAAGTTGTTTAATGTTTTTAGCTTGATAAATAGCTTTATTTAACGCTCTTACACATCCTTTTAGTTCCAAGCTATCACTAAGATCATAGCCAACAATTTTGCGAGAGTGCATATCTGTTATTAAAGCGAGATAACAAAAACCTTTAATAGTTCTTATGTATGTTATATCACTTACCCACACTTGATTTGGCCTTGTAATTTCCATATCTTTTATCAGGTTATTATATTTGTAAAAGCGATGATAAGAATTCGTTGTTTTGGCACTAGTTTTCTTTCTAAGAGTCAGCATTTGGTGTTTTCTAAGCACGTTAAACAAAGCATCTCTACCAACTTTTAAGTTAGCTTTGATAAAATCGTCTTTTAGTGATTTTTCGAGTTTACGCACGCCTTCTCTAGGAAGGGATTTACGTCTTTTACTTACAATTTCTATAATTTGTTGTTCTATTTTTAAACGTTTATCAGCTCTAGATTTGTATTTATAATACGCATCACGTTTAAGTCCAAAACAACTAGCTATAGTTGATAAAGAAGCAAATCCCTTAGCTCTATTTCTAGTTTTAATAAAGGCTAGATATTGAGTTTTTTTTTAAGTTGCTGAACATTTTTATATCCTAATTTTTCAGCAGCTACTTCCAGGTAAGATTCTTCTACCATAGCATCGAGATCCTTTTTAAGCAGTAGCTTTTTAAGTTTTTCATTCTCTTTTTGTAGCGCTTTAATTCTAGATATTTCGTCTTTAGTTTCCACTTTTACTCTGGTGTTCATTAAGTCTTTACGATTGTATTTTTTAATCCACTCGTTTACAGTTGTAGGTGCAATAGAGTAGAGTTTACAAAGTTCGCTTTTTGTGTGTTTTCCGGTTGTAAGTTCGGCTAAAATTTTTAATTTAAAAGGTTCTGAATACCGTCTAATTACTTTGTCGTTTTTGTACATAATGTTTAAAATTATGTAGCCTTTATTCAGGACGGGTCAAAATTATGTACAACGGTTTTGTGTATGGTTAGTTGCGTGCTTTAAGCACTAAAGTTAGCAAATAAATCACAGATAGAAAGTCCGCGAGGACTTTCGTAAGTAAGCTCTAACTAGCAATGAATTATACACGTCTTAAGTTTGTAATTCACTAAATTTAAATATTAATTAGAAAGAACAAAAGAGAGGATTAAGGTTACTTTATACGGTGAAGCTTTAGACTTCGATAACATTGATAATCCGCTCTCTTTTTCTGCTTAAACTTCGTTCAGTTCTGTGAGACTTAGATCTCGTTTTCAAGTTGTTGAAATGTGAGTAGCATTTGTTCTTTCCAAAATTCAGTTCTTATGACTAAAGATAGAAAAATTTATGGTATCGACATTAGTAAATCTGTATTTGATATATACAGTAAAGCAAAAGGTCACATTCAATTAAAAAATGATGAATCTGGATTTAAAAAGTTTAAAACAGCATCACAACTTTGTAGTTATTACACCAACCATTCGGGAATCAGGAAGTAGTGTGCAAGGACGAAGTCGCATAAGTAAAGTAGGTGATAAAAAACTTAGAAAGTTATTGTTTTTAGCAGTCTTTTCAGCCTATAAATACAATAAATCTCGTAAAGCATTGTTTGACAGAGTAGTAGTCAAAGGAAAGAGTAAAAAACTAGCATTAATAGCTGTGGCAAATACACTATTAAAACAAGCTTTTGCTATTGCAAAAAGTGGGTTGCCTTATGATGAAAACTTTGTTTCAAAATTAGCTTAAAATTGCTTGTTTTTTAACTCAGTTCTTTGTTGGCAATAGTTTTTATTCCGTTTTTACTTTTTTAGTCAGTTTATTAAATACATTTCTGTCAATTTCGTTTTCGAATTGATTTTCCTCAACTAGGTCAAATAATTTGTCAAAAGTCAGTAAAGGAATTTCAGTCATATAGATAAAATCAGGTTTGGATTTTGGTTTTCTCAAATTATACACGTTAACTCTAATTAGTTAGTCGTATTAAGGATTCTATTTAAAAGTGAAATTGTATCGGCCTCAGATCCTAGGTTAAGTGGTATCTGAACTTCGTTATGCCAAATGTATAATAAAATTAAGGTAGCAAATCTTACTTTTGCTGTTCTTGCGAAAGACAAAGATAAATTACCTAGAGTTGTTGACTTGAAATCATTTGCTGATGGAATTACTCTTTTTGAAGCACTTTGATTAATCAAATTCGAAGTATGTTTTGATGTCTTAATAGTATTAATGATTTTACCTGAATTTCGTTCGCCATACTCTCGAATGTAATTGTTCACATAATCATCAAATAATTTATTAAGTTCACGAAATTTAGATTCCATTAGTGGTGGGTGTTTTGTGGTTTTTAATTATTGCCAACCCGACGAGGGTTATGAGTTGTTTTGAACTGTAAGATATTGCAAATATCTGTAAGTTTAAAATAACTCGGGCGAAGCCCTCGTCGGGTTATTGTTAATGCAAGCGTAGCGCAGCATTAACAATAACGGTTATATATACCAAACATAATCATTTTGTACCGGTTAGCAAACATATTTTACGGTATATCGCAACTTTTTTAAACGGTTAAGGTTTATACCGTAAGTATGGATTTGTTTAGCTTAAATGGAGATAGTGGCTTTTTTTCAATTATCAAAAGAGTTAAATGCCCAGATCTAGAATCTTACGGTTAAAGTGTCCCTAATGTTGTAGCTTTTTAAAACCAAAAAAACCTTAAAGCATTTGAAATCAAATGTTTAAGGCTTTTTAGTGGTGGTGCCTCCAGGAATCGAACCAGGGACACAAGGATTTTCAGTCCTTTGCTCTACCAACTGAGCTAAGGCACCAGTTGCATAAAAATGCGAGTGCAAATATAGTCTCAATTTTAATACTTGCAAAAGAAAATTTAGAAAATTTTAATTTTAATTTATTTTCAGCTTAATTTCTAATTTTAAATTTTCGTTAAATAAACATAATATCAATTAATTACAATCGTTTTTTAAGTTCGTTTTGTAAATTTGTTTTTCATTAAAGATTATGAATTTAATTATAGATGTTGGTAATACACATACAAAAATTGCCATTTTTGAAGAAAATAAACTTGCTGAAAAAGTTAGAATTGAAACTTCAAACAGTAAAGCAGAAATTGAAAATTTTAAAAAAAAATATAGAAATTTAAAAAAAGCTATAGTTTCTTCTGTAGGTAAATTAGATCAAGACACTTTATCTTTTTTAGAAGCAGAATTTAAACTTCAAATATTATCTCACAAAACTAAGCTTCCGTTTAAAAACTTATACCGTACTCCAAAAACGTTGGGTATAGATAGAATTGCATTAGTATGCGCATCAATAAAACAGTTTCCAGATAAAAATGTATTAATTATAGATGCAGGAACATGTATTACTTACGATTTTATTAGTGCCAAAAACGAATATCTAGGAGGTGCAATTTCTCCAGGAATACGCATGAGGTATAAAGCAATGCATAATCTAACAGCAAATTTACCGTTATTAGAAACAGAAATACCTAGAAATTTTATTGGAGACTCAACAACCAGTGCAATGCATTGTGGCGTTGTAAATGGTGTTTTAAACGAAATTGATGGAAGTATAGCACAATATCAAGAGAAATTTTCAGATTTAACAGTAATTTTAACAGGTGGAGATACTAAAATGTTGTCTAAACAATTAAAAAGTAGCATATTTGCCAACTCGAATTTCCTTTTACAAGGATTGAATTTTATTTTACAATATAACACGCACTAATGATTAAAAAACTTGTATTAGTTTTTATTGCACTATTTGCAATCAAAAGTTACGCCCAGGAAACAACAGCTTCGCCATATTCTTTTTACGGAATAGGAACTTTAAAATTTAAAGGAACTGTAGAAAATAGAAGTATGGGTGGATTAAGCATCTATAAAGACAGTATACATGTTAATTTAAGAAATCCGGCAACATATGCAGATAATAATTTGTCTGTTTTTCCATTTAATGGTGAAAGTAGACCTGTGAAATTTACGGTTGGTGCAGGAACAACATCTACTAATTTAGAAAGTAACTCTGGAGAAGCAAAAGTGAAATCTACAACATTCGATTATTTAGCATTATCTGTTCCTGTTGGAAAATTTGGATTTGGATTTGGTTTAATGCCTTATACAGCTGTTGGGTATAAATTAGAAAACACTAATGATCAAGGAAATATTGACACAAGATTTAGTGGCGAAGGTGGATTAAACAAAGCATTCTTTTCTGTAGGATACCAGTTTAATAAAAATTTTAGTGCAGGAATTGATGCCAATTATAATTTTGGTAACATACAAAATAGTACAATCCAATTTAGGTATAATAACGAAGGCGATCCTTTACAAACACAATCAAGAGAAAATAACCGTTCAGATTTAAGCGGGTTAAATATTAATATTGGTTTACATTACAAAGGAATGTTAAGCGACAAGTTAGAAATACAATCTGCATTAACATATTCTCCATCAAGTAATTTAGTTTCAAAAAACACACGTTCATTTTCTACCATTACAATAGATAGCTTTAGTGGTACAGAATTTGAAGTTGATACTATTGAGTCAGATTTACAAGCATCTGGCTTAGAAGAAACAGATTTAAAATTACCATCTAGATTCTCTATAGGGTCTGGTATTGGGCAGCCACAAAAATGGTTTGCAGGAGTTGAGTATACAACCCAAAACACTAGCGAATTCTCTAATGAACTTTATAGTAATACAGGATCAACTTTCGAAAATGCCTCGGTATTTTCTCTAGGTGGTTTTTATATTCCAAAACATGATAGCTTCTCAAGTTACTTTAAGAGAGTAGTTTATAGAGCAGGATTGCGATTTGAAAATACAGGATTAAATATCCAAAATCAATCAATTAAAGAGTTTGGCATGTCTTTTGGAGTAGGACTACCAGTTGGAAGATTATTCTCTAATGCAAACTTAGGCTTCGAAATAGGAAACAGAGGTACAACAGATGCTAATTTAATTAAAGAGAATTTTGTAAGATTCCAATTAAGTTTATCTCTTAACGATAGATGGTTTAACAAAAGAAAGTATAACTAATAAAGTAAAAATTAATAACATGAAAACTAATATTACACTATTTGTAGCTTTTTTGTTTCTAGGAACAACTTTAGGTTTTTCTCAAAATGAAGAAGAATGTAACCAAACACTGTCTATAATGACAGAGTACGTAAAAGCAAAAAACTTTAAAGCAGCTTACGAGCCTTTTAAAAAGTTAAGAACCGAATGTCCAAAATATAATCCAGGTGCTCAATTTAAGTACGGTGAAGATATGTTTGAAGGTTTAATTGATGAGACTGAAGGTGATGTGAAAAAAGGTTATATTCAAGAATTAAGCGACCTTTGGGATGCTAGAATTGTAGAATACGCAAAAAAATCTCCTAAAGGAAAGTATTTAGCTAAAAAAGCAGAACTTAGATACGATAACAGAAAGTTATTAGGTTTAACAGATGCTATGATTTATAATGAATTTGATGCTATTTACAAAACAGATTTAGCAAACTTTAAAAGTCCTAAAGGATTATATGTTTACTTTAAGTCTATGGTAAGCCTTTACGATGCTAAACAAAAAACAGCACAAGAACTTTTTGATAAGTATGATGATGTTGTAGATAAATTAGAAAAAGAAACAGATTTCAATACAAAAAAATTAAACGAATATTTAGAAAAAGAAGCTGGTGGAGCAACTTTAGCAAAAAAAGAAGCACGTTACAAAAAGTTTTACTCACAAACAGTTAATGCTCTAGAAAAAATTGCAGGAAGTGTTGATACAGAATTAGGAGATAGAGCAAACTGTTCTACATTAATTCCATTATACCAAAAAGATTACGAGGCTAATAAAAATAACAGCCAATGGTTACAACGTGCAATGAGTAAGTTATATGCAAAAGGTTGTAAAGATGACCCAATGTTTGTAAAAATTGTAAAGCAAAAAAATACAGTAGAACCAAACGAAGATACAGCATATTACTTATACTTAATTACTGGAGAACAACAGTATTTCGACCAAACATTATCGTTAACAACAGATCCTTTAAAGAAAGCAAAATTATATAATAAAATAGCTAAAGATTTTAAAGCTAAAGGAAGTTATGGTAAAGCAAGAAATTACTACATGAAAGCAATGGAGTTAAACCCATCTAGTAAAAATGGATACTTACAAATTGCAAACATGTATGGTAACAGTGCTAAAAACTGTGGGTCAGACAACTTTTCACAAAGAGCAGTTTTTTGGTTAGCAGCTCAAGAAGCAGAAAAAGGAGGAAGCTCATCTACAGCTTCAAGATATAGAGGTTTAGCACCAACAAAAACTGAAATATTCAATAAAAGTATGGGAGGAAAAACCATTAAAATTGGATGTTGGATACAAAGAAGTGTAACAGTACCAAATATATAAATGAAAAATAATTCATTACATATTATTAAAAACGGAGTCATAGCATTTGCTATGACTTTGTTTTTTTCTTGTAATAACAATTTTAAGGAGGTTAACAAAATTGGTGTATCTGCAAATGAACCACAAGGTGTTGCCGAAAATATTAATGCAAAACGAACAGATTCTGGTCGTGTTGTAGCTAATTTAATTAGTAAAAAAATGCTGGATTATGGAAATAGAAAATTTCCATATTCAGAATTTCCAGAAGGCGTAAAACTTCATATTTACGACGAAAATAACCATAAAAACACTATAGTTGCAGATTATGCAATACTATATTCTGAAACCGATGTTATCGATTTACAAGGTAATGTGTTAATTTCTACCTTCGATAAAGATACATTGTATGCAGAACAATTGTATTTTGATCAAAACAAAGAATGGCTTTTTACAAACTCGCCAGTAACTTACAAATCAGATGGTTATATAACTCACGGTAGTGGTTTTGATTCAGACAGAAACTTTACAAAAGCCGAAGTATTAAAAGTTAGTGGTACCTTTTTAGTAAGCGACTAATTTTTTATTATCCTAAATGGAGTGATACACACTCAAACTTTTTATATATCTTTACTATAATAATTACAGATTAACCAAATGAAAATTTTCAAATTATTTCAATACGCTTACCTTGTTTTTGCACTATTATTCTTTTATGATGCCTTTTCAAATTGGGGAGAGACAAGAGCTTATAGTTCATTGTTATTAGGTGCATTAGCAGTATTTATGTTCTTCTTTAGAAAGCGTTTCAATAAAAAATTTGATAATAAGGACCAGTCCAAATAGATGTCAACAACCGTTGTTATTTTAATAATAGTAATATCTCTATTACTTTCTGCTTTTTTTTCAGGAATGGAAATTGCATACGTGTCAGCTAATAAAATTCATATTGAAATTGAAAAAAAACAAGATGATTTTTTAGCAAAAATACTTTCAAAATTAACAGCAAAACCATCTAAATTTATCGCAACCATGCTTATTGGTAATAATATAGCATTGGTAATTTATGGTTTTTTTATGGGCGATTTGCTCATGAAATGGTTTCAAAGTCTAGTACCAACACAATTTAATTTTATAGATGTGTTGTTAGTAGATTTTAGTTTGCTTGTGCAAACAGTAATATCTACATTGGTAATATTATTTACTGCAGAATTTTTACCAAAAGTATTTTTTCAAATTTATAGTAACACATTAATAAAAGTATTAGCATTTCCAGCTTATATATTTTATTTGCTCTTTACCTTTATATCAGATTTTGTGCTATGGATTTCAGACTTTGTACTTAAAAAGTTTTTTAAAACCGAAGGTGATCAAGTGCAATTAGCGTTCACAAAAGTAGAATTAGGAAACTACATAAGTGAGCAAATGGAAGCTATTGAAGAACATGACGAAATAGATACCGAGATACAAATATTTCAAAACGCATTAGAATTTGCTCTTGTAAAAGCAAGAGAAGTAATGATTCCTAGAACCGAAATAGTAGCCTTAGAAATTAACGATTCGGTTTCAAATTTAAATACACTGTTTACTCAAACAGGGATGTCTAAAATATTAATTTACAAAGAAACAATAGATGATATTGTTGGTTATGCACATGCTTTCGAGCTTTTTAAAAAACCAAAAACAATAAAATCTATGTTATTACCAGTAGAGTTTGTTCCAGAAACTATGTTGGCAAACGATATTTTAAATGTACTTATAAAAAAACGAAAAAGTATTGCCGTGGTTTTAGATGAGTACGGCGGAACTTCCGGAATTATGACTGTAGAAGATATTGTAGAAGAACTATTTGGGGAAATAGAAGACGAGCACGATACCGTGGTTTTAAAAGAAGAAAAAATAGACGATTCTAATTATATATTTTCAGCAAGATTAGAAGTAGATTATTTAAACGAAACCTATAAATTAAACCTGCCAGAAGGCGAAAACTATGAAACTTTAGGAGGTTTAATAGTAGATCACACCGAAGAAATCCCACAACAAAACGATATTGTTGATACAGAGAAGTTTCAATTTAAAATACTAGAAGTGTCTAATACTAAAATCGATTTGGTGACACTTAAAATAAAAACCGACGATTAGCTTAAATAGCAACTCTTTAGCTACTATTTTGCTAAATTCCCTTACAAGAAATTAATTTATTCAAATTAATGCAATTTTCTCCTTTTATAATTAAATAGAAAATGGTATTTTCGCCCACTATATTACCAATAATCTAAACTTACAGATGGCAATTTTAAATAAAATAAGACAAAAAACAGTTGTACTAATTTTAGTAATCGCATTAGCATTATTTGCTTTTATATTATCAAGTCTTTTCGATAATAAAGATGCATTATTTAATAAGTCTCCTAATGTTGTAGCAACAATAAACGGTAAGGATATTTCTAGAGAAGCTTTTATGGCTAGAGTAGAAGCGCAAAACAATCCTAATGCTACACAAACTCAAATTATGAATCAAGTTTATAATGCCGAAGTTCGTGAAGCAGTAATGCAATCTCAATTCGATAAATTAGGACTTACAGTAGGTAGAGAACAAATGAGAGATTTGTTAAAAACTAACCTAGCAAGTAGTCCTCAGTTTTTTAATGCAGATGGTATTTTTGATGAGAATGTATTAAATAACTACATCGCAAATTTAAAAGAAACATCTCCTGTAGCCTATAGACAATGGATAAATTATGAAAACCAAGTGTCTAGTGGAGCATTACAGCAAAACTATATTAATATGGTTAAAGCTGCAACAACAGCAACTTTAGCAGAAGGCGCTTTAAGTCACAAATTAGAAGGTGATAAAGTAGATATTAAATATGTTTATGTACCATTTACAACAATTGCAGATAGTACAGTAACAGTTTCTAAATCTGAAATTAATGCTTACATAAAAGAAAATAAAACAAAATACGATGTTGAAGCATCTAGAAATTTACAATATGTAAAGTTCGAAGAAGTTGCCTCAGTTGAAGATGAAAACGCTATACAAGGAGAATTAATTAAGTTAATTCAAAACAGAGAAGAGTATGTAGATGGTAAAAACCAAATGGTTGCCGGTTTTGCAGAAATGAATGTTGAAAATGCAGAAGCTTATGTAAATGCAAATTCGGATGCAGAAATTAAATACCAAGACAAGTTTGTATACAAATCGTCTTTACCAAGAGCATTACAAGACAGTATTTCTAATTTAAATGTAGGTAATGTTTATGGTCCTTATAAAGACGGACAAACATTTAAAATTACTAAGTTATTAGAAAAAAGACAATTGGCAGACTCTATACAGTCAAGTCACATTCTAATTCCATTTGTAGGTTCTCAGGCAGCAACAGCAGAAACTACAAAAACTAAAGAAGAAGCTAAAGCAACTGCAGATAGTATTTTTAAATTAGTTAAAAACAATAAAACTAAATATGCAGAAGTTGCAAACGAAATAAATACAGACGGTTCTAAAGGTAAAGACGGAAGTATTGGTTGGACACGTTTAACAACTTACAACCCATTAGGTTTCGATCCAGATTTTGCAAACTTCTTATTCTTTAACGATAAAGGAAGCATTGATGTAGTATTAACTAAATTTGGATACCACATTATTAGAATAGACGATAAGAAAAATGTTGACACAGCATATAAAGTGGCAACAATCGAAAGAAAAATAGAGCCATCTGTAAAAACAGAAGATGATATTTTTAGAAATGCTTCTAACTTTGAAGTAGCATTAGACGGTAAAGACTTTTTAGATGTTGCAAAAGAAAATAACTTAAAAGTAAATCCAGTAACATCTGTAAAAGAATTAGATGAAAATATTCCTGGTGTTGGAGCAGAAAGACCAATTGTACGTTGGGCTTTTGAAGAAGATACTAAAGTAGGAAACACTAAGCGTTTTGAAACTAAAGATGGTTACGTAATTGTGCAGGTAACAGCTAAAAACGAAGCAGGTTTAATGAATGTTGAAGATGCATCTGTAACAGCTTTACCAGAAATTAGAAAACAGAAAAAAGCAAAAATGATTAAAGATAGAGTTAACGCTACTACTCTAGAAGATTTTGCAGCAGCAGAAAACCAACAAGTACGTACGGCATTAGCTATTAACATGAAAAACCCAACAGTTTCTGGTGTTGGCTTAGAGCCAATAGTTGTTGGTCATGCATTTGGTTTAAACGAAGGAGAAACATCTGGTTTAATAGCAGGTACTAAAGGAGTATTTATGGTTCAACCAACTAAAAAAACACCAGCTGTTGAGTTAGAAAACTACCAATCTTTCGCAAATCAAGTAAGTTCAGAAAAATTAAACGCTGTAAATACAAGATTATACAATGCTTTAAAAGAAGCAGCAGATATAGAAGACAATAGAGCTAAAACAGTACAGTAGTAAAAGTATTAGTTATAAAAAAAAGCCTCGTTAAACGAGGCTTTTTTTTATGTAAAAATTAAATAATTATTGGCTTATAAAACCATGTCTTTATAATCTAGAATAGTAGTGTAACCTTTGTTTTTAAAATAAGATTTCACATAATCTTTTTCTCCAGTAGCAAGTACAAAATCACCATTCCAGCCACCCAAACTTTTAATTTCATTTTTAAAATCTTTAAATAAACGAGTTTTAATTGGTGTTTGTTTAGTAATAGTACCAATTAAATTTTCATGTTCGCTTATTAGAGTTTCAAAAGTTTTAAGAGTATCACAGTTTAAAACCTTATTACTTATAGCATTAATTTTTTCAATAGTAGATGCGCTATTACTTTTATTGTTATTATATGTTTTAATAGAGTCTCTGCTATTTTGTTTTCGGTTTAAATGAACAAAAAACAAATTATTTTCAAAGCTTTTATTAAAACTAATGCGTTCTATTTTCGGTTTATTATCAATTATTGAATAAGCTATTGCCGTATCGTTTTTGGCACAAGCAATATCGTAACCACTACCTCCAAAAGTAGCGTTAGACAAATTAAAAGCATCAACTAAAGCCCATTGCGCTATGTTGTTTAATAGTGTTGACGATGAGCCTAATCCCCAATCATTAGGAAACTCTAATTTAGCAATAGCTTCAAAACCATTATTCTCACTTAAAAACATAGGGTTTAATTGCTTTGCAGCAGTTAAAACTTCTAAAAGCTTTAAAGCTATTGTCTCATTATTTGTTTTATTTAAATTTATAGTACCATGCCCAAGAGTATAGTTTGCCTCAAACCAAATATTGTTTTTATAATCAAAACTCTGCCATAATAATTTAGATTGGTTTATAGATTCGATCTCTAAACTCTGGCCAAATTTAGTAGGTAGAGCTAATGCTTTAGCACCATCTAAAACAACATATTCTGCTGTTAGTAATAATTTTCCATGACTATAAAAGCGCTTCATTATTGTCTTAGTTTTTCAATTTGAGAAACAACAGCGCTATGTGTTACTGTATTTGTTTTAAAATGGTTTATAATATTTTCCTTTTCGGTTTTAGTAGCATCAAATTGGTTTAAAATATTCATAAGGTGCATTTTCATGTGTCCTTCTTGTATTCCAGTAGTTGTTAGAGAGCGTAAAGCAGCGAAGTTTTGTGCTAAACCTGCAACAGCTACAATTTGCATAAGTTCCTTTGCAGTAGGGTTTCCTAATATATTTAATGCTACTTTTACTAATGGGTGTAAACTAGTTAAGCCACCAACAGTTCCTAATGCTAATGGGATTTCTATCCAAAAAGAAAATATACCATCTTCAATTTTAGCATGTGTTAAACTAGTGTATTTTCCGTTTTTCGATGCATAAGCATGGACGCCAGCTTCTACTGCTCTAAAGTCGTTTCCTGTCGCTAAAACTACAGCATCAATACCATTCATAATTCCTTTATTATGCGTTACTGCACGATAAGGTTCTACTTCTGCAATTGTAACGGCTTGTGCAAATTTATTGGCAAATGTTTCTGGATCAATACCTTTATCTGCTAATGCTTCTATTTTACAAGATACTTCAGCTCTAACTAAACATTCTGGAACATAATTAGATAAAATACTCATAACAATATCTATGTCGTTATCTAATTGTATTTCAGCTTCAGCTTTAAATGTTTTTGCAAATTGTTCTAAACAAGAGTTTATAAAATTTGCGCCCATAGCATCTAGTGTCTCAAATGTAGCGTGTATTTGGTAATAGTTATCAAGGTCGTTGGTTTTTGTACGCAGTTCTATGTCTAGAATTCCACCACCACGTTTTTCCATATTAGCAGTAATACTTTTAGTATCTGCTATTAGTTTTGGCTTCACAGTATTAAAAAACGCTTGAAGCATTTTTTCTTCTCCAGAGTACATAAAATGAACTTGCCCAATTTTTGTAGTAGAAATTACTGTGGTTTTAAATCCACCACGTTCCATCCAAAATTTTGCCGCTTTACTTGCTGCAGCAACTACAGAGCTTTCTTCAATAGCCATTGGTATGGCATATGTTTTACCATTAATTACAAAGTTTGGTGCAACACCAAGTGGTAAGTAATAGTTTGAAATTGTGTTTTCAATAAACTCATCATGAAGTTGTTGTAACTTTTGATTGCTATTAAAATATTGAGTAATTGTGTCTTTTGCGGTTGTTGAATTTGAAAGGTAATTGGAAACAATCCAATCTATTTTTTCAGTCTTGGTTAATTTTGAAAAACCAGAAATTGATGTGCTCATTTAATATACTATTATTTTACAAAGATAGTATTATCAAAATCATATTCACTAAGGATATCATGCAAAGCATATTTAACTGTTAATAAATACGGTTTTTTGCTTTATTTTTAGTAAACTTGACATTATTTTATTAAAAAATTATACTTGATGAACTTATATAAGTTTTTAGCAATTTTTTGCTTCCTTACAACTACTTTAACAACAGCACAAAACAAAGAGATTACATTAAAAGATATCTGGAGTAATGGTACTTTTAGAACCGAAAGATTAGACGCTTTACACTCTATGAATAACGGTCAACAATACTCCGTATTAAATTTTGACAGATCTACAGGTGCAACTACAATAGATATTTACGACTACAAAACTTTAAAAAAGGTAAAAACGTTAGTAGATTCTAAAACGTTAGATGGTATTAGAAATTTTTCAGACTACACTTTTAGTGATGACGAAACACAAGTTTTATTAGCAACCAATCAAGAGTCTATTTTTAGGCGCTCTACTTTAGCTAATTATTATGTGTATAACACAAAAACAAAAGAGTTAACAGCAGTAGCTAGTGATAAAATTCAAGAGCCAACGTTTTCTCCAAATGGAGAAATGGTAGCTTATGGCTTAAATAATAACCTTTACATTAAAGATTTAATCTCACAAGAAACAACTCAATTAACCTTTGATGGTGAGAAAAACAAGATTATTAATGGTATAACAGATTGGGTTTACGAAGAAGAATTTGGCTTTGTTCGTGCTTTCGAGTGGAATGCAAATAGCAGTAAAATAGCATTTATAAGGTTTGATGAGACTAATGTGCCAGAATTTTCAATGGATGTTTATGGAAATAATTTATACCAAACACAAACGGTTTTTAAATACCCAAAAGCAGGAGAGAAAAATGCAATAGTGTCTTTACATATTTACACTTTAGAAAATAATAAAGCTGAAGAAGTTAAAGTAGGTAAAACCTATAATGATTTTTATATACCAAGAATAAAATGGACTAATGCCGAAGATTTTTTAACTGCGCATTATATGAATCGCCACCAAAATGAATTAGATCTTTGGTCAATAGATACAGAAACTAATGAAGCCTATTTAATAGTCGAAGAAAAAGATAAAGCATACATAGATGTAACAGATAATTTAACCTTTTTAAAAGATAAAAGCTTTATATGGACAAGTGAGAAAGATGGTTACAACCATATTTACCACTATACTAAAAAAGGAAAGTTAATAAACCAAGTAACAAAAGGAAATTGGGAAGTAACCAGTTATTATGGTTATAATCCTAAAAATGATAGAATTTATTATCAATCTGTAGAAAATGGTTCTATAAATAGAGATGTTTATTCTATAAAATTAAATGGTACAGATAAAAAAAGACTAACCACTGCTACAGGTACAAACAATGCAGATTTTAGTGCAGATTTCACATACTTTATCAATACATTTTCTAACGCATCAACACCACCAAAATATACATTAAATAGCGCAAAAGATGGTAGCGTAATAAAAGTTATAAAAGATAACAGTAGCACATTACAAACAGTTTCTCAATTTAATATCTCTAAAAAAGAATTTAGTACAATTAAAGTAAACGGTAACGATTTAAATATGTGGCTTATTAAGCCAGCAAATTTTGATGCCTCTAAACAATATCCATTATTTATGTATCAGTACTCTGGACCAGGTTCACAGTCTGTTGCAAACCGCTGGAATGGTGCAAATGATTACTGGTACCAAATGTTAGCACAAAAAGGATATGTAATAGCATGTGTTGATGGACGCGGAACAGGATTAAAAGGTGCAGACTTTAAAAAAGTAACACAAAAAGAATTAGGTAAGTTTGAAGTTCAAGACCAAATTGAAGCAGCAAAACTACTAGGGCAAAGAGATTATATAGATGCTTCTAGAATTGGAATATGGGGATGGAGTTATGGTGGTTTTATGTCTAGTAATGCACTATTTAAAGGTAACGATGTGTTTAAAATGGCTATTGCAGTTGCACCAGTAACAAGTTGGAGATTTTACGACTCTATATATACAGAGCGTTACATGACTACGCCACAAGAAAACGCAAGTGGTTATGATGATAATTCGCCAATAAATCACGTAGATAAATTAAAAGGAGATTTTCTTTTAATTCATGGTACAGGAGATGATAATGTGCATGTGCAAAACACAATGCGAATGATTGAAGCATTAATTCAAGCAGATAAGCAATTCGAGTGGATGATTTATCCAGATAAAAATCATGGTATTTATGGCGGTAATACGCGTAAACATTTATATCAAAAAATGACAAATTTTATTGATCGTACTTTAGGAGATAAATTATAATTTAACTTAGAGATTTATTAAAATTAAATAGATAATAACTAACTAAAATAATAAATATGGAATTAAAATATGGAGGTTCAGTAGAGAACCAAAAAACAGTATTAGGGCATCCATCAGGGTTGTTTGTATTATTTTTTACAGAAATGTGGGAGCGTTTTTCTTACTACGGTATGCGAGCGCTATTAGTACTGTTTTTAGTTTCTACACTTATAGATGGTGGTTGGGGATGGACTAGTGCAGATGCATTAGTACTTTATGGTTGGTATACAGGATTAGTATATTTAACACCTATAATTGGTGGTTTTATTGCAGATAAGTTTATAGGATATAGAAACGCAGTAGTGCTTGGTGCATTAATAATGACGCTTGGGCATGCATCAATGGCTTTAGAAGGTTTAACTTCAGTTTTCTTTTATGTTGGTTTAGCTGGTTTAATTATAGGTAACGGGTTTTTTAAACCAAATATATCTTCTATGGTTGGTCAATTGTATAAATCACAAGGAAAAGAAAAAGATGGTGGTTATACAATTTTTTACATGGGAATTAATGCTGGTGCATTTTTAGGTATTCTTCTATGTGGTTATATAGGAGAAAAAATTGGATGGCATTACGGTTTTGGTCTTGCTGGAGTTTTTATGTTCTTAGGCATGTTACAATTTTATTTTACTCAAAAAATATTTGGTAAAATTGGCTTGTCTCCAAAACAAACTGAAGATTTTGATGATGTAATTGAAGATGGTGTAGAAAAAATTGGTGATGATATTGAAGAAGCTATTGAAGTAGCAGAAAGCTCTAAAGTAGTAAGAGATAGAATGGTTGTTATTGGAGTATTTTCATTATTTGTAGTGTTCTTTTGGTGGGCATTTGAGCAAGCAGGTGGTTCTATGACTATTTTTGCTAAAGATTATACAGATAGGGCTTTAGTAGGTAATGCGGCATTAACATTTAAAATTATAAATACAATTATAACAGTTGTTCCAATGCTTGTTATTACTTGGGTATTAGCAATGTTATTTAAACAAACATTTAAAAAGTTTGCTTTAGCAAATATGCTTCTTGGATTAAGTTTCGTTATTATTTGGGCTATTGTTATCTGGATGCTAGCTAGAGAATTTCAAGCAGATGCAACAGAAGTTCCTGCGTCTTGGTTTTCAGTTTTAAATTCGTTATTTATTATCTTATTTGCGCCATTATTCTCTAAGTTATGGGAAAGCAAATTAAACCCTTCAGGTCCAATTAAATTTGCTATAGGTTTATTGTTAGTAGGTTTAGGTTTTGGTGTCTTAGCTTATGGAGCTGCAGGTATACCAGAAGGTGCTAAAACAGCATCTGTAAGTTTAATGTTTTTAGTTGGCGCTTATTTCTTGCACACTATGGGAGAACTTTGTGTTTCTCCAGTTGGGTTATCTTATGTTAGTAAATTAGCTCCAGTGAAGTTTGTAAGTTTAATGTTTGGTATTTGGTTTACAGCTAACTTTTTCGCAAACTTATTAGGTGGATTTACAGGTAGTTATATAGAGCCAATTTCTGAAGAATATGGTTTATCAATATTCTTTTTAATATTTACTATAATTCCAATTGCAGCAGCAGTTATAATGGTAATACTAAACCCAATGCTTAAAAGAAAAATGCATGGAATTGAGTAAAATTGAATTTTAAAAAACTAAACTAAATTATAAATATGAGTACTACTAACTTTAGATTTGAAGGTTCAGAAATGAATCGGAAATTATTAATGGGACATCCATCTGGATTATTTGTCCTATTTTTCACAGAAATGTGGGAGCGTTTTTCTTATTATGGAATGCGTGCCATATTAGTTTTATTTTTAACCTCTGCAATTATTGATGGAGGTTGGGGATGGAGTAGAGAAGATGCTTTAGGTCTTTATGGTACCTATACAATGCTTGTTTACTTTTCACCAATTATTGGTGGTTTTTTGGCCGATAAGTTTTTAGGTTACAGAAAAGCCGTAGCAATAGGCGCTTTAGTAATGACTCTTGGTCATGCGGCTATGGCATTCGATACACCATGGAGCCTTTACTTAGGGATAGGACTTTTAGTAGCAGGAAATGGTTTGTTCAAGCCAAATATTACTTCAATTATAAATGGTGTATATGTAAATGCTCAAGATAAAAAAGACGGTGCATTTACTATCTTTTATATGGGAGTAAATGCTGGAGCTTTCTTAGGTATACTTTTATGTGGTTATATAGGAGAAACTGTTGGATGGCACTATGGTTTTGGGTTAGCCGGTATCTTTATGTTCTTAGGGATGATTCAATTTTGGTTAGCACAAAATATCTTTGGAAAAATTGGTTTATCACCATCAGCAACTTTAGATTATGTAGACGCTATACCTAATAGCGATGAAGATGAAATTAAAACCGAAGCTGTTCCCGCAAATGTGCAAAGAGATCGTTATATCGTAGTTGGAATTTTAGCTTTTTTTACTATTTTCTTTTGGGCTGCTTTTGAACAAGCAGGTGGTTCTATGACAATTTTTGCTTCAGATTATACAGATCGTGTTTTAGAAGGAGGTTCAGCTAATGTATTTAGAATTGCAAATACACTTTTAACTGTAGTGCCACTAGTAATCATAACTTATGTACTTTTTCAATTATTTAAAATTACATTTAGTAAATATAAAATATCAAATTTAGCCTTAGGTTTAAGTTTTACAATTATATGGGCTATCGTAATTTGGATGTTGAAAAATCAATTCACACAAGAATCTGCAGAGATTCCAGCATCTTGGTTTGGAATTTTAAATTCATTTTATATAATTGCCTTTGCGCCATTAGTGTCTAAAATATGGGAGAGTAAATATAATCCCTCAGCAACAGTAAAGTTTGGAATGGGACTAATACTATTAGGTATTGGATTTGGAATATTAGCATATGGTTCTGCAGCAATACCGCAAGGAGCAAAAACAGCATCTGTTAGTATTGTTTGGTTAATTTTAGCTTATTTATTCCATACTTTAGGAGAGCTGTCATTATCTCCAGTAGGCTTATCTTATGTTAGTAAATTAGTGCCAGCAGCAAAAATAGGTTTAATGTTTGGGCTTTGGTATATTGCTATTGGTCTTGGGAATAAAGCAGCAGGATCTATGGGAGGAATGATTGATAAAATTACTGCAGAGTATGATATGAGTACATTCTTTCTAATCTTTACAATAGTGCCTATTGTTGCAGGATTAATTGTTATGTCTTTAACACCAATTGTTAAAAAACTAATGCACGGTGTAAAATAAATTATAGCATTAATATAAATTTTAACAAAACGCCTCATTAGAGGCGTTTTGTATTTTTGTAACTTTGGAACACTATTTGCGACTGTTTAAAAAAAATAAACCTATAAAATGAAAAAATATATATTCTTAGCAGTATTTACTGTATTTACTTCATTAACTATTGCTGCACAAGAAATTAATTGGATAACACTTGAAGAAGCTGTAGAACTTCAAAAAAAGAATCCTAAAAAAATTATGATGGATATGTACACCTCTTGGTGTGGACCTTGTAAAATGTTAGATCGTAATACATTTGCTAATAAAGATGTAGCAGCTTATGTAAACAAACATTATTATGCTGTAAAGTTTAATGCAGAAGGTAACGATAATGTAACGTTTAAAGGTAAAGCTTTTGGTAACCCAAATTACGATCCTGCAAAAGCTAAACGTAGAAATTCTGGTCACGAATTAGCACGTTATTTTAATATTAGATCGTACCCAACAATTGTGTTTTTAGATGAAAAAGCAGATTTCATCGCACCAATAATTGGTTATAAAAAACCACAACAATTAGAATTATATCTTAAAATGTTTAAAAAAGATGAGCATATAGATATGGATACTCAAGAAAAATTTAATGCTTACTTTAAAAAATTTGAACCAGCATTTAGTCAAATTTAAAAGCATCATTTAATTATAAAAGCTCCCTTTTTACCAGTATAGTGAAAAGGGATTTTTTGTTTTCTACAAGTTTGTTCCCATCTAGAAATGTACGATTTGTAATTGCTACCATCAGCAATAATTACCTTAGGTTTTATAGAGTCTATAACACGTTTTAAATTAAGTTTTGGAGATTGTGTAAGCAAAATATAATCTGGTTTAAAATGCATTGTTTTATAAACCGATAAGCTATCTATTATCAATATCAATTTATTATTACTAGCTAAGATAGAAGGTAGCTTCTCCTGGTAAATTGTTTTTATATTATACCCAACTTTGTAATCGTTTAAATTATAAAATTGATTTAAACTATCTAAGTTTGAAAACACTTCTAGTTTTTTATTTGTTTTTTTTCCAACAACAGTAAATCTACTTTTATGAAACACAGTAAGCTCGTTTGAACTGTTGTAGTATTTAGTAGTAAAATAAGTAGCCTGAAGCACTAAAACAGCAACTAATGCAATTTGCAACCTTCTACTATTTTGTTTTATAGCAAATTGAACAATTGCTACAATAAGTAAATAAGCAGCAATCACTTTTATGGCCGAAAAAGAAATGTCTTTAAATAAAAAACTTTCTTGTAATGCTAGCCACTCCATAAGCTTATTCATGGCAGATATTATACCGCTAAAAACATCTACTAAAAATTGAGGTAAAATATTTAATAATGCTAAAATTATAACCAAAATACCTATACCCAAAATAATACCTAAAAAGGGGATTATTACAATATTAGCTACAAAAAATAAGCCTGGAAATTGATGGAAGTAATACAAACTTATAGGTAAAACACCACATTGTGCAGCAACGCCAACAGTGCCAAAATCCCAAATTTTATTAAGTATATAATTTTTAGGTTGCCATAATTTTTTTAGTCTCGGTTGTATAGCGACAATAGCAATTACAGCGAGATAACTAAGTTGAAAACCAACATCAAATAAAAATAAAGGCCTAAATAGTAGTAATATAAAAATAGAAATAGCAAGTGTATTGTAAATATTAGTTGGGCGTTTTAAATGCATACCAATTGCAATGATGCTAAACATGGTAACAGCCCGAGTAACCGATGCTGTTAAACCTGCGATAATAGCAAAGCACCACATGATAATAACTAAACAGATTATAGTGGCAATTTTACCATGCTTTAAGCGTTTTAAAGGCTTAAAAAATATAGTGAGTAAGTATAGAATTAAAGCGACATGTAAACCAGAAACAGCAAGAATATGCACAGCACCAGCATCTGTATAATTATTATAGATATCTTTACTTAAGCCTTGTCTTTGGCCTAAAATAAGCGCGTTAATTATGGCTAAAACATCATTCTCAAAATCATAATTTTGTAGTTTATTATTAATATGATTTCTAAAAGTGTCTGCATAACCATAAATAGTATGTTTATTATCGCTTACACGGAAAAGCCTTTTAGGATTCACGTATAATTGTTGGTAAACATATTGTTTAGCTAAATAACTTTTGTAATTAAATTGATACGGATTAATAACACCAGTAATATTCTGAAATTTTTTTGAAGTAATAAAAATTTCATCAACCTTAAAAGTTGAATTTAAACTATCTCTAGAGACATTAAGCAAAGCTTTACCAGAGACATTAGTAGAATCAATTTTTAAAACATCGACAATATATTTATTGTTATATTTTCCAGGTTTTAAAGTACTCTTTATTCTAAATGTAATTTGTTCACTTGTAGAAGTATAATTTAAATAATGATCATCGTGTCGTTTTTCTTCATGAAAATTTGTTGTTAAAACACCAATTGATATCATTGTTAAAAGACTAAAACAACCAAACCAAATAGAGTTTGTTTTTTTTAATTTAAGATGTAAATATAAAATTGAAGTTATTAGAATTAAAACACTTGATGCATGTAAAGATAATGCTGTAGGAATTTTTATAAAAAATGCAATTAATATTCCTAAAACAAGACAAGTTGTTAATTTTATAATAGTGAAGTTAAGCAGTCTCACTGCTTCAAGGTAGTAAAAAAAAATCTTACAATACACGTCTTGCTTGTACAAAAGCAAAATACCAATATTTTTCAGAAAGTTTTGAGGTTAAAACACCACGACTTGTTGTTGAGTGTATAAACTCCACATTTCCAGGAGATGTGTAGGTTACCAAGCCAACATGATTAACCTTTCTGTTGTTTTTTTGAGTAGCAAAAAAAAGTAAATCTCCTTCACGAACTTCTTTTAAATCTATCCAATCTCCAGTTTTAGCCATTGCACTAGAAACTCGAGGTAAAGCAATATCTTCTTCTTTAAAAGCAGTGTAAATTAAACCAGAACAATCCATGCCTTTTTTGGTTGTACCACCATATTTATATCGTGTACCTTTAAATTTTTCAGCATTTTTAATAATAGTTTCAGCAATTATTGGTGCTGCAGGAATATTTTTTTTTAATGGAATTTCTCTAGCTGTAGTACTATTTTGGGTTGTAGTTTTACTAGTGCGTGTTCTAGATTTTTTTGTTACAACTCTTGTGTTTTTAGAGCTTCCGCAAGAAAATAAAAAAATAATAAGTAAAAGTATTAAAGCGTTTTTTAGCATTTAAGCATCAATGTTTATAGCATTATAAATTAATTTAGCAGTGTTTTCGCTTGCGCCTTTTCCTCCTAAATCTTTTTCTAAATCGTAGTAATTAATAAAAAACTTAGTACGCTCATACGTATCAAGTATTTTATTTAATTCGGTTTTTAATTTTTTAGTATTAAAGTCGTCTTGAATTAATTCTGTAACAGCTTCCTTGTCTAATATTAAATTTACTAATGATATGTACTCTAGGTTAACAACACGTTTGCCTATTTGGTACGATATCCAATTTCCTTTATAGCAAACAACTTGTGGTACTTTAAATAAAGCGGTTTCTAATGTTGCTGTTCCAGAGGTAACCAAAGCAGCAGAAGAGACACTAAGTAAATCATAAGTTTTATTACTTAAAAAGTGAACGTTAGCTTCTTTAATAAATTGTTTATAGAATTCAAAATCTTGACTTGGTGCGCCACCAATTACAAATTGATACTCAGGGTAATCATTAACAACGCTAAGCATAACGGTTAGCATTTTTGTAATTTCTTGTTTTCTACTTCCAGGAAGTAATGCTATAATGGGTTTTGTAGATAAACCATGGGTTTTTCTAAATTCAAATTCATCAACCTGTTTTCTGTCTGCAATAGCATCAATTAATGGGTGACCAACAAAATGAACAGGAAAATTATGTTTGTCTTCGTAAAATTGTTTTTCAAACGGTAAGATTACATACATTTGATCAACGTCTCTTTTAATATCTTTAATTCGGCCTTCTTTCCAAGCCCAGATTTGAGGAGAAATATAATAATGGTTTTTAAATCCTTTTTCTTTTGCCCATTTTGCAATACGCAAATTAAAACCTGGATAATCAATATAAATAATTACATCTGGATTGTAAGTTTCAATATCTTGTTTACAAAAAGATAGGTTTTTAGTAATGGTTCTTAAATTCATTACAACCTCTATAAAACCCATAAAAGCAAGGTCGCGGTAATGTTTTACCATGGTGCCGCCAACAGCTTGCATAAGGTCGCCACCCCAAAATCTAAAATCGGCATTACTATCTTCTTGAAGTAAGGCTTTCATTAAATTAGAAGCGTGTAAATCGCCTGATGCTTCACCAGAAATAATATAGTATTTCATGAGTTTGTTTTTTTTGTAGTCACAGTCGCCTTAAATAGGCTTTTATTAAAACTTATTTACTATAAATATTATTGCTATTATAATTATTGCTAATAAAACGCCTTTGGCATAATCTTCCATCTTCTTATTTAAAAAATAATAAAATAAAGGAAGATTTAATAAAACACCAATACTTGCGCGTTTTCCTAAAACACTTGTCGATAGGATTTTATTTATTATAACTTGTGATGATAAATCTAATTGCAACCCTATGATTAAAGTGTAAATAGAAATCCCAATAAAGGTAGTAAGTAATCCTAAAATAAAGCCAATTATAATTGCTTTTTTATTCATTAAAATTCCAGGTATTTAGTTGTTGTATGGCATGATGTGCTGTTAAATCAAATTGAACAGGAACTAACGATATGTAGTTGTTTTCCAAAGCCCATTCGTCTGTATCTTCACCTTTATCGTAATTTACAAATTCACCAGTTAACCAATAGTAATCTTTACCTTGTGGTGTTTTGCGTTTATCGAATTTTTCTTCCCAATTCGCTTTTGCTTGACGACAAACTTTGATGCCTTTAATATCTTTTTTTTCTACATTAGGAATGTTTACGTTTAAAACTACACCTTCTATTAAACCTTCTCTTAAAACATTTTTAGCAATTTGTTTTATATAGCTTTCCGAAGCTTCAAAATTTGCATTCCAGCTATAATCTAATAATGAAAATCCAATAGATGGTATGCCTTCAATTCCAGCTTCAATAGCAGCACTCATTGTTCCAGAGTAAATAACGTTTATTGCAGAGTTGCTTCCATGATTTATACCAGAAACAACAAGGTCTGGACGTCTATCTAAAATTTCATTTATAGCAATTTTAACACAATCTGCAGGAGTTCCAGAGCAACTGTAAGCATTGTAATCTCCACTTTCTATGTGTATTTTTTCAATATGTAACGTAGCGTCTAGAGTGATAGCGTGTCCCATCCCACTTTGTGGACTATCTGGAGCAACAACCACTACATCTCCAATGGTTTTCATAACTTTTACTAAGGTACGAATTCCAGGAGCAGTTATGCCATCGTCATTAGTAACTAATATTAGAGGTTTTTTATTCATTAAGCCTTTATTTACGTGCTAAAATACATAATTTCTAAAGTAAATAAAGATTTTAAGTGGTTTAACAAAAAATTAGGTGAGCATAAAATTGTTGGCACGGTTTTTTCTTTTATTTTAGTGAAAATTTTACCTTAGATATTAAGGTAATTATAAGATAAGACAGCAATATGAAAAGGAAATATAATATTTTAATACTAGTACTTTTACTAGCGTTTGGCTCTTGTAGTTTTACATCAAAAGTTAATAACGATCCTAATAAAGACAAACTTCTTGTTCAAATTATAACTTTAGCTTTAGAGCAATTACACTTTCAACCTAAAGATTTTAATGATGAGTTTTCTAAAGATGTTTTTAATACTTATTTAAATAGAATAGACCCATTAAAACGTTTTTTCTTAAAATCTGATATTGAAGAGTTTGAAGAGTTTAAAACAGAAATCGATAATCAACTATTAGAATACGATGTTGCTTTTTTTAACCTTACAAATGAACGTTTGGTGCAACGAATGGCTGAAGCAAAAAGTTATTATAAAGAAGTTTTAAATAAACCTTTTGATTTTAATAAAAACGAAGAAATTAATACGGATTATGAAAACATTGAATACGTTAAAAACAAAAGACAATTAAAAGAACGTTGGAGACAATTATTAAAGTTTAGTACAATTTCTAATTACGATGAGTTAATAACATCTCAAGAAAGAGATACAGTTGCCGTAAATGGTGAAGCAGTAAAAGAGAAAAAGTCGCTTAAGGAATTAGAGGCAGAAGCTCGTGGAGAAACACTTAAAAACCTTGACGCATATTATACAGATTATATTGAGGATATGGAGCGTAAAGATTGGTTCTCAATGTATGTTAATGCAATTGTAGAAGAGTTTGATCCACATACATCATACTTAGCGCCAACAGACAAAGACCGTTTCGACCAGCAAATTTCTGGTAAATTAGAAGGTATTGGTGCTAGATTACAAAAAAGAATGGACTACATTAAAATTGTAGAAGTAATTTCAGGAGGTCCAGCATGGCGAGGTCAACAAGTAGATGTTGGAGATGTTATTCTAAAAGTACGTCAAGAAAAAGAAAAAGCAGCAGTTAGTATTGTTGGTATGCGAATAGATGATGCTATCAAACTTATAAAAGGACCAAAAGGAACCAATGTGTTTTTAACAATGAAGAAGGTTGATGGTACAATAAAAGAAATTAAAATAACAAGAGACTTAGTTGAGTTAGAAGAAACATATGCAAAATCATCAACAGTAGAAAAAAATAATAAAAAATACGGTTTTATAAACCTTCCTAAATTTTATATAGATTTTGAAGATTATGGAAAACGTAACGCCGCTTCAGATATTAGACAAGAAATTGAAAGATTAAAAGATCAAGGTATTGAAGGTTTAGTTTTAGATTTAAGAAATAATGGTGGTGGTTCTTTAAAAACGGTGGTAGATATCGCTGGTTTATTTATAAAAGATGGACCAATTGTACAAGTTCGATCTACAAACCAGCCAAAAGAAGTGCTTGAAGATGAAGACAAATCTATAGTTTGGGATGGGCCATTAGTAATTATGGTAAATGAGCTTTCTGCCTCTGCATCAGAGATTTTAGCAGCTGCAATGCAGGATTATAAACGTGCTATTATTATAGGAAGTAAACAAACTTACGGTAAAGGAACAGTACAAAATATTCTAGATTTAAATAGAATGGTGCGTAATAGTTCTCATGGTGATTTAGGAGCAATAAAAATTACACGTCAAAAATTTTATAGAATAAATGGTGGGTCAACACAATTAGAAGGAGTTAAAAGTGATGTTGTAGTACCAGACCGTTACAGTTTTGTAGATATTGGTGAACGCGATCAAGATAATCCTTTAGAATGGGATAAAATTGATGCTGTAAAATACGACTACTGGAACAGTTATTTTGATTATGAAACAACAATTAGTAATAGTAAAGCTAGAATGGCAAACAATCCTCAATTAGCATTAATTGAAAAAAATGCAAAATGGATTAAAGAACAAATGGATGACGATACTTATTCTCTAAATTATAATACCTATAAAGCAGAGCAAAAAGCAGACGAGAAAAAGGCCAAAGAATTCGATCCAATAAATGAGTATAAAACAAACCTAACATTTGAGTCTTTACCTTACGAGATTGCTATGTTTGAAAAAGATACTGTTTTAAAAGAAAAACGTACGCGTTGGCATAAAAGTTTAACAAAAGATGTTTATGTTGAAGAAGCATTAAACGTTTTAGACGATTTAAAAATGACCTACGAAATTAAGAAAGTAGCCACGGTAAAAGATTAATAAACAATGAGTAAAAATACCAACTCATTAACACAATTAGCGCTCCAAAAGTTCAAAAAGAATTTTTGGGGCGTTTTAAGTTTTTGGTTTATTGTACTAGTAGGTCTTGTAGCTATTTTTGCATATGTCTTTGCGCCAGATAATTCTCAGTACGCAAATCAAATGCATGTTTCAATACATTCAAAATCACCTGGATTTGAGGTGGAAATATTGTCTTTGCCATCTCAAATTAAAAGTGATCAAAATAGTTTTAACAAGATGTTCTTTGGGAAAATTAATACAGTAACAGAAGTTCCTTTACAAGAATATAATATCAATAATCAAACTATAAACTATATTGAGTATGCTTCAGATGGTTTAAAAGGAATAGAAAAAACATATAAAGTAGAAGAAGGAAAAAATCCTGAATCATTAATTACAAATAAAACCTTCTATCTAGGTACAGATAAATATGGACGTGACTTACTAAGTAGAGTTCTAGTAGGTGCGCGCATTTCTTTTTTTATTGGTTTTGTAGCAGTTTTTATCTCATTAATTATTGGTGTTTTTATGGGAAGTGTGGCAGGCTATTTTGGCGGAAAGATAGATGCTATTATTATGTGGGTTATAAATGTTACTTGGTCTATTCCTACATTATTATTAGTAATAGCAATTACATTAGCTTTGGGAAAAGGGTTTTGGCAAGTATTTATAGCAGTTGGCTTAACAATGTGGGTAGAAGTTGCTAGAGTAGTGCGTGGTCAAATAATATCTGCAAAACAATTGCAATATGTTACTGCTGCAAGAGCATTAGGGTTTGGGGATTTTAGAATCATTACAAAGCATATTCTGCCAAATATCATGGCGCCAGTTATTGTAATATGTGCAGCAAATTTTGCAGCTGCTATATTAATTGAAAGTGGTTTAAGTTTTTTAGGTATTGGTGCACAGCCGCCAATGGCAAGTTGGGGAGCAATGATAAAAGATCATTATAATTACATAATACTTGGTAAACCATATTTAGCTATAATTCCAGGCTTGTGTATAATGTTTTTGGTAATGGCTTTTATGCTTATTGGTAATGCGTTACGCGACGCTTTAGATGTTAAAAGTTAAAACATCTTATTGTTTGGTTTCAAAAATCTTTTTGAATTTTTTTGGTAATTCGTCTTCTATTTCTATTATTTTTTTTGAAAAAGGATGAGTAAATTTTAGTTTGTAAGCGTGTAAATACAAACCTTTTCCTTTTAGTATTAAAGATGGTATACCGTATTCTCTATCTCCTAAAATAGGATTTTTTAAACTTGAAAGGTGAATACGTAACTGGTGTTTTCGTCCTGTTTTGGGTTGTAGCTTGACTAAATTTAATTTTTCAAATCTTTTAGAATCAACACTGTTTTCAACTAGATAATGAGTAATTGATATTTTATTTTCTATAGGAGTTTTTATAATGCCTTGTGTCTGCATATTGCCTATAGTAATAGCATAGTATGTTTTCTCTATGGTTTTGGTTTCAAATAGTTTATTTAAAAACCTTATACTGGTGTTTGTTTTGCCAACTAAAAGCAGTCCGCTAGTCGGGTAGTCTAACCTGTGAACAGGCTGTGGTAAAGTAGCATCCTTAAGCTGGCTTGGTTTTAAGTTTTGTGGTAATGCATTTGTAATGGTTTTAAAGCTATTACCACTTACTAAAATACCAGCAGGTTTTTTTATTATAGCTAAGTACTCATCCTCATATATAACGTCTAGCTTTAGTTTAAGCTTTGTTTTAAAAGTTTTTTTTACAGGAATGTTAAGCTTAATTATTTCTTCTCCTTTTATAAATGTAGCGCTTGTTGCAGGAATATTATTTACAGTTAAAAGGTTTTTTTTTAGTGCTTTTTTTAAAGCAGATTTAGTGGGAATTAAATTAAAAATACCAACACCGTAATCTTGAAGTCTTATGGGTTTTGAAAGTTTAGGAACAATATGAATCTCTTCTTGATTCATAATAATTAAATTACACCGTCGTCTTTACTAATCATATTTTTATTAAGCTCACCAATAAAATTTAAAACATCATCTTTACCAATATCTTTAGAGCTAGATGTAATAAAATGTTGAGGCATTTCTTCCCAGGTTTCAAGCATGATTTTTCTGTAATCCTCAACATGCCTTGTAATAGCATTAGGTTTAAGCTTATCTGCTTTTGTGAAAATAATACAAAACGGAATGCCGCCTTCACCTAAATACTGCATAAACTCAAGATCTATAGGTTGTGGTTTATGCCTAATATCTACTAAAACAAAAGCGCAAACAAGTTGTTCGCGTTGCTCAAAATACTTAGTTATAAATTTCTGAAATACCTTTTTTGTACTTTTTGAAACTCTTGCATAGCCATAACCAGGTAAATCAACCAGGTACCATTCCTTATTAATAATAAAATGATTTATTAATTGTGTTTTTCCTGGGCGTCCAGAGGTTTTTGCTAAACTTTTTCTGCTGGTAAGCATATTTATTAAAGAAGATTTACCAACATTACTTCTGCCAATAAAAGCATATTCTGGTAACATATCTTTTGGACATTTAGAAACTTCAGAATTACTTATAACAAACTCGGCAGACTTTATTTTCATGGTATTTACGTTTCCTAAAAAGCGGAAATCTTTTTTAATTAATACTACAGGCAAAGGTAACTACATAAGTGTAAGTAGCCAAGATAATATATGTAAAAGGATTTAATTGTACAGTGGTTCTTAAAAAGAACGCGCTTTAAACCAATCGTGTAGAATTTCGTTAAATCGTGTTGGATGCTCCATCATAGCAGCATGCCCACATTTATCAATCCAAAATAAATCTGAATCTGGAAGTAAATTATGAAATTCATCTGCAACATCTGGAGGTGTAACGGTATCGTTTTTTCCCCAAATAATACAAGTAGGAATATTCATTTTTGGTAGGTCCTTTGCCATATTATGTCTAATTGCACTTTTTGCAATGGCTAAGGTTTTTATGAGTTTGTTTCTGTCGTTAACCGTTTCGTAAACTTCATCAACAATTTCTTTAGTAGCAACAGCAGGATCATAAAAAACCTCTTGTGCTTTTTTCTTTATAACTTCGTAATCACCACGTTTAGTGTAACCGCCGCCCATTGCGCTTTCGTATAAACCAGAGCTTCCCGTTATTATTAAAGCTTTTACTTTTTCAGGGTTTAGTTTTGTAAAGTATAGACCTATATGGCCACCAAGTGAGTTTCCTAAAATAATAACTTCTTTAAAACCTTTATAAGCAACGAAATCTTCTAAGTATTTTGCAAAAGCCTTCACATTTGTCTTGATTAAAGACATAGAGTAAATTGGCAACTCTGGAATGATAACTTTAAAGCCTTCCTTGCTAAAATAATTAATCACAGCATCAAAGTTACTCAAGCCACCCATTAAGCCGTGTAATACAATTATTGGCGTGCCTTCACCAGCTTCAATGTATTTGTATTTTTCTTCAGTTTTAAGCGTATGCGCCATGCAATTTTAATCATTCAGTTAAAAGCAAATATAGGTATTTCAAATAAAAAATAACAGTAATCTTAATTTACTTCACAAGTAAAAATCAAATCTATATAGTAACACCTGTTGATTATTATTTTTTTGATGCTTCAAGCGGTTGAGAGTGATGAGTTTATATGGTTTTTTAGGTGCTCGATGTCGAGTGTAAGCATGTAATGGTCGATAACTTATTAACAATGTGGTAAAAAGTGGTAAAAAGTGGTAAAAAATTCAATATATTTGAATTCTATACGTTGTAATACAAAAAAATCATAGTGAATTCATTAATAGGGACATACGAATGCAAAGCAGATGCAAAAGGAAGGTTAATGCTTCCTGCTGCGCTTAAAAAGCAGTTGTCTCCGGTTTTACAAAATGGTTTTGTTATAAAAAGAGGTGTTTTTCAACAGTGTTTAGAATTGTATCCAATGGCTGAATGGGAAGCTTTAATGCAGAAAGTAAATAAGCTTAATCGTTTTAAGAAAAAAAATAACGATTTCATTCGCAGATTTACAGCAGGAGTAAAAATAGTAGAAGTGGATGCAAGTGGTAGGTTGTTGGTACCTAAAGATTTAACTGTATTTGCGGGTATTGTAAAAAATGTTGTAGTCTCATCGGCAGTTAATATTGTTGAAATATGGGATAAAGATAAATATGAACAAGCTATTGATGACGCAGCTTTAGATTTTGCAGATTTAGCTGAAGAAGTAATGGGACAAGACGATGATGGAGATGGAATATCATAATCCGGTATTATTAAACGAAACTGTAGATGGTTTAGATATTAAGCCAAATGGAGTTTATGTAGATGTTACTTTTGGTGGCGGCGGCCATAGTAAAGAAATTTTAAAACGTCTTGGTGAGCATGGTAAATTGTTTGCTTTTGATCAAGATGCAGATGCGCTTGAAAATAAAATAGATGACCCGAGATTTACACTTATTCATGAAAATTTTAGATATATAAAAAGATTTTTAAGATTTCATGGTGTTAAAGAGGTAGATGGGATTTTGGCGGATTTTGGTGTGTCTTCACATCAATTTGATGTTGCCGAGCGTGGGTTTTCTACTCGTTTTGCAGCCGATTTAGATATGCGAATGAATCAAAAAAATGATTTGTCTGCATTTCATGTTGTGAATGAATATGATGAGGAGCAGATAAAGCAGGTGTTATTGCAATATGGAGAGTTGCGCGCAGCACCAGCAATGGCAAGGTTGATTGTAGATTATCGTAAAAACGAAGTGATTAAAACAAGCGACCAATTAAAAACAATTTTAAAAAAGTTTTTATCGCCAAAGCATGAAAATAAAATATTAGCCCAAATTTATCAGGCTATTAGAATAGAGGTGAATCAAGAAATAGAAGCTTTAAAAGAGTTTTTATCTCAAACTCCAGAGATTTTAAAACCTAACGGAAGGTTAAGTTTAATAAGTTACCATTCATTAGAAGATAGATTGGTAAAGCGTTTTATAAGAAATGGATTATTTGAAGGTGAGCCAGAAAGAGATGTTTTTGGCAGATTTGAAGTGCCTTTAAAAAAGGTAGGGAAGTTAATAATTCCTTCGGCAGAAGAAATAAAAATAAATAATAGAGCAAGAAGTGCAAAGCTTCGTATTGCAGAAAAAATATAAATGAAAAAAAATATCTATAGCATATTGCGAGGGACGTTTTTGGTTAATGAAGACTCTTTTAAGAATTGGAGAATGATTCTCTTTATTTCTGTTTTAGCTATAGTTATGATTGCGAGCTCGCATAGTGCAGATAAAAAAGTACATGAAATAGCACGCTTAAGTAATGAAGCAAAAGAGCTGCGCTCTGCATTTATAGATGGCAGAGGAAGACTAATGGAGTTGAAAAAAGAATCTGTTGTCTCGGCAAAAATGAAAGAAAAAGGTCTAAAGACATCAGAGGTTCCACCTCAAAAAATAATTGTAAAACCACAACAAAGGGATTAAGTTATCGTGGCAGTAAACGAAACGAACATATTAAACCGATTGTATTTTGTAGCTGGATGTATGTTCATCTTCGGCATTGCTGTGGTTGTAAAATTATTAACCATACAATATGTTAATGGTGATAAGTATCGTGATCTTGCAGAGAAAAGAACAGTAGAGAATAAAATCATTCCAGCGAACAGAGGTAATGTGTATTCTGTTAATGGAAATCTGTTAGCTACTTCAATTCCTAAATACGATATTAGAATAGATACAAAAACACCAAAAAAGAAAATTTGGCAAGAAAATATTGGTCCGTTATGTGATTCTTTATCTAAGTACTCAGGACGTTCAGCAAGTTATTACAGAGAAAATTTAAGAAAAGCAAGAGCAAAACAAAACAGGTACTATTTGTTGGCTAGAGATATAGGATATTCAGATTATTTAAGGATACGCAATTTTCCAATGTTAAAATTTGGAGCTTTTAAAGGCGGTTTAATAGTTGAGCAAACAACAAAGCGAGAACATCCAATGGGAGGAATATCTATGAGAACCATAGGTTATGAGCGTACAGATGAAGATGGAAATGTTACTAGAGCTGGTTTAGATGGTGCGTTTGGAGAGAAGTACTTAAAAGGAAAAGATGGGCAGCGATTAAAGCAAAAAATAGGAAAAGGACAGTGGAAGCCTATTGTAGATTATAATCAAGTAGAACCGCAAGATGGATACGACATTTATACAACTATAAACGTTAATATTCAAGATATAGCACACCATTCATTATTAGAACAATTAGAAAAATATGATGCTGAACATGGTTGTGTTGTTGTAATGGAAGTTAAAACTGGAGAGATTAGGGCGATATCTAATTTAGGAAAAGCTAAATCTGGAAAATATTACGAAAAACGAAACTACGCTGTATGGGAGTCTCATGAGCCAGGATCAACATTTAAACTAATGGCAATAATGGCTGCGTTAGAAGATAAATTGGTGGATACTTCAACCGTAGTAGATACCAAGAACGGGTATAAAACATTTTACGGTAGAGGTATTACAGATACTCGTGGTTATGGAAAAATCTCTGTGGGTAAGGCTTTTGAGAAATCGTCAAACATAGGTTTAGCAACAATTGTAGATAATAATTATTCTAAAAAACCTAATAAGTTTATAGATAGGTTAAAGCAATGGAGGCTTCATGAGAATTTAAACCTGCCAATAGTTGGAGAGGGAAACCCAGTAATACCACAGCCTGGAGATAAAATATGGAGTAGAAACGCCTTGCCTTCAATGGCATATGGTTATAATTTACAGTTAACACCGTTACAAACATTAACCTTTTATAATGCTGTAGCTAATAATGGAGAAATGCTTAAACCGCGTTTTTTACGTCAGGTAAAAGAATTAGATAGAGAAATAGAATCTTTTAAAAAAGAAGTTCGTGTTAAAAAAATAGCTTCAGATGAAACAATAAAAAAAGCACAAAAACTTCTAGAGAATGTTGTGGAGTATGGTACAGGAAGTAGGATGTATTCAGAATATTTCTCTATGGCAGGAAAAACAGGTACTGCAAGAACAGATTATGGGAACTTTGAAGAATGGAAAAAAGACAAAAAATATGTGTCTTCTTTTGCTGGGTATTTTCCAGTAGAAAACCCAAAGTATTCATGCATTGTTGTAATACATAAACCTAGTACTAAAGTGGGTTATTATGGAGCAGATGTTACTGGTCCTGTTTTTAAACGTATAGCGCAAAAAATATTTACAGATACTCCAATTATTGACGAGATAGAGTCTTTAGAGGTTAAAAATGCTTCTGTAGATAAAGAGTTTCAAGGTTATTACCAAACAGCAAATAAGTATTTAACAATCATGCCTAATGTTGTGGGTTTGCCAATAATGGATGCTATTGCACTTTGTGAAAACTTAGGTTTAAAAGTTAAAATTAAAGGTAGTGGCTTTGTATCATCGCAATCAATTCCAAAAGGAAGAAAAGTAAAAAGAAATCAAACTATAGTTTTAGAATTATCGTGACATCATTAATAGACATATTATATAAAGTAACTATCAATGCAGTAGTTGGTACCACAAACGTGTATGTGAGAAATATTCATTTTAACTCGCGTAGCGTTGCTGTAAACGATTTGTTTGTGGCAATTAAAGGAAGTGTTGTAGATGGTCACGATTATATAGAGAATGCAATAAAGCAAGGAGCAATTGCTGTGGTTTGTGAGTATTTACCAAAAACTTTAAAAGAAGGTATTAGTTATATAGTTGTTGAAGACTCTAGTATTGCTTTAGCAATAATGGCTTCAAATTATTATGGCAATCCATCTTCTAATTTAAAATTAGTGGGAGTTACTGGAACAAATGGTAAAACGACTATAGCATCACTGTTGTTTCAATTATTTAAAAAGGCAGGATATAAAGTTGGCTTGCTTTCAACGGTAGTAATAAAAGTAGATAATAAGGACTATAAAGCTACGCATACAACGCCAGATTCTCTAACTATAAATCGCTATTTAAGTGAGATGAATAACGAAGGTGTTGAGTTTTGTTTTATGGAGGTGAGCTCGCATGGTATTCATCAAAAAAGAACTCAAGGTCTTGATTTTGCAGGTGGTATTTTTACAAATTTATCACATGATCATTTAGATTATCATGAAACGTTTGCAGAGTATCGCGATGTTAAAAAATCCTTTTTCGATAATTTAAGTAGTAGTGCTTTTGCATTAACAAATGCCGATGATAAAAACGGAGCAATTATGCTTCAAAACACAAAGGCGAAGCAGTATAAATACGGTTTAAAAAATTATGCAAATTATAAAGCTCAAATACTAGAAAACTCATTTAGTGGCATGTTGTTAAAAATTAACGATAGCGATGTGTGGACAAGGTTAATAGGTGGTTTTAATGCTTCAAACGTATTGGCTATATACGCCACTGCTGAATTATTAGGATTAGAAAAAACCGAGATTTTAAGACTCATAAGCGAGCTAGAAAGTGTAAGTGGGAGATTTCAATATTTAATTTCTGAAGAAAATATTACAGCGATTGTAGATTATGCACATACGCCAGATGCTTTAAAAAATGTGTTGGAAACCATTAATAGTATTCGCACCAAAAATGAAGAATTAATAACTGTTATTGGTTGTGGTGGAGATAGAGATGCTACAAAAAGACCAAAAATGGGACACATTGCTTCAGCGTTAAGCACAAAAGCCATTTTTACAAGTGATAACCCAAGAACAGAAGTGCCTGAGTTAATTATTGAAGATATTGAGAAAGGTGTAGAACCTCAAAATTTTAAAAAAACCTTATCAATTGTAGATAGAAAACAAGCTATAAAAACAGCTTGTCAATTAGCAAATGCTGGTGATATTATTTTAATAGCAGGAAAAGGGCATGAGACTTATCAAGAAATAAATGGTGAGCGAACAGATTTTGACGATTTTAAAATAGTTAAAAATTTATTAAAACAATTACAAAAATAAACCTTGTTGTTCTATGCTTGATGTGGAACTAAAATAAAAAACAAACAATTAATAATGTTATACTACCTATTCGAATATTTAGAAAAACAATTCCAGCTAACGGGAGCAAGTGTGTTTGAGTTTATAACTTTTCGCGCGGCTTTAGCGATAATATTATCGTTGTTGTTTTCTACTATTTTTGGAAAAAAAATAATAAGAATCCTTCAAAAAAAGCAAGTAGGCGAATCTGTAAGAGATTTAGGTTTAGATGGTCAAGTAGAAAAAGCAGGAACACCAACAATGGGTGGATTAATAATTATTTTTTCAACATTAATTCCTGTGTTATTGCTTGCTAAGCTTGAAAATATTTATGTAATCATGCTTATTGTAACTACAATTTGGATGGGATTAGTAGGTTTTGCAGACGATTATATAAAAGTATTTAAAAAAGATAAAGCTGGTTTAAGCGGTAAATTTAAGGTGCTTGGCCAAGTAGGATTAGGGATTTTTGTTGGAGCAATAATGTACTTTCATCCAGGAGTAACCATAAAAACTGAAAAAGTAAATCCTGTTTACGAAACAGAAAAAATAACACAAAACTCAGCAGTAGAATTTAACCCAGCAGAGCAGTCATTAAAAACAACCATTCCATTTGTAAAAGATAACGAATTCGATTATTCAAATTTAGTGACTTGGTTGGGTGATGATTATGCAAAATATGCATGGTTAATATTTATACCAATCGTAATATTTATTGTAACAGCAGTATCTAACGGTGCAAATCTAACCGATGGTATTGATGGTTTGGCGGCAGGAAGTTCTGCCATAATTGTATTTGCATTAGCTGTATTTGCATTTATTTCTGGAAACCTTGTGTTTTCAGATTATTTAAATGTCATGTTTATACCACAATTAGGTGAGTTGGTTGTGTTTATAGCTGCCTTTATAGGTGCGCTAATTGGGTTTTTGTGGTACAATACTTATCCAGCGCAAGTTTTTATGGGAGATACAGGAAGCTTAACAATTGGCGGTGTTATAGCAGTTATTGCAATTGCAGTAAGAAAAGAGCTATTAATTCCTTTGTTATGCGGAATCTTTTTTGCAGAGTCGCTCTCGGTAATACTTCAAGTGAGTTGGTTTAAATACACTAGAAAAAAATATGGCGAAGGCAGGCGAATTTTTAAAATGTCGCCGTTGCATCATCACTATCAAAAAGGAGGATATCACGAAAGTAAAATTGTTACACGATTCTGGATTGTAGGAATATTTTTAGCAATTCTTTCTATTGTAACATTAAAATTAAGGTAAAGATATGCCTATTTGAATGAAGGTGTAAAAACAGTAAATAAATTTTACGTCTTAACGAAGAGTAATAAAAAATGAAAAAACAAAGATTAGTAATATTAGGAGCAGGAGAAAGTGGTGTTGGTACAGCACTTTTAGCTAAAGCTGAAGGTTACGAGGTTTTTGTTTCAGATAAAGGAAAAATAAAAGGAAACTATAAGAAAATTCTTATACATAATGAGATTGAATGGGAAGAACAACAGCACACAGAAATTAAAATTTTAAATGCTGATGTTGTAATGAAGAGTCCTGGAATTCCTGATAAAGTAGAATTAGTCCAAAAACTTATCAGTAATACTATTCCAGTGATTTCAGAAATTGAATTTGCTTCAAAATACACAAAAGCAACAATAGTAGGAATCACTGGAAGCAATGGAAAAACAACTACAGCATCATTAACACATCATATTCTTTCGCAAGAATTAAATGTAGGATTAGCGGGAAACATTGGAGATAGTTTTGCTAAGCAAATTTTAGAAAAAAATTATAAAAACTATGTGCTAGAAATTAGCAGTTTTCAACTAGACGGTATTATAGACTTTAAGCCCAATATTGCTATAATTACTAATATCACACCAGATCATTTAGATAGGTACGACTATAAGTTTGAAAACTATATCAATTCAAAATTTCGAATAGCATTAAATCAAACAAAAGAAGATTATTTGATTTATGATGCAGACGACGAAGTGATAACAAATTGGTTAAAAACAAATACAATTCAATCAACATTATTACCATTTTCATTAACAAAAAAAATAGAAAATGGTGCGTATTTGGAAAACGAGAATATAAAAATAACAATAGATAACAAACATATAATTATGCCGACAAAAAATTTAGCTTTAGAAGGAAAGCACAACGTAAAAAATGCAATGGCTGCATCAACAGTGTCACACCTGTTAAAAATTAGAAAACAAACAATACGTGAAAGTTTAGAAAATTTTCATGGTGTCGAGCATCGCTTAGAGCAAGTACTTAAAATTAATAAAGTACAATATATAAACGACTCTAAAGCAACTAATGTAAATGCAACATATTATGCGTTAGAAAGTATGGATGCACCAACAGTTTGGATTGTTGGAGGAACAGATAAAGGTAACGACTATACAGAGTTATTTCCGTTTATAAATGAAAAAGTAAAAGCAATAATTTGTTTGGGCATAGACAATGAAAAGCTTTTAGAAAATTTCGGGAATATGGTAGATGTTATTGTAGAAACTCAGTTTATGAGCGAGGCAGTAAAAATTGCTTATAAAATTGCCGAAGCTGGAGATAATGTATTGTTATCGCCAGCATGTGCAAGTTTCGATTTATTTGAAAATTATGAAGATAGAGGAAGACAATTTAAAAATGCTGTAAGAAATCTGTAATTAAAATTTCTTGAATTGCCACAAAGCTTAACGCTTTTAAAAACAAAAATATAAATAGAGTGCAACAACTTTTTAATAACATAAAAGGCGATCGATTAATATGGGCAATAGCTGCTTTATTGGCTATTTTCTCATTTCTTCCTGTGTATAGTGCGGCAAGTAATTTAGCATACGTTGGTGGTAATAGTAATACCTTTGCTTTTTTTGTAAAACACTTTATGCATTTGTTTTTAGGGTTTACCATTATGTATGGAGTACATAAAATTCCATATCGTTACTTTCGTGGTTTATCTATGGTAATGATACCAATAGTATTGGTGTTATTGGTTGTTACAATCATGCAAGGTACTACAATAGAAGGTGCAAATGCCAGTCGCTGGATTCGTATCCCGTTTGTAAATATGTCGTTTCAAACCTCTACGTTGGCATCCGTTGTATTAATGGTTTATGTTGCGCGATATATGTCTAAAATAAAAGATCAAAAAGTATCTTTTAAAGAGTCTATTTTGCCATTATGGTTGCCAGTATTTTTGGTGCTTATTTTAATATTGCCTTCAAACTTTTCTACTACAGCCTTAATATTTTTAATGGTTATTGTGTTGGTTTTTTTAGGTGGTTATCCTATTCGTTATTTAGCAGTAATTATTGGTTCGGGAATATTAGCATTGGTTTTATTTATACTGGTAGCAAAAGCATTTCCAGATGCTATGCCTAACCGTGTAGATACTTGGATGAGTAGAATAGAAAACTTTTCAGATGGAGGAGATACAGAAGCAGACTATCAAATAGAAAAAGCTAAAATAGCAATTGCTTCTGGAGAATTAACCGGTGTTGGTCCTGGAAAAAGTACGCAAAAAAACTTCTTGCCACAGTCGTCTTCAGATTTTATTTTTGCAATTATTATTGAAGAATATGGCTTACTTGGTGGCTTGTTTTTAATGGTAATGTACATGTGGTTACTATTTAGAATTGTTATTGTAGCTCAAAAATCAGACACACTTTTTGGTAAACTTTTAGTGCTTGGTGTTGGTTTTCCTATTGTATTTCAAGCCATGATAAATATGGCTGTTGCAGTAGAGTTGTTTCCGGTAACAGGACAAACACTTCCATTAATAAGTAGTGGTGGAACATCAATTTGGATGACCTGTTTAGCTATAGGTATTATTTTGAGCGTAAGCGCAAAAAGAGAAGAGATAAAAGGAAGAGAAGAAACTGAAAACACAGAAGATAATCCGTTAGAGATTCTATCGGAAACAATATAATAAAGTGAGTAAAAACAAAACATATAAAATAATATTAAGCGGTGGCGGTACAGGTGGGCACATCTATCCTGCGATTGCAATTGCTAACGAATTAAAATCACGTTATCCAAGCGCAGAGTTTTTGTTTGTAGGAGCAAAAGATAGAATGGAAATGGAGAAAGTGCCGCAAGCCGGCTATAAAATTAAAGGCTTGTGGATAACTGGAATACAAAGACAATTAACACTTAAAAACTTAATGTTTCCGTTTAAACTAATTAATAGTTTATGGAATGCAAGAAAAATAGTAAACAGTTTTAAACCAGATGTTGTTATAGGAACCGGAGGTTTTGCAAGCGGACCATTATTACAAGTAGCAGCCTCAAAAGGAGTGCCTAGTTTAATACAAGAGCAAAACTCATATCCAGGAATTACTAATAAATTATTATCTAAAAAAGTGCAAAAAATATGTGTTGCATACGATGGTTTAGAGCGTTTTTTTCCTAAAGATAAAATTATAAAAACAGGAAATCCTGTACGTCAGGATTTGTTAGATATTCAATCTAAAAAAGCCGAAGCAATAAAGTACTTTAATTTAGTTGAAGGAAAAAAAACACTATTAGTACTTGGAGGAAGTTTAGGAGCAAAAGCAATAAACGAGCTTTTAAAACGCGAATTAGATTTTTTGCAAACGCAACAAGTGCAAATTATTTGGCAAACAGGAAAACTGTATTATAGTGAGTATAAAATTAATGGTGATATAAAAGACGTGCAAGTTCATCAATATATTAATAATATGGATTATGCTTATGCAGCTGCAGATATTATTATTTCAAGAGCAGGAGCAGGATCTGTAAGTGAATTATGTATTGTTGGTAAACCTGTGGTTTTTGTGCCGTCACCTTATGTGGCAGAAGATCATCAAACAAAAAATGCAAAATCTATTGTGGATGAAAATGCTGCGTTAATGATTGCTCAGGAAGATTTAGAAGTAGATTTTAAAAATAAATTTTCACAGTTAATGGCTTCAGAAGAAAGGCAAAAGCAATTGGGAGAAAATATTAAAAAATTAGCATTAGTTAATGCAACAAAAGAAATAGTCGATGAAGTTGAAAAGCTTCTGAAGCATAAATAATAGATTAGACGTTTCTAATAAAATGAAAATGAATTTAAACAACATACATAACATCTATTTTGTAGGTATTGGCGGTATTGGTATGAGTGCTATTGCACGTTACTTTAATGCAACAGGTAAGTATGTTGCAGGTTACGATAAAACCAAAACAGATATTACAGAAGCGTTAAAAGAAATAGGTGTTAACGTTCATTTTGAAGATGCAGTAGAAAATATCGAAAGTCAGTTTTTAGATCCAGAAAAAACCTTGGTTGTTTATACACCGGCAATCCCAAAAAATAATAAAGAGTTAAATTATTTTAACGCTAATAAATTTACAGTTTTAAAACGTTCAGAAATATTAGGACTAATAACTGAAAATACATATTGCTTGGCTGTAGCAGGTACGCACGGTAAAACCACAACAACAAGCATACTTGGTCATATTATGCGAGAATGTAATGTGCCTTTAACAGCATTTTTGGGAGGCATTAGTGAAAACTATAGCTCTAATTTAATACTAAATGGAGATGAAGTAAGTGTTGTTGAGGCAGATGAGTTTGATCGTTCATTTTTAACACTATCTCCAGATCTAGCATGTATAACATCTATGGATGCAGATCATTTAGATATTTATGGAGACGCATCAGAACTAGTGAAAACATTCGAGGATTTTGCAAAAAAACTAAAACCAAACGGCAAACTCTTTGTAAAGAACGGGTTGCCTTTAAAAGGTATAACCTATGGTATTGAAGATGATGCAGATTATGCCGTTCAAAATATAAAAATAGAAAATGGTACTTATGTGTTTGATGTGAAAATGCCAAATACAATACTAAAACAAGTTAAATTTAACCTACCTGGTAGACATAATTTGTCGAATGCTTTAATAGCCCTAGCGATGGCTGTAGAATATGGGCTCCCTAAGCCGCAGCTCGCTAAGGCACTAGCATCCTATAAAGGTGTAAAACGACGTTTTACCTATCAAATAAAAACTAATGAACTTGTTTTTATAGACGATTATGCACATCATCCCGAAGAAATAAAGGCAGTACATCAAGCCGTTAGAGAAATGTATCCAAAAGATGAAGTGCTAGTTGTGTTTCAACCGCATTTATTTTCAAGAACAAAAGATTTTGGTGTGGAGTTTGCACAAAGCCTTTCAATGTTTGACGAAATTTTATTGTTAGATATATATCCAGCAAGAGAATTACCAATAGAAGGCATAAACTCAAAATGGTTATTAAATAAAATAAATAACCCTAAAAAACAGCTAATAGAAAAGTCGCAAATTATAAATAAAATTAAGGCAAGTAAATCTAAAATTATACTAACTCTTGGAGCAGGAGATATAGGAGCAGAAGTTAAAATTATAAAGCAGGCATTAATTAATGAAAATTAATTGGAACTATATAAAAATCAGTTTACTACTATTTATAGTGGTGTTTTTGTATGCATTTTCTTCAACTAAAAACAAAGCAAGAAAGGTAGCGAAGCCAATTATAGAATTTGTAGATGACCAAAAGCCATTTATAACCCATGCAAATGTTAGTAAATTGTTAATACAAAATCAACAAGGTGTTACGAGTGTGCCTAAAGAAACTTTAGATTTGAATGCTCTAGAAACTGCATTAAATTCAAATGCAATGATTGAGAAAGCCGAGGTTTTCTTGAGTGTAAATGGCGATTTTTCAGCAAAAATAAAACAAAAACAACCTATTGCAAGAGTTTTAAAATCAAGCTCTTACTATATAGATAGCAATGGAGGTTATATGCCTTTGTCTTTAAATTATACGGCACGAGTGCCTTTAGTTACAGGTAAAGTAGAAAAAAATAAATTAAATAATGTTTTTGCTATTGCAAGCAGAATTAATGAAGACGATTTTTTAAAAAAGAACGTTGTTGAAATTCATGAAAACGACGATGAGTCTATTAATTTAAAATTGAGACAATGTAAATTTGTCGTGCAATTAGGAAAACTTGAATATTTAGATAAAAAAATAAACAACCTAAAAGCCTTTTATAAAAAAGCAATTAAAGATAAAAGTTTAGGCAAATATAGCAAAGTGAATTTGCAATTTGAAAACCAAGTTGTTTGTACTAAAGTGTAAGTTATGGAACAGAATTTAGCAGTTGGATTAGATATTGGAACCACAAAAATTGTGGCGATGATTGGCCGTAAAAATGAATACGGTAAAGTTGAAATTTTAGGCATAGGAAAATCTAAAAGTTTAGGTGTACATCGTGGTGTTGTAAATAATATTACTCAAACCATACAATCTATACAATTAGCCATACAAGAAGCCGAAGCTGCAGCTGCAACAAAAATAGAAGGTGTAACAGTAGGTATTGCAGGACAACATATACGTAGCTTGCAACATAGCGATTATATAACTCGTGCAGATTCTGAAACTGTAATAGATGATGATGATATTGAGCGTTTAATTAATCAAGTTCACAAACTAGTAATGCTTCCAGGAGAAGAAATTATTCATGTTTTACCACAAGAATATAAAATTGATGGGCAAGCAGAAATAAAAGAACCAATAGGAATGTATGGTGGACGTTTAGAAGCTAACTTTCATGTTGTGGTTGGGCAGGTGTCTTCTATTAGAAATATTGGGCGTTGTGTTAAAAGTGCAGGTTTAGAACTAGAAGGCATAACACTAGAACCATTGGCATCTGCAAAAGCAGTATTAAGTCAGGAAGAAAAAGAAGCTGGAGTTGCTTTAATAGATATAGGTGGAGGAACCACAGATTTAGCCATTTTTAGAGATGGAATTATTAGACATACAGCAGTCATTCCATTTGGAGGAAATGTTATAACAGAAGATATAAAAGAAGGCTGTTCTATAATTGAAAAACAAGCCGAATTATTAAAAATAAAATTTGGTTCTGCTTGGCCAGGAGAAAATAAAGACAATGAAATTGTTTCAATACCAGGATTAAGAGGTAGAGATCCAAAAGAAATTACGCTTAAAAATTTATCTAAAATAATTCATGCAAGAGTTATTGAAATTATTGAGCAGGTGTATGTAGAGATAAAAAACTACGGTCACGAAGAACAAAAGAAAAAGCTAATTGCAGGAATTGTTTTAACGGGTGGAGGAAGCCAGTTAAAACACCTAAAACAATTAGTAGAATTTACAACAGGAATGGATACAAGAGTAGGTTATCCAAATGAACATTTGGCTGGAGATAGTGATGACGCTATTACAAGCCCATTATTTGCTACAGCAGTAGGATTAGTAATGGATGGTTTAAAACGTCAAGAACGTGTAAAAGCAGAAGCTATTGTAGAAGAAGAAGTGGTTGAAGAATCAGAGTTTTTAGTAGATGAAAATGAAGAAGAGCAACCAGTCGAACCACCAAAAAAACAAAAACGCTCTTTTTTAGACGCGTTAACAGAGCGTGTTAAAGATTTTTTAGACAGCGCAGAATAATAAAAAAATATTAAGAGGTATTGCATTGCAATACCTAAACAATTGATCCAAATAAATAGAATTTTATGAGCAACAAAGAATTCGAAAGTATCGCCTTTGATTTACCTAAAAATCAATCCAACGTCATTAAGGTTATTGGTGTTGGTGGTGGCGGTAGCAACGCTATTAACCACATGTTTCAACAAGGCATCAAAGGAGTAGATTTTGTAATCTGTAATACAGATGCACAAGCACTTCAAAATAGTGGTGTCCCAAATAAAATCCAGTTAGGAGTTAATTTAACCGAAGGACTTGGAGCAGGAGCAAACCCAGAAGTAGGTATGCAATCTGCAGTAGAGAGTTTTGAAGATATAAAATCTATGCTTGGTACAAATACCAAAATGGTATTTATTACCGCTGGAATGGGTGGAGGAACAGGAACAGGAGCAGCACCTATTATAGCTAAAATGTCTAAAGAGTTAGATGTTTTAACAGTAGGTATTGTAACTATGCCTTTTCAGTTCGAAGGTAAAATGCGCATACAACAAGCTCAAGAAGGTATAGAGAAATTACGTGACGAAGTAGATTCGTTAATAGTAATTAATAACAATAAACTACGTGAGGTATATGGAAATTTAGGATTTAAAGCTGGATTTTCTAAAGCAGACGAAGTATTATCTACAGCAGCAAGAGGTATTGCAGAAGTTATAACACATCACTATACACAAAATATTGATTTACGTGATGCTAAAACAGTATTAAGTAATAGTGGTACAGCAATAATGGGATCATCTACTTCATCTGGGCAAAACCGAGCACAAGATGCTATTACAAAAGCATTAGACTCTCCATTATTAAACGATAATAAAATTACAGGAGCTAAAAACGTATTGTTGCTAATCGTTTCTGGGTCTCAAGAAATAACAATTGATGAAATTGGAGAAATAAACGATCACATTCAATCTGAAGCAGGACATGGCGCCAATATCATAATGGGTGTTGGAGAAGACGAAGCTTTAGAAGAATCTATAGCAGTAACTATTATAGCTACGGGTTTTGATATTGAGCAGCAAGATGAAATTTCTAATACCGAAACTAAAAAAGTAATTCATGCTCTAGAAGAAGATCAAAGTATTGAAAAAGATTTAACACCTAACGAAGCACCACCGGCAATAATAACGCCAGATATTGTGTTACAAAAGCCAGAACCACCTAAAGTTGTTAAACACACTTTAGACCTAGATGAAGATACAGAAGATTCTTTAAGTAAAATGGAAATGGATTTGGTAAACAAACAACGCAGCGTTTCTTTAGAAGATTTAGGTATGATACCTACTACAGAAGTGATAAAAAACATAGACGTTGTTTATGATGAAGTTGTTGCTACATTTAATACAGATCAAGAATTTAAAATAACTTCAACTAACACACAGGTAAATAAAATTGAAACTGAAGAAAATGAAGTTGTAGAAGATAAGCAACAAATTACTTTAAGCTTCGACATGCCTATAAAAGAAGAAACAATTGAGGCAGAAGAAATCACAACTAAAACAAACATTGTTCATGATTTAAATGAAATAGAAGTAAACGAACCTGTAGAATTAGTGCCTGTAACAGAAGTTCGTGAAGATGAGCAAGTACGTTATGCTTTAGAAGATTATAATGAAGATAAAGCATCAGTAAACTCAAGCACTAACCAAGCAAAAGTTGAAGAAATAGTAGATGAAGAAATTGTTTTCGAGAAAAAAGTAGTTGCTTCAAATGAGCCATCTACAATTGAAGAAGAGGATTTAGATCCAATGAACAGTTCAATTTCAGATATTTTAAAAGAAAGAGCAGATGCTAGACGTCAAAAAATGAAGTCTTTTAACCATAAGTTTAATACTTCAAAAATTGATGATATAGAAAAAATCCCAGCGTACAAACGCCAAGGTTTAAATCTTGATGAAACAAAGCATTCATCGTCTGAAACTAACGTGTCAAAAACAAGCTTAAGTATAGACGATAATGATGATATACAATTAAGAAATAACAACTCTTTCTTACACGATAATGTAGATTAACATATAATTGATTAACAATATAAAGTTTAATCATTCCCAACCCAAAACGGCCCTCAACGTTTTGGGTTTTTTAATTTTATTAAAACTGTTATTATAAATAAAAAGTGAAGACTTTTTAATGTTTACTTTTCCCTATCTTCGTATTCATTAAAATTTTCAAAAATGAGTTTATCAAAAAACATAATGACAGCCTTAAAAGAGGCAATGAAGAGTAAGGATCAAACAGCTTTAACAGCTTTACGTGCAGTAAAATCTGCTATACTATTGGCACAAACCGAAAGCGGAGCAAAAGAAGAACTTACAGAAGAACAAGAGATGAAAATTCTTCAAAAACAAGTAAAACAACGTAAAGACAGTGCAGCTATATTTATTGAGCAAGGCAGAGAAGATTTAGCTCAACCAGAATTAGCAGAAGCAAAAGTGATTTCTCAGTTTTTACCAGAAGCTATGAGTGAAGAAGAAATTGGTAAACTTGTAGAAGATGCAATTGTAAAAACAGGAGCAGAAGGTATGAAAGATATGGGTAAAGTAATGGGTATGGTTAATCAAGCAGTTGCAGGTAGAGCAGATGGTAAAACAATATCTAATATTGTAAAAAGTAAATTAGTATAACAAATAGAAAAAAATCCATTGGCTGTGTAGCTCAACTGGATAGAGTACTGGATTTCGGCTCCAGCGGTTGTAGGTTCGACTCCTATCACAGTCACAAAAACAAAATATGATTTTAAAAATACTATATGTCGTTTATTTTTTATTTAAAGAAAAAGAAGCTCCTTTAGTATTTAAAATAATCCTTATTATTTTAGGTGTAGTTACAGCACTACTTACAATAATTGTTGTGTTTAAAAGTTTCTTTGGCTTTTTTGAAATGGCAAGAGTAGAGTTTATAACTAAAAAACAATTTTTTACTCATTTTTATATTATTAGAAAAACACTTCCAAAAGCCTATAAACCTATATTAGAACAAGAATTTTTATTTTACAAAAAATTAAATCCGTTAGAACAAAAAAACTTCGATCATCGCATTCAATATTTTATAAATAATTGGGAGTTTATAGGTAAAGATATAGAGGTTACTACTAAAATGAAAGTTTTAATTGCAGCTACAGCAACAAAACTTACTTTTGGTTTTAGAGAGTATAAAATAGATGTTGTAGATAAAGTTATAATTTACGAGAAAGCATATTTTTCTTCTATAAATAATCAATTACATAAAGGAGAGTTTAACTTGCGTTTTAATGCCTTGGTTTTCTCATGGGAAGATTTTGAAAAAGGATACAAAATAGAAAACGACAATATAAATCTTGGAGTGCATGAATGCATACATGCTATGCACTTTACATTTTTAAAATCGAGACGTTATAGTACAAGTGCAGCAATTTTTTTAGATTCTTTTCAAGAGTTAACCTCAAAAATCGAAAAAGATAATAGACTAAAAAATAAAATAATAAACTCTGGTTATTTTAGAGATTATGCTTTTGAAAATCAATTTGAATTTATTTCTGTTTTAGTAGAGAATTTTATCGAAACACCTTTAGAATTCCGTTCTCAGTTCCCTAAAATTTATTTAAAAATTAAAGAAATGCTTAACTTTAACTTTGCAGGATATTAAAGCTGTGTATAATGAATAAAGAAACACTTTTAAATGTTCACCATAACATAGCCATACATACATAAAACCTTAGTTTTAAGCTCTAATTTAATAAATGAAATAGTAGGAGCAGAAGTTATATTTAAATGTGAAAACTTTCAAAAAATGGGAGCATTTAAAATGCGAGGTGCAACAAATGCAATCATGCAGTTAAATGACGCCGAAAAACAAAAAGGAGTTGTAACACATTCTTCGGGAAACTTTGCTCAAGCCTTATCTTTGGCAGCAAAAAGCTTAGGTGTCACAGCAAATATAGTCATGCCTAAAAATGCGCCGCAAGTAAAAAAATGCTGGTTTAGGTTATAATGGTGTAATTACAGCGTGTGAATCTACAGTTATAGCAAGAGAACGAGAAGCTGCTAAAATCTCTAAACAAACGGGCGCTACTTTTGTAGATCCATCTAACGATGTAAATGTTATTTTAGGAAATAGTACAGCTACAATAGAGTTACTTGAAGATTATAATAATTTAGACATAATAGTGTCTCCAATTGGTGGTGGCGGTTTAATTGCTGGTACAGCATTAGCTGCACATTATTTTAAAAGTGATTGTGAAGTTGTTGGTGCAGAACCAAAAGAAGCAGATGATGCTTACAGATCGCTTTTAAGTGGTAAAATTGAAGGTAGTAAAACGGTAAACACTATCGCCGATGGATTAAGAACACAATTGGGAGATGTAAATTTTCCTATAATACAGCAGCACGTAAAACAAATTATAAGAGTAGAAGAAACTGAAATTATTGATGCAATGCGTTTAATTTACGAACGTTTAAAGCTTGATGTAGAAACTTCGAGTGCAACAACATTAGCAGCTATAATAAAAGAAAAACACCAATTCTCTAATAAAAAAATTGGTGTAATATTATCTGGTGGTAATGTAGATTTAAGTGCATTACCATTTTAAAAAAACATTTAACTATTTGCTAAAGCTTTTAAATTTTTAATGGTATCAGGTTGGTTGCTACTTTTAAAAACGTGGCTTCCAGCTACAAAAACATCTGCTCCAGCTTCTACTAATTGTTTTATGTTTTTATCTGTTACGCCACCATCAATTTCAATTTTAGTATCTAAACCTTGCTCGTCTATCATTTTACGCAATTTTTTAATACGTTGGTAGGTGACGTTTTCAAATTTTTGACCACCAAAACCAGGATTAATAGACATTAATAATACCATATAACATTCTGGTAAAATATCTTCTAAAACAGAAACAGGTGTAGTTATATTTAAAACAACACCAGCTTTACAGCCAGCATCTTTTATTTGTCTTAACGTTCTATGTAAATGTACTGTAGATTCGTGATGAACAGTAATAATATCTGCTCCAACTTTAGCAAACTCTTCAATGTAGCGTTCTGGCTTTTCAATCATTAAATGAACATCTAATGGTTTTGTAGCATGTTTTTTTATAGCTTGAATTACTGGCATACCATAAGAGATGTTTGGTACAAAATGACCATCCATTACATCAATGTGAAACCAATCGGCATCACTATTGTTAACCATTTCTGTATCACGTTGTAGGTTGCCAAAATCGGCAGCAAGCATCGAAGGTGCTATTAATTTTTTAGACATTGTAAAGTAGTTTGTGTTGTTTGTACAAAGATAGATAAGTTGGTAATATCACATCTTTTTTTATAGGAAATAATTGAAATTTTTTTCAACAAGAAAAGGCTTTAAATGAGTGAACCCAGAGTAATCAGCTCTGGGTTCTTCATCAATCAAAAAACGAACAGTTATGAATAACTGTTTGTTACTGTAACTTAGTATTTATCCTAAGTATGTTTTTAATATTTTACTTCTAGATGTGTGTTTTAATCTACGAATTGCTTTTTCTTTAATTTGTCTAACACGTTCACGAGTTAAATCGAAAGTTTCACCAATTTCTTCTAAAGTCATTGGGTGCTGGTTACCTAAACCAAAATATAGACGAATAACATCTGCTTCACGAGGTGTTAAAGTTTCTAGCGCACGTTCAATTTCTGTACGTAAAGATTCGTGTAAAAGTTCACGATCTGGATTTGGTGACTCACCAGAATTTAATACATCGTAAAGGTTAGAATCTTCACCTTCTACTAAAGGTGCATCCATAGATACGTGACGACCAGAATTTTTCATAGATTCTTTAACGTCATTAATAGTCATATCTAACTCTTTTGCAATTTCTTCTGCACTTGGCGGACGCTCATGTGCTTGCTCAAGAAAAGCAAAAGTTTTATTTATTTTATTAATAGACCCAATCTTGTTAAGTGGTAAACGCACAATACGAGATTGTTCTGCTAAAGCTTGTAAGATAGATTGACGAATCCACCATACAGCATAAGAGATAAATTTAAAACCACGAGTTTCATCAAAACGTTGTGCGGCTTTAATTAACCCTAAATTACCTTCGTTTATTAAATCTGGTAACGTTAAACCTTGATTTTGGTATTGCTTAGCTACCGATACTACGAAACGTAAGTTAGCTTTAGTTAACTTTTCAAGAGCAACTTGGTCGCCAGCTTTAATACGTTGTGCTAATTCTACTTCTTCGTCTGCGGTAATTAAGTCAACTTTTCCAATTTCTTGTAGGTATTTGTCTAATGACGCGGTCTCACGGTTGGTTACCTGCTTGGTAATTTTAAGTTGTCTCATCTAAATAATTTATGATTTGTGCCCAGAAAATGAGCGTGAATATTTTGCTATCAATACTTATACGCAGAAAGGTTACATTTTGTTACAAAAAATTTAATTTTTTTTAAAATTTAATTTGTTCTTACGTGACCGTCACCAAATACATAGTACTTATTTGTTACTAATTGTTTAAGTCCTAAAGGTCCACGATGGTGTAATTTATCTGTACTAATTGCAAGTTCTGCGCCAACTCCCATTTGTCCACCATCTGTAAAACGGGTTGAAGCATTATGGTAAACAGCTGTACTATCTACTTGTTGCATGAATTTTTTTGCAGTAGATTTATTTTCAGTTATTATTGATGATGAATGTCCGCCAGAATATGTGTTAATCATATTAATAGCTGTATCTTCATTGTCGACTTCGGCTAGCATGATTTTCATTGCTAAAAATTCTTCAAACCAAATATCTTTGTTATCAATTTCAGTTTCATTTACTAAAATTTTGCTTACTTTATTATCTACTAAAATATCTACGCCTAATTTATTAAGCATGGTTTCTAGTTCATTAATTTTTTTCTGGTAGTCTGGTATATTTTTGTCTATTAACACTTTGTCTAAAGCATTACATCCCGAAATTTTATCGGTTTTAGCATTTACAATTACTTTTATTGCTTTTAACCAATCTGCATTTTTATCGACATATAAAAAGTTGTTTCCTCTACCACTAACTAAAACAGCACATGTAGCATGTTCTTTAACAAAACTAATTAATCGCTCGCCACCTCTTGGTACAATTAAATCTATTTTTTCTGGTGGATTTTTTAAATAATCTTGAGTTTCTGTACGGTTTAGGTGAAGTAGTTTAATCCAGTCTTTAGAAAGGTTATTTTCTTTTAATGCTTGATGCCAACATTTTTCAAGAAATTTATTACTATGTATTGCTTCTTTTCCACCTTTTAAAAGTATTTTATTATTGGCTTTAAATGCAAGTACAGCTGCTTCTATTGTAACATCTGGTCTAGATTCGTAAATAATTAAAATAGTACCAAATGGTGCTGTTTTATTTGTAATTTTTAAACCACTATCTAAAGTTATATTAGAAATAGTATTGTTTACTGGATCTTCTTGATCTTTAACTTCTTTAATAGCTTTTATCATGCCATCTACTTTTGTAGAGTCTACAACTAATCTATCATACAAAGCTTGATCGTTATTATTAAAAGCTTCTAAGTCTTTTTTGTTTTCTTCTATAATTTGTTCTCTTTTAGTTTCAATAATATTAATCATTGAGTCTAAAACATTATTTTTTATTTCTTTTTCTAATAATTTCATTGTGTAAATTTTTAGTGAATAAATTTTGTTCCTACTTGCTTATTGTTAATAATATCAACAATTACATTTTCTCTTTTTCCTGATGCTATGTAGGTAGGAATGTTTTTTTTAGCGGTTACTTTTGCGATTTTTAATTTTGAAGCCATGCCGCCACGACCTTCTCCTTCTTTTTTAGAGTTGGATTGCACATATTTTTCTACATTTTGGTCTACTGTGACTTCTGTAAGTTTTCTAGAGTTTTTATCTTCTGGGTGTCCTGTGTAAAGACCATCTGTGTCTGATAAAATAATTAAGCGGTCTGCATCTATTAACTCTGCTACTAAACTTGCTAGCTCATCATTGTCTGAAAACATAGACATACTTAATGATACTGCATCATCTTCGTTTGCTATAGGTGTAACGCCTTCGGCTAATAAACCTTCATAACAACTAATCATGTTTTCTCTATGTTTTCCTGGATCGAAATCTCTTTTTGTTGCTAAAATTTGTGCGCAACGCATACCGTAATCATGAAATAAACTATAATAGTGTCTCATTAATCGTGGTTGTCCAACCGAGGAATATATTTGACGTCTAACAGATGCTTCGGTTTCTTGAATATTTCCTAAAACTTCTTTACCGGCAATAGCAGAACCTGAAGTTACAAGTACAACTTGTATATTTCTTTCGTCTAGCACAGAGATTTGCCTTACCAATTCTCGAAGTACCGGACCTAAAATACGGTTGTCTTTATTTGTTAATACGTTTGTACCAACTTTAACTACTACTCTTTTTATACTATCGTCTTTAATACTGTCGTCCATTTTATTTTTCTTTTCCTAATTCTATTGCTCTGTCGAATGCAGCGTAAGCGGCATCTTGTATAAGTTGTTTTACATTATTATCTTCCATACTATCTATGGCTGCTTGAGTTGTTCCTCCTTTTGATGCAACACGGTTAATCCAAGATTCTGGTGATAAATTAGATTGGTTAAAAAGTTCTATTGCACCTTCAAACGTGCTACTCACAAGTATTTTAGAATCGTAATCTGAAAAGCCCATTTTTAAGGCAGCTTCAAGCATTGATTGCATAAAATAAAAGACATATGCAGGACCACTTCCTGAAATTCCAGTAGAGGCATCAATAAATTTTTCTGTAGTTACATGTATTGAAGTGCCTGTTGTGTCTAGTAGAGTTCTTACCATTATGAGTTCTACTTTAGAAACCTTTTCAGACTCTGTATAAGATGTTACGCCCTTTCCAACTTGTGCAGGTAAATTAGGCATTGTTCTCACTACCTTTCCTGTATTTAATTTTTGTTGTATAGTTTCTATTGTTACGCCAGCCATTAATGATACAAAAAGCTGATCGTGGTTAAGCATAGACTTCATTGTGCTAAATAAATCGTCACTATGGTATGGTTTTACGGCGATAAAAATAATATCTGCACTTGGTAGGCAATCTTCAAGACTGTCAAAAACCTGAAACCTTGAATCTTTTTTTAGTTTTTTAATTTTCTTAGGGTCAGTGTCATAGATTTTAAGTTTGTGTTGATTTAACACTGCGCTATTTGCCATGCCTTCGGCATACGTTAATCCCATGTTTCCTGCGCCTATTACTAATACTTTCATTTGTTTTGTTAAAGTGTTGTTTATTAATATAATACGTATTAGTATGCACAAGGATTATACGGTAACCCGAAAAAACAGAATTAATTTTGAAGAATAATGAATATGATAATTATATGGTTATAAGCTAACAGTATGATAATTCTAAGGCTTTTATGTTGAGGTATTTTTAATTTTTAAATAATGACTTGGGTGACAAGCTGTCGGTTTTATGAGGAAATGTCAGTGTTAATTTGAGTGCGTGCCAAAAAACAAGCCTATTCTTTTTGAGATAGGCTTTTTTCAATACTTTAAATTATAAATAATATTTTTTTATTAAAAGTGATATTCAAGACCGGCTAAAATAGATACAGTAAATATTGAAAGGTCTGATTGTTCTCTATAAGTTTTAAAATGATATTTAAATATAGGTTCTACATTTAAATTTAGTTTGTTTATAATTTGTTTTTTGAAACCAAAACCAGCATTTATAGATAGTCCAGAATCACTAAATTGATTATTATTAGAATCTCTTGTATTATTTGTAATAATGTTTGCATCCTCCATGATAAGATAGCTTATCCCAATTATAGCTGATGCACTAATTTTTTTATTGATTATCCTGTATTTGGCTTCAATAGGGATTTCGATATAACTTAGCTCTTGAAAAGTGGTTACAGATTGCTTTTGTAAAGTATATTCAAAATTAAGTTTTTTAACTCCAATTCTCAAGCTTATACCTTCGGTAGCTAAATAATTTAGATATATACCATAATTTATGGTTGTATTATTTTTTAAACTGGTATTAAAGTTACTATAATAATCTAAAGAAACATAAGGGTAAACGCTCCACTTTTTAAAAGGGTTTAATTTACTTTTTTTATCTAGAAGTTCTTCTTCTTCTTCTTCTTCTTCTTTCTTTTCTACAATGCTAATATTATTTTTTTGATCTTCTTTAGTTAAATGAGCTGTTTTTTTATTTTGAGTAGTGTTCGTTTTATAAGTGTTCTCTTGTGATGAATTGGTGTTTTTAAAATTATTAGCTTGTTTGTTGTTTTTTACTAAATAAGTATTTCTAGACTTTTTTGTGTTGTTTTCGTTTAGACTGGAAAGATTATTATAATTTTTTTTTGGTTTGTTTATTTTATTATTGATTGTAGTTTGATTTGTATTTATTTTTTTTACTATTTGATATGGTACTGGAGCGCTTTGAGTATTAATTTTTTGTTCTGTCTTAATATTTATATTCTGTAAGTTTTCTTTTCTAATAACTTGTATGGAACTGTTATTATTACTTTTTGTATTACTAAAATTATTAAATATTAACATGCTACTAATTATTAAAATCGCAGACCCAGAAAATAACCATAATATTAAAACTCTTCTTTTTTTTCTTTTTTCTTTTAATCCTATCTCTAATTGTTCCCAAACATTGTTGTTAGGGGAAACTTTATGCTTTTTTAAGAGCTCGTTTATTTGAGAACCTACGTCTTTGTTAGTTTCCATTAGATTTTTTGTTTAATTTATTATTGCTCTTTTTATTAATGTTATCTCTAAGCAATGATTTTGCTCTATGTAAATTGGATTTTGAAGTACCTACAGATATAGATAATAGCTGTGCTATTTCTTGATGCGTGAAATTGTCTAATTCGTATAAATTAAAAACGAGTCTATATCTTGTAGGCAATTCTTGTATTGCTTCTAATAATTCGTCTAGAGATAATGATATAGGTTCTACCTCTACGATATCGTCTTTTAATAAGTCATTATTAATAATAACATTAATAAAGCTTTCTTTTTTGTATTTGTCTATTGCTTTATTTATTGTAATACGTTTCATCCAGCCTTCAAAAGACCCTTTATTATTATATTTTTTTATGCTTTTAAAAATTGATATAAAAGAGTCTTGAAGATTGTCTTCTGCTTCTTCTACATTTTTACAATACTTTAAGCAAAGAAGATACAGTGAATCTTTATACTTACTGTATAATTCACTTTGAGCTTTTAGGTTGTTTTTTTTACAAGCTTTTATGAGTTTTTCTAAATCCAAAAATGTTTTTATTTAGTAAGGTTCTCTGTTGTATTTACCATTACTTTTTTTACTTATATAAATATATCTTAAAATTAATATCATAGAGCTGATTAAATATGTTTAGTCAAAAATAAACTCCTGACTAAAATGACTAATTAGTTCGTTACTAATAAGTGTTTTGAAATCACTGAATATAGTTTGATTATCATTGTTTGTAGTGTTATTTATTTGAAAATTAAAAGCACTATTTCCAAAACTTGTTGAAAATTGACTTAAAGTATTTGGAGAAATACTTTTTGAATTAATATTGTTAATAGCATTACTTTGAAGGTGGTATAAAAGCATTAAAGTTTTTTTGCTATATGTATTTTTATTCACCTTGTAGAATAGGTTGCTTCCACTGTTATAATTGTGGTTTAAATAATAATTTAATGTGTTTTCTTGATTTTCTAAGCTTAAATATTCTTCTTCAAGTTCTAAATTATTATTGGCATCATAAGTACTAATTTTATATGTGGTTTCATTGTTAATATTATCTTTATCTTCGAAATAAATTCTATTATTATCATTATCTATTACAATTTTATATTCGCTTTGTGAATTACTGAAGTTTACACCATCTAAACTAAATTTTGTTGTAGAGAAAATAGTATCTATATCATGTATAAAATCGTGCTTAGTAAATTGTGAATTTTGGTTTATCGTGTTAATATTTTCTTTTAAATATTGAGTCAAATTACCATTAAAATCATAAGAAAAAGTAGTTATAACATCTAATGAATTATTCAAATAAGATTTAATTTCTATAAGATTTTCATTTTGATAATGATAAGTTGTTTTATAAATATTAGAAGTTAGTGAATTATGTTTAATAGATGAGAGAATTTTATTTTCTTGAATTAAGAAATTTATAGAATCTAAAACTTGACCATTATTTGTATTATAAGTTTTATATATATAGTTTACCAAATTGTTTGTGTTATTACTATTTTCTAATGTCTCAATTTCACTTGTGCAAGAGCTTGTTATTATAAATAATAAATAGATTAAAAATTGCTTTATATTTTTCATAACTTTAAATTGTTTCTTTCTCTATAGTCCCATAAAAAACAAAAGGTTGCGTGTACTTTAAGTTTTTATATAAAAAAATGCAGTCTCTATTTTAAAATAGAGACTGCATTTTTTTATTTTATAATTAAGTATAAGTTTATTTTTTTTCTGCTAAACCACGAGTTAACCAACCTCTTCTACTTGCTGTAGCAATAGCGTACGGTGTTATCCAGAATAATCCAAAAGTATATAATATGCTATATGAATATGCCCATATAGATTCTGAAATTGTATAACGGTATGCATAAAATATTACAGAGAAACTAGATAATACTAAAATGCTTAAGAAAGTTGAACCTAAAAATAGTAAAGGATGTGTTGCTACAAATAAAAGCATAATTATAAGAAAAGGAAAACTTAATAACATCTCTAAAAATTGGCTTATAAATAATATTCTAGTTCCGGATTTTTTACTTTTTCTAAAATTTGTAAATACATATTGAGCCATAGAAAGGTTTTCTCTCACATTACTTCGTCCCCATCTAATAAACATTTTATATAAACCAGTATATTCTTCTGGTACATTTGTATAAGCGACAGCATTTTTTTGAAATAATACATGCTTACCTTGCTTTAAAATCATGTTTGTAATTGCTCTGTCTTCTCCTATATCTGATGGTTTTCCCATAAAGGTTTGGTTAATCCATTCTGGTAAACATTTATGCACAGCAGTGCTTCTATATGCGGCTAAAGCTCCTGGAGTACAAAGTACAGAGTTTAAACTGCTTTCTGCAGATCTTACAAACTCAAAACTTAATACAAAACTTACGTCTAGCATTTTTGGTAAAGCAGCCTTTTTATTATTTAAAACTCTTATGTTTCCAGCAACTGCACCGCAATCTTCATTCTCTACAAACGGACTTACTAAATTACGTAAGGTGTTTTTTTCTACAATAGAATCACTATCTACAGTAACAAATATTTCTCCAATACCTAAGTTAAAGCCTCTGTAAAGCGCGTGGCGTTTTCCTTTGTTTTCGGGTTGTTGTAAAATTGAAATTCTATTACCTAATTTGGTTTTAGCATCTTTCATCCATTCCCATGTATCATCTTCACTACCATCATCTATAGATAAAATTTCTATTTTTTCTTGTGGATAGTCACTTTCTGCTAAACTCATTAAAGTATCCCAAACTTGTTTACCTTCATTATAGGCAGGTACAATTACTGTTATTATTGGTAATGCTTCGTTAGAAACAGAATCTACAGGTTTGTATTTATAATATCTATACAGTTTAAAAAGAAATATAGATGCTTTAAGTACTAGTATAGTAGTAGTTGTGGTAATAAATAATTTTCCCCAAAAAGAATTTAAATGCTCTTCATTTATCATATATAAATCTCCACTAAATACACTAAAAAAATAAATACCAAGTGCAATTAAAAGAAAGGAACTAAATATTACTGAAAGATTTAAACGCGTTTCTTTGTCTTTTATGTCAATAAGAAAACGGTTTAAAATAGATTGAAATGTTTTTGAGAGCGTATTTTTTTTTGATTTCATGAAGCAACCTTAAGTTTTAGTTTGACTGTTTGTTTTTTAAGAGTTACGGTCATGACTAAAGTTTAGATTGTTTTTAATATTTATTTATGATTATTAAAGCAAACTTTAACATTTAAGGGTTTAAAGTGAAGCAATAAAAAAACCTCAAACAGAAAATTTCTATTTGAGGTTTTATGCGTTGTAAGTTTAGAAATTAATCTTCCTTCTTATCTTGTCTAGGTTTTCTGTCATCACGACGGTTATCTCTACCGCGATTATCTCTACCTTTATTGTCGCGTCCACCAGAGCGTTTATCATCTCTTGGAGGTCTTTCAACAAAACCTTCTGGTTTAGGTAAAATAGCTTTACGAGACACTTTCTCTTTACGAGTACGTTTGTCTATACCAAAATATTTTACATCAAAAACATCACCCATGTTTACAACATCGCTAACGTTTTCTGTACGTTCCCAAGCAAGTTCAGATACGTGTAATAAAACTTCATTTCCTGGAGCTTCAGTATATTCTACAACAGCACCAAAATCTAACATTTTAATTACTTTTACTTCGTATATGCTACCAACTTGAGGTTTAAATAGTAAAGCATCTATTTTTGCCATAACAGCATCAATACCTTTTCTACCAACACCTAAAATTTCAACAATACCTTCTTCTGTAACAGGATCTTCGTTAATTACAATAGTGGTATCTGTTTCTTTTTGCATTTCTTGAATTACTTTTCCACCAGGACCAATTAAGGCTCCAATAAATTCATTAGGAATGCGTCTAGAAACCATTGTTGGAGCGTGATCTTTTACATCAGCATTTGGTGTTTCTATAGTTTCGGTAATTTTATCTAAAATATGTAAACGACCATCACGTGCTTGTTTTAAAGCATTTACAAGAATTTCGTACGATAATCCTTTTACTTTAATATCCATTTGGCAAGCTGTAATACCATCTGCAGTACCAGTTACTTTAAAATCCATATCTCCTAAGTGATCTTCATCACCTAAAATATCTGATAATACAGCGTATTTTCCAGAATCTGCATCAGATATTAATCCCATTGCAATACCAGAAACTGGTTTTTTAAGTTGTACACCTGCATCCATCATTGCCATTGTACCAGCACAAACTGTTGCCATAGAAGAAGAACCGTTAGATTCTAAAATTTCTGAAACCACACGAACTGTATATGGGCAATCTTCAGGAACCATACCTTTTAATGCACGTTGTGCTAAGTTACCGTGACCAACTTCTCTACGAGATGTTCCACGAATTGGTCTTGCTTCACCTGTAGAAAAAGGAGGGAAGTTATAGTGTAAATAGAAACGCTCTTCACCTTCGTAAGATGGCATATCTATTTGGTTTGCTTCTCTAGATGTACCTAAAGTTACTGTTGCTAAAGCTTGAGTTTCTCCACGAGTAAATACAGAAGATCCATGAGTTGATGGTAAGTAATCTACCTCACACCAAATTGGTCTAATTTCATCAGTTTTACGACCATCAAGACGTAAACCTTCGTTTAATGTTAAATCTCTTACGGCAGCTTTTTCAGCTTTGCTGTAATATTTAGATACTAAACCACCAAAATCTGCTAATTCTTCTTCAGAAAAAGTGGCTTTAATTTCTTCTTTAATTTCTGCAAATGCAGCACTACGCTCATGTTTAGCAGAACCTGCTTGTGCTACAGCATATACTTTATCGTACGCCATATCATGAATTTTTTGTGCTAATTCTGCATCTTCACGTTCTGGTTCGTACTCACGCGTTTCTTTTTTACCAAAAGCTTCAGCTAATTTTACTTGAGCAGCACATTGTACTTTTATGGCTTCATGAGCAAACTTTATAGCTTCGGTCATTTCTTCTTCAGAAATTTCATCCATTTCACCTTCAACCATCATAACAGAATCTGCCGAAGCTCCAATCATCATATCGATATCAGATTCTTCTAACTGCGCACGTGTTGGGTTGATAATGAATTCTCCGTTTACGCGACCAACTCTTGCTTCAGAAATTGGGCATTCAAAAGGGAAATCTGATAATTGAATAGCAGCAGAAGCAGCTAAACCTGCCATTGCATCTGGCATAACGTCATCGTCATGAGACATTAACTGAATCATAACTTGAGTTTCAGAGTGGTAATCTTTTGGGAATAATGGACGTAATACTCTATCTACTAAACGCATGGTTAATACTTCGCCATCACTTGGTCTTGCTTCTCTTTTAAAGAAACCTCCGGGATAACGACCTGCAGCTGCAAATTTTTCTCTGTAATCTACAGTAAGTGGTAAGAAATCCACATCTGCTTGTTTGTAGTTGGAAACAACTGTACATAATAACATACATTTTCCAGATTGTACAACAACAGAACCATGTGCCTGTTTTGCTAATTTTCCGGTTTCGATAGAAATTTCTCTTCCATCACCTAGGTCTATGACCTCTTTAAAAACTTTTGGAATCATAAATAAGTTTTAATTCTAATACCGATATTTTTAGCATCGGTTTTTTTGGTTAAACATTGGTAGTTGTGTTGTTGTAGTAGTAGTTGTAATAGTTGTTGTTACCAATGAAAAACTATAATTAGCTTCTTCAATTTTGAAATTTATACTCCTTCAAAAAGAGTTGTTATATATCAAAAAACCACGCTGTTAGGCGTGGTCTTTTTATTGAGATTATTTTCTTAATCCTAATTCTTTTACTATCGCACGATATCTTAAGATATCCTTTTTAGTTAAGTAGTCTAATAAAGCACGACGCTTTCCTACTAACTTCACTAACGAACGCTCTGTGTTATAATCTTTACGATTAGTTTTTAAGTGCTGTGTTAAGTGGTTAATTCTTTCTGTGAATAATGCAATTTGACCTTCGGCAGAACCAGTGTCTTGAGCATTTTTACCGTGCTTTGCAAAAAGCTTTTCTTTGTTTTCTTTTGTTAAATACATTCTAATATTATTGTAAATGATTGTTATGTACACGAAAGCTTATCTTTCGAGCGGCAAATATAGTTATTTTTATTGAATTCTTAAATTTATATATCTAAAACCTTTTTTTTAATATTTTCTCATGTATTTTATCGTAAAACTATAGTTTTATTTGATACTTAATAGATTCTAATCTATATTTATATTCTTGTAAGTGTGTTTGTTATGAATATGAAAATTGACGATGTCCAGAAAGAACTTTTTAAAACTATATTTGACGAAGCAAAAGAAGGTATATCTATTGTTAGTTTAAAAGGTGATTGGGTAAAAGTTAACCAAAGTGTGCTAGATACTTTGGGTTATACCAAAGAGGAGCTTTATAAAATGACTTTTAAGGAGATTACTCATAAAGATGATTTAGAATTAGATTTAAATAAAATGGCATCTTTATTATCTGGAGAGATTTCTAATTATACAATGAAAAAAAGATATTTTCATAAAAAAGGTCATGTTATTTGGGCAAGGCTTAGTGTATCACTAGTAAGGGATACTATAGGTAATCCATTGTATTTTATCTCTCAAATAACCGATATAACAAATGTTATTAAAAATGAGCTTAAACTAAAAAGCATGTTAGGTATTGTAAAAACCCAAAACGAACGTTTAACGGATTTTGCAGAGATTGTTACACATAATCTTAAAACTCACGTATCTAATTTATCTACATTGGTGAATTTTGTTGAACAAGATATTCCTGAAATCAAACCTAAGGAAGAATTTATAATGTTAAAAGATTCTGTTTTAAATTTAAATGAAACGGTAAAGCATTTAACAGAAATCTCTAAAATTAGAGTAATAAATGAAAAAAAATTAGAAACACTTAGTTTATGTAACTATGTTGATAAGGCAATTTATAATGTAAGTGCATTAGCTAAAAATTTTAATTGTAAAATTATTAACGATATAAATAACAATTGTAACGTTAAAGCTATTCCTGCTTATTTAGATAGTATTATACTTAATTTTTTAACAAATGCTATAAAGTATAGGTCTAAAGAAAGACAGTTAATAGTGTCTTTAAAAAATGAAATTCAAGGTGAGTATAATGTTTTAAAAATACAAGACAACGGTTTGGGTATAGATTTAAATAAATTTGGTGATAGTTTATTTAAATTATATAAAACATTTCATTATAACAAAGATGCAACTGGTGTTGGTTTGTTTATAACAAAAAATCATGTTGAATTAATGGGCGGAAAGATTGAAGTTGAAAGCGAAGTTAATAAAGGTACACTGTTTAAAGTTTTTTTTAAAAAGAGTGCATAAGTGTTATTTAAATCACTAAAAATTTGCAAGTACTAAAATCGATATTTTACTTTTATAAAGGCATATCTTGGTAGTAATCTTGTTGTAGATTTAAAGGTGCTAAATTCGTATATTACATTTATTGAGAATAAATTCTCATTATTATTACTTCTTTTAAAAGAGTGTTAATTATTTAAAACAAAAAACCTTTCAATTTTAACATTGAAAGGTTTTATATAAAATTATAATTTATGATTAAGCTCTTAAAGGCTGATTCATTATTAAGTCTATATATTGGTTGACTCTGTTTTTAAGTTCTTTTCTATGCATGATAAAATCTAAGAAACCATGATCTAATAAAAATTCTGATGTTTGAAAGCCTTCAGGTAATTCTTGGCCTGTTGTGTCTCTTACAACTCTTGGTCCTGCAAAACCAATTAGTGCACCAGGTTCTGCAATATTAATATCTCCTAACATTGCAAATGACGCTGTTGTTCCACCTGTTGTAGGATCTGTACATAACGAGATGTATGGTAAGCCTTCGTCTGCTAATTGCGCTAATTTAGATGAGGTTTTTGCTAATTGCATTAAAGATAATGCTGCTTCCATCATACGTGCGCCACCAGATTTAGAGATAATCATAAATGGTAGTTTGTTTTTTAAAGCATGATCTGCAGCACGTGCTATTTTTTCTCCAACAACACTTCCCATAGACCCACCAATAAAAGCAAAATCCATACAGGCTATTACTAAGTCTTTACCTTTAGATTTCCCTACTGCACAACGTACAGCATCTTTAAGTTGTGTTTTTTCTTGAGCAGCAACTAAACGGTCTGGGTATTTTTTTGTGTCTTCAAATTTTAAAGGATCTTTAGATGTTAGGTTGGCATCTAGTTCTTTAAATTTATTATCATCAAATAATATTTCAAAGTATTCCTTACTACCAATTCTTACGTGGTAACCATCTTCTGGACTTACATAAAAGTTTTTTGCTAATTCTTCTGAATCTACAATTTTTCCTGTTGGTGACTTATACCATAAGCCTTTAGGGATATCTTTTTTCTCCTCAGTTGAGGTTTGAATACCTTTTGTCTTTCTTTTAAACCAAGCCATAATTTATATGTTTTATATCCTTTTATTTTGTTAAAGGACAGGTTTATAATTTTAGTATTGTGCTAAAATTAATTTGTTAGTTTATTTTTTACAAGCGTACAAAACTACTTAAATTATTAATACTTCTCAAAATTAGTTACAGCTATCTATATACTTATGGTTATTTAAAATGTAAAAACCTCATTTTAGTTTTATTAAAACGAGGTTTTTTTAATGCTAATGTATTGTCTAGTAATGTGTTTGTTTTCTTTTGTCGTATTTAGATTGTTATACCCATTTTGCTAAAGTTTGTAGTAAATGTTCTTTAATTATAGGTTTTGTTAAAAAATCTGAACATCCTTTTTCAAAACACATAGCTTTTTCTTCTTCCATAGCGTGTGCGGTTTGCATTATTATTTTCGCTTTTGGGTTTACTTTTAATATTAAATCCATAGCTTCTATACCGCTCATTCTTGGCATTCTAATGTCTAATAAAACAATATCTATGTGTGGGTTTTCTTTAAATAAATCTACTGCAGTTTTACCATCATTAGCAAATATTAATTGTGCTCCCGTTTTTTTAAGTACTACATCTAGTAACATTCTAATTAGTGTATTGTCTTCTGCTATTAAAATTGTTTTGTCTTTTAAAAAATCTTTAGATTGGTTTATTTTTTTTGCAGTGTCTATATCTGGATTTGTAATGGTTTTTATTGGAATATTAAATTTAAATGTAGTGCCTTTATAGCGTTTAGACTCCACAGTTATGTCGCCACCTAAAAGTGTTACTATGGCTTTGCATATAGATAAGCCTAATCCCGTACCACCATATTTTGCACTGTCTTTATAATTTACTTGTTTAAAGCGTTCAAATATTTCTTTTTGTTTGCATTTTGCTATGCCTATACCTTCATCTTTTACAAAAAAGGTTAAATAGTTTTCGTTTTTTTGAAAGCCATAACTTATGGTGCCTTTGTCTGAGAATTTTATAGAGTTATTAATTAAATTAGAAAGTACTTGTTCTAACCTTCTTGGGTCTGTACTAATATTTAAATTTCTAAGGTTTGATGGTATTATTGCTTCTAGTTTAAGATGTGTTTTTTCTTTTTGTACTTTAATTTGCTCAAAAGTTAGTGTTAAGTTTTCTATTAGTTGAGCAACATTACAGTCTTTATAAACAATTTTTAATTCGTCTGATTCTATTTTTGATACATCAATAATATCGTCTATTAAATTTAATAACTGCTTAGAGTTGTTGTCTATTATTTCTATGTAGCGTAATTTTTTATCTTTTGTTAAGTCGTCACTTCGTAAAAGATCTGCAAAGCCAAGTACACTAGAAATAGGTGTTCTAATTTCGTGACTCATATTAGCTAAAAAGAAATTTTTGTGCTTGTTTGCTAATACTGCATCTTCGGCTTGTTTTTTAGCAATAATTAAAGCTTTTTCATTTTCTTTAATTGTTGTAATGTCTTGTGCAGAGCCTCTTAGTTTTACAATTTTTCCTTTTTCAATTACGGCTTCACCTTTTGCCCACATCCAACCGTGATCGCCATTAGCTTTAATCATGTTTAACTCTAACTCGTAAGGTTTTCCTTTTTTAATGGCTTTATCTACAGCTTTAGAAAGTTTTTCCCAGCTTTCGTTTGTAAATAAGTTTTTGTGTATTTCGTAGTTTGGTGGTTGTTGATTGGTGTCTAATTTAAATATTCTAAAAAGTTCATCACTCCAAGATAGATTACCTGTAGCTATATCCATTGTCCAGCTTCCTACGTGCGTAATACTTTGTACACGGTCTAATTCGTATTTACTTTTTATTAAATCTTCTTCTTTTTTCTTTAATTCTGTAAAGTCTGAAATTGTTCCTGCAAATTCTCCTTTTTTAGGGCAAAATGTATTTACATAAAAGTATTTATTAATTGCTTCTACATAGCCTTCAATAGTTTGGTTTTTCCCTTTTAATGCCGTTTCACCATATTTTTGAATCCATTGGTTTGGGTCTTTAATTAAAGATGGTACAACCTTAGATACTTTTTTTCCTATTATGTCTTTAATTTCTAGGTTTAAAATTTTTGCATATGCAGGGTTTACGTCTATATACTCCCAGTCTACAGCTTCTCCATTTTTATTTGTTATAATTTTTGCATGAATAAAGCCTTCATTTAAATTTTGAAACAGCTTATGGTATTTATAATCTACTTCTTCTAATTCTAATTCTATTTCTTTAATTTTATTGATATTGTCTATAGTAATTACAACGCCATCAATAACTTTATTAGAGGTAATAAATGGACTTATGCGCTGAAAGTAATAATTTCCATCTTTATCTCTTAATTGGTTTTCTATGGTTATTAGCTTATTTAGCGCATGTTTAGAGTCTGAAATTATTTTACTTGTAGTTTTTGTATTAAAATTAGAAGTAAAATTTGAGAGTTTTCTTCCAATATCTTCATCTTGTAATTTGAAAATATTTTTTATTGCTGGAGTAAATTTTCTAATACGTAAATCTGAATCTAAAAATAGAGTAGCAATTTCGGTATTGTTTAATAGGTTTATAACATCGTTACTTAAATTTGTTAATTCCTTATTTTTCTCTTGCATTTCAGAATTTACTGTGTATAATTCTTCATTTACAGATTGCAATTCTTCATTTGTACTTTGAAGTTCTTCGTTGGCGGCCATTAACTCTTCATTAGATGACTGAAGCTCTTCATTTGTTGTTTCTAGTTCTTCAATGGCATTTTGAAGATCTGCTTTCATTATTTTAAGCTCATATTCTAAGTCTTCAATTTGTTCTTTTGAGGCTTCATTACTTTGAGTATTTACTATATTTAATTCTTTGAAATTATCTACTACTTTGTCTTGGCTAAATTCTATTAAATAACAATTATTTAGTAGTTTGTGATTGTACGGTTTGTGTATTTTTAAATTAAAAGAATAGGTATCGTCTTCGGTTTTATTTATAATATTATTAATTTTAATATCGGTGTTTGTTTTTTCTAATTCTCTAATGCCTTTTTTTAATAAAACGGCAATCTCTTGATTGACTATTTTTAATAGGTTTTTTTGAAAAACACCTTCTTTATGGTATAATTTTTTTCCAACATCTCCTTTTATAAATAATATATCGTAGCTGCTATCAATAAAAATGGCATCTGGACTAAATCGCCTGCTTAAGTACTTGTCAAAAATGTATTCTTCGTTAGATATTGTGGGTTTGTTATTTATAGATGGTATTGTTGTTTTAATTCTTGGTAGCGCGTGTAGTGACGAAATGTTGTTTGAATTTGGTGAGTATTTAGACTCTATAATATTTTGAAATATTTTCCATTTTGTATTTATAGTTTTAAATTTAGATGTTATCTTTCCTAAAGACTCACTGTTACCTAGAAATAAGTATCCAAAAAGGTTTAATGAAAACTGGAAGCTTTGCATTACTTTTTCTTGTATTTTTTTATCTAAATAAATAAGTAGATTTCTACATGATATAAGGTCTAAATTGATGAATGGAGGATCGCTAATTAGGTTATGCCTAGAGAAAACAATTTTTTCTCTTATCTCTTTTGCTATTTGTAACCTATTCCCAGATTTTATAAAGTAAGTCTCTAAATTTTTTTTGTTTATTTCATTAACAATATTTATGTTATAAATGCCTAAGCTGGCAGTTTCTAATGCTTTGGAGTCTAAATCTGTAGCAAAAATTTTAAAGTCTAAATCTAATTTTTTGTTTTTTATGTATTCGCTAAATAATATGGCTATTGAGTACACTTCTTCTCCTGTAGAGCAGCCTGCAACCCATATTCGTATTGTTTCTCCTTCGTTTTTAGCATTACAAATTTGTGGTACTGCACTTTCATTTAATTCGAAAAAAGCGTCTTCGTCTCTAAAAAAGCGAGTGACACCTATTAAAAAATCATCTTTAAGTGCTTCCTTTTCATGTGGATTGTTTTTTAAAAAATTACTATACTCATCAATATCAACAATATTGTTTATACCCATGCGTTTTTCTGTTCTACGCAGTATGGTGTTTTTTTTGTATTCTCTAAAATCTACACCGGTGTGTTTGTAAATTTCTAAAAGTATAGATTTAAATTTTAATTCTGTTTTTTTTGAAAAAGGGTTTGCTATATTATTAGAGTTAATTTTTTTCGAGGTTAAGATATTTGCAATCTCCTTTGTGTCTTCAACATAATCAACAGCGTAAGTATTTATTGCCGAGTTTGGCATGCCGTTAAATTGAGACTCATTTGGGTTTTGGGCTATAATAATACCACCTTTATCTTTTACAGTAATAATACCTCTAGAGCCATCAGATCCTGTTCCCGAAAGAATTATAGCTATAGACTTTTGTTTAAATTCTTCACCTAACGTATGAAAAAAAATATCTATTGGTAAATTAAGATTATGCTTTGGACCTTTTTCTAGTAAATAAATTTTAGAGCCTTTAATATGTAGGTTTTTACTTCTTTGATTTAAGTATATACAATTTGGTTGAATGGATAATTTGTCTTTAGCAGTATAAATTGGCATATTAGTATACTTGCTCAATAACTCTGGCATTAAACTTTTAAAGTCTGGAGAGAGATGTTGTATAATTATAAATGCCATTCCTGTATCGTCTGGAATATTAAGGAATAAATTTTGGAGTGCTTTTAATCCACCAGCAGAAGCTCCAATACCAACAACATTAAAATCTTTAAGCTTTGCATTCATATTAATCTATATTTAAATATTATAGGTTATACTATTATCTTTTAAACAACAGACTGAAGTAAATAACTTACATATATCATTATGTAGATTTAGTACTACTCTTGAAATATTTGGTTTTATAGAAGTAAATGCATAAGTATTTAATACATATAATGTATTAGATAAGCATGACTTTGCTCTAAATGGCAATGTCATTATATATGAATATAATTCTCCGCTCAATTTGTTGTTAAGAATGAGATTCAGGTTATTCCAGATGTTCTATGTAGCAACAATAAATTCTTAGGGGAATTTTATAAAAATAAATATAATAAATTTTTCACAAATGGAAAAGGTTAAAATATTATATTACAGTTAATTATAATAAATAATCATGATTTTTAATAAAGTAACATTTTATAATTGGTGTTTAATAATTTTAATACTTGGTTGTAGTCTAGCTTGTATTAGTAGTAAAACTAATAAATCTACAGGTTTTTCTAAATTCCAAGCACGTAAAATAATGAATGCAAAAAGTAATATGCCTATGCGTGTTTTTAAAATTACCAACACAGCAGATTCCCTTTTATTAAGGTCTAAAAGCGCTTATGTTAAGCCAGATAGCACAGATGTTGTTTTAAATACTTTTATAAAAAGACTTTATGCAACCGTGAGAGATAGCATATCTTTAGGTGTTGGTATTGCTGCGCCACAAGTAGGTGTATTAAAAAATGTTATTTGGGTACAACGCTTTGATAAAGATGAGTTTCCTTTTGAGGTTTATTTAAATCCAAAAATAATTAGTTATTCTCAAGAGAAACAAACACGAAAAGAAGGTTGCTTATCTATACCAAACCGAACAGATGTTTTAAACAATAGATCTAAAATTGTTAAAATTGAGTATGATAAAATAAATGGTGAACATATAATAGAAACAATTACAGATTTTACAGCAATAATATTTCAACATGAAATAGACCACTTAAATGGTATTTTATATTTAGACCATTTAGAAAAAGAGATAAACGACGCTAAAAACTAATAGCGCAAAAAATAAAATCTACCTATTTAAAATAAAAAATCTCATTTTAACTTAGTTAAAATGAGATTTAATATAAATTGTAAGTTACTATAGTTATAGTGTGTCTACGTTGTTTAAGTCTTCAAAAGCTTTTTTAAGACGTTCAACAAAAGTTATTTCACCTTTACGTAACCAAACTCTAGGGTCGTAATATTTTTTATTTGGAGATTCTGGGCCATCTGGAGAGCCTATTTGCGATTGTAGGTATTCAGTTTTTTCTGCCATGTAATCTCTTACACCAGACATAAAAGCATATTGCATGTCTGTATCTATATTCATTTTAATAACACCATAACCAATAGCTTCTTGAATTTCTTCTTCTGTAGAACCTGATCCACCATGAAAAACAAAATCGATATGGTTGTGTGGTACTCCAAATTTTTCAGAAATATATTCTTGAGAATTCTTTAAAATTTTTGGAGTTAATTTTACATTACCAGGCTTGTATACACCATGTACATTTCCAAAGGCTGCTGCAATTGTAAACTGGTCACTTACTTTACTTAATTCTTCATAAGCATATGCAACTTCTTCTGGTTGTGTATATAATTTAGATTCATCTACATCGCTATTGTCCACTCCATCTTCTTCACCACCGGTGATTCCTAATTCAATTTCTAAAGTCATATCCATTTTGCTCATGCGTTCAAGATATTTTTTACAAATTTCAATGTTTTCTTCAAGTGGTTCTTCACTTAAATCAATCATATGAGAGCTAAAAAGAGATTTTCCAGTTTCTTTAAAGTGTTTTTCACTAGCATCAAGTAAACCATCAATCCATGGTAGTAATTTTTTTGCACAGTGATCTGTATGTAAAATTACAGGAACACCGTAAGCTTCAGCCATTAAATGTACATGTTTTGCGCCAGCAATACTTCCAGCAATAGCTGCTTTTTGGTTTTCGTTACTTAAACTTTTACCTGCATTAAAAACGCCACCTCCATTAGAAAATTGAATAATTACTGGAGCATTTAAAGCTTTAGCTGTTTCTAAAACACCGTTAATAGAATTAGATCCTACAACGTTTACGGCTGGTAAGGCAAACCCTTTTTCTTTAGCTAAATTAAAAATGGCTTGAACTTCTTTACCTGTGGCAACTCCTGGTTTTATTTGGTGTGACATTATTTATTATTTTAATTAAAAATTGAAATGTAAAAGTAATCAATTTTTAAATCTTTTTATAGGATAAAGGTTTAGAAAACACGATTTATGTTTCTTTATTTTGCCGAAAACGTTTTAGTATAAAGACTTAAAAAAGCAATTAAAAAGGGTAGTTAATACCAATATTATAAGTGGCATTATTAAAATTATAATCGTTAAACCAACGGTTTTGGTCTCCATAAGAAGGATCGTAAGTTTTAAAGCCAATATCTCCACGAATTACAAAAAAGTTAAAGTCGTAACGTAAGCCAAAACCAGAGCCAACGGCAATATCTTTTAAGGATGAAAAAGAGTTAAATGTTGCTGCGTCTATTTCAACATCGTCTAACACATTCCAAATATTTCCTGCATCTATAAATAATGCACCATTTAGTGCTCCAAAAATATTAAACCTATTTTCTACACTAAATGCTAATTTTAAATTAGCTTCATTAAACTCATTTGTAGTTGTTGAACTTCCTGGACCCAAACTATATGCAGCCCAAGCTCTGTTATCGTTTGCACCACCGGCAAAAAAACTTTTAGAAAATGGTATGTTTTTAGAGTTACCATAAGGTATTGCAATACCTGCATAAGAACGCATGGCAAGAATGCTTTTGTTTCCTAAATCCCAATATTTTATATAGTCTATTTCTGGTTTTATATACTGTGAGAAAGCGACATTAAATAACTCAAACCTATCATTATTATTTTTTTCTAAGCCTATAATATTAGATACGGCAGAAAACATGTTACCAGCAAGTTCTAATCTAAGTTTAAGTATAGAAAAATCTGTGTCAAATAAATTATCTCGTTTATCTTTTATATAATTAAAATTAGAAGATAGAATTAAATTGTCTTCTGTTAGTCTTTCTTTTCTCTCGTTTATAGAGTTTATAGTTTGTATGTCGTCACCAGTTAATGAGCCAACAAAATTACCGCTAGTAACTTCGGCTAAAAATGCATCTGCTTGGCTTGGGATACTTAAATCTTCACTGTTGGTAATGTAACCAGAGCTAAAAGCTAAACTGTTTAAGGTGTTGTATGAGCTTCGGTATTCTCTAAAATAATTCGAGGTATTTAAGTTTTTTACAAATTGTATATTAAATAAATCAAAACTATTAGTAACTTCTTCATTAGGGTACCACTTGTAATTAAATAAACCGGTAAAAGTTTGTTTGTCTAATCCTACATTTGTTTGGCTTGTAGTAGCAACACTAATTCGTGTACTAGGAAACATAGATTTAGGAATTATTTTTTCGGTATTAAAAGGAAAAAAGAATCGCGGAATAGTAAGGTTTAGGTTTGCTCCAATTTCATTAATATCAAAAAATTGATCACGCTCATTTGCTCCGTCTTTTGAAGCTCCAATAGATGCCGTACCAGAAAGTTCTAAAGTTTCTGCGCCTCTAAAAACATTACGCATTAATATTCCTGGACTTAATGAAAAACCAATAGATTGAATGTTACTTTGTGAGGCTTCGGCCCTAATATCTAAACCAAACTTTTTTAAAGGTGTTAAATATATATTGGCAGTTAATGTAGTGTCCTTGGTATTTTCTATGTAATCTATTTTAGGGTATTTAAAAGTCTTTAAATTACTAATTCGTCTTGAGGTTTGCGGCCTGTCTTTGTCTTTAAAAATAGTATTTGGAGTAATAAAAACAGCGTCAGATAGTGTTTTAGGATTATATCGTAGTTTTTCTTTACTATAAATATTAAAACCATTATATGTTGTAGAGTCTGTAATACTTTCGTTACGTCTGTTAAAATCACTATTTGTATAAATATTTACGTCTTTTACTTTGTAAATTTTAAATGGTTCACGTAAAACGGTATCTTCAAGTCTTATTGCTCGAGCACTTATTTGTACATCTATATTTACTTTTTTAGTGCTTCCTATTGTATCTACTTCAAAAAACACATTATCTTCAGAAAAGTGATAAACACCAGAGTTTCTCATTTGCTCAGTAATTCTGTCTTTTTCAGAAACAACATCAACAGTTTTGTATTGTGCTTTTGGTTTTAAAAAAGCATTTTTTTCTTTTAATTTATAAAGTGAATCTATAACAGGTGTCGCAATTTTGGTAGATAAAGAATCTATAGTATATGCCTCACCAGTGGTTACAGTGTATTCTATGGTTGCTTTTTTATTGTCGCTTCGTGTGGTTTCAAATTTAGATTCTACATCAAACCAACCATTGTTAAAATAGTAACTATCCAAACGTTTTAACGTTTTGCTAGATAACGTATCGTTTACAATTACTGGAGCTTCACCAGTGCGTTTTATCCAATTATTAAAATCTAATTTAGACTGTTTTCTGTTTTCAAATTGTTTAATAGAAAGAAAACGTTTTTGTCTGGCAGTACGTTTAGGGTTGTTTTTTATTTTGGCATTTAAAATAGAATCTAAATTAGGTCTTGCCGTATTATAAATATAAAGCCTTAAGGGAACACCAATTAAAGGGATGCGACTGTTTGGCGTTTGGTAAACTAAATTATTAATTACATCGCTATCTTCACTTTTATCATTAACATTTATATTCACATTAGTGAGCAAATGTTCTCCTTGAGGAACACGCTTAACAGAATTACAAGAGGTTATAAAACCAATTATTATAATAAGTAGTATTTTTGAGCGCTGATGTTTCAAATAAGCAGAAGTTACAATGAATAATTTTTTAAGTTGTACATTTTCATTTAAAGTAAATTACTTAAAAATCAAAAATACATTTTTTAAATGCTATCAAAAAGTCAAATAAAATTAATAACGCGTTTAAAGCAAAAAAAATATAGAGTTGCTGAAGGATTTTTTGTAGCCGAAGGTGTAAAGGTCATTAACGAGCTTTTAAATTCTACTTTAGAATTACATCATTTGTTTACAACAGAGACTTTTAAAATTAATAATAATGAAACTTTAATTACTCAAGCCGAATTAAAAAAAATTAGTTTTTTAACTACTCCAAATAAAGCTTTAGCAGTTTTTAAAATACCTGAGGCAGTAAAAATTGATACCAATGGATTAATTGTTGCGTTAGATGATGTTAGAGATCCAGGAAATTTAGGTACAATTATTCGTTTATGTGATTGGTATGGTATTACAAACTTAGTATGTAGTATTGGTACTGTAGATTGTTACAATCCCAAAGTAATACAAGCAACAATGGGTTCTATAACGAGAGTAAATATTAGTTATTTAAATTTAAGTTATTTTTTAAAACAAAATAACAAAACGCCAATTTTAGGTGCTTTTATGGATGGAGAAAATGTTTATAAAACAAAATTACCAAATTCTGGTATTTTGGTAATGGGAAATGAAGCAAACGGAGTTTCTAAAACAATAGAAGAACAAGTCACTAACCGTATTGCAATACCTAGATTTGGAACTCTACAAGCTACAGAAAGTTTAAATGTAGCAACAGCAACCGCAATTTTGTTAAGTGAATTTAAACGAAATGCTTAAACGTTTGATTATCTAAAGGTAAAGTTTATAAAAACACCACGCGTTTTCATAGAGTTAATGTTTCCTGTCCATGGACTATTTGGGTCGTTATCTCTAATTAACTCATCATTTATTGCAAAAACACCACGTATAGAAGGTGTAAATTTAAACCAATATAAATAGAAATCTATCCCAAAACCTATATCGTAAAAAAAGGTGTTTTTAGTAGTTCTAAATTCGCCGTTGCTATTATCTTCAGGATTATTTTCGTTACTAGACAAGTTAATAGATGTCGCTATACCTAACGTTACAAATGGTTTGAAATTATTAAAACGTTGTGTAGATAATCGCATTATAAGCGGTACATATATGTAAGTAGATTTTACTTCACGTAGTAAATCGCTGGCATTAATTTCTTCTTCGTAATTAGCAAAAAAGTTTTCTGGATAGGTTATATTCCTAGAAGCTATCACTAAACCGGGTTCTAATCTAAAGTTTATATAGTCATTCGCTCTAATATCACCTACTAAGCCAACATTAAAACCATAAGTTTTTTGAGTGTGTATATCTCCTAAATTATCATTATAGTCAAATTTATAATCTAAATTGTTGGTACCAAAATAGTATCCCCAACTTAAAGTTTGCTTATCTAGGTTTTCGTTATTTTTTACTTTTTCCTTTGTAAATAATTGTGCATAGCCTGTTTGTACTACAATTAAAAAGGTTAATAGGGCAAAAACTTTTTTCATTAATTAATGTTTAGATGCTGTGTAAATTGTTGCCACACCAAAAGTTTGTGGCAAGTCTTTAACATTAGTAAACCCAATATTTCGCAAAATATTGTTTAAAGCTTCTCCGTAAGGAAATTGAGAGGCAGATTCGCAAAGATATTTGTACGCTGTTTTATCTTTAGAAAATGTTTTACCAATTAGCGGTAAAATATTTCTAGTATAAAAATTATAACCTTGTTTAAAAGGTGTTTTGTCTGGCATAGAAGTTTCTAAAATCACGAAAGTGCCGTTAGGTTTAAGGACGCGTAAAATTTCTTTAAGACCATTTTCTAGGTTTTCAAAATTTCTAACACCAAAAGCAACAGTTATGGCATCAAAACTATTATCATCAAAAGGCATACTTTCTCCATCACCAAGAACCATATCTATTTTTTGGTCAAGATTTTTTTTCTTTATTTTTTCTTTCCCGATTTCAAGCATTCCTGGACTAATGTCGAAACCAACTATTTTTTCAGCATTAGTTTCGGCTAAATTAATAGCTAAATCACCAGTTCCTGTAGCAATATCTAAAATGGTTTTTGGTTGTGTTTCTTTTACAATTTTTACAACTTTTTTGCGCCATTTAATATCTATTCCAAAAGAGATAACACGATTTAAACCATCGTAATCACCAGAAATGGTATCAAACATTTTTGTTACTTGCTCCTTTTTGCTAAGGTCGCTGTCTTTATAAGGTTTTATTTTCGACACACTAATTTTTTTTGCGAAGATAATATATTGTTTACCCTTTAAGAAACTTGAAAACAAATAATTAATACCGCTATCAATTGTTAATTAATTATCTTTGTACCACTTTTCAGAAAAATAACGCATGAAAATTATAATAGCAGGAGCTGGTGAGGTTGGATTTCACTTAGCAAAATTACTGTCTTACGAATCGCAAGAAATTACACTTATAGATACTAATAGAGAAAGTTTGTCTTATGCAGACAATCATTTAGATATTAAGGTTTTAAAAGGAGATGCTACTTCTATATCTATATTAAAAGAGGCAAGAGTAAACTCTAGTGATTTGGTGATTGCAGTAACAGCATCAGAAACTACAAATATTACAGTTTGTGTATTAGCAAAACAATTGGGTTGTAAAAAAACAATTGCAAGGATTTCTAATACAGAATTTATAAAGCATAAAGATGAAGTTGGATTTACAAGGTTTGGAATAGACGAACTTATTTCTCCAGAATCTTTAGCAGCATCAGAAATTCAATTATTATTAAATCAATCTGCATTTAAAGATAGTTATGAGTTTGAAGGTGGTGCATTAACCATGGTGAGTTTAAACTTAACAAGAACAGCATCTTTTGTTGGAAAAACTGTAAAAGAAGCTGCAGAGTTGTTTTCCGAAATTCATTTTGTACCAATTGCAGTACAGCGTTTTGGAACTCAATACACAATTATACCTAGAGGAGATACGCAATTTAAAGAAGGAGATACAGTAGTTTTTATTACTTGTTCTGGTGGTGGTGAGGAATTGTGCAGAATGACAGGAAAAACCAATACACCAATACGTGATGTAATGATTCTTGGCGGTAGTAAAATTGGTTATAAAACGTCTCGAGACCTTTGCCAAAAACAATTTAAGGTTAAGTTAATTGAAAATAACAGAGAAGCAGCTTTAGATATAGCAGACGAACTTGAAAAGGTTTTGGTTATAAATGGTGACGGAAGAAATGTAGAGCTTTTAGAGGAGGAAAATATTGGTGATATGGATGCTTTTATTTCTGTAACAGGAAATTCTGAAACTAATATAATGTCTTGTCTTGTAGCAAAATCTAAAGGTGTGAAAAAAACAATCGCTCTTGTAGAGAATATGGATTATTTTGAGCTGTCTCAATCTATTGGTATAGACACCTTAATTAATAAAAAGTTATTGGCTGCAAACAATATTTTTAGATATATAAGAAAAGGTGAAGTTGTAGCAATGACTAAGCTAAACAACATGAATGCCGAGTTGCTAGAGTTTAGAGTAAAGAGTGACTCTAAAATTTGCAATAAACAAATAAAGGATGTCGAGTTTCCAAGATCTGCCATAATTGGTGGAGTAATAAGAGATGGTAAAGGTTTAATTGCTTTAGGAAGTTTTAAAATTAAAGAAGGTGATTACATAGTTGTTTGCTGTTTACCACGATCTATTAAACAGGTAGAAAAATTGTTTTTATAATCTATTATGCGTAAAAGTTTAAAACTTAATTATAAGATTATATTCCATTTTTTCGGTTTATTATTTCTTTTTAATGGAGGTTTCATGCTCCTTTCTACTTTAGTAAGCCTTATTTATAAAGATGGTGTTACTATAGAGCTTTTAATCTCTGGTGTAGTTACCATGCTAATTGGTGTGGTGAGTATGGTTTATACTCGTAACCATAAAAAAGAAATGAATAAGCGAGAAGGTTATATAGTGGTAGCCTTTGGCTGGATTGTAATGACACTTTCGGGATCTATACCTTATGTTTTAACCGAGTCTATTCCAAGTTTTACAGATGCTTTTTTTGAAACCATGTCTGGTTTTACCACTACAGGTGCTTCAATTTTAGATGATATTGAAGCTGTGCCAGAAGGTGTTTTATTTTGGCGAAGCTTAACACATTGGATTGGTGGAATGGGAATAATTGTACTTGCCGTTGCTATTCTTCCATTATTAGGTATTGGTGGTATGCAGTTATTTGCAGCAGAAGCTCCAGGACCAAGTGCCGATAAATTACACCCAAGAATAACAGATACAGCTAAGCGGTTATGGCTTATATATTTTGGTTATACAGCAGCAGAGACTATTTTGCTTAAAGCAGCAGGAATGTCGTTTTTTGATGCTATAAATCATTCTTTAAGTACATTGTCTACAGGTGGGTTTTCAACTAAAAATGCAAGCGTTGCATACTGGAATGATAAACCTTTAATACAATACATAATTATTCTGTTTATGTTTTTAGCAGGTACAAACTTTGTATTGAGTTATTTTGCTTTTAAAGGTAGAGTTCAAAAAGTTTTTAAAGATGAAGAGTTTAAACTTTATTTTAGATTTATAGTAATTTTTACAGCCATAGCGGCCATTTTAATTTATTGTAATGCAGATGTAAGTAAATCTTCAATTAATCATCCTATGGTTTTTGGCGAAGGTGAAAGTGCAATTAGGCATTCTCTATTTCAGGTGCTCGCCATTGTAACTACTACAGGATTTGTTTCTGCAGATTATACATTGTGGACACCATTTTTAACCGTTTTCTTTTTTGGTTTAATGTTTTTAGGTGGTTCTGCCGGAAGTACTTCTGGAGGAATAAAAGTGGTACGACACTTAATTACTATTAAAAATGGATTTCTAGAATTTAAACGCGCATTACACCCAAATGCAATTTTGCCAGTACGTTACAATAAGCGATCGGTGTCTGGAGATATTGTATTTAATATTTTAGGTTTCTTTATTCTATATCTTTTAGCATTTATAGTAGGTGCTTTGGGTTTCTCTATGATGCAAATAGATTTTACTTCTGCAATAGGTTTAGCGGCATCTAGTTTAGGTAATGTTGGTCCAGCATTAGGTGATTTTGGGCCAGTAGATAACTATAATGCATTACCAGCAATAGGAAAATGGTGGTCATCATTTTTAATGCTTATTGGTAGATTAGAGTTATTCACCGTGCTAATTTTGTTAACGCCTTTTTTCTGGAGAAATCGATAAGACTTTTTTTTTTGTAACAATTTATTTAAAACCGCTACATATATAGAGTAGTGATTCTTTTATTAGATTTCTAAACTTATCAATTAATGTCTATAGATATATAGGGCTTTAAAGTTGGTATTATACGTATCTATATTTATTGTTTAACGCCGAAATTATTCGGAAAATTATTTAAACTTATGGGTGGAGAAGGAGCAATGATGCAAGCGAATCAATCGCTAAAATCTAACAGGAAACTAGTTGGAAAACGAAAAGAAAATAGATTTAGTTTTGTACATACAAGTAATGAAAAAACAGAGTATGATTTGCCAAAATCATCACCTAAAATTCTTTTAGAAATAAAAAATAAGATTAGGCGTGAAAATAAAATAAGAGAGCGAAAACGTTTTTTATTAATTGGTTTGTTTTCTCTTATTCTAATTATTGTATTTACATATTTTATGTTCTAAAAAAAAAGCCACTAAATATTTTAGTGGCTTTTTTTATTTTGAGTTTAGTTTTTAATTATGCTAAAGCTTCTTTAATTCTTCTAATCGCTTCTTTAATCTGTTCCTGCGATGCAGCATAGCTTATTCTTATGCAATCTGGATTACCAAAAGCTTCACCAGTTACTGTTGCAACAAGAGCTTCTTCTAATAAAAATAAAGAAAAATCTGTAGCATTATTTATAGTCTTTCCTTTTACGGTCTTTCCAAAGAAATAAGAAATATCTGGAAACACATAAAAAGCACCTTCTGGTGTATTTGTTTTAAAACCTTCAATACTGTTTAAAGATTCTAAAATCATATCACGACGCTCTTTAAATTCATCAATCATATAATCTACAACACTAGCATCTGCATTTAAGGCAGTAATTACAGCACGCTGTGCAATACAGTTTGCGCCACTTGTTATTTGACCTTGAATTTTATTACAGGCACGTGCAATCCAATCTGGTGCGCCTATATAACCTATACGCCATCCAGTCATAGCGAACGCTTTAGAGACTCCATTTATTGTTACGGTACGTTCAAACATACCATCTACACCAGCCATACTAGCGTGAGGTTTTCCTGTGTAGTTTATGTGTTCGTAAATTTCATCTGAAACTACATAAATATTTGGATGCTTTTTTAATACGGTAGCTAAAGCTTCTAATTCTTCATGACTGTAAAGAGATCCACTTGGGTTACAAGGCGAGCTAAACCAAAGCATTTTTGTTTTAGGTGTAATAGCTGCTTCTAGTTGGTCTGCAGTCATTTTAAAATCTGTAGTGATAGCTGTTTTAACTTCTACAGGTACGCCGCCAGCAACCTTAACAATATCGCTATAACTTACCCAGTATGGGCAAGGTAAAATAACTTCGTCACCATCATTTAACATAACTTGTGCTACATTATAAAGTGATTGTTTTGCTCCTGTTGAAACTACTATTTGCGGTAATGTGTAAGTTAAATTATTATCACGTTTAAATTTAGTGATTACAGCTTCTTTTAATTCTACATAACCATCAACTGGTGTGTAAGAATTATAATCTTCGTTAATCGCTTGAATCGCGGCACCTTTAATAAAATCTGGAGTATTAAAGTCTGGCTCGCCCAAACTTAAACCGATGATATCTTTGCCTTCAGCTCTTAATTCTCTTGCTTTTGCTGCCATTGCTAAAGTGGCAGAAGTAGCCATATTTTTAATACGGTTAGAAAGTGGTTGGCTCATTAAATTTGTGATTACGCTTGTAAAGCTGGTTTCATTCCCATTTCTCGTAAATATCTAAAATGCGCAGCAATTGCTTTACGAGTGGTTTTATATTCGTTATAAGGTAAATTAAATTCTTGCGCAGTTTCTCTTACTATTTCTGCAATTTTGCCATAGTGAATATGGCTAATATGTGGAAATATATGATGCTCTACTTGGTGATTTAAACCACCAGTAAACCAATTTACAATTCGGCTTTTTGCACCAAAATTTACAGTGGTTCTTAATTGGTGTATTGCCCAAGTGTTTTTCATTGTGCCGTTTTTTTCTGGTAAAGGCATTTCTGCATCTTCAATAACATGTGCTAATTGAAAAACCACACTTAATATTAATCCTGCTGTATAATGCATGATAAAGAAACCTATTAAAATTTTCCACCAAGCTGCATCTAAAATAAGCATTGGTAATACAATCCACATAGCAATGTATATAATTTTAGAAATCACTAATTTACTCCAGTTTGCTACAGGGTTAGGGAATTCTCCATAAGACAATTTGCGTTTCATATAACGTTTCATTTGTTGCCAGTCTGTAGTGATTGCCCAGTTTATAGTTAATAAACCGTATAATAAAATAGAGTAGTAGTGTTGAAATTTATGGTGCCATCTCCATTCAGAATGTTTAGAAAAACGTAAAATACGTCCCGCTTCTAAATCTTCATCATGTCCATGGATATTTGTATAAGTATGGTGTAATACATTATGTTGTACTTTCCAGTTGTAAACATTTCCAGCTAAAATATAGATGCTACTTCCCATTAAACGGTTAACCCATTCTTTATTTGAAAACGAACCGTGGTTACCATCGTGCATAACGTTCATACCTACACCAGCCATGCCTATTCCCATAACTATGGTAAGTAATAATTGCGCCCAACCAGGAATATTAAGGGTCAATATTAAAAAGTAAGGAGCTAAAAATATGGTAAACATAATTATAGTTTTTAACCATAATTTCCAGTTACCGGTACGTTTAATGTTGTTGTCTTTAAAGTAAGAGTTAACTCGCTTGTTTAGAGTTCTAAAGAACTTTGCAGAATCTGTTCTAGAGAAAGATAAAGTTTGCTTTGTCATTTTTTTTAATTTTATATAATAACGCACAAAACGTGCCAATCATATTTGTGTCAAAGATAATTAATAAAAACGTTTGAACTTAAAAAGAATTTGATAAAAATATGGATATAAAATTTCTATTTTTGCAAAAAATATAATAATGGAGCTTATTTTAAAATACTTCCCAAATCTTACTGAAGATCAAATAGATAAATTTGAAAAACTTTCTCATTTGTATCAAGATTGGAATCTTAAAATTAATGTAGTATCGAGAAAAGATATTGACGAATTGTATATGCGCCATGTCCTGCATTCTCTTGCTATTGCTAAGGTTATTGAGTTTAAAGACGGCTCAGATATTATGGATGTTGGTACTGGAGGCGGTTTTCCTGGTATTCCATTAGCCATATTATTCCCAGAATGTAATTTTCATTTAGTAGATAGTATTGCAAAAAAACTTAAAGTAGTAAATGAAGTTGCTCAAGGTTTGGGCTTAGAGAATGTAAAAACAACACATACCCGAGTAGAAGAAATTAAAGAAACTTACGACTTTATTGTAAGTAGAGCAGTAGCAGCAATGCCAACATTTGTTCATTGGGTAAAAGGAAAAATTAAAAAAGAACAAAATCACGAATTAAAAAACGGGATTTTGTATTTAAAAGGTGGAGATTTAACCGAAGAACTTAAAGATTATAAAACGACTACAATATATAATTTAAGTGATTTTTATTCAGAAGATTTTTACGAAACTAAAAAAGTAGTACACTTACCATTAAAATGGCGTGGCTAATAAAATTTATAGATTATAAATAAAAAAACCAAAGCATTATGCTTTGGTTTTTTTGTGTTTAAAAAACAGATTATTTTATTCTCCTAAAAAAGGATATCTATAATCTGTTGGTGTAACAAATGTTTCTTTAATCATTCTTGGTGAAACCCAACGTTGTAAGTTTAAAATACTTCCAGCTTTGTCATTAGTACCAGAACTTCTTGCGCCACCAAATGGTTGTTGTCCTACAACAGCTCCAGTTGGCTTGTCATTTATATAAAAGTTACCTGCACAGTTTTGTAATGCTTTTGTAGCTTCAACAATAGCATATCTATCTTGTGCTAAAATAGCACCAGTTAATGCATATTCTGATGTTTCATCAACCAGTTTTAAAGTTTTAGAGAAATCTTTATCTTCAAAAACATATATAGTAATTACAGGACCAAATAACTCATCACACATTGTTGTGTATTTTGGGTCTTCAGTTACAATTACAGTAGGTTCAATAAAGTAACCTTTACTCTTATCATAGTTTCCACCAACAATAATTTCGGCATTTTTATCTTTTTTAGCTTGGTCAATATATTTTGCTAACTTATCAAAAGAAGCTTCATGAATAACTGCCGTAATAAAGTTTTCCATATCCGCAGGAGAACCCATTTTAAAAGATTTTACATCTTCTATTACTTGAGCTTTAACTTCGCTCCATATACTTTTAGAAATATAAGCACGAGAAGCAGCACTACATTTTTGACCTTGAAACTCAAAAGCACCACGAGAAATAGCTGTCGCAACTTGAATTGGGTTGGCCGTTTTGTGAGCAACAATAAAATCTTTACCACCAGTTTCACCTACAATTTTTGGGTAAGTTTTATAGTTGTGTATATTGTTTCCTATTTGCTTCCATAACTCTTTAAAAATGTATGTAGAACCTGTAAAGTGTAAGCCAGAAAAATCTGGACTTGCTAAAACAGTATCAGTAATCATTTTTGGATCACCAAATACAACATTAATAACTCCAGCAGGAACACCAGCTTCTTCAAATACATCCATAATTACTTTTGCAGAGTATATTTGAGAATCACTTGGTTTCCATACTACAACATTACCCATTAATGCCATACAAGATGGTAAGTTTCCTGCAATAGCTGTAAAGTTAAAAGGCGATACTGCGTAAGTAAATCCTTCAAGAGGTCTGTATTCTAAACGATTCCATGCGCCACTTGTACTTTCTGGTTGCTCATGGTACATATCTGTCATGTACTGTACGTTAAAACGTAAAAAATCTATTAACTCACAAGCAGCATCAATTTCTGCTTGGTGTATTGTTTTAGATTGCGCCATCATAGTAGCAGCATTAATTCTAGCTCTGTATGGTCCGGCAATTAATTCGGCAGCTTTTAAAAAGATGCCAGCTCTATGTTCCCAAGGTGTATTTGCCCAAGATTCCCTTGCTTCTAAAGCAGTAGAAATTGCTTCTTCAACGTGAGATTTTTTTGCTAAATGATAGTGTCCAACAACATGTTGATGATCGTGCGGTGGAGACATTGGTTTAGTGTCACCAGTTTTAACATCTTTTCCATTAATGTACATTGGTACGTCTAAAACGCTACTGTACATTTCTTGATATGCTTTAGAAATAGCTTCACGATGTTCGCATCCTGGCTCGTAAGCTCTTACAGGTTCGTTAACTGCAATTGGCACATTAAAAAATCCTTTTCCCATATAAAATTAATTTTTTGTTTCCACGAAAGTGAAAATCTAGTTGTTTTTAGTTGTCTAAAATTTTAAAGCATCAAAGTTAAGGAATTTTAAACGATTTCTTTCTCAGGCAAATGCCAAAGAATTCTTATTTTTTTGTAAGTTGCTACATCAATTTAGGACTATACTATTTATGTGTACAGTAAGTATTTTTTATAAAGGTAATAATGATTTTGTACTAACTTCTAATAGAGACGAAGCGCCAAGTCGAGTTGCTTTGTCACCAGATTTTTATTCTATTAATAATGCAGAGTTATTAATGCCAAAAGACCAGCAATCTGGTGGAAGTTGGATTGGTGCAAGTGAGAAAAACAGAGTTGTTTGTTTGCTTAATGGTGGTTTTAAATTACATAAAAGAAAACCAACATATAGGCAAAGTAGAGGTGTTGTGGTGACAGATTTATTAACAACAGATGCCATAGAGGCAACAATAGCATCATATAATTTTAATGGTATTGAGCCATTTACAATTGTGATTGCCGACTGGAATACCAATTTAAAATTTTATGAACTGGTCTGGGATGAAACCCAAAAGCATTTTCAGCAACTACCACTAGCAACAAAAATATGGTCTTCAACAACGTTGTATACCGAAGATAAAAAACAAGCTAGACGCGATTGGTTTAATGTTTTTAAAGCTGAAAATGAATTAGAAGCATCTACATTATTAAAATTTCATAAAACAGCAGGAAAAGGAAACAATGATTTTGGTGTTGTAATGGATCGCGGTTTTGTTAAAACAACAAGTATAACACAAATTGAAAAAACCGATACTAAACTTGGAATGCGTTTTAATAATTTAAACACAAAAGAGGTTACGGTTAAAAATTTTAATTTATCTGAAACTATAAATGGGTAACGCTAAAGAGAATACAGGAATAATTCTAACCTTAGCCTATCCAGATACAATTGTATCGCATGCTGAAGAATGGTACTCACCATATTTAAGGTTTCTTGGAATAGGAAGTAAAACAAGTGTTCGTGCAGGTCATGCAGCCTTAGTTTTAATAGATAAAGAAACAGGTGTTTTGGAATATCATGATTTTGGTAGATATATTACGCCAGAACCAAACGGAAGAGTTAGAGGACGATTTACAGATAACGAACTGCATTTTCCATTTAAAGCAGCAATTAAAAACGATAAGATTGAAAATTTAGATGCTATTTTAAAGTTTCTTGCTACAAAACCTAAAATCACACATGGTGATGGAAGATTAATAGCTTCAGTTTGCGACCAAATAAATTATAAAAAGGCAAGGCTTCATATTACAAAAATGCAAAACCGAGGTTTTATTTATTATGCTGCTTTTAAAAAAGAAGCTTGTAATTGTGCTCGTTTTGTAACCGATAGTTTAATTGCTTCTGTAACACATTCAAAAATTAAAAAAGCTTTACAGCAGTCAAAATGGTTTACACCAAGTACTGTTGGTAATGTTTTATTAGCAAATACAGGAGATTGTGTTTTTGAGGTTTCAGAGATTGGAGAAATTACAGCGTATAAAGGTTCTCAAAAAAGAGAAAATTTAAAAAACTTCTTAGATAGGTTGCAAGATTATATTCCAAATCATGAAGGCACTTTAAAGCCTAGAAAAGTTGATGGTCTTCATAAAAATGCGCAATGGTTGTCTGGAATAGCAGCTGGTGCATGGTATGAAATACATAAAACAGCTATAGAAAACGAATACCGGTACCGCCGTATTTCTCCATATGGAAATATAGATTGCGATGCGATTTTTTTAGCTGAAGACTCTCAATTTAATTATAAAAAACCTTATCAGATTATTCACTATTCTAACTGTAGTTTTTTTCACGTAGAACAAAACGGAAAGAAATATAGGTTTAATAGAAAAGCTGAAAAATAAAGAAACAGAAATTTAATTAATAGCAAAAGGAGCGCTTAATTTAAAAGTTGGTATAGCAACATCAAACTTTTTAGTTGTTGTAAAGTTTATCATGCTGTAATGGCCTTGCATAGCACCAAAAGGAGATGTAAGTAAACAGCCAGAATTGTAAGTGTGAGATTCACCTGGTTTTAAAACTGGTTTTTTACCAATAACACCTTCGCCACTTACAGTTTCGATATTGTTTAAAGCATCAAGTATAGTCCAATGTCTGGCATTAAGTTGTACAGAGTCTTTACTCTGGTTTTCAATTGTAACTTTATATCCAAAGGCATAATGTATTTTATAATTTTTATAAAAAGTGCCTTCAAAATTAGTTTCTACTGAAATTTTTATGCCTCTTGTAACTTGTTGTACCATTTTTTTATTTGCAATACTTTTGCTAAAATACTAAATTTTAAAACATTTTTAAAGCTTAATTGCTTATATATCTTAATATTAACAGATTTGTCGCTATTAATTTGTAATGTTTACAGAGTTGCCTTGTCCAACTCCAATTAATCTATCATATCGAGCGCCAAGGTCTCTATAATAGACTAAAACTTTGTAATCGTTTTCAGTTTGATAAAAGTTTCCAGAAAAAGCATTTTCATCAATTGTACCATCTGGTTTTTTAATTACAAATTTATAACTATAAAATCCTTGTTTTAGTATAATTGGTAATTGGTAAGTTTGAGATTCTGTTTCATAAGTCATTTGTGTGCTTTTATTTACCGCATAATTATTAAAATTCCCAAAAACATGCACTGTGTCTCCGTTTAGCAATTCATTTGTTTTAAGTCCAAAATGAACCTTTGCATAATCGGCATGAGTTTCTGGAGTATCTGTATCTAAAGCAGTAATTAAAAAGTTTCCATTAATGTCTGGATTATAAGTATATGGCTGGTTTTTACGTGGTACATTAAAATAGAGGTAACTATTGTAAAGTTCATTTAGTCTAATAAATTGAACGCCTGTATTGGCGCCTCTTAAGTCTTTGTTTTCAAAATAGAAATACTCATTTCCAGCATAAAAACTTGAGGCTTTCGTGTAACGGTATTGCAGCTCGTTTCCTAAAATATATTGCGGTTTTAAATTAGTAATTGCAGTATTTAGATTGTTGTTTTGAATTACTACAGTTTTAATATTTTCTTTAGGGTTGTTAAAGTTGATTTTATTGGTATTAATTACAAAATCTACCGATTGTTTGTTTTCAATTTCTGAAACATCACGAGAACGTTTTATAGATACGCCAACATCTGCAAGTTCTTCATAAATCATAAACTTTCTTGTAAATTCAATTTCATCATTTTCGTTGTAAACAGTAATAAGGTAGTTTCCGGATTTTGTTAAGCCTCTTGTTTGTTCATTTGGTATTGTTAATGTGTAGTGTGAGTAAATCTGATAGGTGTTAAACGAGTTGTCCCATTCTCTAATACGCTGTTCATTAAATCCTTTAAGGTATTCAGCTTGCATTAAAACAGAAGGTGTCCAATCAAAATTATAATGTTTAATTTCGTAATAATAATCATCTTCATTACCATTTAAAACATCAAACTCTAATATTAGATATTCTCCAAGTTTTAATATTGGTAATTGGCTTTCTGGTGTATCGCCTTTAAAAGTTATGCTTTTTATCTCTTGGGTAGGACTTATTTCTTGGACTTGAGAGAAAGTCACAGTAGTAATAAATAAAATTATTAGAGAAATATTAGTTTTAAGTGCCATTTATAAGGGTTTTCAAGTGGTAAATATAATCAAAATCTATGCCTAATAGCAGAACCTTATTTAGAATAATTATAAATAGATTATCTGTATGCTATAATGGGAAGAAATTTTATTATTAATTCGTATTTTTGCACCGATTTTTTACCATCATAAAATCATATAGCTAAACTATTAACAAATAGATTTATACGCATGTCAAAAGACATTAAGATTAAAAAAGGTCTTGATATAAAACTTAAAGGAGCTGCAGAAAAAGCGACAGAAAACGCTATAGTAAGCAACTTTTATACAGTTAGACCAGAAGATTTTCACAGTGTAATTCCAAAATTATCTGTTAAAGTTGGAGCAAAAGTTAAAGCCGGACAAGCTTTATTTTTTGATAAATCCAATGAAGACGTAAAATTTGCTTCGCCAGTTTCTGGGGAGGTTATCGAGATAGCACGTGGAGAAAAACGTAAAATTCTTTCAATAAAAATTCAAGCAGACAAAGAACAATCTTTTGAAGATTTTGGAGCTTTAAACGTAGATTCTGCAAAAGCAGAAGATATTAAAGCAAAATTATTAGCTTCAGGATGTTGGGCTTTTGTAAAGCAGCGTCCTTATGATGTTGTTGCAAATCCAGGTGTTGCTCCAAAAGCAATTTTTATTTCTGGTTATGCAAGTGCGCCATTAGCTGCAGATTTGGATTATACTTTAGCAGGAAAAGAAGCAGAATTGCAGGCAGCAGTTACAGCTTTAGCTAAATTAACGGAAGGTAATGTACACATTGGTGTAGGAAAAAGCGGTAATTCGCCATTAGCAGGATTGTCTGGAGTTACTGTACACAAAGTGTCTGGTCCTCATCCAGCAGGAAATGTTGGAACGTTAATAAATAAAGTTAGCCCAATAAATAAGGGAGAAACAGTTTGGACTGTTGCTGCTCAAGATTTAGTTATTATTGGGGAGTTATTATTAACAGGTAAATTTAACGCAGAACGTATTGTTGCATTAGCAGGATCATCGGTTAAAAAACCACGTTATTTTAAAACTAAAATAGGAAGCGAAATCGCAACTATGGTTTATGATAATGGTGTTGATAAAGACGGAAACGATAGAATTATTTCAGGAAACGTTTTAACCGGAAAAAAAATAAAACCAGATGGTAATTTAGACTATTACAGTAATGTAATATCTGTAATCCCAGAAGGAGATGATTATGAATTTTTTGGATGGAACAAACCAATTTTTAATAAAGTATCTACCTCTAGAGCATTAACTTTTTCATGGTTAACACCTAAAAAAGAATTTGCTTTAAATACAAATACAAACGGTGAGCATCGTGCATTTGTAACTACAGGAACTTATGAAGAAGTTTTTCCTTTAGATATATACCCATTGCAAATATTAAAAGCATGTATGTATCAAGATTTAGATGAAATGGAAGCTTTAGGTATGTACGAAGTTGCACCAGAAGATTTCGCCTTAACAGAATTTGTTTGTGTGTCTAAGCAACCACATCAAGATATAATTAGAAAAGGTTTAGACTTAATGCTTAAAGAAATAGGATAATGGGTTTAAAAAGTAATTTACACAACTTAAAAGAAAAGTATAAAGGCACTAAAATGGCGCCTGCGTTTAACGCAATTCATACTTTTTTGTATTTGCCAAATGAGACAACACATAATGGAACTCATATTAAGGCAGCCGATGATTTAAAACGTACTATGAACATAGTAATCATGGCATTAGTACCATGTTTAATCTTTGGTATATTTAACGCTGGTTACCAACATTATGCTGCTATAGATGCTGCTGCTGGAATTACTAGAGAAGCTTCTTTATTTGGAAATTTCCTTACATGGGATAATTTTGTAATAGGAGCCTGGACGGTTTTACCTTTAGTAATAGTTTCTTACGGTGTAGGTTTAATTGTAGAATTTATTTTTGCAGTTATAAAAGGTCACGAAGTAGAAGAAGGTTATCTTGTAACAGGAATGTTAGTGCCATTAATTGTACCTGTAGATATCCCGTTATGGATGTTATCAGTAGCAGTTATTTTTGGTGTAGTTATAGGAAAAGAAGTGTTTGGAGGAACAGGAATGAATATTCTTAATCCTGCATTAACCATTCGTGCATTTTTATTCTTTGCATATCCAACTTGGATGTCTGGAGATAAAGTATGGGTTCACAAAGCAACAGAATTAGCAGGAACTCCAGATGCGATTTCAGGAGAAACATTATTAGGAGCTTATGCGCAAGGCACAACACTACCTAATATAGATATCATGGATATGTTTTTTGGTTTTATACCAGGATCAATAGGTGAAACTTCAAAACTATTAATAATTATTGGAGCTTTATTTTTAATCTTCACAAAAGTAGGAAGCTGGAGAATTATAGTGTCAACATTAATAGGTGCATTAACTATGGGCTTAATATTTAATGGTGTTGTATCAGCAGAGTGGATTGGAGAATCAAGTAAATTCTATGGTTTAATGAATGTACCATTTTGGCAACATTTAATAATTGGTAGTATTTTATTTGGTGCAGTATACATGGCAACAGATCCAGTTACAGCTTCACAAACAAATAAAGGAAAATGGATTTACGGCTTTTTAATTGGGTTTATTTCAATCATGATTAGAGTATTTAATCCAGCGTATCCAGAAGGAGTGTTTTTAGCGATTTTATTAATGAACGTCTTCGCACCAACTATTGATCATTACGTGATTCAAGGAAACGTAAAACGTAGAATGAAACGTTTAAAAGTTAAAACAGCATAATTATGGCAGTTAACACAGAAAAAAATTCGTACACTATCATATTTGCAATAGCAATGGTAGTTGTAGTAGGTTCTTTATTAGCTTTTACAGCAGCGTCTTTAAAACCTAATATTGATGAAAATAAAAGAATGGAAAAGCAGCAGAATATACTGTATGCTATGGGAATAAATGGAAATGAAGGTGATGGTGATATCACATTTGTTTCTACAGATAAGGTCGCTCAAGAATTTACAGCTAAAGTATCAGAGCAAATAGTTTTAGAAGTTAAAGATGGTAAAATTTTAAACGAAATTACTGGTGAAGACTTCAAAAATTCAACAGATGCAGATAAAGGTATTGAGCCTTACTTAATAGATGTTAAAAAACAACAAACCAGAGTAAAAGAAGGTAAATCTAGATACTTACCTTTATTTATTGGAGAAAACAACGGAAAAAAATTATACGTTGCACCTATTAGAGGAAAAGGACTTTGGGATGCTATTTGGGGCTATGTAGCACTAGATAAAGATATGGTTGTGCAAGGTACATTTTTTGACCACGCAGGAGAAACTCCAGGATTAGGAGCGAACATTAAGCAACGTTACTTTATGGACGATTTTTATGGAGAAAAATTACTTACAGATGCAGGAGTATTTAAAGGTATTACTGTAGCAAAAGGTAATAACGACCCTAAAAATGAAATTAAAGACGATTACGAAGTTGATGCCTTAGCAGGAGCAACTATTACAGGAGATGGCGTATCTGCAATGATAAAGAAAGATTTAAAATTGTATTTGCCATACTTTATGAACTTAAAAAACAATAACGAGTAACATGGGACTACTTTCAAAAAAAGACGCAAAGTTAATCACAGATCCGTTAGCAGATAATAACCCAATTACTATTCAAGTATTAGGTATTTGTTCTGCATTAGCAATTACTGCAGAGCTAAAAGCTTCTTTAGTAATGGGAATCGCTGTGTTATTTGTATTAGGTGTTGGTAACGTAGTAATTTCTTTAATGCGTAATATTATACCATCAAAAATTAGAATTATTGTACAACTTATTGTTGTAGCAGCTTTAGTAATTATTGTTGACCAAGTATTAAAAGCTTTTGCTTTTGAGTTAAGTAAAACACTTTCTGTATTTATTGGTTTAATAATTACCAACTGTATTATTATGGGACGTTTTGAAGCATTTGCTTTAGGTAACGGTCCTTGGAAATCATTTTTAGATGGTATTGGTAATGCTTTAGGTTATGCCGTAATTTTAATTATTGTAGGATTCTTTAGAGAACTTTTAGGTTCAGGAACTTTATTTGGTATTCCGGTATTAGGAGACCCAATCGAAAAAACTGGAGTATATTCTATAGGTTATGAAAACAATGGATTTATGTTAATGCCTCCAATGGCATTAATAATTGTAGGATTGATTATCTGGGTACAACGAAGTAGAAACAAAGACTTAATCGAGGATTAATATCCTTTTTAGTTATAAAAAATAAAAGACAATGATAGAGCACATCGAATTATTTTTCAAGTCAATTTTTATTGACAATATGGTGTTTGCGGTTTTCTTAGGTATGTGTTCATACTTAGCCGTATCTAAAAAAGTAGCTACAGCAGTTGGACTTGGTGCAGCAGTAATATTTGTATTAGCTATAACAGTACCATTAAACTGGTTATTAGATCAATACTTATTACAACCTGGAGCATTAAAATGGTTAGGCGCAGAATTTGCAGATTACGATTTAAGTTTCCTTTCATTTATTATGTTTATTGCTACCATTGCAACAATGGTTCAGTTAGTAGAAATAGTAGTAGAGAAATTTTCACCATCATTATATAACTCACTTGGTATTTTCTTACCTCTAATTGCAGTAAACTGTGCCATTTTAGGTGGTTCTTTATTTATGCAATCTCGTGAAATAGAAACATTTGGATTAGCAGTAAACTATGGTGTATCTTCTGGTATAGGATGGTTTTTAGCAATATTAGCTATTGCTGCCATTCGTGAGAAAATTAGATATTCTAACGTTCCAGCACCTTTAAGAGGGTTAGGAATAACTTTTATCATTACAGGTTTAATGGGAATAGGATTTTTAAGTTTTGGAGGAATGTTAACTGGTGGTGATGAAGAAGGAGAACCTACAACAGAAGAGCCAACAGCAAAAGTTGAGCAAGTAAAAACTGAAGACGCTAAGAAATTAGCTGAAAACACTAAAATAGTTGAGTAATATGATTTTAGCAGCAGGAACATTAGGAACAGTAATTACAACGGTAGTAGCGTTTTTAATTATCGCATTAATACTAGTAAGTTTATTACTATTCGTTAAACAAAAATTGTCACCATCTGGTCCAGTAAAGATTATGATTAATGGTGAAAGAGAAATAGAAGTCGCTTCTGGAGGTACATTATTATCTACATTAGGAAGTAATAAAATATTTTTACCATCTGCTTGTGGTGGTGGTGGAACTTGTATACAATGTGAGTGTCACGTATTATCTGGTGGAGGAGAAGCTTTACCAACAGAAACACCTCACTTTTCTAGAAAAGAATTAGCACATGGAGCTCGTTTATCTTGCCAAGTTAAAGTAAAGCAAGACATGGAAATTACAATTCCAGAAGAAGTATTTGGAATTAAAAAATGGGAAGCAACCGTTGTACGTAATTATAATGTTGCCTCTTTTATTAAAGAATTTGTAGTTGAAATCCCAGAAGATATGGGATATAAAGCTGGTGGATATATTCAAATTGAAATTCCAGAGTGTACTGTAAAGTTCGAAGATATGGACATTACTGCACACCCAGAAGAGCATGAAACACCAGATAAATTTCAAGCTGAATGGGATAAGTTTAAATTATGGCCATTAGTAATGAAAAACACAGAAACTGTAGAAAGAGCTTATTCAATGGCTTCTTATCCTGCAGAAGGTCGTGAGATTATGTTAAATGTACGTATTGCAACACCACCTTTTGATCGTGCTAAAGGCGGTTGGATGGATGTAAATCCAGGTGTAGCTTCATCTTACATATTTAACCAAAAACCAGGAGATAAAGTAACTATTTCTGGTCCTTACGGTGAATTCTTTATCAACGAAAGTGATGCAGAAATGCTTTATGTTGGTGGTGGAGCAGGTATGGCGCCAATGCGTTCTCACTTATACCACTTATTCAAAACTTTAAAAACAGGAAGAAAAGTTACTTATTGGTACGGTGGTCGTTCTAAACGAGAATTATTCTATTTAGATCACTTCTATCAATTAGAAAAAGATTTCCCTAACTTCAAGTTTTATTTAGCATTATCTGAACCTTTACCAGAAGATAACTGGAAAGTAAAAGAAAATATTGATGCACCTGGAGATGGTTTTGTAGGTTTCGTTCACAATTGTGTTATTGATAACTACTTAAATCACCATGAAACACCAGAGGATATAGAATTATATTTCTGTGGTCCACCATTAATGAACCAAGCAGTTCAAAAAATGGGAGAAGACTTTGGTATTCCAGATGAGAATATTAGATTTGATGACTTTGGAGGTTAATCTTCAATTAAAATAATAAAACCCAATACGAAAGTGTTGGGTTTTTTCGTTTTAATAAACGTATGAAGAAATATTTATTCGCTATTATTCTAGTTCTTGTGTTTATACTATTAGGTTTTTACTTTAAACCTGTAAAGCAGACTGTAACATATATTTCAAAATCTATAGTTAGTCATGCAGATTTAATTAATAAAGATAGTTTAACTATAAAGTCTAGAGTTAAATTGCCAAACGGTTATAAACGTATTTTATATAAAAAAGGCTCTTTTCAAGAGTATCTTCAAAATTATAATTTAAAACCCTTTGGGAGTAAAATTATTAATTTTGATGATAGCGAATATTATTGGCAACGTGGACATATTGGTATTCTAGATTTACCAGTTCCTAAAAACGGTTTGCAGCAATGCGCAGATGCTTTAATAAGAATTAGAAGCGAATACCTATGGGATGCAAATAGGCAAGACGAAATAGGCTTTAATTTCACTTCAGGACATTATTGCTCTTGGATTGAATATGCTAAAGGATACAGACCAAAAGTTAGTGGTAATAAAGTAACATTTAGCAAAACAGCAACAGCTAATTACTCTAAAAGTAACTTCTATAAGTACCTAAATTTAATTTATATGTATTCGGGAACGCTATCATTATCGCAGGAATTAGAGCCTATAACTAATATTAAAGAACTAAAAATAGGAGATATGCTTATTATTGGTGGAAGTCCAGGACATATTGTTATGTTGGCAGATGAAGCTATAAATAATAAAAACGAAAAGCTTTTTTTGCTAATTCAAGGTAATACACCTGCACAAAGTGTTCATCTTGTTAAAAACCTAGAAGACTCTAAAATTTCGCCTTGGTATAATTTAAAAATGAATGCTGTTATACCAGTTTCAAATTATACGTTTTATAATTCTAAATTTGTAAGATTTAAATAATTTACATTCTGGGTTTTCTTCCGCGAAAGCGAAATATATTATATTTTTGCATTTATGAGTAAAGCTTTAACACCACAAGAACTCCATAATTTAGCAATGAATCACGTTGGAAAAGATCTTGAAAAACGTGGATTCGAATTTATAGCTATAAATAGTAAATTAAAAAAGCATCCACAATTTGTATGTATGGATGCTAATAAACAGTACTTTTTTGTAATTGTAAAAGCTGTTATGCTACCAGATAACGCAAATAATTATGATGTTGTTTGGATGGAGTCTTTTAAAGAACATGCTAGAGAGCACAATGCTAAAGTTTTATATGCAGGTGTTGGTTTAGGTAACCCTAATGGTGAAGATTTACCACTTTATTTAAACGAAGATTATTTAATTGAGTACAATGGTATTCAAGTTCTAGAAACTAATTTTAATTAAAAAATAGTCTTTACTCAAAACATAAATTGCATTATTACTATGAAAAGAGCATTACTTATAACGCTTATTATCACCTCTTTTTTCTCTTGTAAAAAAGAACTTACAAACACTAAATTATCTGGTTCTGTTTTTGGCACTTTTTACGATGTTACTTACGCTACTAATACCAGCAAAGATTATAGCAAACAGTTTGATAGCATTTTTAATATTATAAATAAGTCTATGTCTAATTATCAGGCAGATTCAGATATTTCTAAAATTAACAGAAACGAATCTGTAACTGTAGATCATCATTTTACTAAGGTCTTTAAAGCATCAAAAAAACTATATATAGAAACTGAAGGTATTTTAGATCCTACTATTGGTAAATTAGTTAATGCTTGGGATTTTGGTTCAGAAAAACCAACAACTAAGCTAGATAGTACTAAAATAGACAGCCTAAAACAATTTGTTGGTTTTAATAGAATGGGACTTGTAGAGCAGAAAATTGTAAAAAGAAAAGGTGCATTTATAGATTTTAATGCCATTGCAAAAGGCTACGCTGTAGATGTAATTGGTATGTTTTTAGAAAGTAAAAACATTAAAAACTATATGGTTAATATAGGTGGCGAACTTAGAACAAAAGGTATAAATATAAAGAAACAAAGCGGTTGGACAGTTGGAATAGAAAACCCTAATTTTGATGGTTCGCAAAGTTACGATGTAGTTTTTGAGTTAAAAGATAAAGCTATGGCAACCTCTGGAACTTATAGAAAATTTAAAACAGACTCCTTAGGGAATCGTTATGCTCATATTTTAAACCCTAAAACAGGATACCCAACTAAAACAAATATTTTAAGCGTTTCTGTAATTACAGATACTTGTATGATGGCCGATGGTTACGCAACAGCTTTTCAAGCTATGGGAATTGATAAATTAAGTTATTTTTTGGCAAGACACCCAGAATTACAAGTGTATGTGATTTTTATTAATGAAAATAAGGAAATGGAAACAAAAGCTTTTAACGGCTTTAAAACCAAATAACTTTAAAAACTATTTAGTAATAATAGTAACCATCCTATTACTAATAATAAACCTCCAATAGGAGTAATTGGTCCTAAAATCTTTATCTTTTTTCCTTTAGCATCACTTAATACTAAACCATAAATACTAAAAGAGAATAGTATAATTCCTAAAGTAAAGCACCAATAAATAGCACGTGTTTGAGGACCTTGGCCAAAACCTAAAACCAGCAATACTATAGCATGGTACATTTGGTATTTTACACCAGTTTCAAAGCTTTGTAGTTGGTTAGGAGATAATGTTTTTTTTAAAGCATGAGCTCCAAAAGCACCAAAAATTACGGATAACATACCAAATAATGCACCAGTTACAATAAGTATTTGCGAGCTCATAATATTAAGATTTTAAATTATTGTTTTTTGTAAACTACGGGAATAATTTCTCCTTTAGTCAAACAGTATTTTTCTATCGCTTTCGCGGAAAGGCTTGCGGTATAATCAACCTCATTAACCATAAAACCAATACTTCTAAGTTTATTAAAATAATCAAGACCATAAACGCGCACATGATCATATTGTCCAAAAATTTTTGCACGTTCTTTTTTATCTGTTATCGTATTATCTTCAAAAGTTGTGGTTCTTGATAAATCCTGCGGAATTTGAAAAATACCATAACCACCAGGTTTCATAACACGATACAGTTCTTGCATTGCTTTAGTATCGTCTGGAATATGTTCTAAAACGTGATTACATAAAATTATATCATAACTATTATCTTCAAAAGGAAGGTTACATATATCTGCTTTAACATCTGCAATTGGCGACAATAAATCTGTAGTTGTATAATCTATTGTATTTAAAGCCTTAAAACGTTTTAAAAAACATTGCTCTGGCGCAAAATGAAGTACTTTTTTTTTATATGCCGAATTAGTTTCAGTATTTAAAAAAAAGTTGGTTTCATTTTTTAAGTATAACCATAACAACCTGTGGCGCTCTAGAGATAGAGTAGACGGCGATAGTACATTATTTCTTTGCTTACCATAGCCGTATGGTAAAAAGCTTTTAAAACTTTTACCATCTATTGGATCTGTAAAAGTATTTCCTTTTAAAAAGAAAGCTAAAACAGGACGTATAATATAACTAAGCCTTATTAATAAAGGTCTAGGGATTATGTTTAAAATTAATTTGAAGAGTTTCTTCATATAAAATTTAAAGCACTAAAGCTTTCTGGCGAAATTCATCTTCTTCATTAGATGTAATGCCTAAAGCGTCGTAGATATAAGCAAATGTTGATAGTATTTCTGGTTTTCCATCTAAAATTGCAACATCATGCTCGAAATGAGCACTTGGTTTACCATCTTGAGTTGTAATTGTCCAGCCATCTCTGTGTTGTTTTATGCGCTGTGTTCCCATATTAATCATAGGCTCAATAGCTACAACCATTCCTTCTACAAACTTTTTACCACGACCACGTCTACCGTAATTTGGCATTTCTGGATCTTCGTGCATAACACGACCTAAACCATGACCTACTAACTCTCTTACAACACCGTAACCGTGGTTTTCGCAATACTTTTGTATTGCATAACCAACATCACCAACGCGGTTTCCTAATTTTAATTCTTTGATGCCTACATATAAAGATTCTTTAGTCACTTGTAATAGTTTTTTAGTTTCTTCATTTATTTCTCCAACAGGAAAAGTATAAGCATGGTCACCATAAAAACCATGTTTTATTGCGCCACAATCTATAGAAATAATATCGCCTTCTTCTAATGGTGTATTATTTGGAATGCCGTGTACAACTTGAGAGTTAGGACTCATACATAAGGTATTAGGAAAATCATACAATCCTAAAAATCCTGGTACAGCACCTTGGTCACGAATACATGTTTCTGCAATTTTGTCTAATTCTAATGTTGTTACTCCTGGTTTTACTGCTTTAGCAACTTCACCTAAAGTTTTTGAAACTACAAGAGCAGCTTCGCGCATTAATTCTATTTCTTCTCTTGTTTTTACTATAATCATATTATTCTAGAATCTAAAAAATCCTTTTTTCTTTTTTTGTTTTACTTTAGGTTGTTCGTTGGTAAGCATCTGGTATATTTCTCCCCAACCAAGTATTCCTCCTATATTTCTATCGTCTATAAATAAGTCTGCATGAATTTTTCTGCTAACATTTTCGGGAGATTGCTCTTCTGGAAAACTTTTATTTACAGCATAAAATTCTATGCCATTTGCTTTACAATACTCAACGGCTTCTTCTAATTTCTTGCCATGACGATAGGTCCATAAAATTAGTCTGTGTCCATCTGCTTGTAAGCGTTTTAAAGTATCGAAAGCAAATAATCTTTCGTCTCCAATACCAGGATAGGCATCTTCAACAATAGTACCATCAAAATCTACAGCAATAATAAGTCCTTTAGAGATGTTCATTTAACTTTTAAATAGTGTACAAAAATACAATTTATAATTCTACTTTATTTCAAGTCGTTAAAGCTATTTTATACTAAAGGTTCTTGAGTCATAGCATTTGGTTGTTCTATACCCATTAATTTTAAAATGGTTGGTGCAATATCTCCAAGTATACCATCTTTAATATTTTTTATGTCTTTATCTACTAAAATTAAAGGTACAGGATTTGTGGTATGTGCTGTATTAGGTGAACCGTCTGGATTTATCATGGTTTCACAGTTACCATGATCTGCAATAACTAGAACTGTATAATCATGTTCTACGGCGGTACTAATAACTTTGTCTACACATTTATCTACAGCTTCGCAAGCTTTTATTGCTGCTTCCATAGAGCCTGTGTGACCAACCATATCTCCATTTGCGAAATTTAAACATACAAAATCAACCTCTCCTTTTTGTAGTTCTGGAATTAAAGCATCGGTTAGCTCAAAAGCACTCATTTCTGGTTGCAAATCGTATGTTGCTACTTTAGGAGAGTTTTTTAATATTCGAGCTTCTCCTTGAAAAGGTTTTTCTCTTCCGCCAGAGAAGAAAAATGTTACGTGAGGATATTTTTCTGTTTCAGCTATTCTTATTTGGGTTTTATTGTTTTTTTCTAAAACTTCACCTAGTGTTTCGGTTATATTGTCTTTATTAAAAACAACGTGTAATCCCTTAAAATTCTCATCATAATTTGTCATTGTTACATAATACAAATTAAGTTTCTTCATTTTAAATTCTGGAAAATCTTGTTGAGATAAAGCATCGGTTAATTGGCGACCTCTATCTGTTCTAAAATTAAAGAATATTACAACATCATCTTCTTTTATAGTTGTTAATGGAAGACCGTAACCATCTACTTTAATTATAGGTTTTATAAACTCGTCTGTAATATTATCGTTATAATTATTTTGAATACTTTCTTGAATATTTCTAGACAATTCTCCTTTACCATTTACTAAAGCATTGTATGCTAATTGTACACGTTCCCAACGTTTATCTCTATCCATTGCGTAATAACGACCAGTGATTGATGCGATTTGTGTGTTTTTATTTTGGGTGTATTGTTCAATATCTGCAATAAAACCTTTTCCAGATTGTGGATCTACATCTCTACCATCTGTAAAACCGTGGATGTAAGATTTTGTGATGCCTAAATCTTGGGCAACATCAATTAATCCTTTTAAATGGTTTATGTGAGAATGAACGCCTCCATTACTTAATAATCCTAAAAAATGAACTGCTTTGTTATTTTTTTTAGCGTATTGAAATGCGTTTTCTAAAACAGGTTCTTTTGCTAAAGATTTGTTTTCTACAGCTAAATTAATTTTAGCTAAATCTTGATAAACAATACGTCCGGCACCTAAATTCATGTGTCCAACTTCGCTGTTTCCCATTTGGCCTTCTGGTAAACCTACATGTAAACCATCTGTTCTTAATTGGGCGTGTGGATATTTAGTGTATAAACTGTCTATAAAGTTTGTATTAGCATTATCTATTGCAGATATTTTTGGGTCTGGGCTTTTTCCCCAACCATCAAGAATCATCAGGATTACTTTTTTATTCATTTTTATGGCTTTAGTTTACAAATATAAAAGTTTAAAATACGACCAAAAAAAATAAAACTGTTTAAAGAATAGTTAACTTTTTTTTGAGGCAATATTAAGAGGTGATTTAATTTTGTGATATTGTTAACATATTTGTTTTCAAAATGTTAAATGTTGATTATTTGTGTTTTTTAGTGTAACAAATTAATTTTTTTGTCGTCTCTTTAGTATATCAATAAATAAAAAATCATTTATCAATCAAAAAATTTTATCATGAAAAAAACATTAATTATTTCGGCAATTGCATTAAGTTTCTCTGTTGCAACTTTGAATGCAGACACTTTAAATTTTGAGAATTCTTACGATGTAGAGATTTCTAAATTAGCAGATGTTAGTTCTTTTTGTAAGGCTATAGCTAAAGGAGATATTGAAACAGTAAAAACTTTAATTAATCTTGGAGAAGATATTAATAAAAAATCTGTGGGTATGACTCCTGCAATGTTTGCTGCTAGATATAATAAAGTAGAAATTTTAGAGCTGCTTATTGAAAAAGGAGCAAATTTAAATTTAAAATCTAAAAAAGGATTAACTGCTTTAGATTATGCAAAACTTTCTAGTGCAAATGAGTCTTATAACTTAATTAAAAAAGCTTTAAAGAACGCATAATATTAATTATGTTATAATTAAAAAGCCTTGTAAACTAACTTTACAAGGCTTTTTTTATCTTCTATATTTTTCTATAGATTCTCTAATTTTTTCCATTCTATTGTCGGGATCGGGATGTGTACTTGAGAATTCTGGTTGGCGGTTTGGTCCTGCAGCAGCTTTTAAAATTTGCATTACTCCAATCATTTCTTGAGGATCGTAACCGGCACGCATCATGAAGCGTACTCCTAAATCGTCACTCTCTAATTCGTCTCCTCTACCGTTTTTTAATAAAGTTCCATTTCCTATTTGTGCTACAACACCACCCATATCTGCGCCCACAGATCCTGCGGTAGATAAACCTTTCCAAAGTTCTGAATTTGCAATTCTTTCAGCAGAGTGTTTTCCTAATACATGTCCAATTTCATGACCTAATACACCGGCAAGTTGGTCTTCGTTTTTAAGTTGAGAAAATAGAGCGTAGGTTATAAATATTTGTCCTCCAGGTAAAGCAAAAGCGTTTATGGTGTTTTGGTCTGCTAATAAATGAAACTCATACTGGTAAGGTGTTTCTTTAGCAATACTATTGTTTACTAATTTATGGCCTACATTATCAACCAATGCTTGATATTGCTCATTAGGATGTAAACCACCATGCTGAGCTGCCATTTGATCACGACTAGCTAATCCCATTTGAATTTCTTCTTGTGGAGTCATTGATATTGCTTGTTTTTTTCCAGTATATGGATTGACTTCTTGTTGGCTACAATATTTAAAGCCAAAAAATGCGGCAATAACTAAACCTATAAGTAGTCTGCCTTTAAGTCCGCCTTTTTTCATAATATTTTAATGGTTTTAGTTCTGTTTTAAAGTTACAAAAGTTCAGGATTAATATCTAAAATATTTTCTTTAGTATATTGGTTTATAAACGCTTCTGAAAAATTATCGCTTCCTAATAGTTTGTCTTTTTTTAATAATTCTGAAACATTTATTTTTTTATATGCTTTTAAATAGGTTTTAGATAAAGGTTTGTAGCTGTAATGCCATGGTTCGTATTTAAAACCTTTTCTATCAACTTTATCGGTGTAAACTAAATAAAAACCAAACTGCTTTGAGTTAGCATCCATCCATTCTTTTAATTTACAAAACACTCCATTTCCATGATAGTTTTTTGGTTGTAAAATGCCATTTGGTTGTTTAACATTGGTTTGGTAAATGTCTATGTCTGTTCCCCAATGGTGACGAGAGGTTCCAGGAATAGTTGAATATTCTATTATTTTTTTTACGTTATCTTTTGGTGAAAGATCCGCAGAAGAATTTCTTTTAAATTTACGTTCCCAAATGCGTTTTTGATGTGCATAACTTCTGTAGCTAGAAACAGCTCCTATCTTTATATTGCTTTTTAGGGCAGCAGTTTGCATTTTTTTGAATGCTATGTAAGCTTCTTTTCTTAATTTATAACCTTCTCCAAATAGTTTAGGATTTCCTTTGCCTATTAATTCTTCAACAGAAATTAGACTTTGAGAATTAGTGAGTTGAGGAAACGTTATGCATGCTAAAATTAATATTACTATAAGTTTTATATCCTTTTTTTTAATCATATTTTTTTATGCATTACGAAATGGTCTCCAACCTTAGGAATATCGAAAATATTTCCAATAGTATCAAAACCATTATTTCTGTAAAAATTTACAGCAATGATTCGGGCGTTAAACCATAAACGCTCTACGTTTTTTTCTTTTAAAAAATGAACACCAAAATTTAATAATTGTCTTCCTAGTTTTAAACCTTGATAATCTTCTAAAACACCCATTGCCCTTAACCTATATTGATTTGATTCTTCGAAATAAGGTGATTTGTCTGCCACGAAAGAGCTAACCGCAACAAGTTTTTTATTGTAAAATAATCCAAAATGATAGGTTGTTTCTAAATTGTCTTCTGGAATTGGGCAAGCCTCAATAGGTTTGCCTTTTCTTAATACAGCATGACGAACAGGTAGAGTTTGTTCTCCTGTTATAACTTCAATTTTTATGTTTGAAAGATTTGTTGTTTTCATAGGAAGTAATGTCTTTCAAACTTAATGATTTTATTTAAATTTACTAAAAAATTTCAAGATGTCTTTCTGCTTTAAAATTATTGATAAAAAGGATATAAATATCATTATTCCTTTAATGCAAAAATTAACAAATAATACAAATTCTGACGATGTTTTAAAAACGCGTTTTGCTGAAATGGTAAAAGAAAACTATGAATGTGCAGGTGTTTATTTAGGTGAAAAATTAATTGGAATTTGTGGCATGTGGTTTCAAACTAGACATTATGCAGGAAAATCTATGGAGGTAGATCATGTTTATATTGAAGCAGAATATCAAGGTAAAGGTTTGGGTAAATTGTTTTTTAAATGGATATATAAATATGCTAAATCTAAAGGTTGTAATATATCTGAATTAAATACTTACGTTCAAAATTATCCTTCGCATAAATTTTATTATAACGAAGGGTATGAAATTTATGGCTATCACTTTTATAAAACACTATAATTAGTAGTTTAAATATATCCAACCCGAGTAGGTTTTGTTATCTAGAGGCAACTCTAAGACATAAAAATAGGTGCCTACAGGAAGTTTGTTTCCTTGGCTCCCAATTACTTTTTTATTAGAAACTCCATTAAAAGTGTTTTTATAATTTTTCGCATCATAGACTATGCGTCCCCAACGGTTAAATATTTTTAATTCATTATTAAATAACTCTATGCCTTCAATTACAAAAACATCATTTAATCCATCTCCATTAGGACTAACACCGCTATAAACAGTTAATCCATCACTACCAATTAAGCTACCAAAGGTTATAATTTCAAAATCATTTGGAATAAATTCAAAAGAACTAATAGTCCCATTGTTACTGTCTCCAGTAATGTTTGTATTCCCAAGATCAAGCCATTTGTTTTCGGTTTTACTCCAGCCAACAACTCTTAAATTCATTAAATCACCAGCTAAATTATTTATTTGGCTTTCTTGATTCCATGTTAGCGTTACAAATGTTTTATCTGTACCATTAAAGTCCCAAAACTCCTGATTACTTATGGCATTTAAGATACCTTCAGAATTATTTGTATTAAACTCCATTGGAAATGTAGAAGGAAAATTTGGGTCTTCATTAAAATATGCAGCTTTAAATTTGGGGTTATTTGTTTGCAATGGTGTTATAAGTGGTCTTAATTTATTATCATCTCCAATAGGGAAGCTAAAAGAATTATTTCCAGAATAAGACGCGTAACCATCTGTTAGTCGAAAATTGTCTTCGGCTACAAAAAGAGCATTACTTAAATAATCTAAAGAAATTGTTATGTTATTTCTTGGAGATATAACATCTCCAATAATATAACTTAGTGTGTTTGCAACTTCGGTATTAATATCAAGAATTAAATTATTATCTACTGCAACTTCCATATCAAAAAATTGTGGAGTTTGAGTTCCTGAAATAGTTAATGGGTTTTCTGAATTATAAAAACCTGCTAATCCTAAATTTTGATTAAAAGTTCCATTATTAACTAAATCGATATGAAAACCAACTTGACCTTGATCATGAATTTGAATATTTCCAGAGTTTTGCAATGCTTGCTGCCCAAAACTAATTTGAAATAGAAGCAATACTATGTAATTTAAATATTTCATGCTTCTTAATTATTTATATGCTGTAAAAATAACAACAACATTATCTGATTTGTTTGTAACATTTAATGTAAACCCATCTGTGTTGAATGACGATAAACTTGCTAATGTTCTTCCAACAGCATCACCATTTTGGTTACCATATCTTAAACCAATACATCGTGAGCTTGAAGCGAATCTTGAAATGTCGTTAATTGAATTTCCGCTTCCACCTACATAAATTACTTGTTGTGTTATAGATCCAGAGTCGTTTCTTGCAAACCCGTTCATTGTTCCAAAAGAGTTAGCAATGCCTGTGTTATTATTGCCTACACCGTTATCTGAGTCTAAATCTAAAGTTTCAACATTTGCATGAGCAACAAACGTTACAGATGATGGCTCAAAAGGTAAGCCTGTAATAGTTTGGTTTCCTGTAGCTGTAATAATAAACGTGCCAGTGTATACTGTTGGGCCCAAATAAGCACCACCATTTGCACCAACTTCTATTTGATTGTCTGTTTCTGCTGCAACAACTTGAGCGGTGGCTGTTACATTTGCTTCGTTTGTATACGTAATTTCTCCCGTAGGACTCGCATCATTTTGAGATAACGACGTTGTTGTTTCAACAATATTTGTTGTTGTAGTACCACTTGTATGAGTAGCAATTGTATTACCAGCTGTTACAACCTGAGTTACATTAGATGATAAAGCCGATAAGTCTGTAGTAATTGTTCCACCAGCATCAGTTGTTTCTAAGTTTGTACCGTTAAGTACAACTGTTTGGTTTAGCTCGTTTGTGGCATCATTATCGTTATTTGTAGGAATAGTAATAGATAGATCGAAATCATTTCCGTTAGGTGTAACTGTAACCGAACCATCTATAGATTCAATAGTTTGAATTTCGTTAGTCGCATCAGTATCTAAATCTGCGGCAATATGGTCTGCAATATCCGTTGCGTTTGTTGCGATATTTGAAGCATTAGTGGCAACCTCAGCAGATTCATCTAAAGATGATAAGTCTGTAGTAATTGTTCCGCCAGCATCAGTTGTTTCTATGTTTGTACCGTTAAGCACTACAGTTTGGTTTAGCTCGTTTGTGGCATCATTATCATTATTTGCAGGAATAGTAATAGATAAATCGAAATCATTTCCGTTAGGTGTAACAGTAACCGAGCCATCAGTAGATTCAACAGTTTGAATTTCGTTAGTCGCATCAGTGTCTAAATCTGCAGCAATATGGTCTGCGATAGCTGTTGTGTTGTCAGTAATATTAGCATTTTGAGTAACTTGTTCTGCTTCTAATGCGTCAATATCGTTCGCATTAGTTGTGATTTGAGACTGTAAAGTAGAATCATCAAACGGAGTTACAGTTAAATCGTAGTTGTTATTAGTTTCAGTTATAGCAACAGAGTTATCACTTGATGTTATTATTTGAATTTCGTTTGTAATATCAGAATCGGCATCATCTGTATTTAAATTAATAGTAGAGCCATTAGAAATGGTAATATTTCCAGGATTTCCATTAGTAGAAATATCCTGAATCTCGTTAGTAGAATCGTTATCGTTATTTGCAGGAATTGTAATGCTTAAATCGTAATCGTTATTTGTTTGTGTTACTGCAATAGAGTTGTCTGAAGATGAGATGGTTTGAATTTCATTAGTGGCATCATTATCATTATCTGCCACAGAAATAGTTCCGCCACCATTAGATAAGGTAACATTAGTTCCTACTTGACTAAGTGTTTGAATTTCGTTAGTGGCATCGTTATCGTTGTTCGTTGGAATAGTAACAGATAAATCAAAATCATTTCCGTTAGGTGTAATAGTAACAGAACCATCTGTAGATTCTACAGTTTGGATTTCGTTTGATGCATCGTTATCGTTATCAGCAATAGAAAAAGTAGTTGCTGTATTGTCTTCATTAACATAAGTAAATGTTTGGTTACCATTATCTGTTAATGTTGTTGTTGTTTCTAAGTCAGAAATATTAATTGTAACAGGATTGCCGTCATTATTATTAAATGTAAATGTCCCGTCTAGATTGTCTGTTAAGAATGCTTTATTAATAGTATCAATTGTTCCGTCTGGTTTGTTTAATGAAAAAGTTCCATCATTATTATCGACTAAGCTCATATTATCAACATAACCTTTGGGTGCAGCATCTGTAGCTCCTGTTGGTGTTCCTAAGTCTGTTACCGTGTTCCCATTCATGTCTAAGTTTCCAACCATAGTATCGCCAGTAACATTAACATATCTTGGGTCGTAAAGAGCAGCGTTAAATGGATCTATTGCAATCCAATCCATAGTATCAATATCATAAATATATGTGTTTCCAACTTGTGCAGGATCTGGAGCGTCACTATTTACTACATAAATGTCTCCTTCTTGAGGTGATCCTCCAACTTCGTTAGGTCCAATATCTCCTGTTGTTGTTGTTGGGCCAGTATAAACATTACCAATAGGTATGTTTACATTACCATCTGCATCTGGACTAATTAAATTTACGGTTGCAACTCGCGTTCCATAAACCCAATCTGTACCATTCCAATAAATTTCATCGTTTGTATTGGCTCCATTTGCAAACATTGGTAGTGTAATTTGATCTGTTAAATCAACTAGATTTCCAGCGGTAGCAGGAGTTGATAATTGTAACTCTGTTCCGTTTAAAGAAATATCTTGTAATTCGTTTGTAACATCATTATCTGCATCATCAACATTATCTACTCCATCGTTATCTACTGTTACAGTGCCTCCATTTACATCTAAAATGGTTGTTGTGCCATCTAGATTATCTGTTACTGTTGTGATTTCGTTGGTTGGATCATTATCATTATTTGTAGGAGTAATTACACTTAAATTATAATTATTATTAGCATCTGGAGTTACAGTTACAGAACCATCTGTAGATGTAATAACCTGTATTTCGTTAGTTGCGTTGTTATCATTATCTGCAACAGAAATTGTGCCTCCAGAGTTAGATAATGTAACAGTGTTTCCTGTTTGTGTTAAGATTTGAATTTCGTTTGTAGCATCTGCATCTGCATCATCTATATTAAGGTTTAGTGTAGATCCATTGGTTAAAGAAATGTTTCCGGCATCGCCATTGGTTGAAATATCTTGTATTTCATTAGTGGCATCATTATCATTATTAGCAGGAATAATAACGCTTAAATCAAAATCGTTTCCGTTTTGAGTAATACCAACAGAATTATTTGAAGAAGTTACCTCTTGTAATTCGTTAGTCGCATCGTTGTCGTTGTCTGCAACAGAAATTGTTCCTCCACCATTAGATAAAGTAACATTGTTTCCAACTTGAGTTAATGATTGTATTTCATTAGTCGCATCAGTATCTCCATCTGCAGCAATATGATTTGTTATTGCTGTTGTATTATTAGCAATATTATTATTTTGTGTAACTTGTTCTGCTTCTAGAGCAACAATGGCATCTGCATTATCTGAAATAGCTGTAGCGTTATTTGTAATAGCAGTATTTTGAGTTATTTGATCTGCTTGTAAATCATCTATATCATCTGCATTAGCAGTAATTTGAGTTTGTAGTGAAGAATCGTCGTAAGGTGTTACGCTCAAATCGAAATCATTTCCGTTAGGTGTAACCGTAACCGAACCATCTGTAGATTCAACATTTTGAATTTCGTTAGTCGCATCAGTATCTAAATCTGCAGCAATATGGTCTGCGATATCCGTTGCGTTTGTAGCAATATCTGCAGCATTAGTAGCAACTTCAGCAGACTGGTCTAAAGAAGATAAGTCTGTAGTAATGGTTCCGCCAGCATCAGTTGTTTCTAAATTTGTCCCGTTAAGTACCACTGTTTGGTTAAGCTCGTTTGTAGCATCATTATCATTATTAGCAGGAATAGTAATAGATAAATCAAAATCATTTCCGTTAGGTGTAACCGTAACCGAACCATCTGTAGATTCAACATTTTGAATTTCGTTAGTCGCATCAGTATCTAAATCTGCAGCAATATGGTCTGCAATATCCGTTGCGTTTGTTGCAATGTTAGCGGCATTAGTAGCAACTTCAGCAGATTCATCTAAAGAAGATAAGTCTGTAGTAATGGTTCCGCCAGCATCAGTTGTTTCTAAATTTGTCCCGTTAAGTACAACTGTTTGGTTAAGCTCATTTGTAGCATCATTATCATTATTAGCAGGAATTGTAATAGATAAATCGAAATCATTTCCGTTAGGTATAACCGTAACCGAACCATCTGTAGATTCAACAGTTTGAATTTCATTAGTAGCATCAGTATCTAAATCTGCAGCAATATGGTCTGCGATATTCGTTGCGTTTGTAGTAATGTTAGTTGTATTTGTAGCGACTTCAGCAGATTCATCTAAAGAAAATAAGTCTGTAGTAATGGTTCCGCCAGCATCAGTTGTTTCTAAATTTGTACCGTTAAGCACCACTGTTTGGTTGAGCTCATTTGTAGCATCATTATCATTATTAGCAGGAATAGTAATAGATAAATCGAAATCATTTCCGTTAGGTGTAACTGTAACCGAACCATCAGTAGATTCAACAGTTTGGATTTCGTTAGTCGCATCAGTATCTAAATCTGCAGCAATATGGTCTGCAATATCCGTTGCGTTTGTTGCAATGTTAACGGCATTGTTTGCAATGTCTGCTTCGCTATTTGCAATATCTGCAGACTGGTCTAAAGATGATAAATCTGTAGTAATTGTTCCGCCAGCATCAGTTGTTTCTAAATTTGTCCCGTTAAGCACCACTGTTTGGTTAAGCTCATTTGTAGCATCATTATCATTATTAGCAGGAATTGTAATAGATAAATCGAAATCATTTCCGTTAGGTGTAACCGTAACCGAACCATCTGTAGATTCAACAGTTTGAATTTCGTTAGTCGCATCAGTATCTAAATCTGCAGCAATATGGTCTGCGATATCAGTTGCATTTGTTGCAATGTCTGCTTCACTATTTGCAATATCTGCAGACTGGTCTAAAGCCGATAAGTCTGTAATAATGGTTCCGCCAGCATCAGTTGTTTCTAAATTTGTACCGTTAAGCACCATTGTTTGGTTAAGCTCGTTAGTTGTATCTGAATCTGCATCACTTAAAGAAATGATGGTGTTAGTTCCAGATTCATCAGTATATGTTAATGTGCCATTTCCATTATCAATAATAGAAGTTACGGTTTCGTTCGCCATGACATCAACACATAGGCTATTCCAAGAGTTATTATTATATTGAAATAAACAGTCTTCGTCTGTATTGTAAATAATTGCGCCTTCAAGAGGTGTCATCGCATTCATTTGAGAAGTTGTAATTCTTGTAACAACAAGCGCCTTTGTATCACTTTCAAGTTCAAGAATTGAGTTTTGATTTATAGTTTGTGGATTTTCACCAATTTTAACCTGAGCAAATATTGATGTGCTTGTTAAAAGTACGAAGTAGATTAAGAAATTTTTCATTAGGAAGCTTTTATTCCAAATTTAAGAGTAACAACAGTTTATACGAAGAAAATGATTTGTTAGGTTTTGTTTTATCGGTAAAATACAGATATAAACGATAAAATACTTTAAAATAATATGTAAAAATGTATTGGTATTTCAAGAATTATGTTATTTTTGCATCCGGAAATGCGAGAGTAGCTCAGTTGGTAGAGCGTCAGCCTTCCAAGCTGAATGTCGCCAGTTCGAACCTGGTCTCTCGCTCATAGAAAGCTTCATCTTTTAGATGAAGCTTTTTTATTTTAGTTCATTTAGATAAGTATTTGTTTCAATTTCATAAGGTTCTGTGTCATATTCAAATACTCTTGCTTGATGCTCACCCTTTAATTGTATACTTTCTCCAGAAACTTTAATGTAACTTCCTTCTCGTAATCCTATTACAGGTTGCGTATTAAATTTATGAAATTCTTGAATACGTGTTTCTCGGGTTTCTCCCATATGTTTGCTTCCTTCAATAGGATCTAAATAATGAGGATTAATATTGAATGGTACAAAACCTAATGTTTTAAAACTTGGCGGATAAACAATTGGCATATCATTAGTGGTGCTCATAGATAAACCGCAAATATTACTACCAGCACTTGTGCCTAAATAGGGAATACCTCTAGTTATAACTTCTTTTAAAATATTTATGCAGTCGTTTTTGTAGAGATTATTAACTAAAACAAAAGTGTTTCCGCCTCCGACATAAATGCCTTTAGCTTCTTGTATCGCTTGCCTTGGGTTTTTAAAAGTATGTATTCCCTTTATAGTTTTATTGATTTTAGAAAATACATCACTTATTTTGTTAGTATAATCATCATGAGAAATTCCTCCAGGTCTTGCATAAGGAATGAATAAAACTTCAGAAACATCTTTAAACAAATGTTCTATTTCATTTAATAAATACTCTAAAGGCTTTCCATTATAAAGCGTTGAGGTGCTCGCAATTATTATATTTTTCATTTTATGAATTTTAATCGTAAATTTATATAAACTAAGTTTTTAACAAAAATTTAAAAGCATTTTTAATTTTATTTAAGAACTGATAGACGTTATTTACATAACCAAACCAATTAGGCATGAAACAGACTTTACTTCTCTTAATTTTTCTAGTTTCAATTTTAAATACTCAAGCTCAAAATACTAAGCGAGTTGAGGTTAATGGTCAAATTATTGTTGCTGTTGAGGACTTAGAGAATGTAACTGTTTTTAACGAGTCATCTAATAAAGGAGTAATTACAGACTCCTTGGGAAGATTTAAAATTAAAGTTGCTTTAAATGATGAGATTCAAGTATCTGCAATTCAACTTAAGCCATTTAAAACCTACATAACACAGAAAGTTATAGATTCTAAAAAATTAACTATTTATTTAAATGAACAAATAAATACTCTAGATGAGGTTGTTTTACTACAATACGATTTAACAGGCATAATAGAAGGTGATATAGCTAATACAAAAGTTGTAAAACCTATACAAATGTTTGATTTTGGTAATGTTGAAAACCTTGAAGTTGCAGATGATCATCATTCAAAAGTTGATAATATCGCATTAGGAAATCAAAACGACCGCATAAGGTATCAAGCAGATGGTGTGGCAATTTTAGGATTACTAGTAAATGCGATTTTTAAAACAAAAAATAAAAAAAATAAAAAACGAATAGATAGACAAAACCGAGTAGGTAAGCGGTTTAATATACCAGTTTCAAAACTCTCTACCGTTTTTAAAAACGAATATTATACATCCAACTATAATATACCAGAAGATAAAGTTAATGAGTTTATAATCTACCTAGAAAATTCTAATTTTAATTACGCACTTTTAGAACCTACTAAAGAAATAGAACTTATAGATTATTTACACCTTAAGAGTAAAGAATTTTTAACAGCAACAAGTGGAAAATAATAAATTTTATAAATATGCTTGTATAGCTGTTTTTCTATTATTAGGTGTTTTTTTAAACGCACAATCTGTAACATTATTCGGAAAAATTCAAGCCGAAGATAACCTTGAAAACATCCATGTAACAAACATTAATAAAAACACATATACCACCACAAATGCTTTAGGGATTTTTAAAATTGAAGCTCAAAAAAACGATACTTTATCTGTAACCTCAATACAATACCAACCAGAAACAATTATTATAACCCAAAAAAATATAAACGAAAAAGGTATACAAATTACATTAGCAGAGCAGATAAATGAATTACAAGAAGTAATAGTTGGAAATATTTTAAGCGGTAATCTAGAACAAGATATTAATAACTCTAAAGCCAAACCAAGCATTAATTTTTATAATGTTGGTATACCAGGCTATAAAGGAAAACCTAAAACACAAAGCGAAAGGCGATTGCACGAAGCTACAACTGGTGGAGGTTTCATACCTTTAAATCCAATTTTAAACGCTATCTCAGGAAGAACAAAAATGCTAAAAAAACGAATAGCCTTAGAGGCAAACACAACCTTAATGTATAGTTTAAAATCTAGATTGTCTGAAGATTTTTTTAGCAATAATCCCTTAGAAGAAGACAAGAGAATGGACTTTTTTTATTTTTGTGCAGATGATAAAGATTTCGAAAAGCATTGCTCAAAAGGCGATTTAGAAGCGCTCGCATTTATGAAAAAAAAGTACATAAAATATAAAGAAAATTTGGCTTCAAAAGAATGAAACTAATTTTTATGGAATACTTTTTGACTGCTTTCACTATGTTTGCAAACGAAATTATATAATATGAAATTCTTAAAAATAATATTAACCATAACTCTAATCTCCTCATTAGCATTTACAGCGATGCATAAATATTATGTGAGTATTACTAAAATAGAATATGTAAAAGAGAAAAAATCGGTTCAAATTATAACACGAATTTTTATCGATGATTTTGAGAAACTTCTTCGCGAACGTTATGACGAAAGTATTGTTTTGGCATCAAATCAAGATGAAACACAAATAGATCAATACATAGAAAAATATGTGTTATCAAGATTAAAAATTTCAATAAACGGAAAATTAGCTTCAGTACAATTTATAGGTAAGGAATATGATGAAGATGTTGTGCAGTGCTATTTAGAAATTGAAAATATCACAGCAGTAAAAACATTCGAAATTGAAAATAAAATACTTTTTGATGTCTTTAGTGATCAAAAAAATATAGTAAGAACATATATTAATAATAAGCACAAATCTTTCATATTAATACCAGAAAGAATCAAAGGAATGTTAAACTTCTAATAAAATAGAATGTAAAATTCTTAAAAATTGTTAATTTCAGCCTCAATTATTCGAAAAAAACAATTTCTAAATGAACAATCTAAAGTATTACGTGCTTTCTGCACTCTTTATTACTGTAGGTGTATTTGCACAACAGGATAAAGAAAACCAAGAGCCTGTGCAAGGCCACACAAACAACAACAAATTTAAACAACTTTACGAGGAGTTCTCATCTCCAAACATGTATCGTGCAGCCTCTGGTGCTCCAGGTTCCGCTTATTATCAGCAACAAGCAGATTATAAAATGGATTTAGAATTAGACGATGTTAATGCTCGTTTATCTGGTTTCGAAACAATTACATATACAAACAACTCTCCAGATGTACTTAATTATTTATGGGTACAGTTAGATCAAAACATGAGAGCAAGAGACTCTAAAACACCACTTATTCAAGGTAGTGGTATTGCTCCTGCTCAACAAGCATCAAGCTTTGCAGATGCTTACATGACAGAAGGTTTTGATGGAGGATTTAAAATAGAAGAAGTAAAAGATACTAATGGTAATGCATTACCACACATGATTAATCGTACAATGATGCGTGTAGAAATGCCAAAACCATTAGCTTCTGGAGATAAATTTTCTTTTTCAATAAAATGGTGGTATAACATTAACGATCACGTTAATGGTCGTGGCCGTTCTGGTTACGAGTACTTTAAAGAAGACGATAACAGAAACTATGTAATCGCTCAATTTTATCCAAGAATGGCAGTTTATAACGATGTTGAAGGTTGGCAAAACTCTCAGTTTTGGGGACGTGATGAATTTGCATTGCCTTTTGGTGATTTTGATGTAAATATTACAGTACCGGCAGATCACATTCTTGATGGTACAGGTGTACTTACAAATAGAAAAGAAGTGTACTCAAAAGAAATGATGAAGCGTTTTGAAAAAGCTAAAAAATCTTTTGATGAACCTGTTGTAATTGTTACTCAAGCTGAAGCAGAAGCTGCAGAAAAAACAAAATCTACTAAGACAAAAACATGGAAATTAAGTGCGAAAAATGTACGTGATTTTGGTTTTGCAACTTCTAGACGTTATATATTAGATATGATGGCTGTAGATATTAATGGCTCTACTAAAATGGCGGTATCTATGTACCCTAAAGAAGGAAACCCATTATGGGAACAATGGTCTACAAAAGCAGTTGCTAGTACATTAAGGTCTTACTCTCGTATGACTTTCGATTATCCTTATCATAAAGCCATTTCTGTACACGCAAAGCAACAAGGTATGGAATACCCAATGATTTGCTGGAACTATGGACGTCCAGATAAAGATGGAAATTATAGTGATCGTACTAAATTTGGTATGATGTCTGTAATTATTCACGAAGTGGGACACAACTTTTTCCCAATGATTGTAAATAGTGATGAGCGTCAATGGACATGGATGGATGAAGGTTTAAATACTTTTGTACAATATGTAGCAGAGCAAGATTTTGGAAAATGGTATCCAGATGCATTATCAGAAGGTCAAACAGCATATCCTTCACGTCGTGGGCCAGCAAAAAATATTACACGTTATATGGGTGGCGATCAAAACTTTATTGCACCAATAATGACAAAAGGATTAAACACATACCAATTTGGTAACAATGCATATGGTAAACCAGGTACAGCCTTAAATATTTTAAGAGAAACTGTAATGGGACCAGAACTTTTTGATTATGCATTTAGAGAATACTCTCAACGTTGGATGTTTAAACACCCAACTCCAGAAGATTTTTTCCGCACAATGGAAGATGCATCTGCATTCGATTTAGATTGGTTTTGGAGAGGTTGGTTTTATACAACAGACTTTGTTGATATAGGAGTAAAAGATGTAAAAAAGTTTTACGTATCAAAAGAACCTACACAACAAGTTAAAGATATGGCTAAATCTCGTGGTATGAAATTAAGCGATTTACCACCATTAGTATTTATGGTTGAAGAAGGTAGTGAAGATTATAAAGCAGAGATGAAAAGCGGTAAATTATTAGACAATGCACCATCTTTAAAAGAATATGTAATGGATAACTTTACTGCAGCTGAAAGAGCAAAAATGAAAGAGCCAAAATTCTTTTACAATGTAACTTTCGAAAAACCAGGTGGTTTAGTAATGCCAATTATTGTAGAGTATACTTATTCAGATGGTTCATCTAAAACTGAAACATATCCTGCACAAATCTGGAGATTAAACGATAAAGAAGCTACAAAAGCAATAGCTTCAGATAAAGAAATTGTAAAAATTACAGTAGATCCAAATTTAGAAACAGCAGATGTTGATACTTCTAATAACTCTTGGCCAAGAGAAGTAAAAGAAGGAGAATTTGATAAATTTAAAAATAAAACAAAAAATTAATCCTTAATTTTTTAGTAGCAATACTAAGCCTGTTCGTAATGAACAGGCTTTTTTATTGATAAATTCTTAAAAATTTAGCACAATTAAAACATTTTTTTCTTTTATGCTATTTTCTTACATTAGCTTTCATTAAAAACCAATCAAACTAAAATAATATGGATTCAATTATGATTTATTTGCCAATAGCATTGGCTGTACTAGGCTTAATTTACATGTTTGTTAAGCAAAAATGGGTGATGAAGCAAGATGCAGGAGATGGAAAAATGAAAGAAATTTCAGATCACATCTACGAAGGTGCTTTGGCTTTTTTAAGTGCAGAATATAAATTGCTAACTGGATTTGTTGTAATTGTAAGTGTACTTTTAACTATTGTTTCAATTGTTGTACCAACAACACATTGGTTAATTGTTATTGCTTTTATCTTTGGTGCTATATTTTCAGCTTTTGCAGGTAATATAGGTATGAAAATAGCAACAAAAACAAATGTTAGAACAACGCAGGCAGCAAGAACAAGTTTACCTAAAGCATTAAACATATCTTTTGGTGGTGGTACAGTAATGGGACTTGGTGTTGCAGGTTTAGCCGTTTTAGGTTTAACAGCATTTTTTATATTTTTCTTTCACTTTTTTATGGGTGGTGTTTGGACTAATACCATGGATATGACTATTGTTCTAGAAACTCTGGCAGGATTTTCTTTAGGAGCAGAGTCTATTGCCTTGTTTGCACGCGTTGGTGGTGGTATTTATACTAAAGCAGCAGATGTTGGTGCAGATTTAGTAGGTAAAGTAGAAGCAGGAATTCCAGAAGATGACCCAAGAAATCCAGCAACTATTGCAGATAATGTAGGTGATAATGTAGGTGATGTTGCAGGAATGGGAGCAGATTTATTTGGCTCTTACGTAGCAACGGTTCTTGCAGCTATGGTACTTGGTAATTATGTAATTAAAGATATGGGAGGAAATATTGGTGATGCCTTTGGAGGAATTGGTCCAATTTTATTACCTATGGCAATTGCAGGTGTGGGAATTATTATATCTATAGTAGGTACTTTACTAGTTAAAATTAGTAATAATGATGCAAAAGAAGCTCAAGTAATGGGCGCTTTAAATAAAGGGAATTGGACATCTATAATTCTAGTAGCATTAGCATGTTTTGGCCTGTGTAAATATATGCTGCCAGAAACAATGACAATGGCATTTTTTGGCGAAGGAAAAATAGAAATATCAGCTATGCGTGTATTTTATGCCACTTTAGTTGGTTTGGTAGTAGGAGCTGTAATTTCTTCGGTTACAGAATACTATACAGGATTAGGAAAAAAACCAATTTTAAAAATAGTACAGCAATCTTCAACAGGAGCAGGAACAAATATAATTGCAGGTCTAGCAACAGGAATGATTTCTACATTTCCATCGGTTATTTTATTTGCAGGTGCAATTTGGGCTTCTTATGCATTCGCAGGATTTTACGGTGTAGCTTTAGCAGCTTCTGCAATGATGGCTACAACAGCTATGCAATTAGCTATCGATGCTTTTGGGCCAATATCAGATAATGCAGGTGGTATTGCCGAAATGAGTGAGCAAGAACCAATAGTTAGAGAACGTACAGATATTTTGGATTCTGTTGGGAATACTACAGCTGCAACAGGAAAAGGATTTGCTATTGCTTCGGCAGCATTAACATCATTGGCTTTATTTGCTGCTTACGTAACATTTACAGGTATAGATGGAATAAACATTTTTAAAGCACCTGTATTAGCTATGCTATTTGTAGGTGGTATGGTACCAGTAGTGTTTTCTGCATTAGCAATGAATGCAGTAGGAAAAGCAGCAATGGAAATGGTTCAAGAAGTACGTCGTCAATTTCGAGACATTCCTGGAATAATGGAAGGAACAGGAAAACCAGAATACGATAAATGTGTTGCGATTTCAACAAAAGCATCTTTAAAAGAAATGATGTTACCAGGTTTATTAACCATAGGTTTTCCATTAGTAATTGCTTTTTTACCAATGCTATTTGGTATGGAGCATAAAGCTATTGCCGAGATGCTTGGTGGTTATATGGCTGGAGTTACTGTATCTGGAGTACTTTGGGCAATCTTTCAAAACAATGCTGGTGGTGCTTGGGATAATGCTAAAAAGTCGTTTGAAGCTGGAGTAGAAATTAATGGAGAAATGACTTATAAAGGATCGGACGCTCATAAAGCTGCCGTAACAGGAGATACTGTTGGTGATCCATTTAAAGATACTTCTGGACCATCAATGAATATTTTAATAAAATTAACTTGCCTTATAGGTTTAGTAGTAGCTCCAATTTTAGGTGGTCATACAGAAGAAGGTTATGCCGCAGTTACTAAAGAAATTTCAGTAGAAAATAATATTACTATTAATAACGATAATGCTGAAGCAACAATTACCTATACTGCTATTGTAAATGGAGAAGAAGTAACAAAAAAAGAAACTTTTACAGGTACAAAAGCTCAAGTAGAATCAAAATTAAAAGCATTTGAAGCAGCCAATGATATTGCTAGAGATGAGAATATTAAAACTATCGAAAAAATAGAAATTAATAAAAGCTAAAGTCTATTTATATTTTATTTAAGAAACCTGCTAATTTAATTAGCAGGTTTTTTTGTTATTTTACAGTTGTTAACACGACAAATTTTTCATGGGAATATTTAAAAAAGATCCACTTCAAATTATTGCTTTTCAAAGCTATGGTACAAACACACATTTTTACGCTAGAGGTAGAGCGCTTGAAGACGAATCTATAGATTTAGAATCACAAAAAATTCTTCACTTAGCTATAAACGCCTGGAAACGTTTTGAAACCGATGAGATTGCTAATGTTGCAGTTAAAATAACACTGCCAAACAACAAAGTTTTAAATGCTATTACAGATAATGATGGTTATTTTAAAATTGAAGAAAACCTTGAAAACTTAAGAGATTTATGTAATAGTGAAGGTTGGCTACCGTTTACATTATCTTACAACGATGTAAACATACAGCGTACAATAACTAACGATAATAAGTTTCCAGGAGAAATACTTATACCGGCTAGTAATGCTCAATTTGGTGTTGCAAGTGATATAGATGATACTATTTTGCACACAGGAGTTGTATCAACATTAAAATGGCGTGTAATTTATAATTCATTATTTAAAAATGCGAAAAGTAGATTGCCTTTAAAAGGTGCTGCAGAATTCTACCATATGTTACATCGTGGCGTTTCTGGAGAAAACGCTAATCCTATATTTTATGTAAGTCATAGTCCATGGAACTTGTATAGGTATCTTGAGTTGTTTTTAAAGCAGAATAACTTTCCTAAAGGTCCAATTTTATTAAGAAGTTTAAGTAACTTTTTAAAAAAGAAAGGCCCAAATGAGAAGCCTCAAAAGCAAAAAGAGATTTTAAATTTATTGAAAACCTTTCCTAATTTGCCTTTTATTTTAATAGGAGATAGTGGAGAACATGATCCTGATATTTATATAGAAATAGCTGAAAAATTTCCAGATAGAATTCTAGCAATTTATTTACGAAGCGTTAAACATAAAAAACGAATGCTAAGAGTAAAAGGTTTGTTAGAGCATTATAAAACAACACCAGCATTAATGGTTGAAAATAGCGCTCAAGCTATAGAACATGCTAGAGAAAACGGATTTATTGTTTAGGCGTTTTAAAGAATACGTAAGTAAAAAATAAGAAAAAAATAAAATCGTTTACACCATAAATAGTATAAAAAACACCTGCTAAAGTGTCTTGCTTATACACTATAGATAAGTCGTTTTTTAATAACCAATTAAGCCATATAAAGGCATAGATTATCTTCTCTAAGGCAAATATACCAACTAACCACTTTAGTGTTTTGTGTTTTTTATTTACCGCAATGTAGGCAAGTCCCCAAACCATAATCATTACCAAACCAAAATTAGACATCACTTCTGGTTGTGTGTTATTTATAACTTGATTGGTAAAAAGTTTAGAAAAAATAGGTACTGCTGTAATATTTGCTAATCCAGCTGCAATAAAACCTTTAGATATGTTACTCTCGCTTATCATTAATTAAAATAGTGGTATGTTTCTAATTGAGATTGTAAAGGTTTGTTATTATTTTTTACATACTCGTTTTTTTGTTCTGCACCAATAATTCTAGCTTTAACATTATCTGCCAGTTGTAGTTCTAAAATATCTTTTACAATTTTAAAATTGTCAGGATCCAATACTGGAGTGATAACTTCTATACGGTGACTTAAATTTCTTGTCATCCAATCTGCAGAACCTATAAACAATCTTTCATCTCCATTATTTCCAAATAAATATACGCGACCATGTTCTAAAAACCTATCTACAATACTTGTAACGGTTATATTTTCACTTTGGTGTTTTACACCTGGAATAAGGCTGCAAATACCTCTAATTAATAACCTAATTTTAACACCTGCATTACTCGCTTTGTAAAGCAGTTTAATCATTTTTTTATCTTCCAGACTATTCATTTTTAAAATAATATAGGCTTCTTTTCCTGCATGAGCATAAGCAATCTCACGCTCTACCATTGCAGAGAATTTGTGTCTAGAAGTAAATGGTGAGATTAGTAATTTTTTAGCTTTAGGCACGATTAAAACGCCTTCAAGTACTAAAAACACTCTGTTTAGTTCTTTATTTATTTTAGTGTTAGATGTCATTAAACCAAAATCTGTATAGAGTTTAGCTGTGTTTTCATTAAAATTTCCTGTTCCAATGTAGCAGTAGCGCTTAGTTGTATTATTTATTTTTCTTTCTATATATAGTATTTTGGAGTGTACTTTTATTCCTGGATAACTGTAAATAACTTTAGCGCCATTTTCTTTAAAAATATTTCCCCATTTAAGGTTGTTTTTTTCATCAAAACGCGCTTTAGCTTCAATAAAAATAACAACTTCTTTACCATTTTTTGCAGCATTGGCAATAGCTCTATTTAATCGGGAATCTTTAGCAACTCGATAAAGTGTCATTTTTATAGTAGTGACTTTGGAATCGGCTGCGGCTTCTTCAATTAATTTAATTACAGGTTCAAAAGATTGATAAGGATAATGTATTAGTCGATCTTTTTCATCAATGGCTTTAAACATTGATGTGTGTGTGTTAAGTAAAGGATGAGGTTTTGGAGGTAAAACTTTATTTGATAATGTCTTGTTTGTTGGATTAGGAAATGAAAAAAAATCTCTAAAATTATGATGCTCTCCGCCTAAAATAATATCAGCATTTGTGACATCTAATGTGTCTTTTATTATAGATTGAAGCGTTTCGGGCATTTTAGAATCTATTAAAATTCTTGTTGCTTGTCCTGTTTCTCTTTTTGGTAACGACTCTTTAATTTTTTGCATTAAATTACCAGAAAACTCATCTTCAATATATAGCTCTGCATCTCGAGAGACTTTTAATTCGTAGTAATTTAAATTAAAATTATTGTGTTTTAGTTTTAAATTATACTTTAAAATATCATCTATAAATGTAATATAGTGTTTTCCATTTTCGGTTGGAAATACAAAAAAACGATTTTCATCTTCTGGTATTGCTACTATTTCAAAAGTGTTTTTATCTAATAGTGTGGTAAGGTAAAGTGCTTCGTTTTCAACAAAAACCGAATCTTTATTTTTAATAGCATACGTTTCGGTATTAAGTTTTGACTTAAGTTTTTTATTATAGAAATCTTTAGCTATTTCTTTTTGTGAGGCACTAAAATCTTCAGCATTAATTAAAAAAATGTTTTCTTGTTGTAATGCAGGTATAATATCTCCAACAAATATGCGCCCAAATTCTTCTTGTTGTAAGTGAACTTGTTTTTTAATTTCTTTTAAAACCTTATTTGGTTTGGTAATTAACTTTTTGCGCAGTGGCTTTTCTAAATCTTTTATCTGCCTTATGTCTGAAACGCGTACCTTAAAAAACTCATCTAGGTTAGATGAGTAAATGGCTAAAAACTTTATACGTTCGTATAGTAGGTTTCTGTCATCTTGTGCTTCTTGTAATACACGATGATTGAAACGCAACCATGATAAGTCTCTGTGGTAATACTTTGAATTGTAAAGGGATGCCATATGTAGTTGTTTCTACAAAATAAAGGCATTTTTATTCAAATTATGTGAGAAGAATGTTAAGTTTGATTTAAAATAGGCCGTTTATTTCTGCATCTATTTTGTTAAGTATAAAGCCTAAGTCTTCTGGATTGTCTACAAAGTCTAAATTATCTACGTCTATAATAAGTAATTTACCTTTGTTGTAGCCATGTATCCAAGCTTCATAACGCTCATTTAATCTACTTAAATAATCTATACTAATAGAGTTTTCGTAATCACGACCACGTTTGTGTATTTGTGATACTAAATTAGAGATAGAGCTGCGTAAATAAATTAATAAATCTGGACCTTGTACAAAACCTTCCATAAGTTCAAACAGCGAAGAGTAGTTTTCAAAATCTCTATTTGTCATTAATCCCATAGCGTGTAAATTGGGAGCAAAAATATGAGCGTCTTCGTATATGGTACGGTCTTGAATTATTTCTTTTCCGCTTTCACGAATTTGAGCTACTTGGCGAAATCTACTGTTTAAAAAGTAAACTTGAAGGTTAAAACTCCAACGTTCCATTTGGTTATAGAAATCATCTAAATAAGGGTTATCTACTACGTCTTCTAATTGTGCTTCCCACTTATAATGTTTAGCTAATAATTTTGTGAGCGTAGTTTTTCCAGCTCCAATGTTTCCGGCAATGGCAACGTGCATATTATTTAATTTTTAATTGATATTGGTGGAGATATCCGCCGGTGTAAATATAAATGATTTGATTGGTTACCAAAAACTGACTTATTAACAAATTTTGAATGTCTATAGTTTGTATAGTATTTGTGTTTTTATCTAAAAAATAAAGGGTATTTTCTTTTTTTAAAACAATATTTTCGTTTGTTTCTTTTATTTGTGTGTAGCCGTTATTTGGTGATTTTGACACTAAGCTTCCAAAATAGTTGTATTTATATATGTGATTTTTAGTGAGTAACCAACAAGAGTTATAGTTGCTAGCCAAATCTAAAATATTACTTGTGATGGGTAATGTTTTTGCACGAACAGTATTTGTTTTATAATCGTATAATTCTAGTTGCATTAAATCTTGATTAAAAATCCAGATTGTATTATCGCTTCCTGTAGCTATATGTGATACATTTTTATAAGGTTTGGTGAGATTAAAATCTATTTTAAAGATTTCTGCTAACCTATTGTCTAAAATTATTACGGTATTAAACGACTTATAAAAAACATTTATTTTTAAAGGATTAAAGCTATTTGCAGATGTAATTTCTCCAAGTTGTAAATTACTATATTTTAAAATTTCTCCTTCTTTGTTTTTTATTAATGTATTGTTTTTTGTGTAAATACTTGTATTAAAATTATCTATTCCAATAATAGAGTCGGCTTGAATTTTAGTTTTTAAAAGAAGTTTGGTTTTAATATTTTCCTGAGAAAAAACTAAAATTGAAAATAGAAAGAAAATATATTTTATGTATTTCATTGTAAGTCGAAAATACAAAAATAGTAGCATTATATATAAACAAAAAGCACCTTAAAATTTTTAAGGTGCTTTTGTGCAAATTTGTATTTTAGAAAGATTATTTTTTAAGTATTTTAAAGTTGGTTGATTCGTTCCCAGATTTTACTGTTACAATGTAGATTCCAGATTCAATATCTATTAAGTTTAAAGAAACCAATTGGTTCGATGTTTCTTTTCTTATAATTGCCTTACCTAATATATCATGAACAGTAATATTGTCTATATTTTTGTTGTATTTTATATTAAGAACATCATTTACAGGATTTGGATAATAACTTAAGTTATTTAAATCGAACTCATCAACGCTTAATGGTGTACTATCATAGGCCGAAATTCTAAATTTCCCAAATTGATATGCCCAACCCCAAACTCTTACAATAACAGTTTCTCCAGGAGTTTTATTGGTAAATAAAATACCAGCATAAGGATTACCTCCAATTACAAATTGGTTGTTACAATAAGCAGTACCATTATTTGGAGCTGGCAAATCGTAATAATATGGTGTTAAAGTTCCAGTGCCACAAGAGCCAGTGTAGGTTTCCATGGCGGTATCATTTAAATTAGTTTCTGTTGGTTCTGCTCTTGTTTCAATAGTAAAATTACCAGATGCAGGAACAACTACACTAAACCAAACGTCTCTACCATAGATTCCAAAATCAGACAATGTACCACAGTTTGGAAAGTTTGAGTTTCCAGAATTAACAGATGCAGATGTTGTTGTAGCTGTAATAAAATTATCTTCAAAAGATTGACCAACAGTTAGTGCTATAGGGTTGTTGCAGTCGTCGTTAGATGGTGCTGGAGGCGATTTGTATGCGCATAGCTCAAAATAAACAGCTTGTGACGATTGTGAAGATGTTACACTTATATAATAAGTATCTCCAGCAGTTAAATCTGCTAACACAATGTCTTCACATTGTAAAGTAGGAGATGTTGTAGTTTCAGCTATGGCATTTAAATAGCCAGGTGTTCCAGTATAGACTCCAATATACAAAGGTGTTGCTCCGTTTACAAGGTCTGCTCTAAATGTGTACTCTGCAGTTTCAGGTGCTGTAAAAGTATACCATACATCTGGATTAGAGGTACTGCAAATAGACTCGTTTGTGTAAGAAGCGCTTGCAGTATAACCTATAGATGAATTTTCACAAATTTCAAAAGTTGACTCTAAAAGTGTATCTGCGCTATCTGGTACATTATTAGTTGGAGGATCTGGAAATGCATAAATACATAAACGGTATTGTGTAGTTAGAGATATGCCTCTAGTATTAATAAAATACGTTTGGCCGCTGTTTAAAGTGTTGCTGTAGTATCTTGTAGCACAGCCGGTAATACTTGTTAGATTTCCAGGTATTCCAGTATAAATACCAATTCTTACAGAATTAACACTACTAGCATTTAATGCTTCAATTTCAATAGAATAGGTTTTAGTTTCTGTAGGTGTAAAGCTATACCATGAATCAATCCAGTTATCATATCCAGAGCAAGTAAATTCGGCAGATTTGGTAAAACCTTGAAAGTCGCCTGTTTCAGCATTTTCACAATTATAGGTTTGAGATAATTGGGTTGGAGTAGCACCAATTGCTTCATCTGTTTGTGCATTTAAGATAAACGAGAATGCAATAGCTAAAATTAGAAGTAATCTTTTAGTCATGATATTTGTTGTTTTGTGTGTTACAAATTTTAAAAATATAGAGCAAAGAAAGTGACGATATATTATCGTTAACTTATCGTTAACCGAAGTTGACTTTGTTTAATGAGCAATAGTAAATAAGTTTACGCTTTAAATTATAGTATGTTATAAAATATAGCAGGTTTAAAAAGCTTAAAATAAAAGGTTTAACACGATGAAAAAAAATTACTTAATTCTTGTTTTTACATTATGCTGTTTATATGTAAATGCTCAAAACGTATTAATCAATGATGTTACATTAGGAGGTATTTCTACAAGTACTTTTCAAGAAACACCAATTGATGCAGATGATAATTACTCTTACTCGCAAAGTATTTATTTACAATCTGAAATAAATCAAGCAGGAAACATTTCTAAAATTACATATTACACAAATGGAGTACTAGAAAACTCAAATGATGTTGTAATATATATGGCAGAAACACCAGATGATGTTTTTGCTTCTTCAAGTGGTTGGATTGCTTCAACTAATTTAACTCAGGTTTATGCTGGAGTTTACACGGTTTATAATAATGAGGTTTCTATAATTTTAGATACACCATTTAATTATTCTAATACCAATAATCTTGTAATTGTTGTAGATGAAAATCAAGATGATAGTGATTCTAACGATTTTATTACTCATAATTTAGGGTATAGTAATGCAAACGGTAGAGTAATACACTACGGAAACAATTTTACAAATCCAGATCCTGCATCACCGCCAACCGGAATTTTAGATTACTACAGACCAAATATAGAAATAGACTTTACACCTATAACTTGTTATCCGCCATCAAATATTGTGCTTTCTAATTTTAGTGAAAACACTGTAGATGTAAACTGGGCGTCTACAGCTACACAGTGGGATTATGTAGTACAAGTTTCTGGAACAGGTAATCCAGATGCCGCAACTCCAGAGAATGTATCTTCAAGTAGTATAACAGTTAATAATTTAACTAATAATACAGAGTATGAATTATATTTAAGGTCAAATTGTGATACCGATGGCGTTAGCGATTGGATTGGACCAATAGTTTTTAGAACCGCTTGTGGCGTTGTAAATGATTTTTCTGAGAATTTTGACAGTATGCCAGATGAATTAGAAACACCTTATTGCTGGACAACAATTGCAACTTCAACAGGAACAGCGCCTAATATTAAAGTTAACACAAGTGCTTCTCAAGCGTATTCTCCAGATAATTACTATGAAATGCAATTAAATAATGACGATTCTGTGTATTTAATTTCTCCAGAAAGTTTAATTATTGCAGATGGTATGCATAGAATAGAGTTTGCTGCTAAAGTAAACTCCGTTACAGGTTCTGAAACAACTATGAACATTGGTTTAATGTCTGATCCTACTGATGAAAATACATATGTGGAGTTATCTTCAATTACTTTATCAAATTCTTCAAGTAATACAAATAATTACTCTTTTCATTATGTAAATATACCTTTAAATGCATCTGCTAATCATTTAGTATTTAAACCAGAAACTAATTCTTCGTCTAATAAAATAGTTTATCTAGATGATGTTGTTGTTACAACGCAACCATCTTGTTTTGAAGTTTTAGATGTTGAAGCTACTAGTATAACCGATGTTTCTTTTAACCTAAATATTACGCCAGACATTCAAACACAAACAGAGTGGGAATTAGTTGTGGTGCAAACTGATTTAAATTTTAATCCTGCATTAGAGACGCCAATAGTAGTTAATGCTCTAACAACAAATATTACAACAGATTCTGATGGTGCAGCAATAATACCAGATAGTCCTTATAGAGTTTTTGTAAGAGCAAATTGTGATGCAGCAGGTAGTGACGGTACTGGTTATAGCAGTTGGTTTGGACCTTATGATACTAGAACAGCTTGTGCGCCTTTGTCGGCAAATTTTTTAGAGAATTTTGATTCGTATTCAAATGGCGACTTTCCATTTTGCTGGAGTAAAAATATAACTTCAACAGGTTCACCAACATTACAAGTAAGTACTTTTGCATCTTATGCAGTATCGGGCTCTAGTAGTATATTAATGAATACAGGAAACGATGCTAATGCAAATGTTTTATTAATATTACCACAAAATACAATTGCTAATGATGGCGCACATAGGTTAGAGTTTTATGCTAGAAAATCTAATGCTAACACAGCGGCAAGTATTATTGTAGGTAGCATGAGTGATCCTTTAGACGCGACAACATTTAGCGAAATAACTGAAGTACCAATCACTTCGGGAGGTTCTACAGGAGAGATAATTCAATATTATGTTAATTTACCAGCCAGTTCTAATGAGTATGTGGTACTAAAACATGCAGCAGGAGCGGCAGCAAGTATAGCTTTTTATATTGATGATGTAGAAATTACAGATCAACCAGCATGTCCTGAAGTTTTTAGTGTTTCTGCAGAGAATATTACTGCATCTTCTGTCGAGGTAAGTTGGGATTTTATTCCAGGTCAAACAGCTTGGGAGTATATTGTTCAAGCGGCTGGAACAGGAGAACCAGTTTCTGGAACTTCAACAACTACAAATACATTAAATAATGATTTTAATAGTTTATCGGCTAATACACTTTACGAAATTTATGTAAGAGCAGATTGTGATTTAGACGGGTTTAGCAATTGGGTTGGGCCTGTAAACTTTATAACTGCATGTGTTCCTGAGTCTGGAGACTTTTCTACTAGTTTTGAAGGTTTTTCTAGTAACGAAGAAATACAACCATGTTGGTCTAGTTTAATAGATCCAGTTTCTACAAGTCCATATGTTAGATATAGCGCTGTCCAATCTCAAGAAGGAACTATGAGTGTTAGGTTTTATAGTGGTAATAATGCATCAGCTGGAATATTTTTAATTTCTCCAATGTTAGCAGATTTTGATAATACTAAGCAAATTACTTTTCAAGTTTACGATGATTATAATGGAGGTTTAGAAGTTGGTACAATGTCCGACCCAACAGATGCTTCAACATTTACGGCATACCAAACCTATTTTGATGCAGATATGACAGATGATGCTTGGGACGAAAAAACAATTACTTTTGACATGTATTCTGGTACAGATAATTATATAGCATTTAAGTATATTCCTGCTTCAACTTTTGATTATTTATATATTGATAGCTTTAATTATGAAAACAATCCTTCACTTGGTATAAATACCTATGATTTTAATGAAAGTATATCTATTTATCCTAATCCAGTTAAAAACACTTTAAATATTAATGGAAATAATATAACGTCTGTAGAAATATATAGTGTAAACGGAAAAAAAGTTTTAGCAAAAACCTTAAATGGCAATGCTATAGATGTTTCGGTTTTAAAAAGTGGATTGTATTTTATAAATATAAAAGGAAATCAAGGCGAAGTAAAGGTTGAAAAGTTTATTAAATATTGATTTATTAGCAATTATTTTGATTTTAAAAAGCAGCTAAATTTAGCTGCTTTTTTATTTTTTAGTTATTTTAAATTCTAAACCAACACCGCGTACACTTTTTATGCTAATAGAATTGTCCTCTTTAAGATGTTTTCGTACTCTGGTAATAAATACATCCATACTTCTGCCAGAAAAGAAATTACTATGTCCCCAAACATTTGCAAGAATATCTTCTCTAGGTATTAGTCTATCTTTATTACTATACAAGTAGTAGATAAGTTGTGCTTCTTTTTCGGTTATTTTAAAGCTTTTGTTATTAATACTTAAAGTTAGATTTTCTATGTCAAAAGTATAATTTCCAATTTGTATGGGGTCCTTTTTTTTAGAGTCTAAAGCTATGGTCTTGTGTTGTTTAGTTCGCTTTATTATATTGTTAATACGTAAAATAAGCTCTTCAACTTCAAAAGGTTTTGTTATATAATCATCTGCACCTAGGCTTAAACCTTTTATGCGGTCTTCTTTGGTTTTTCTGGCGGTTAAAAATAAAAAAGGTGTTTCGGCATTTTTTTTGGAGATTTTTTTAGAGAGTTTAAAACCGTCTAGTTTAGGCATCATAACATCTATAATACAAATGTCGAAAGTGTGCATTTTAAATAAATCTAAAGCTTCGGCTCCATCTTTTGCCCAAAAAACTTCAAATTTATTAAGCTCCAAGTACTGCTTTAGTGTTGTACCAAAGTCAATATCATCATCTGCTAATAAAATGCTCTTTTCTGCCATCTAATGGAATTTTAATATAAAATGTTGAGCCTTCTTTTTCTTTGCTTTCAACATCTATAGTTCCATGATGTGCTTTTATTATTTGGTTACAATAATAAAGCCCTAATCCTAAGCCTTTATAATTGTGTATATTTTTTTCGCTCACACGATAGAACTTACCAAATATAAGTTTTTTATTTTTTTTAGAAATTCCTATACCATTATCTGAAATCGCAATAATATGAGTGTTATTTTCTATAAAGTATTTAACCTTTAATACAGTGCCATCAAACTTTACAGCATTATTTAAAATATTAATAATTGTAGTACTAAAGTAAAATTTGTCTATTAAAATTTCTTTATCAGTATCATCGATATCTCTAATAAATTGAATGTTTTTAGATATTGTTAAAGAAAAATCATCGCATACTTCATTTATAAAAGCCGAAAGATTAACCTGCTCGAGATTTAGCATTATATCGTTATAACCTAAACTATTATCTACTACTTGGTCTATTAAGTTTTGCAGTCTTTTATTTTGCCTGTTTATAGTGTTTATAGAGTCTTCTGCAATGTCTTTATTATCTTTTGCAAACTTATTAGTTAAGGTTTTTGTGGCAATAGATAATGTGGCTAAAGGTGTTTTTAGTTCGTGAGTAATGTTGTTTATAAAATCTGTTTTAATATCAGATACTCGTTTTAGTTTAAGTAAGTTTCTAATAGAATATGTTGTTAATGTTATTAAGAATATAAGTAACAAAAAAGCGATAAAAAATAGAAGCAATAATTGTTTAAGAATAATTTTATCCCAGTCTACAATTTTCATATAAAGGCTAGCTCTATATTTAATTATAACAGTATCATTTTCTTGATTGCTATTATCAAATTCTTCATTAAAAGACCAGTTCCAATTGTTGATTAGCAAGCCTTCATTTAACGGAAAATTGTTTCCTAATAAAAAAACAGGTTCATTTTTATTTTCAACTATAAGGTTCTCTACGTTTCCTTTTTTATCAATAAGTTGGATTGTAGAAGCTACTTTTTTAAATAAAACTCTGTCGTCTAGGTTAAAATGTTTAGCACCTTGTTTATAGTATTCTAAAAATTGGTCATTTCTTGCTTTTGCAGCATTTTCTAATTCTAAAAGCAATTGCTGTTTAGTAATGTTTCCGTTTTTATATTCTGGAATTTTTTTTACAAAATCCATTCTATAATACCAGGATAAGGAGTCTACATAGCTTGTTTTAACAATGCGGCCTATTTTTTGTCTAGACTCAACCGCAAAACTTTTTTTTCTTAGGTCGTAAGTATTAAAGGTTAAATAGCCTTGCATGGTTGTTAAGGCTAGTAACGATAATATAGCTCCAGCAATAAGTACTTTTGATTTTATTTGCATAAAGTTAAATTACCACAAAATGAGTTAGACTGTATTTTTTTATTCTTTGTTAACTTATTATTAACCCAAAAAAATATTATCAAAAATATAAAAATCTATCTAACAAATAAGTTTATACCCAAAACCACGAACATTAATTATTTGTATGGTTTCATCTTGCTTTAGTTTTTTTCTAAGTTTGGTAATAAAAACATCCATACTTCTGCCATTAAAAAAGTCGTCGCTTCCCCAGAGTTTATTTAAAATTAATGAACGATCTAAAACTTTATTTCTGTTTTTTGCTAAATGAAATAATAAATGAGCTTCTCTATGGGTTAATTGTTGAGGTTCTTGATCTTTAAATTGAAGTAGTTGTTTTGGGAAATTAAAACTATAATTGGCTAAATTAATAATCTCACTTGCTTTTTGTGTTTTTGTACGTTTTAGCAGGTTATTTATGCGTACAATAAGCTCTTCTATGCTAAATGGTTTTTTTAAATAATCGTTTCCTCCAATATGAAAACCTTCAACAACATCTTGAGTTTGAGATTTTGCAGTTAAAAATATAATAGGAATTTCATTATCTGTTTCTCTAATTTCTTTTGCTAAAGTAAAGCCATCTTTTTTAGGCATCATAACATCTAAAACCAATAATTCTGGTTTTTGTAAATTGTATGTTTCTAGAGCAATTTCGCCATTTTCGCAAAGCAAAACATTAAAGTTTCTAGTTTCTAAACTTTCTTTAATAATTTGTCCAAGTGCAGGTTCGTCTTCTGCTAAAAGTATTGTTGTTTTATTGCTCATTTGGAATAATTATTTTAAATGTTGTACTATTATTAATAATAACATTAACCGTTGCATTATGCTTTTCAATAATTTTTTTTGTGTAGTATAAGCCAATACCAAAACCTTTTACATCATGAGTATTGCCTTTTGGTACACGGTAAAATTTATCGAATATTTGTGTGGCTTGTTGTTTTGTTAATGTGTTTCCGTTGTCTTTAATTTCTAGTATGGTGTTTTTTATATCTCGGTTTACAAAAATTTCAATAGTATCTCCACCATATTTTATAGCATTGTCAACAATATTATTAATTGCATTTTCAAAATGAAAAACATCAATGTTAGCAATTAATTCTTCAGCAGAAGCATTAAAAACTAAAGTTTTGCTTTTGTCCTGCATTTTATGTTTCTCTACTATGGTTTGAGTTAATGCAACAATATTTACAGGCGCTTTGTTTAAATTTAAATTCTCACTATCTAGTGTTGCGGTTTCAAGCAACTTTTCTACCATTACATTAAGTTTTGATAGTTGTGTGCTAGAAAGGTTTATATAGTTTTTTGTTTTTTCTTTATCATCTATTACATTAAAATCTTTTATGCTCTCTAAGGCTACACCAATAGTTGCTATTGGTGTTTTAAATTCGTGAGTTATGTTACTAATTAAGTCGTTTTTAACCTCGGCTAATTCTTTTTGTTTATTAATTATTTTTAGTAAATAAAACAGGCAAGCAATTACAGCAATTACTAACAATGTAGAAATTAAAATGCCGCTTAAAATACGTTTTAAAATAATTTTTGTTTCATTTTTAAAATGAATTTTAAGTATACTATTTTCTGGTAAAAATGAAGATTTAGAAACTGTAGAAATACTATTTTTTTCTTCTAAAAAATTAAATGATTGGCTTTCATTATCTGGTAAATCCAGAGTTAAACCAAAATCTACGTTTAGTGCTTTGCGCTGTAATTCTAAATGAAGTAAAGAGTCTATAGTTTGTAAATTAACGCTATCGCTAGAAACAGAAATAATTACTTGTGAGGTTAAAAACTCTAAGTCGTTTAGCCTGTTTAAAATTTTAGGTGTACTGTCCTTTTTTATTTTTTGAAGACTATCTTTAAAACGGCGAAATTTTTCTTTTCCTTGAGCATCACTTAAGTTAAAATGATTCTCTTGCTTTATGGTTTTTTCTTTTAAAGAATCTGCTTTTTCACCTCTAAAAACCGATATGTTTTTAACATGATCCTTATTAATAGAGTCCAACTGCATAACGCCGTCTTTATCAATATTTATATTCTTTATAATAGAACTAAATTTGCCATCTGTCTCAAAAAAAGAATCTTCTTCCTTGTCGTTAAAAACTAAACCTAAGGTATTTTGCTTAGTCAAGTTTTCGTAATACAAGGCAACAGAATTATCTAAACTTACCTGTACATCGTTAATTAATTGTTGTTTGTTAATCTGGTAGTTTTTATAATTCCAATACACTTGTATTGCAATTGTACTTGCAATAACAAAAACAATAAAGTAAAGAATGCCTCGAAGTTTAGTTGTATTCATATTTCAAAAGTAAAGTTATTATGTATACAAAACCAATTGGTTAACACTCGTTAACGTTAGTTAACTATAAAGTTTATTAATACTGTAGATATTTGTTGGGAACTTTAAAACCAATAAAAAATGAAAACTTTAATTACAACTTACATTATTTTATTTACAGTAATAGTTAGTGCACAAACACAAACAAGTAAATTACAAAATGTTAATTTTACAGAAACTCATGTTTCTAATTTAAAAATTGAATTAGATGTAGATTCTTTAAAAGAGTTAGAAAATGCTTTTAATATTGAAAAGCTTGAAAAAATGCTTGAAGAAACAGCTAATAAAGGTGAAGTAGAATTTAAAATTACTTGTAATAAACCAGCAGTTAAACCTAATGGTGTTAAAAGAAAAATATCTTATAATATTAAAAGTGAAAATTTAGAAACAACCCAATTTATTAAAATGGCAGAGCGCATTTATAATGGAGCTAAAAACTACTATTTAAACGAATAAAAACCCATAAAATAATATGAAAACTTTAGCAACTATTATAATATTAGCCTTTGTTACAACAGTATTTTCTCAAGATTTTCAAGGTGTAGCAACCTATAAGTCTCATAGAAAAATGGATTTTAAAATGGATAGAGAAAATGAAAATTCCGAGCTACAAAAACAATTAAGAGAACAACTTAAAAAGCAATTTCAAAAAGAATTTACTTTAACCTTTTCTAAAGAAGAATCAATTTATAAACAAAACAAAAGTTTAGCAGCACCATCTCCAAAATCATCAAATGGTATATCTATTAGTGTTTCAAGTAATGAAGATGTTACTTATAAAAACATAAAAGAAAATAGATATACTGTAGATACAGAGGTTTATGGAAAACGTTTTTTAATAAAAGACACTATAAAACCAATACAATGGGAATTGCAGGCAGAAACCAAAAGTATAGGAGAATACATTTGTAATAAAGCCATATTTAAAGACACCTACGAAACTAAAACGCTTACAAATGAAGGCACATTAGAAACCGTTACAAAAGAGCGCATTACAACCGCTTGGTACACAATGCAAATACCCGTAAATAATGGGCCGCAACAATTTCAAGGTTTACCAGGATTAATATTAGAAATTAATGACGGAAAACTAACGCTAGTATGCACGAAAATAGTGTTAAATGCAGAAGAAAAAGAAAAAATAGAAGAACCTAAAAAAGGAAAAGAAGTAACTCAAGAAGCCTTTGATGCTATTTTGCAAAAAAAATCTGAAGAAATGATGGAGCAATTTAAAGGCCGTAGAAAAGGAGGCAGAGAAGTAATGATAAGCGTTGGTGGTTAATAAAATTTTAAGAAAGTTTTAACGTATGCTAATTTAACTTTTCTCATGTTTCTAAGTCTAAAAGATGTTAATAACTGTATTTTTATCTAAATAATTAAGAAACAACATAATGAGAGCATTACTACTTAAAATTACATTTACACTTTCTGCACTATTTTTGGCAACAGGATTGTCTGCACAGTCAGATTTCCAAGGTGTAGCCACTTACGAGTCTAAAACAACTATGGATCTAGACCAATGGGGAGGAAGAGAACTTAGTCCAGAGCGTAAAAAAATGATAATGGAAAGAATGAAAAGCATGTTCGAGAAAACGTTCACGCTAACATTCAATAGAGAAGAGTCTACTTATGCCGAAGAACAAAAACTATCTGCTCCAGGTGCTGGTGGCGGCAGATTTAGAGGCTTCATGAGTAGTTTTACAGCAGGTGCTCAATATAAAAATGTAAAAGAAGAAGTGCTTTTGCAAGATCAAGAATTTTTTGGTAAACAATTTCTAATAAAAGATGAACTAAATAAATTAGAATGGAAAATGACAGGTGAAACCAAGCAAATTGGTCAATACATGTGCATGAAAGCTGTTGCAATGAAACCTGTAGATGAGATGGATTTTACAAACATGCGTAGAAGAGGAAGACGTGGTGATGATAAAAAAGAAGGTGAAGAAAAAAGTAAAGGAAACAGAAGTGTTGCAGCAAAAACAGATAAAGATGTAAAAGTAGACAAGTCTAATGATGCAGTAACAACAGAAGCAGAAGCGAAAGAAAAGTCTGATACCGTAGACTTAAATACAAATCCTTTAGATTTAATTGAAACACCTAAAGAAGTAGAAGTAGTAGCTTGGTACACCATGCAAATTCCAGTAAACCAAGGTCCTGGAGAATATTGGGGATTACCAGGTTTAATTTTAGAAGTTAGCTCTGGAAAAACAACAATTTTATGCTCTAAAATTGTAATGAATCCACAAGATAAACAAGAGATTAAAAAACCTACTAAAGGTAAAGAAGTTACTAAAGAAGAATACAACGAGATTGTGAAAAACAAAATGGAAGAAATGCGCGAAATGTACGGTGGTAGAAACCGTGGTGGTCGTGGCGGCAGATTTTAATTTTTCATAAAGCTTTAAATAAAAAACCAACCACAAAACATGAAAAACATTTTAACTGTGTTACTATTACTAGTAACAAGCACAACTATTGCCCAAATTAAATTTGAAGGCGTTGTAAAAGATAGTATTGGTGAACCTTTAGAACTAGCTAATGTTGTAGCAATCAATCAAGAAACCAAAATAATGGATGCTTACGGCATTACTAATGAGCAAGGTAAATTTAAGCTTTCTTTAGAAAAAAATACATCCTATAATGTACAGGTAAGTTATATTGGTTTTAAAACAGCAGAAGTTGTTGTAGAAACTAAAGAAGATGCTGTTTTAAGAGACTTTAGTTTAAGTATAGATAATGCACTTGAAGCTGTAGAACTTACTTACGAAATGCCAGTTACCATAAGCGGCGATACTTTGGTTTATAATGCAGATTCTTTTAAAAGTGGTACAGAGCGAAAGCTGGAAGACGTACTTAAAAAATTACCAGGAGTAGAAATTAATGACGAAGGTCAAATAGAGGTAGAAGGCAAGCAAGTAGGGAAAGTTATGGTAGAAGGAAAAGAGTTTTTTGATGGAGATTCTAAACTAGCAACCAAAAATATTCCTGCAGATGCGGTTGATAAAGTACAGGTACTTAAAAACTACTCAGAAGTTGGGCAACTTGGTGGAGTAACAAATAATCAAGATAATATTGCAATAAATATTAAGCTAAAAGAAGGTAAAAAGAATTTTTGGTTTGGTACAATTACAGGTGGTGTTGGCGTTGCAGATAATAGCGACCTCTATTTGGTACAGCCTAAACTGTTTTATTATAGCCCTAAAAAGAGTATAAACTTTATTGGAGATTTAAATAACATTGGAGAATCTGCCTTTTCAAGACGAGACTATTTTAATTTCTCAGGTGGTTTTCGTGCGCCTAGTACACAAAGTGGTACAAATATAAATCTAGGAGATAACGGTCTTGGATTTTTACAACTTCAAAATAATAGAGCAAAAGATATTAATAATAAGTTTGGTGCGGCCAACTTTAGTGTGTCTCCAAACAAAGCATTAACAATTGGTGGTTTTGCTATATTTTCTGGAAATAGAACAGACCTTCAAGAAAACCGTAGTGTAGAATATATAGATGCCGGTTTTGATAGACCAGATGAAAACACAGTAAGTAATACAGAACAAAAAAGTGATTTAGGTATGTTGAAATTAAATACAACATACAAGCCAAACGCAAACAATCAATTAGATTATAATATTTTAGGAAGAACCTCTAAAGAAACACAATATCAAAACGTGTTTTCTTCAGTTATAGGTAATATAGACCAAGTTGAAGAAACAAAACCTTACAGTATAAAACAATCTTTAAACTACTACTATACTTTAAACGAGAATAATATTTTTGCTTTCGAAGGGCAACACCTTATTCAAGACGAAGATCCATTTTATAATGCCGTTTTAGAAGATAAAACAAATTATATGGGTACAGCATCTGCTTTAGGCTTAGACGATGCTCAGGTAAACTACGATATAGCACAACAAAAACGTGTAAAATCAAACCAATTAGATGCCAAAGTAGATTACTGGAATGTGCTTAATGCAAAAAGCAATATTAATTTAACATTAGGTACAATTTACAGTAGGCAAGATTTTGATAGTAATATTTTTCAAAACTTAGATAATGGTAGTACTTTTAATCCTACACCAATTGTAAATAATGGAGAAGATACAAATGATACTGCATATACATTCAACGATGTATATCTAGGTTTACATTATAGGTTTATTACAGGTATATTTACATTTACACCAGGAGTTTCAGCACACGCATATAGTTCTAAAAATAGCCAATTTAATACAGAAGTAAAAGAAGACTTTTTTAGGCTATTACCAGATTTTACTATGCGTATGCAACTTAAAAAAAGCGAAAACATTATATTAAATTATAAAATGCAAACGCAGTTTACAGATGTTACAAATCTTGCACGAGGTTTAGTAATTAACAACTATAATTCTATTTACTCGGGTAATCCAGAATTAGAAAATGCGACATCTCATAACTTAAATTTAGGCTATTTTAGTTTTAATATGTTTAATTATACTAATGTAACAGCTAACATTAATTATACAAAAAATATAGATGGTATTAGAAATACAACTAACTTTGCAAACCAAAGTGTTGTAGATATTAGCTCATCGTTTAATTCACCATTTGCAGACGAGAGTGTAAATGTTTTTGGCAGGTTTCAAAGACGATTTGGTAAGCTAAGCACAGCGCTTCGCGGAAGCTTTAATTATTCGAAATTTAATCAGGTTTTTAATGGTGTAGCAAATGTTAACGAAAGTTACATTCAGTCTTACAACGTAGAATTAAGATCCAATTATAGAAAAGCACCAAACTTTACTGTAAGTTATGCATATTCTATAAACGATCAACCAGCAACCAATTCTAAGTTTTTTACCCATGCACCTTCAGTAGATTTTGATGCCTTAATAGGAAAAAGCTTTACTTTTAGAACAGATTATAGTTATAATGATTATCGTGATACAGAAAAATCAATCAACTCTTATCAGTTCTGGAATGCATCATTAGCCTATAGAAAAAATGAAGATAGTAAATTTGAATACGAAGTAAAAGCAACAAATTTACTGGATACAAGATCACAAAATAATACTAACGTCGGAAATTTTTCAGTAAGCGCAACAGAGTATTTTATACAACCTAGGTTTGTAACCTTTAGGGTAATATATAGTTTATAAAACCATCAAAATAATATTATGAAATTTAAATTTTTAGCAATTGCATCACTAGTTTTAATTACAATTTCTTGTAAAGAAAACACAAAAGAAACTAAAGTTGAAATAGAAGAAACAATTGAAGAGCAAATAGTAGAAATTAAAGAAGTAAATCCTTTTACAGCTTCTATAGAAAAAGCTCATAATAAAGAAGCGTTTAATAATGCTCAAGCTATAAGTTATGATTTTAGCGTGAGTTTTGGAGGCAATAATAGGTTGACTGCAAAAATTACACAGCTTACAGATTTTTCTAAAATTAGAATAGACAAAAAAACTTGGACTAGCATTATTTACGATGGTAACGAAGTGTTTGTAAATTCTAGAAACGACGATTATAAAGGAGCACGTTTTGATATATTTACATGGCCTTACTTTATAAGTTTACCATATAAATTAAACGATAATGGTACACAATGGAGTAATGAAAAGAAAAATAAATGGGGAGACGCACAATTTGATAGTGCTAAATTAAGTTTTGATTCTGGAATAGGTGATACGCCAGACGATTGGTATGTAGTGTATAAAAATCCAGAAACAAATGTTTTAGAAGGTGCAGCATATATTGTGAGCTTTGGTAAAGATTTAGAAAAGGCAGAAAGTGATCCTCACGCTATTAAATATTCAAATTTTGTAGAGGTTAACGGTGTACCTTTTGCAACAAAATGGACATTTCATAACTGGAATGAAAAAGACGGTTACACAGACCAAATTGGAGAAGCGACAATTGAGAATATTGAGTTTATTACAGTAAAAGATGATGTGTTTAAAAAGTCTTCAATTTCTCAGGTAATTGAAAATCCAAATAAATAAACTTTAAAGCGACCAACTGGTCGCTTTTTTTATGTTTTATTATAAAAAAAGACAATAAAAAAAGTCTATACTTTCGTATAGACTTTTTTGTTTTAGTGGGGAGAGCAGGATTCGAACCTGCGAAGACGTAGTCAGCAGATTTACAGTCTGCCCTCGTTGGCCGCTTGAGTATCTCCCCAAAAAGCGTTTGCAAATATAATATTGTTTCTCATACTCACAAACGATTTTTAAAGTATTTTTATGTTAAATCAAATTCTGCTTTAACTTTATCTACGTAATCTAATTTCTCCCAGGTAAATAGCTCAACATCTAGGGTGATATCATTTCCATTAGGTCTAGAAAAAGTTTTAGTTACAGTTTCATTTTTTCTACCCATATGCCCATAAGCAGCAGTTTCGCTATACATTGGGTTACGTAATTTTAAGCGAGATTCTATTGCTGCAGGACGCATGTCAAAAACTTTAGAAATCTTTTCGGCAATTTCTCCATCAGTCATATTAAAAGGGCAAGTACCGTAAGTATCTACAAAAATTCCCATAGGTTCTACAACACCAATAGCGTAAGATACTTGTACTAAAATTTCTTCACAAACACCAGCTGCTACTAAGTTTTTTGCAATATGTCTTGTAGCATAAGCAGCACTTCTATCAACTTTACTTGGGTCTTTACCAGAAAAAGCACCACCACCATGAGCACCTTTACCACCATAGGTATCTACAATAATTTTTCTACCTGTTAATCCTGTATCACCATGTGGTCCACCAATAACAAATTTTCCTGTAGGATTAATGTGATATTTTATATCATCATTAAATAAAGCTTGTAAATGCTCTGGAAGTTTAGCTATAACTCTTGGAATTAAAATTTCAACAATATCCTTTCTAATTTTTTCAAGCATTACAGCATCACTAGAGTCAAAATCATCATGTTGTGTAGATACTACAATTGCTTCAATACGTTGTGGTACATTATTATCACTATATTCAATAGTTACTTGACTTTTAGAATCTGGTCTTAAATAAGTAATGTCATTATTTTCACGACGTAATTCTGCTAATTCAATTAATATTTTGTGAGATAAATCTAATGCTAAAGGCATATAGTTTTCTGTTTCGCGAGTAGCATAACCAAACATCATACCTTGATCTCCAGCACCTTGCTCTTCTTTACTATCACGGTCAACACCACGATTAATATCGTCACTTTGCTCATGTATTGCACTAAACACGCCACAAGAATTCCCATCAAACATATATTCGCTTTTAGTATAGCCAATTTTGTTTATAGTCTCTCTTGCAATTTTTTGTACATCTAAATATGTGTTAGATTTTACTTCACCTGCTAGTACTACTTGACCAGTGGTTACAAGCGTTTCGCAAGCAACTTTAGAGTCGGTATCGAATGCTAAAAAATTATCAATTAATGCATCACTTATTTGGTCTGCAACTTTATCTGGGTGTCCTTCAGACACACTTTCTGATGTAAATAAATACGCCATAGTTTATTTTAAAATGTTTAATGGATTTGACGAGAGCGTCGAAGGAAGTTTACACTGCCTTTAGCATTTTTTATTGAGGTTGCAATCAGTCAAATCCGTCCTCTAAATAATTTCTGCAAAAATATAAAAATTATATGGATAGAGTATTTTTTTTGTTTTTTTTAAGATAAACTTAGGTTTTGACTTAGTTAGCTATACTTTTTTAATAAATTCATAATTAATGGTATCTGCTTTTAAAACAAAATCTTAAGCATTAATATTAGCCATTTTTAGATAATTAAAAATAATTACATTTGTGGCATGTTATCTAAAAAAACAAAATACGGAATTAAAGCTTTGGTATATTTAGCCAAGCAAGAAGTACGTGTGCCAGTTCAAATTGCTACAATTTCTAAAGCCGAAAATATCTCGCAAAAATTTTTAGAAAGCATTTTACTTACTTTAAAGAAAAAAGGAATTTTAGGTTCTAAAAAAGGAAAGTTAGGTGGTTATTACTTAGTAAAAGAACCAGAAACTGTTGCTATGGCAGAAGTTATGCGTGTACTCGAAGGACCAATTGCAATGGTACCTTGTGTTAGTCTTAACTTTTACGAGCCTTGTGATGATTGCCCAGATGAAACGGTTTGCGCAGTACATAACCTTATGGAAGAAGTACGAGATAGCTCTCTTAAAATTTTTAATAACAAAACTTTAGCAGATTTTATTTAACAATCACTTGTATTTACTAATATCAAATAATACATTTGCACTTTAGTCTACTATTCCGATAGGGATTAAGTAGTAATTAAACTTTTATTATGATATTAGATCTTTTTTACAAAGCCGAAAAGCAAAAACAAACTTCTAGTAAGAATGGCGAAAAAGTAAGTAGGAGTTTAATAAAAACCATTAGTTGGAGACTTATTGGAACTTTAGATACAATAGTGATTTCTTATCTAATAACAGGAACTTTAAAAATGGCATTTAGTATTGGTATGGTAGAATTATTTACCAAAATGATATTGTACTTCTTTCATGAACGTGCTTGGAGTAAAATTAAATGGGGAAAGTAAAAATGAATATAGAAGAAATAAATAATAATTTAAAAAATAAAAGTCCCGAAGCTATTGTGAAATGGGCATTAGGTATTGCTACAAAACCTGTTGTAACAACAAATTTTAGACCTTACGAAGCAGCAATTTTACATTTAGTTTCTAGTCAAAACAAAAATATTAATGTAATATGGTGTGATACAGGGTATAATACACCAAACACATACAAACACGCTCAAGAATTAATAGAAACTTTAAATTTAAAAATAGATTTATATGTGCCTAAACAATCTACTGCGCATCGCGATGTCGTTTTAGGCATACCAGATGTAAATCATCCAGATCACAAAATCTTTACAGAGCAAGTAAAACTTGAGCCTTTTAAACGCGCTTTTAAAGCACAAAACCCAGATGTTTGGTTTACTAATTTACGTAAAGGACAAACCATTTTTAGAGATAGTATAGACGTGGTTTCAAAAGATAAAAATGGTGTAATTAAAGTTAGCCCATTTTATAATTTTTCAGATGCAGAGTTAGATGTTTATTTATCAAAATATAATTTACCAAACGAACATAAATACTTTGATCCTACTAAAGTATTAGGAAACAGAGAATGTGGACTTCATTCGTAATTAATTTAAAATAAAAACAATGACAATTAATCCCTTAGAAAGCGAATCAATATACATATTTAGAGAAGTAGCTGCTCAGTTTGAAAAACCTGTGTTACTTTTTTCAGGAGGAAAAGACTCTATTACTTTAGTTAGGTTAGCGCAAAAAGCCTTTTATCCTGCAAAAATTCCTTTTCCATTAATGCATATTGATACGGGACATAATTTTCCAGAAACAATAGAGTTTAGAGACCGTTTAGTAAAAGAACTTGGGTTAGAACTTATTGTTAGGCATGTTCAAGATGCTATAGATCAAGGTAAGGTAAAAGAAGAAGAAGGCCGTTATGCTAGTAGAAATAGCTTGCAAACAACCACACTTTTAGATGCTATTGAAGAATTTAAGTTTGATGCCTGCATTGGTGGCGCTAGACGAGATGAGGAAAAGGCAAGAGCTAAAGAACGTATATTTTCTGTTCGTGATGACTTTGGGCAATGGGATGAAAAAAACCAACGTCCAGAATTATTCGATATGCTTAACGGTGAAATAGAATTAGGTCAAAATGTACGTGTTTTTCCTATTTCTAATTGGACAGAATTAGATGTTTGGTCTTATATAGAAAGAGAAAACATAGAAATCCCTTCAATTTATTTTGCACATACTAGAGCCACATTTTTAAGAGATGGATTAATCTGGTCTGCAGACGATGAGGTCGTATTTAGAGAAGAAGATGAAATTGTAGAAAACCGTATGGTAAGATTTAGAACCGTTGGAGATATGTCTTGTACAGCAGCTGTTCTATCTCAAGCTTCAACAATAAGTAAGGTTGTAGAAGAAATTAGAAATTCAACAATATCTGAGCGTGGTGCGAGAATCGACGATAAGCGAAGTGAAGCCGCAATGGAAAAACGAAAGCAAGTAGGTTACTTTTAAAACCGAAAAACCTTTAGATTAATTTAATTATCGAATTTCAAAAAAAAAGCTAAAATTTTAGCTAATAGTCATAAAAAATGGACGTATTAAAAATAGCAACAGCAGGAAGTGTAGACGATGGTAAAAGTACTTTAATTGGAAGATTATTATACGATACAAAATCTTTAACTACAGATAAATTAGAAGCAATTGAAACCAAAAGTAAAGCTTTAGGTTACGATTATTTAGACTTTTCTTTAGCAACAGATGGTTTAGTTGCAGAAAGAGAACAAGGCATAACTATAGATGTTGCACATATTTATTTTTCTACACAAAAACGAAGCTATATTATTGCAGATACTCCAGGTCATGTAGAATATACACGAAACATGGTTACAGGAGCATCAACCTCTCAAGCTTCTATAATTTTAATTGATGCAAGAAAAGGAGTTATAGAGCAAACTAACAGACATTTTTTTATAAATAATTTATTGCGTATTAAAGATGTTGTTGTAGCAATAAATAAAATGGATTTGGTAGATTTTTCTGAAGACGTTTACAATAACATAAAAGCAGAATTTCAAGAATTAATGGCTAAACGCGATTATCAAGATCAAAGAATTACTTTTATTCCTGTTTCAGCTTTAAAAGGAGATAATGTTGTTGAAAAATCTAAAAATATGAGTTGGTATACAGGAGAAACAGTACTAAACCATTTAGAGAATTTAGATCAATCTGCAATTTATAACTCAGGAACACCTCGATTTCCTGTACAATATGTAATTAGGCCAAAAACCGATGAGTTTCATGATTTTAGAGGTTATGCAGGAAAAGTTTATGGTGGAGAATTTAATGTAGGTGATGAAGTCGTAATTTTACCATCTCAAACCAAATCAAAAATTAAAGACATTTTATTTTACGATAAAAAACTACAAACAGCCCAAAGACGAACATCTGTTACCATTACACTTGAAGATGATGTAAACATTTCTCGTGGAGATATGATTGTAAAAGCAAACGATTTGCCTACCATAGATAAAGCATTTACAGCTACAGTTTCTTGGATGGATACTAACCAGTTAAAACCTGGAAATAAATATATTTTACAGCATGGAATTAATAAGGTTTTAGCAAAAGTAGCTACCATAGAACATAAAATTAATCCAGATTATTCTGGTCATGATACTACAGTCGAAGTTTTAGGTATAAATGATATTGCACAAGTTTCTTTTAAAACTAATAAACCAATATTTTTTGATGCTTTTAAAGCGCATAGAACAAACGGGTCGTTTATTTTAATAGATACATATTCGAAAAATACGGTTGGTGCAGGATTTATTCAATAGCAATACATCCTTAAAATAAATTACATACTTTTGCTGCCTAACTATTTGAATTAATGAAATATTACTTAGGTTGTATATTAGCTTTATGTACTTTTTTTACCAATGCTCAGGATAAAAAAAATCCTTTTACTTTAGATGCTAATTATTTTTATGGTACTGTTTTAGAGCATAATCCAGATATCGCACATTTAATTACAGATCATCCTACAGGAGTTATATTGGGTTTTAACCAAAAAACATTTGGTAATAAGGCTTGGGAAAGCAGGTATAATTATCCAGATTACGGCGCATCTTTTATTTACCAGGATATGAAAAACTATCATCTGGGAGAAAATTATGGTTTATATGCTCACTTTAATTTTTACTTTTTAAACCGAAATTTAAAATTTAGAATTGGTCAAGGTATTGCTTATGCTACAAATCCTTACGATAAGGTAGAGAACTTTAGAAATAATGCATATGGTTCAGATTTATTAAGTTCAACATACGTTATGTTGAATTACGATAAACAAAATATTTTTAAAGGATTTGGTTTACAAGCAGGGATTTCAATTATACATTATTCTAATGCAAACTTTAAAGCACCTAATAATTCAACAAATACATTTGCCTTTAATATAGGAGCAAATTATACCTTAGATTATGATAATCAACCAGATTATATAGCGTCTACTGAAGATAAAAAATTCACCGAAAAAATTAAATATAACATTGCATTTAGAGGTGGAGTTAATGAAAGTGATATTAATGATACTGGCCAATTTCCTTTTTATATTTTATCCTTTTATGCAGATAAACGTTTAAACCGAAAATCTTCGATACAAGTAGGAACAGATGTTTTCTTTTCAACATTTTTAAAAGAACTTATAGAATTCTATTCAATAGCTTACCCATTAAATAATGTAACAGGAGATGAAGATTATAAGCGTGTTGGTGTATTTGTAGGCCATGAGTTATTTATTAATAAAATGTCATTTATAACACAGTTAGGCTATTATGTTTATTATCCATATGATTTTGAAGGTCGTGTATATAATAGAATTGGTTTAAAACGCTATTTTGGCGATAAGTTATTTGGCGCAATTACATTAAAGTCTCACGGTGCAAAAGCAGAAGCTGTTGAGTTTGGAATTGGAGTAAGATTATAAAAGTATAAAGCTAGATTTAAGTAAAATTAAAATGAAAAAAATTATATATATAATCGCATTAATACTAGTTAGTAGCTGTAACAATGATAGTGCACCAGATTGTTTTCAAAATTCTGGAGATATTATACAAGAAGAATATTTTGTAGAAGAATTTACGAAGATAACAGTGTTTGAACGTACCGAGTTAATTATAAAACAAGCAGCAGAATATAAAGTTGTAGTAGAATCTGGAGAATATTTAATAGATGATATTGAGGTAAGCGTACAAGACGGAAGGTTGTTATTAAAAAACAATAATTCTTGTAATATTACACGTGAATATGGTATTACAAAAGTTTATGTGTCTGCACCAAATTTAACCGAAATACGTTCGGCAACCGGTATGCCAACACGTAGTGATGGCGTTTTAAATTATGATACTTTAAAACTCATTTCCGAAGACGATTCAGATAGCACATTACGTTCAGACGGCTTGTTTAATTTGCAAGTAAATTGTAACAATTTACAATTTGTAATAAATAATTTGTCAACTACATTTATTGAAGGTACAGTTAATAACCTTAATATAAATTTTGCAGCAGGAGACGCCCGTTTTGAAGCTAGAAATCTTATTGCTCAAAACGTAACAATTTATCATCGCGGTAGTAATGATATTATTGTAAACCCTCAAGTATCTTTAACAGCAAATCTAGTAAGTACAGGTGATGTTATTGCAACAAACACACCACCAAATCTAGATATTCAAGAGCAATATAACGGTCGTGTAATATTCGAGTAATAGGTTTTAGGCTGTTAAATCTCTAAACATGCTTTCTAAACTTGCATTCTTTTGGTTAAGTTGTAAGATTTTTAACTCATTATCGTGAGCAAAATCGAACACATGAGAACGCATGTCTTCTTTAGTAGAAAAAGTGATCTCATAAATAAAGTCATGTGTGTTTTTTACGCTTTTTACATTAGGTAATCTTAATAAAAAAGGTTCTTCAACACGGTAGTCAAATTCAACAATCACAACTTGTTCTTGTCCTTCTCTAAGTTCACTTAATTTTTTATTGGCTACTATTTCACCTTTATTTATAATAATAACACGATCACACATAGCTTCAACTTCTTGCATAATATGTGTAGATAAAAACACTGTTTTTTCTTTTCCAATAGATTTAATTAAGTTTCTAATATCAACTAGTTGATTAGGGTCTAAACCAGTTGTAGGTTCATCTAAAATTAAAACATCTGGATTATGTAATAAAGCATTGGCAAGACCAACACGTTGCCTGTAGCCTTTAGAGAGTTGCTGTATTTTTTTATGAGATTCTGGTTGCAAACCTGTTAACGCTATAACTTCTTCAATTCTATTTTTACTCACTTTATGTACGTTAGCATTAAAAGCTAAATATTCTCTAACATATAATTCAAGATATAAGGGATTATGTTCTGGTAGGTAACCAACACTTTGCTGTACTAATTTCGAATTTGTTAAAATAGAATGGTTATTTACAGTAGCTTCGCCTTGTGTAGGGTTTATAAAAGTGGTTAAAATCTTCATCATTGTAGATTTTCCAGCGCCATTAGGTCCAAGAAACCCAACAATTTCAGGTTTTTGAATTTCAAAACTAACATTGTTTAAGGCTTTTTGCTCACCGTAAACTTTCGATATATTTTCAACTTTTATAGACATCTAAATTTCTTTTCTCAAAAATAAACATTCTGTAAATTAAACAAAGGTTTGTTTGTAAATCTTTAATTCTTTCAGTAAAACACTAAAATTCACCAATTAGTATTTTGATTTGTGAAATAATTATTTACTTTAGCACTATAAATAAATTATCGCTCACGCGAAAATTATAGATGAGAACAATACAAAATACATATTATAGCTGGTTTTACTTCTTTTTTAGCAAAAAGAACGAGACGCTGTATGTGTAATTTTTGATTAAAAACATATATTTAAACTTAAGTCTCGATTTTTTATCGGGACTTTTTTTTTGGAATATAATTAAAACATGGCAAGTTGAATAAAGCAGTAGCAATACAAGGAATACAAGGGTCTTTTCATCATATAGTATCACAAGAATATTTTGGTGAAGCAACAGTTGTTGAAGAGTGTTTGTCTTTTGATGAAACGGTAAACGCCTTATTAAGTGGTAAAACCGATGCCGCAATTATGGCGCTCGAGAATTCAATAGCAGGTTCTATAATTCCAAATTATGCTTTAATAGATAATCACAACTTGCAAATAGTTGGAGAGTATTATTTAGATATTCAACACCAATTAATGGTATTGCCTGGTCAAACCATTAAAGATATAAAAGAGGTTTACTCGCACCCAATGGCATTGTTGCAGTGTAAAGCTTTTTTTAAAAATTATCCGCATATAAAACTAATAGAAGATAAGGATACTGCAGATGTAGCAAAGCGAATAGCCACAAATAATACAAAAGAGACAGCAGCAATAGCAAGTACATTGGCAGCTAAAATTTTTAAACTAGATATTATAGCCAAAAGCATTCAGAGTATAAAACATAATGAAACACGTTTTGTAATAGTAAAATTAAAAGCAGAGCGTCATTTAAAAAACATAAATAAAGCTTCAATTAAATTTCAATTAGACCATAAACGAGGAAGTTTAGCTGCTTTATTAAATGTAATGAGTGATTGTAAACTAAGTTTAACAAAAATCCAGTCATTACCTGTTGTTGAAACACCATGGCTCTATTCATTTTTTGTAGATGTGACTTTTCAAGACTATAAAGATTTTGAAAAAGCGAAAGCAATAATAAAAATAATGGCCACACATTTTAAAATATTAGGAGAATATAAAAACGCTAAAGTGTAATGGAATTAGCTAAAAGATTACAAACTGTTGAAGAGTACTACTTTTCAAAAAAACTAAAAGAAGTAAGACTTCTTAAAGATACAGGTAAGCCAATAATTAATTTAGGTATTGGTAGTCCAGATTTGCAGCCACCAAGTCAGGTAGTAAAAGCTATAGTTAATAGTTTAAAAGATGCTAATGCACATAAATACCAAAGTTATCAAGGCTTACCAGAATTAAGAAGTGCAATTACAGGTTTTTACCGTGAACATTTTAATGTTTTCTTAGATACAAATACAGAAGTTTTACCGTTAATGGGAAGTAAAGAAGGTATTATGCATATTTCTATGGCGTTTTTAAATCCAAGAGATAAAGTTTTAATTCCAAACCCAGGCTATCCAACGTATGCTTCTGTAACTAAATTACTAGAAGCAGAACCTGTTTTTTACGATTTAAAAGATGATAATAACTGGTTTCCAGATTTAGAACTTTTAGAAACTACAAACCTATCTCAAGTTAAAATTATGTGGATAAATTATCCCCATATGCCAACGGGAGCAAAAGGAAACGAAGAGCAGTTTAAAAAATTAGTAGCCTTTGCAAAAAGGCATAATATTTTATTAGTTAACGATAATCCATACAGCTTTATTTTAAATGATAAGCCATTAAGTATATTAAGCATAAAAGGAGCAAAAGATGTATGTTTAGAGTTAAACTCCTTAAGTAAAACCTTTAATATGGCTGGTTGGCGTGTAGGTATGCTGGTTGGTAACCAAACATTTATAAATGCAGTGTTAAAAGTGAAAAGCAATATGGATTCTGGTATGTTTTTCGGTATTCAAAAAGGTGCAATAGAAGCTTTAAATTGTTCAGAATTGTGGTATCAAAGTTTAAATAATGTATACAGACAAAGACGAAAATTAGTTTGGGAATTAGCAACAAAACTAAACTGTACATTTAAAAAAGAAAATATAGGACTGTTTGTTTGGGCTAAATTACCTTCAGGAATTAAAGCAGAAGAATTTACAGATACTTTATTAAATAATCATTTTATTTTTATTGCACCAGGAACTGTTTTTGGTTCTGCTGGAGAAGGATATGTGCGTTTTTCTTTATGTGCAAATAGTGAAGATATAGAAGAAGCGATTGCAAGAGTATGATAAATAATATATATATAATTGGTATTGGTTTAATAGGTGGTAGTTTGGCTTTAGATATTAAAGAAGCTAGACCAAATGCTACAATTTTTGGTATAGATACAAAACCAGAAAATTTAGATTTAGCTTTAGAATTAAATATAATAAATAAAAAAGCAACACTTACAGATTTAGATAAAGCAGACTTAGTAATTATAGCAATTCCTGTAGATGCAACTATTGCCATTTTACCAGAGGTATTAGATAAAGTTTCAGATTTTGGGTTAGTAGTAGATGTAGGTTCTACTAAACTAACAATATGTGAAGCTATTAAAAATCATAATAAGAGAAGAAATTTTTTAGCCATGCATCCAATTGCAGGAACAGAATTTTCTGGACCAAAAGCAGCAATAAAAAACCTATTTCAGCACAAAACAAATATTGTTTGTGAAGTAGAAAAAACAGCATTTAAGCTCCAAGAAAAAGCGCTTAATTTATTTACAGATATTGGAATGCGCATGCGTTATATGAATCCCGAATCTCATGATAAACATATAGCATACATGTCTCATTTATCACATATTAGTGCATTTATGTTGGGAAAAACAGTAATTGAAAAAGAAAAAAATGAAAGAGATATATTCGATATGGCTGGCTCTGGCTTTGAAAGCACAGTGCGGTTAGCAAAAAGTAGTCCAGCTATGTGGGCACCAATTTTTAAACATAATAAAAGTAATGTAATAGAAACATTAAACGACTATATCGCAAACCTTTCACAATTTAAAAAATTAATAGAAGACGATAATTATGATGGTGTTTATAACGAAATGCAAGACACCAATTATATTAAACAAATATTAAACGGAATACAGTAAAATATACGCTATTTAATAAGACCTGAAAATAGAATAAAAACGAGACAATTAAAGAATTATGGAAAATAAAAAAGAAATGAGAAATTGGTTGAATGACATGCAGTTAGATCATCCATTAGTAATTGCTGGACCTTGTAGTGCAGAGACTGAAGAGCAAGTTTTAAAAATAGCTCATGAGCTTAAAGATACAGATGTTAGTTACTATAGAGCTGGAATTTGGAAGCCAAGAACGCGTCCAGGAAATTTTGAAGGTGTTGGAGCTTTAGGTTTAAAATGGCTTAAAAAAGTAAAAGAAGAAACAGGTATGAAAACCTGTACAGAAGTTGCTAATGCAACGCATGTAAAACTAGCTTTAGAAAACGATGTAGATTTATTATGGATTGGTGCACGATCTACAGTAAGTCCATTTATAATGCAGGAATTGGCAGATGCTTTAGCAGGAACAGATAAAATTGTTTTAGTAAAAAACCCAGTTAATCCAGATTTAGCTCTATGGTTAGGCGGTATAGAGCGATTATACACTGCAGGAATTAAAAATTTAGGTGCAATACATAGAGGTTTTTCAACATACGAAAAAACAAAATATAGAAATATCCCAGAATGGCAACTAGCAATCGAGTTTCAAAATAGATTTCCAGATTTACCATTAATAAACGATCCATCTCACATTACAGGAAAAAGAGATATGGTTTTTGATGTGTCTCAAACCGCACTAGATTTAAATTTCGATGGTTTAATGATTGAAACTCATTTTGATCCAGACAATGCTTGGAGTGATGCTGCACAACAAGTAACACCAAAAGCATTAATACAAATGATGCAGGATTTAAAAATTAGAAAAGAAACAGATCCAGAAGCAGAGTACAATCAAGAATTAGCAAATTTAAGAGCCCAAATAGATGTTGTAGATAATCAACTTATAGATTTAATGGGAAAAAGAATGGAAGTGGCAGATAGTATTGGTAAGCTTAAAAAACAAAAAAATGTTGCAGTTTTACAAAGCAAACGCTGGAATGAGATTTTAGGTAAAATGATACTTCAAGGAGATGAAAAGAACCTTAGTGAAGAATTTATTTTAAAAGTTTTTAAAGCCGTTCACCAAGAGTCTATAAATCACCAAGAGAAAATTATTAAAGGATAAAACATTAATATTAGCTTATTAATTGAGCCATTATTAGTTAATACTTTCAAAATTTAATTAATAATGGCATCTTTGTATTACATGACAGGACTAGTTTATAAATCTACAGGAAGTTGGTATACCGTAAAAACCCAAAACGGTGATACATACGAATGCCGTATAAAAGGTAAATTTAGATTAAAAGGTATAAAAAGTACCAACCCAATAGCGGTTGGAGATTATGTAGATTTTGATTTAGATACCAAAAGTGATCAGGAAACAGGAGTGATTAAAAACATTCACGATCGTGAAAATTATATTGTTAGAAAATCTGTTAATCTTTCTAAACAAACACATATAATAGCTTCAAATATCGATCAGGTATTTTTATTAGTAACTATTAATAACCCACCAACATTTACCAGCTTTATAGATCGTTTTTTAGTTACAGCAGAAGCTTATGATATTAAAACCATTTTACTGTTTAATAAAATAGATACTTATAATGAAGATACTATTTTAGATGTAAAATACTTAGCACATATTTACAAGCAAATAGGTTACGAAAGTGTTGAAATATCTGCAAAAACAGGTAAAAATATAGATAAGGTAAAAGCTTTAATGCAAGGTAAGGTTAGTATGTTTACAGGACATTCAGGTGTTGGTAAATCAACTTTGGTAAATGCAATAGAACCAAGCTTAGATCTTAAAACAAAAGCAATTTCTACACAACACATGCAAGGCCAACATACCACAACATTTGCAGAAATGTTTGACTTAAGTTTTGATGCTAAAATAATAGATACACCAGGCATTAAAGGCTTTGGTGTTGTAGATATGGAAAAAGAAGAAATTGGAGATTATTTTCCAGAATTTTTTGCCTTAAAACAAGATTGCAAATTTAATAACTGCATGCATATCGAAGAGCCTAAATGCGCTGTAAAAGATGCATTAGAACGAGATGAAATAGCAGCTTCACGCTATACAAGTTATCTTCAAATAATAGAAGGAGATGAGCAGCATTATAGAACAGATATCTGGAACCAGGAATAAAATATTCTTTTTTATAAAACTACATTATGAAAATTGTTATACAAAGAGTTTCACAAGCTAGTGTTACTATTAGTGGTAATAAAGTTGCCAATATTGAAAACGGACTTTTAATTTTATTAGGTATTATACCAGAAGATACTCAGGATGATATTAATTGGCTAACAAATAAAATAGCAAATCTTCGTATTTTTAATGATGAAAATGGAGTGATGAACAAATCACTACTAAACAGTAATGGCGAAGTAATTGTTGTTAGTCAGTTTACTCTTTTTGCTAGTACAAAAAAAGGCAACAGGCCAAGTTATATAAAAGCAGCCAAGCCAGAAGTAGCGATACCTTTATACCAAGCATTTAATAAAACTTTAGAAACCACATTAAACAAACCTGTTCAAACAGGCGAGTTTGGAGCAGATATGAAAGTAGAATTACTAAATGATGGACCTGTTACAATAATAATAGATTCTAAAAATAGAGAGTAAAATGGATATTAAAAACGCACAAATAGAAGTAGATAATTGGATTAAAAATCATGGCGTTCGCTATTTTAATGAGCTTACAAACATGGCTCAATTAACAGAAGAAGTTGGAGAAGTAGCAAGAATAATTGCTAGACGTTATGGAGAGCAAAGTGAAAAAGAAAGCGATAAAAATAAAGATTTAGGCGAAGAATTAGCAGATGTTATGTTTGTAGTGTTATGTTTAGCAAACCAAACCGGAATAAACTTGCAGGAAGCTTTCGATAAAAAACTAGATATAAAAACAAAACGAGACCACGATAGGCACCATAATAACAAAAAACTTAAATAGCAATTTTGTTATTTTAATACGGAAGAAATACATTACTACATTCCATGAATTTACAACTTGAAAAATCAAGCATAAAAAAGCAAACAGCTATCCAAGTCACTGGATCTAAAAGTGAGACTAATCGTTTATTACTTTTACAGGCATTATATCCTAACATTGAAATTAAAAATATTTCAAATAGTGACGACTCGCAATTAATGACCAAAGCATTAGCTTCAAAAAATAAGGTTGTCGATATTCATCATGCAGGAACCGCAATGCGATTTCTAACCGCTTTCTTTGCTTTAAAACAAGATAGAGAAACCATTTTAACCGGTTCTAAACGTATGAAAGAAAGGCCAATTAAAATTTTAGTTGATGCCTTAAATCAATTAGGAGCTAAAATAACATACCAAGAAAACGAAGGCTATCCACCCATTTTAATAAAAGGAAAAAAACTAACAAAACATCAAGTTGCTTTAAGTGCAGACGTTAGTAGTCAATATATTTCGGCATTACTGTTAATAGCATCAAAATTAGAAAATGGTATAGAGTTAGCCTTAAAAGGGAAAATAACTTCGGTGCCATATATAAAGATGACTTTAAGCTTATTAAACCAAATAGGCATTGAAACACAGTTTGAAAATAACAAAATAACAGTTAAACCAAAAAACGAAACACAAACTGTTAAAAAGAGTTTAACTGTAGAGTCAGACTGGTCATCAGCATCCTATTTTTATAGTATAGTAGCATTATCTAACGTTGGTACAATAATAGAGCTAGCTTCGTATAAAGAAAATAGTCTACAAGGCGATTCGGCATTAGCAAAATTATATGAAAGTTTTGGAGTGACAACAACATTTAAAAACACAACTATAATTTTAGAAAAAACCAAAGTTATATCAAAAAATGCCATAATAAATTTCGATTTAGCAAATGCACCAGATATAGCTCAAACCATTGCAGTTTCAGCTTTTGCATTAGGTTTAAAATGTGATTTAACAGGATTACACACATTAAAAATTAAAGAAACAGATAGGTTAGAAGCATTAAAAACAGAAATAGAAAAACTTGGAGGTACAGTAAATGTTACAAACAATAGTTTACATCTTACAGCTGCAACAAGCATAAAAAACGACATTTCTATTAGTACATATAACGACCATAGAATGGCAATGGCATTTGCACCTTTGGCATTAAAAGTACCAATAGAAATAGAAGACTATATGGTAGTTTCTAAATCTTATCCTACGTTTTGGGAAGACTTAAAAAGCTTAGGTTTTCAAAATAAAGCATAAAAACAATCAATAGGTTAAAAGATTATTGCCAATACTAAATAATAATTGGCTATTTACTTGACAACGCCTATGTTGAGATTGTATATTTGCAACATTCTAAAAAATAAATATGATTGACGTAAAAATGAAATTATCACACTTCAACTTCGATTTACCTGAAGAGCTTTTAGCTGAATACCCATCAGAAAACAGAGACGAGTCTCGTTTAATGGTACTTAACAGAAAAGAACAAACAATAGAACACAAGCAGTTTAAAGATCTTATTGATTATTTTGATGAAGAAGATGTAATGATCTTAAACAATACTAAGGTTTTTCCTGCACGTTTATTTGGAAACAAAGAAAAAACAGGAGCAAGAATCGAAGTGTTTTTATTACGTGAATTAAACGAGGAGCAACGTCTTTGGGATGTATTAGTAGATCCAGCAAGAAAAATTAGAATAGGAAATAAATTATACTTTGGAGACGATGAGTCTTTAGTAGCAGAAGTTATAGATAATACAACCTCTAGAGGTAGAACATTACGTTTTTTATATGATGGTTCTTATAAAGAGTTTAGAAATAAACTTAAAGAATTAGGTGAAACACCTTTACCAAAATACATTAAAAGAGATGTAGAGCCAGAAGACGAAGACCGTTACCAAACAATTTTCGCTAAAAATGAAGGAGCAGTAGCAGCACCAACAGCAGGTATGCACTTTTCTAAACATTTATTAAAGCGTTTAGAAATTAAAGGTATTGATTTCGCAGAGGTAACCTTACATGTTGGTTTAGGTACATTTAATCCAGTTGAGGTAGAAGATTTATCTAAGCACAAAATGGATAGTGAAGAGGTAACAATTGGACCTAAAACTGTAGAGCGTATTAATAGAGCTTTAAAAGATAAAAAGCGTATTTGTGCAGTAGGAACTACAGCAATGCGTGCAGTAGAAAGTGCAGTATCTTCTAGCAATACATTAAATGAAATTGATGGATGGACAAATAAATTTATTTTCCCTCCATACGATTTTAGTATAGCAAACTGTATGATTACTAACTTTCATACACCAAAATCTACGTTGTTAATGATGGCTTCTGCATTTGCAGGTCATGATTTTATTAAAAGAGCATACGAAGAGGCTGTAAAAGAAAAATACAAATTTTATAGTTATGGAGATGCAATGTTAATTATATAACATTTCCAAACTAAACAAACCTAGGCCTTATTAAGAACATCTTGATAAGGCCTTTTATATTATTTATAATTACTTAAAGTGAAAATACTCAATGCTTTCACTACTTTTGTAACATAATGGCAGATAAAAAAAAGGACATAAGAGCATTATCAAAAGAGCAACTGCGCGAATTTTTTGTAAAAGAAGGAGATAAAGCCTTTAGAGGCAATCAAGTGTACGAGTGGCTTTGGGGAAAAGGCGCTCATACTTTTGAAGATATGACAAATATCTCTAAAGAAACGCGCCAAATGCTTCAGGATAACTTTGTAATAAACCACATAAGTGTAGATACCATGCAACGTAGTAGTGATGGTACAGTAAAAAATGCTGTAAAATTACACGATGGTTTAATTGTAGAGTCGGTATTAATACCAACCGAAACTAGAACCACAGCATGCGTATCTAGCCAAGTTGGGTGTAGTTTAGATTGTAAGTTTTGTGCAACATCACGCTTAAAACGTATGCGTAATTTAAATCCAGATGAAATATACGACCAAGTAGTTGCTATAGATAAAGAAAGTAAATTATATTTTAATAGACCTTTAAGTAATATTGTGTTTATGGGTATGGGAGAACCACTCATGAATTATAATAATGTTATTAAAGCTATAGATAAAATTACTTCTCCAGAAGGATTAGGTATGTCTCCAAAGCGTATTGTAGTATCAACATCTGGAGTGCCAAAAATGATAAAAAAAATGGCAGATGATGCTGTTAAATTTAATCTTGCAGTATCATTACATTCTGCAATAGATGAGGTGAGAACAGAAATTATGCCTTTCAATAAAACCTTTCCGCTTAACGATTTAAAAGAAGCGTTAGAATATTGGTATGAGAAAACACAACGTAAAATTACTTACGAATATGTTGTTTGGGATGGTATAAACGATAGAAGAGAAGATATTAATGCCTTGGTGAAATTCTGTAAGTATGTGCCATGTAAAATAAACATTATAGAATATAACCCTATAGACGATGGACAATTTCAACAAGCGTCAAGTAAAGCAATAGATAACTATATACAAGCTTTAGAAAGTAATAATATTGTAGTTAATGTTAGACGCAGTCGCGGTAAAGATATCGATGCAGCTTGCGGGCAATTAGCAAATAAATCATAAAAAAAAGCGACCAATTGGTCGCTTTTTTTTATAATCGGTAATTTTTAACTTTTTATAAATTTAAAAGTTTTAGTACCTTTTTCGGTAATTACTTTAGCTAAGTATACACCATCATTTAACGTCGATAATTCTGTAGTGTTTTCGTTTCCACTAATTTTATTGTTTACAACAAGCTTTCCTAAAACATCATAAATCTCTAAGTTGTTTAAGTTGTTTTGTGGCGAATTTAATTTTAATTCTTTAGTATCATTATCGTAAAAATGAGAAAAAGAATTTAATGCAAATTCATCAACCGATAGTGCTTCATCATTAGTTCTAAAATTATCCATGTGTGCAAAACCACCATAGTTATCATGAGAAAATCTAAATTGTTCAATATCTGTATTTGGTGTAGCAACCAATCCTGTATATATTGAAGTGTCATCAATAAATACTTCAATACCTCCACCAGTAGTGAATTCTACACGTAAATTAAACCAAGTTAATGGTGTCCAATCTACTAAAGTATCGTCTAGAATTATAGTACTTGTACCAGTACCATCATCTGCTAAAATACTTATATCTCCAGTGTAAGTAAACCTTACATAAGTAACAAATGCACCATCAGTTAAATTTACAAATCCAAAAATAAAATCTGAAGTTGTAGAAGAATCAAATGTATCTAAATATAAATCTGCAGAAAAAACAGCATCAACATAAGATACCGGAGTGGCATAATCATAAAAAGCACCTACAATTGGATTTTGTTGACCTCCAAAAGCAGCTTCAGGTACAATTTTAACAGAGTATGATCCGTCTGATGCTTGCTCGTCACTAACAACTTGGTTAGTAATAAATCCACCAGCACCATCGCCAGTAGTGACCCAGCCGTTTTGGCCGTATATATCTCCAAGAGAATAGGTTGGTGCTTCAAACGAAATTGTTTCTTGAGCGTTACTAAACGTAATCGTTAGCAGTAATAAAAATAAAAGAGTAATTTTTTTCATAAAAAAAGATTTAAATAGTTGACTAATAAAAGTAGAAAATTCTTAGGGAAATTCAAATTCTAATAGACTAAATGCGTTTTTTACCGTTAAAGCGAAATGTTTAATGTTAATTAAATGAATGTGCTAAGATTAGTAGCTAGACAATAACTTTATTATTAATTTAGCAAACCATTATTTTTAGACTTGAAGATAACAGAACAAATAAAACAGCCTATAGCTTTCGAAATGGATCTTTTTGAAAAAAAGTTCCGTTTGGCGATGTCTTCAAAAGTGGCACTTTTAAACCGTATTACACATTATATTGTAAATAGAAAAGGAAAGCAAATGCGACCAATGTTTGTGTTTTTAGTCGCAAAAATGGTAAGTAATGGTGAGGTTAAAGAGCGCACATATCGTGGTGCATCAGTTATAGAGCTTATTCACACAGCAACTTTGGTTCATGATGATGTTGTAGATGATAGTAATAAACGTCGTGGTTTCTTTTCTATAAATGCACTTTGGAAAAATAAAATCGCTGTACTTATAGGTGATTATTTACTTTCTAAAGGTTTACTTTTATCTATAGATAATGAAGATTTCGATTTGCTTAAAATAATTTCTGTTGCAGTTAGAGAAATGAGTGAAGGCGAATTACTTCAAATAGAAAAAGCCCGAAAACTTGATATCACAGAAACTATTTATTACGAAATTATTAGGCAAAAAACAGCGACACTAATTGCAGCATGTTGTAGTTTAGGTGCGGCATCTGTAAAACCAAATACTCTAGAGGTTGAAACTATGAGGAAGTTTGGTGAGTTAATAGGTATGGCTTTTCAAATTAAAGATGATTTGTTTGATTATGGTTCTAAAAGTATTGGTAAACCTGTAGGTATAGATATTAAAGAACAAAAAATGACTTTACCTTTAATATATGTATTAAACAACAGTTCAAAACAAGATAAACGCTGGTTAATTAATTCAATTAAAAACCACAATAAAGATAAAAAGCGAGTTGATCAAGTTATTACCTTTGTTAAAGATAATGGTGGACTTGATTATGCTGTAAAAAAAATGAAAGCTTTTCAAAATGAAGCACTCGATATATTAAAAAACTTTCCTGAATCTGAGTATCGAGCATCATTAGAACTCATGGTAAATTACGTTATAGAACGAAAAAAATAATTTTTTATAATCTATAAAGCCTTGTAATTGTTAGCTTTATAAATTAATATTAAAATATTTTTTAATAAGAGGCAACCATTTGTAAACCATTTGCGTCTTTATAAATAGAACCACTAAACTAACAGTTTTTTGAAAGTCATTCAACTCTACAAAAACGAAGCAAAGCTTATAAAAAAGGCAATCGATAATAATCGTGAAGCACAACGTGTGTTGTATGAGTTGCATGCGCCAAAAATGCTAAGTGTATGTCGTTATTATATAAAAGATATGCAACATGCTGAAGAAGCAATGTTAAATGGTTTTTTGAAAGTATTTTCTAATTTAAAAAGCTTTAAATCTCAAGGTAGTTTTGAAGGTTGGATTAGGCGTATTATGGTAAGAGAATCTATTTCTTTTTTAAGGAAAAAAAAGCAAATTGAATTTAGTTCAGATACTATAGAATCTCATAATACAACTTACGATTCCAGTCAAACAGATTTAGATGTAGAGCACATTCAAAAACTTATAGATGCATTGCCAGAAGGTTATAAAATAGTATTTGTAATGTATGCAATAGAAGGATACAAGCACAAAGAAATTGCAAATATGTTAGGCATAAACGAAGGCACATCAAAATCGCAATTATTTAAAGCGAGACAATTATTACAAGAGCAAATAAAAACCATTAATACATCGAGTTATGGCACCAATTAAATTTGAAGAAAACATAAAAGAAAAGCTCGAAAATAGAACAATAAATCCTTCAGCTAATGCTTGGGAAACCTTGTCTAAAAATTTAGAGAACACACCACAAACCCAATCTAAAAATAAATTTTGGTGGTTAACAATTGCAGCAAGTTTTATTGGTATGTTATTAGTTTATAATATCATGTTTAATAACACTAGTCAAACAATACCAAACCAAAATGTTGTAGAAATAAATACAGAGTATTTAAAAGAAATTAATAATGCTAATAATACTATTGAAAAAGCTACAAAAGTTGAACCACGTGCAGCCCAGGTTAATACACAAAATCAAACTGTAACAACAGGAAAGCAATTAAAAAGTGTACAAACACAAAACAATAACAGTAAAGAAAAGGCTAAAAAATACAATACAACATTAGTTAAAACTGAAACAAAAACCAATAAAATTAAAACTGTAACAAGTATTGCAGGTTCTGGTTTAAAGGTTAACAAAGCAACAATAAATATAGAAACTGTAGCGCAAACGCAAACCGTTGAAAAGCCAGTAGTTTTAGATGATGAAATAGAACAATTGCTAAAAGCAGCACAAAGCAAAGTCTCTAAAACAGCAACACAAACAACAGTAGTGTTAGACCATAATAGCATTTTAAACGAAGTAGAAGACGATTTAGAACGTACTTTTAGAGATAAACTTCTTACCGTAGTAAAAGACGGCTTTTATAGTGCAAAAGATGTCATGGCAGAACGCATAACAAATACACAAGAACAATAATAACATCAATTAAAATCAAATTAAAAAACGAACAGCATGAACACAATTACAAAAATTACAATTTTTTTACTCTTTAGTTTGTATTTAACTAATGCAGTTGCACAAGAAAACGACGAGCTTGAAGCAACTCCAGAAGAAATTGAAGCATTAAGAGAAAACATTAGAGCTTACGAGAAAGAAGCGCTTAAAATTGAAGTAGAATCTATTAACAAACGCGTTAGTAGTAAAGATATTACTTACGAGCAAGGCGAAAATTTAAAACAGGAAGTTGCTAAAAAAAGAGCTTTAAATATAGAAAACCGTATAGATATTCTAGAAAAGCGTATCGCTTTTAATAAACGTAATAATTTACCATTTCCTTATAGTAAACGTGTAAAAGATCAACGCAAAGTTTCCATCTCTTTTGGAGATAACGATGCTAATCTTGCAGGATTAAAAATTTCAGATTCAGAGAGTAAACCAGTAAAATACGATATTCGCACATCTAACGATATGGTATTTGCTATTGGGTTTAATAATGCAATTATTGATGGAGTATCCTTAAGCGATTCGCCATACAAATTGGGAGGTTCTGGCTTTGTAGAGCTAGGCTGGAACTGGAAAACACGATTAGCAAAAAACTCTAATTTTGCAAGACTTAAATACGGTTTCTCTTTTCAGTTTAATAAATATAATTTAAAAGACAACCAGTACTTTACACAAGAAGGTAGCAATACAATAATAGATACTTTTGGTATAGATGCTAAAAAAATAAAATTTAGAACAACAAATCTAGTAGTGCCAATTTATTTTGAATTTGGTCCATATACTAAAGTAGAGAAAAAAGACCGCGTGAGATTTCATACTTGGGATAAATTTAAAATAGGAATTGGTGGTTATGCAGGTGTAAATATTGGCTCAAGACAAAAAATAAAATACGAAGAAGATGATGATAATGTAAAAGTAAAACAAAACGGAAACTTTGATGTTAACCCATTTATTTATGGTGTTGGAGCGTATGTAGGTTTTGGCGATTTAAGTTTGTATGCTAAGTACGATTTATCTGAAACTTTTAAAAACGATGCTTTAAAACAAAACAATATCTCTTTGGGATTAAGAGTAGATTTAGATTAAAATAATTTTAAGTGAATTAGTTAAAAAAATCCTCTTCTGTTTCAAGAAGAGGATTTTTTAGTTTTAAATATTTTTTAAAACCTCAATAATTTCGTCGGGCTCAGATCGTGTTCTGTAATCTACATTAACGTAGTTCCATTTTACAATGCCATCACTACCTATAATAAATGTGCCAGGAATTGGTAATACATTAGCATTACCATTATTTATTTTCTTTAAATCTAGACCTCTATCAACTTTCATGTGTTCCATTAAAAATTCTGGTACTTGCCATGCAACACCATATTGCGAAGCTACTTTAGCATCTTGATCGCTTAGTACAATAAAATCCATGTCGTTAATTTCATTTTTAGATAAAGATCCATCAGGAACTTCTGGGCTTATGGCAATTAGTGTAGCGCCTAAATTATTTATAACCTCTAGTTTATCTTGTAAAGCTCTAAGTTGTAAGTTACAATATGGGCACCAACTGCCTCTGTAAAATGTAACAACTACAGGACCTTTTTCTAAAAAAGTAGCCAAAGATGTTATATTATTATTAGCATTAGGTAACTCAAAATCTGGTGCTTTTTCTCCAACTTTAATAGCGTTTTTACCTTCTTCAAAAGCTTTTGCTTTATTTATAATTGTATCAACACCTTGCATAAATTCAGGTTTTGCCGCGCGACCTGCTGCAATTTTAGCGTCTGTTTTATCTTTTAATTTTCCCATTCTATATTTTAATATTTTAAAGAATTTAAGATAAAGGTTTTAGTTTATAACCTGTGTGTTTTAGCTTTTTTTTATGATTTTAAAGTAGAATATTGCTAAGCTTAAAGTTTGCTTTAATTTTTTCTGTTTTGGTAAGCAGTAATGGCTAATTTTAGGTCTTGCTCGCTTATTTGGTTACCACAATAACGACAAATTCTAGCTTCAAGTTTAATATGCTCTTTGCATTGTTCGCATTGCTTTTTAGGGTCTATACCATACCTAATAATTAAAAAAGTAATCCAACCAGCAACAGGATGAAAACCAAAAAGCATCCATAATTTAGAGACGTTTTTAATTTTTGCCCATTTTAAACCCAACCAAATAGGTAAAACCCATAAGAAAAAAACAAATGTTGCAATGACTAAAAAAACAATGATTACTTGAAATGTGTTTTCCATATGTTATTATAAATGTGATTTAAATGTATTAATAAAATTAAAATCCTCATTAAAAATTGAATAAGGAATTGGTAGGTTTGTTTAACGGTGTTGTAACATGTTATTTAAAATCCAATATTTTTAATTCCTTAATAAAGTCATTTCTGTATTGTCCGATTTTTATAAAATTTTCATTTTTAGAATAAAGAATATCTATATAACTTCTATTATCTTCAGATTCACAAATATGAAATTTAAATATTTCATTTTTATAAGTAATACATTCCAAATTATAACAACTTTCAGGACTCCAATCTTTAAACTCAAAAGTTTTTGATTGATTAAACTTCATAAATTCCAATATTTTTTTAATATGATTTTTATCAGTTATCTCTTTAGATTTTATTTCATATTCTCTAGAAATAAATTCACTTTTCACAATTATCTTTTCAATATCTGAAGCAATTAATTCTTTAAATTTATTATGATATATTTTAGATTCAGTTAAGTTAGGCGAATCAAAAAGAGAATCCTTTAAATTAATTCCACCAATTAAAATTACAATACAACATATTATTACATAAATTTTATTTTTCCATTCAGTTATTGCTAAATATATTCCACCAATAATAAAAATTAGAGGGATAATTGTAGTAATTAATTTAAAGAATAGAATATTGTCCATTAATTTTAGAAGTGATTTGGTTTTAATGCGTATTGATATTAAAGGTTAGTGAGGTTTTAATTAAACATTAAGCTAAATAAGTATTTTTAAATTAAAATAACCAACAGAAGCTTAAAATAAATTCTGTTTAGATTTTTGTGAGTAGACTTTTACTAGTAATTAATTTTATGCGGTGTTGTAGGCAGTTTTTATTATAGTTTACAATTAAAGGTTTCCATTAGCATAACTTTTATAGAGCCAGATAGATATAGTTGTAAGTATAAACAGCAATATAATTATGCTATTTTTCATTCGGCTTTTTTTATCCTTAATCATCAAATAAATATAAGAAGTTATAATAACCGGAAAAAATAGAAGCCAAATATATCCTAGTACATTTGGTGTATAAACAGCTGTTTTATAATTTGATGGAAAAATCAAAATTATTAAAGACACTACAATAGAAAAAATATAAAATAATTTAAATAGCCGGTGCTTCATAATGTTTACAATCTGTTTAACATTAAATGTTAGTGAGGTTTTAATTAAACATTAAGCTATATAAGTATTTTTAAATTAAAATAACCAACAGAAGCTTACAATAAATTCTGTTTGGATTTTTGTGAGTAGGCTCGTACCAAGCAATTAATTTTATAGGTTGTTGTACCTAGTTATTTTTCAGTTTCTGATTCTTCATCCGTTTCCTGAATTTCGTAATCATTATTATGCCACGAAATTAAATTATATAAGTTTTTATCGTCTGTTCCGTGTAATCTAAACATTCCATTATTTTGTTCAATGAATTCTGTGATTATTCTGTCATTTATTTTCTTTTGGAAAAAGATGTTAATTATGTCTTTTATCAATGTGTAAGGTGTCAATAATATTCCACGTCTCGACCACCAGCCAGCAAAGCCAGTAATCAGATAAGATTTGAATTTTTTATTTCTCCCACAATAATAGCAGAGAATTCTGTTTTCAGTTATGTCGTTACACCAAAGAATTACAGAAATAATCGTATTGAACTCTTGTCCGATTAGCTTACTCCTTTTTTGTCCACAGTTTGGACAATTCAGATTTTCGATTTTCCTTATCAGAGATTGCTTTTCAAAATCCGTCAGAGTATTGGTTTCTGCATCGACCCAAGTAATGAGTCTTTCGTCCAAATTGCGTTTTTCAATTTCCGCTTTTAAAATTCCGAGTATTTCTTTTCTTAAACCTTTTGATTCGTTTCGGGAAATATTCTCGATTTGTGAATCGGAAAATCTTTTGTAGTTTTCTCTTATTTCCTCGACACTATACATTCAGATTTGAGTTCGGTTTTAATTGGGTACAATGCATTCTAATATTAACATTGGTATATTTTATATCAAACGCCTAACGAAGTAAGCGTTTTTATTTCACAAAATCAAGTTTGTAAGTATAGATGTTTTTAAAAGGCTTGTAAATATAGTACCTTTACAAACTCATATTTTTACACTAAAATCTTATTAATAATTGATATCTAAATCTACCATAGACCAAGTATACGAAACCGCCAGACTAGAAGAAGTTATTGGCGATTTTGTGCAATTAAAAAAATCTGGTAGTAGCTTTAAAGGTTTAAGCCCATTTAGCGACGAGCGTTCGCCAAGTTTTATGGTATCTCCAGTTAAACAAATCTGGAAAGATTTTTCTAGTGGTAAAGGTGGTAATGTGGTCGCTTTTTTAATGGAGCATGAGCATTTTACCTATCCAGAAGCTATAAAGTATTTGGCTAAAAAATACAATATAGAAATTGAAGAAACAGAGCAATCTAACGAACAAAAAGAAGCGCAAAACAAACGTGAAAGTTTATACTTGGTAAGTGAGTTTGCAAATAATTATTTTCAAGATATCCTGCATAAAACCAACCAAGGTAAAGCCATTGGTTTAAGCTATTTTAAAGAACGTGGTTTTACAGAAGAAACTATTAAAAACTTTAATTTAGGGTATTCGCCAGACGAGTGGAGCGCATTTACAGACCATGCCATTAAAAAAGGCTATAAGCTAGAGTTTTTAGCAGAAACGGGATTAACTATAGACAAAGGCGATAAACAGTTTGATAGGTTTAAAGGTCGTGTTATGTTCCCTATACAAAGTATGAGTGGTCGTGTTTTGGGTTTTGGTGGTCGTATTTTAACTAGCGATAAAAAAGCAGCAAAATATTTAAACTCTCCAGAGAGTGATATTTACCATAAAAGTAAAGTGCTTTACGGTATTTACCATGCAAAACAAAGTATAGCAAAAGAAGATAACTGTTATTTAGTAGAAGGTTATACAGATGTTATACAACTACACCAAACGGGAGTTACAAATGTTGTATCGTCTTCTGGTACGGCTTTAACAAGCGAACAAATTAGACTTATAAACCGTTTAACTAAAAACATAACGGTACTTTTTGATGGTGATGCAGCTGGTATGCGTGCCTCGCTTCGTGGTATAGATTTAATACTTGAGCAAGGTATGAATGTTAGGGTTTGTACTTTTCCAGAAGGTGAAGATCCAGACAGTTTTGCTAAAACCAATACTTTAGATGAGTTAAAGCATTATTTAAACGAAAATGCTAAAGATTTTATACAGTTTAAAGCTTCGGTTTTATACGAAGACTCTAAAAACGACCCAATAAAAAAAGCCGATACTATTAGAGATATAATGAATAGTATTGCTAAAATTCCAGACCGTATTAAAAAGGAAGTGTACATACAAGAATGTGCACGTATTATGGATATTAGTGAAGAAGTGCTTTTTAGTACTTTGGCACAAATAGATAAAAAAGACAATCAAAATGCTACAAAACAAGCACCAAGCGCACCAAAAGCGTTTGATGTTATAAAACACCAGCAACCAGTTAAAAAAGTTGATGTACAGTATGTTTTAGAGCGAAAAATTATTGAAGTACTATTGCTTTATGGTAATAGAACCGAAGATTTTGAAGATTTAGTACTTAAAGAAAACGAAGAAGGCGAGCTGGTTTTAGAGCCAGTAGTACAGCAATCTAAAGTTTTTGAAAAGGTGTTTTTAGATTTGCAGGAAGATGAAATGGAGTTTTCAAACCCACAGTTTAAAGATTTATACTACCGTATTATAGAAACTTTAAACCAAAATCCAGATGTGGCTACAGAGCACATGATAAATACTGTAGATGCCGAAATAGGTAACCAGATTACAACTATTTTAATGGAAGATGAGCGTTACGAATTATCTGATTGGGAACGTAATAATATTTTTCCAAAGCATAAAACAGATAGTGTATCGCAATTGGTAAGTGAAACTATTTTAAGTTTAAGATGTCATTTAATAGACCAAAAGGTTATTGGGTTTCAACAGCAAACCATGGCTAATATAAACGAGGTAAATATTTCTGTTTTAGAAGAAGTAAAAGATTATTCTGGACTAAAAATGCTTTTATCCAGAAAGCTAAACCGTGTTTTATAAAGCGAGTTGCTTAGCTTGGTTAACTAAGTCTACAAGATTTGTAACGTTTAGTTTTTTCATTAATCGCGCTCTATAAGTACTTACTGTTTTCTCATTAATATCAAGCTCTTGCGCAATTTCTTTATTACGTTTACCAGAGGTTAATAGTTTTAAAACCTCAATTTCACGATTTGATAATTTTTTAAAAAACGATTGTCCTTCGCTACTTTTTTTACTTTGCATTAAACGCTTAGTCATGGCTTCACTTAAATATGTATTTCCCATGTATGCTTTTATAATAGCATCTTTTATGGTAATAATATCTGTGGTTTTAGAAAGGTAACCTGCAGCACCAAGCTTAATGGCATTTAATGCATAAACTTCTTCAGGTTGTGTACTAAAAATAATAACTCTAACGTCGGGATATTCTTTTCTAATTTTTCTAAGTGCAGTAATACCATTAAGTTTTGGCAGGTCTATTTCACAAAGTATAACGTCTACTTTGTTGTGCTTAAGAAAATCGAAAATTGCCTCACCATCACTAAGTGTACCAATAAAGGAGACATCTCTTGTTGTTTCAAAAACAAGTTCGAGACCTTTACTAACAATAGGATATGGGTCAACTACTAATAGCTTGACCATTGTTTTTTGTTTGTTTGTTTTAAAATATAGCTAACGTGTTTCCCTATAACGAGTTAGCAGTATCTTTTTTGAAAAATTATATAGCAGTACAAAGGTAAGAATTTTTAAAATAGTAGTAGCTATTACTTTAAATTATTAGGAATTTCACAAATTGGTATTGCTACCATCTTGTGTTTGTTGGAGTTATTGAAACGTTTGTAGATTTTGAAAACTTCTTTTTCTCTTCCGCTGAAGTCTTTTTCTGTCATACCATTCTCACTTTTTTCCATCGCCCATTCTAATTCTGGATAAGAGGCTCCAATTTGGTCTTCATCACTTCTGCTATCTCCAAATAATCCATCACTAGGAGCTGCCGCCATAATAGATGCAGGAACTTTTAAATATTCTCCTATTTTGTATACTTCGCTTTTAAGCAAATCTGCTATAGGACTTAAGTCAACGCCACCATCGCCATATTTAGTATAAAAGCCAACACCAAAATCTTCAACCTTATTTCCTGTTCCAGCAACTAAAAGGCCCAAAAGGCCGGCATGGTAATATAAAGTAGTCATGCGTAAACGTGCACGCGTGTTAGCTAAAGCCATATCTACAGTGGCTTGTTCGCCATCAAGAGAGACTTCGGTTTTAAATTCTTCAAAAACAGGAGTTAAATCTGTTCTTGTATCTTTTACATTAGGATATCTTTCCTTTAATTGCTTAATATGCTCTTGAGCTCTAGAAACATGACTAGCAGCTTGATGTATAGGCATTTCTATACAAAGCACATCTAAACCTGTTTCTGCACATAAGGTTGACGTAACGGCAGAGTCAATTCCGCCAGATATGCCTACAACAAAACCATTAACTTTTGCGTTAACAGCATAGTCTTTTAACCAATTAATTATATGTTTTGCTACTTTTTCTGTTTGCATTTTTAAAGAGATTTAAGTCAAAGAATAGTACCTTTGCAAACAAAAATAACCCAAACGTATTCTAAATAAAAATAAAACGCCTTTAGATTATATGAATAAATGTTTTTTTGTCCTTTTGTTAATTTTTACTGTGCTTTCCTGCGGAAATGATGATAAAGTAGAATCTGAAATAGCAAAACTGCCGTTAGATGTCTCTATAGAACGTTTTGATTTGGCTTTTGCTAATGCATCACCGCAAGATTTACCAAAATTAAAGCAAGCGTTTCCGTTTATGTTTTCATCTAAATATGAAGACGATTTTTGGGTAGCACAAATGCAAGATACTTTACAACAGGAAATTCAAACCGAAACACAAAAAGCTTTTAAAAGTTTTACAAATGAAACTCAAGACATTGTTTCTCTCTTTAAACACTTAAAATATTATTTTCCAGAATTTAATACACCAAGAGTAGTAACTGTTGCATCTAATGTGGATTATAGAAATAAAGTTGTAGTTACAGATACTATTGTGGTTTTGCCTTTAGCTAATTATTTAGGTGATACGCATTACTTTTATCAAGGCATACAGGATTATATTAGAAAAAACCTAAAAGCAGAGCAAATGGTTGTAGATCTCGCCGAAAGCTATGCTAAAGGTTTTATGTTCCAGCAGCAACGTAAAACACTTTTAGACGAACTTATTTATGCAGGTAAGCAATTGTATTTTAAAGATATGGTTATTCCTTTTAAAACAGATGCAGAAAAAATAGGTTATTCTCAAGAACAAATAGATTGGGCAAAAGCAAATGAAGAAAATATATGGCGCTATTTTGTAGATAAAGAATTACTATTTAGCACCAATTCTAAACTACCATCACGCTTTATTAACGATGCGCCATTTTCTAAATTTTATTTAGAAGAAATAGATAACGAATCGCCTGGAAGAATAGGGCAGTATATAGGTTGGCAAATTGTAAGAGCTTACATGGAAAATAACAATGTAACCTTTAAACAAATGCTTACTAAAAGCACAAAAGAAATATTTGATAACGCAAAATTTAAACCACGTAGATAATGGCTAATATAAAATCGCAAATACAATTAAATGTAGAATTAGATGAAAACCGTGTACCAGAAAAATTAAACTGGACGGCTCAAGATGGAGGTATTACAAATGCAGAAGCTAAAGCTATGATGTTGTCTGTATGGGATAGCGCTGCACAAGAATCTTTACGTATAGATTTATGGACTAAAGATATGCCTGTAGATGAAATGAAAGTGTTTTTTCACCAAACATTAGTAGCAATGAGTAATACGTTTAACCGTGCAACTCAAGACGAAAAAATGACAGCTACAATGAAGGATTTTTGTGATTATTTTGCTGAAAAATTAGAGTTAAATAAAAAATAATTAAGCAAAGACCTTGTCAAGAAAAACTTTAATACTTTCTTGGTTAGCTTGTATAAGTTGAGCTCTTGCATTGGCAATATCTTTTGGTTTTTTGTCTTGCGAGAGCTTAAATTTTCCTTCCCAATTGGTTATTTCAATTTCGAACATTTTAATATAATCCAGGTTTTTATCTAATCTAGGATTATCTGGCTCTAAAACATATTTATGGTCTGGTTGCTCTAAAAAAGCAGTCATTTCTATTAATGAGTTTTTTAACTGGGCTTTACTCTCTATTGCTTTTACTTTTCCTTTTACATGTACTTTTATATAGTTCCAGGTTGGTAATTGGGTAGTGGTATAAATACTTGGTGAGATATAACATTCTGGCCCAGAAAAAATAATAGTAACCTCGTTATTGTCTTTTAGTAAATTTATTTGAGGATTGTATATGTCTATATGCCCAACTAGTTTACCATTACTATTATAAATTAATGGTAAATGAGAAATTAAAGGTGTATTATCTTTAACCGAAATTACTGTTGCTAACGGATAGGTTTTTATAACCGTAATTAGGTTATTTATATTATTATCTTGATGTTTTTGTGGAGGATAATTCATTTAATTATTTCTTCTTTTTTAAACTCCAAATTGTTTTAAATGGTGGTCAAGATGTTTGTATTGTAACATTGCCCATTGCTCGTTAGTATAATGCCCAAAAACGGGATGAGGTTGCCATGTGTTTTTAGATTTTTGGCTGTAAAGTTCTTGTATTAACTCAATAAGTTCTTTTTTTTCGGTTTTAAAACTTTTAGATGTTTGAACTTTAAAAGCAGGAACCGTTGGTAGGTTTTTTCGGTATGGTTTATCGCTATACAGTGATTTTTTTATTAAAAGCTTCATAAACCAATTAGATTTAAGGCCATAATCTTTTTTTTGAAGCATGACGTTTATTGGAGCTTGACAGTGATTAAGCATTTGCGCTGCATCCATTTTACCCCAAATAGCAGGTGTGTTTTTGTCTAATTTTTCAATTCTATCAAAAATTGAATTTACAGTTTGAGTATTAAAAATAGATTCCATAGTTGTTAAAAAATTGAATTTAAAGTTACAATTTTTCTAACAGTTAAAGTGTGATTTATGTGAGACTTTTGGTATAAAAAAGTAGAAACAAAAAAAAAGATGTAGATTTATAACATGAGTAATAAACCCACTTCTTTTTCAATTAAAAACTGGTCGCAAGACGACCAGCCAAGAGAAAAACTATTATATAAAGGTAAAGCAGCTTTAAGTGATGCAGAGTTAGTAGCCATACTTATAGGTTCTGGAAACAGAGAGGAAAGCGCAGTTGCATTATGTAAACGAATTTTAGCAAGTACAGATAATAACTTAAGCGAATTAGGTAAATTAACAATAAAACAACTTACAGCATTTAAAGGTATTGGTGAAGCTAAAGCAATTTCTATTATTGCTGCACTAGAGCTAGGTAGAAGGCGTCGCGGAAGTGAAGCTTTAGAACGTAAAAAAATTACTTCAAGTAAATCTGTTTTTGAGTTAATGCAACCAGAAATAGGAGAGTTGCCACACGAGGAATTTTGGATTATTTATTTAAATAACTCTAATAAAGTTATACAAAAAAATCAATTAAGTAAAGGTGGAATTACTGGTACATTGGTAGATGTACGGTTGGCATTAAAAATAGCATTAGAAGTTGGAGCAGTAGGTATAATTCTAGCTCATAATCATCCATCGGGAACTTTAAACCCAAGTCTTGCAGATAAAAATTTAACACAAAAACTCAAAACTGCAGCTCAAAGTCTAGATATAAAAGTTTTAGACCATTTAATTATAACAGAGAAAGCCTATTTTAGTTTTGCAGATGAAAGTATACTTTAAAGAAGAAAACTTTATGCCTTTACTATTATTACAATAGTAATTTCTATTTTTAAAGTTTGTATTTTGCAACAATATATGTTACTTGTTTACACACATAAAATCACACCAAGACTACGTTATACATTTAAACAAATTTGTACGAGAATTATTGGTGTGCCTGTAGATTTTACAACTAAAGTAGAAGATTTTATTGCGCATGATAGTTTAAAAATATCTTATACAAGACAACCGCTTAGTAACGAGTTATTTATTAGGTCTCAAGAACTTTTGTTTGAACAAGGTATAAATGATCTAGATATAAATGTAACAGATTGGGAAGATACCAAATGCTTTTTTGCAAATGGAGAACAAAGTGCATTACCGTTTGATATTTTTGCAGCTACTTTTTACTTATTAAGTCGTTATGAAGAATACTTACCACATGTAAAAGATGATTTTGGACGATTTACAGCTGCCGAAAGTATAGCCTATAAAAATAAATTTTTAAAACAACCGGTAGTAGATATTTGGGCATATAAATTTAAAAGATTATTAGTGTCTCACTATCCAGACTTTAATTTTAATGAACGTAAATACAGCGTAAAACCTATAATAGATGTACCAAGCGCCTATTTATTTAAATATAAAGGGTTAATGCGAACAGTAGGTGGTACTTTTAAAGACTTATTTAGTTTAAAACTAAAACAGTTATACGTTAGATACTCGGTAATATTCGGGCTCAAAAAAGATCCATACGATACATTTAAATACATAATAAACAGACAGAAAAACCGAAAATTTAAGTTTATATTTTTCTTTTTAGTAGGAGATTTATCTACTTACGATAAGAATATAAATTTTCAAAAACAACCCTTTATATCTTTAATAAAACGAGTGAGTGACTATTGCGATATAGGGTTAAAAACATCATACTTTGCTTTAGAGAATAATAAAATCTTAAAAACAGAAAAGCATAGAATGGAAAGTATAATTAATACCTCTTTATTAGCTTCAAGACATTCGTTTTCCAAATTAAATTTACCAGAATCTTACAGAAACCTAGTAGAGTTAGAAATATTAGAAGACTATACAATGGGTTATATAAACGAAATAGGATTTAGAGCAGGAACCTGTACACCATTTTTTTTCTACGATTTAGATTACGAAATACAAACACCATTAAAAATTAATAGTTATCATGTATTAGATCATGCGCTATTAAAACACCAATCACTACTAGATAAAAAAATGATGTTACAACAAATTACTGCCGAAGTAAAAAAGGTTAACGGTACTTTTGTACCAGTTTTTCATAATTATACTTTTAGTAAAATAAGCACCTGGAAACATTATAAAGAACTTTTTAATACTATATTAAATATCGATAATGAAAAATAAAATAACAGATATTTTTTTTGATTTAGATCACACACTTTGGGATTTTGATAAAAATTCTGCACTAACATTTGCCTTAATATTTAAAAAAAATAATTTAAGTGTAGATTTAGATGATTTTTTAAAATATTATTTACCAATTAATTTAAATTATTGGAAATTATACACGCAGGAAAAAGTCGATAAAAACAAATTAAGATACGGAAGGTTGAAAGATACATTTGATGCATTACAAGTTAAAGTGGAAGACAGTGTGATAGAATCACTTTCTAACGATTACATTTTGTATCTTACTACCTATAATTATATTTTTGATGGTACAATAGAAATTTTAGACTATTTAAAAACAAAATATAAATTGCACATTATAACTAATGGTTTTGAAGAAGTGCAGCAACATAAATTAAATAAGTCTAAAATATCACATTACTTTGAAACTGTAACAAACTCTGAAATGGTTGGAGTAAAAAAACCAAACAGAAAAATATTTGACTATGCTTTAAAGCAAGCAAAAGTTAGAGTTGAAAATGGAATTATGATAGGAGATAATTATGATGCAGATATTTTAGGAGCTTTAAATATAGGCTTAGATGCTATATGTTTTAATTATCATAAAGAAGCTTTAGATAGTAGTATAAAGCACGTTAATCACTTATTAGAATTAAAAAACTTTTTATGAAAATAAATAGAATTATGTTAAAAAAAATAATTGTAATACTAGTAGTTTGTTTTACAGCACAAAGTTTTGCTCAAAATAAACTAAATAATTACAAGTACATTTTGGTCCCATTACAATATGAATTTTTTGAAGAAGCAGATAAATATCAATTAAATTCACTAACAGAGTTTCTCTTCAATAAATATAAGTTTACAGCATTTTTAGAAGATAAAGAATTACCTGAAGATTTATTAGAAAATAGATGCTTGGCATTAATGGTAAATACTGTTGAAAATAAAACTATGTTTAAAACAAAACTAAAAGTACAACTAATTAATTGTAACGGACAAGTAGTTTATACCACTCAAGAAGGAGAGTCTAGAAGAAAAGAGTATAAATCATCTTATAGTGAAGCTCTACGTAATGCTCTTAGCGAATTAAATAAAATTAATTATAGATATAATGAAACAAATACTTTAACTGAGTTAAGTGTACAGGAGAATAGCAAAAAAGAAAAAGAAATAGAAAAACTAAAAAAAGAAATAAAAGATTTAAAAAAAGATAAATCTATAATTCAAGACAATATTTCAGAACATGTAAATGAAGATCTTAGTCCAAAACCCGCAATCAATACTTTATATGCTCAATCAATTAATAATGGGTTTCAATTAGTAGATAGCACACCTAATTTAGTATATACTATTTACTATTCAGGAAAAGAAGATATCTATATAGTAAAAAACCATGATGCTATAATTTATAAATTAGAAGGAAATTGGGTATTAGCTGAATTTATTAATAATAAAACACAAGTAAAAGTTATTAATATTAAGTTTTAAATCAAAAAATAATTCTAATATCATTTTTTACTATATTTGAAAAAAAGATGTAATGAAAAAAAAACTACTAAGCATAGTATTATTAGGTTTCGCCTTAAATATTAGTTTTTCTCAAGAGATAACTAATAACCTTAGTGATGCTAACAAAGAATCAATTGAATATGATGGTGTAATTAGATGTTATACTACAGAGATGGAAGAGCAATTAAATATAAAATTTCCCGATCGTGGTACTAAAGAAGATTTTGAAAATTGGATTGGAAAAGAAATTCAAAAAAAGAAACAAGCATCAAAAGACAATAAACAATCTAAAGTTGTTAGAACAATACCTGTAGTATTCCATATTTTAAGTGATGGAATAGGTGTAGATAATGTTAGTCAAGCTTTAGTAAATGCTCAAATAGATCAGTTAAATCTTGATTTTGCAAATTTATCAGGAAGTTCAATTGCTGTTGCTTCAGATACAGAAATTCAATTTTGTGCAGCAAGACAAAGTCCAATAGGTCAAAATTTAGCTGAATATGGTATAAATAGAATTTCAGATTATGGAGATGGTCCTTTTGGTAGGACGGAATTTCAAAATTCTATTAAACCAGTAACACAATGGGATCCAGAAAAATATTTAAATATATGGGTTGGGCCTTTATCAGGATCATTACTTGGTTATGCACAATTTCCAGAAGCACCAACTTTAAATGGGATTGGTACTGGAAATGGAGGAGCAACAACAGATGGAGTTGTAATAACTTCATTTACTGTTGGATCTAAAGCAAATCCAAACCCAGCAAGCGGAACTTATGGGTCAGGATTAACTTTAACTCATGAGATTGGACACTACTTAGGGTTAAGGCATACTTGGGGAGATGGACCTTGTGGAACAGATGATTTTTGTGCAGATACTCCAGAATCCGAAAGTTCAAATTTTGGTTGTCCTGCAGCAGGAGTATTTTCTTGTGGGTCTCCGGATATGATAGAGAATTACATGGACTATACATCTGATTCTTGCAAAGATACATTTACAGCAGATCAGTCTAGTAGAATGAATACAGTTTTAGACTCTTCTCCAAGAAGAATGTCTTTAGTCGTTAATTCAGATGTATGTAATTTAGCACCAGTTTATAATCTAGATGCAGGTTTAGAGTTAGTAGATGTTAATGTGATAGAATGTACTACAACTGTAGAACCAATATTGAGGTTGACAAATTTAGGAACATCTACTTTAAGTCAGGCTACTATTGAATATAGTATTGATTTTTCATCTGTTGAAACTATAAATTGGACTGGAAATTTATTAACTAATGAATCTGAAATAATACTAATTCCTCAAGAAGTATTATCAGGAGGTTTTCATTCAATAAATGTAGAAGTACAATCTCCAAATATGGGAATTGATGAAGAGACAGGAAATGATAATGAATTTAAAATTTTTAATATAGATTCATATGATGAAGAGACAATCGAGTTTACTTTAAAACCAGATGGTTTTGGAAGTCAAATTACTTGGGAATTTAAAGATGAGGATGATAATATATTATACTCTGGAGGTCCATATACAGATAATAATGCAGCAATAATAACAGAAACATTTGATGTAACTAACAGTGGCTGTTATTCATTTACTATTTTTGATAGTAATTCTGATGGTATATGCTGTGATTTTGGAAATGGATATTATACTTTGGAAACATCAGGAGGAACAACAATAAAAGAAGGTGCTAGTTATGGTGCTCAAGAAAAAACAAGTATTTTATTAGAGAATACATTATCTACTAAAGATTTCTTTTTAAATAATTCACTTAGTCTTTACCCTAATCCTACTGAAAATGAGCTTAATATATCAGTTTCAGATTCAAGCAATTTACCAGATTCATTTATTATTTATAATGTACTTGGCCAAAACTTATTAAAAAGAGATATAAACAATGATTTTGATTTACGTATAAATACAAGCGCGTTTAGTACTGGTGTTCATTTTATAAAAATTTACAAAGACGATGCTGTAAAAGTATTATCTTTTATAAAAAAATAATAGAGCGTCTATAAATAAAAAAAGCCTAGATTTTAAAATCTAGGCTTTTTTTAATAACCATATTTTTCTTTCCATCGTGCCTTTAAAAAATCACGTTGAGCTTGCTCTCTACTGTTTTTACCAGGATTATATAATGTAGTATTACTTATTTCTTTTGGTAAAAACTCTTGAGCAATAAAGTTATTTTCATAATTGTGAGAATATTTATAATCTTCACCATAACCAATCTCTTTCATTAGTTTTGTTGGTGCATTTCTAATAGCTAATGGTATAGATAAATCTCCTGTTTGCTTAACCAGTTGTTGAGCATTACCAATAGCCATATACGCTGCATTACTTTTAGGAGAACATGCTAAATAAGTGGCACATTGACTTAATATTATACGAGATTCTGGATAGCCAATAGTAGAAACTGCTTGAAAAGTTGTATTAGCCATAACTAAGGCTGTTGGATTTGCATTACCAATATCTTCACTAGCTAAAATAAGCATTCTACGAGCAATAAATTTTACATCTTCACCACCTTCAACCATTCTTGCTAAATAATAAACAGCAGCATTGGGATCACTTCCTCTTATAGATTTTATAAAAGCCGAAACTATATCATAATGCTGTTCTCCAGTTTTATCATACCTAACAGTATTATTTTGAACCTTGTCTAGAACATCTTTATTTGTAATAGTTATATTATCACTGTTTTGAGCATTAATAACTAATTCAAAAATATTAAGTAACTTTCTGGCATCACCGCCAGAAATTCTAATTAAAGCCTCAGTTTCTTTAATGTTTATTTTTTTGTTGACTAAATACTCATCTTTTTCTATAGCACGCTGTAAAAGCAACTCTAAATCTTTTTTTTCAAATGCATTTAGTATATATACCTGACATCGTGACAATAATGCCGGTATTACTTCAAAGCTTGGATTTTCAGTAGTAGCACCAATTAAAGTTACCCAACCTTTTTCTACTGCTTGCAAAAGTGAATCCTGTTGAGATTTGCTAAATCTATGTATTTCGTCTATAAAAAGAATAGGGTTTTTAGTAGTAAATAGTCCACCGCTTTGTTTTGCTTTTTCTATTACTTCTCTAACATCTTTTACTCCAGAGCTAATTGCACTTAAAGTATAAAAAGGTCGCTTAGATTCATTAGCAATAATATTGGCTAATGTAGTTTTACCAATTCCTGGTGGTCCCCAAAGTATTATAGAAGGAATAAGACCTTGCTGTATTTGTTTTGTAAGTGCACCTTGTTTACCTACTAATTGCGATTGACTAACGTAATCTTCAAGTGTTTTGGGTCTTAATCTTTCAGCTAAAGGTGTATTCATATTATAAAATTAATTAAATTTATTTCAAACTACAGTTGAAAAATTTTTATTTTTTTTACTGACATTCTTTCTAATATAACTATTTGGAAAGTTATTTGTTATACTTATAAAATGAAAGACACATCAGATTCGTTCAAATTTTCAATAGATGTTATACTTTATCCTGTATTATTTGTTTTACTAATATGGTTAGTATTTGCTATAGAAATCAGGTTTGGGTATAGGTTTAATAAGTTTGGTATTTTCCCACTAAAATTAAGTGGTTTAAAAGGTATAATTTTTAGCCCGTTTATACATTCGGGTATTTCGCATTTATACTCAAATACCATTCCTTTATTTATTTTGTCATCAGCACTTTTTTATTTTTATAGGCCAATAGCTTTTAAAATTATATTTTATGGTATTTTATTGTCTGGTTTTATAACTTGGTTAATTGGGAGGCCATCCTATCATATTGGTGCCAGTGGTTTAATATATGTGCTTTTTAGTTTTAATTTTTTTAAGGGTATTTTTGCAAAACACTATAGACTTATAGCTCTATCTCTTGTTGTTATTTTTATATATGGTAGCATGTTTATGTATGCTTTTCCTATAGATGAGAAAATTTCATGGGAAGGACATACAGCTGGTTTATTAACAGGGTTTCTATTTGCTTTATTGTTTAGAAAACATATAGCTAAACCTAAAAAATATGTTTGGGAAGAACCTTCGTATAATGAGGAGGATGATGAATTTTTACGTCATTTTGACGAAAATGGAAACTTTATTGAAAATTTAGAGGAAGATACAATAGATGAACACTCTATTAATAACAATGATGAATCTAATGCTCCACAAGAAGTGAACTATATTTATAAAAGTAAAACCGATTTATAATCTTTGCCTTATAGCTTCATATAAAAAAGCACCACAAGCAACAGATACATTTAAAGATTCTATATCTCCTAATAACGGTAGTTTTGCTCTTGCATCTGCTAATTTTAGTACAGATGGATTTATACCTCGACCTTCACTACCCATTACAATTGCACATGGTTGTTTAAAAGAAACATCAAAAACAGTATCATTAGTTTTTTCTGTTGCGGCTATAACCTTTACTCCTGAAGCTTGTAAATGAAACATTGCATCTTTTATATGGTCAACTTTGCAAATAGGAACCTTAAATACAGCACCAGCACTAGTTTTAATAGTATCTCCATTAACAGGAGCTCCTCCTTTTTTTTGTATTACTATACCATGTACACCTGTACATTCTGCAGTTCTAATAATAGCACCAAAATTTCTTACATCACTTAATTGGTCAAGTAATAAAAATAGGGGAGTAACACCACTAGCAATAGTATTATCTACTAGTGTTTCAAAATCATGAAAAGCTATAGGTGATATTTGCGCAACAGCGCCTTGGTGATTTCCTTTAGTTAACCTATTAAGTTTCTCTACTGGAACATAAGATGAATTTATGCTGTTTTTTTTAATAAGCTGCACTAGTTCATTAAATAATTCGCCTTTGAGTTCTTTTTGTAAAAAAACTTTATCAATAGATTTATTTGAACTTATTGCTTCAATTATTGCTCTAAGTCCAAATACTTGTGTGTTATTTTCCATGTGTCAAAGTTATAAAAATAATGGTATAAAAAAAGAGTCTGAATAATACTATTATTCAGACTCTAAAAATATAATATATTTTACTATACTAGTTTCCTGTAAGCACTACATCTACAGTAAAAGTACCTGTAAATAAAGCTTGACCAAGATTTAAAGTAAAGGTATCTGTACATGGATCATAACTTCCTGTTCCTCCTGAGTAAGGAGCTTCGGCAGTTACAGTTACCGTGTTGTCACTATTTAATACAACAGTAGATTCGTAAGGAAAAGATCCTTGAGGAACTCCTCCACCTGTTAAATTAAAAACAAAATCAGGTCCCCAAGTGGTATCTAATGTCCATGTGTTGTCTTCTCCATCTACAGGTGTAAATGTAGATGTGTATGGTCCAAAAGTACCAGGTGCAATATCTAAATCATTTGAATAAGCATCTCCAGTGTATGAAGCTGAAACTGCAAAATTACATACAGTTAAGTCATAAGTGATTTGCTTACTGCCATCAGATAAACCAATTTGATAATCAGTATTAGATGTCGATAATAACGTAAATCTTAATGTATAATTTTCACCTGTAGCTATAGGTGTAAAATTAATAGTACCATCTTGATCAGTAGCTTCTAATATAGTAGTAAAAGTCCCTAATTGATCACTAGGAACATTTCCAGATACAGCATCAATTGAATATGTTATTGTTTGTCCTTGAGCATTAGTTCCGTATGGTAAAGAAAACGGAATTGCTACATTAGCATCTGTTGAAAAAGCATTAGACGCACTAGCATCAAACTGAATCCATCCAGAATCTGAATTTCCTCCGTTTAAGCCATTCTCATTACTGTCACATCCTACTAAAAATAAGCTTAGTAATAATGACGTTAAAATTAAATTTATTTTCTTCATAATTAATTAGTTTATTGTTTAGTAAATAAATAAGTCGTTTGTGCAGGAGACGAACAATCACTTTCTGTATCATCTGTAAATGTTAACTCAAATGAAGTATCATCTGAAATATCATAAGTTCCTGGAGTTGCTGCAGCAGAAAACCATCCAGCACCACTATTACAAACACAGTTAGAATCTTGAGTAGGCACAAATATCTCATTACATACTAAAGTAAAAGTAAAAGAATTTGTTGTTGAACAATAATTTGGATAATTAAATGTATCAAATGTTCTGTTTAAACCATCTGCAGTTAATTCTACAACTGTACCATCAGATAAACTAGGACCGTCAACAAAAGGAGTTGTTTGAGTAATTAAATAAGAACCTGTGAATAAAGTTTCTTCAACAGGACAAATTTGAAATACACTTACAACATGTTGAGCTTCATCAACAATACCTCCGCTTACAGATTCTAAATTTAAAACAATAGTTTCTGCAGCTATTTCTACACTGTTATCTACACCTTCAATAGTTAGAGTTCCAAAGTATTCGTTTGCTGGAATTGTAACATTATAATTAGATATTGTATAATTTTCTGTGTTAGCTGTTGATGCTTCTTCATCTAAAGAAACAACGACAGTTCTTTCTGAAGATGATACTGTTGTTACACCAATTTGTACATCTAATGTACCAGTTCCGTCAACAACAACTTGTAAGCTAGATGCTGAGTTTCCAAAGAACGCCAATGTTTGACCATTTACATTATCGAAAACTTCATTTTCATTTTCTTCACATGAAGTGAAACTAATTGCAATAACTGCAATCATTAATGTTAATATTTTTTTCATAATTTTAATTTTTTACAATTTTTTTATTAGTATCCTGGATTTTGAGATAATGCTGGATTAACATCAATTTCATCTAAAGGAATAGGCATAGTAAATCTAGTATCTGTATTTGGCATTGTACATGCAGTTGCATTAGCTGTAGCACAGTCTAAAGGCTCACGATCTAAAGTTCTGTTTCCTTTTGCACCTAATCTTTTAATATCTACCCAACGGTGACCTTCATAGGCTAACTCTAATCTTCTTTCATCTAAAATTGCTCCGAAAGCTTCAGTTTGAGATGTGTAAGAAGGAGTAGGTTGTGTAGAACCTAAACGTGCTTCTCTTAATTGCTTAATTAATTGTGCTACTGTACCAAAATCATTATTGTCAGCAGCTGCTTCAGCAGCAATAAATAACATCTCAGCAGATCTAAATACTTTTAAATCATTCATTAAGTTAACAGTTTCAGAGCCAGGATATTTTCTAACTACTAAAACATCACCTTCTTTGTAATTTGCTTCATTTTGATAATCTGGTGAAATAATAGAAGTAGGATCGATATATCTTTCTTTTCTAATATCAGCATCATCAAAAGAGTTAAATAATTCTCTATCCATTTCCATGAAAGGTGTACCGTCTATTGTACTATTACCAAATGCGAATAAACTACCTGCAGTTCCTCCTCCAGCTGTTGCTTGCGCTTCATAATTATCGTTTTGAGTACGTTCTAATTTAAAGATAATTTCTGCATTAGAAGTATCTTCCCAAATATTGAAAAAATCTGCTTGAGAAGCAATTGGATAATCTGCTAATAATTGATTAGCTAATGGACCAGCAGTAGCATAATCACCTCTATAAGCAGCCATTCTAGCTCTTAATGCTTTAACAAAATCTTTGTTAATTAATGTTGGATTAGAGTTAGAGTCTGATAATAATGAGTTAGCTAATGTTAAATCATTTTCTATTAGAGTAAACACTTCTCCATTAGTATTTCTTGGTAATTGTTCTCCAACTGCAGGAACATAATCTAAAGCAATTGCACCTAAAGCAGAATCATCTGTATAATCTGTAGTGTAATATGTTTGTAACTGGAAATGAGCATAAGCTCTTAAAGCATAAGCTTGACCAACAAAATCATTATAATTTTCTACTTCATTATCTACATCAGGATCTGGTGTAATTGTGTTGGCTGCTGAAATTAAGTTATTTACGTTAGCAAGTGCTAAGTAATACTTTTGCCATATAATTAAAGATGCTGGACGATCTCCATTACTGGCTGGAGTTAAAATAAGTGAATATTCTGCTCTATTTTGACCTCCATTTACTAATCCAGGTGTCCATTCATCTGTATAATTAGCGTTAAATCTAATTTCGTCTGTTATATCAAAGCTATTGTAAGCTCCATATAGTCCAGCTTCTACATCATCCACACTTTGAAAAGCATTTTCAGCTAATAGTAAACCTGGCTGTTCTATGTCTATTGCGTCATTACATGATGAGATTGCAAATGCCATCAATAAAATCGCAACTATATTATTTATTTTTTTCATTTTATTTTTATTTTTTAATTAAAGTCCTAATTCTAATCCAACAGAAACAATTCTTGGTGTTGGGTAGTTGTTTTGTGTTGAACCAAAACCTTCAGCATCATTACCTCTCCATCCAGTAAATGTTACCATGTTTTCTGCATTTGCAAACAAACGTAACTTACTAATTTTAAGAGATTCTAAAGTCTCTCTAGAGAAGTTATAACCAAAACTAACAAATCTTAACCTTAAATAATCTGCGCTTTGTATGAATCTATCACTATCAACATCTAAATTAGATGCATTTAATGATGGAATATCTGTAACTCTATTATCTGGAGTCCAAGCTCTTAAAATATCTCTAGATGATCTGAAATTACCTATACTAGTTGGGTCAATAAAACCAGAATAATCAAAATCATATCTATCTGCACCTACAACATAGTTAAACTGAGTAGATAAGTAAAAACCTTTATAATCTAACTCAAAACCAAAACTACCTTGAAAATCTGCATATCTATTCTTGTCTGTAAATACACGGTCATCATTAGCATCTGGATTTTCTGTAAGATTACCATCTTTATCTAAGAATAATAAGTTACCATTTGCAGGGTTAACTCCAGCATATCTAATTGTATAGTACTGTCCAATTTTACCACCTTCTTCAATTGTAGAATCTTGTGCTCCATAACGTTCAGATTTATTGTAGTTTCCTACAAAATTAACTGTAGCGTTTAATCCTTCTGGATTTTTAAGTAAGTCGTAATTTAATTGTAAATCAACCCCTTTGTTAATTAACTCACCAGAGTTAACAAATAATCCTGTAGTTCCAGTATATGAAGCTGTTGGTTGGAATTGAAAAACATCTGTTGCTTTTCTATGGTATACATCTAAAGAACCTCTAAATCTTCTGTTTATTACTTCCCAATCTAAACCGATGTTAGTCTGAGCAGTAGTTTCCCATTTTAAATCAGGGTTTGCTATTTGTGCTTGAGTAATAGAGTTTATGTTAGCATAACCATTACCTGAAGCATATAAGTTTAAGCCTAATGAATTAGCACTAAAATCTGCAAATTGACCATTTACAGCGTTAATATCTTGGTTACCAGTTGTACCATAAGATGCACGTAACTTTAATAATGAAAATCCTGAATTTTCCATAAATGATTCTTGATCTATATTCCAACGACCAGAAACAGCGTAGAATGTTCCCCATCTGTTAGTATCGCTAAATCTATAAGATGCATCACGTCTAAAAGTAACACCTAAACCATATTTTTTGTTATAATCATAATCTGCGTTTGCAAAGTAAGAAAATAAACCAGCGTTGTTATATGCTGCGTTTGCTGTATCTACATAAAAATCATTGTTTCCATTATCTGGTACAAATCCACTTCCATCTCCTGCGTAGTATGTTTTAGGATCTAAACCTAATTGTCTAAAACCAAAAGCTCTTAAATGAGATTTATAGTATTCCATATATATACCAGCATCTAATGTATGTTTTTCAGCAAAAGTTTTACTGTATGTAAGAGAGTTTACAACATCAATACTAATAGTTCTAGTCATTTGTTGATCAACTGTACCAGGTAAAGTTTCTCCTACACCTGCAAAAAACACAGAGTTAAAAGAATTAGGTCCTTCAGCAGCTAATCTTTGTTCTTCTGTAAAATCAGCACCAATTCTTGTTCCTATAGTAAGGTTTGGAGTTAATTTATAGTTAGCACTAACGCTTCCTAAAATTTTAATTTCATTTTCAGAACGCTCATAAGTAGCTAATCTATCTAATAATAATAATGGCGTTAACACAAATGATGGTGGTAATGATCCACCTTCACCAACAACATACTCATCTGGAGAGATGTAAGGTAATGATTGATATGCACCAAGAATATAGTTACGGTTAACAGCGCCTGAACCGATGTTATTTGGCTCTTCGTTTTTAGAGAAGTTTAAAGATAAAGAAGTACTATAGTTAAATTTATCATTTTTAGATTTACCATTGGTATTATTTCTTATGTTAAATCTCTTTAAAGAACTTTGTACAAGAACACCTTTTTGATCAAAATATCCAAAAGAAGTAAAAGAATTTACATTTTCTCCACCAGCTGTTATGCTTAATGTATGATTTTGAGTTAATGCTTCTCTAAAGAAAACATCTTCCCACTCTGTATCAGCATAGTTTGCAATTGCAGCAATTTCCGCATCAGATAAACCAACACCTCTACCAGTACCGAAATTTCTTTCTAACTGTAATTGCTCCGTTGAGTTCATTAAGTCATAGTCATTACCCTGTAAGTTTGCTACACTTGTTATACCAGTATAGTTAACTTCAAAGTTAGAGTTATATTTACCTCTTTTAGTTGTAATAATAATTACACCATTGGCACCTCTGTTACCGTAAATGGCAGTTGCACCTGCATCTTTAAGTACAGATACCGAAGCAATTTCTGAAGGATTTAAACTTCTAAAGTTATCTTCGTCAATTGGAATACCATCCATAATAAATAAAGGTTCTGTTTTACCAGTAATAGAACCAACACCTCTTAGGTTGATTTCACTGTCTCCACCTGGCTGACCTGAGTTAGTTGTGATATTTAAACCAGCTGCTTGCCCTTGTAAAGTTTGTACTAAAGAAGCGTTAGGTCTAGTATCGATAGTTTCTGCAGATACGGTTTGGATTGCAGTAGTAGTAGTAGGTTTAGTTCGCTTAATATCATAAGCACCTTCGATTACAACTTCTTCAATAGCTTGAGCATCAATCTCCATTCCAAAACTGATAGCGCTAGCAGATCCTACTGTTTTCGTAACAGTTTTGTAACCAACAAATGTGTAAGTTAATACAGAGCCAGTACTTGTAGAAATGGAATAATTACCATCAAAATCTGTTTGAGTACCATTACTTGTACCTTTAACTACAATATTTACTCCAGGTAACGGCAATCCGGTTTCATCGGAAATTGTTCCTGAAATTGTTTTTTCTTGTGCGAACGATAGTTGCACAACAAACGCTAGTAATAGCGTTAAAATTCCACTAAACTTTGTTTTCATTTTATATTTTATTTGAATTAGTCTGTGCCAAAAATCATAATAAAAAGTTAATTAACCAACTTTTTTGTCATAAATATTTCAATTGTTATACAATATATGCACGTTTACAGCTCATTTTATTTTAATATTTGAATTTTACACTTGTTAAGGAATTATTAATTTAATTTAAACTTTATATTAAATAAAAAAAAGCTAGAGTTTTAACTCTAGCTTCTTAGTTATCAATTTTGTAGTTTCTTATTTAAATTGTTTTTTTTGTGTTTTAGTTATTCTATAATTAGAATTTCTTCCTTGTGCTATTTGTGTATTATTACTGTCTGTTACTGTGTATGTCGTTCCGGTTTTTGTAACAGTAAAAGTTGTTATGGCAGAAGAGTTTCCATCTGAAAGTCCACCATCTGCTAAAGGAAATACGCTAGAAATATCTACTTCTTGATAAAATATTCCTGGTTTTGTAAAGATAATTGTTGTTGGAACATTAGTAACCGTAGAGGATGTATTCCCATTACTAGTCCAGAAACTTGCATCAATTTCATAGGTTCCGTCAGGATCAGTGTCTAAAATTGTTAACTCTTCAGGGCATTCAGAATAACTAAAGTCTGTAAAAGCTCCGTTGTAGTATAATTCTAAATCTAAATCTAATGCTGTGTCTCCATCACATGGATTAATACCGTTGTCTAGGTAATCTCCCGACCAATCTAAACGGGTAATTAAACTATTGCTAACAAAGTTTTCTATATTTATTGAAACAACTTCATCAATTGTTGCTTCTAATAAATTAGTAGAAGTAAATTTTAAATTAACAATCTTAGTATCGTTAGGAATAAAATCTTGTAGTGTTTCAATATTTATTTGTAAGCTAGTTTGACCAGCAGGGAAATTAGCTATGTAGCCAGTTCCTCCAGTGTATCCATATTGAAAGTAACCAGATTCAAACCAAGTGTTATATGGTACAAATACGTCTTCTAACGTAACTAAATCATATAGTCCATTTCCAGAGTCTGGAGCTCCAGATGGTAAGGTTACTACTAATGGGTTTCCTTGGTCATCAAGTACATCTATTCTTATGTTAATTGGGTTTGCTACAGCGTAGTCAACTTCTAAATCAAATGTTGCTGTTTCTCCTTCTGTTACTGTTACTGTTTTATTTAATACAGTTATTGCTGGTTTTCCTCTACGTTCAATTGAATCATCATTTTCACAGGCATAATTAAAAGCTGCTACGAACAAGAGTATTATTATATATTTTATATTTTTCATCATGTTGTTTTTTAAAGCTTAATATATTCTACATCGTAAGTATCATCCGATCCTACAACTACAGTCATAGATAAATTTCCTGTAGCATCATCAACTGTTCCAGAACCACTAACTGGATTGCCTCCAAAAGTAGCACCTAATGGTTGCGATTCTATTGTAATTACACCACAATTTTCTGTAAATACAAAACCATTTCTTGTAGCATTATTTGGTGGTCCTGTTAAATCAATTCCACCTGGTTGAGCACTAAATCTACCCGTAGATTCTGTTAAGTATGTAGCTTCATTAGTTTGTGTAATTGTTTCGTTAAAAAAGTTGTAGACTTGACCGTTTGATTGCCTTGTTACTACAATATCAAAACTTCCGCCTGCATCAGAAAAACAAACGCCTCCTAAATTTATTGTTACAGTTTCAAACTGTTCTTGAAAACCTTCAACTCCATTTTGACCAATTACTCCAATATTTGTATTTGTTAATTTTAAAATAATAGTCTTTGGGTTTAAGACATCAATATTATCTGTGTAAACATTAATGTCAATGGTTCCAAAATCTCTATTTGCATCTATTGTTGCTGAAGAATTACTTGTTATAAAATCATAATCTGAGCCAGCTACAGCTGTGCTTGACGGGTCGACTTCAAAAGTAACTGTAATTTCAGGTGTTGATGAAAAATTTGCTCCTGTTAAAAGGTCTACAGGTTGTTTGAAAATTTGTGTGCTTCCATCTGTTAAAAAGGCAGTTGTTGATGTTGCGTTTCTAAATCCAACAACATATGGTGTGTTTGTAAAATCGCCCTCTAATTGTTGTACGTCATCATCAACTAAACAAGAGTTTAGTAAAAACGCACTAATAAGGCTTAGGCATAATATTTTAAATGTTTTCATTTTTTTGTTTTTTTATTAGTTGACGTCCCAAAAAATATTTTCGTTAAATGCTGTATCTACGGTTTGGTTGTATGGGTTAACATTTGCTGAATTTCCTGAATATTCTGAGGTTGGATAAAGTAGACGTAAAGGTCTATTTGGTCTATTTGCAGTATCTGGTAATGGCATATTGCTTGGAAAACCGGTTCTTGTATATTCAATCCAAGTTTCAGCACCATTCGTACCGCCTAAGTCTATCCATTTTTGTGTTATAATAGCTTCTAATTTATTTGTGCTGCCATCCCAGCCAATACGGTTGACCATATTAATATCGCTTAAATAGGTCCCTAAATTAGCGCCTAGTCTTGCAAATGATGACTCAATTGCGCTTTCAAAGAGGCTTTTAGCATTTCCAGATGTTAGAAGTCCTTTAAATACGGCTTCAGACTGAAGAAATAAAGATTCTGATGCTGTCATTATATATCCGTCTTGATCTGGAGACATTAATAGACCAGGACCAATTCTAGAAGGTTGCTCTTCTCCGCCTTGAGTGTTTCCTTGAATTGCTGGTTGACTTCCTCTAGTAGCATATAGTCTTTCTAGTCGTGAATCTGTAACTCCAGTAGTTGTACCGTTTAAAAACTCTACTAAAAAAGTTGTTGGACCTGTTCTTAAATTTGAAAACGTTTGACTTCCAGAATTACCAAACTCATTAGGGTCATAACCAAAGGTTTCTGCAAAAGGATTCATTCTATTGCTTTGGTCTGTATAACCTGGATTAATGCTTATATTATCTCCAGCACCCAAAAATTCTGCATTGGTTTGATTTAGCAATGCAAACTCATTGTTTACAAAGGTTTGCATATCTGGATTGGTTTGTGCATAATCATTAACCCTTAAAAGCATTCTTAATTTTAATGAGTTAGCAAACTTTATCCATTGAGTCATATTGCCACCTAACATAACATCATTGGTGCCCATTGAAATAACAGTGTCTTCATTTGTATTGTTAATTTGCTCTATAGCATTATTAACTTGAGTAATAAGGCCCATGTAAACCTCTTCTTGGCTGTCGTAAGAAGGGAACAGGTTGTCACCACGTTGATGGATTTCAGAAAATGGAATATCTCCATAAAGATCTACTAGATACTGAAAATAAAACGCTCTATAAATTTTAGATGCGCCTTTAAAATAATCGTAATTGCCAGGATTTTCACTATTTATTATTTGCGTTAAGTTTCCTGTTCTAGCCATTAAATTATCCCAAACACCACTATAAAAATCTGTTGAAAGTTGATATTGAAATTCTTCAAAATAAGGTGATTGAACTTGTTGTGCATTTCCAGACCAAGTTGCAATCATGGTATTTCCTAGCTCGTTCATTGTTGTCATTAATGTTGCTGCAGGAACCGTTTGTGCTCCTGGAAGTATAACTTCAGGAGGAAGCTCGTCTATTACAACTCCATTTGGGTCTTCATTAACTAATACATCGTCACATGAGAATGCAAAAATGACTATTGCTAATGAAAGTAACTTGGTTATTATATTTATCTTTTTCATTTTTTAAAAGTTAAGTTTTACATTCATTGAATAAAATCGTGTTGGAGGAGTCTGTGCGTATCCACCTATACCAGAACCAATTTCAGGATCGTTATAACCTCTATTCTCTTTAGGTAGAACAGTTAGTAGGTTTCTACCACTCAGGCCTATAGCTAAACCATTTATAAATGTGTTATCTAAAAATTTGCTTGGTAAAGTGTAACTTAGTGCTACCTCTCTAAGTTTAAATGCTGTAGCGTCTAAGATAAAGTTTTCGTCTACACCGATGAAAGCATCACTTTGTACGAAAGATTGGTATTGTGCATACTCGCTTGGTCCTCCATATGATGGTCCTGTTAAAACGTTTGTGTTAGTTACACCAGAACCTTCTACTGTTGAGTTAGGGAAAACAAAGTGACCTCTTCCATTTTCTGCAGTAATAAAACTACGGCCTTGACCTGTAAGATTATTGTAGATGTTTGAATAGAATACGTGACCTGTTCTAAAATCTGCAACAGCACTAAGCTTGAAGCCTTTGTATGTAAATTCTGTTCCGAAATTTAAAATATAATCTGGAGTTGTTTTGCCTAAAACTTTTAATCCTGATGCTACTTGTGGTTGTCCATTAGCATTTAGTATAACTCGACCTTGCTCGTCTCTTTCATATGCGCTACCTCTAATTAGAGGGAATTCTTCGCCTTGTACAGCGTATATGCCTGGAGAACCAGATCCTAAAATATCAGAATCTTCTGTGATTTTATTTGCTATAGTTTTTTGTGATGCATAACCAAAGTTAACATTCCATCTAAAATCATCTGTTTTAATTGGTACTAAACCTAAATCAACTTCGTAGGCGTTAGTTTCTGTTTCACCAACATTAACTCCTGCGCTAAATACACTTGTTGCACTAGATACAGAAGCACTAAGAATTTGATTTTCATTAGTGTAAAAAGAATAACTACCATCTAAAGTGATTCTAGGAATACCTCCTTTTTTTAAGAACTCTAAATTTATATTTGCTTCGTAGGTGTTAATAAACTCTGGTTCAATATTACTATCAAATGTAGATGAAGGTATTAAAAATGAATTTACACCACTTGGGTAAGGAAATGCTGATGGTCTAAAACCTGTATCATATAAATCGTGAGCATCTAAAGCAGAAATGTTTGCTACTTTTACATAACCACCAGAAATTTTTAATTTATTTAAAGCTTTACTTTTTAATTCAGGAAATGCTTTTGTAGCTATAAATGCTGTACCGGCAGACCAGTAAAAGAAGCCAATGTCACCAATTTCTCTTCCTGGAGATTGTAATCTACTATCCCATTCTTGACGACCTGTTAAGTTTAAAAATAAATAATCTTTATAACCTAAATCTACATTTGCAAATATTGCTTGTTGTCTTTGTTTTGTAGTAAAATCTGTATCAACTGTACCTCCAGATATGTTTTCAACAGTATAAAGACCTGGTAAAGTTAATTGTCTTCCAAATGCAGTTTGAGATGAAAACTCATAATCTGTAGCATTAAAACCAATTAAAGATTTTAATTCTATATCTTCAGTTAATTGATAATTAAAATTTGTAATTAAATCTGTATATAGTCTTCTGTCTCTAGAACTTGTAACTCTTAAAGATGATTGAATGTCTCTACCGTCTCCAGTAACTGTGTAAGGTGAAGTATAATCATTATTATACCTGATACCTTTTGAGCTATTAGTAACAATATTGGTTCTAATTAATGTGCTAATGTTATCATTAAACTTGTAAGATAATTCTCCAGAAAGATCAGATCTAAAGTTTTCTGTATTTGATCTTTGATTTTGTGCTACCCAATATGGGCTGTTTCCAAAGGCAGTCCAGTGATCACTATTGCTGCCAGAACTAAACTGTGTAACATCTATATCACTTGGTACTTGAGAGAGTTGGCTATATGCACCTCCAAATAATGTAGTGCCATCACTATCAAAAATTGCAGACGTTACTTCTGTATCTTCATTTGTAAATCTAGCATTTCCAGAAATAGACCATTTTCCAAATGTTTTTCCTGCGCTTAAAGCAAAAAAGTCTTTTTTAAATTCATCTTCTGGAATTAAACCTTCAGTTTTTCTTTTATTAGCAGATAAAGAAAAGAAACCTTCGCTATCTCCTCCAGAAAGTGATAATGTGTTTTGTAATGTTACACCTGTGTTAAAAAAGTCTTTAATATTGTCTTCTTTAAATTCATATGTGTTGTATCTAAAATCTGTAATTGTAGGATAAGGCAATCCTGTTGGTTGTATAGAGCCATCGTATTCTGGTCCCCAAGAACCTTGGTCGAAAGCATCTATTTCTCCCCAATAGCCTTTACCATATCGATCTTGTAATTGCGGTAAAAAAGCGACTTCTTCTAAAGTTACTGTAGAAGATAGGCTAATATTTAACTTTCCTTTTTCTTTAGATCCTTTTTTTGTTGTAACCACAACAACACCATTACCACCTCGAGAACCGTAAAGAGCTGCACCATTTGGGCCTTTTAAAATGTTTATAGATTCTATAATTTCAGGATCTAAATCAGATAATATACCAGCGGTTGAAATCACATTATCGATTACAACTAATGCAGAGTTGTCTCCAGAAAGAGATCTGGTACCACGAAGTAGTATTTGTGTATCAGGATTAACACCTGTATTAACAGTGTTTATTTGTAATCCTGAAACTTTACCAGCTAAAGCTTGTACTGCATCTGGGTTATTTGCAGCTACAATTTCATCAGATTTTAAGTTTTCATAAGCAGTGGTAATTTCATCTGGTTTTCTTTTAATACCAACTGCAGTGACAATAACTTCTTCTAATGCTGCTACGTCTGGCTCCATAGAGAAACTAACTGTGTTATTGTTTGTAATTGTAACTTCTTTTGAGAGATAACCAATGAATGTAAATTCTAATACATCACCATTACTAGCATCAATATTATAATTACCATCAAAATCTGTTTGTGTACCATTGCTTGTTCCTTTTAAAACAATATTTACACCAGGCATTGGTAATCCGGTTTCATCTGTAATTGTTCCGGAAATTGTTTTTTCTTGAGCAAACGAAAATTGCACAATAAACGCTAGAAATAGCGTTAAAATTCCATTAAACTTTGTTTTCATGTTTATTTTGTTTGAATTAGTCTAATGATAAATTTCTTAATAAATAAGGACAAAACCTATAGTTTAATAGTTAAATTTTAATACTTTATTATGATTTGTTCTTAAAAAAACTAAAATACTGAGGTTAAGCTTAGGTGTATTTTAGAGTTGTTTAGCTTGAATTTTTGATTGTCGCTTTTACCGTTTGCGTAATTAAATTTTAATAATCCTGCTTTAGTTAAAATGCCAAAGCCTAAACCGAAACTATATAAGTTTTGCTTTATGCTATTGACTTCGTTATTCAAATTTGCGAAATCTATTATTGTATGAGTGTAGATATTGCGGCTAAGTTGATATCTGTATTCTGTATTTAAAACGCCGTATTTTGTTGCTAATAAGCTGTTTTCTTGAAAACCTCGAATTGAATTTATACCGCCAAATCTAAATAGTTCATTTTCTAAATAATTTTTAGATATTAATAAAGCTCCTTCTAATCTAATAAACAAGCTATTTTTGTTGTTTAAGTTTAATATATGATGTGTTTCGCCTATAATTCTGTTTTGTGTTTCATTAGTTTCTAGATAATTTCTAGATCCGGTTCCTATTTCTATATTAGCTAAAGTTTTAAGTTGGTATCTGTTGTTGAAGTTTTTTCTATCTTCATAATTATATATAGCCGTATAAAAATTAGAAGAGTAATCGTTAAATTGAGTTATGTTAGTGCTTTCTAAAAGATTGTTAGACTCCACGGTATCTAGGCCTAAAAAAAATCTTGTTTTAGAATTTATCTGGTAAAAAAACTTTATTTTTTGATTAACGGTGTTAAAGCTACTATCTTGTTTAAATATATTTAATTCTAACTCAGTACCAATTGGGGATCCAAGTATATATGGTAGGTTAATGTTTGCATTAAACGTTTTTTGTTCTAGTTCGTCTGCTTTATACAGAAATTTTAAAGATTCTCCATAGTTAAAATTATTGTTAAGTTGTAAATCTAAATACCCGTTAAACTCTAACTTGTTTGTATTTTCATTCGTGCTAAAACCTAAATAGCCATCAAAAGTATTGCTGTTTGCTTTTTCAATATATAGATAAAGTTGTGTGGAGTCTTTAGTAAATAAAACTTCTGGTGGTTTTATTTGGTTAGCAAAACGTAAATTATTTAATGAATTTACTTTGTTTTTAATATCGTCTATATTAAAAGTCTTGGACGGTTTAATTTTTAAAAATCTTTTTAAATAAGACTTAGGAAATTTTTCATAGCCCTTAACAATTATTTTGTCTAAACCTCTTTTAGGCTCTCCATTATTAATTATTAATCTTGCAGAAATTATATTTTCATTATTAATTTTTATATCAGATAATCTTAACCTATTAAATGGAAAACCTTGGTTTGCGATTTCTTTATTTAAAAAGGATAAGGTATTTTCGACTTCTTCAAAAGGAATAACAAAAAAAGAATCAAAAATATTATCTGTAATTCGTTTGATTGATTGAGATGTTATCTGGTTTTTTTCAAAATAAATATGAATGACCTTGTACTTATTTCCTAAATGTATTTTTGAAAGATGAGTGCTGTCATTTAATTTGGTTAAAGCAAAGATGTTATTTTCTATATAGCCAGATTTTGCTACTCTATTTTGTAGAGAATCTATTTCCTTTAATATACTATTAAAATCTATATGAGTTTTATTGTAATTTAAATCTTTAATTACTTCGGTCTCTTTATCGTTAGATCCGATAATTTCTAAATTTAAATTTTGAGCAATTAATTCTGAAGAGAATATTAAAAGACTAATTATTAAAATAGGTATATATTTGTGCACGAATTTTTGTTCTATATAGAGATGTAAATCTAACGCAAAAACTTTCCATTTAATATAGACTGTAAGATAAATTTAAAAAACTATTGAAAATTAATCTTTTACGGTTTGAATTTCAAAAATTAATTTCTACCTTTGCAGCCCTCTTAGAAGAGGTCAATTAAATTTATATATAAATATATATGCCAACAATTTCACAATTAGTAAGAAAAGGAAGAGCCAAAATAACCAAGAAGAGTAAATCGGCTGCTTTAGATTCTTGTCCGCAAAGACGTGGTGTGTGTACTCGTGTGTATACAACGACACCTAAAAAACCAAACTCAGCAATGCGTAAGGTAGCAAGGGTTCGTTTAACAAATGGTAACGAAGTAAACGCATACATTGGTGGAGAAGGTCACAATCTACAAGAGCACTCGATAGTATTGGTTAGAGGTGGAAGGGTAAAAGATTTACCAGGAGTTAGATACCACATTGTACGTGGAGCATTAGATACCGCAGGTGTTGATGGTCGTACGCAACGTAGATCTAAGTATGGTGCTAAACGCCCTAAAAAGTAATTTTAAAACTTTAAGAAGAAGACATGAGAAAAAGAGCAGCGAAAAAAAGACCGCTTTTACCAGATCCACGTTTTAACGATCAGTTAGTAACTCGTTTTGTTAACATGATGATGTGGGATGGAAAAAAGTCAGTAGCTTTTAAAGTATTTTACGATGCAATTGATATCGTAGAGTCTAAGAAAACAGACGAAGAAAAAACAGCATTAGAAGTATGGAAAGATGCTTTATCTAACGTTATGCCTCACGTAGAAGTACGTAGTCGTAGAGTTGGTGGAGCGACATTTCAAATTCCTAACCCAATACGTGCAGACCGTAAGGTTTCTACAGCTATGAAGTGGCTAATTAGCTTTTCTAGAAAGAGAAACGAAAAATCTATGGCTCAGCGTTTAGCAGCAGAAGTTTTAGCGGCAGCTAAAGAAGAAGGTGCAGCGGTTAAGAAAAGAGTAGATACTCATAAAATGGCTGAAGCAAATAAAGCATTCTCTCACTTTAGATTTTAAGAAAAAATGGCAAGAGATTTAAAATTCACAAGAAACATAGGAATTGCAGCTCATATTGATGCTGGTAAAACAACTACAACAGAGCGTATTCTTTATTATACAGGAGTTTCACATAAAATTGGTGAAGTACATGATGGTGCTGCAACAATGGACTGGATGGAGCAAGAGCAAGAACGTGGTATTACTATTACTTCTGCAGCTACAACTTGTACATGGCAGTTTCCTTTAGAAAATGCGCAACCAACTCCAGAAACAAAAGGGTATCATTTTAATATTATAGATACTCCTGGTCACGTAGATTTTACTGTTGAAGTAAATAGGTCTTTACGTGTATTAGATGGTTTAGTATTTTTATTTAGTGCAGTAGATGGTGTTGAGCCACAATCTGAAACTAACTGGAGATTAGCAGATAACTACAAAGTTCCAAGAATTGGTTTCGTTAATAAAATGGACCGTCAGGGATCTAACTTTTTAGGTGTTTGTCAACAAGTAAAAGATATGTTAAAATCTAACGCGGTGCCAATCGTTTTAAACATTGGTGACGAAGCAGATTTTAAAGGTATTATAGATTTAGTAAAAAATCGTGCTATTGTATGGCATGATGAAACTCAAGGAGCAACTTTCGATGTTATCGAAATTCCTGAGGATATGAAAGCAGAAGCTCGTAAGTACCGTGCACTTTTAATTGAAGAAGTTGCAACTTACGATGAAAACCTTTTAGAAAAATTCATGGAAGATGAAGATTCTATTACAGAAGAAGAAGTGCATGCTGCACTTAGAGCTGCTGTAATGGATATGGCTATCATTCCAATGATATGTGGTTCAGCATTCAAAAATAAAGGTGTACAATTCTTATTAGACGCTGTTTGTCGTTATTTACCTTCTCCAACTGATAAAGAAGGAATTAGAGGTATTAACCCAGTGACAGATGAAGAAGAATTACGTAAGCCAGATGTAAAAGAGCCATTTTCAGCATTAGCATTTAAAATTGCTACAGATCCTTTTGTAGGACGTTTAGCATTCTTTAGAGCTTATTCTGGACGTTTAGATGCAGGTTCTTACATCTTAAATAACCGTTCTGGTAAAAAAGAACGTATTTCACGTATCTATCAAATGCACTCTAATAAACAAAATGCTATCGATTTTATTGAAGCAGGAGATATTGGAGCAGCAGTAGGATTTAAAGACATTAAGACTGGTGATACTATGTCTGATGAGAAGAATCCTATCGTTTTAGAATCTATGGACTTCCCAGATCCAGTAATTGGTATTGCGGTTGAGCCTAAAACTAAAGCAGATGTTGATAAATTAGGTATGGCTTTAGCTAAATTAGCAGAAGAAGATCCAACATTTACAGCTAGAACAGACGAGTCTTCAGGGCAAACAATTATATCAGGAATGGGTGAGTTACACTTAGATATTATTGTAGATCGTTTAAAGCGTGAGTTTAAAGTTGAAGTAAATCAAGGGCAACCTCAAGTTGAGTACAAAGAAGCTATTACTCAAGCTGCAGACCATAGAGAAACTTATAAGAAGCAGTCTGGTGGTCGTGGTAAATTTGCTGATATTGTATTTACAATTGAGCCAGCAGATGAAGGAGTAGTAGGACTTCAGTTTGAATCTATTATTAAAGGTGGTAACGTTCCTAAAGAATTCATTCCATCTATTGAAAAAGGATTTAAAATGGCAATGGTAAATGGTCCATTAGCAGGATATGAAGTAGATTCTATGAAAGTAACATTAAAAGATGGATCTTACCATGATGTAGATTCAGATCAGTTATCTTTCGAATTAGCAGCTAAATTAGGATTTAAAAATTCAGCAAAGGCAGCTAAAGCAGTTATTATGGAGCCTATTATGAAATTAGAAGTTATTACTCCTGAAGAGAATATGGGTGATATTGTAGGTGATTTAAACAGAAGAAGAGGTCAAGTAAGTGACATGGGAGATAGAGCTGGTGCAAAAACTGTAAAAGCAACTGTACCATTATCTGAAATGTTTGGATATGTAACAACATTAAGAACATTATCTTCTGGACGTGCGACATCAACAATGGAATTTTCACACTATGCTGAAACACCTTCAAATATATCTGAAGAAGTAATTAAAGCAGCTAAAGGCGTAGAAGCTTAAAACTAAAGAAAATGAGTCAAAAAATTAGAATAAAATTAAAGTCTTACGATCACAATTTAGTTGACAAGTCTGCTGATAAGATTGTAAAAACAGTAAAGAGTACTGGAGCTGTTGTAACGGGCCCAATTCCATTACCAACACACAAGAAAATTTTCACTGTACTACGTTCACCACACGTAAATAAGAAGTCAAGAGAACAATTTCAATTAAGCTCTTACAAGAGATTATTAGATATTTACTCTTCATCTTCAAAAACAATTGATGCTCTTATGAAGTTAGAGTTACCAAGTGGAGTAGAAGTAGAAATCAAAGTTTAAGTATAAACTTTACATGTCCTTAACGATGGTTAAGGAAAAACGGATAAAAATACAATTCAAGGCTGAAACGTATTTTCAGCCTTGAATGTTTTTTAATAAATAATAACAATAAATAAATAATAATTATGTCTGGGTTAATTGGAAAAAAAATCGGTATGACCAGCATTTTCGATGAAAATGGAAAAAACATTCCATGTACAGTAATCGAAGCTGGACCATGTATCGTTACCCAAGTCAGAACTGAAGAAGTTGATGGCTATAAAGCTGTTCAATTAGGTTTCGATGACGCGACAGAAAAAAGTGCTACAAAAGCTGACCTTGGTCATGCTAAAAAAGCAGGAACTTCTGTAAAACGCAAAATCGCCGAATTTCAAGGTTTTGAGGAGGAGTACAAGTTAGGTGATGCAATCACTGTAGAGCACTTCGCAGAAGGCGAATTTGTAGATGTTTCAGGAACATCAAAAGGTAAAGGATTTCAAGGTGTTGTAAAACGTCATGGTTTCGGTGGTGTAGGTCAAGCTACTCACGGTCAACATAACCGTTTAAGAGCGCCAGGATCTATTGGAGCTGCATCTTATCCTGCAAGAGTTTTCAAAGGAATGAAAATGGCAGGAAGAATGGGTGGAGACACAATTAAAGTTCAAAATTTAAGAGTTTTAAAAGTAGTAACTGAAAAGAATCTACTTGTGGTTAAGGGATGTGTTCCTGGTCACAAAAACGCTTATGTAATTATTAGAAAATAATGAAAGTAGCAGTTTTAGATATAAACGGAAAAGAAACAGGCAGAAAGGCAGACCTTTCTAGCGATGTTTTTGCTATTGAGCCTAATAATCATGCAGTGTATTTGGATGTTAAACAATATTTAGCAAACCAAAGACAAGGTACTCACAAAGCTAAAGAAAGAGCTGAGATTACTGGATCAACACGTAAGATTAAAAAGCAAAAAGGAACTGGTACAGCTAGAGCAGGTTCTATTAAGTCTGGTGTTTTTAAAGGTGGTGGACGTATGTTTGGTCCAAGACCAAGAAACTACAGTTTCAAACTTAATAAAAACTTAAAAAGATTAGCTCGTAAATCAGCTTTCAGTATTAAGGCAAATGAGAAAGCAATTGTTGTTTTAGAAGACTTCAATTTCGACTCTCCAAAGACTAAAAATTTCACTAATATTTTGAAAGCTTTAGACTTACAAAATAAAAAATCACTCTTCGTGTTGGGTGCGTCAAATAATAATGTATATTTGTCGTCACGCAATTTAAAAGGCTCTGAAGTAGTAACTGCTTCAGAATTAAGTACTTATAAGATTTTAAATGCAAATCAAGTAGTGCTTTTAGAAGGAGCTTTAGAAGGAATTGTAACGAATTTAAGTAAATAAGAAACAAAATGAGTATCTTAATTAAACCTATAATCACAGAAAAAGCAACTGCAAACAGCGAATTAAACAACTGTTTCAGCTTCTTCGTGAACACTAAGGCGAACAAGGTAGAAATTAAAAAAGCAGTTGAAGCTGCTTATGGAGTTTCTGTAGAAAAAGTTCGTACTATAAATGTCCGTCCAGATAGAAGTACCAAATACACAAAAACTGGTATTCAACATGGTAAAACTAACGCATTAAAAAAAGCGATAGTACAACTGGCGGAAGGTGAGATAATTGATTTATACACTAACATGTAATTAAAGACAAATGTCAGTAAGAAAATTAAAACCAATCACACCAGGACAGCGATTTAGAGTTGTTAATGGATTTGACGCCATTACAACTGATAAGCCGGAGAAAAGTTTATTAGCTCCGAAAAAACGTTCAGGTGGTAGAAACAGTCAAGGTCGTATGACTATGCGCTACAAAGGTGGTGGTCATAAGAAAAGGTATCGTATTATCGATTTTAAAAGAACTAAAGCAGGGATTCCTGCAGAAGTTGCTTCAATCCAGTACGATCCAAACCGTACAGCGTTCATCGCATTATTAAATTACCAAGATGGTGAGAAAACTTATGTAATTGCTCAAAATGGCTTACAAGTTGGACAAACTGTTGTTTCAGGTGATAATGTAGCTCCAGAAATTGGAAATGCAATGCCTTTAGCAAATATACCATTAGGAACAATTATCTCTTGTATAGAGTTGCGTCCTGGTCAAGGAGCTGTTATGGCTCGTAGTGCTGGTGCTTTTGCTCAATTAATGGCAAGAGATGGTAAATTTGCAACAGTTAAATTACCGTCAGGTGAAACAAGATTAATCTTGGTTACATGTATGGCTACAATTGGAGTGGTATCTAATTCAGATCACCAATTATTAGTTTCAGGTAAAGCAGGTAGATCAAGATGGTTAGGAAGAAGACCAAGAACTAGACCAGTAGTAATGAACCCGGTTGATCACCCAATGGGAGGTGGTGAAGGTAAATCTGCAGGTGGACATCCGCGTTCTAGAAACGGTATACCGGCTAAAGGATTTAGAACACGTTCTAAAACTAAAGCAAGTAATAAATATATTGTAGAACGTAGAAAAAAATAAGACATGGCAAGATCATTAAAAAAAGGACCTTACGTTCATTATAAATTAGAAAGAAAAGTTGCTGCTAATGTAGAGGCTAACAAAAAAACTGTAATCAAAACTTGGTCAAGAGCTAGTATGATTACTCCAGATTTTGTTGGGCAAACTATTGCAGTACACAATGGCCGCCAATTTGTACCAGTATATGTTACAGAAAACATGGTAGGACATAAATTAGGAGAATTTTCACCAACACGTTCATTTCGTGGACACGCTGGTGCTAAAAATAAAGGTAAAAAGTAGTAAGCTATGGGAAGTCGTAAAAAACAAATGGCAGACGCTATTAAGGAAGGTAAAAAGCAAGTTGCTTTTGCTAAACTTAATAACTGTCCTACATCACCAAGAAAAATGCGTTTAGTAGCCGATTTAGTAAGAGGTGAACGCGTAGAAAAAGCACTTAACATTTTAAAGTTTTCTCAAAAAGAAGCTTCTAATCGTTTAGAGAAATTGTTAGTATCTGCAATTGCAAACTGGCAAGCTAAAAACGAGGATGCTTCAATTGAAGAAGCAGAATTATTTGTTAAAGAGATTAGAGTAGACGGAGGCGCAATGTTAAAAAGATTACGTCCAGCACCTCAAGGTCGTGCACACAGAATAAGAAAACGTTCTAACCACGTAACAATCGTAGTTGGAGCTAACAATAATACACAAAGCTAAGATAGATATGGGACAGAAAACAAATCCAATCGGGAATCGCTTAGGAATTATCAGAGGATGGGAATCTAACTGGTACGGAGGAAACGATTATGGTGATAAACTTGCCGAAGACGATAAGATTAGAAAATACGTTCACGCGCGTTTATCTAAAGCTAGTGTAAGTAGAGTAATAATCGAAAGAACTTTAAAGCTTGTAACCGTTACTATCACTACTGCTAGACCAGGTATTATAATTGGTAAAGGAGGACAAGAGGTAGACAAGTTAAAAGAAGAGCTTAAGAAAATTACTGGTAAAGAAGTTCAGATCAATATCTTTGAAATAAAGAGACCTGAATTAGATGCATTTTTAGTAGGAACAAGTATCGCTCGTCAAATTGAAAATAGAATTTCATATAGACGTGCAATTAAGATGGCTATTGCTGCAACAATGCGTATGAATGCTGAAGGAATTAAAATCCAAATTAGTGGTCGTTTAAACGGTGCAGAAATGGCACGTTCAGAACACTATAAAGAAGGACGTATTCCTTTATCAACTTTTAGAGCCGATATTGACTATGCTTTAGTTGAGGCACATACTACTTATGGTAGATTAGGTGTTAAAGTATGGATCATGAAAGGTGAAGTATATGGTAAAAGAGAACTTTCTCCGCTTGTTGGATTATCTAAGAAGCAAGGAAAAGGTGGAAGAGGCGGAAGAGATAATAAAAATCAATCTCGTCGTAGAAAGTAATTTTTTAAAGAACAAGAAAAATGTTACAGCCTAAAAGAACAAAATTTCGTAAACAACAAAAAGGACGTATGAAAGGAAATGCCGGAAGAGGGCACCAACTTTCAAACGGAACTTTTGGAATAAAATCACTAGACTCGAACTTTTTAACTTCGCGTCAAATAGAAGCAGCACGTATTGCCGCTACACGTTACATGAAAAGAGAAGGGCAACTTTGGATTAAAATATTTCCAGACAAGCCTATTACAAAGAAACCTCTAGAAGTACGTATGGGTAAAGGTAAAGGTGCCGTAGAATATTGGGCAGCAGTTGTAAAGCCAGGTAGAGTACTTTTTGAAATAGGGGGAGTACCTCTAGACGTTGCAAAAGAAGCATTACGTTTAGCAGCACAAAAGTTACCTGTAAAAACTAAGTTTTTAATCGCTAGAGATTACGAAGCATAATTTATTTGATATTATGAAACAATCAGAAATTAAAGAATTATCTGTAGCTGAGTTACAAGAGAAACTTAGTGAGACAAAAAAGAGTTATTCAGACCTAAAAATGGCACATGCAATATCTCCTTTAGATAACCCAATTCAATTACGATCTGTAAGAAGAGATGTAGCTAGATTGGCAACGGAATTAACTAAAAGAGAATTACAATAATTCTGCTGAAAGATGGAAAAAAGAAACTTAAGAAAAGAACGTATAGGAGTAGTTACTAGTAACAAAATGATGAAATCAATCGTTGTTGCCGAAGTAAAGAAAGTTAAACATCCTATGTACGGAAAATTCGTTTTAAAAACGAAAAAATACGTAGCACACGACGAAACAAACGACTGTAACATTGGAGATACAGTAAAGATCATGGAAACAAGACCTTTATCTAAATCAAAATGTTGGAGATTAGTTGAAATAATTGAAAGAGCGAAGTAATTATGGTACAACAAGAATCAAGAATAAAAGTAGCAGATAATACTGGTGCAAAGGAAGTTTTAGTTATCCGTGTATTAGGAGGAACTAAAAGAAGATACGCTTCTGTAGGAGATAAAGTTGTTGTTTCTGTTAAAGATGCAACTCCTAATGGAAACATTAAGAAAAAAGCAGTTTCTACCGCAGTTGTTGTTCGTACTAAAAAAGAAGTAAGACGTCCAGATGGATCTTATATAAGATTTGATGATAACGCATGTGTACTTTTAAATCCAACAGGAGAAATGAGAGGAACACGTGTTTTTGGACCGGTTGCGAGAGAACTTCGTGATAAACAATTCATGAAAATTGTATCATTAGCACCAGAAGTGCTATAACAAAGGAGGTTTACTCCATTGTAAAAAAAACAATAAGATGACAAAGCTTAAAATAAAATCTGGAGATACTGTAAAAGTAATTGCTGGAGATCACAAAGGATCTGAAGGGAAAGTACAAAAAGTATTATCTGGTAAGAACAAAGCGATCGTTGAGGGTGTAAACATGGTTAAGAAACATACTAAACCAAGTGCACAAAGCCCACAAGGAGGAATCGTAGAGAAAGAAGCTCCAATTCAAATATCAAATTTATCATTGTTAACTTCTAAAGGAGAAACAACAAGAGTTGGATATAGAATGGAAGATGGAAAGAAAGTAAGATTTTCAAAAAAATCAAACGAAGTAATATAGTTATGGCATATTCACCTAGACTTAAAGAAGAGTATAAAAGCAGAGTAATTGCAGCTCTTACAGAAGAATTTGGTTACAGTAATGTAATGCAAGTACCTAAACTTAAAAAGATCGTTGTATCTAGAGGTGTTGGTGCTGCAGTTGCAGATAAAAAGTTAGTAGACTACGCAGTAGACGAATTAACAACTATAACTGGACAAAAAGCTATAGCAACGTTATCTAAAAAAGATGTTGCAACTTTCAAATTACGTAAAGGAATGCCAATTGGAGCAATGGTTACGTTAAGAGGAGAAAGAATGTACGAATTTTTAGACCGTTTAGTAACTTCAGCATTACCACGTGTTAGAGACTTCAGTGGTATTAAAGCTAAAGGTTTTGATGGAAGAGGTAATTACAATTTAGGAATTACTGAGCAAATTATCTTTCCAGAAATAGATATTGATAAAATCAATAAAATTTCAGGAATGGATATTACATTTGTAACTTCTGCTGAAACAGATAAAGAAGCAAAATCATTATTAACTGAATTAGGATTACCTTTTCAAAAAAACTAAGTTATGGCTAAAGAATCAATGAAAGCCCGCGAGGTGAAAAGAGCTAAAACAGTAGCTAAATATGCTGAAAAACGTAAGGCTTTAAAAGAAGCTGGAGATTATGAAGCATTACAAAAGTTACCAAAAAATGCCTCTCCAATTCGTCAGCACAATAGATGTAAATTAACAGGAAGACCAAAAGGTTACATGCGTACATTTGGAATTTCTCGTGTTATGTTTAGAGAAATGGCTAACCAAGGTTTAATACCTGGTGTTAAAAAAGCAAGTTGGTAAATTATAAATTGGTCTAAGGTTCACAATAGTGTGAAAACCAAGTCCGCAAATTAATACATATGTATACAGATCCAATTGCAGATTTTCTTACTAGAATTAGAAACGCAGTGCGTGCTAATCACAGAGTAGTTGAAATACCTGCATCAAATTTAAAAAAGGATATAACAAAAATATTATTCGATCAAGGATATATTTTAAGTTATAAATTCGATGATTCTTCTGTACAGGGAACAATTAAAATTGCCCTTAAGTACAATAAAGAAACAAAAGAACCAGTAATTAGAAAATTACAACGAATCAGTAAACCTGGTTTACGTAAATACTCTAGTTCAACAGAATTACCAAGAATCTTAAACGGTTTGGGTATAGCTATCGTTTCTACTTCACATGGAGTAATGACTGGTAAGCAAGCTCAACGTGAGAATGTTGGTGGTGAAGTTTTATGTTACGTTTACTAATCTATAAAACAAGAAAGAGATGTCAAGAATAGGAAATAATCCAGTGGCAATTCCAGAAGGAGTTACTGTAGAAGTAAAAGATAACGTAATCACAGCAAAAGGGAAATTAGGAGAATTAACTCAACCTTTTGACACTGTAGATGTAAAAGTTGAAGAAGGAAATGTAATAGTTTCTCGTCCTTCAGATAATAAAGAAAGTAAAGCAAAGCACGGTTTATACAGATCACTTGTAAGCAATATGATTGAAGGTGTATCTAAAGGATGGACTAAAGAGCTTGAGCTAGTAGGAGTAGGATATAGAGCAAGTAACCAAGGTAACAAATTAGAGTTAGCTTTAGGTTTTTCTCATAACATTGTTATGAGTATTGCACCAGAAGTGAAAGTGGAAACGGTTTCAGATAAAGGTAAAAATCCAATCATTAAGTTAACATCACATGACAAACAATTAGTTGGACAAGTAGCTGCGAAAATTCGTGGATTTAGAAAACCAGAACCTTACAAAGGAAAAGGTATCAAGTTTGTAGGTGAAATACTAAGAAGAAAAGCTGGTAAATCAGCATAATAATTAAGTTATGGCGTTAACAAAAAACGAAAGAAGACTAAGAATAAAAAGCAGAATCCGTAAGGTTGTTTCTGGTACAGGAGCAAGACCGCGATTAGCTGTTTATAGAAGTAATAAAGAAATTTATGCTCAAATTGTTGATGATGTTACTGGTAAAACTTTAGTAGCAGCTTCTTCTAGAGATAAAGACATTAGTTCTGCAAAAGGTAATAAAAGTGAAGTAGCTACATTAGTAGGTAAGTCAGTTGCCGAAAAAGCAATTAAAGCTGGAATAGATACTATTTCTTTTGATAGAGGTGGATATTTATATCATGGTAGAGTAAAATCATTAGCTGAAGGAGCTAGAGAAGCAGGACTTAAATTCTAAGAAATTATGTATCAAAAATACAAAAGCGCAGAGTTAGTAAAACCAAGTGGATTAGATCTTAAAGATCGTTTAGTTGGTGTACAAAGAGTTACTAAAGTAACAAAAGGTGGTAGAGCATTTGGTTTTTCAGCAATCGTAGTGGTTGGTGATGAAGCAGGTGTAGTAGGACACGGTTTAGGAAAATCTAAAGATGTAGCTAGTGCAATTGCAAAAGCTATTGAAGATGCTAAAAAGAACTTAGTTCGTATTCCTATCATTAAAGGAACTTTACCACACGAACAAAAAGGTAAATTTGGTGGAGCAAGAGTAAACATCATTCCTGCAGCTCCTGGTACAGGAGTAATTGCTGGTGGAGCTGTAAGAACAGTTTTAGAAGCAGTAGGAGTACATGATGTATTATCTAAATCTCAAGGATCATCAAACCCACATAACGTAGTTAAAGCAACTTTTGATGCATTATTGCAATTAAGAAGTGCAGAAGCTATTGCTCGTGAGAGAGGAATTTCATTAGAGAAAGTTTTTAACGGTTAATATTTACAGAAATGGCAAAAATAAAAGTAACAAAAGTTAAGAGCGCAATCAACCGTACAAAAAGACAAAAGTTAACATTATTAGCTTTAGGATTAAAAAAGGTTGGTCAAACTATTGAGCACGAAGACACTCCTAATATATTAGGAATGATTAGAAAAGTTAATCACTTAGTTTCTGTAGAAGAAACTAAATAACAACATACTGAAAAATGAATTTAAGTAATTTAAAACCTGCAGAAGGTTCAGTAAAAAATCAAGGAAAAAGAATTGGACGTGGACAAGGTTCTGGAAAAGGTGGTACTGCAACTCGTGGTCACAAAGGAGCTAAATCTCGTTCAGGATATTCTAAAAAAGTTGGTTTTGAAGGTGGACAAATGCCTCTTCAAAGACGTGTACCTAAATTTGGTTTTACAAACATCAACCGTAAAGAGCACCAAGGCATTAACTTGGATACTATACAGCAATTAGTTGATGATAATAAAATTAAAGATACATTAGATTTAGAAACTATCGTTTCTTTAGGTTTAGCTGGTAAAAATGAACTAGTTAAAATCTTAGGAAGAGGAGAGTTAAAAGCAAAATTAAATGTAACTGCACATAAATTTACTGCTACTGCAAAAGCCGCTATCGAAGCAGCAGGAGGAGAAGCAGCAACTTTATAAGACCAACTAAAGAATATGAAATTTATAGAAACGTTAAAAAATGTTTGGAAAATAGAGGAACTAAGAAACCGAATCATATTTACATTAGGTTTATTATTAGTTTATCGTTTTGGAGCACAAGTTGTATTACCAGGTATAGATGCTACTCAGTTAGCTAACTTACAAGATGCAACAGGTCAAGGTATCTTAGGTGTTTTAAATGCATTTACTGGTGGAGCATTTGCTAATGCATCAGTTTTTGCATTAGGTATTATGCCATACATATCTGCATCAATTGTTGTACAATTAATGGGTATTGCAATTCCTTACTTACAAAAATTACAAAAAGAAGGAGCAAGCGGGCAAAAGAAAATTACTCAAATAACTCGTTGGTTAACTATTGCTATTTGTTTAGTTCAAGCACCAGGTTATTTGGCAAGTTTAGGTCCAATGTTTGGTATTCCTGATTCAGCATTTTTACTAGGTCAAGGTGGCGTTTTCTATTTCTCATCAATAGTGATTTTAGTAACTGGTTGTATTTTTGCAATGTGGTTAGGAGAAAAGATTACAGATAAAGGTATTGGTAATGGTATATCATTATTAATTATGGTAGGTATTATAGCTACATTGCCTAAATCATTTTTACAAAATGCTGTATCTAGATTGGATACAGGAAATAATGTAATGATGATTTTATTTGAAATCGTAATTTGGTTTGCAATTATTGCAGCATCTATTCTGTTAGTTATGGCTGTTAGAAAAATAGCAGTACAATATGCTAGAAGATCAGCTACAGGTGGATACGAAAAAAATGTTTTTGGTGGAGCAAGACAATTTATTCCTTTAAAGCTTAATGCTTCTGGAGTTATGCCTATTATATTTGCTCAAGCAATTATGTTTGTTCCTGGATTAATTGGAGGTTCATCTTTATTAAAAGATACTTCAGCAGGACTTTGGATGCAAGCTAATTTCTCAGATATGTTTGGTTTATGGTACAATATAGTATTTGGTTTATTAATTATAATATTTACTTATTTTTATACTGCTATTACAGTACCAACAAATAAAATGGCAGACGATCTTAAACGTAGTGGAGGTTTTATTCCTGGAATTAGACCAGGATCTGAAACTTCAGAATATCTAGATAAAATAATGTCTCAAATTACATTACCAGGTTCAATATTTTTAGCATTAATAGCTGTTTTTCCAGCATTTGTGTTTAAATTAATGGGAGTACAATCTGGATGGGCATTATTTTTCGGTGGTACATCATTACTTATTATGGTTGGAGTTGCAATTGATACTATGCAACAAGTAAATTCTTACTTGTTAAATAGACACTATGATGGCTTGATGAAAACTGGTAAAAATAGAAAAGCAGTAGCTTAATGTAAAACTTTAGAAAATAAGTTAGGCAAGGTATTTGTACTACTGTTTCTAAAAAAAAATATATATGGCAAAACAAGCAGCAATAGAACAAGACGGAACAATTATAGAAGCATTATCAAATGCTATGTTTCGTGTAGAACTAGAAAATGGTCACATTGTGACAGCACACATATCTGGTAAAATGCGTATGCATTACATTAAGTTACTACCAGGAGATAAAGTAAAATTAGAAATGAGTCCTTATGATTTAACTAAGGCTCGAATAACTTATAGATACTAACAGAGATGAAAGTAAGAGCATCAGTTAAAAAAAGAAGTGCAGATTGCAAAATCGTGCGCAGAAAAGGCAGACTTTACGTCATTAACAAAAAGAATCCTAGATTCAAACAAAGACAAGGGTAATTATGGCAAGAATTGCAGGTGTAGACATACCAAAAAACAAAAGAGGAGTTATTGCATTAACTTATATCTACGGAGTAGGTAGAAGTAGAGCACAAGAGATTTTAGCAACGGCTAAAGTAGACGAAAGCATCAAAGTACAAGATTGGACAGATGATCAAATTGGAGCAATCCGTGAGACTGTTGGAACTTTTACAATTGAAGGTGAATTACGTTCTGAAACACAATTAAACATTAAGCGATTAATGGATATTGGATGTTACAGAGGTATACGTCATAGAGCTGGTTTACCTTTAAGAGGTCAACGTACTAAAAACAACTCTAGAACTAGAAAAGGTAGAAGAAAAACGGTTGCTAACAAAAAGAAGGCAAGCTAAAAAATAATTTATTTATTTAGTCTTTAGTATTTAGACGTTGGAAAGAATCTGTTTGAAATGATAATAGTTTAGGATTCTAGCGACTATACACTAATTACTTAGAACTATAGAAATATGGCAAAGACAAATACAAAATCAACTAAAAAACGTAAAGTTATAGTTGAGTCAGTTGGAGAAGCGCACATTACAGCATCTTTCAACAACATCATTATCTCATTAACAAACAAAAAAGGAGACGTTATTTCATGGTCTTCTGCTGGTAAAATGGGATTTAGAGGTTCTAAAAAGAACACTCCTTATGCAGCTCAATTATGTGCAGAAGATGCTTCTGCAGTAGCTAAAGAAGCTGGATTAAAAAAAGTAAAAGTTTATGTTAAAGGTCCAGGAAATGGTAGAGAATCTGCTATCCGTTCAATCCATAACGCAGGAATCGAAGTAACAGAAATTATTGATGTTACTCCATTACCACACAATGGATGTCGTCCTCCAAAACGTAGAAGAGTATAATTTATACAACTTATTAAAAATAATATCAGCTATATAACATAGCTGATGTTATTTTTTTTGTATAAATTTGCAAACTGAAAAATAATAATCAAGTATTAATGAGGGAACTACGATTGTCGAAGGATAAGATTTAGACCTTAATTCACAATCACTCTCAAAAAAACAATTTAAAATGGCAAGATATACTGGTCCTAAAACTAAAATAGCTCGTAAATTTGGCGAAGCTATATTCGGAGATGATAAAGCTTTCGAAAAAAGAAATTACCCACCAGGACAACACGGAAATAACCGTCGTCGTGGAAAAAAATCTGAATATGCAATCCAGTTAATGGAAAAGCAAAAAGCTAAATATACTTATGGTATATTAGAAAAGCAATTCAGAAATATGTTTAAAAGAGCTACAGCAGCACCAGGAATTACAGGTGAAGTTTTATTACAACTATGTGAGTCTAGATTAGACAACGTTGTATTTAGAATGGGAATCGCTCCTACAAGAAGCGCAGCTAGACAATTAGTATCACATAGACATATTACAGTAAATGGTGAGTTGGTAAACGTACCTTCTTACCAATTAAAAGCTGGTGATGTTGTAGCAGTAAGAGAAAAATCTAAATCTCTTGAAGCTATTGAAAGGTCATTATCTAACTCAAGTAATGTATTTGAGTGGATTACTTGGAACACAGAAACAAAGCAAGGAACTTATGTATCTGTGCCTGCTAGAATTCAAATTCCAGAAAACATCAACGAGCAATTCATCGTAGAATTATACTCTAAATAATATATTAATCACATTGGTATTTAGCCAAAGGATTTATTAGCCTTCTTCAAACTTTTAAATCGCGCAACTAAATAACAATTAAAACGAAGAACAACAATATGGCAGTATTTAATTTTCAGAAGCCTGATAAAGTAATCATGATTGATTCTACTGATTTTGAAGGTAAGTTCGAATTCAGACCATTAGAACCAGGTTATGGTTTAACAGTAGGAAATGCTCTTAGAAGAGTTTTATTATCTTCTTTAGAAGGTTTTGCAATTACATCAATTAGAATAGAAGGCGTAGATCACGAATTCTCAACTGTAGCTGGTGTAGTTGAAGATGTTACAGAAATAATTTTGAACTTAAAACAAATGCGTTTTAAGCGTCAAATTGAAGATGTAGATAACGAATCTGTTTCTATCTCAATTTCAGGACAAGATAAAATTACAGCAGGTGATTTTCAAAAGTTTATTTCAGGTTTTCAAGTATTAAATTCAGATTTAGTTATCTGTAATCTTGATCCTAAAGTAAGTATTACAATGGAGATTACAATTGAAAAAGGAAGAGGTTATGTTCCTGCAGAAGAAAACAAAAAAGCTTCAGCTCCAATTGGAACAATCTTTACAGATTCAATTTATACACCAATAAAAAATGTAAAATATAGCATTGAGAATTACCGTGTAGAACAGAAAACAGATTACGAAAAATTAGTTTTCGAAATTCAATCTGATGGTTCAATATCGCCTCAAGATGCATTAACTGAAGCTGCAAAAACATTAATTCATCACTTTATGTTATTCTCAGATGAGCGTATAACATTAGAAGCAGATGAAATTGCACAAACTGAAACATATGATGAAGAATCTCTTCATATGAGACAGCTACTTAAAACAAAATTAGTAGATATGGATTTATCTGTACGTGCACTAAATTGTTTAAAAGCAGCAGAAGTAGATACTTTAGGAGACTTAGTATCATTCAATAAAAATGATTTAATGAAGTTCCGTAACTTTGGTAAAAAATCTTTAACAGAACTAGAAGAATTAGTAAACGTTAAAGGTCTTAATTTCGGAATGGATTTATCAAAATATAAATTAGACAAAGATTAATTAATCATATTTTGCTCTCTAGATTATCTAGATTTGGTAGCAAGATGATAAACAAAAGGTCATGAGACACGGAAAAAAAGTTAACCATTTAGGAAGACAAACAGCTCATAGAAAAGCAATGTTAGCAAACATGGCTTGTTCTTTAATAGAGCACAAACGCATCAACACTACAGTTGCTAAAGCAAAAGCTTTAAAACAATTTGTTGAGCCAATGATCACTAAATCTAAATCTGATACGACTCACAATCGTCGTTTAGTATTCTCTAAATTACGTCAAAAAGAAGCTGTAACAGAATTATTTAGAGATGTTGCAGCTAAAGTAGCTGATCGTCCAGGTGGATATACAAGAATTATCAAGTTAGGAAACCGTTTAGGTGATAATGCGGATATGGCAATGATCGAGCTTGTAGATTACAATGAAATCTATAACGCAGATAAAAAAGCTAAGAAATCTACACGTAGAAGTCGTCGTGGAGGAAAAGCTACTGCTGCTCCAGTTGAAACAAAAGCAACTAACGAAGAAGAATAAATGTTAATAAGCATTTCATATTTAAAGGATAAACTATTTTAGTTTATCCTTTTTTTTTTGAAAATTTGCAAAACTTTTTGTTTTGCTTAAAGCAAACAAAATTACACAACTACTATAATGAAATATCAAAAATTAAAAAAAGCAATTATCCTTTTAGCAGATGGTACTATTTTTCATGGTAAAGCTGTAGGTAAAGAAGGTAGCGCATTTGGAGAAGTTTGTTTCAATACTGGAATGACTGGCTATCAAGAGATTTTTACAGATCCATCATATTATGGGCAATTAATGGTTACTACAAATGCACACATAGGAAATTATGGTGTAAATAATGATGAAGTAGAATCAGATTCAATCAAAATTTCTGGATTAATATGTAAAAACTTTAGTTACGATTTTTCTCGTGCTAATGCAGATGGTTCATTAGAAGATTTTTTAAACGAAAACAATTTATTAGCAATATCAGATGTTGATACAAGGTCACTAGTAGCATATATACGTGATAATGGTGCTATGAATGCTGTTATTTCAACAGATGTTGAAAACATAGAAGGTTTAAAAAAAGAACTAGCTAACATTCCAAATATGGATGGGTTAGAATTAGCTTCTAAAGTTTCTACTAAAGAGCCTTACTTTGTAGGAGATGAAAATGCAGAAATAAAAATAGCAGCTTTAGATATTGGTATAAAAAAGAATATCCTACGTAACCTTGCAAAACGTGGTGCCTATATAAAAGTATTTCCTTATAATGCTACATTTGAAAATTTAAGTTCATGGAATCCAGATGGCTATTTTTTATCTAATGGACCAGGTGATCCAGAACCTTTAGTCGAGGCTCAAGCGTTAGCAAAAGAAATTATAAAAAGAAATTTACCACTATTTGGTATTTGTTTAGGGCATCAAGTTATTGCATTAGCAAATGGAATTTCAACTTATAAAATGCATCATGGTCATAGAGGAATAAACCATCCCGTAAAAAACTTAATTTCAGGAAAAGGTGAAATTACCTCTCAAAATCACGGTTTTGCAATTAACAGAGAAGAAACCGAAGCACATGAGGATATAGAAATTACTCATGTACATTTAAACGATAATACTGTAGCAGGTATAAAAATGAAATCTAAAAATGTATTCTCTGTACAATATCACCCAGAAGCTAGTCCTGGACCACATGATTCATCATATTTATTTGATGAGTTTATAAATAATATAAAATCAAACTAATTATAAAAAAGCAATAGAAATTAAAATCTATTGCTTTTTTAATTTAACTAAAACGTTATAGCAGATTTTTTATTTAATTTTGAAGTAATTACGCATTACAACCAAGAATTAAATGCTAAATTTAAAGATTAAAAATAAATAAATTTACCAATTATGAGTATTATAATAAACGTTCACGCGAGACAAATTTTCGATTCAAGAGGAAATCCTACAGTAGAAGTTGATGTAGAAACAGAAAATGGATTTTTAGGAAGAGCAGCAGTACCATCTGGAGCTTCAACCGGAGAACACGAAGCTGTAGAATTACGTGACGGTGGAGATAAGTTTATGGGTAAAGGAGTAAGTAAAGCCGTTGAAAACGTAAATACAATACTAGCCGAAGAACTTTTAGGAGTTAACGTATTCGAGCAAAACTATATAGATACATTAATGTGTGAAATAGATGGAACACCTAACAAATCAAAATTAGGAGCTAATGCTATTTTGGGAGTTTCACTTGCAGTCGCTAAAGCAGCAGCAGCAGAATTAGGGATGCCATTATATAGATATGTTGGAGGAGTAAGTGCTAATACACTACCAGTTCCAATGATGAATATAATTAATGGAGGTTCACATAGTGATGCACCAATTGCTTTCCAAGAATTTATGGTTATGCCCGTAAAAGCAGAAAATTTCTCACACGCCTTACAAATGGGAACAGAGATTTTTCATAATTTAAAGAAAGTATTACACGATAGAGGATTAAGTACAGCAGTTGGAGACGAAGGCGGTTTTGCACCTAACCTTGAAGGAGGAACAGAAGATGCTTTAGACACTATTAAAAAAGCAGTAGATAATGCAGGATATACTTTAGGAGACGATATAATGATTGCTTTAGATTGTGCAGCAGCAGAATTTTATGTAGATGGAAAATACGATTACACAAAATTTGAAGGCGAAGCAGGTAAAGTAAGATCAAGTAAAGAACAAGCAGATTACCTTGCAGAACTTTCTAAAAAATATCCAATTATTTCAATTGAAGACGGTATGGATGAAAATGATTGGGATGGATGGAAATACCTTACAGAACAAATAGGAGATAAAGTTCAATTAGTTGGAGACGATTTATATGTAACAAATGTAGAGCGTTTATCTAAAGGTATAAAAAATGAAATTGCAAATTCAATACTAATTAAAGTAAACCAAATAGGAACTTTAACCGAGACTATTGCAGCTGTAAACATGGCCCATAATTCAGGTTATACTTCTGTAATGTCTCACCGTTCAGGAGAGACAGAAGATAATACTATTGCAGATTTAGCAGTAGCATTAAATTGTGGCCAGATAAAAACAGGTTCAGCATCACGTAGTGATCGTATGGCTAAATACAATCAATTAATTAGAATTGAAGAAGAATTAGGTAACGTTGCATATTACCCAAAAGAAAAAGCATTTAAAATTAAGCGCTAATTACATAGCTACAATAATTTTATATTAAGCGATTATTAAATTTATAATAATCGCTTTTTTATTACTATAAATTTTATCAATATTGTAATTGTTAAAATGGTTGTTAATGAGTTTCATAAATAGCTACTAATTTTGTAATTTAGCAATCCGCAAAAATTAAGTAAATTCAAAAGAAAATATGTCAAAAACCGCTACGTTAGAAATCGACGGAAAAAAGCACGAGTTTCCTCTTATAACAGGAACAGAAAATGAAGTTGCAATCGATATAAAAACATTAAGAGCTGCCACAGGTGGAGTTACTACTATTGATCCAGGATATAAAAATACAGGATCTTGTGAAAGCGCAATAACGTTTTTAAATGGAGAAGAAGGAATATTAAGATATAGAGGTTACGCTATAGAAGATTTAGCTGAAAAAGCAGATTTTTTAGAGGTAGCTTATTTATTAATTTTTGGAGATTTACCAACAACAGAGCAGTTAGAGAAATTTCACAACGATATTAAAGAGGAATCTCATGTAGATGAAGATGTTAAAAAAATAATTGAAGCATTTCCTAAGTCTGCACATCCAATGGGAGTTTTATCTTCTTTAACTAGTGCATTAACAGCATTTAATCCATCATCTGTAAATGTAGACTCAGAAGAGGATATGTATAAAGCTATTGTAAAAATATTAGGTAAATTTCCTGTATTAGTAGCTTGGACAATGCGTAAGTCTCAAGGACAACCATTAAATTATGGTAGTAAAAATTTAGGATACGTTGAAAACATCTTAAAAATGATGTTTGAAAAACCTAATGAAGACTACAAACAAAATGATATTCTATTAAACGCTTTAGATAAATTATTAATCTTACATGCAGACCATGAGCAAAACTGTTCTACATCAACAGTAAGAATGGTAGGATCATCTCACGCAAGTTTATTCGCATCTTTATCATCAGGTATTTCAGCTCTTTGGGGACCATTACACGGTGGTGCTAACCAAGCAGTATTAGAAATGCTTGAAGCAATAAAAGAAGATGGCGGAGACACTAAAAAGTTTATGGCAAAAGCAAAGGATAAAGAAGATCCTTTCCGTTTAATGGGCTTTGGTCATAGAGTTTATAAAAACTTCGATCCTAGAGCAAAAATCATTAAAGTAGCTGCAGACGAAGTTTTAGGAGATTTAGGAGTTGAAGACCCAGTATTAGATATTGCTAAAGGTTTAGCTTCTGAAGCTTTAAGTGACGAATACTTTGTAAAACGTAAGTTATATCCTAACGTAGATTTTTATTCAGGAATTATTTATAGAGCTATGGGTATACCTGTAGAAATGTTTACAGTAATGTTTGCATTAGGGCGTTTACCAGGATGGATTGCACAATGGAAAGAAATGCGTTTACGTAAAGAACCTATAGGGCGTCCAAGACAAGTATATATTGGAGAAACTCACAGAGAGTTTACACCATTAGAAAAAAGATAATAGATTTTTAAAATTATAGAGAAAGCTTCATAAGAAATTATGGAGCTTTTTTATACCTTTACTTTATGTTAAAACTCAATGTAAAAAACGAAACATCACGACTTAAAGCAGTTGTTTTAGGAACAGCAAAAAGCAATGGGCCAACACCAAAATTAGAAGAAGCATACGATCCAAAATCTGCAGAACATATTAAAGCAGGAACATATCCTGTAGAAGAAGATATGGTTAAAGAGATGGAAGCTGTAGCTGCCGTATTTAAAAAATACGATGTACAAGTGTTTAGACCAGAACTTATAGAAAACTGTAATCAAATATTTGCAAGAGATATTGCATTTGTAATAGACGATGTTTTTGTAAAGTCTAATATATTGCCAGACAGAGAAAATGAGCTAGATGCGATACAGTATGTAATAGATAAAATTAATCCAGAAAAAGTTATACGTCCACCAGAAGAAGTACATATAGAAGGTGGAGATGTAATGCTTTACAACGATTATATATTTGTTGGGACATATAGAGAAAACGATTATTCAGACTATATAGTAGCAAGAACAAATGTTCAAGGCGTTGCTTTTATAGAAAAAACATTTCCGCATAAAAAAGTAAAGTCTTTTAATTTACGTAAATCACAAACTAACGCTCAAGATAATGCACTGCATTTAGATTGTTGTTTCCAACCAGTAGGAAAAGATAAAGCAATATTACATAAAGAAGGATTTTTAAATGAAGATGAATATGAATGGCTTTTAAATTTCTTCGGAAAAGAAAACTGTTTCATAATTACAAAAGAAGAAATGTATAATATGAATAGTAATATTTTTTCAATTTCAGAAGATGTTATTATTTCAGAAAAAAACTTTACAAGATTAAACACGTGGTTAAGAGCTAATGGTTTTACAGTTGAAGAAGTACCTTATGCAGAAATTGCAAAGCAAGAAGGTTTGTTGCGCTGTAGTACAATGCCATTAATTAGAGAATAACTATTAAAATTTAGTAAATATAAAAGCACCATTTTGGTGCTTTTTTTATTCTACATTAGGAAGCTTGTAGCTTTTGTAAGCACCTAATAAACCAAATAAGGATAAGATTAGAACAACACCTTCTATAGAAATTAAAGAAACTATGGCGCTTAAACCTCCGGTAACTAATAAAATTAAACCAATTACAGTATTACTTACAGATACATAATCTGTTCTTTGATTTCCTGTAGCCATATCAACAATATAAGTTTTACGTCCTAACCTAACACCACCATGCGCTACACCTAGAATAAAAAAAGCAACTGGATAAATCCAGTTTATAGATCTTAAAGTTTCAGAATAGGAAATAATTATAAAAGTAAAAATACCTAAAACCGAAGCTATTAAAACAGCTAGTGCCATAACATTTTTGCTAGATTTATCTGCTAGTTTTCCCCAAAAAGGAGAACTAATTATAGATGCGATACCTTTGGAAATAATAAATAATCCTAATAAATAACTTTCTTTACCTACATGCTTTTGTGCTAAAATAACATAATAAGGAGCAGTTAAAGCAGAACATAATAACAATGATCTTGTAATAACAAAATTTCTAAAATGATCATCGGTTTTTAATAATTTAAGTTTAGATATAAAGGTCGTTTTGTTTTTAGAATCCTTAGTGTTTGTTTCTCCAGGAAATTCTTTTATTCTAGAATATATTAATGCAGATACAAGCCAGGTTATTGAAGCAAAAAATATAAGATTACTATAAAACGAAACTGTAGCCTCACCATTATTAGATGTATATAAAATGTATAATCCAGCTATTAATACTAGTATTCCAGAAATAGAAACAGTATAGCCTTTTAATCTACCGCGTCTTGTTTTAGGAATCGTTTTACCTGTAACATCTTTAGAAGATAAAGAACAAACACTTCTAGCTAAACTAAAAATTACTATAGCTAAAATAATTAACCATCCGGCAGTAGAGCCTTTAAAATTTAAAGCAATTAAACCAATAGAAGCAATAGCCAAAAACTGAATTAAAGAACCAATAACCCAAAGCCATTTTCTAATAGGTTTTTTATTAATATATTTTGCAATAGCTACCTGTGGCACCATTGATCCAGATTCTCTAATAGGAACTATTAAACTAATTAAATAAACAGGAGCACTAACATAACTCATTAACCATGTTAATACTGTTTTAGGGTTGCTTAAAGTGTCTCCAAGTGATGTAAACGTATTACTAAAAATTATTAAAAAATAGTTTTTTGGTACATGTTTACAAGCATCATCTGTAATATCTTTACAAACACGCGTTCCATTTTCATTATTTAATAAATTGTATAGTTTTTCAAACATGTACTAAAACTTTAAATTTTAATAAAGTGAATAAAACCAAAGGTAACTATTAGGGATTAGTAATTATAGATGTAAATTTTAATTATTATTCTTTTTTAGTCTAAAACGAAACTCTAAAATTAAGATTAGGTGTTAAACCTAGCGATTTATTTTCTACAGTTGTTAGAGAGTCGTCTTGATTAAGAATATAATATGTATTTAATATATTTTTTCTGTTAAATACATTCCAGATGGAAAGACCAACTTTTGCTCTTATTTTATTTGAAAACTTAAAACCATATGTACTAGAGAAGTCGGTTCTAAAATAACTACTCAAATTAGAGTTGTTTGGCGTGTTGTAATGTATAGTATTATCAAAAACAGGATTCTCGTTATTAGGGAAAGTTGTGGGTTTTCCCGAGCGCCAATTAACTCCAAGTGCTAGTTTTAAATTTTTAATCGAGTATGTGCCTGCAAAAGTAATAGCGTGAGATATATTTGTATTGTTAAAAAAATCTTGACCGTTATTTAATGTTGGAAAATTATATTTGTTATTACTAAAAGAGTAACTTAACCAGGTACTTACATTAGTAAACTGCTTGTTAATTAAAAAATCTATACCATTAATATTGTATTGTCCTACAGCATTTACATTTTGAAATTGATTTTGAAAACCTTGACTTCTAGAAGTTATACCTTCTACTTTTTTTGTAAAAAACGAAGTGCTTACCAATAATTTATTTTGGTTATAATGTAAGCCTATAGATGTTTGTGTACTTCTAACTATTGGATTTGTGGTATTATTTGCCAATACCCAACGGCGTTTTTCTATGCCTAAAAAATCGTTTTGTCTATCTATAACTTGTGTTACAGCTTGACTTTTAAATTCGGCTAGAAATTCTACTTTAAAATAATTTAAAATTTTCTGATTAACGCTAACTCTGGGTTCAATAAATAGTAAGTTAAAAGGCTTGTAATAATTACTTCTCGCACCAGCTTTTACATTTGTATTTCGGTTTTGTGAAGTGTAATTAAACTCACTAAATGTAGCATGAGTTTCTACTACTTTTTTAATGTTACTATTAAATTGAGGATTATTAATGTCTTCTAAATTACTTACACCAATCTCATTGTATTGATACCCAATAATCCAATTAAAATTTTCACTAAAGTCAATGGTTGTTTTAAAAGCAATACCATTATCTGTTACTTCATTTTTTTGAAGTAATATTTGATCGTTAATAATATCTGCATTTTTAGCATCTAATTTATAATTAGAATAATGTATTTTTAAATCACTACTTAATGTGCTAGACCATTTTCTATTATAAGTAAGTCCTGTAGCTATATTTCGCTGTTTAATTTGGCTTTGTTTAGCTTGGATAGAAGTATTTTCTAATGGGTTTTCTAAATAATCTAATGCATTAAAAATGGTTATAAAACTTAATCTTAATTTGTCTTTTTTAGAGATATCGTATAGCAATTTTGCTGCGGCATCATAGAAGTAAAATGTTTCATTTGAGGTTAGGCTTTGCTCTTGATTTTGCATTGTGTTATTCACTTCAACATCTTGGAATATACGATCAAAATATTGTTTATATGTTGGTGTTTCAGCCACATCTGTAATAGAGCGTCTTCCTGCAATTTGTAGTTCTAAATTATCCTTAAGTTTTAGTTTCGCAAAAGCATCAGCTTGAATTAAATCAACTCCAGCACCAAAGCTACTATTGGCGTTAATTTCGTTATCTAGTTGCATATCTATAGTACTAGATACACCATCGCCATGGATAGCACTTGTTCCGTTTTTTGATATAACAACTTCGTTAATTAGATAAGGATTAAAAGCAGATATTAAACCAAAAAAGTGACCAGATTGATACATTTTTATATCGTCCCAAAGTATTAAGTTTTGATCGTGTGTGCCACCTCTAACGTTTAGGTTAGAGACACTTTCGTCTATACTTAAAACACCAGGAAGCGCTTGTATAGTTTGTAAAATATCAGGTTCTATAAGTCCTGGTAAAATACCAAACTCGTTTGGTTTTACTATAATTTCTCCTGTTTTGTTTTGCTCTATACCACTGGTTAAATAGTTGTTTAAGTAAACTTCTTCTAACTGTTCTATTTTTTTGCTGCTGGTTTTGGGTTTGTTAATTGCAACAAAGCGGCTATTAATAATTTTAAAATCTAATCCAGATTTAACTTCTAAATAGGTTAGTGTATCGTTATAAGAAAGTGTGTTTAAGGGCGCTTCAATATATAGGTCTTGTATAGCTTTATCTATGTAAGTAAAGCGTATGCCAAACCTTGTTTCTATAGTTTTTAAAATTATTGCAAGCGGTTGTTTTTCAGTATTTATAGTTTGAGAAAAACTACTGTTTATACTAAAATAAAAGAGAAATATTAAGAGAGTAGTCTTAAAGTTATTACTCACGCTTTAGCGATATCTTGTTACTATTTTTAGTGTAAGTTAAGTTTAGAGGCAAAGCAATTGCTTTTAGTGCAATATCTATATTATCATGCCCAAAACTTCCTGTAAATAGCTCGTTAGTATTAACATTAGTAACGTTTATACTAACGTTATATTGCCTTTCAAACTCTGCTATTACTTGACTATATGGCATGCTTTTAAAAGCACTTTCGTTATTAATCCAGTAAGGAGATTTTTCAGAAACAGTAGTGTTTTCAATATAATTTCCGTTTAAAATTAAAAAACGATCGCCTGGTTTTAAAATTTGCGAATGTTTATCGCTTATTACTTTTACACTACCTTCATAGCAAGTAACTTCAAAAATATTATCTCTATTTTTTATATTAAATTCTGTACCTAATACTGTAACGGAACCAGATGTTGTATTTACAGTAAATTTCTCTCCTTTAGACACTTTAAAATATGCTTCACCATTTAACGCTAATTGTCTTTCTGTTTTCCAATCACTTTTATTATAAGCTATTGTAGAAACCGCATTAAGTTTTACTTGAGAGTTATCTGGTAAATTTAAATTTTCTTTTTGGGCAATTTGAGTGTTAATGTTAGTATCTAAATTATAATTATAAAAATAAAAACCAACACAAATAGCAATAATAGCAGCTATTCGTAATATAGGTTTTAGCCACGTATTTTTTTGCTTACGTTTTTGTTTTAAGGTAGTGTTTAGTTTTTCTAATTCAATATTAGAATCAAAACCATCTGCCTTGAAATATTGCAACGCATTATCAATCTTAATCAACTCATTATAATCTTCAAGCTTTTTAAAAGCTTCAAGTTCTTCTGGATTAAGGTTGTTATCTAACCATTTTTTTATTAAATCTTCTCGTTTCATAATATCTTATCAACCATATAACAACTTAATGTTTTAAATTCCTACCTGCTAAAAATTAATAACTTAGTATTATAATTCGTTTATATCTTCTCTAAGTTTTTTTAGCGCACCATAAATGCGTTTTTCTACAGCTTTTCTACTTATTCCTAATAAGTCTGCAATTTCTTTATGTTTTTTACCTTCAACACGATTCATCATAAAAGCAGTACGTTGTGCATCGGTTAATTTACTTAGTGCTATTTGTAATTTTTCAAGGTATTGTTTTTCTTCTAATACAAATTCTGGAGACTCGTTAGTATGGTGTTTCGGTTTTAATTTTTGATGTTTTAAAACTATTTTATAATGCTTTGCTTCATTTAACATTAAATTATTAGCAATAGTAAATAGGTAACTTTTTGCTTTTTCTGGACTAACTTTTTTACAATTTTCCCAAAGTTTAATAAAAGCATCTTGTGTTTTATCTTTTGGGTTTAAATGGTCTCCAAACTTATAATACAAGAAATTATGTAAGTCTTTAGAGTGCTTTTTAAATAAAGCATTAAATCTAAATTCATCACATATATTATCATGTAGTTTTTTTGGCATATTATATTTTTAATACGTTCTAAATGTAAAAAAAAACAAATACAGAGTTAGGAATTTTTTAAAGTAAATTGTTTTAGCAGTAAATAGTAGAAAGCAAACAAACTTTAAAATTAACAAGATTATGATTATAAGCTTAATTAAAAATACTTTAAAATATGTTACCGTTTTAGTTGCAATTTTATGTTGTTTTCTTTCATGTCAAGATGAAATTACCCAAATTTCTTCGCCTAACGATCAAGAAACAATTACACAAAACTCTAACCTAGCTAACTTATTACAAAATACAGCTACACTTGATGGTTCTATAGATAATATACTAGATAATGCAAATTGTATTTTAATTAATTTACCAGTAACAATTACGGTTAATGGCGTAGAAGTTATTGTAGAAAATGAAACAGATTTTGAAGTGATTGAAACACTTTTTAATGAATTTACTACAGATGATGATACAATAGAATTTTTGTTTCCTATAGTAATAACATTAAATAATTACGAAGAGATTGAAATAGCAAATGAAACAGAATTAGAAGCTTTTATTGCAGATTGTGCTGGAGAAAATGAAAATGATGATGATATAGAGTGTATCGATTTTCAATACCCAATTACATTTTCAATTTATAATGCAGATTTTCAAATAACAGAAACAGTAGAGATAGAAAATGACGCAGCTTTATATAATTTTATAGATAATTTAGAAAATGGCGTTTTAGCAAGTTTAAACTTTCCAGTTACTATGGTTTTAAGCAATGGTAATACAGTTGAAGTAAATAGTAATCAAGAACTTGAAATTATAATAAATGAAGCCGAAGACGATTGCGATGAAGATGATGATTACGATTGGGAAGATGATGAAAATGAAACTCCTTTTAACTGTTTTCAAGATCTTGAAATAGTAGAATGCGATACTACTGGTTTTGGAGAATATAATTTAGAATCTATATACCAAGACTGTTTAAACGACAATGTTATAGTCACTTATCATGAAACAATTGTAGACGCTCAAACAGCAGTAAATCCATTAACAGTAGTCTATTTTAATGCTACATTAAACAATACATACTATGCAAGAGTAGAATTACTAGAAGATGGAACTTTCCAGACTTATCAAATAAATTTATTGGTAGAAAGTTGCGCTTCATCATGTACAGAAGTTGATGTAGATAATTATTTAGTAGCATGTATTTGGAATGTTGTTAACTATAATGGTAGTGACGATTTAATTGTTTACAATCTAGATTTTAATAGTAACGGAACATTATTAATAACAGGAAACGGTCAAACCATAACATCAACATGGTCAACTAGTGAAACAAACGATGGTGTTTGGGTAGCCTTTAATAGTGTAAATGGTCCAAATATTCAAGCCATTTCTGGAAACTGGTTAATAACAGAATGTGAACCAGACCGTTTAGAAATGAATCAAGAAAATAATACTATGGTTATAGAGCAAAATTGTATAGATAATGGTATGTGTACAGAGCAAGATGTAGATGCAATATTAAACGATTGCGAATGGACAATAACCAATTACGCAGGAGATTCTAGTTTTAGTATTTTTAATATTAGCTTTAATGCAAATCAAGAAATGATAATAGAATCTACTAACGAAAATTATACAGGACAATGGACAACCTCTCAAACAGGAAGCGGAGAAGTAATTGTTAACTTATCTAGTATAACAGGAGGAAATGTACAAATTATAGAAGGAGAATATGTAGTAGTAGAATGTACTGCAAACCAAATGATATTTCACGATGTTAGTAATAACGGAAACGAATTAGTTTTAGAAAAAAATTGTAATTAATTTAAAAATTAAAGTAATGCCATAATTACTTTTTTTAGTTAGTTTTTAAGTAAAAAGAGCTGCCATTTTTGGTCGCTCTTTTTTTGTTAATATTATATCTTCTTAAACTTTATAAATACACTTCAAATTATTAAATTTGCGAATCTTAAGAACGCGTCAGGCTGCCTACTGCAACCTGATTATAGAATACTAAAAGACTATGTTTAATAATTTAAGTGAAAAGTTAGATAAAGCGCTACACGTACTAAAAGGTCACGGAAGCATTACAGAAGTAAATGTTGCCGAAACTTTAAAAGAAGTTCGTCGTGCACTTTTAGATGCCGATGTTAACTTTAAAATAGCTAAAGATTTTACAAACCGTGTAAAGGAAAAAGCTTTAGGAGCTAACGTATTAACAACCTTACAACCAGGGCAATTAATGGTTAAAATCGTTAAAGACGAATTAACCGAGCTTATGGGTGGCGATGCAGAAGGTATTAACCTTTCTGGTACACCAACTGTAATACTTATGTCTGGATTACAAGGTTCTGGTAAAACTACATTTTCTGGTAAATTAGCGAACTTCTTAAAAAGTAAAAAAACTAAAAAACCTTTATTAGTTGCCTGTGATGTTTACAGACCAGCAGCCGTAGACCAATTACATGTAGTTGGAGACCAAATTAAGGTCGATGTTTATAGCGATAAAGGAAACAACGATCCTGTTGCAATTGCACAAGCAGGTATTGCACATGCAAAACAAAATGGTCACAATGTTGTAATAATTGATACCGCTGGTCGTCTTGCTGTAGATGAAGCCATGATGACCGAGATATCAAATATTCATACAGCAATAAAACCACAAGAAACACTATTTGTAGTCGATTCTATGACAGGTCAAGATGCTGTAAATACAGCAAAAGCATTTAACGATGTTTTAAATTTTGACGGTGTAATACTTACCAAATTAGATGGTGATACGCGTGGTGGAGCAGCAATTTCTATTAAATCTGTAGTAAATAAACCAATTAAGTTTATTGGTACAGGAGAAAAAATGGAAGCGATAGATATATTTTATCCTTCACGTATGGCAGACCGTATTCTTGGAATGGGAGATGTTGTATCTTTAGTAGAAAGAGCCCAAGAGCAATTTGACGAGCAAGAAGCAAGAAAACTACAAAAGAAAATTGCCAAAAACCAATTTGGGTTTGATGATTTCTTAAAGCAAATTCAGCAAATTAAGAAAATGGGTAACATGAAAGATCTTGTAGGCATGATTCCTGGAGCAGGAAAAATGATGAAAGATATAGACATAGACGATGATGCCTTTAAACACATAGAAGCAATAATACATTCTATGACTGTGAAAGAAAGAACAAATCCAGCAATTATAAACGCCAGTAGAAAAAAACGAATAGGAAAAGGTTCAGGAACATCTGTGCAACAAGTAAATCAATTACTTAAACAGTTTGACCAAATGAGCAAAATGATGAAAATGATGCAAGGCGGAAAAGGAAAAGCAATGATGAATGCAATGAAAAACATGAGGTAACTCATGTTTTTTTGTTTACAATAAAAATAAAACAAACCCGAACTCGAAAATTAAATTAGAGCTCACATTATAAATAAACAAATTAGCAACGGTTTTAAAATTTAAAACCTAGCATAGAAACCATTAAGATACTATGACAATTTTAGACGGTAAAAAAATTAGCAACGATATAAAAGAAGAAATCAAAGCCGAAGTTGATAAAATGAAAGCTAACAACGAAAAAGTGCCGCATTTAGCAGCAGTAATCGTTGGTAATGATGGAGCCAGTTTAACATACGTTGGAAGTAAAGTACGTGCTTGTGAGCGCGTTGGTTTCGAGTCTACAATGGTACGTTTATCTAATACCACAAGCGAAATAGAATTATTAGATAAAATTGAAGACTTAAATAATGATGATGATATCGATGGTTTTATAATTCAGTTACCATTACCACCACAAATTGATACACAAAAAGTATTAATGGCAGTAAATCCAGAAAAAGATGTTGATGGTTTTCACCCAATGAATTTTGGAAAAATGGCATTAGATATGTCTACCTTTATTCCTGCAACACCATTTGGTATTCTTGAACTTTTAGACCGTTATGATGTTTCTACAAAAGGAAAGCATACTGTAGTAATTGGTCGCTCTCATATTGTAGGTCGCCCAATGAGTATTTTAATGGGACGTAAAGGATTCCCAGGAAACTCTACAGTAACACTTACACACAGTCACACAAAAAATATTACACAAATAACATCTCAGGCAGATATTATTATTTCGGCATTAGGTGTACCAAACTTTCTAAAGGCCGAAATGGTAAAAGATGATGCTGTAATTATAGATGTTGGAATTACAAGAGTTGCAGATGAGTCTCACCCAAAAGGTTATGTAATTACGGGAGATGTAGATTTTGAAAATGTTAGTAAAAAAGCAAGTTTTATTACGCCAGTTCCAGGTGGAGTAGGACCAATGACAATTGCTATGCTACTTAAAAACACATTACTAGCAAGAGAGCAACATAGATTAAGATAATTTTTAAGGTGTTTTTTGCTAATGCACTTACAACTTTGCAGGTTCCTATTGGAAGCCTAGAGCATATAGTACCTATACTTATTGCCGTAATATTTGCGTTATGCTTAATTGTTTTTTCTAATAGGAAACTAAATAAGCAACAGCAAATTACTGTATTTAAAAGTTTAGGTGTTTTTGTATCGCTTACGGTATTAATATTCCATTTGCATGCGTATTATAAAGGTGGTTATAATATTGTAACAGACTTGCCATTGTATTTATGCAGTTTCATGGCGCTATTTATTTTTATTTTTACACACTCAAGAAAATATTGGCTCTATGAAATATTATTATTTTGGATTATAGCAGGAACAAGTCAAGCTGTAATTACACCAGACGTTTCTAATGGATTTCCAAATTTTGCATATTTAAGATATTGGATTGCGCATTTGGGCTTATTAGTCATTATATTTTACGCAACCTTTGTTTTAAATATGCGACCTAAGTTTAAAAGTGTATTTAAATCTTTTCTAGCATTACAATTATATATGCTTTTAATGTTTGGAATTAATTATGCTTTAGGTGGAAATTATTCTTATTTAAATGAAAAGCCAAAATCGGCTTCATTATTAGATTATTTAGGCGATTGGCCAATGTATTTGTTGGTAGTAGAATTAATAATTTTGCCTTATTTTTTAATAATATATTTACCATTTTACATGGCCAAAAGGTTTAAAAAACAAACTACTTAGCAAATAATTGATTCATGTCTCTAAAGGCTTTAAACTCTAAGGCATTACCAGAAGGATCTTTAAAAAACATTGTGGCTTGTTCTCCAACTAAGCCTTCAAACCTTATATACGGTTCTATAACAAATGCAATGTTTTTCTGTTTTAAATCTTCAGCTAAAGCGTGAAAAGTTTCCCATGGTAAAACAACGCCATAATGAGGTATTGGTACTTGTTTACCATCAACAGGATTAGAAGTGTCTTCTTCACTTGTAGATTTAGCTTGGTAATGTATTACTAATTGATGCCCAAAAAAATTAAAATCTACCCAATGGTCGCTACTTCTGCCTTCTTCACAATTAAGTATGTTTTTATAAAAATCACGACAAGCATCTAAATTATGTACAGGAATAGCAATATGAAAAGGAGATATTTTAGACATAAACTTTAGGTTTTATTTCAGGATTAATTAGTTTTTCTTCTGTTTATTTTATGAACCTTTTTAGCAGGTGTAGTTTCAGAATAATTTTTATCAGAATCTTCTAAAAGCATGTTTAAAGTTTTTAATTCTTCAGCGGTAAATTCTCTGTATTCACCTATAGGTACATCAAGTTTAATATTCATAATTCGAACACGTTTAAGTGATGTAACTTCATAAGTTAAATACTCACACATACGTCTAATTTGCCTGTTTAAACCTTGAGTTAGTATTATACTAAATGTTTGAGAATCTATTTTGCGAACAGTACACTTTTTTGTTGTTTTATCTAAATCTTCAAGATAAATACCGCCAGCCATACGTTTAATAAAGGTTTGCGAAATAGGTTTATCTACTGTAACAATATATTCTTTTTCATGATTATTACTAGCACGTAGAATCTTGTTTACAATATCACCATCATCTGTTAAAAAAATTAAACCTTCACTAGGTTTATCTAGCCTACCAATAGGAAAAATACGTTTTGGGTATTTTATAAAATCTATAATATTATCTTTTTCAACACGTGTATCTGTAGTACATACTATACCAACAGGTTTATTAAAAGCAAGGTAAACAAAATCTGTTTTTCTTTCTGTAATAGATTTGCCATCAACTTCAACAACATCATTTTCTCCAACTTTAGTACCTAATTCTGGCACAGTGCCATTTATTGTTACACGACCAGCATCAATTAACCTATCGGCTTCACGTCGCGAACAATATCCAGCTTCACTAAGATATTTATTAAGTCTTGTTAGTTTTTCTTCCATAGAAAGCAAAAATACAATTTAAGATTGGATGAAATCGATAACATGGTTATTAACAACTTCATTTCGTAAACCATGACCATAACCTTTTGTAGAAATAAACTCCACATTTTTATGGTGTTTAGCAATTAACTCTGCATCGCTATGTGGAATTATTTTATCTTCAACATCATGAATTAAAAGGGTTTTAGTCTCAATTTTTTTGGCAAAATTAGCTAAAGAAAAATGAGAAGGTTCCTTGTTATAGCGTTTTACAACGAGATCGTTTAAGCCTTTTTCTATTTTTCTATTATATCCCATCATGTCTACATAGCGCCTAAAAACTCCTGTAAATTCTGATGGTGCACCTAATAAAACTAGTTTTTCTAAAGCTTTATTTTGGTAAGTGTGTTGGTAAAATCCAGTAGACATACCACCAACCGAATGTCCAATAATTATTTGAGGTTTATAATGTTGTGCTACAACATGTATACACTCAGAATATAAAATGGCATTAAATTGTTTTCCTGTAGAAGCTCCATGTGCAGGAGCATCTATAGAAATTACATTATAGTTTAATTGCTGAAGTTTTTCAATTAAAACTTGCCAGCGGTGTGAGTTGCTTTCCCATCCATGAGCTAGTAAAATGGTTTTACCTTCACCTTGCCATTGGTAAGTTGTAATATTTAAGCCATCATGTTTTAGTTGAAAAGTTTTGGCTGTATTTAAAAACGTTTTTTGTTTTTCAGAAATGCGGCCTTGTCGTGGTGTTGCAAATAAATCTAATGCTTTTTTTGAAGCGTATTGTGGAGCAAATAAACTAAGTGCGTTTAAAGATCCACCAATAATTTTTACTATTGTATTAGCCATTTATTCTTCTCTGTTTACTAAATCCATAGAAAATGCTGGTTTGCAAATAGCAATATACTCGCAGGCTATTGTAAATGGGTTTGAATATTGTACTCTTGTGTTTTTTTCAATTTTAATAGATTGTCCAGCTTCTAAAACTATTTCTTCGCCATCAATAATAAATTGCTTTTTGCCTTTAATAATATAGGTATATTCATCAAATTCTGGTGTTTGAAATGGTTCGCTCCAGCCAGCAGGAGCAACCATATGTGCAATGCTAATGTCTTTATTACCATCTGTTGCTTGGCCAAAATGTTCTTCTATTAATTTACCATCTGTTGTAGGTACAACAAAAGGACTGTTTTGTATTGTGAAGTTTTTCTTTTTCATAGTCTTATTCATTTGTTATTTTAAAGGTTTCTTTTTAATCATTCCGCCTCTTAAATCTTTTACTATTCCCATTATAATAAAAGCATTTTTATCTATTTTATCAATTTCTGTATTAAGTTTTGCTAATTCTAACCTAGTTACTATGGTGTAAATAATATCTTTATCTGTACCACTTGCACTGCTTTCGTAACCACCTTTTCCTGCATAAATAGTACAGGCGCGCTCTAGTTTGTTAGTTATCATTAATCTCATGGCTTCATGATGTTTAGAGATAATAGTAACACCAACATACTCTTCAACGCCATCTACAACAAAATCTATAGTTTTAGCAGCTGCTAAATAGGTTAAAATAGCATAAAGTGCAGTCTCTATAGATAATACGTAAGCTCCAGCAGAAAAGATTATTATATTTATTAATAACAACACATCACCTATAGTTAGAGATAGTTTTCTGCTTAAAAATATTGCTAAAACCTCGGTGCCATCAATAACACTTCCGCCACGCATAGCCATTCCTATTCCAAGCCCTAAAAAAAAGCCTCCAAAAATTGAGATTAGTAATTTATCATCTGTAATTGTTGGGTAATTTACAGAATGTACAACAATGGCTAATAAAGCAATTGCAATAATGCTTTTTAAGGCAAACTTTTTACTTATAGTTTTTGTTGCTAAAATTAAAAAAGGCGCATTAACTAGTAGTAGTAATAAACTTAATGGTAAACCTGTTATATTTTGAATTAAAAGTGAAATACCTGTTGCGCCACCATCTATAAATTTATTTGGAAGTAAAAATCCATTTAAACCAAATCCTGCTGAAAAGACACCAATAATTATAAATACAAATTCTTTAATTGCGTGAATAATTTCAACTTTTATATTGTTTACTACTGGCGCAATTTGTAGTTCTGTTATAGGTTGTTTTTTTTGTTGTTTTCCTTCTATTCTTTTACGAGCGACGTCTACTAGAAATTTACCAAAAAGTGGATTCATTATTATTTTTTTAGTTTCAAATAAAAAACTAAAGCCCAAAAAAACAAACAATTTCTACTACAAAAAGTGATTTTAGATTTGCTTATTTATAGATTTTAATTTTTTTAAAATGTGTTAGTACTCGTGTTTTATAATGCTACTTTTTGTAAAAAAAAAAGGTTACCAACCAACCATAAAATATTTAATTTTTGCAGTATCTGGAATATTAGCTTCTTCAATTTTTTTAGACATATCAAAACGTAATTCGGCTGGTAATTCTTCCTTACTAATTGTAAAAAACGAATTGTTTTCATTTACAAAAATAACAACATTTCTAAGTGTATTTTGAATACTAGATATTTTATAATTAGATTTAATGTCATTAAATGTACTTAAGATATTTACTCCTTTTTCGGTTTTAAATCTACTATCTAAAATTTTAATGTTGCTAATTGTTGAGGTAGAATCTAAAGCTTCTGCAGGAGATAATTCTAATAGTTTTTTTCCTCCTTTTTCAAAAATTTGTATATCGTTAACATTACCTAAAAACTCGTCACCAGCAATATTTTTAACTATAGAATCGTTGGCGTATATAGTTTCTAAATCTTTTACTTGTGTAGAATCTGTTAGTAAACCAATATTTTTTTTAGAGATTAAAAAAGGATCGACTTCGTTTTTACATGAAGTTAATACTATTGAAACTGTTAGTAGGGCAAAAATTGTTTTTTTCATGAATGCGTTTTTTATTTCTGTTAGACCAGAAATATATTTAAATATTGAAGGTTTATTTTTGTTTGTATATAAAGCGTTAAACTTTAACGGTATTTTTTAAATCACTTTTTTTAGAATACCAAATACACTACGTATAAATGTTGCACTGGTTAATACTTTTATTAATGGATTTTGTGCAGTGCTTCGTCTTCTGGTAGTAGTACGACTAGAGGCTTTTTTTGCTTTGGCTTCAGCTTTTTCCTTTTCTTCTTGTGCTTCTAATTTAGCTTTAGCTTCTTCAGCTTTTTCTATTTTTTTATTAAGTATTTCGTAGGCACTTTCTCTATCTATTGTCTCGTTATATTTTAAAGCTAGTTTAGAATCGTCTATTAAATTTTGTAATTCTGTTGGTGTTAAAATATCCATACGACTCATTGGTGCTCGCATCATTGTAGCAGCTAATGGAGTTGGACGTCCTTTTTCATCTAATGCAGAGACTAAAGCTTCACCAGTTCCCAGAACCGTTAGTATTTCGGCAGTATCATAATATTCTGTATCTGGATAGTTTTGTGCAGCTAATTTTATTGCTTTTCTATCTTTTGCTGTAAAAGCACGTAATGCATGCTGGATTTTTAAACCTAATTGACTTAAAACACCTTCTGGAACATCGGTTGGGTTTTGTGTTACAAAATATAAACCAACACCTTTACTACGAATTAATTTTACAATGCTTTCTATTTGGTTTAATAATGCTTTTGATGCTTCATTAAATATTAAATGTGCTTCATCTATAAACATTACCAATTCTGGTTTTCCAGAATCGCCTTGTTCTGGTAAAGTTTCATAAATTTCGGCTAAAAGACTAAGCATAAACGTTGAAAATAGTTTTGGCCTGTCTTGAATATCTGTTAAGCGAATAATATTTATATAACCTCGAGAATCTCTTGTAGTTCTCATTAAATCTTCAACATCAAAACTTTTTTCTCCAAAAAATAAATCGCCACCTTGTTGTTCAATTTCAATAACCTTTCTTAAAATAGCACCAGTTGAAGCAGAGGAAATACGTCCATATTCTTTTTTAAATTCTTCTTTACCTTCGTTTGTGCAGTATTGTAATATTTTTTTAAAATCTTTTAAATCTAAAAGTGGTAATTTATTATCATCACAATATTTGAAAATTACTGCAACAACACCAGATTGAGTATCTGTTAGGTCTAAAATTCTAGAGAGTAAAACAGGACCAAATTCACTTATAGTTGCACGCAAACGTACGCCATCTTGCTCAGAAAGTGACATTACTTCTACAGGAAAGCCTTTAGCTTCAAAGTCTAAACCTATTTTAGCATGACGTTCATCTATTTTTTCGTGACCAGGACTTGGTTGAGCTAAACCACTTAAATCTCCTTTAATATCCATTAATAAAACAGGAATACCTTTGTCGCTTAAGTTTTCGGCTAAAACCTGAAGTGTTTTTGTTTTTCCAGTACCTGTTGCACCAGCTATTAATCCATGGCGGTTCATGGTTTTTAATGGTATTTTTACAAATGCATCTTTTACCGTTTCACCATCTAACATGGCAGAACCTAATGTTATAAATTCACCTTTTGTAGTATTACCATTAGTGATATGTTTAAAGAATTCTTCTTGCCTACTCATGCCTGTTTAATTTTGGATAAAAATACATGAAAAAAAAAGAAGAAAAAAATGAGGTTTTCAACTAAATTACTAGCATTTTTTACTGTATTAGTAGAGCTATGTCTTAATTTAGTTTGCTAATACCAAAATTAATAAACTTGGCGTCTAATGCGCTGTCGCCATTATTTAATACATAGCGGAATGTAACAATGTCATTCTCAAAAACAGGATACATAATATTTCCGCTAGTTCCCCAATAATTAGTCTCTGGTAAAGAAGCATATCCTCTAGATAGGTATCCAGCTAAGTTGCCATTAATTTCAATTGCTAAAATGTATTTTTTATTTCCACTTGGCATGTTTGGAGTAGAAAGTGATGCGCTAAATAAATAATTGCCTGCCTCTTTTATTTTTACATTTCCATTGCTAATAACCTCATAAACGTTTGGGTTTGTAGTAATAACATCATCATTGCCAATAGGGAAATCTATATAAGTATTATCTGGTGTGTCTAAAGCATTATTTCCACTCGAAAAAGTTTTATTTAATACAATAGAACTATTGGTTAAACTAGACCAATTTCCATTTTTAAATACACAATAGGAGTTTAGTGTAGTATTAAAAACTAAAGCGCCATCTAAAGGAGTAGAAATTAAATTCATTTCATCTGTAGTCATTCTTGGTGGTACAAAAGCACCAGTTGTGCTATCTATTTGTAATGAAGAACCATCATCAGGAGTAGTAGTTCCAATTCCTACTTGAGAATATGTACTTAAGAAATTAAAAAGAACAATTATTACTGTAATACTTATTTTTTTAAACATTAAGGGATATGTTTGAGGGTTTTATTTTTTTTTGCTATCGCCGCAAAACTAAAAAAAAATAAATAGAAAAATTGAAGTATAAAAAGTTTAACGTAATGTATCTTTGCAAGCTATGACGCAAGAAGTTCAAAATTTAGTAAACCAAGGTAAAATGTTACCGTTAATGGAAGAGTTTTATACCATACAAGGTGAAGGCTTCCATAAAGGTACAGCTGCTTATTTTGTAAGAATTGGTGGTTGCGATGTTGGTTGCCATTGGTGTGATGTGAAAGAAAGTTGGATAGCGCAATTGCATCCGCCAACAGAAACAGAAAAAATAGTTGCTAATGCAAAGCAATACAGTAAAACAATTGTTGTTACTGGTGGCGAACCCTTAACATGGGATATGACCGAGCTTACAAAACAGTTAAAAGCTGAAGGTATGAATATTCATATTGAAACCTCTGGAGCTTATGAGTTAACTGGTGAATGGGATTGGATTTGTCTATCTCCAAAAAAAATGAAACTACCTACTCAAGGTGTTTACGATAAAGCAAACGAACTTAAATGTATTATTTATAATAAAGACGATTTTCGCTTTGCAGAAGAACAAGCCGAAAAAGTAAATGGCGATTGTATATTATACTTACAGCCAGAATGGAGTAAAAGAGACAAAGTAGTACCAATGATTGTAGATTATGTAATGGAAAATCCCAAATGGAAAGTATCCTTGCAAACTCACAAATATTTAAACATACCTTAAAAAACAGCCTTCAATTTTGAAGGCTTTTTTGTTTTAAAGTACTAAACTTAACAATTTGTAGTTCACAGTTGTTATTTTATGTGTTGAAGTTTTATATTTTACAAAATATTTTAAATTAAGTTTTAATTTGTAAGCGTTATTAGGTTTAATGTTTTAATATTTAAACATATATCTAATATTTGCTATATCAATTAGAATTAAAGAATTTAAAATATATAAAATTATGTGTGGAATTGTATGTGCTTTCGACCTTAAACAAAAAAGTGAAGATTTAAGACCTCAGGTTTTAGAAATGTCTAAAACTATTCGTCATCGTGGACCAGACTGGTCTGGTATTTATAGCGATGATAAAGCTATTTTAGCGCACGAGCGTTTAGCGATTGTAGATCCAGCTTCTGGAAAACAACCATTATTCAGTCCTGATAAAAAATTGATTTTAGCAGCAAACGGAGAGATTTACAATCACAGAGAGCTTAGAAAGCAGTATCCAGATTACGACTTTCAAACTGAAAGTGATTGTGAGATTATTTTAGCTTTATACCAAGAAAAAGGTGTCGATTTTGTAGATGATATGAATGGGATTTTTGGTTTTGCAATTTACGATACAGAAAAAGACGAGTATTTTATCGCTCGTGATCACATGGGTATTATTCCTTTATATATAGGCTGGGATCAAAACGGTACTTTTTATGTCGCTTCAGAGCTTAAAGCACTTGAAGGAACGTGTTCAAAAATAGAGTTATTTCCACCAGGACATTATATGTCTAGTAAAGATGGAGAATTTGTACAATGGTATAAAAGAGACTGGAGAGACTATGATGCAGTAAAAGATGTAGATTCAGACAGTATTAAAAAAGTAAAAGATGCTTTAGAAGCAGCAGTACACAGGCAATTAATGAGTGATGTACCTTATGGTGTTTTACTTTCAGGTGGTTTAGATTCTTCAGTAACATCTGCAATAGCAAAAAAATATGCACAAAAACGTATTGAAAGTGATGATCAATCTGATGCTTGGTATCCACAATTACATAGTTTTTCTGTAGGATTAGAAGGTTCACCAGATTTAGCTGCAGCACAAAAAGTAGCAGATCATATTGGCACAGTTCACCACGAAATTAAATTTACTATTCAAGAAGGTTTAGATGCTATAAAAGATGTAATTTATAACATCGAAACTTACGATATTACTACCATTCGTTCGTCAACACCAATGTATTTAATGGCAAGAGTTATTAAATCTATGGGAATTAAAATGGTATTATCTGGAGAAGGAGCAGATGAGATTTTTGGAGGGTATTTATATTTCCATAAAGCACCTAATGCAAAAGAATTTCATGAAGAAACAGTGCGTAAGTTAGACAAGTTGCACATGTACGATTGCTTAAGAGCAAATAAAAGTTTAGCGGCTTGGGGAATTGAAGGTCGTGTACCATTTTTAGATAAAGAATTTATGGACGTTGCCATGAGCATCAACCCACAAGATAAAATGATTAATGGAGAACGTATGGAGAAATGGGTAATCCGTAAAGCATTTGAAGATATGTTACCAGAAAGTGTAGCATGGAGACAAAAAGAACAATTTAGCGATGGTGTTGGTTACAGTTGGATAGATACTTTAAAGGAAATTGTAGAAAAAGAAGTAAGTGATGAGCAAATGGAAAATGCAAAATTCCGTTTCCCAATACAAACACCAAGCAATAAAGAGGAGTTTTATTACCGTTCAATTTTCGAAAGTCACTTCCCGAGTGATGCAGCAGCTAAAAGTGTACCACAAGAAGCTAGTGTGGCATGTAGTACAGCAATAGCTTTAGAATGGGATGAAGCATTTAAAAACATGAACGAACCTTCTGGTAGAGCAATAGCAAACATTCATGATAAATCGTATGCGACATCGTAATTAAGCATTTTTAGATATCATTATATAAGATTTTTAGCTTTAAAACCTCGCTTCTGCGAGGTTTTATGTTTTTTATGTGTTTTTTTGATATTACAATATGTTAAAATCCAATTTAAGGTAATTTATAAGCGATTTAAGCAACTTTTAAGAAATTAACAATTGTTAATAAAAAACACGTAAATCCGTTAAACGGTGTTAAATAAGCTTAATGTTTTCGTATATTTGTTTGTCGTCAAAAATTCAGTTTTTTGATTCTGAAAATTAATTTAAGAAATATAATATCTATATGAGCGATAAAAAAGAAGAGTTTAACAAACACAATTATTCGGCCGATAGTATTCAGGCATTAGAAGGAATGGAGCACGTACGTATGCGTCCTTCTATGTATATTGGAGATGTTGGTGTACGTGGTTTACACCATTTAGTATATGAAGTAGTAGATAACTCAATCGATGAGGCTTTAGCTGGTCATTGTGATAATATTACAGTAACAATTAACGAGGATAACTCGATTACAACAGAAGATGATGGTCGTGGTATTCCTGTAGATTTACATAAAAAAGAAGGCATTTCTGCACTTGAGGTAGTAATGACTAAAATTGGTGCCGGTGGAAAATTCGATAAAGATTCTTATAAAGTTTCTGGTGGTCTTCACGGTGTTGGTGTAAGTTGTGTAAATGCATTGTCAGAACACTTAACAGCAACAGTTTATAGAAATGGAAAGATTTGGGAACAAGAATACGAACGAGGTAAATCTTTATACCCAGTAAAAGCCATTGGTGATACAGATAAAAGAGGTACAATAGTAACTTTTAAACCAGACCCAACAATATTTACTCAAACATTAGAGTATAACTACGATACTTTAGCAAGTAGAATGCGTGAATTAGCGTATTTAAATAAAGGTATTACAGTACATTTAATAGACAAAAGAAGTAAAAAAGAAGATGGTTCTTACGAAGGTGAAACATTCCATTCAGAAGAAGGTTTAAAAGAATTTATCAAATTTTTAGATGCAACAAGAGAACCTTTAATGAAAGATGTAATTTCTTTTGAAGGTGAAAAAAATGGAGTACCAGTTGAGGTTGCCATGGTATATAATACTAGTTATGCCGAAAATCTTCACTCTTATGTAAATAATATTAATACACACGAAGGTGGTACACACCTTTCTGGTTTTAGACGTGGTTTAACACATACACTTAAAAAGTATGCAGACGAGTCTGGAATGTTAGACAAGTTAAAGTTTGATATTGCAGGAGACGATTTTCGTGAAGGACTAACAGCAATTGTATCAGTTAAAGTTCAAGAACCACAATTTGAAGGGCAAACAAAAACTAAATTAGGAAACCGTGAAGTTTCTGCAGCAGTAAGTCAATCTGTTTCAGAGATGTTATCAGATTATTTAGAGGAAAACCCAGAAGATGCTAAAACCATTGTACAAAAAGTAATACTTGCAGCACAAGCACGTCACGCGGCTCAAAAAGCACGTGAAATGGTACAGCGTAAAACAGTAATGAGTATAGGTGGTTTACCTGGAAAATTATCAGACTGTTCAGAGCAAGATCCTGCAAAATGTGAAGTATACCTTGTCGAGGGAGATTCGGCAGGTGGTACAGCAAAACAAGGTCGAGATAGAGCATTTCAAGCCATTTTACCATTACGTGGTAAAATTCTTAATGTTGAAAAAGCAATGACGCATAAAGTATTTGAAAATGAAGAAATTAAAAACATTTTCACAGCTTTAGGTGTAACCATTGGTACTGAAGAAGATAGTAAAGCCTTAAACCTTTCAAAATTAAGATACCATAAAATAGTAATTATGTGTGATGCCGATATTGATGGTTCTCACATTGAAACACTTATTTTAACATTCTTCTTCCGTTATATGAAAGAATTAATTGAAAACGGGCATATTTATATTGCAACGCCACCTTTATATTTAATTAAAAAAGGAGCCAAAAAGCAGTATGCGTGGAATGATGAAGAACGTAAAGCTATTATGCAAGAGTTTGGAGAGTCTTCAAAAATTCAACGTTACAAAGGTCTTGGAGAGATGAATGCAGAACAACTTTGGGATACAACAATGAATCCTGAATTTAGAACGTTACGTCAAATTCATATAGATAATGGAGTAGAAGCAGATCGTGTATTCTCAATGTTAATGGGAGACGAAGTGCCACCACGCCGTGAGTTTATAGAGAAAAATGCTATTTACGCTAATATTGATGCGTAACTATAAATACTAAATACTAAAAAACACCTTCAATAAACTATTGAAGGTGTTTTTACGTTTATATATAAAAGTACCAAATCTTAAAATGTAAAAAAATGAAAAAAATAGGAGTCATTCTTATTGCTTTAATATCTACTTTAAGCAGTAACGCACAAGAAAACATAGACGATTTATTAGCAGCAGGTATAGATGATGCTAAGCGATTTTCTACAAATTATGTAAAACCTGCAAACGACGGTGTCGCTTATGGGATAAACAATGGTTGGTTTAATAATGCAAAAACACCAAAACGCTTTGGCTTCGAATTATCTATAATAGGAAATGCAACATTTATAAATGATGAAGACAAGCAGTTTGTTTTAAATGTTCGCGATTATGAAAATATCCGTTTTCCAGATAATAGCCCAAGTAAAGGTGTTGCAACAGCTTTAGGGCATAACGATCCGCCACAAACAGTAATAATAACTTACGACGACCCTATTTTTGGTAATCAAGAACAAGAGTTCGAATTGCCAACAGGTATTGGGTCCGAAAATATAAACCTAATACCAACCGTATTTTTACAAGCAAGTTTTTCGCCATTTAAAGGCACGCAAATTAAAGGACGTTTTTTTCCTAAAGTAGATGTAGATGATGTTAAAGTAGGATTATATGGCGTAGGATTACAACAAGACTTTACAACACTTTTACCAGCAGATCATTTATTGCCAATTACTATTTCTGGATTAGTAGCTTACACGCATCTAGATGGAAGTTACGATTTTACAAGTTCAAGCAATGTGGCAGGAGAAAACCAAAGAGTAGAAACCGAAACCAATACACTATTATTTCAAGCTATTGTAGGTACACGATTTAAAATACTTAATTTCTTTGGCGCAGTAGGTTATATAAGTGGTGAAAATGAAACAAGTTTATTAGGAACCTATACGGTTTCAGATGGTGTTTTCTTTTCAGAAGATATTGTAGATCCATTTACAATAGAATCAGATACGAAAGGAGTAACTGCAACATTAGGAGCAAATTTAAAATTAGGATTTTTTGGACTAAATGCAGCTTATACTATTGCAGATTTTAGCAGTGCATCATTAGGAATGAATTTCAGCTTTTAAAAGTCTAATATTTAGACTGATTTTTTGAAGCAAAATTTGTAGATTTGAATCTTAGATTTTAACACAAACTAAAAATATAAAAAAAGCAAATGAAATAAGCTCTATTTCAAGATTTGATTAACAACAAATAGTTGAAAATAGTGCATTCCATTTGTCATTAACTTAAAAAATTAAAAACAAATGAAAGTAACAGTAGTTGGAGCAGGAGCAGTTGGTGCAAGTTGTGCAGAGTATATTGCAATAAAAGATTTCGCTAGCGAAGTTGTAATATTAGATATTAAAGAAGGTTTTGCTGAAGGTAAAGCAATGGACTTAATGCAAACAGCATCATTAAACAGCTTCGATACAAAAATAACAGGAAGTACAAATGATTATTCTAAAACAGCAGGATCTGATGTTTGTGTAATTACTTCTGGAATTCCAAGAAAACCAGGCATGACTCGTGAAGAGTTAATTGGTATCAATGCGGGAATTGTAAAATCTGTATCTGCTAGTTTAATCGAGCATTCTCCAAATACAATAATCATTGTAGTATCTAACCCAATGGATACAATGACGTATTTAGTACATAAAACAACAAGCTTACCTAAAAATAGAATTATTGGAATGGGTGGAGCATTAGATTCTGCACGTTTCAAATACCGTTTAGCAGAAGCTTTAGGAGCACCTATTAGCGATGTAGACGGAATGGTAATTGGTGGACATAGCGATAAAGGTATGGTACCATTAATTGGTAAAGCAGCAAGAAACAGTGTGAAAGTTTCAGAGTTTTTATCAGAAGAACGTATGGATCAAGTAGTACAAGATACTAAAGTTGGAGGAGCAACACTTACAGGTTTATTAGGTACATCTGCATGGTATGCTCCAGGAGCAGCAGTATCTGCAATGGTACAAGCAATTGCTTGCGATACTAAAAAAATATTTCCATGTTCTGCATTATTAGATGGAGAATTTGGTTTAAACGATTTATCAATTGGAGTACCTTGTGTATTAGGTGCTAACGGTATTGAGGAAATTGTAGAAATAAGTTTAACAGATGCTGAAAAAGAAAAACTATCAGAATCTGCTGAAGGTGTTAAGAAAACAAACGGTCTTTTAGAGCTTTAATAATTAACACATTTTGTTGTTTAAATACTTGTGGCAAGGTAATTGTCTATTTGTATAGAGTAACAAAAAAATATACTGTAATCAATAAAATTTAAACAATGAAAAAATTAGTACTTATTTTATTAGTAGCCATTAGCTTTAACGCTTTTGCACAAGAAAAATTAGCTGAAGGTGTTTTAGTTAGTAAAATGACAATGTCAAGTGACAATGAGCAAATGAATGCTCAATTAGCTATGGTAGGAGACTTAGAATCTACAACATATTTTAAAGGCCTTAAATCTCGTAATGAAACTAACAACCCAATGACTGGTGAAGTTATTACAATTGCAGATAATGACGCTAAAGAGCTTATGATTTTAATGAATAATCCTATGGCCGGAAAAATGTATTCAAAATCTGAAATTAAAGATTCTGAAGAAGATTTAAAAGGCATTTCTGTAACTAAAGGAGATGAGAAAAAAACAATATTAGGTTACGATTGTGATCAATACGTTGTAACAATGGCGCAAGGCGGACAAAGCATGGATATGGAAATATTTGCAACTAAAGCAATAAATGCTTACTCTCAACAAACAGCAGGTTTTTCTCAAAAAGTTGAAGGGTTTCCATTGTACTTTAAAATGACAATGGATCAAGGTGGATCAAAAATGACTATCATTAACGAAGTTACAGATATCAAAAAAGAATCTGTTTCGGCTGATAAGTTTGATATGACGCCTCCAGCAGGTTACCAAGAAAGAAAAGCAGAATAATTTTTATTATTTGCAACAAAAAAAAGAGCAACATTCATGTTGCTCTTTTTTTTTGTTTAAAACAATTAAATAGCAACAGTTTATAACTTTTTTTATTGTGACTTTTTTGGTGCATAACACCATTATTTTTCTATATTTGGCGCATGAAGATAAAATGGTACATAAGTGCTTTAATTATTGTTTTTGCGGTATTAAGTATGTCGCAGGAGCAAAGCGTTGTACCAAATCAAGAAGTCTTACTTCAGTTTTCTAACAAAAAAATAGATTTAAGTGAAAAGCAAGAAGCTCTTTTAACTGTAAAACAACAGTTAAAAAGTGTTGGTGCTAAACATATTCAAGTTCAAGAATTAAAAAACGGAACTTTAAAAATCACTTACCTTAGTATCACAAACACAGCTAATGTAGAAGCAGCGCTATCAAACATTGTAGATGTAGAAAGTACTAAAGATGGAGAGACACCATTAAATCAAGATAAAAAAACTTATAACCTTGATGTTTACGAAATTTTAAAAGCAAACGATTCTACTTCTGGAGTTGGTGATAAATTTGTATTCGAGTTAAAGCAAGAATATGTTAGGTTCTATAATCCTAATGTTGTTTTATACTGTGTAAATATTGTAAATAAGGAAACAACCAGCTTATTTAAAGTTGCTTATAAAATTAACGAATCTGTTGCCGGTGCAATAGATAATTATTCATACAAAATACCTGAGGTTCGTGCTGGACCAATCTGCTAACAGGTTATTTTAATTTTAAGAACGCCTATTTTTTAAACAAAAAATAAGCAAAATTCATTTCAACATTTAATAAAACAATTGTCAAAATAGAAATGCAATGCAAATTTGCAAGCTAAAAGAGCATATTTTGACTACAAATTAACACAATCATGCAAAACAAAGGATTAGTAATATTATTTGCTATTTTATTCGGTTTGGTAAGTATTTATCAGTTGTCTTTCTCATTTGGAAACAGCAGTATAGAATCTGATGCCGAACAATTCGCAGCATCAAAAATAGATGCTTCCGTAGAAGATTTTAAAAACAAAAGAAAAGCCTTAGAAGTAAACTATTTAGATTCATTAGCATCTTCAAAAGAAAGTGTATTCATGGGAAGCACTTATGCAGAGGTTAAAGAAAACTCAATGAAGTTAGGTCTTGACCTTAAAGGTGGTTTAGAGGCTATCTTACAAGTATCTGTAAAAGATATCTTAAAAGGATTGGCTAATAACAGTAAAGATCCTGTATTTAATAAAGCTTTAGAAGATGCAGACGAGCTTCAAAAAAATTCTCAAAACGATTATATCGAAGATTTTTATACATCATTTGATGCTATAAAAGGAGATAAAAAATTATCATCTCCAGATATTTTTGCAACACGTTCTTTAGAAGATGAAATAAGAATGGACTCTTCAGAAGAAGACGTAAAAAGAGTAATTACAAGAAAAATTGATGAGTCAATAAATTCTGCATTACAAGTATTACGTACACGTATTGACCAATTTGGTGTAGCATCTCCAAACATTCAACGTTTAGGAACTTCTGGTAGAATTTTAGTAGAATTACCAGGTGTTAAAGATGTAGAGCGAGCAAAAGCATTAATAACAGGAACAGCACAATTAGAGTTTTGGTTTGCTATGAAAGCAGATGGTTTATATCAATATATGAGTGATGTAAACGCTTTCTTAAAAAACGAACAAGAAGCAGCAGTTACAGCTACAGATTCTACAGCAGTAGAAGCAGACGAAGCAGAAGAAGCCGATGATTTAATTGGTGACTTAACAGGTGAAACAGATGAGACTACAACAGTAGTTAACCCATTTTTAGATTTAGTTAAAGGTCCTGGATACCAAGGAGGCCCAATACTTGGGATGTTTAATATTACAGACAAGCAAAAAGTATTAGATATATTAAATCGCCGTGAAATTAAATCGCTTTTACCTGCAAATGCTAAAGAAGCTAAATTTGTATTTGGTAAGCCAGAAAAAGACAGCGAATTAATAGCGCTATATGCTTTACAAGGTAATAGAGATAATGTACCACCATTAAGTGGTAGTATAGATGATGCAAGACAAGATTATAACTTAGCGAACCAAGTAGTTGTTTCTATGCAAATGGATGCAAAGGGATCAAGAATTTGGGAAGAAATGACAACTAAGGCTTATAAAGAAGGAAGCCAAATTGCTATTGTACTTGATAACTTAGTATACTCTGCGCCAGGTATTAATAATGGACCTATAGCAGGAGGAAGTTCTCAAATTTCAGGAGACTTTACAGTAAACGAAGCAATAGATTTAGCAAACGTTTTACGTGCTGGTAAATTACCTGCAAAAGCAACAATTATTCAAAGTGATGAGGTAGGACCAACATTAGGTCAAGAAGCGATAGATAGTGGTACAATGTCTTTTGGTATTGCTTTAGCATTAGTTTTAATATGGATGTTCTTTTACTACGGTAAAGCAGGTTTATTTGCAGACATTGCAATGCTATTAAACATCTTATTAATTTTTGGAGTATTATCAGGAATTGGTGCTGTATTAACACTACCAGGTATCGCTGGTATTGTATTAACAATTGGTATGTCGGTAGATGCAAACGTACTTATTTTCGAGCGTATTAGAGAAGAATTAGCAAAAGGTAAAGACCAAAAATCTGCAATTAAAGATGGATTTAGTAATGCATTATCTTCAATTTTAGATGCCAATATAACAACAGGATTAACAGCACTAATATTATTTGTATTTGGTACAGGACCAATTAAAGGTTTTGCAACTACATTATTGATAGGTATAGGTACATCATTATTTACAGCAATCTTTATTACAAGATTATTAGTAGACTGGTATGCAAACAAAGGAGGTAAGTTAGATTTCTCAACAGGAATTACTAAAAACTTATTTAGAAACATTAATATAGCCTTCTTAAAGAAACGTAAAACAGCCTACATTATCTCTGCAGTATTAATAGTAGGAAGTTTAGCATCATTATTTACTAATGGTTTAGACGAAGGTGTAGATTTTGTTGGAGGTAGAACTTACCAAGTACGTTTTGATCAACCAGTAAGCGCATCAGAAATTACAGCAACATTATCAGACGCAGCAGTATTTGGTAGTGCAGATGCTAAAACATTTGGAGAAGACAACCAGTTAAAAATTACAACAAAGCATAGAATTGATGAAGCAACAGAAGAAGCAGACGAAGAAATGCGTCAAACTTTATTTAATGCTTTACAACCACACTTAAACGGTATGGATTATGCAGCATTTATTAGTAATGCCGAAGGAAAAACAGCAGGACTAATGAAAAAGTATAAAGTAAGTCCAACAATTGCAGACGATATTAAAAAGGCATCATTCTGGGCCGTTTTAGGATCATTAATTGTAGTATTCCTATACATCTTATTCCGTTTTAAAAGATGGCAATTCTCACTTGGTGCAGTAGCAGCAGTATTCCACGATGTATTAATCGTATTAGGAGTATTCTCTCTAACATACAAGTTTATGCCATTCTCAATGGAAATAGATCAAGCATTTATAGCAGCCATACTTACAGTAATTGGTTACTCATTAAATGATACCGTAGTTGTATTCGATAGAATTCGTGAATTCTTTAACGAGCATACAGACTGGGATTTCGATAGAGTAATAGACAAATCTTTAAGCTCTACATTAAGTAGAACATTAAACACCTCTTTAACTACATTAGTAGTATTATTAGCCATCTTTATTTTTGGTGGAGAATCAATTAGAGGTTTCATGTTTGCATTAATAGTAGGTGTAATAGTAGGTACATATTCATCTTTATTTATCGCAACACCAATCATGTACGATAGTGTTAAAAAAGGAGATGCAACAGATGCTTTAAGAAACAAAGTACAAGAAGAAGAATTAGACGAAGCAAAAGCTTAATCTAAAACCTTAAAACAATAAAAAAGCCTTTTAGTATAAAACTAAAAGGCTTTTTTTATACATTAAAAATAATGATTTGGGCGTTACCAAGCCAGCAAGCATGTCTTGGTCAGGCTCTCGCAAGTCGCTATTAAAAATGAGCTCCAACAATTGCTCCATCCTTAACGCGGGCAAGCCTAAGAGTGTTTCTCAATCCAATGGTTTGTGCTAACCCAAAGTGAATTAGCAAAACGTAGTCTAAAGAAACCAAAATGGCCAACATCTTCAATATTTAAATCACTAGGTATAATATGCTGCCTATCTACTTTGGCATATTTAAAAACATCAGCTAACCAATCCACCGTTTTTTTAGGAGCAAAACCATCATTCGGAAAACTTAAAACTAGTATTGGGCAAGTAATACTATCTATAAATAAAGCATTAGTTTTTGCATTACTTAAAAAGTAATTATTTTTAATTCCCCAACTGCGCCATTGGTAAACAACACGTTTAGGTAAGTTTTCAAAAAGGCGTAATTTTTTAGCAGGAAAATAACCAAATAAAGGAGTAGCGGTAGGAATAAGCAAATACCAATACAAAAACATTTTTAGTTTACCCAAGCCACTAAATAATTTCCAATAGCCAGATTGCGACCCAACAGTAATAATATTAGAAACAAGTGAAATATGTTTGTTAAACGCTATAAGTTGTCCGCCAATACTATGTGTAATTAAAGTAATAGTATGTTTAAGGTTTTGCGATTTAGCAAATTTTAAAACATCGGCTTGGTTATTAGCCCAATCGTATAAATCGCAAGTGTTATTTTTTAAGCTTGTTTTTTTAGATAAGCCAATACCAGAATAATCAAAAGTATAAACAGTAAAGCCTAATGAGCAAAAATGCTCGGCAAATTTAAAATAGAACGATTGTAAAACACCGGTTGCAGATGAGATTACAATACTTTTATTATTACTAGATGCAGGTACAAATTGAGTTGTAAAAACAGAATGATTTTTACTCGACTCTATTTCTACACAAAATTGTTTCAAATTACTGCACTATTTTATATTCAAAATAATCCATTGTATCACCAACCTCTAAAAACCATTTTTCGCAAAGTCCTGCATTTACCTCTAAAACAAATTGAGCTAATGCATTAGATGGTAAAGAACTCTCGTCTAAAGGTTGAGCATTTTCTTGAAAGCTAACTACTTTTTTATTATGGTCTAAGAAAATTAAATCTAAAGGAAAACGTGTGTTTTTCATGTAAAAATTACGTTCGCTAATCTCATCAAAAACAAATAGCATGCCTTGATTTTCTTTCATGCCATCTCTATACATTAAACCTGTTTGTATTTCAAAATCTGTTTTAGAAATTTCAATATCTAATTTTGCTACAACAGTATCGCTATCACTTTTGTTAAGTGTTAATTCTCCTTCTTTAGAGAAAGTTACTTTAGCTTGTTTAACTGTTTTGGGTTCATTTTTACAAGCTACAATTGTAGATAGAGCAAAACAGCTTAATAGTAATATTTTAAAAATCCTCATTATTAGTTAGTTTGTTTTTGTTTGTAAAAAAACACAAAGTAAAGTCCTATTAAAATAAATGGAATACTTAATAATTGACCTGTATTTAGTAACCATTCTGCGCGCTCTGCATTTTGTGCTTCTTTTACAAATTCTACAAAGAAACGTACTGTCCATAATAGGATTAAAAATAACCCAAATAGAAAACCTGGTTGATTGCCTTTATTTGTTTTTAAATAGAAGTATAAAAGTATTAGAAAAACAAATATGTAAGCAAATGCTTCGTATAATTGTGCTGCATGCCTATAAGGTACGGCTTCTAATAGGTTTTGAAATTGTGGATTGTTTGTTACAGCTTGGTAAGCTTTTTTGTAATCTTGAATTCCAGTAAGCTTGACAATTTCTTCTTTTCTGTAGTATTCTTGTATAAACCGTACGCCTAATGGAGAGTCTGTTGTTTTTCCTATAATTTCAGAGTTTATAAAGTTTCCTATTCTTATAAATACAGCACCAGATGCTACGGTTATTACAATACGGTCTAAAATCCACATTATAGATTTGTACTTATATTTTTTGCGGTATAAATACATAGCAACTATAATTCCTATTGCGGCACCATGACTTGCTAAACCAGAGAATCCTGAAAATTCAAACACTGGATTAAAACGAAATGGTAGAAATACACTAAAAAAGTCTTGAGAGAATAGTTCTGGTTGATAAAAAATTACGTGACCTAATCGTGCACCAAGCATGGTTGCTAAAACGGTGTAAATAAATAGTGGGTCTAAATATTCTATGTTTACTTTTTCTCGTAAAAAAATACGTTTCATTATATTCCAGCCTAAAACAAATGCGATGACCCACATTAGGCTGTAAAAGTGAATTTTAAAATTTCCAACAATATCAATTCCTGTTAATGGATTCCAGTTGAATTCTAATAAGTACATAGGTTATTTTTTAATAAGCGTAAATATAGTATTAACCATTGGAGATTACAATGTTTATTTAAAAACTAATCTTTGGTAGTGCGTTAAGGATGGAAACGGCATCCTTTTTTTTGCTGCCGTATATGGCAAAAAAAAGATATAGTGTACAGCCTGACCAAGACATGCTTGCTGGCTTGGTAACGCTATTAATTTTATGGTACTGGATCGTAACCTTTGCCTCCCCAAGGATGACAACTCAATATTCGGTTTATACTTAGTTTCATTCCTTTTAAAAAACCGTGTTTTGTTAATGCTTCTTTGGTGTATTGTGAGCATGTAGGTTGGTATCTACACGTTGCTGGTGTAAATGGTGATATAAAAGTTTGATAGACTTTTATTATAAATAGAAAGGGTGCGATTGCTATTTTTTTCATTTTTTATACAACAGTTATTAGTCTTTTTTAGACTAATTTGTTGTGAATGTTGTGCCTTCTCTGCTGTCGTTTAATGTGATGCCTACTGCTGCTAATTCGTCACGTATTTTATCTGATAGGGCAAAGTCTTTATTTGCTCTTGCTTCTTGTCTTAATTTTATTAGTAGCTCTACGGCTCCTGATAGTTTTTCTGTTCCGGCACCAGATTCTTGATTGTTTTTTAAGCCTAAAATATCGAACACAAAAATATTAAAAACGTCTTTTAGTGTTTTTAAGTCTTCGGTTGTTATTGTTTTGCTTCCTTCTTTTATTGCATTTACTTGGTTTACGCCTTCAAATAGATTTGCAATTAAAATTGGTGTATTAAAATCGTCGTTCATGGCATCGTAGCAAGATTGCTTCCATGCTTGTATATCGAAATTGGTTTGGTTTGCTGTTTTTAGCTTTTCTATATCGGCTACAGCATTCATTAGCCTATTAAAGCCTTTTTCGCTTGCTAAAAGACCATTGTCTGTTAGGTCTAAAACACTTCTGTATGCAGATTGCATCATGAAAAATCGTACAACACTTGGGTTGTAGGCTTTAGACATGATATTGTTTTTGCCTGAAAGTAGCTCGGCAGGATTTATAATATTTCCTGTAGATTTACTCATTCTTGCGCCGTTAAGTTCTAACATATTGGCATGCATCCAGTAGTTTACTGGAGATTGCCCAAGTGCTGCTTGGTTTTGGGCAATTTCACATTCGTGATGTGGAAATTTTAAATCCATACCGCCACCATGAATATCAAATTGATTACCTAAATATTTTGTGCTCATGGCTGTACATTCTAAATGCCAACCTGGAAAACCGTCACTCCATGGTGATGGCCAACGCATAATGTGTGTGGGTTCGGCTTTTTTCCAAAGTGCAAAATCTTGAGGGTTTTTTTTGTCGCTCTGTCCGTCTAATGCTCTGGTGTTATGTATTAAGTCTTCAAGTTTTCGCTTGCTTAAAATACCATAGTCGTTGGTTTCGTTATACTTGTGAACATCGAAATATACAGAGCCATTTACTACGTAACCAAAACCATTTTCTATAATAGCGTTTATAAGTTCTATTTGCTCAATAATATGTCCTGTTGCTGTTGGCTCTATACTTGGAGGTAGTAAATTAAATGTGTTTATTACATTGTGAAAATCTACAGTATAACGCTGTACAATTTCCATTGGTTCTATTTCCTCTAAACGTGCTTTTTTTGTTATTTTATCTTCTCCAACATCTGCATCGTTTTCTAAATGTCCAGCATCTGTAATATTACGAACGTAACGCACTTTATATCCTAAATGTTTAAGGTAGCGAAAAACCATGTCAAAAGACATAAATGTTCTTACATTACCTAAATGTACATTACTATAAACAGTAGGACCGCAAACATACATACCAACATAACCTTCGTTTATAGATTTAAAAGGTTCTTTTTTTCCTGTTAAAGAATTATAGATTTTTATTTGTTGATTTTTGTATAACTGCATTGCTTTTATAGTTAGAATGAAACTTTTTGTGTTTTAAATGGAAGACAAAAATATTAAAATTTAGTCTCTAAGCTAATGTAATCTAAAAACTCACGTTTGGTTTCTTTGTTTTTAAATTGACCACCAAATTCTGAAGTTACCGTGCTACTTTCAATATCACGAATACCTCTTGAATTTACGCATAGGTGTTTAGCATCTATTACACAGGCAACATCTTCTGTGTTTAAAACTTTTTGAAGTTCTTTTACAACTTGTATTGTTAAACGTTCTTGTACTTGTGGGCGTTTTGCAAAATAGTCTACAATACGATTCATTTTAGATAAACCAACGACATTACCATTAGAAATGTAAGCTATATGTGCTTTACCAACTATTGGTAATAGGTGGTGTTCGCAGGTAGAGTAAAGTGTAATGTTTTTTTCTACCAGCATTTCACCATACTTATACTTGTTATCAAAAGTAGAAGCATTTGGTTTTTTGTCTGGATTTAAACCACCAAATATTTCGTTTACAAACATTTTTGCAACACGTTTTGGTGTACCACTCAAACTATCGTCTGTTAAATCTAAACCTAGTGTTTCCATGATGTTACGAACATCATTTTGAATACGGTCTATTTTCTCTTTGTCTGTTAGCTTAAAAGCGTCAGATTTCATGGGAGTATCAGAAGAAGTGCCAACGTGGTTTTCTCCTAATTCGTCATAGTCATTTGTTGTGTTTTCAACCTTCATATTTTGAAAAAAAAATCTTTAGTCTGCAAAGATAAGTAATAAAAAAAAGAGTGCTACTAGGTAGGAGTTTTTTAATTTGTGTTGTTGTATGTTTAAAGTAAAAAACAGTAATTTAACAGTTGGTTTGTTAAAAATTTATTAATTTCCGCAACTTAATTTTTTAAACTAAAATACACGTAATTAATATGAGAATTATTACTATTATAATCTTTAGCTGTTTCTTCTCAATCGCAGCGAATAAGGTTGAAGCTCAGTCTGATTGGGCAAAAAAAGCAGATGTAAATTATGCAAAAGCTAACAATTTAGATGGAAAGTTAACAAAAAAAGAGAAACAGTTTATTGTAGAGGTTTTTGGTGATAAAGCCGATGAGCTTGTTTTTAATGATGTTAATTTTTTAAAAAGTATAAAACATCTTCTTAGAAATAGAATAACAATAAAAAAGATAGCTCCTAATTCTAAAGGAAAAAAAGGTCTACTTTTATCTCAAGTAGCTATGTCTAATGATTACGTATTACAAAAGAAAGAAAATGTTAACAGTATAGAAAACTTTAACCCTTTAAAATATAAAATGGCTTTTTTCTCTAAAGGAACATATATGTATATTATTGATAATACAGATTATGTAATACAAATTAAATCACAATACAGAAAATAATTAGGATCTCTATGAAACGTATTATTACCCTTATAACAATTTTTATTTCAATTAATTGTTTTGCTCAAGATGTCTTGATGCAAAACGGTACAGTTAGTCAATGCTCTGGTTCTTTTTTAGATTCTGGAGGAGCCTCAAATTATTCTAGTAACGAAGATTTTGTACTTACAATTTGTTCTCCTACACCAGGTGAAGCTGTAGTATTAGACTTTATTACATTTGGTACTCAAGGAGGATCAGATATTATGACAATTTATGATGGAGATGACACTACAGCACCTGTAATAGGAAGTTATTCTGGAGGTGGAGCTACAAACTTTCCAGGAACTATTGTGACATCTACAGCAAATACTTCAGGCTGTTTAACAATTCACTTTGTAAGTGATGGAGGAGGAAATACAATTGGTTGGGAAGCTGCAATAGAATGTGTTGTACCTTGTCAAGATATTACAGCATCTATAGATAGTACAGATCCTGTAGCAACAGCTGGTGTTATAGCAGTGTTACCTGGAGAAGTAGTTACTTTTAATGGAAGTGGTACATTTTCTGGAGATAGTACTAATGCAACTTACACATGGGATTTTGGAGATGGAACACCTACTGAAACAGGTTTAAATGTAACACATGCTTATGGTGTGGCAGGAAGTTATACTGTAACATTTACAGTAGATGATGATAATACTTTAGACTGTGCAGATACAGATACGATTACAATAAATGTTTTAAATTCTGATGTTTGTATTGCCGCACAACCTATATGTTCAGATATTGTAAATGTACCTTCTCAAACAGGTCCAAATAATGCTGAGGCAGGAATAGATTATGGATGTTTAGGGTCTCAACCAGATCCAATATGGTATTTTTTACAAACGGGTGATGTAGCTGGAGATTTAGATTTCACTTTAACACAATTTGATGGTCCTAATCAAACAGGTGGTGGAAATGATGTCGATTTCATAATTTGGGGACCTTTTACAGAGCCTCAATGTGGTGCTTCAAACTTAAACTCTACAACTCAAGTAGATTGTAGTTTTTCTGGTTCTGCTACAGAACAGATTTTTGTTCCAAATGCACCAGCGAACTCATTTTATATGCTTTTAGTAACAAATTATAGTCAAGATGATGGTTATATTAATTTAGTCCCTAATCCGGGATCAATAGATACTAATTGTGATATTATTTGTCAAGTAGATTTAGGAGATGACCAATCTATATGTTCTGGAGATTCTTATACAATTACACCTTCGTTTAATGGAGCTTTCAATACATTTGAATGGCAATTAGATGGTGTAACAATACCAGGAGAAACTAGTTCTACTATAACAGTAAATCAATCAGGAACTTATACGTTGTTAGCAGATGGTACAGATGCTGCTTTTGGAGATCCTTGTAGTGCTCAAGATGATATTGTAATTTCATTTCAAGATGATTTTACTGCTAGTGTGACACCTGTTAGTGCAACTGTTTGTACAGGAGGTGACGCAGTGTTTACAATAACAGGAGATGCTACTAATATTGTAGATTATAACATAAATGGAGGAGGAACTTTACAAACAACTCTTGATGCTTCTGGAGAATCTACTATTACTGTTACGGGTGTAACTACAGACCAGGTTATAACTTTAGAATCAGTTTCAGACGCATCTGCATCATGTAGTGCGCCATTAACAGAATCTGCTACAGTAACTATAGGAACAAGTCCATCTGTGACTTTATCTAGTAATAACGTAACATGTTCTGGAGGAGATGCTATTTTTACTATTACTGGAGATTCTGGTAATATAGTAGATTATAATATTAATTCAGGAGCAACAGAACAAGTAACTATTGATGGTACAGGAGAAGGAATTGTAACAATTACAAATGTAACTACAGATCAAACAATAACATTAATAACTGTAACAAACCCAACTACATCTTGTTCAAGTACTTTAACAGATACTAATACCGTAACTATAGAAGCAGATCCAGTTATAACAGGATTAACAACAAATACAGATATATGTTCAGGAGACGATGCAATATTTACTATCTCTGGAACACCTAATGATATTATAGATTATAATATAAATGGAGGAGCTACAGAACAGGTAACAGTTGACGCATCTGGTAATGCCATTGTTACTTTAACAGGAGTTACAGCAAATCAAACCATAACTTTAGAACAAATTACAAGTGCCGCAACATCATGTACTGCACCATTAGCAGATACAGATACCGTTATTGTTAATCCAAGTCCGACAGCTACAGTAGCAAGTAATACAGATATATGTTCTGGAGATGATGCTATTTTTACAATTACAGGAACAACAGCAAGTGTAGTTAATTATAATATAAACGGAGGAGGAACATTGCAAACTACACTTGATGCTTCGGGAGAGTCAATTATTACTATAATTGGAGCAACTACTAATCAAGTATTGACATTAGAATCTATTGTAGATTCTAGTACTACATGTAATGCTATCCTTACTGAGTCTACAACAGTTGTTGTTAATCCTAATCCTACAGTAGTTTTAAGTAGTAATACGGCTGTTTGTAATGGAGATGATGCTGTTTTTACTATTTCAGGAGACGCTGGAGATATAGTAGATTATAATATTAACTCTGGAGCTACAGAACAAGTAGCTATTGACGCAACAGGAGAAGCTATAGTAACTATAATAGGAGTTACCTCAAGCCAAACAATTACTTTAGAATCAGTAATTAATCCTACAACTTCTTGTTCTAGTATTTTATCAGACACTAATACGGTAACAATAGAGCCTAGTCCTTTTGTAACAGGATTAACAACAAATACAGATATTTGTTCAGGAGACGATGCAATATTTACAATAACAGGAACTCCAAACGATATTATAGATTATAATATTAATGGAGGAGCAACAGAGCAAGTTACAGTTGACGCATCTGGAGATGCTATTGTAACAATAATTGGAGCTGTTGCTAATCAAATAATTACTTTAGAACAAGTAACAAGTGCTACAACGTCATGTTCTAGTGTGCTTACAGATACAGCAACAATTATAGTTAATCCAAACCCAATGGCGACTGTTACAAGTAATATAGCTATATGTCCAGGAGATGATGCTGTTTTTACTATTTCAGGTGTAGCAGGTGATACAGTAGATTATAATATTAATGGAGGCGCTACTACTCAAACAGTATTAGATGCATCAGGAGAGTCTATTATTACAGTTTTTGCTCCTGCAGTAGATCAAGAATTGCAGTTAGAAGAAGTGCTTGATTCCAACACTTCATGTGTAGGTGTTTTAACAGAATCAGACACTGTGGTTGTCAACCCACTACCAACAGTAGTAACACCAACACCTTTAGAAGTATGTGATGATGCGACACCAGATGGAATAACAGCAATAGATTTAACATTAAAAAATCAAGAGATATCAGGCGGAAATCCAGCCTATACAGTAAGCTATTATTTTACACCATTAGACGCAATAAATGCAACCAATCCATTAGCCATACCTTATACCAACCAAACACCAAATATGCAAACGGTATATGTTCGAGTAGAAGATGCAAACACGGGATGTTTTGATACAACGAGTTTAGAATTAGTAGTTGAGCAAGCACCAGTAGCCTTTACACCAGCAGCTTTAGAATACTGTGATCCAGACAGTGATGGGTTTGGAGAGTTTATGCTATCAGATACCGAAGCAGAAATCACAGCAGGCGCACCAGGACTAACAGTCACTTACCATGAAACGATGGCCGATGCTATGAATAATGTTAATGCCTTATCAAGTCCTTACAATAACATTGTAGCAAACATGCAAACAATTTATGTACGAGTAGAAAGCTCTACCATAGCAACAGACTGTGCGAGTTTTGTAGAACTTGTATTAATAGTCAACCCAACACCACAAATAACCGATCCAACAGCGTTAGAAGTTTGTGATGATGATGCCGATGGTTTTGCTACATTTAATTTACCAAGTAAAGATGCCGAGATTCTAAATTTATTAGATACCGATCCAACAAACGATTTAGATCCAACGCAATACACAGTAACATATTATATAACACCAGGCGATGCTATGGCAGGTACAAACCCAATAGCAACACCAAACGCTTATGTTAATACTAGTAACCCGCAAATAGTACATGTACGAGTAGAAGACACAGCTAATGATTGTTTTACAAACACGACATTAGAGCTTATAGTTAACCCATTACCAGTACTTGTGCAACCAGATCCTTTAGCCTTGTGTGATGTTAATAATCCAGGAGATGAAGTAGAAGCCTTCACTTTAGAAGATGCAAATGCACAAATACTAAACGGTCAAACGGGTATAACACTAACATACTTTGATACACAAGCAGGAGCCGATACTAATGATGCAGCCGCACAAATATTCAGTCCATATACCAATACGGTAAACCCACAAACAGTATATGTACGAGCAGAAAATGATAACACAGGCTGTGTAAGCACGATCACATTAGACCTTCGTGTCAATCCATTACCATCACCAGTTGCAATGCCAGCAGCTATTGAAGAATGTGATGATGATAATGATGGTTTTGCAAGTTTCGATTTAGACGCCCAAAGTGCTATAATCACCAATGGAGAGCCAGATATCACTATTAGTTACTATGAGACGCAAGATGATGCTATGAATATGGTAAACCCATTAGTGAGTCCATACAATAATATTGTAGCCAATATACAAACCATTTATGTTTTAGCAGAAAATGATAACACAGGCTGTTTTACAATAGTCGAAATGCCATTAATTGTACAACCAGCACCAGTAGTACCATTAGATATCGAGGACTATATTATTTGTGATGACGATGATGATGGATTCAATCAATTTGATTTTGATGCAGTAATCACACCACAAATCTTTACAGCAGGACAAACAGTGGCAGATTTCACACTAACGTATCACACAACACAAGCTAATGCCGATTCAGGAAACAACCCAATTATTAATACCAGTAACTATACAAATAACTCTAACCCACAAACCATTTACATTCGATTAGAGAGTAATACTAATGGATGTGTTACTACAGGAGAATTTATAATACGTGTAGAGTTTCCACCAGTATTAGATCCAAACTACGATAATGAGTTAGCACAATGTGATGATTTAGACGCTAACTATATGGAAGCCAATGACGGTTTCACTTCTTTTGATTTAACAGTAGAAGATTCAGAAATAGTAAATGGCAACAACAGTTGGGTTGTAACCTATTATGAAACAATGGCAGATGCTCAAGGCGATGTAAATGCAATAGCAGACCCAACCAACTATACCAATACCATGAATGGTCCACAAACACTTTATGTACGTGTGACCGATAACGATACAGGGTGTTTTTCATTTACAACAGTGACATTACGAGTACTTCCAAACCCATCACCAACACCAGATCCAGAAGATTTGATAGTGTGTGATGATACCAACGCAGGTGATTTAATAGAAGTTTTCGATTTAACACAAAATGAAATAGCAATTATTAATGGAGAATTAAATGTAACGGCAAGTTACTACACCAGTCAAGACGATGCCATTACAGGAAACAATGCAATAGCAGACCCAACAATGCATACTAATGAAGATCCAAACAATCCAGGAACAGGTATAACACCACAAACCATTTATGTACGTCTAACCAATGGCGATGATAACACAGGATTAAACGGTACAGGATGTTACAGTTTAGTAAGTTTTGATGTTATTGTAAACCCATTACCAACAGTAACACCAGTAGACGATTATATTATTTGTGAGCTGTTTAATGATGGTATGGCCGATTTTGATTTAGACGGCACGATGACAGCAGCAATATTAAACGGTCAAGACCCGTCAATATTCACTGTAAGTTATCATGAAACACAGGCAGAAGCAGATGCAGCCATCAATGGATTAAACAGTCCGTATACCAATATTACCAATCCACAAACCATATATGTAAACATCACCAATACTATTACAGGCTGTGATGTAGCGACACTAAACTTTAATATAGAAGTACAAGAAGCAGCACAAGCCAATCCAGATGGAGTAGCAATAGTATATGAGCAATGTGATGACAATATGGAGTTTGATGGCGACCCAAGTAACGATACAGTACAGTTTAATTTAGAAACACAAAACCCATTTGTTTTAGATGGACAAGACGCTAATAACTACACTGTAAGTTACTATGAAAATCAAGCAGATGCAGATGCAGGTACAAACCCATTACCATTTTTATACGAAAACACTAGTAATCCACAAGTAATTATTGTTCGTGTAGATAATGATACCATGATAGTAACACCAATAAGTTTAGACCTAAGCAGTTTAACAACAGGATTAGATGTTGATAGTGATGGAAATATAGATACAATAGATACCAATGGCGATGGCGTGTTCGATATAGTAGATATCAATGGCGATGGCATAGCAGAAGGATTTGATAGTGATGCCGATGGTATTATAGATTATATAGATTTAGATGGCGATGGCAATGGTGATTTAGTAGACCTAAATAACGATGGCGTTGTAGATAATGGTCAAGACAGTTCAATATGTTATGAAACCGCTGAAGTTACTCTACAAGTCAACCCGTTACCAGCCTTTGATTTAGACGATAGTTACCTACTATGTATCAATACTAATGGTACAGAAGTAGTAAACTCACCACTAGTAGATACAGGTTTAGATGCTTCATTATATAGTTTTGAATGGAGCTATGAAGGCAATGTTATGGCAGGAGAAACAGGACCATCAATCATGCCAACCGAAGGCGGAAACTATAGTGTAATAGTAACAGATACCTCTACAAGTGCAAATACAATGTGTATGAGTAGTGATAGTACAGTAGTAGATGTAAGCGAACCACCAGTAATTAGTTACGAGCTATTAACAGCAGCCTTTGCAGACCAACACGATGTGCAAGTAACAGCAAGTGGAAGCACAGCAACTTCAATAGCCGTGTATGAATTTAGTTTAAACGGTGGTGCTTGGCAATTAGGAACAGCAAATGCAGATGGAAGTTACAGTCACACCTTTACCAACATACCAGCAGGCGGTATAGTTGTAACAGCAAGAGATGTTAATGGTTGTGGAGAAGTAAGTGAAGAAATCATGGTACTAGACTACCCAGTTTACTTTACACCAAATGGCGATGGTTATAACGAAACATGGAATATATATAGCATCTCAAATTACCCAGATGCTAAGATTTACATCTTTGATCGTTTTGGAAAACTATTAAAACAAATAAGTCCATTAGGTGATGGTTGGAACGGAACTTACAATGGTAACCCAATGCCAACAAGTGACTACTGGTTTACAGTAGAATATACAGACACAGCAACAAATACTAAAAAGCACTTTAGAGCACACTTTACATTAAAGCGTTAAAACTAAAGTAAAACACATAGTAAATAGTAAACACAAAAAAACCTGAACGATTCGTCGTTCAGGTTTTTTTATTTAATTCATCTTCACTTTTTATTTGTATTTCAAAATAAATACTTAATACTATATAATGTTAAGTAGATTTTTTGCAATGCTATCTAGGAGAATTAATTATTTCTTTATAAAGTTTATATCGAGGGATTAATAGTTTTATTGTGCATATACATCTAAAGATGTATTTAATTTTTAATAAATCTATTTGATTTAAGTTCAAAATAAAAAAAACAGGGGTAAATTAAATTTATCCCTGTTAATTGAAAATTGTTTTTTGCTTATTATAGTTGAAACCCTAAAGAAAATGTGATGTTAGAATTGGTATTTTCAATGTTAACACGATCAATAAGACCTGTATTAAATATTTGTTGATTTCTAGATTGTTCCGCATGATCATAAGTTAAGTCAATAGATGTGTTTCCAAATTTGTATCCAAGGCCTAGAGAATAACCAGATAAATCTCCAATAGTTGTTCCATCTTTATAAGGACTTTCTTCAAACCTATAACCAGCTCGAAGGCTTAATTGCTTTATTTTATATTCACCTCCAACCTTATAGGTATTTACGGCAGTAAAAATATTGTTAATCTCAGAGTTTAACTGAGAATAATAAGCATCAGATGTAGGTTTAAATTTTGTATTACTGTAATCCTTTCTAGAGTAATCAAAACTTAAGAGACCGCTACGCCCAAAAATATAAGCAATACTACCAGTTATTTTACCTGGAGTTTGTAGCTTATAAGGAGCAAAAACATTAACAACTTGAGGATTTATTGTTTCAGAGAAAAAAGTACTTCCATCTTCTAGGGGAATGCCATCGCGACTTCTTGTTTGAATAAATTGAGTAGTTTCTTCCTCTATAGTCATCCATGTAGGTGAATCATAAGCTAAACCTAAGCGTAAATTATTGGTTACTTTAAAAATACTTCCTAATTGAAAAGAAAAACCAGAACCATTAGTATTTAATATATTTTCAAAATAAATGTCATTTACTACAGCTCCAGAAGTATCGTTAGATTCGTTAAGTGCGCTAAAACGTTCATAATTAATAAAATGAGAGTTTAAATTAAGTCCTAAATAGATATTGTCACCATACTGTGCGCCAACATTAAAAGCTAATTTTCCGTTATAACCTGTACTAGTGTAGTTATATTGTTGATTAAATGAATCTCCAACAACATTAGAGAAATAATTAGTATCAGCATCATCACCAGTTTCAGATTCAATTATATAAGAAGTATAACCTAAAAATGCTTGTTGGTTTTGTTCGCCATAAAAACTTCCTATTTCAGAATAAGCTTCAGAATTAGATTCACCTACAAAAGCAGAAATTTCATCAAGTCTTAATCCATTAGCATTATTTAAAAAGAAACTAGCAATAGAACCACCTGAATTAACATTTTTATTGTTGGTTCCTATTGCAGTCCAATTGTTTTCATAATTCTTTGTGTTATCATAAGCAATACTGAAAGAAAACTTTTTCCATTGAGAATTTTCGTTTCTATTTCTAAAAACAAAAACACCACCAGCCTGATTTAAAGAAAGGTCCGACTCTGAATTAGATTTTTTTCCTCCAAAATAATTGGTCTCATTATCAATATTCATATTGTTTAAAGAGAATGAGGCGTAGCTAGTAGAAAAAACAGCAGAACTAGCAGGATTTATATTAACAGCACTCAAATCGCCGCCAAGTGCTCCAAAAGCACCACTTAAGGCTCTAAATCTTGCTGATCCAATAACTTCTCCATTACTATATCTTATTGCGTCATTTATACTTTGACTATAAAGTGTAGACATACTTATCAAGCCTACGAAAACAAATATTATCTTTTTCATAAAATTATATAAAGCTATTTTTTAATATTAACCTCTTCTACGAGAACTTGTTCTTGATCCAGATGATCTAGAAGAGCCAGAACTTCTCGAAGGACTACTATAAGAGCGAGAACTTCTTGGTGAGGAATTTGCTCTTGTACGTGTTCTTGTTGGGGTAGAATTATTATTTACTCTAGTTCTATTTCTAGTACTTTGAAATCTTGAAGGTGTCACTGAAGAATTAGTTTTAACTCTTGATCTAGTTCTAGAGTTAGAATTAAAACCTCTTGTATTAGTTGATCTAGTTCTAGTATTAACTCTAGAACGGGTTCTCGTAGAGTTACTTCTCGTTCTAGCAGAAGTATTATAGTTTCTACCATTTAATGTAGTATACCTTGAAGCTAAAGTATTTCTTCTACTTCTATTATATGCGCTACGTCTATGGTAATAATAACCAGTATTATAGTGATTAGGGTAGCCAAATCCATAGCCATAGTTTGGATACCAATAAGAGTTATAAAAACCTCCACTAAATCCAAAACCTGAATTCCAACCAAAACCATTATATCCAAAACCTGAATTCCAACCGTAATAAGGTCGATTCCAGCCAAATCTATTCCATCCCCAATATGGCATTGTCCATCCCCAATTGCTGTAATTGTTATCATAAACATTTATAGTAACCTCATTACCATTGTCACCCCAAGCGCCGTAACCTTCAGATTCAACACCTTCTTCGTAATTTCCTTGATAAGAATCAATATCAACAAAAACTTCGTTGTCGGCAGCTTCTAATTCTAGAGATTTTTCTTTAAAATAATTTTTATAGTAATCGCTATTAGAACTTTCTTGAGCTTCAGCATAAGTGACTTCTTGTATTGAAGTATCATCTACGTAAATACCGTCACTCTCTTGTCCAACATATTGATAAGAGCCACATGAAGTGAGACTAAACACTAAAATTAAACTAGTAATTGCTGGTAATTTATTAAGTAAGTATTTTTTTAATTGCATAACTATGAGATTTTATTGTTGAACATAACAAAAATAGTTAGTTTTGTCCAACTATTTCTTTTTTTAACATAGTCACAAAATTTGTGCCAAAACACTGTATATGAGCAAAAAACTCACGAGTAGAGCAGAAGATTATTCAAAATGGTATAACGAATTGGTTGTCAAGGCCGATTTAGCAGAGAATTCAGCGGTAAGAGGTTGTATGGTTATTAAGCCATATGGTTACGCTATTTGGGAAAAAATGCAAGCCGAATTAGATAGAATGTTTAAAGAAACAGGACATCAAAATGCGTATTTCCCATTATTTGTACCTAAAAGCCTATTCGAAGCTGAAGAAAAAAATGCAGAAGGTTTTGCAAAAGAATGTGCAGTTGTAACTCATTATAGATTGCAGAATGACCCTGACAATGAAGGAAAACTTAGAGTTGATCCTGAAGCTAAATTAGAAGAAGAACTTGTTGTAAGGCCAACAAGTGAAGCTATAATTTGGAATACATATAAAGGATGGATACAGTCTTACAGAGATTTACCGTTACTAATTAACCAATGGGCAAATGTAGTGCGTTGGGAAATGCGTACAAGATTATTTTTACGTACAGCTGAGTTTTTATGGCAAGAAGGTCACACGGCTCATGAAACTAGAGTAGAAGCTTTAGCTGAAGCAGAAACAATGAATAATGTTTATGCAACTTTCGCAGAAGAATTTATGGCCATTCCTGTTGTCCAAGGATTGAAATCTGAAAGTGAACGATTTGCAGGAGCAGAAGAGACATATTGTATAGAAGCTTTAATGCAAGACGGAAAAGCATTACAAGCAGGAACATCTCATTTTTTAGGACAAAATTTTGCAAAAGCATTTGATGTTAAATTTACTAATAAAGAAGGAAAACAAGATTATGTTTGGGCTACGTCTTGGGGAGTTTCAACAAGATTAATGGGAGCCTTAATTATGACACATAGTGATGATCAAGGTTTGGTGCTACCACCAAACTTAGCACCAAATCAAGTAGTGATTGTTCCTATATATAAAACAGATGAGCAATTAGAGCAAATAACAGATGTTGTAAATGGTATAATGAAAGATTTACGTGCTAAACATATTACGGTAAAGTTTGATAATAGGACAACACATAGACCAGGCGCTAAATTTGCACAGCACGAATTACAAGGTGTACCATTACGTATAGCTATTGGAGCAAGAGATTTAGAAAACGGAACTGTTGAGCTAGCTCGTAGAGATATTTTAACTAAGGAAACAGTGTATTTAGAGTCTTTAGTAGATAAAGTAGAAGGACTAATGGTTGAAATTCAAGATTCACTTTTTAATAAAGCATTAGATTTTAGAAATTCTCACATTACTGAAGTAGAAAATTTTGAAGAATTTAAATCTGTTTTAGAAGAAAAAGGAGGATTTATTTCAGCACATTGGGATGGTACAATTGAAACTGAAGATAAGATAAAAGAAATTACAAAAGCTACAATACGTTGCTTACCTCTTGAAGGAGAGTTGGTTGATGGTGTTTGTGTGTATTCTGGAAAGCCTTCTAAACGAAGAGTTTTGTTCGCAAAAGCATATTAATTAAAAAAAAATAAAAAAAAGTTTAAATAAGTATTGCAAAAGTAGAAATTAGTTGTATTTTTGCATCCGCAATGGAAACATTGTTAAGTTATTTAAAATAAGTTTTTGCAGAGTAAAAAAAATATTATATATTTGCACACTCTTAAATAAATGGCCCGTTCGTCTATCGGCTAGGACGCATGGTTTTCATCCATGTAAGAGGGGTTCGATTCCCCTACGGGCTACAATTTTTTAATAAAGAAAATATAAACTAATGGCAAATCATAAGTCAGCGCTTAAAAGAATTAGACAAACTGAAACTAAGCGTTTAAGAAATAAATATCAGCACAAGACGACTCGTAATGCGATTAAGAAATTACGTGAGTTAACAGATAAGAAAGAAGCTGAAGCTTTATTACCTTCTGTATTCTCTATGTTAGACAAGTTAGCTAAGAAAAATGTAATTCATGCTAATAAAGCTGCGAACTTAAAATCTGGTTTAGCAAAGCACGTTGCTACTATATAATTAAGACTTTAAATTTAAGAAAAGCCTATTGAAATCTCAATAGGCTTTTTTTTGTTTTATATTTTTTAGTATAGTTAATGTACTACGTTAAGTGTTGAGTTAATATATCAAGTTATATCTATCGTTTTAAAAAGTATAGAAGTGCTTTTGTAAATAATAAAAAAGAGAAAACGAATAGCTTGGCGACGCTATAGTCTTTTATGTTAAAATAATTCATAAAAACTTATTTGTTGATTTATTTAACTAAAAAAGCCTTGATGTATCAAGGCTTTTTTTAGTTAGGATATAACATCCTAATATTTAATTAAAGTGATTAACCGATTAACCATTCATTGAAATTAAAAACTCTTCGTTAGTTCTTGTTTGTTTAAAACGATCGTTTATAAACTCCATTGCCTCTACAGGATTCATATCGGCAAGATATTTACGCATTACCCACATACGTTGTATAGTTTTATCATCTAATAAAATATCATCTCGTCTTGTACTAGATGATGTTAAATCTATAGCTGGGAAAATTCTACGGTTAGATATTTTACGATCTAATTGTAGTTCCATATTACCAGTTCCTTTAAATTCTTCGAAAATTACTTCGTCCATTTTAGAACCTGTTTCTGTTAATGCTGTAGCGATAATTGTTAGCGAACCTCCATTTTCAATATTACGTGCAGCACCAAAGAATCTTTTTGGTTTGTGTAAAGCGTTTGCATCTACACCACCAGAAAGTATTTTTCCTGAAGCAGGTTGTACAGTATTGTATGCTCTTGCTAAACGTGTAATAGAGTCTAGAAGTATAACAACATCATGACCGCATTCTACTAATCTTTTTGCTTTTTCTAATACAATGTTTGCAATTTTCACATGCTCATGAGCTTCCTTATCAAAAGTAGAAGCAATAACTTCACCGCGAACATTACGTTGCATATCTGTAACTTCTTCTGGACGTTCGTCTATAAGTAAAATCATTTGGTATACTTCTGGATGATTAGCTGCTATTGCATTTGCAACATCTTTAAGTAACATTGTTTTACCTGTTTTAGGTTGAGAAACAATCATACCACGTTGTCCTTTTCCTATAGGAGCGAATAAGTCCATTATACGAGTTGAAATTGTAGATTGCTTTTCAGCGATATTAAATTTCTCTTGTGGAAATAACGGTGTTAAATGCTCAAAAGATACTCGATCTCTAACAACATCTGGACTTTGGCCGTTAATTTTATTTACTTTAATTAGTGGAAAGTATTTTTCGCCTTCTTTTGGTGGTCTTACATTTCCAAGTACTGTATCTCCGGTTTTTAAACCAAATAAACGTATTTGAGATTGTGATACATAAATATCATCTGGTGATGATAAATAATTATAGTCTGATGATCGTAAAAAACCATATCCATCTTGCATGATGTCTAATACGCCTTCACTTTCAATAATAGCATCAAATTCAAAATCTGGTTCACGGTAACGGTTGCGGGTGTCTTTATTTCCGTGAGTATTTCCGTTTTTACCTTGATTACGGTTATTGTTTTTATTTTGATTGTTTTGACGATTTTGATTGTTGTTATTATCTTTTTTATTATCGTCTTTTCTGTTTTGATGATTATGTACAGGCTTTTTATGCTGTGGCTTTGCTTTTTGTTCTTTTGCAGCAGTAGGAGTTGCTTCCTTTTTAGTGCTCTGTTTTTTATCGTCTTCTTCTTTATCCTTAAAAGCTAAAGTTTCTTGGTTTGTTTTTGCTTTAGGATTAGGTTTATTTTGCTTAGCTGCTGGAGTACGTTGTACGCGCTCTCTTTTTGGCTTTGCAGCTGGTGCTTTTTTAGTAGTAGTTTGTTTTGCGGCTGGCGCATCTACTTTTACTTCTTGTACAGCTTTTGGGTTTGCTGCTTGCTTGTCTAAAATTTGATAAACAAGATCTAATTTTTTTAGTGATCGAAACTTTGGTATGCTTAATTTTTTAGCCATTTCCTGTAACTCAGGAAGTTTCATTTCTTTTAATTGTGAGATTTCAAACATGAATTGTTTAATTGAATATTTTTTTAGAAAAATATGTTTTTGAAAAATTTCCGAAGAAAATTATAATTGAATTTTTTGAAGAAATAACGTCTTGCTACTGTGGTTGTTGCAAATCGTTAATGCAATAATACGACTTTATTTTAATTTTTTAGCTAAAATTTGCAAAAGAAGTTATATTTTTGAAACTCAAATTTTTCGAATAAAATAAATGATACAACGCATACAATCTTTCTATTTATTACTTGCCGCAGGTATATCGGCTGGATTGATTTTTGTTTTTCATTTATGGATAACTAATGAAGATGTAAAAGTTTTTGCTATAGATGAGCCTTTATATTTTGGCATGTTTTTAGCTTCTGCTTTCTTGTCTTTAGTATCTATATTTAATTTTAAGAAAAGGAAATCTCAATTTATGTTGGGACGACTTAATATAATATTAAACTTTATTTTACTAGGATTACTTGTATATCAATCTCTAAATGTATCTGGAGAAGCTTTGGTTTCTGAGAAAGGTATTGGGATTTTTCTTCCAATTCTGTCTATTGTATTATTGGTTTTAGCTAATAAGGCGATTAAAAAGGATGAAGATCTCGTAAAATCTGTAGATAGATTACGATAAACCTATCATCTTAGTAGTATTAGTGCGTGAGCCCAAGGTGAAGATCTTGGGCTTTTTTTTTCTAATAACGTTTTGGAAACTCTATTACTTCTAAATTTTCTATTTTCTTTCCATCTATAGTGAAACGCAACATGGTTCTAACTTTATGAAACCCATGTTTACCAACAGCACCAGGATTCATATGTATTAAATTTAATTTTTTATCTGGTATTACTTTTAAAATATGAGAATGTCCACATATAAAAATTCGTGGCGGATTTTTGTAAATTTCTTCACGAACTCTAACATTATACTTATTAGGATAACCACCAATATGTGTTATCCAGACATCTACATCTTCACACATAAACCTATTGTTTTCTGGGAATTCTAACCGTACTTTGTCGCCGTCTATATTGCCGTGAACACCACGTAAGGGTTTTAGTTTTGAAATAGCATCTGTAACTTTTAAATCGCCAATGTCTCCAGCATGCCAAACTTCGTCTGCTTGTTTAACATATTTTAAAATATCATCATCAATATAACTGTGAGTGTCTGATAAGAGAAGGATTTTTTTCATGTATTGGGAGAGAATTTCAATGTCTTTTTTATTACAATTTTAGCATTTCTTTAGCAACAAAAAGAAGTATCTTTGCTACTTTAAAAAACGTAAAAATACATCTTTCTTTGCGATATTTTATAGAACTTTCATATAACGGAAAAGCTTATCACGGTTGGCAGGTACAACCTAATGCTATTTCTGTGCAAGAAGTTTTAGAAAAAGGATTGTCTACTTTGTTAAAAGAAAAAATATCTACAATGGGTGCAGGAAGAACAGATGCTGGAGTTCATGCAATACAGTTATTTGCTCATTTTGACACAGAAGTGATTTTTGAAGAGCATATGCTTCAGTATAAATTAAATTCATTTTTACCTGAGGCTATTTCAATTCAAAATATATTTAAAGTAAAAGCAGATGCTCATGCTCGTTTTGATGCTGTTAGCAGACAGTATTTATATAGAATTGCACTTCAAAAAAACCCATTTAATACAGAACAAGCCTTTTTATTAAAAGCGAAATTGGATATAGATAGAATAAAAGAAGCAACAAAAATTTTATTTAATTATAAAGATTTTCAATGCTTTTCTAAGAGTAATACAGATGTAAAAACGTATAATTGTAATATAATGAAAGCCCAATGGGAAGTTGTTGGTAATGAGCTTCAATTTACAATTAAAGCCGATAGGTTTCTTAGAAATATGGTGCGGGCAATTGTTGGCACTTTAATTAATGTTGGAGTTGGAAAATTAGAAGTTAATGATATGCATAATATTATAAAATCTAAAAATAGAAGTGAAGCCGGATTTTCTGTGCCAGCACATGCATTATACTTAACCGAAGTCGCTTACCCAAAGACTATAAAATTATAATCTATTAGTTTGAGTAATAAAAAAGAAAATATTTTTGATGTCACTTTATTTAAACGCTTGTTTAAATTCACAAAACCCTATAAAACAGTTTTTTATGGTGTTTTGTTATCTGTGCTTATTATTGCAGGACTAAGTATTGCAATACCTTACTTGTTAAGAATTGTAATAGATAATAATATTAAGCTAAATAATGATGATGGCTTTTTATTTTATATTTCTTTAATGGTTGGTTTGCTTTTACTGCAAACTATATTTCAGTTTTTGTTTCAATATTATGCAGCATGGTTGGGACAAAACATCGTTAAAGATGTGCGTGTTTTGTTATTTAATCACATGCTTAAATTTAAAATGAAGTACTACGACAATTCTTCGGTTGGTACTTTAATTACCAGAGCAGTAACAGATATGGAGCGTATTGCCGATATTTTTGGGCAAGGCTTGTTTATGATTTCTAGGGATTTAATGGTTATGCTTGTAATCTCTGGAGTTATGTTGTTTGAAAACTTTAAGCTAAGCTTAATAGTATTTATAACAATGCCAATAGTATTGTATGCTACAAAAATATTTCAGCGTTACATGAAAAAGGCTTTTGAAGAAGTTAGAACCGAAGTTTCAAACTTAAATTCTTTTGTTCAGGAACGTGTTACTGGAATGAAAATTCTTCAGCTTTTTACAAGAGAAGCAACAGAACATAAAAATTTTAAGGCAATAAACGAGCGTCATAAAAAAGGATGGTTAAAAACAATATGGTATAACTCTATATTTTTTCCTATTGCAGATTTTCTTTCATCAATTACTTCTGGACTAATAGTTTGGTTTGGTGGTTTAATGGTGGTTTTAGAAGGTACCGCAACCGAAGGTGAATTATTTATGTTTATAATGATGATACCACAGTTGTTTAGACCATTAAGACAAATTGCAGATAAGTTTAATACCTTGCAAATGGGTATGGTAGCTGCAAAGCGTGTGTTTAAAGTAATAGACACAACTTCGCAAATTAACGATACAGGAGTTAATGAAGCGGCACATTTTAAAGGCGAAATTTCCTTTAATAATGTACGTTTTAGTTATGTGGATAACGAAGAAGTTTTAAAGGGAATTTCTTTTAATGTAGAAGCAGGACAAACCGTAGCCATTGTAGGTGCGACTGGCGCAGGAAAATCAACCATAATAAACCTGTTAAGTCGTTTTTATGAAATTAATGGCGGAAGTATTAGTGTAGATAAAACAGATATTAAAACCGTAACATTGGCATCTTTAAGAAGTCAAATAGCTGTGGTTTTACAAGATGTTTTCTTGTTTGCAGATACTATTATGAATAATATTACACTTAACAATCCAAATATTACCGAAGCAGAAGTAATTCAAGCAGCAAAAGATATTGGTATTCATAATTTTATATCAAGCTTACCAAATGGATATCACTATAATGTAAAAGAAAGAGGTGTGATGTTAAGTTCTGGGCAACGACAATTAATTTCGTTTTTACGAGCTTATGTAGCAAACCCTAGTATTTTAGTTTTAGATGAAGCAACATCGTCTGTAGATTCTTATTCTGAACAGTTAATACAAACAGCTACAGATAAGATTACTAAAGGAAGAACTTCTATTGTAATAGCGCACAGATTAGCAACTATTCAAAAAGCAGACAAAATCATTGTTATGGATGCTGGTGAAGTTGTAGAGCAAGGAACACATCAAGAATTGCTTAAAAATAAAGATGGTTATTATAGAAACCTTTATGAAGTTCAATTTTTAAAAGCTGAAGTTGCTTAATTTTTTGGAGCAAAGTCTTGCAAAGAGACATCTGAAAATATAAAAAATAAAATGGCTCCTGCTAGAGACATGCCAATATAAGCCATAAAAAATATTGGTATAAAAAATAATATTTTTATAAAAAGTTGCTTTGCACTTAATTTAAATAAGCGCTTAAATACATAGCAATGGTATATAAAAGCAAATATATATAATACCATACTTATAGTAATATAGTAGCTTTCGTTTACAGATAAAACAATTAAACTTATTGCCATTGTAACTAAAGAAAATAGTGACATGGTATAGAGAAATAATACAATATGCTCTGTGTAATTGTATTTTTTATTATAAAATACTATTACAGAAATAAGTGCTAAAAAAGGAATTATTAAAGAGTTAATTAAAGAGCCATAATCGTAAACCATACTCATTATAGATGCGTTTATTTTCTGTTTGCCTACAGATTGGTTTGCAACCATTGTATCGAAATTTAATGCATTTCCAAAATATTTTTGAATTATAAAAATATAAAACCCAGATAATGTTAAGTTAATAGCAAAAAAGCTAATTGGGTTTACGTAGCACTTTCTTGCACCATTAATATAACTGTCTATAACAAGTTCTGGTTTTTTAAGTAAGGTGATTATTGTTTGTAAAAATTGGTTATCGTAATTAATATAACGGTAAGCGATGTCTTCAAAAAGATTGCGCATTGTTAGTCTGTTTCTAATAACTTTTGCGCCACAGCCATTGCAAAAATTTATTTGCTGTGGTAATAACCTTTTGCAATTTTTACAAACCATTAATCTAGATCATCTTTAATAATTTCAATTAATTCTGTAGAGTCTTTAAAGTCTACAAAAGTGCCATTTCTAAAACATGAAATTTGTCCAGTTTCCTCACTAACAGCAATAGCAATAGCATCGGTTCTTTCGGTAATACCAACAGCTGCTCTGTGTCTTAATCCAAAACGTTGTGGTATGGTTTTTTCATTATTAACAGGTAGAATAACGCGTGTTGCTTTTACAGTATTGTTTTCAATAATTATTGCACCATCATGTAATGGGCTATTTTTAAAAAATATACTTTCTATAATTGGTTGGGTGACTTTAATGTTCATTTCGTCACCAGTATTAATTAAATAATCTAAATTATTATTACGTTCTAAAACAATTAAAGCTCCAGTTTTTGTAGTACTCATTTTATTACAAGCAGCAATAATTGCATCTATATTGGTATTAGAAACAGCTTCGGTTTTTAAAAATTTTAGATGTTTTAAAAAACCACGTTTAGAAGCAAAATTAGTAGAGCCAATCATTAATAAAAATTTTCTAATCTCTTGTTGGAATACTACAATAAGAGCAAACATACCAACGCTAATAAAACCACCTAAAATATTACTAAGTAGTTGCATATGTAAAGCCTGTGTTATTTTCCAGATAATGTAAATAATTACTATACCTAGAAAAATATTTATAGCTACTGTACCACGTACAAGCTTATATACATAGTATAATAAGAGCGCAACAAGTACTACATCTATAATGTCTACTAAACTAAATTTTAATACGGTGTCAAATAGTTGGTCCAAAAAATAAAATTGAAGTTGGTTTAGGTAAATTTAAAAATTTAAAAGAATTAAGCCTCGAGTTCTGTAAATAATTTTACACATTCTACAGCTTCTTTTACATCATGTACACGTAAAATAGAGGCGCCTTTTTGTAAAGCAACCATGTTTAAAGCGGTAGTGCCATTTAATGCTTCAGTTGCTGTTGTGTTTAGTGTTTTGTAAATCATAGATTTTCTTGAAATTCCAGCTAAAAAAGGAAGATTAGTAATTTTAAAACTATCAAGAGATTTTAAAACCTCAAAATTTTGAGTGGTGGTTTTTGCAAAACCAAAACCAGGGTCTAAAATAATATCATTAATACCTAAGCTTCTTGCTGTTGTGATTCTTTCAGAAAAGTAAAAAAGTATTTGCTTTAAAATATTTTCGTAATTAGTATGTTGTTGCATAGTTTGTGGTGTACCACGCATATGCATCATAATATAAGGAACATTAAACGTTGCAATAATATCAAGCATATTTTTGTCTAAATGTCCAGCAGAAATATCATTAATAAGTGCAGCACCTTTTTCTAAACATTGTTTGGCTACTTCAGCTCTAAAAGTATCTACCGAAAGTATAATATCTGGAAAATGATTAATAAGTAAATCTATTATTGGTAAAATACGGCTTAGCTCTTCATTTAAAGAAACATCATCTGCATTTGGTTTAGAACTATACGCACCAATGTCTATAAAAGTTGCGCCATCATTAAGCATTTTTTTTACTTGATTAATGATTTTAGATTCGTCCTTATAAAAACCGCCATCAAAAAAAGAGTCTGGAGTTATGTTAAGAATTCCCATAACTTTGGGAGTAGATAAATCTATAAGTTTTCCTTTGCAATTAATGGTCATAGATACCTTTAAGTTTGTAGTTTGTAAAGCATTTAAAAAGTATAAACGCTAAACCTTGAATTTTAAACAATTTTATGCGAAATTTACGCAAAATTGAAACAACTTATGCAAGATACTTCAAAACAATATGATGCGGTTATAAAAACCTGCCGTAGTCTGTTTATAAATAAAATGAGTGACTACGGAAGTGCATGGCGAATTTTAAGATTACCATCGCTTACAGATCAAATTTTTATAAAAGCACAACGTATTAGAAGTTTGCAACAAAACGATGTAAGAAAAGTTGACGAAGGAGAACAAAGTGAGTTTATAGGTATTATAAATTATTGTATTATGGCATTAATACAATTAGAAAAAGGTGTTGTAGAACAACCAGATATGTCTACAAATGAAGCTACTATTTTGTATGATGAGAAAGTAGCACTTACAAAACAACTAATGCAAGATAAAAATCATGATTATGGAGAAGCTTGGCGCGATATGCGAGTAAGCTCTTTAACAGATTTGATTTTGCAGAAACTTTTACGTGTTAAGCAAATTGAAGATAATGCAGGAAAAACAATTGTAAGCGAAGGTATTGATGCTAATTATCAAGATATGATAAACTATGCCATTTTCGCAATGATTCACCTAACAAATTAATAGCAAAATAAGTTATGAAATATTTAGTTCACATATGTAGAATACTCGTTGGAGCTTTGTTTATTTTTTCAGGATTAATAAAACTTAACGATCCATTAGGGTTTTCATATAAGTTACAAGAATACTTTAGTGAAGAGGTTTTAAATCTGCCTTTTTTAGATCCTTATGCTTTAGGTATTTCGGTATTTGTAGTAGTGTTAGAGGTAGTTTTAGGAGTATTTTTATTATTAGGTTATAAGCGCAAATTTACTGTTTGGATGCTTTTAGCAATGATTATATTTTTCACATTCCTAACATTTTATGCAGCATTTTTTGAAGTAGTAAAAGACTGTGGTTGTTTTGGTGATTTCTTGCCATTAAAACCATGGGAAAGTTTCTGGAAAGATGTCACGCTTCTAATTTTAATTCTCGTTTTAGTAGTTGGAATAAAACACATTAAGCCAATTTTTGGTAAGTTTCCAACAACACTATTAGCTTTATTAGGTTTTATAGGTAGTTTATGGTTTGGTTACCACGTGCTAATGCATTTGCCAACATGGGATTTTAGAGCTTATGCCGTAGGTAAAAATATTGCAGATGGTATGGTTGTTCCAGAAAACGCACCAAAAGCAGTGCAAGAATTTACATGGACTTTTAATGTAAATGGAGAAGAAAAAGAATATGTAACAGATGGTAGTTATCCAACTGTAGATGGAGAATATGTTGGCGTAACAACAAAAATAATAGAAGAAGGTTACGATCCACCGGTAAAAGACTTCTCTATAGAAAGTGAAGACGAGAACTTAACAAGTAAGTTTTTAGCTAAAGAAAATTTAATAATGGTTGTTGCATACAATCTTGAAACAGCAAATACAAATGGATTAAAAAACATTAAAAGCTTTACAGATTTAGCAATAAAAAGAGGATACACAGTAATAGGTTTATCTGCATCAGGAAGTGAAGCAAAACAATATGCAAAAGAAACTTATGGTTTTGATTTTGATTTTTACCTGTGTGACGAAAAAGCATTAAAAACAGTAGTGCGCTCTAATCCAGGAGTAGTAAAATTAAAAAAAGGTACTGTAGTACAAAAAGCACATTTTAACGATGTTGATAATATCGATTTACCAGAAGTAGAACGTGAAATTGAGCCAGAAATAGAAACTACAGTAGAAGAAAATGTAGTGTATCTTTTAAACGAAGAAACAATAACCAAAGCAGAAGCAGATGCTTTAGAAACAGAAAGTATAGAGCAAATTAATGTAATAAAAGAAGGAGAAGAATTAGAGAATTACAATGCTTTAAACGAATCTAATTTTACGGGTATTGTAAAAATAACTTTAAAAAAAGAGTAATAATCTGCTAAGCTATCTCTTAAATAAAACCTTTTATGCACTACTCACTTTATTTGGAGTAGTTACAGTCATATTCTTTTTATTTAATGTTTTACCTGGAGATCCAGCACAAATGATGTTGGGTCAAAACGAAGATAGTGAGCAATTGGCCATAGTTAAAAAAAAGTATGGTTTCGATAAGCCGTTAGCTACACAATATGCATACTATTTAAACGATTTATCAGTACTATCATTTCACTCTAATACGCAAGAAGATTATACATATTTGCAAGACAATAAGTATACAGCATTACAGCTTTTTACAGTAGGTAATATAACAACAGTTTTAAAATACCCATATTTAAGAGAATCGTTTACAAAACAAGGAAAAAAAGTAAGTACAGTTTTAGGTGAAACACTACCAAATACATTTGTATTAGCAGTATCAGCAATAATAATAGCATTAATATTAGGTATTTTTTTAGGTGTAATTTCAGCACTAAAAAAAGACACGTTTATAGATAGTGCAATACAAATAATAAGCACAATTGGCATGAGTGTGCCCTCATTTTTTAGTGCTATTTTATTTGCTTGGTTTTTTGGTTTTGTATTACATAAATATACCAATTTGGAGATGACAGGCAGTTTGTATGAGCTCGATAACTATGGCGAAAAAGTAAATTTAAAACTAAAAAACCTAATATTACCAGCAATTGTTTTAGGTATTAGGCCATTAGCAGTAGTAATACAATTAATGCGTAACTCGTTGTTAGAAGTGTTTAATCAAGACTACATTCGTACAGCAAGAGCAAAAGGATTAAGCGAATTCCAGATCATAAAAAAACACGCTATAAAAAACGCATTAAATCCAGTAGTAACAGCAATATCAGGATGGTTTGCATCAATGTTAGCAGGAGCCGTTTTTGTAGAATACATTTTCGGGTGGAATGGTTTAGGAAAAGAAATTGTAAACGCACTAAATACTTTAGATTTACCAGTAATTATGGGTTCAGTATTAATTATAGCCTTACTTTTTATAATAATCAATATTTTTGTAGATATAATATATGCATGGCTTGATCCAAAAGTAAAATTAGAATAAATAAAAAAGTGAAGCCAACAAAAAGGCAGTACACTAATAATATAAAACTATAAAGCATTACTAAAATGAGAAAAAATATAGTAGCAGGAAACTGGAAAATGAATAACGATTTACCTCAAACCGAAGCATTAATCGTAGACCTATTAAAACAAACACAAACCTCAAATGCCGAGGTCATGATTGCACCAACCTACGTAAACCTTTATCAAGCATTCGATGCTACAAGAAACTCTAATATAGAAGTAATAGCACAAAACATGCACTTTGCAGAAAACGGCGCATATACAGGAGAAATTAGCGCAACAATGCTAAAAAGTGTAGGAGTAAAAACAGTAATATTAGGCCACAGCGAGCGTCGCGCATACTTTAACGAAACCAATGAGTCTTTAGCAAAAAAAGTAGATGCCGCATTAAAAAACGATTTACGAATAATTTTTTGTTTTGGAGAAGAATTAAGCGATCGTAAATCAGGAAACCAAGAACAAGTAGTAGAAAACCAAATAAAAAGCGCATTGTTTCACCTAGAAGCATCAGCATTTAAAAACATAGTTTTAGCCTACGAGCCAGTATGGGCAATAGGTACAGGAGAAACAGCAAGTCCAGAACAAGCGCAAGACATGCATAAATTTATACGCCAAACATTACAAAATAAATATGGCGAAAATACCGCACAAGACGTATCAATACTCTACGGCGGAAGCGTAAAACCAGCAAACGCAAAAGAAATATTCTCAAAACCAGACGTCGATGGCGGCTTAATTGGAGGCGCATCACTAAAAGCCGAAGATTTTATAGCCATAGTAAACGCATTTTAAATAAAAATTTGGGCGTTACCAAGCGATAAAAAAATCGCTTGGTCGTGCTCTCGGCAGTCGCTCTCTGCGAGGAGCTTCAACAAATGCCTCCATCACTAACGCAAGGCATACTTGCCAAATACAAAACATAACAATTATGTCTAATACAACATATATAGGATATTACTTTAAAGTAGAACCATTACAACCAGCAACCGAAATTTTAATAGCCGAGTTAGGTTACGCAGGTTTCGAAAGCTTCGTAGAAACAGAAACAGGAGTAACAGCATACATACAAAAAGACGATTGGTTCGATGGTGTATTAAATAATATATATGTACTAACCAATAACGAATTTAAAATCTCATACACCTTCGATGAGATAGAACAAGTAAACTGGAATAGTGAATGGGAAAAAAACTTTAACCCAATAATAGTAGACAGCCTTTGTTCTGTTCGTGCACCATTTCATGAAAAACCAGATACAAAGTATGATATTGTAATAGAGCCAAAAATGAGTTTTGGAACAGGACATCATGAAACAACACACATGATGATACAACATATATTAAATAATACATTTCAAAACAAATCTGTACTAGATATGGGTTGTGGTACAGGAGTATTAGCCATTTTAGCAGCATTTAAAGGCGCAAAACCTGTAGATGCGATAGATATAGATAACTGGTGTTATTTAAATAGTGTTGAAAATGCTGAACGAAATAATGCTGCACACATAAATGTATACGAAGGAGATTCAAGCCTATTAAAAAATAAAAATTACGATATAATAATAGCAAACATTAATCGCAATATTCTATTAAAAGATATTGGTGTATATTCAAAATGTTTAAACCAAAACGGACAATTATTTTTAAGCGGATTTTATAATAATGATATCACAATTATAGAAGAAGAATGTAATAAATACAATCTAAAATTACAATCAAAATTAGAACGAAATAATTGGATAGCATTAGAGTTTAAAAATTAATAATTCTTATAATTTTAATATAAATACTGTTTATTTATTAATAATTATGTGAAAAAACAGAAATTTACGGTAAAAACCGTAACATTCTTATTTTTCTATTCCTTACATTTACACCACAAATAAATTTATTTTAAAACATACTTTTCAGTTATATAATCTTATAATTTGAAGCTGGAAACCTATGTCTTTTGTTTACGTAAACATTAATTTTTAAATTAATCTAATACCCTAATAACAAAATGAAAAATTTTAGAATATTTTTAATAGCAATTCTAGCAGTTTCGTTTTTCTTTCAATCTTGTCAAAAAGATGAGGTTAAACCAGAAGAAGTTCAAACCAAAGAGCAAATTTCAGACGAAATTTTAAGTAAACTTGCAGAGTTATCCCTAAACGTTAACGATGTGCAAAAGGTAGACTTTCAACTACCAGATGGCTCAACTGTAGAAATGTATCAAATAGAAGACGATATATTACTAACAGAGTCTCAAATATTAAAGCAAGAAGTTAACAGTAATGAGTTAGACCGAAACTATCGTACTAACAATTTAGTTTCTCAAGGAAGAAATATCTCAATCATTGGGTACACCGGTGGTGGCGGTTTTGGGTTATCTCAAAACGAGCAAACTGCATTACAATGGGCAGTTGCTAACTATAACCGTTTAAGTGGAGTTTCTATATCTTTTACATTAACATTTGGAACAGACTATAATTCAAAAGATATGGTAGTATATCACAACCCAAATCAAAGTGGAGCTGGAGGTTCTGCAGGTTTTCCATCAAATGGATTACCACACAAGTTTGTTCAAATATATGGTTTAGATAACTATAACACGAATGTAATAGAGCATGTAATAACTCATGAAATAGGACATTCTGTCGGGTTCAGACATACAGATTGGTCTACAAGACAAAGTTGCGGTCAAAACACAAACGAAGGTCAAGCAGGAGTTGGAGCAATAGCCGTAGCAGGAACCTCTGCTGGTTACAATCCTAATTCCATAATGGTTGCTTGTTTTAACTCGGGTGAAGATGGAGAGTTTGATAGTGATGATATTATAGCATTACAAAACATGTATTAAGCTTAAAAGTTAAAATTTAATAAAGAGGACGTCATTTTTGGCGTCCTTTTTGCTTTAATAGTTAAAAAAAATTATTTTAGTTTAAAATATTAAAAATGAGCACTAAAGAAAAAGTATTAGAGCAATTTGACACCGCTACAAAAGAAAAAAAGAATAATGAAATTGTAGTTTATAATGATGATGTAAACACTTTTGATCACGTTATAAATACACTCATTAAAGCTTGCGACCATACTCCAGAGCAAGCAGAACAATGCACAATACTCGTACACTATAAAGGACAATGTACAGTAAAAACAGGAGAACTTAAAGATTTAAAACCAAGATGCTCTAAAATCTTAGAAGCTGGCATAAGTGCAGAAATAATTTAGGAGAAATTTAAGAGCTTAGATTTTAAATCACATAACTTACGTAGTATCTTTATTACATTAACCTTAAAAAATATAAAATGAAAACATTATACGAAGCAACAACTATAGCAACAGGAGGAAGAAAAGGTAATGTGAAATCTGAAGATGGGCCATTAGATTTTAATCTTTCTGTGCCAAAATCTATGGGCGGCGATGGCGGCAATGGTGCAAATCCAGAACAGTTTTTTGGAGCAGCTTATGCTGCATGTTTTGGTGGCGCATTACAATCTGTTGCAAATGCAGAAAATATAGATATAGACGAAGAGACTTTAAGTGTAACAGCTATTATAGGGTTTTGTAAAGATGAAGATGGTTTCTGTTTAGAAGCTACATTGGATTGTTACATACCAGGTGTAGATTTAGAAACCGGAGAAGATTTGGTAGAGAAAGCACACGAAGTTTGTCCGTTTAGTAAAGCAACAAGAGATAATATTACAGTAACATTAAATTTATTGTTAGACGAATAATATTATGAGATATAAATAAAAAAACCACTTCAAGAGAAGTGGTTTTTTTATTTATATCTATCTATATTTATTAGTAAAGGTTGTAGTTATACGTTTTAAATGAACTGTATATGTACTTGTTCATGTGTTTTGAGAACAAATAAAAAAAACCAACATTTACAAAAGCTTTGTAAAGTGTTGGTTTTAGTAGTGACCTCGACAGGATTCAAACCTGTAACCTCTTGAGCCGTAATCAATAAATACTACTTATTGTTATTGCCTTTTTTGTGTGTAAATCTTCTGATAACCTACGTTTTAAGTGAATTGTTTATTATTTGTTAATATTTAATAATAGTCTATTATACTATTTTTTCTGCAAATTTTCTGCAAATAATATATATTTGCAGAAACATTTATGCCATGAGTTACAATATTTCAATTCGTTTAGACAATCGTAGAAAGAAAAAGTCTGGAATGTATCCAATAAAACTTCGTGTTTATGGAAAAGAAACTCAAAAAGAGAAATGGTATAATTTAGATATTGATTTAACAGAAAAGAAATTTCAAGAAATTTGGTTAAATCCAAACAACAAAAAGTTACGTGGTGAAAATAAAGAATTACGACTGAAACTTCAGGCTATAGAAAATAGAGCTAATGATGAAGCTAGTAAATTGGGTGTTTTTGACTTTAAAAATTTTGAATTTAAGTTGTTTAGAAAAGCTTCAGATAAAAATAATCTTCAATTTCACTTTAACGTAGCTATTGAGAATTGTATCAAAAAGAATAAAATAAATACAGCAGAAAGTTTTAAATACACATTAAACTCGTTAGCAACCTTCAGTAATGAAGTTAAAAATTGTCCTATAGAGAAGCTGAAATTTCAACAAATAAATGTTGATTGGTTAAGAGATTACGAGGCTTACATGGTTAAAAAAGGTAAAAGCTATACAACTATAGCAATATACACTAGAACTTTACGGGTTATTTTTAATAATGCAATCGAAGCTAAAGACCTTAACCAAGAGTATTATCCTTTTGGTAAAAGTAAATATCAAATATTACGAACAAAAAAAGTAAAAAAAGCATTAAACTCTAAAGAACTAAAAGTTTTATTTGATGCTAAACCTGCAAACGAGAATGAATCAAAAGCTAAAGATTTTTGGTTTTTTAGTTTTGCTTGTAATGGTATAAACCCAAAAGATATTGCACTCTTAAAATATTCTGATATTAAAGACGATAAATTTACTTATTACAGAGCCAAAACTTTTGATAAAAAAGCTGAGAAAACCGAAATCATTATCTACTTAACTGATTTTACAAATAGTATTATAGAAAAGTATGGTAGCAAAAATAAAAATAGCTTTGTTTTTGATATTTTGAATGAAAATGATGATGCAAACGAACAGCATAAAAAAATAAAAAACTTTACACGTTATATAAACGATCACATAAAAAGGTTGGCTGTTGCTAATAAATTACCGAGTGATATAAGCTTCTATTATGCTCGGCATAGTTTTGCAACCAATTCTTTGCGTAAAGGCGCTAGTATGGAATTTATTAGTGAAGCATTAAACCATAGTGACCTAAGTGTAACTAAAAACTATTTTGCTGGATTTGAAGATGAAGCTAAAAAAGAATTTGCAAACTCAATAATGAACTTCTAAACATATAAAATGCTAAAAGAATTAGATAACCGCTTCAGTTTTTCAATGGATACAGTAATTAAAGATGTAAATCTTTTTATTGAAAATTTTGATGATAATTATGAATATATCAATTTGCTTATTAGTAAGCCTGTAGATCTTTTTAAAAAATACTTAGGTGATGATAAGTTATACGATGATTGGTTGAAATATATAAGTCAAGAAGTTCATGCCTCAATCACTAAAGAAGAGAAAGAAAATTGTAAAGTATGTCGAGGTATAAGTAAACTTGAGGAGGATAAAATCTGTGAAAAATATTTACGCGAAGCTGATTTTGAGTTTTATCTACCTATAGTACTTTTTGTTGGTCTTATTGAAGCTAATGAACATTTGTTCAAATCGAAAGAAGCTCTTCAGTCATTGTCTTATAAATTATTTGTAAACTTTAGCTTTGAGAATGGTAAATTAATATTTGATGCTAATAACTTTGATTCAATTTTTCTAACGCATATTATACTTACAATTCGAGAAAATTTAAAAGATATGGGGGATAAGGAAGCTTTGCTAGAGGTTACGGAGGCAATCGAGGAATTAGAAACTCATAAATTAATTGCTAAATCAGCGAATAGAGTTTTATCTAACTTCGTTAATCCACAATTAAAGTTTTTAAAAAAACAGCAAAAATTCTTCAAGGAAAAATTGAAAAATGATAAGAGTAAGGATAAAGATACATGTAATTACAGCGAGTATAAAAATCTTTTTTGCAATTCCATGCCAATAGAAGACGCTGTCAACCATTTTAAAATCTTTACAGAAAAAAACAGTAAAAACGGTAAACCGTTTCTAACCGAAACACAATTTGATATATTTATAAAGAAAGCATTTTGTGGAATCCCTAATTTAAAAAAACAGAAGTTCAATATGGCTCCTAAAGGAGAGAGCACTTTAGTTAAATATAGGTTTAGGGAGTTTTATGAAAGTTATTATCAATATTTCGGAACTGGTCATGTTCTAGATAAATTTGTAGAATTACTTACAGATAACTTCGTAGGATGGGATTTTAAAAATGTTAAGGTTAATTTTAATAAAAAACCTAGTAAAACTATTCAACTACTAAAGTAACTACTTTTTTTACTACTGGTACTACGTTTTTTACTACTGCACTTACGGAAATTATAAATAACCTGTAATTAACCGCTATCATTGACAAATATTAATTTAAAACATTTAAAATGATAGCATTTGAACAAACGCAACTAGATGTTGCAGAGGTAAAAAGAGACCTCAAAGAATTAAAAGCCTTAATTGAAAAGGCAGAAACGTTATCCCAAACGGATGACCCGCAAACTATTGATGACATTGTAAAGTTTTCTGGTTATACAAAACCAACACTTTATAACTATTGTCAAAAAAACACCATTCCTCACCATAAGAAAAACGGTCGTTTATTCTTCTTCAAGTCCGAGATAATAGAATGGATAAAAGAAGGAAAGCAAAAATGCACAACAGAGCTTGAATCTGATGTCGATACCTTATTGTCTAATCGTAAAAAGAGACTTAAATAATTGAAAGCTTAATAAAAGTTTTCATTTAGAGCGATTTAAACAATCGTTAGTCTAACGTTAATTTAACGCAAAATGGATAGATATACATACAATTGTAACTATTGTGGTGTCGAGTACACTCCAAAAAGAAGGTATAAACAGAAATATTGTAGCAATAGTTGTAGAGTAAATGCCTTTACAAAAAGAAAAAAGGTAACTAGAAATTTACCTACAAAAGAGAATCAAGAAAAGCCATCAACAATCAATAAAATGAGTTGGTCTGGTGTAGGAAACGCTGCTGTAGGAACTTTAGCTACAAATATTGTTACTAATATATTTACTAAAGAAGAAAATAAACCTGCAACAAAAGGGGATATAAAAAAACTAATTAATAAGACTCATCAAGGTGTAATTTTAATCAAAAACCTACCTCCAAGATATGATGGTACTAGAGCTTATTTCGATACAGCTCAGCAAATATTAATTTATAAATAATAAGAAATGGAAAATAATAAAACATATAAGCCAGATGGCTTAAATATAATAGAGGATATACACAAAGACTTATTAAGTCAATATGCAAATGAAAATAATGCGCTTTCATTTAAAAAATTAAGTTACTTAATAGCAAAAATAAAATTGGCAATAGAAGTAATGAACTATAACCCAAGATTACCACTTTGTCAAATTGAGAAAGAAATAATTAAAATGTGTAAGGTAGATAGTTCAATTCAAGGAGTTGATGTGAAAATTTATTTCACAACAAAATTTGAAAAAATAGATTATTCCAAATTGGCTAATTTAACAGTAAACGTTTAGTTATGAGTGAAAAATATTTAAGAATAGGTACAGCTTACTTTAAAGAAGTTAATATGCCATTAAACAGCAAAGACACTATAAAAATGTTGAATCCTTGGTCAAAAAGTGAAATTATAACCGACCATGGTAAGGAGTACATTGAAGATATAAAAAAATATGATGGTTTTTGTTTAATCCCATCACATACTAATTATAAACGTGTAATTAATGGATTTTATAATAAATATGAAAAACTAGACCATAAAATTGAAAAAGGTAGTTTTCCAGAAACAGAAAAATTTCTCAAGCATTTTTTTGGTGAGCAATATATTTTAGGCTTAGATTACTTAAGTGTTTTATGGCAAAATCCAACACAAGTTTTACCAATTTTGTGTTTAGTGAGTAATGAGCGAAATACAGGTAAAACCACTTTTTTAAATTGGGTAAAATCTATATTCCAAAATAATATGACAATTAATAATAATGAGGATTTTAGAAGTAGATTTAATTCAGATTGGGCTTCAAAGTTAATTATTGCTGTTGATGAAGTTTTATTAGATAAAAGAGAAGATAGTGAAAGGTTGAAAAATCTATCTACTGCAAAAACTTATAAAAGCGAAGCTAAAGGTAAAGATAAAGTTGAGGGAAATTTTTTTGGTAAGTTTATTTTATGTTCCAACAACGAAAAGAATTTTGTTTACATAGATAATTCAGAAGTAAGATACTGGGTTAGAAAAATTATTCCATTCGATTTAACAAATGACCGCCCAGACCTTTTAGAATCGTTAAAAAAAGAGTTACCGCACTTTATCCATTTTATAAACAAAAGAAAGATTTCATGTCCTAGAAAAACAAGAATGTGGTTTACTAAAGAGCAAATTCATACAGAAGCATTAGATATATTAATTAACGGTAATAAAACCTTTATAGATAAAGAATTAGAGCAAATTTTGTCAGATGAGTTTGCCTTGTTTGAAAAAGAAGAATTAAAGTATTCATTGGGAGACTTGGTAGATAAGCTTAGTAAAAATAATATAAGAACCAATTCTTTTAAATTATCTGAGTTAATAAAAAATGAATATAAATTAGAATCTAAGAATAGTACATATACTAAATATTATATGTCAACATCAGTTTCAAACACTCCTATTGTTGAAGAAACCACTCATAGAGGTCGTCATTATACTTTTACTAAACAAATGTTTAAAGAGTTAAGTTGATTTGTTGCAAAACTACTGTAATGCTATGCTAGCTAGTACTTACGGTAATAAACAACTCAACAACATTAAAACAACAATCACACGTTTTCTTATTCTATTACATTGGCTATGTTATTAAACTAAACAACATAATAACAACATACTACAACATTTGATTAAACCCACATAACAACATACAACAACAACAACAACAACAACAACAACAACTTTTTTAATTGTTGCTACATTGTGTACAGCTTGTTTACTCTTAAAACCCTTATTATTCTATTGTTTCAAACAAATTAGCAACAATCAACAACAAGGTCTATTGGCTTTGGTTTTATTGTAGTAAATGAGAAAATGCTTATTATAAGACAATTTACAAGTTTATATAAGAAACGATAATATTTTTACGAGAGAAAAAAATATGTAGAAATTAATAAGATGAGTATAATAAAGGAATTAACCAAAGTGATAGGTCACGCGCCTAAATTAGCTCGTGAGGTATGTTGTAAAAGCAATATGCTAAAGCATCTTGAAACTCTAAAAGAGAAAGTAAAGGTTGTGGCTTAAATAAAATAATTGCACAACCATTGCATTTAATAATTTGTATATTTGCTACTATGAAATTTTTAGCATTCATATTAGCTATAACAATGTTAGCATTATCTGCAATGCCTTGTTCTGATGGTCAAAATGTAGAAGACCAACAGCAAGAGGAAATAACTGCTGAACATAATCATGAAGAGGATAGTGACGATTCTTGTCCTGTTACTTGTATTTGTAATTGTTGTGGTATGTCAATTAGCTATGAGCCTTTGGCAATATTTCAGTTATTAACTTTCAATAAAATTACCACAAAATTAGTGTCTACTTATCAGTCAAATTATAGATTTGATTTCCAATCTAATATTTGGCAACCGCCACAAGCTTAATTCAGTTTTTAAAGGATAGCTATATCCCTTTTTAATGTTTTCACTTTCAGGAAAGCATTTGCATTTTTTTTAACTGAATTAATACATTTTCTATGATTAATAAAATCATTGATTTTTCAATCAATAACAAATTCATTATTGGTTTGCTTACGCTTACCATAATCGGAACAGGTATTTGGAGTATGACCAAAGTGCCAATAGATGCTGTTCCAGATATTACCAATAACCAAGTACAGGTTATAACACAATCCCCCAATTTAGGTACTGAAGATATTGAGCAAATTGTTACTTATCCAATTGAAGTGGCAATGAGCAATCTTCCCGATGTTCAGGAAATAAGGTCAATTTCTCGTTTTGGCTTATCTGTGGTTACTATTGTATTTGATGATGATATGGGAACATATCTACCTCGCCAATTAGTAGCCGAAAAACTAAACGAAGTCAAAGAGCAAATACCTGCTGGATTTGGCGAACCTACAATGGGTCCTATTTCAACAGGTTTAGGAGAGATTTACCAATACACACTAAAAGTTGCACCAGAGTTTAAAGACAAATACAACATTGCAGATTTACGCTCAATGCAAGACTGGATTGTACAGCGTCAAATGGCAATGGTTCCTGGTGTGGTAGAAGTAAACGCTATTGGTGGAAAAATAAAACAATACGAAGTAGCGGTTGACCCAAACGATTTAAATGCTATTGGCCTTACCATTACAGATGTGTTTAATGCACTTGAAGCCAATAATCAAAATACAGGAGGTGCATATATTGAAAAGAACCATCAAGCCAATTTTATTCGTGGTGAAGGCTTGGTGAGAAGTTTAGAGGACATTAAAAAAATCACTGTCAAGAATATTAATAATATACCTGTCACTATTGGCGATATTGCTACGGTACAATTTGGCTCTGCAATTCGTTACGGTGCATTAACCCAAGATGGTGAAGGTGAAGTTGTAGGTGGATTAGTAATGATGCTAAAAGGAGCTAATTCCAATGATGTTATTGCCAATGTAAAAGAGCGAATGACTCAAATTGAAAAGTCGTTACCAGAAGGCGTAATTATTGAACCATTATTAGACCGAAGTAAATTAATTGGCGAAACAACTTCTACAGTAACAACTAATCTTATTGAAGGTGCATTAATCGTCATTTTTGTGTTGGTCTTTTTATTAGGTAATTGGCGAGGAGGTTTAATAGTTGCCTCTACTATTCCATTATCCTTATTATTTGCTTTTATTTTAATGAATGTTTTTGATGTTTGGGTAAACCTAATGAGTTTAGGAGCAATTGATTTCGGAATCATTGTAGATGGTGCTGTAATTATTGTTGAAAGCACTGTTTTTCTTATAGCATCACAAGTTTTGAAAAAGAAACAACTTACATCTAAAGAAAGAGATAAAGTTGCTTCTAATGCTTCAAAAAAGATGATGAATGCAGCCTTCTTCGGTCAGTTGATTATCCTTATCGTTTTTCTACCCATTTTAGCCTTACAAGGTATTGAAGGAAAGATGTTTAAACCAATGGCTTTGACCTTTATTTTTGCTATGATTGGTGCAATGGTACTTTGTTTAACCTATGTGCCAATGATGTCAGCTTTAATATTAAGAGCACCTAAAAACGATAAAAAATCTTATGGAGATAGATTTGTGCATTGGGTTGAAGATAAATACCAACCCTTATTGGTTAGAGCCTTGCGAAAAGGGAAATGGGTAATTGGTATTGCAGTTGTGTTGTTCGGAATAACCGTTTTTATGTTTTCAAGAATGGGTGGCGAGTTCATTCCGCAACTCGATGAAGGTGATATTGCATTTCACGCTATTTTAAAACCAGGTAGTTCACTTACAGAAACTATTGAAACTACTACCAAAATAGAACAAATAGTAAAAGCAAAATTTCCAGAAGTCGATAAAATTGTGAGTCGTATTGGTGTTGCCGAAATTCCAACCGACCCGATGCCTATGGATATTGCCGATGTTTTTGTAATTCTGAAACCTAAAAGTGAATGGACTACTATAGAATCAAAAGATGAATTGATTGAAGCAATGAAAGAAGCAGTTGAAATGGTTCCTGGTGTTAATTATGAGTTTACACAACCTATTGAAATGCGTTTTAACGAGTTATTAGAAGGTGTTCGTGAAGATATTGCTATAAAACTTTATGGTGAAGACATTGATATTCTATCTCAAAAAGCCGAAGAAATATCTAAAATTATCGCAGGTACTGAAGGTATTGGTGATATGAAAGCGGAAGCCACAACAGGTTTACCACAAATGACCATTAATTACAACAGGAATAAATTGGCACAATACGGACTTCAAATAAATACGCTCAATCAGACCATACAATCTGCATTTGCAGGTGGTACAGCAGGTGTCATTTTTGAAGGAGAAAAACGTTTCGATTTAGTGGTGCGTTTAAGTTCTCAAAACCGAAGGGATATTTCTGATGTTCAAAATTTATACATCAATTTACCTTCGGGTGCTCAAATTCCTTTACGTGAAATTGCAGATGTAAGCTATAAAGCAGGACCAATGCAAATAAGTAGAGACAATACCAACAGAAGAACCTATGTAGGTGTTAATGTTAGAGGACGTGATGTAAAATCGTTAGTAACTGAAATTAAATCAAAATTAGATGCACAATTAGAATTACCATCAGGTTATTTTATTCGTTATGGTGGTGCATTTGAAAATTTAGAACGTGCTAGCATCCGATTACAAACCGTTGTGCCTATTGCATTGTTACTCATATTTATACTAATATATTTTGCATTAAAATCTTTACCACAGACCTTAATGATTTACATAGCAATTCCAATGGCAACTATTGGTGGTGTTGTGGCGTTGTGGGTACGTGATATGCCATTTAGTATTTCGGCAGGTGTTGGTTTTATTGTGCTGTTTGGTGTTGCAGTTTTAAATGGTTTGGTAATGATAAGCGGACTCAACGAATTAAAAGAAGAAGGTGTAACCAATCTAAAAGATAGAATAGTTGAAGGTACTAAACGAAGAATCAGACCTATTATGCTAACTGCTTTTACAGATGTATTAGGCTTTCTACCAATGGCTATTTCATCATCAGCTGGTGCAGAAGTACAACGTCCTTTGGCAACTGTAGTTATTGGTGGATTATTAACTTCAACTTTGCTTACCTTATTTGTTTTACCAATTTTATATCATTGGGTAGAAAACAAATATTTTACGTTTAAGCCAAATAAAAAGTTAGTAACAGCAACAGCAGTTGTATTATTACTATTTGGCTTTTCACCACAAAGTAATGCACAAGAGTTGAATGATACAATTCCCGAAATTTCATTACAGGAAGCTGTTAAACTCGCAAAAAGTAATTATCCATTATTGAAGCAAAAGCAGTTGGAAATTACAAAACAAGAACAATTAAAATCGACTGCCTATGATTTCGGAACGACTCAAATTTTTACAGGTGGAGAAGAAATTGATAATGGAAATGGCATCTATACAACCATTGGTATTGGTCAATCAAATATCGATGTATTTGGCATTGGTTCTAAAAAGAAGCTACAAGAACAACGCATTCAATTGGCACAAAAAGCCTTTCAACTTTCCGAGTTGGAATTAGAATTGGAAGTTAAAAAAGCTTGGTCTAATTGCTATCAAATGAAACAAAACTATGATTTGTATAAGGAATTGGATTCCATTTATTCCAAATTCGAGCAAGCAGTAGCTTTAAATTATGAAGTCGAAGCTATTTCTAAATTAGAATATTCGGCAGCAAAAAATCAAGCGTTTCAAATTCAGAATAAAAAAGCGCAAGCCTATAGTAATTATCTTATTGCCTTACAGCAATTCAATTTGTGGTTGGTATCAGAAGAAATTTTTACAGTTTCAGATGAATTTGAGGTAGCGATAGATAGTGATATGGAAACGTTCAGTATTGAAAGTCATCCATTGTACAGTATGTCGCAGAACATTGTAGATGAAGCGGAAGCTAAATATAAAGCTGCAAAAGCAGATAATTTGCCAAAGTTCAATCTTCAAGGTGGTATACAGAAAGTAAATGGCAATTCAGGATTTTACACCTATCAAGCAGGAATTTCAATTCCGTTTTTATCAGGTACTAACAAAGCACAAGTTAGAAGTGCTAGAATTGATAAAGAAATAGCAGAAACCAATGTAGCGTTCAAAAAACAGGAAGTACAATCAAGGTTTGTTCAGGCTAAAGAAAATTATATGAAATGGAAAACATCTTGGGAGTTTTACAAAGACCAAGTTTTACCATTAACAAAAGAGCAAAAAACAGGTGCATTACTGGCATATAGAGAAGGCGAAATTGATTATACTGCATTTACGCAGTTGATAAAAGAAGCAATTCAATCGGAACTGGAAGCACAGACTGCATTAGTAAACTATTTAGAAAGCACATTTCAATTACAATATTTTAATAAATAAGATAATGAAAAACAAAATATATAAAATCCTTACCGTAATCGTGTTAGCCATATTTGTTTCAGCTTGCGGAAATAAAGAAAATCATAACGAGAATGGTAGTCATTCCCACGATGAGGAAGAAAAAACAGAAGTTAACGAAGAGCATCACGATGAAGACGAAGTAATGCTTTCACAACAGCAATTCGATGCATTGAAAATGAAAATAGATACGTTAGCATTACGTAATATGAGCGGCTATGTAGAAGCAAACGGAACGTTAGAAGTACCACCACAAAACGAAGCAGCTATTACTACTGTTGTTGGTGCAAATGTCGTTTCAATTGAAGTGGTTGAAGGTGATAAGGTTAATAAAGGTCAAGTTGTGGCTTATCTATCGCACCCAAATATCATACAAGCGCAAACGGATTATTTAAACGCTTATAGCAATAGCGAGCTTGCAAAGAAAAATTATGAACGTCAACAAAAATTATACGATGCTGGTGTTGGTTCTGGTGCTAATTTCCAGAAAGCAGAAGCAGAATATCAAGCATCAAAAGCAATGGTTAATGGTTTAGAAGCGCAATTAAGAATACTCAACGTTAACACTACATCAGTTCGCAATGGAACAATTGCACAGCGCATAGCATTGCGAAGTCCAATAGAAGGCTTTGTGCAAAAAGTTGAAGTAAAAACAGGTCAATATGTAGAGCCACAAACCGAATTATTTGAAATTGTAAATACGCATCACGTTCACGCCGATTTAATGGTTTTTGAAAAAGATGTTTATAAAGTACAGAAAGGTCAGAAAGTTAACTTTACGGTACAATCCATACCAGATGCAGAGCTTATCGCAGAAATCTATTCCGTAAGCAAAACCTTTGAGGACAACCCAAAAGCAGTCCACGTTCACGCAGAAATAGAAAACAAAAAAGGTAACTTAATTCCTGGTATGTATATTCAAGGTAAAATTCAAGTAGATAATACCCAAACAAAGGCATTACCAGAAAGTGCAGTTATAAAAGAAGGTGAAAGATATTATGTGTTTTCAGTAGAAAAAGAAAATAACGACTGGAGTTTTAAACCCATAGAAGTTGTATTAGGTACTAAAGATGGTGATTGGGTATCGGTTCAATTTATTGAAGATATAGAAAGTAACACACAATTTGCTTATAATAATGCTTATTACCTTAACGCAGAAATGAAAAAAGGAGAAGCAGAACACGAACATTAATTATGGATGCAACAAGACAACAAGATTTAAAAAAGGCAAGAACACTTCAAATATGGAATGTCATTTATGATGTTATTGAAGTGGTCGTATCTCTTATTGCAGGATTTGCTTCAAACAGTTCAGCTTTGATAGGTTGGGGATTGGACAGCACTATCGAAGTGATAAGCGCAGCAACTTTAGGTTGGCGATTACACGGAGAGATTGAAGGTATTGATAAAGAAAAAGTAAAAAAACGAAAGAAAATTACACTCTACGTCATTGCAGCATCTTTCACATTAGTCTGTATTTTTATTACTTATGATTCTGTTACAAAACTTATAAATCAAGAAACTGCGACCTGGAGCACTATGGGATTAATTATTTTATTGGTTTCATTGGTAGTAAACCCTATCCTTATTTATTTCAAAAGAAAATACGGTAAAAAACTTGATAGTCCAGCAATGTTAGCAGATGCAAAGGACACATTTATTTGCCTATACCAAACCGTTGTTGTACTTATAGGTTTGCTTTTGGTAAATCAGTTCGGTTGGTGGATGGCAGACCCTATTGCAGCACTTCTTATTGTTCCTTATGCACTAAAAGAAGGATGGGAAGCATTTAGTAAAGCGAGAAATATTAATCTTAATGAAACTGTAAAATGAAAGAAGTAGAACAATTATTAGAGTCAAAACAAATTCGTATTACAGCAATGCGTTTGCTTATATATAAGTTTCTTGCAGAAAAAGAGGTCGCTGTTACTTTAAGTGACATAGAAAATGCGTTTGAAAAAGCAGACAGAACTACTTTATACAGAACAGTAAAAACTTTTGAAGATAAAGGAATAGTTCATCAAATAGACGATGGTACGGGAATTACAAAATATGCGCTCTGTGAAAAAGGATGTAATTGTGAAATTGAAACCGATTTACACCTGCATTTCCATTGTAATAATTGCAATGAAACCATTTGCCTAACAGAACATAAAATACCACAAATTAAAGTACCTGATGGTTTTGTTTCAGAGAATGTAAACTTGGTTGTCAAAGGTATTTGCGATAAGTGTAGTGGTTAATTATTGCACAACCATTGCACTTATAATTACAGTACATTTATACAAAATTAGAGGATATGAAGTTTAATACTATAATACCTAAACATCTGAAACAGGCGTATAATGAAGAATTAAACCAATACAGTTTCTGTTTAGAAAATAAGCGATTTGGTGATGCTTGGTATCATTTAGAACGCAGTCATATCATAGGTCAATCTTATCCAATAGAACATACCTATTCACATTGGTTAATGCTAAAATTTGGATTTCGACATAAAGACACTAAAGAGGTAATAGGACAAATAATTAGGTTGCTTGTGGGTGGCTGGAAATCATTTATAAATTACGTACCACTTGGCAATACAGGTGGAGCAAACGTGCCACCATTAAAACGGATGCCTATTCCAAATGACATTGAAAAATTATTAGATATAGAATGAAAAATAAATTAGCGGTTACAAGTATCCTAACAGCAATCACAGCTTCATTGTGTTGTATCACACCTGTTTTGGCATTAATTGCAGGAACAAGCGGTGTAGCTTCAACTTTTTCTTGGATAGAACCATTTAGACCTTACTTAATTGGGCTAACAATAGTAGTTCTTCTGTTTGCTTGGTATCAAAAATTAAAACCAGAAAAAGAAATCGATTGTGAATGTGAAACGGATGAAAAACCAAAATTTATGCAGTCAAAAACCTTTTTAGGTATTGTAACAGTATTTGCAATTGTGATGTTGGCATTTCCATACTACTCAAGTATGTTATATCCAAAAACCGAAAAACAAATCATAATAGTTGATAAATCAAATATAAAAACAACAGAGTATAAAATAAGCGGAATGACCTGTGCCAGTTGTGAAGCTCACGTAAACCACGAAGTAAATAAACTTAACGGAATTGTAAACTCAAAAACATCATACGAAAATGGTAACGCAATCATTGAGTTTGACGAAACTAAAACCAATGAATTGGAGATTGAGAAAACAATTAATTCTACAGGTTATAAAGTAACTAATAAAAAAGAAAATTAATGAAAACCATATTAAAATCGGAAATCACTTGCCCTAACTGCGGACATAAAAAAGTGGAAGATATGCCTACTAACGCTTGTCAATTCTTTTACGAGTGCGAGAATTGTAAAACGGTTCTAAAACCAAACGAAGGTGATTGTTGTGTGTATTGTTCTTATGGTACAGTTCCTTGTCCACCAATTCAACAAAACAAAAGTTGTTGCTAAAACAAAACTAAATGAAAAAAAAGAAAGTCAATTTAAGAGATTTAAAACCAAATTCAGAAGAACAACATTCTCACGATGATGGTCATAATCACGGTAATGGTAGTGCATTCAAAACCTATGTACCTGCAATCATAAGTTTTACAATGCTTATCATTGGTATAGGTTTAGATTATTTTGATGTTTCCTTCTTTAAGGATTGGATTCGTATTGCTTGGTATGGTATTGCATATTTACCTGTAGGCCTTCCTGTTGTAAAAGAGGGTTGGAATAGTATTAAAAAAGGTGATGTTTTTACAGAGTTCTTTTTAATGTCTATAGCAACCATTGGTGCATTTGTTATTGGTGAATATCCCGAAGGTGTTGCAGTAATGCTATTTTATGCAGTAGGCGAATTATTTCAAAGTGCTGCTGTAAATCGTGCAAAAGGAAATATAAAAGCATTATTAGATGTTAGACCTAAAGAAGCCAATGTATTTCGTGAGGGAGATTATAAAAGTGTTTCGCCAAAAGATGTAAACATTGGAGAAAAAATTCAAATTCGAGTAGGTGAAAAAATTCCATTGGATGGTGTTTTATTATCCGAAAAAGCATCTCTAAACACCGCAGCATTAACAGGCGAAAGCAAACCAGATTCCATTCAGAAAGAAGCAAAGGTTTACGCAGGTAGTATCAATTTAGAAAGTGTTATTGAAGTTGAGGTAACCAATAAGTTTGAAGACAGTTCTATTGCGAGAATATTAGACTTGGTTCAAAATGCTACAGCTCGTAAGTCTAAAACAGAATTATTCATTAGACAGTTTGCTCGTATCTACACACCAATTGTAGTGTTCTTGGCTATTGGTGTTACTTTTATACCTTACTTTTTTGTAGATGATTATATATTTAGAGATTGGTTATACAGAGCATTAATATTCTTGGTAATATCTTGTCCTTGTGCGTTAGTGATTTCAATTCCATTAGGATATTTCGGTGGATTGGGAGCAGCTTCAAAAAATGGAATATTATTTAAAGGTGCTTCATTTTTAGATGCAATGACCAAGATAAATACTTTGGTAATGGACAAAACAGGAACCGTAACCAAAGGTGTTTTTAAAATCAAAGAAGTAAAAGCAATCGGTTGGAATGAAACCGAATTTATGCAATACTTAATGGCGATGGAAGAGCAATCCACGCATCCAATTGCAAAAGCCATTTTAGAGTACAAAGCTGAAGGAGAAGATTTTGAAGCACAAGACGTTTCTGAAATTGCAGGTAAAGGTTTAAAAGGCGTTGTTAATGGTAAAACAGTTTTAGTAGGTAATAAAGCCTTAATGACCGCCAATAATATTGATGTTCCAACGGAAACGGAATCTATTGTAGAATCGATAGTATTAGTTGCAATCGATAATCAATTTGCAGGTTATGTAGTCATAGCAGATGAATTAAAAGAGGATGCAAAAGAAACTATTACAGCATTACACAAAGTAGGCATTAAAAATATTATGATGCTTTCCGGTGATAAAGATTCCATTACGCAACAAGTCGCTAAAGAGTTGAACATCGAAAATGCAAAAGGTGGTTTACTTCCAGAAGATAAGTTAAACGAAGTTGAAATTTTAAAGAAAAATCCTGAAAATAAAGTAGCTTTTATAGGTGATGGTATTAACGATGCACCAGTTTTAGCAGCAAGTAACGTTGGTATTGCAATGGGTGGTTTAGGTAGTGATGTAGCTATTGAAACAGCAGATGTCATTATTCAAACAGACCAACCATCAAAAGTAGTGAGGGCTATTAGGATTAGTCGTTCTACACGTAAAATTGTTTGGCAGAATATCATTTTAGCATTTGGTGTTAAAGTTATTGTCTTGATTTTAGGAGCAGGTGGTTTAGCCACAATGTGGGAAGCTGTTTTTGCAGATGTAGGAGTAGCATTATTAGCAATTTTAAATGCAGTTCGATTACAACGAATGAGTTGGGATTAAGCAGATTAGTCAATTAAACTTCTGTTAAACAAGATCAATAGTTGTTAAAATTTCGTAACTTCGCAATTACAATGAAGCAATTTTTCCATAAAATAATGTCTTTAGCAATGGCTTTTGTAGTGTTATGCTCTACAATGTCATTTACTGTGAATATGCATTATTGCGGAGATACGTTAGTAGAAACTGCTATTTTTCATAAAGCCAAAGGTTGCGGAATGGAAATGGAAAAACCATCTACTGAAGGATGTTCTATTACCAAGAAAAATTGTTGTGATGATGAACAATTAACAATTGAAGGTCAAGATGAATTACAATTGCAAGTTGACAAAATCACATTTGAACAACAAGTATTTATAGCTTCATTTGTTTACACTTACATTAACCTTTTTGAAGGTTTAGAAAATAACGTTTCTTCTTACGAAGAATACAAACCGCCACTCGTCATAAGGCAACTCTACAAGATTGACGAGACTTATTTAATTTGATTTTTAAACAATAGACTGTTTTATCCTATGGCTTTATGTCGTAAGGATAATTCGCTGTATTCGGTGTTTTCTTAATACCGAATGAATTTTAAAATGATTGATAGTGAATTTGAATTATATTTTCTTTAGATGAAATAGAAAATATAAGCATAGCCAAAGTTACGGTTCTATTTTATATTGAAATATAAAGGAAATAGAAACTAATTCAATCGATTATTTTGAAGTTTATTAGGTATCAAACCAATGTCTAACTGTTTAATAATCAAAGCTAATGCTAAATAAAAGCATCAAATTTTTAATAGAAAACAAACTCGTTGCAGTTTTATTACTTGTTCTTTTTATAGGATGGGGAACTGTTAATGCACCTTTTAATTGGGATACAGGATTTTTGCCAAGTAACCCTGTAGCAGTAGATGCTATTCCCGATATAGGTGAAAATCAACAAATCGTTTTTACCAAATGGGATGGTCGTTCCCCACAAGATATAGAAGACCAAATAACCTATCCATTAACCACATCATTATTGGGTATTCCTGGAGTGAAAACCATTCGTAGTTCCTCTATGTTTGGGTTTTCAAGCATCTATATCATTTTTGAAGAGGATATAGAATTTTACTGGAGCAGAAGTCGTATTCTCGAAAAACTTAATTCCTTACCAAGTGGTTTATTACCCGAAGGTGTTAATCCAGCGTTAGGTCCAGATGCCACAGGATTAGGACAAATATTTTGGTACACTTTAGAAGGTCGCGATGAAAAGGGAAATGTTACTGGTGGATGGGATTTACACGAATTACGGAGTATTCAAGATTACTATGTGAAATATGCGCTATCCTCTGCAAGTGGTGTATCTGAAGTAGCTTCTATTGGCGGTTACGTACAAGAATACCAAGTGGATGTGAATCCAGAATTAATGCGTCAATATAATATTGGATTACATCACGTTGTAAAAGCGGTTAAAGAAAGCAACAAGGATATTGGTGCACAGACTTTGGAAATTAACCAAGCCGAATATTTAGTTCGTGGTTTGGGGTATGTAAAATCCATTTCAGACATCGAAAATGCAGTAGTCACTTCCGAAGATTATACTTCAATTAAGATAAGGGATATTGGAAAAGTCTCATTAGGTCCTGCAACTCGACGTGGTTTATTGGATAAAGAAGGTGCAGAGGTTGTTGGTGCAGTAGTGGTAGCTCGTTATGGCGCAAACCCAATGGAAGTCATTAACAATGTAAAAGCCAAAATAAATGAATTAAGTGCAGGTTTACCTTCAAAAGTTTTGGCAGATGGAAGAACATCACAAGTTACCATAGTGCCTTTTTATGACAGAACAGAATTGATACAAGAAACTTTAGGCACACTTAACGAAGCCTTAACTCTTGAAATATTGATTACCATTTTAGTAATAATTATTATGGTGTTTAATCTTCGTGCTTCCGTACTAATTTCTGGACTATTACCTGTTGCGGTTTTAATGGTGTTTATAGCTATGAAACTCTTTGGTGTCGATGCTAATATTGTCGCATTATCAGGTATTGCTATTGCTATTGGTACAATGGTCGACGTAGGTGTCATACTATCAGAAAACATTATAAGGCATTTGGATGAAAACGAAAATGTCATTCCGACAGAGCAAGGAACGAGCGACGAGGAATCTCATAAAAAGTTACCCATAAACACAGTAGTCTATAACGCAACAGCTGAAGTGTCTGGTGCAATCGTAACCGCAGTTATGACAACTATTATCAGTTTCATTCCTGTATTTACAATGATTGGAGCGGAAGGAAAACTGTTTAGACCATTAGCCTTCACAAAGACTTTTGCATTAACAGCTTCTATAATAGTAGCGTTGTTTTTAATTCCACCGTTTGCTGCATTTTTATTCCGAAAGAAAAGCATTAAAAATACTTTTAAATATGTTTTAAATGCTGTTTTAATAGCATTAGGTATCGCTGCAATTATCTATGGGTATTGGTTAGGATTAATTTTAATTGCGTTTGGGATTACAGCATTTCTCAATCTTCAAAGTAAGATAACAGACAAACAAGCGAATCTTATCAATATCATTATTTCAGCATCAGCTATTGTATTCTTTTTAGCCGAATATTGGAGACCATTAGGCGTTGATAAAAGCATTTTTTGGAATCTCATTTTTGTGAGTGTTATTTGCTTTGGTTTATTAGGTGTTTTCTCATTATTTATAAAATACTACACACGTATTTTAAGGTGGTGTTTAGATAATAAGTTATTGTTTTTATCTGTACCAACGGCTATTGTAATTGCAGGTTTTTTCATTATGAAAAATACAGGCAAAGAGTTTATGCCATCTTTAAATGAAGGCTCATTTCTACTAATGCCAACCTCGATGCCTCATTCTGGCGTGGAAGAAAATAAACGTGTTTTACAGCAATTAGATATGGCAGTAGCCAGTATTCCAGAGATTGAAACCGTAGTTGGTAAAGCAGGTAGAACAGAATCAGCGTTAGACCCAGCACCTTTGTCGATGTATGAAAATATCATTCAGTATAAACCAGAATATATGCTGAATGAAAACGGAGTACGCCAACGCTATAAAGTCAATGATGATGGTGAATATGTGTTAAAAAACGGAATGTCATTGCGAGCGGAACAGCGTGAAGCGTGGCAATCTCTTAAAGCAAAAGAACAACTCATTCCAGACGATGATGGCGAGTTCTACCGTAATTGGAGACCTGAAATACAATCACCAGATGATATTTGGAATGAAATTGTAAAAGTTACCAAATTGCCAGGCGTAACCTCTGCACCAAAGCTACAACCTATTGAAACCCGATTGGTAATGCTTCAAACAGGAATGAGAGCACCTATGGGAATTAAAGTAAAAGGTCAAGACTTAAAGCAGATTGAAGCGTTTGGTGTGCAATTAGAAAACATCATCAAGGAAGCTGAAGGTGTTAAAAAAGAAGCTGTTTTTGCAGACCGTATTGTTGGTAAACCCTATTTGTTAATTGATATTGATAGAGAGAAAATTGCACGTTATGGCATTTCGATACAAGATGTTCAAGATGTATTAAAAGTAGCAGTTGGTGGTATGGTCTTAACCCAAACGGTAGAAGGTCGAGAGCGATATGGTGTACGAGTACGATACCCAAGAGAATTACGAGCAAACCCAACAGACTTACAACAGATTTATGTGCCAGTTGAAAAAGGAAGTCCTGTGCCTTTAAGCGAATTGGCAACTATAAGTTACGAACAAGGTCCACAGGTCATTAAAAGTGAAGATACCTTTTTAGTTGGCTATGTATTGTTCGATAAACTAGATGGTTTTGCCGAAGTCAATGTAGTTGAAAGCGCACAAGCTCTAATTCAGCAAAAGATAGATAGTGGCGAATTAGTAGTTCCAAAAGGTATTAACTACCAATTTACAGGAACATACGAAAATCAGTTGCGAGCCGAAAAAACCTTGTCGGTTGTTGTGCCTTTAGCATTAGCAATTATTTTCTTAATTCTGTATTTCCAATTCCGTTCTGTAGGTACGTCATTAATGGTATTTACAGGTATTGCAGTAGCATTTGCAGGTGGTTTTATTATGATTTGGTTGTATGGTCAAGGATGGTTTTTAAACTTTAATTTCTTTGGCGAAAATCTACGTGATTTATTCCAAATACACCCAATTAATTTAAGTGTTGCAGTCTGGGTAGGGTTTATTGCACTATTCGGAATTGCAACCGATGATGGCGTAGTAATGGCAACCTACTTAACACAGACATTCGATAGAAATTCACCAGAAACTAAAAAGGAAATTAGAGCCTCTATTGTAGAAGCAGGTGAAAAACGAATCAGACCGTGTTTAATGACTACAGCAACAACCATTTTAGCACTCTTGCCAGTACTCACATCAACAGGACGAGGTAGTGATATTATGATTCCTATGGCAATACCGAGTTTCGGCGGAATGCTCATTGCCTTAATCACTTTGTTTGTTGTACCAGTATTGTATAGCTGGAAAGCAGAAGTTCAACTTAAAAGAGCATCAAAATGAAATATAAATCAATACAAATAAAAATCGTCTTGGCTCTTGGCTCTTGTTTCTTGAGTCTTTTTGCGAACGCTCAACAATTAGAAATACTTATCGATGAAGCCTTAACAAACAATCCAGAAATTCAAAAATTCGAGTTACAATACAAAAGAGTTTCAGAAAAAGTAAATGAAGTCAACACCATTCCTAATACCGAATTTGGTGTTGGTTATTTTGTGAGTGAGCCAGAAACACGAACAGGTGCACAGCGCTTTAAAGTATCTGCTAAACAAATGTTACCGTGGTTTGGGACTATTACTTCGAGAGAAAATTACGTGAGTTCATTGGCAGATGCTAAATACGAGGACATTGTTATCGCAAAGCGAAAACTAATGGCTTCGGTATCACAATCCTATTATAATTTATACGCTAACAAAGCAAAGCAAGAGGTTTTAACTGAAAACATCAAACTATTAGAAACTTATGAAACGTTGGCATTAACTTCTGTAGAGGTTGGTAAAGCATCCGCAGTAGATGTGTTGCGATTGCAAATGCGTCAGAACGAAATGCAACAATTAAAAGATGTATTGCAACAACAGTTTTTAGCAGAACAAACTAACTTCAATAATCTATTGAATAGAGATAATGATGTTACCGTGAATGTGGTAGATAGTTTAATGATACCTTCAGAAGACTTTGATATTACTTTTGAAAAATTAGTATTACATCCTGAATTACTAAAATTTGATAAACTCTATCAATCCATAGAGCAATCAGAATTATTGAATCAAAAAGAAAGCAGTCCAATGATTGGTTTCGGATTAGATTACATCAATGTTGCTGAAAGACCAAATATGGATTTCAGCGATAACGGAAAGGATATTGTAATGCCAATGGTTTCGGTATCTATCCCAATTTTCAATAAGAAATATAAATCCCAAACCAAACAAAATGATTTGCAACAGCAGGAAATTACTGCTCAAAAACAGGAACGTTTAAATGCATTGGAAACGCTTTTAGACAAAGCGAATAACGAACGCATTTCTGCAAGAATTAGTTATGCTACCCAAACCAAAAACCTACAGCAAGCCAAAGATGCAGAAGACATTTTAATCAAAAGCTATGAAACAGGAACGATTGATTTTAATGATGTTTTGGATATTCAAGAGTTGCAGCTAAAGTTTCAAATGAACCAAATAGAATCTGTGAAGACCTACTATGTGCAAAGTACAATCATTAATTATTTAATTCAGTAAACAATGAAAACATTTAACACAATATTTCTCTTGTTTCTAACTTCAATGGCATTTGCCCAAGTTGGTACAAATGGTGAAGATAGAAAAGAAGAAGGCCGAAACATACAAGAGTATAACCTTACTATAGAAGAAAATGAAATAACTCTTTCAGGTGTAACCGCCAAAGGAATGACAATTAATGGTGGAATTCCAGGTCCTACATTAGAATTTAATGAAGGTGACCTCGCTATTATTAACGTAACTAATAAAATGGATGAAGAAACCTCTGTACATTGGCACGGTTTAATACTTCCTAATTTTTATGATGGTGTACCTTATTTAACTACGCCACCTATAAAACCAAACACTACATTTCAATATAGAATACCTATAAACCAATCTGGCACATATTGGTATCATTCCCATACGATGTTGCAAGAGCAAAAAGGAGTTTATGGCTCAATAGTCATTCATCCTAAAGAAAAGACGTTGGACTACGACAAAGATTTGGTTATAGTGTTATCTGACTGGACCAACGAAAAACCAATGAATGTACTGCGAAACCTTAAACGAGGAAACGAATGGTATCAGGTTAAAAAAGGAACAGCAGTACCATTAAGCAGAGTTATAAAAGAAGGTGCATTAGGCGCACAATTCAAATTTTGGCGCGATAGAATGGAAGGCGCTGATATTGCAGACATCTACTATCCTGCGTTTTTAGCCAATGGTAAAAAACTTGCAGAATATCCAGAGTTTAAAACAGGTGAAAAAGTACGACTACGTTTTATCAACGCATCTGCTTCATCTTATTATTGGGTGGATTTTGGTGGTGGTAACCCGATGATTGTAGCGAGTGATGGTGTGGATGTAACACCAAAATATAAAAACCGATTTCTTTTTGCAATTGCCGAAACCTATGATGTGATTGTAACCATTCCAGAAGGTACATTAGAGATTACAGCAACAGCCCAAGATGGTTCTGGCAACACCTCAATCCGTTTGGGTAGCGGAAAATTGTATCCAGCCACTGTAATAGACAGACCAGATAAAGTGGCTATGATGAAGCAAATGGCAACAATGGATATGAAGATGGGTGCACCTGCTTTAGTAGGAAATAAAAACAGTAACACACCAGAAGTCCTAATGCAGAAATATGGGATGAAGATGAATATGGATATGAAAGATGGACAGATGGAGAATGAAATGAATATGGAAATGAAAAAGGATGTGATGCCAATGAATCATAAGATGATGCAAAAGGACACCACTTCATTTAATTATGACACACGTAAAACCTATTTCAATTATGATTTTTTAAAGGCAAAAGAAAACACGACTTATAAGGCAGACATACCTGTAACCGACCTTTTACTTAATCTAACAGGTAATATGCAACGTTATGTTTGGAGTTTGAATGGCATACCACTTTCGGAAACAGACAAAATTAAAATTAAAGGTGGAGAGGTTACTAGAATTACTTTGAATAACCTAACAATGATGCATCATCCAATGCACTTACACGGACATTACTTTAGGGTCATCAATGAAAATGGCGAACGTTCCCCATTAAAACATACCGTCAATGTACCACCTATGCAAAAAGTGGTCATCGAATTTTATAACGAAGAATATGGTGATTGGTTCTTTCATTGTCACGTGTTATATCATATGATGGGTGGTATGGCAAGAGTATTTAGCTATGATACACCACGAGATGAAAGGATGAAACCTTATCCAGTACAAAACCTAATTGACGAGACAGACCATTACTATTCGTGGGGAGCTGCACGTGTAGGTTCAAACTTTAATGAACTTTTATTGATGTCGAGCAACATCCGCAACGAATTTGGACTACGTGCCGAGTTTGATTATAACCAAAATGCCGAAATAGAAGTAAATTATAATCGCTACCTCAATGATTGGGTGCGCGTGTATGCAGGCGTAAATACTGAAACTTCAACACCAGATTCTTATGATACATTCAATACTGTGGGATTGGTTGGAGTTAAATATTTCACGCCTTACAGATTTAATGTCGATGTGAGTATGGACCATCAATTGCGCCCAAGAATACGTTTGGACAGAGAACTATTGATTTTTCCTAGAATTTTTCTCGAAGGAGAATACGAGTACAGAGCAGATTTTGGATGGGTCAATGATTTAGAAAACAACAATTCTTATGAAGGTGAAACTCAATGGTTAATTGGAGCATCGTACATCTTATCTCGAAATTTTTCAATTCAAGGGAATTACAATAATAAATATGGCTGGGGAGGCGGACTATTAGTTCGATTCTAATAATACATAACAATTTTATATAAACAAATATTAATCTTAAAAGTAAGTCAAAATGAAAAAAGTAAAATTAGTAACAACAATTATGGTAATGGCTTTTATAAGCCTAACAGCAATGTCTTGTAAAGACGCAAAAAAAGAACATAACAACGATGAAGGTCATAATACAGAAATGAATCACGACAATAGCGATGGTCATCACGATAGTGATAAAAAAGAAATGGCAATGAATAGCAATCAAGACGGGAATGCCGAAATTATACTTAAAGATTATTTTAATCTAAAAGATGCTTTAGTTGTAGATGATGAAGCAAAGGCAAAAAAAATAGGTGCTTCATTAGAAAAAAGTTTAGAAAATTTAGATGTTTCTAAATATACGGATGCTCAAAAATTAGAATTAAAGGATATTATTTTGGATGCCAAAGAACACGCAGAGCATATATCCAAAAGCCCAATAGCACACCAAAGAGAACACTTTAAGGTTTTAAGTAAAGATATTATAGATATGGTTGCGATAACAGGTGCTTCTAATAAATTATATGAGCAATATTGCCCAATGTATGAAAAAGGAAGTGCTTGGTTAAGTATGAATAAAGAAGTACGTAACCCTTATTATGGTAGTAAAATGCTGAAGTGCGGAAAAGTACAAAGAGAAATTAACTAAATGAAAACTGTTAAAATCATATTGCTGATTTTATTGGTCGCTTTTGTGGGAATACAATTTATTCCCACAGAAAGTAACCAAACTGATATTGTACCAGTAACCGATTTTATGTTGGTAAATAATGTGCCAAATAATATAAAAAATAAGTTGCAAGTATCTTGTTATGATTGCCATAGTAACAACACTAAATATCCTTGGTATAATAAAATACAACCAGTTGCTTGGTTTTTAGAAGAACATATTAAAGATGGCAAAAAAGAATTAAATTTTAGTGAATGGGGTTCATTAACAATTCGAAGAAAAACAAGCAAGTTGCGTTCAATTATAAAACAAATAGAAGGCAATAAAATGCCTTTAGATTCTTACACGTTAATACACAGAGATGCAAAATTGTCTGAAAGCGAAAAGAAATTACTCATAGAGTATATGTCAGATTTAAAAGAAAATTTAAATAATTAAAAGTCAAACATCAAAATATTCGATTATGAAACCACCCATATTTGTCTTATTATTCACGATTTTAATTGTGAGTTGTAAAGAAAGTAAACAACAAGATACAACTATCGAAACTCAAAAAGAGGTCGTTGTTGACACCATAAATGAAAAAGAGGAAGTGTTGAAAATTATGAAATCTTATAAAAATGCCATTCAAAACTTAACAACCGAAGGCACTTTTCAACTCTTTACGCAAGATGCAACCGTTTTTGAGCAAGGTAAAGTATAAGGAACTTATAAAGATTATATAGATGGTCATTTAGGTCCAGAACTTGGGCATTTTAAAAGTTTTACATTTTCAGATTATCAGATTGATGTAAATGTAAGTTTGCCCTATGCATATACAACTGAAAATTATTTGTATACGATAGTTTTAAAGGCAGATGAAGCTAAAGGAACAAAAGAACGAACCATTGAAAGTAAAGGCGTAGCAACTTCAATTTTAAAAAAAATTGATGGAGATTGGAAGATTATTCATTCACATACTTCATTTAAAAAATTGAATCAATAAACAATGAATCATATTCTTCATATAAAAAATATGGTCTGTAATCGCTGTAAAATGACGATTATAAATTTGTTGGATGATGAAGGTTTTGAAGTGGAATCTATACAATTGGGTAAAATTGTTGTTAAAGAACAGTCTAGTGATGATTATGTTCGGCTAGAAACACAGTTGAATGCTTTAGGATTTGAAGTGATTAAGGATCCTACAAAGGCATTGATTGAAAAAATTAAAATTAATCTTATTCAGCATATTGAAAAAAATGAAACAGATGAAATTCTTGGTAAACTTGAGAGTGAAATAGGCAAAAGTTATTCTACATTGAGTAAAACGTTTAGTAAATCAGAAGGGATAACACTTGAAAAGTATTTTATCAACCTGAAAATAGAAAAAGCTAAAGAGTATATTCAATTGAATCAGCTTAATTTTTCAGAAATAGCCTATAACCTTAACTATAAAAACAGTAGTCATCTATCGAAACAGTTTAAACAAGTTACTGGAATGTCAATGACAGATTATAAAAGCTTACAATATGGAGACAGAAAATCCTTGGATGAAATTGTATAAAAATTAGCCAGAATTAGAATAATATTATAAGGTAAGTCATTGTAATTTAGACTAATAATTCTAAAACATTTAAAAATGAAACATACATATCATATACACGGAATGACCTGTAATGGTTGTAGAACACACGTAGAAGAAACGCTCTCTAAAGTAGGAGGTGTTTCAAAAGCAACAGTCGATTTAGATAAGGCAGAAGCTAACATAGAAATGGAATCACATATTCCCATAGAAATATTTCAAGAAGCCTTAAAAAAGGATGGTGGTACATATAGCATTCATAAACAAGGTGAACACCATCAGCATTCAGAAGCTAAAAAGGAAAAGCAACCTAAAGGTACAGGCACATTTTATTGTCCTATGCATTGTGAAGGCGATAAAATCTATAACAAACCAGGTGATTGTCCTGTTTGCGGAATGGATTTGGTGGAAGAACAAAATCTATCAGCAACTTCAAAGGAACAATGGACGTGTCCGATGCATCCAGAAATTGTAAAAGAAGAAGCAGGTTCGTGTCCTATTTGTGGGATGGATTTAGTGCCAATGGAAGCAGATAGTTCAGCAGAAGAAAAAACGTATAAAAAGCTATTAAAGAAATTTTGGATTGCCACAGCATTTACCTTGCCCATTTTCTTAATGGCTATGAGCGAAATGCTCAATAACAATCCGTTGTACGATATAATGGAACAGAAATATTGGAACTGGATTCAGTTTGCATTATCAATTCCAGTAGTGTTTTATGCCACTTGGATGTTCTTTGAACGTGCCTATAAAAGCATTAAGACTTGGAATCTCAATATGTTTACACTTATTGGGATTGGTGCAGGTGTGGCGTGGTCGTTTAGTGTTTTTGGTATGTTCTTTCCAGACGTATTTCCAAGTCAATTTAAAACAGAATCAGGTGCAGTTCACGTCTATTTTGAAGCAGCAACTGTGATTTTAACGTTAGTGCTTTTAGGTCAATTGTTAGAAGCTCGTGCACATAGTAAAACCAATTCGGCAGTAAAAGAACTGTTGAAATTAGCACCTAATAAAGCCATAAAAATAGTAGATGATGAAGAAGTTGAAGTCAGTATTGACGAGATAGAACTTAATGATATTCTAAAAGTAAAACCAGGAGATAAAATTCCTGTGGATGGTGTGATAACTGAAGGCGAAACAACTATTGATGAATCTATGATTACAGGCGAACCTATTCCTGTAAACAAATCTCAAGAAGATAAAGTAAGTAGCGGAACAATAAATGGCAATCAATCCTTTTTAATGAAAGCTGAAAAGGTAGGTAGTGACACTTTATTATCACAAATCATTCATATGGTGAATGATGCAAGTAGAAGTCGTGCACCTATTCAAAATTTAGCGGATAGAGTTTCGGGTTACTTCGTGCCAGTTGTAGTAATCATTTCGATAATCACATTTATAGTATGGTCTATTTGGGGACCAGAACCAGTTTATGTGTATGCGTTTGTGAATGCAATTGCAGTACTAATCATTGCGTGTCCTTGTGCTTTAGGTTTAGCAACACCAATGTCTGTAATGGTTGGTGTGGGTAAAGGTGCTCAAAATGGTGTATTGATTAAAAATGCTGAAGCTCTTGAAAAAATGGATAAGGTAAATACGCTTATCGTTGACAAGACAGGAACAATTACCGAAGGAAAACCAACAGTTGAAACCGTTGGAGCTTTTAATGATGCTTTAAGCGAAAAAGAAGTGTTACAATACATCGTGTCATTAAATACAAATAGCGAACATCCTTTGGCAGAAGCGACAGTTAAATATGGCAAAGAACACAACGCAGAAATTTTAAAGTCCGAAGATTTTAGTGCAGTCACAGGAAAAGGTGTTGAAGCGACCATAAAAGATAAAAAAGTAGCATTAGGTAATCCTAAAATGATGGAATATGTGAAAGCAGAAATTGCTTCTAAAATGAAAGACGAAGCGAAATCTTACCAAAAACAAGGCAAAACAGTTTCTTATTTGTCAATAGATGGAACCGTCGTTGGATATGTAGTTATAGGCGATAAGATAAAAGAAACAAGTGCTAAAGCCATTAAAGCACTTCAGGATAAAGGGATTGATGTTATAATGCTTACAGGTGATAATCACGATACAGCACAAGCAGTAGCATCAGAACTAAATCTTGCAGATTTTAAAGCCAGTATGTTACCAGAGGACAAACTCAAAGAAGTAGAAAAATTACAAGAAAACGGAAAAGTAGTTGCTATGGCAGGTGATGGAATTAATGATGCACCAGCATTGGCAAAAAGTGATGTAGGTATTGCAATGGGTACGGGAACAGATGTAGCGATAGAAAGTGCAATGATAACACTCGTAAAAGGCGATTTACACGGTATTGTAAAAGCAAAAAATTTAAGTAATGCTGTAATGAAGAACATTAAGCAAAACCTATTTTTTGCACTTATCTACAACACTTTAGGTGTACCTATTGCAGCAGGTGTGTTGTTTCCATTCTTCGGAATACTACTCTCGCCAATGATAGCAGCTTTAGCAATGAGTTTTAGTTCGGTTTCGGTAATAGGTAACGCACTACGATTAAGAACAAAAAACATTTAATTATATGCAGAAAACAGTTTTTAAAATATCAAAAATGGATTGTCCTTCTGAAGAAAATCTAATCAAAATGAAGCTATCTGATATAGATGGTATCAAACAACTTGATTTTAATTTAGAAGAAAGAATCTTAACACTATATCATAATTCAAATGTAAATGAAATTGGTAATGCCTTAAATGAATTAAAATTAAATGAAAGTTTAATCAGTTCAGAAGATACAGACACAATTATTACTGAATCTACAAGGAGTCAATCCAAACTGTTGTGGACAGTTCTAATCATCAATTTTGCATTTTTTATTATCGAAATGAGTACAGGACTTATTTCAAAATCAATGGGATTAGTTGCTGATAGTTTAGATATGTTGGCAGATTCATTTGTTTATGGATTGAGTTTAATAGCGGTTGGTGGAACGGTTTTAAAAAAGAAACGTATTGCAAAATATGCAGGTTACTTTCAGGTAACCCTTGCAATTATTGGAATTGTTGAAGTGATACGTCGGTTTTTAGGTTATGAAGCTTTACCTGTATTTTCAACAATGATTATCGTTTCAATATTTGCTTTAATTGCAAATGGCATTTGCTTGTACCTCTTACAAAAATCAAAAAGTAATGAAGCACATATGCGTGCAAGTATGATTTTCACATCAAACGATATTATAATAAATCTCGGAGTAATTGTAGCAGGCGTGTTGGTCAATTGGCTGCATTCTGGTATTCCAGATTTAATTATAGGAATCATTGTATTTGGATTGGTGATACAAGGTGCATTCAGGATATTAAAATTAAGTAAGTAAAAGTTTAACTATAAAATCAAATAATTATGGAAAATTCAAAAAAACACTCAAACAAAGGAAATTACAAAACCTTCTTTATAATGTTGGCTTGCTCATTTGTAGCAATGTACATCACAATGTATTTAAACACCTATTCCATAGACCACGTATGGTTTAGTTTAACACGATTCTATATGACGTGTTTAGGAATTTCAACAATGGCAGTAATAATGTGGTTTTTTATGCGAAAAATGTATAACGACAAAAAGAAGAATATCGCCATACTCGTAGGTAGTTTTATTCTGTTTGTAGGTGCATTAGGGTTGGTGAGAACACAAGCACCAATTATTGGTGATGTCCTTTGGATGAAAGCAATGATACCACATCATTCTATCGCTATTTTAACAAGTGAAAGAGCAGATATTCAAGACCCAGAAGTTAAGAAATTAGCAGAAGACATTATAAAAGCACAACGTAAAGAAATAGAAGAAATGAAAGCAATGATAAAACGATTAGAGAATGAAAAATAATAAAATAGTCATATATATTGGCATACTCGTAGTAGGTGTGTTATTGGGTTGGTTGCTTTTTGGTGGCTCATCAAATGAAGAAATAGACCATAATCACGATGCGGTTGCAGCAACCAATCAAATGTGGACGTGTTCTATGCATCCACAGATTATGCAACCAGAGCCAGGCGACTGCCCCATTTGTGGTATGGATTTAATTCCTGCGGAAAGCGGAAGTGATGGCTTAATGGCAGACCAATTTAAACTAACAGAAAATGCGATGGCATTAGCCAATATTCAAACAACTGTTGTAGGCAAGGGAAATGTTGAAGGCAACACCATAAAGTTATCTGGTAAAATTGCTGAAAACGAAGAAGCCAATGCAGTACAGGTAAGTTATTTCGCTGGAAGAATTGAACGTTTGAATGTGAGTTTTACAGGCGAAGAAGTTCGTAAAGGTCAATTATTGGCAACCATTTATTCGCCAGAACTCTATGCAGCACAACAAGAATTAATCACAGCAGCTTCTTTAAAAGAATCTCAACCTGCTTTATACAAAGCAGTCCGTAATAAATTGAAATTATGGAAACTCTCTGAAAATCAAATCAACCAGATTGAAGAAACAGGAAAAGTAAAAGAAAACTTTCCTGTTTATGCAACCGTTTCGGGTACTGTTACAGAAAAATTGGTAGAGCAAGGCGATTACATCAAACAAGGACAACCCTTATTAAAAATTGCCAATCTCAACACAGTTTGGGGAAACTTTGATGTGTATGAAAATCAGATTGACCGCTTTAAAAAAGGACAGGAAGTGATGATAACAACCAATGCTTATCCTAATAAAGAGTTTAAAGGTAAAGTTGATTTCATTGACCCAGTTTTAAACACGAAAACAAGAACTGTAACCTTACGTGTTGTTTTAAGCAATAAGGACGATGTATTTAAACCAGGAATGTTTGTAACCGCAAATATTGAAGGCAGTACAGCTAAAAATGATGAAGTATTATCAATTCCTGCATCTTCTGTATTATGGACAGGTGAACGTTCTGTGGTGTACCTTAAAACAAATCCAGACCAACCTATTTTTGAAATGCGTGAAATTAAATTAGGCAATCAAATTGGTAATGAATATGAAGTTGTAGAAGGTTTATTTGTTGGAAATGAAATAGTGACTAACGGAACATTTACAGTTGATGCAGCTGCACAATTACAAGGCAAAAAATCTATGATGAATAAAGATGGTGGTAAAGTAATGACTGGACACGAAGGTCATTTAGGTATGGATAACAATTCACCCAACAAAGAAAGTGACCACACTAATATGAATGAGCGTTTGGAAGTATCAGAGAAATTTCAACAACAGTTAAATAGTGTTTACAATGCGTATATCAATTTAAAAGATGCTTTAGTAAAAGAAGATTCAATAAGTACTTCAGCAAACGCAACAACTTTATTAAATAAATTGAACAAAGTAGATATGAAATTGTTGTCAGATAATAAGGCGCATAACCATTGGATGTCATTAGAAGGCGAAATAAAATCTTCTGCAACTTCAATTTCTGAAACGTCCGATATAAAATCACAAAGAGACCATTTTAAACATTTATCATCACATCTAATCAATGCTGTTCAATTGTTTGGTGTCAATGAAAAGGTCTATGTGGAATTTTGTCCAATGGCAGATAACAACAATGGTGCATATTGGTTGAGTAAAGAAGAAAAAGTAATCAATCCATACTTTGGCGAAGCAATGCTAACCTGTGGTGAAGTAAAACAAGTAATAGAATAATAAATCAAGTAATAACAATTAAATTTTAAACAATGAATTTTTCAAAGAAAAATCACGAACACAAAAACAAAAATGTAATCGACGTGAGTAAAAAAGTAATTTTAAGTGTAGCTATAATAGCAGCATTAGGTTTAACAAGTTGTAAAAACGAAACCAAAAAAGAAACAGAAACCACAACTACTGAAATGTCAAAAGATATGGCAATGACAGACCTGTCTTTTGGTGTAAGAGGAAATTGCGGAATGTGTAAAAGCACAATCGAAAAAGCAGCTAACGGTGTTGAAGGTGTTGCAAGTGCTAATTGGGATGTCGATAAAAAAAAGATTGATGTGTCTTTTGATGATACAAAAACCGATGCAATGGCAATCCATAAAGCAATCGCAGCTTCAGGATATGATACCGAAAAAGTAGCTGGTGATGAAGAGGCATTTAACAGTCTTCCATCTTGCTGTCAATATAAACACGATATGATAATGAATAAATCTGGTGAAGAAAAAAATGATGACCATTCAAACCACGACCATTAGATCAATAATGAAAGAGTCTTTTTCGGAAGGCTCTTTTTTATTCCATACAAGTCAAAACCTAGTTTTTTTGCTTGCTTCGATTTGAGTCTGTCGAAAGCTCAAAATCCTTTGTGTTATTACGCGAGCAATACATAGTTGGTTTTATGTTATAATACTTGTATCCAACGCTATAATAGCACATTGCTTGTTTTATTTAAAAGTATCTATATAAATAAATTAGTACAATAAAAAAGCAAAGGGCTATTGCTAATGCTTAAAACCTCTATTTCGCAACAAAACTGACCCAAATCTAAGTTGAATAATAGAAGCAATAGCTTCACTTCTCTCATTTTTTTAGACGTCTATCTTACCTCAAGTTTTTGTTTGCTTCATTTCGTTAACTTTCATTTTATAAAAAATAATAAGGTATGATAACAAAAACAATAGAAGTACAAGAAATTACAGTAGATGAATTAGCAGATAGAGTAGCAGATAAGCTTTTAATAAAAATAAAACATTATTTAAATGATTTGCATACTAATGGAAATGAAGCGTATTTAACAAGACAAGAAACGGCAGATTTTTTAAAAATTAGTTTAGTTTCACTTTGGAATTGGACAAACAAAGGTATTATAAAGAGTTACGCTGTTGGTAATAAACGCTATTACAATAAACAGGAAATATTAGCTATACTCAGAAAATAACAATAATTATACAGGCAGTAATAGCGAAATTATACAGTGATTTTTCTGCAAATTTTCTGCAAATAAAAAAAACCAACATTTACAAAAGCTTTGTAAAGTGTTGGTTTTATTAGTGACCTCGACAGGATTCAAACCTGTAACCTCTTGAGCCGTAATCAAGTGCGCTATTCAGTTGCGCCACGAGGCCTTTTTTTCGTGGGTGCAAATATATTTCTTTTTTATAATACAGTCAAAATAAATCGTAAAAAATTTATTTTAATTAATAAAATAGATGTTTTCAATTCTTAAAAGGTGTAGTTAGGTGTGGTTTTGCTATGTTTTTTTAATCCAAAGCATTTTTGGTAACATATAATTTCCATGCAAAAATAGCCATTTGTAATTTTGAAGCTTTAGTTAGATCTAAACGCTGCTTAGTGTAGCTAGGTAATATAGCTTTGTTAATTTTAGATATAATTTTAAAAAAATGTTTTTTCAAAATGGTTTTTAATTATAAAAATTAATAAAATCAAAATTATAGTTTTTAAGATGCTTAGCCAAATCCTATTGTAATTTAAAAGCTTAAAACTTATTCTAGACTAAGTTTTATCTTTTATTTTGTTTTACAGTCCTATCGATAATATAGTTTCGATAATTAATTTCGCTAATGTCATCATAGTGGTTTAGTTTAAGGGTTAATATTAATTTTATTGATTGTCCATTCAATATATATTTTTTGATAATTACTATCCAAGCAAAAAAGTATAAATTAATATAATTGACTGTATATGTATAAGTGGTTTAATGTGTAGTGTTTTAAGATTTTGTAATTTCTCTTAATTATGGTTGTTTTTTGTAATTGCTTTTGTGTTTGCTTGTTTTAATCTGTAATAATTGTAGGGGCTTTTTTGAGTGATTATTTTTTTGCAAGGGATTTTTAATTAATAAAAAGTGTTTGTTTTTAAAATTCATTAAGACATAAGTTTTTTTTCATTTTAAAATAATTTAACAATTAACAATAAAGAAATATATACTAGCATTTTGTTTTTTAAATTTGCCCAAATTTGTGTAAATGAAAAAGATTGTGATTTTTAGTGCTGTATTATTGTTTTTTAACTTAGTGTACAGTCAACAGGTAGTAATTAATGAGTTAGATTGTGATAATCCAGGACTTGATGAAGAGGAATTTGTAGAATTATTAACTGCAACTCCTAATATGTCTTTAGACGGTTTTGTTATGGTGTTTTTTAATGGCTCTTCTTCTGGTGGTGATTCTAGTTACTTTGCTGTAGATTTAACAGGTAGCGTATCAGACGATAATGGGTTGTTGTTAATAGGTAGTACTACGGTGATGCCATTTCCACAATTATTAATACCTTCAAATGTAATTCAAAATGGAGCAGATGCAGTTGCAATATATCAAGATAGTATAGATGCTTTTCCTGGTGAAACACTTGCTACAACAACTAATTTAGTAGATGCATTGGTGTATAGTACTAATGATGCTGTAGACACTAATTTGCTAAGTTTATTAGGTTTAGGTCCAAATGACCAAATTAGTGAAGGAGCAGGAAATAATTCTAATTCAATTCAAAGATTTGATGATGGTTCTGGGACTATTACATACACTGCAACCACACCAACACCTAGAGCGTTAAATGATGGTAGTGGTATAGTTTTTAATGCCATAGAGATTTCAACCACTCAGGAAATTTATAATGAAGGAGATACAATACCAATAACATTTACATCTCAAAATAATGTAACTCAAGATGCTACTTTTAGTTTTACTTTAGATAATGAAAGTTTTACAACTTCAGATTTTACAGGAAATACAACAGTTACAATTCCTTCTGGTCAAAACTCTGTTACTACATCTATAACAGTGCTTAGTGATGGAATTAATGATGGAGATGAAGAGCCAATTATAAAATTTGTAAACTTATCTACACCTTATATTCCTTTCAACAATTTTTTAAAACTAAGAGTTGTTGATAATGATTTTATTGTTGCACCATATAATGCGCCAATTCCTGGAAATCCACCAATGCCAACAGGTGTTGTGCAAAGCACTCAACCTGCAGGATACTACGATAGTTTAAATGGGTTGTCTGGAGCAAATTTAGAGCAAGCAATCCAAGATATAATTGCAGAAGAAGGTGTTGTAAGAGCACAAACGTATGCAGATGTTATAGATATTTTAAAAGAAGCAGATCAAAACCCAGAAAATAGTAACCAAGTTTGGTTAGTGTATACAGAGCAAGGTCGAGCGAAATTAGACTACCAAACAACTTCAAATAGTGTAGGTAAATGGAATAGAGAGCATACATTTCCACGTTCGTTAGCAGGATACAATAGCATAGATGAAGATGATGATGCAGATGGAATAGATGTATTTTGGAATACAACAGCAGATTCTTTAAGACATGGAAACTCAGACGCTCATGCACTTAGAGCTGCAGATGGTCCAGAAAATAGTTCTAGAGGAAACCAGCATTATGGAGAATATAACGGGCCAACAGGGAATCAAAGTAGCTTTAAAGGAGATGTAGCCCGAAGCGTGTTGTATATGCAGTTACGTTACAACGATCTTGAAATTGTTAACGGTTTTCCAACTACAACAGGTCAAATGGGAGATTTAGCAACATTATTACAATGGCATAATCAAGATCCTCCAGACGATTTTGAAATGAATAGAAATAATGTTATTTACAATTGGCAATTTAACAGAAATCCTTTAATCGATATGCCAGATTTAGTAGATTATATTTGGGGAGCAAATGCAGGTGAAGTTTGGAATAATAGTTTAAGTGTTGAAAGTTTTAATACTGAAAATTTAAAAATATTTCCAAATCCAGTTTCTAGTCAACTATTTATTTCTGGACAGGATGACGAATATTTGGTAACTATATATTCTTCTGAAGGAAGGATGATTAAATCTGAAACTATAAAAAATAATTCAGCTATACGTTTTGATATAGCTAGCGGACTCTATTTCGCAAAAATTTCAGCAAATGGTAAAACCGAAACTCGTAAATTTCTTGTGAAGTAGTATCTTCGTAAAAATTTAATTAGAATTTATGAGCATTTTTTTTGTAATAGCAGGTTTAGTGCTATTGGTTATTGGAGGAGATTTTTTAGTTAAAGCCTCTGTTGGTTTGTCTTTAAAATTCAATATATCTAAAATGGTTATTGGTATGACGGTTGTTTCTTTTGCAACCTCTGCACCAGAGTTGTTAGTTAGTTTACAAGCAGCCTTATCAGGATCTCCAGCAATAGCAATTAATAATGTTGTAGGTTCTAATATAGCTAATATTGGATTGGTTTTAGGTATAACGGCACTAATAGGCTCAATAGCTGTAGATAAGTCTTTTTATACGTTAAATTGGCCTGCGATGATGATTTTTTCATTTGCTTTATATTATTTTCTAAGTAATGATAACTTTTTATCACCAATAGAAGGCTGTATTCTATTTGGAGGCTTAATTCTATTTATAATTATTCTTTTAAAAAGCGCAAAAAAAGATGCTGTAGCAGAAGAAGTAGATGATGCTTTAGCAGTAGTATCTAATGCTAAAATATTGCTTTGGTTAGTAATTGGAGCAGTAGCATTATATTTTGGTTCTGTTTGGTTGGTAGATGGTGCTAAAGAGTTAGCGTTAGCGTTGGGAGTGAGTGATGCGGTAATAGCTGTAACAGTAATAGCGATAGGAACAAGTGTGCCGGAGTTAGCGGCTTCTGTAATAGCAGCAGCAAAACAAGAGAAGGCATTATCTTTAGGTAATTTAATAGGTTCAAATATTTTTAATATAGGTTCTGTGTTAGGTTTAACCTCTATTGTAAAAACTATTCCAGTTACAGATTCTAAAATTTTAGATAGCGATATTTTTTGGATGATTGCATTTGCAGCGGTCCTAATTTTATTAATATTTATTCCAAAACAAATGCAAATAAGTCGTTATAAAGGTTTATTGCTTGTTGTAGGTTATTGTAGTTTTATATACTTGGCATTTGCTTAATAAAAAGCAATAAAAAAAAGCGTTTGAAATATTTCAAACGCTTTTTTTGTGGATTTAACTAATAGTTTGTGTTAATCAATATTAGCAGACTTAACCGTTTTTATAATTCGGCCTGCAATTTTGTATGGATCACCGTTAGAAGCAGGGCGTCTATCTTCTAGCCAACCTTTCCAGCCTTTTTCTACAGTAATAATAGGTATTCTTATTGAAGCACCACGATCTGATACGCCGTAGCTAAAATCATGTATAGATGCAGTTTCATGATCACCAGTTAAACGTTGGTCATTAAATTCTCCGTAAACAGCAATGTGTTCTTTAACAACAGGTCTAAAAGCTTCACATATTTTTTCGTAAGTCTCTTGACTACCACAAGTTCTTAATGTAGTGTTAGAGAAATTAGCATGCATTCCAGAGCCATTCCAATCCATATCTTTTCCTAATGGTTTTGGGTGGTATTCTATATAGTAACCATATTGTTCAGTTAAACGATCTAATAGGTAGCGTGCTATCCATATTTCATCACCTGCTTTTTTAGCACCTTTAGCAAAAAGTTGAAATTCCCATTGTCCAGAAGCAACCTCTTGGTTAATACCTTCAAAGTTTAAGCCTGCTTCAATACATAAATCTGCATGTTCTTCAACTAAACCTCTTCCATGTGTGTTTTTACCTCCAACAGAGCAATAATATAAACCTTGTGGAGCTGGATAACCACCAATAGGGAATCCTAAAGGTAATTGGGTTTTTGTATCCATTATAAAGTATTCTTGCTCAAAACCAAACCAAAAATCATTGTCTTCATCTTCAATAGTAGCTCTTCCGTTAGATACGTGAGGAGTTCCATCTGCATTTAAAACTTCAGTCATTACTAAATAACCATTCACTCTTGCTGGATCTGGATAAATAGCTACAGGTTTTAATAAGCAGTCAGACGATCCGCCTTCGGCTTGTCTAGTAGAAGATCCGTCAAAAGACCAATTTTCTAACTCTTCAATTGTGCCTTTAAAATCTTCGTGTTCCTCAACTTTAGTTTTACTTCTCATGTTTTGAGTAGGATGGTAACCATCTAACCAAATGTATTCTAATTTTATTTTTGCCATAATACTTCAGGTAATTTTAAATAATATGTTTACAAATATAGAATGATTTTTAGTATACCTATAAAAAAATAAGGCAATTTTTTTAAAAATTATTAAATTTATCAAACAACCCCTATTTTTTTTAGGGTATATTTATTTTAAGACTTAAAAATAACCTTAAATTGATATATTTGTAAAAAAAAGCTATATAAAATGTCAACACTTCGATTTTTTGCAATAAAAGAAACGTTAAATAGAAAGCCAGTAATTATTAAAGATGAAAAACGTCGTTCAGAACTTTTTGGACAGAATGTTTACGATTCAAAAAAAATGCGTCAAACATTAACTAGTGATGCTTTTGAAAGTTTAACGAGCGCTATAGAAAAAGGAAGCAAAATAGATCGTGCTATTGCAAACCAAATAGCATCTGCTATGAAAGATTGGGCGCTTTCTAAGGGAGTAACACATTATACACATTGGTTTCAACCTTTAACAGGTGCTACTGCAGAAAAGCATGACGCTTTTTTTGAGACTATAGAAAATAATAATGCAATTGAAAAATTTGGTGGTTCTCAATTAGTACAGCAAGAGCCAGATGCATCAAGTTTTCCAAATGGCGGAATTCGAAATACTTTTGAAGCGAGAGGTTACACAGCATGGGATCCCACGTCTCCAGCGTTTATATATGGTACAACTTTATGTATACCTACAGTATTTGTTGCATATACAGGTGAGGCATTAGACTACAAAACACCATTGTTAAGAGCGCTTCAAGTAGTAGATAATGCGGCTGTAGCTGTTTGTAAGTATTTCGATAAAAATGTAAAAAAAGTAAATGCTTCACTAGGTTGGGAACAAGAGTATTTTTTAATAGATAGTGCATTAGTATCTTCAAGGCCAGATATTCAATTAACAGGAAGAACGCTTTTAGGGCATGCTTCTGCTAAAGGACAACAGTTAGATGATCATTATTTTGGTACAATACCAAATAGAGCAATGTCTTATATGAGAGATTTGGAAACAGAATGCATGCTGTTGGGTATACCTGTTAAAACAAGGCATAATGAAGTCGCTCCAAATCAATTTGAATTAGCACCTATTTTTGAAGAAGCAAATTTAGCTGTAGATCACAACGCTTTATTAATGGATGTTATGGATAAAGTTGCAGAGCGACATAATTTTAAAGTGTTATTTCATGAAAAACCTTTTAAAGGAATAAATGGTTCAGGGAAACATAATAATTGGAGTTTAAGTACAGATACGGGAGTTAATCTATTGAGTCCAGGAAAAACACCTATGAGTAATCTGCAATTTTTAACTTTCTTTATAAATACAATAAAAGCTGTTAATGATAATGAGGAGTTACTTCGTGCTGCAATAGCATCTGCAAGTAACGATTATAGATTAGGAGCAAACGAAGCGCCTCCTGCAATTATTTCAGTATTTATTGGTGAGCAATTAACAGGTGTGTTAAACGAATTAGAAAATGTAACTAGTGGTAAACTATCTCCTAAAGAAAAAACCGACCTAAAACTTAATGTAGTAGGTAAAATTCCTGAAATATTGTTAGATAATACAGATAGAAACAGGACATCACCATTTGCATTTACAGGAAACAAATTCGAATTTAGGGCAGTAGGCTCTAAAGCTAATTGTGCAAACCCAATGACGGTTCTAAATACAATTGTGGCGAAACAGTTAATGGAATTTAAAATTGAAGTAGATGCACTTATAGAAAAAAAGGATTTAAAAAAGGACGAAGCAATATTTAATATTTTAAGAGAATATATAAAAAAATCAAAACGTATTCTTTTTGAAGGTAATGGTTATGGTGAAGCTTGGGAAAAAGAAGCAAAAAAAAGAGGTTTAACAAATAATAAATCAACACCAGAAGCTTTAAAAGTAAAAGTATCTAAAAAAACTATAGCATTATATGAAAGTTTAGGCATCATGAATGCTGTAGAAACACAAGCGCGTTACGAAATAGAAATGGAACAATATATAATGCGCTTACAAATAGAAGGGCGAGTGCTTGGAGATTTAGCAAGAAATCATATTGTACCTACTGCAGTTAAATACCAAAACATTTTAATTGAAAATGTAAAAGGATTAAAGTCTATATATAATGATGGTTTTAAAAAAGTAGCAAAAGCACAAATGGTTTTAATTGAAGACATATCTAATCACATAGAAAAGATAAATGAATTGGTTACTAATATGACTGAGGCTCGAAAAAAGGCAAATATAATAGATGATATAAATAGTAAGGCAGAAACATATTGTCAGGATATAAAACCTATGTTAGAGACTATTCGTTACCATTGTGATAAACTAGAACTACTAGTGGATGATGAGCTTTGGCCGCTTACAAAGTACCGTGAACTCTTATTTACTACGTAGTTCTACGTACTTAATAGTAAGTTGTTTAGCTTGTGGTTAAAAACAATAAATAAGTTTTTTCTTACAAGTAAATACGCTTCGTCGATGTAAGTAAATAGGTAATCGAAAAAACTGTTGGATTCATCTTTTTTTGTGACCGTATTAAATTTTGTATTGATTTAATTCTATATATTAGCCATGCTATTAATCAATATATATTTAACATGAAAAAAGTAATTTTAGGTGCTTCGGCACTATTATTCTCAGGTGCATTATTTGCACAATTGCCAACTCAAGGTACTTTAACAGGTCAAAACGGTACAGATTCAGTAGATGCTCAAGTAGCTACAGATTTTGCATTAGGAACTGGAAATAAAGGTGAAGGTATTCAAACTGGTAACACAAATAAGTTACAGGTTATGCAAGCTGGAACAAATCAATCTTCTTATTCAGTGCAAGCAGATGGATTAGGAACTGGAGATAACAGAGCTAGAATCTGGCAAACTGGTGATGTTTCAGCAGTAAGTGGTGAAGGAAATGCAGCAGATGTAAGACAAATGGGTTCTGGTAACCAGTCTACTTCTTACCAAGAAGGAGATTTTAACGAAGCTGTTACACGTCAAGGTATGAAAGACGGTGGAGCAAGTGGAGGAAACAAAGCTTTGATTCACCATGGTACAGGACAACAAGGTGAAATGAACTATGCTATGATAGAGCAAGATGGTCAAACTAACTCTGCTACAACTATACAGCAGTACGATAACAATCAAGCAAGAACAATCCAAGAAGGAGATAACAACATCGCAGGTGTTACTCAAAACTCTGGACCAGATGGTTCTGATGGTAATACTGCCTTAGCTGAGCAGTATGGTGATTCAAACGCCACTATGATTGATCAAGATGGAAGCCGTAACACAGCACATTCAAATCAATTAGGAGATTTAAATGTTGCTAATCAAATCCAAACTGGTGATGATAACTGGGCTTTAACTGATCAAGGTGGTGATGTAGATCCAATTAGTTCTCTTGGAGATACTCAAGCCAATTTAGATTTAGCATTAAGTGTAGTTTCAGATGCAGGTTATACAAATGGTACTGATAATACTGGACAAGGTTCTACTAACGGAAGAGCATTACAAGTTCAGGATGGAAATGCTAACTCTGGTTATATAGGTCAATGGGGAGACAGTAGTGAAGATAGTGACTATGCAGAGCAAAACCAAACAGGAGATAATAATGCTGCTTTTATAGCTCAAAACGCTCATGGTTCTACAACAGGTGGTGCTAACTACGGTCGTCAAGATCAAACAGGAGACTCTAACATTGCTATTTTAGGTCAAAATGGTAGAGATCATTTAGCTTACCAAAGACAATATGGTGATGGTAATATCGTTGCTTCGTCTCAAAAAGGAGACTCTAACTTAGTAAGTACTTACCAGAGTGGTGATGAAAATGTTGCTTTTACAGGACAAAGAGGTCTTGCTAACCAAACATTAATTGTGCAAAAAGCAGGTGTTGCAGATGGTTCAGGACATAGCTTCCAGGCAAGTCAAAACTTAGCTGACGGAATGTCTAACGGAGGTAACACAATTAGTGTATTACAATTAGGACCTAATGGAGACTTAACGACTGAAGGTGAAAACTGTGATTTCCAAGATATGGAAACTTTAGTTACACCAGGAACACCAGCAGACTTTAATTTAGATGCTCCATGTGGTGCAGGTGGATGCTAAAATCCAATCTAAATTAATTTAGGTTTTACATATTAGAAAAAGGAGGATGTCTAAATAGCAAGCATCCTCTTTTTTTTGCTTAAACTTTTTATGAATTTTAGTAAAAAAAATAATAACCGTTTTATGTAGTAATATTTTAGTTTTAATATTTAAAAACAGAAGTAGATGATTTTAGTTATGTTTCTTACTTGTAGCTGTTTATAGATGTTTTTTTTGTGCTAATGTATTTCGTCGATATTACCAAAACAATAGTCGAAAATAGTCTTAAAAAGACGTTTTTAATGTTTATTTTTTTATCTTTACAAAGCTATTAATCAATATATATTTAACATGAAAAAAGTAATTTTAGGTGCTTCGGCACTTCTATTCACGGGCGCTATATTTGCGCAAAGTCCTGTATCACAGGATGATTTAAAAGTCCAAAATGGATCTAATTCAGTAGACACACAGGTAGCTGTAGATTATGCGACTGGAAACGGTAACACAGGTGAGGCTATTCAAACAGGTAACACAAATAAGTTACAAGTTATGCAGGCTGGAACAAATCAATCTTCTTATTCAGTACAAGCTGATGGAACTGGAACTGGTGATAACAGAGCAAGAATCTGGCAAACAGGTGAGGTTTCAGCAGCAAGTGGTGTAGGTAATGCAGCAGATGTAAGACAAATGGGTTCTGGTAACCAGTCTACTACATTACAAGAAGGAGATTTAAACGAAGCTGTTACACGTCAAGGTATGAAAGACGGTGGAGCAAGTGGAGGAAACAGAGCTTTAATTCACCATGGAACTGGACAGCAAGGTGAAATGAACTATGCTATGATAGAGCAAGATGGTCAAGACAACCGTGCTAAAACAAGACAGCAGTTCGATAATAACCAAGCAAGAACAGTACAAGAAGGAGATGATAACGTTGCAGGTGTTTTTCAAAACTCTGGACCAGATGGATCTGACGGTAACACTGCTATAGCTGAGCAATATGGTGATGAGAATGTTACCAGAATTGATCAAGATGGTAGTCGTAACAAAGCACACTCTGTTCAAGAAGGAGATTTGAATATTTCTAATCAATACCAAACTGGTGACGATAACACTGCTTTAGTAGATCAAGGAGCAGATGTAAACCCTATAAATGATTTTGGAGCTTCTCAATCAGATTTAGATGCTTTTATTGTAACCTATTCAGATGCAGGTTATACTGATGGTACCGATAATACAGGTATGGGTTCTACAGATGCTAGAGCATTACAAGTTCAAGATGGTGACGCAAACACTGGTTATATAGGACAGTGGGGAGATAGCAGTGAAGATAGTGACTATGCAGAGCAAAATCAAACAGGAGATAATAACGTGGCTTATATAGCTCAAAACGCTCACGGTGTCTCAAATGGTGGTGCTAACTACGGTCGTCAAGATCAAACAGGAGATGTTAATGGTGCTATTTTAGGTCAAAACGGTAGAAATCATTTAGCTTACCAAAGACAGTATGGTGATGGTAACATTGTAAGTTCATCTCAAAAAGGAGACTCTAACTTAGTAAGTACTTACCAGAGTGGTGATGAAAATGTTGCTTTTACAGGACAAAGAGGTCTTGCTAACCAAACTTTAATTGTGCAAAAAAGTGGAATTGCAGATGGTTCAGGACATAGCTTTAAAGCTAGTCAAAATATTCCAGATGGAATGTCTAATGGAGGTAATACAATTAGTGTTTTACAGTTAGGACCTAACGGAGATTTAATGAATGACGGTGAAAACTGTGATTTCCAAGAAATGGAAACTTTAATTACTCCAGGTGGACCAGGTAGTTTCGATTTAGATGCTCCATGTGGTGGAAGTGGATGTTAAAATCCAAATTTATATTTAGAAATAGTTATTTTATACTATAAATTATAAAAAGGAGGATGTTTAAATAGCAAGCATTCTCCTTTTTTTATTAAATTACAACTATTATGAAAATATTAAACAAAAATAAATCAAATTCAATATTAGTATTTCTATTATTAGTTTTACAATTAGGTTGGTCTCAAACGTATAGTGAAGATGAAGATAATAGTACAGAGGCTTCAACAGAGCTAAATGGACAAGAAGTCTCGCAGTCTTTTTTTGATTCTTATTTTGATACAACACCAAATGAAACTTTAAACACAATAACTGGAAATTCTGTTACAATAACACAAGTTTCTTCTTTTAATACATCGGTAGTAAAAGTAGCATCAAGAGCTAGTGATATTAATATATCTCAAAACGGAGATGCTAATAATGTAAATCTTACATATCAAGTTGATGCAGTTGTTGCAGACTTAGAGCAAAATGGAGATAATAATTCAATATTAGATTACGTAATAGACCCTAATGCAAAGGTATCATTAGAACTTAAGCAAAATGGCGATGGCTTAAATTTTGAACGTTTTGGAGCAAATAATATAACAAAGAATATTAAATTTACTCAAACAGCAGCTTCGCCTACTGTAATTATTAGAAGTTTTAATTAGGGTGTTGTAAATGTTATCTAAATTAAATTACACTTTGTTATTAATTTTTGTGCTTAGTAGTTTTTCTATTAATGCACAAAAATTTTATAATAAAGACATTAATGCTTTAATTAAAATTGAAAAATCAAGTGAGTTTACCAAGTTTTCTGCAACAGCAGAAAATTTGAAGTTTTCAGCATATAATTTAAGGTATGAGTTTTTAGCTTTTAAAACCGATGTAAATAATAACAGTTCAAAATCATCACAAAGCAATAATTTCTATTTAGAAGCAAATCAAAAAAAAGTATTATCTTCCTTAACAATTAATAATGATATTAACGGTAAAATTATTCTTGTTTTATTAATATATCCAATTATTGATGGAGAAAAAAATGTAGGAGCAATTGGTAAGGATAGAGTTGTGTTAACCAGCAATGAAAATGGACAGATTGTTATTGAATTAGATCCTAATAGAAAAGAAATTTTAAAAGAAGAATCACAAGATTTAGCAAATACAGGACAAGACGGTGTTTTTTTGCAAGGATTAGTTATTCAAAAAACGTTAACTAAAGCAGGAAGAGATTTTCATCGGTACTTTTATTCAGAATATTTTAATAGGCAAATAAAGACTGATAAACATATTGTAATTGAAGAAGTGCCTGGGCAAAGAAGATCCACTAGAATTTCTGTAAAAGTAGATGGTCGATTAGTATGGCAGTTTTTTGTAAACCCTAAAAAAAAGTTTTTACTTGAGATGGTAAATATAGCAATGCAAAAAAGCATTAGGTATTTACAACTATTACAAAAATCTAAAGAAACAATAACACAATATTAATTATGAAATTTAAACTATTTATATTTTTTCTTTTTAGTGCGAGTACAGTTGCAATGGCACAGCAATTTAGTTATAAGCCTTTAAATCCTGCGTTTGGAGGAGATACATTTAATTATAATTGGTTATTGAGTTCTGCAAATGCACAAAATGGATTTACACAACCAAGAGCAGAAACTGAAGAAGAATCTGAATTAGATCGTTTTGGAGAGCAATTAAATCAACAAGTTCTTAGTCAAATCTCAAGAGCGCTTTTAGCGCAACAAGTAGATGCTGTTGGTGATTTTAATGAAGAGGGAACATTTACATTTGGCTCATTAAATGTAGAAGTATTTGAGTCTGATGAAGGTTTAGTTATTAATATTCTTGATACACTAAATGGAGAGCAAACTCAAGTTATTGTTCCAAATCCTTAAAGAAAGCTTAACCTTTTATGAATAATTTTAAAAAAATAATAGTCTTATTGACTATATACATATTCGCAAACTCTTGTGGTACTTATTTTAATCAACCTTTTTCTCAAGAACCCGCAAAAATTGGAGAATTTTCAAAATCTACAAACAAGCTACTTAGTTTACCGCCAGCTAAAGTACCATTAGAAGTCGCTGTATATAATTTTAGCGATCAAACAGGGCAATATAAAGCTGTAGAAAACGGAAGTACTTTTAGTACAGCTGTAACGCAAGGAGCCACTACAATATTAATTAAAGCTTTAGGAGATTCAGGCTATTTTATTCCTTTAGAAAGAGAAAACTTTAATAATCTTTCTACAGAAAGAAATATTATACGTACAACTAAGCAAGAATATATAAAAGGATTAAATCCTAACGAACCACCAATTGAGCCTTTGCTTTATGCGGGTTTAATGTTAGAAGGTGGTATTATTTCGTATGACACCAATATTGTTACAGGTGGAGCTGGAGCTAGATATTTTGGTGTTGGAGGATCTGCTAGGTATAGGCAAGACAGAATAACGGTTTACTTGCGAGCTATTTCCACTAAAAATGGAGAAATTTTAAAAACAATATATGTTTCAAAAACGATATTATCACAAGCAGTAGATGTAAGTTTATTCCGGTTTGTTAAATTTCAAAGATTGTTAGAAGCAGAAACAGGATTTACTCAAAATGAACCAGTACAATTAGCAGTTAAAGATGCTATTGAAAAAGCAGTGTACGATTTAATTTTAGAAGGTATGCAAGATGGGTATTGGGCTAGTAATGCTGGTGTTGAAAAGGATAATCAATTAATGAGTGAATATAAAGAAGAAAAAGAAATTTCTAACTCCACTCAATTATTTAATAGATTTACATTTAAAAGACGAACAGATAATGTAATACATGGTTCGTTAGGTAGTGCAAGAATTAATGGAGATTATATAAACCCTGAACATCAACTTAATTTTAGATTAGGTTTTAAACGCTATTTAAACTCTCATTTCAATTTAAATTTAAATGCAAATAAATTTAAACTCTCTAATGAGGATATATTTGAAAAAAGCTTTGTTTCATTTGATGCTAATGTAGAATATAATATTCTTCCCTTTGATAAATTATCACCTTACATATATGTTGGAGGAGGAACTAATATTTCAAGTGATTTCAATAATATAAATCCAAAAATACAAGCAGGATTAGGCTTAGAGTATTTGGTCACAGATAGATTAGGAATAACTAGCTACGTAGAAAATAATTTTGTATTTAGCGATGCTGTTGATGATTTGGTAAGAGGAGATAAAGACGATATGTACCTTAGAATAGGACTTGGTGTTAATTTATACATTGGTAATTATAACACTAAAAAAGATATAGAAAGAGCTAGAGAAAGAGAGAGAAGAAAAGAGTTGAGAAAAATTAGAAGAGAAAACATAGAAAAAGGATTATATAATAAGTCTAGTGAATTGATAGATGAAGTTGAAGCTAATAACAATGAAAATTAATCAATAAAATATTAAAAGGAACTAACCTAAATTAACAAAAATGAAAACACTAAAATATTTAGCAATGTTTTTTGTTTGTATGTTATTATTAACATGTAGTGAAAATCAAATTGATGGAGAGCGAATAGGTTCAATTAACGGTAAAGTTGTTGCAGAAGGTACAAACGCTCCTTTAGAGAATGTGAAAATATCAACAAATTCTCCAACAAGTACTGTTTTTACAGATAATGAAGGGAATTTTGTTATTGAAAATGCACCAATAGGAACATATGCTGTACAAGCAGAACTTGATGGTTTTGTTACTGCATTTGAATCTGTAACAGTTATTGAAGACGCCGCAGCGGTTGTATCTTTTGAGATGTTAACTTCTAACGCAAATAATCAACCTCCGTCAATACCAACATTAATATTTCCAGAAGATTTAGCTACAGAGCAGCCTTTAGAAATGCAATTTACATGGGAAGCAAGTGACCTAGATATTAATGATGAATTATCTTATACGTTAGAATTAAGAAATGGAAATACAAATGAAATAGAAATTTTTGAGACTGCCCAAGATACGTTTTACTTAGCAAGTAACTTACAATTATCTACAACTTATTTTTGGCAAGTAAAAGTTAGCGATAATACTAATGAGGAAGTTACTTCTTCTATCAGTCAATTTAGTACAATAACCTCTCCAAACAATCCTTTTCTATTTGTAAAAGAAGAAGATGGTAACAGTGTTATATATTCTGGAAATCAAGATGATTCTACGACAGGAAATGGAGATGTAGATGTAGGAATATTGAAGTTAACAAGTGAAACCAACAATAGTTTTAGACCAAGAGCTAATATGGCAATAAATAAAATTGCTTATTTGCGAACCACTGGAGGTAATGCTCAAATTTTCACTATGAATACAGATGGTTCTAATAAAACTCAAGTTACTAATGCAATACCAGTAACAGGGTTTAGGTTTGATCATATAGATTTTTGCTGGGCACAAAATGGTAGTAAATTATATTATCCAAATTTTAATGAGTTATATTCAATTAATCCAGATGGAAGTGGAGCTATTTTAATTTATGAAACAGTAGATGGATCATTTATTTCAGAAGTCGAAACTGTAGCGTCAGATAATGATTTAGTATTACTAAAAACTAACAATGCAAATGGTTATAATGCAAGAATCTTTACATTAAGACTATCTACTCAAACAGAAGAAACTGTTATAGCAGAAGGTTTTAATGGCGCATTAGGCGGTATTGATATCTCTGCTAATGGAAATCAAGTGGTTTATACTAGAGACTTATCAGGATACGAGCAGCCAGATTATAGGCAATTTCAAAGTAGGATATTTTTTTACGATATAAATTTAGGTACAAATACCCAAATAGTTACTGAAGCTTTACCAGGACAAAATGATTTAGATGTGAAATTTTCCCCAACAGAAGGAGGCTTTGTTTTTACAAGAGTAGATAATAATTTAGGAGCAGTTCCTGGAGTTAGAAGTTTTCAGCTCGGTCAAGCTACTGCCGAAAAAGAACTCTTCACTGCTGCCTCAATGCCAGATTGGGATTAATAAAATTATAACATAAATTTAAAGAAGCATACAATAATTTTGTATGCTTTTTATTTACAATTATCTTTGCGAGTATAACACAACATTATGAGCTCAGAAATTAGTAAAAGATATAGTCAACGAGGTGTTTCAGCTTCAAAAGAAGACGTACACAACGCTATTAAAAATATAGATAAAGGATTGTTTCCTAAGGCATTCTGTAAAATTGTACCAGATTATTTAACTAATGACGAGGATTATTGTTTAATAATGCATGCAGATGGAGCAGGTACAAAATCGTCACTAGCTTATATGTATTGGAAAGAAACAGGAGATATTTCTGTTTGGAAAGGCATTGCACAAGATGCTTTAATTATGAATATAGACGATTTACTTTGCGTTGGAGCAACAGATAACATTATGTTATCTTCAACCATAGGAAGAAATAAAAATCTAATTCCTGGCGAAGTAATTTCAGCAATTATAAATGGAACTGAAGAATTAATTGAAGATTTAAAAAGCTTTGGAGTTACTATACATTCTACAGGTGGAGAAACAGCAGATGTTGGAGATTTAGTAAGAACAATTATTGTAGACTCAACAGTAACAGCTAGAATAAAACGAGAAAACGTAATCGATAATGCAAATATTAAAGCAGGAGATGTTATAGTTGGTCTAGAAAGTTTTGGTCAAGCCACGTACGAGAAAGAATATAATGGAGGTATGGGAAGTAATGGTTTAACTTCTGCTAGACACGATGTATTCAATAATTATTTAGCTACAAAATATCCAGAAAGTTTTGATGCAGCAGTACCAGAAGATTTAGTATATTCTGGGCAAGTTAAGTTAACAGATGCAGTAGAAAATAGCCCAATAGATGCAGGTAAATTAGTATTGTCACCAACAAGAACTTATGCGCCAATTATAAAAGAAATTTTATCTAAATATACTTCGCAAGACATCCATGGTATGGTACACTGTTCTGGAGGAGCACAAACCAAAATTCTTCATTTTGTAGATAATTTGCATATTGTAAAAGATAATTTATTCCCAATTCCACCACTTTTCAAGCTAATTCAAGAACAATCTAAAACAGATTGGAAAGAAATGTATCAAGTGTTTAACTGTGGGCATAGAATGGAATTATATGTAAGTCCTGAAATAGCAGAATCTATTATAGCAATATCAAAAAGCTTTAATGTCGATGCTCAAATAATTGGAAAAGTCGAAGCTTCAGAAAATAAAAAACTAACAATAGAAAGTCCTTTTGGAACGTTTCAATATTAAACTTCTAAATTAAATTAATGAGAATTTGTTTATTAATTATTGCACTAATAGCAATTAATATAGGAAAAGCACAAGAAATAAATCAAGACTCGGTAGTTAAAGTTCAAGATACAGTTAAATGGCTACAAGAGAATAAAGCAGGTTTAGATATAAACGAAGTAACCTTTGTAAATTGGAGCGCAGGAGGAAGTAACTCTATTTCAGCACTACTTAATTTACAATCAAGTTTACGTTATAAACGCGACAATTTAATCTGGAAAAGTGTAGCAAGAACACGTTATGGAGTAAACAAACAAGAAAATCAAAAGCTAAGAAAAACCGAAGATGAGTTAGAACTTAGCTCCACTATAGGTTATAGAAAAGATACACTTACAAATTGGTACTATTCTGGTAAATTTAATTTTAGAACCCAATTTTCAAACGGTTATAATTATCCAGATAGAGCAAATCCTATCTCACGTTTCATGGCACCAGGCTATATGTTTTTAGGTGTAGGAGTAGAGTATGGTAAAAATATAGAAAAATTAGCCTTTTACTTTTCACCATTAACCTACAAAGGCACTTATGTTTTAGATCAAAATTTAGCCGATACAGGCGCCTTTGGAGTTGATGCAGCACTATATGATGAAGAAGGAAATAGAATAAAAAAAGGCGAAAATGTAAGAACAGAAATGGGAGTACTAGTTACCAATAACTATGAAACAGAGCTTTTTGAAAACATACACATAAGAAACCAATTAAGTTTTTATACAGATTATATTAATAGCTTTGGTAACGTAGATGTAGACTGGGAAGTGGTATTCGATTTTAAAGTAAACGATTATGTAAAAGCGACTTTAGGATCTCATTTAAAATATGACGACGATATTAAAACTCTTGTAGAAACAAATGTTGAAGATGAGTTTGAAGAAAAAGGCGCAAAAGTACAATGGAAACAAGCGCTTGGTGTTGGTGTAATAATGGCGTTTTAAATAAAGCCTTTAATAAGCAATATAAATCCACAGGTAATAAAACAATCTACTAAATATAAAATACTAATTAATTTAAGATTAGAAACACCTACCATTTTGTAAAAACCAAGTTTTCTTCTCATGGTTTTATCGCTAATCATTAACCAAAATATTATAATTAAAAATAATTTAGTTAATAAAGCAAAAACAATTTGAGGACTATATATAGTAACTATAATGTTAACTATAAAAGACCACACAAAAAGTGGTTTGTAATAAAATAGTATAGCGCGAAATTGGTTAAGCATATAAATAACAACGCAAAATATTATATAATATTTTTCAAAAAAAACGGAAACTAAACATTATCAGTTACTAATTGATAAATTATCGTATTTTTGTTTTTACAATTTAAAGAGATAGATGCTAGAGAAATTACAAATAGTAAAACAGCGTTTTGATGAGGTGAGTGATTTAATCATTCAACCAGATATTATAACAGATCAAAAACGCTATGTAGAATTAAATAGAGAATATAAAGATTTACGCTTGTTAATGGATAAGCGCGAGTTATATTTAGAATTTACAAATAATTTAGCTGAAGCTGAAGAGATAATTGCAGATGGTAGTGATCCAGAAATGGTAGAAATGGCTAAAATGCAATACGATGAAGCTAAAACAGCAATCCCAGAACTTGAAGAAGAAATAAAAGTATTATTAATACCAAAAGACCCTCAGGATGCTAAAAATGCAGTAGTAGAATTAAGAGCTGGTACAGGTGGAGATGAAGCTAGTATTTTTGCAGGAGATCTTTATAGAATGTATACAAAATACTGTGAGAGCAAAGGATGGAGAGTAGATACTGTAGATTATAGTGAAGGTACAAATGGTGGTTTTAAAGAAATTCAATTTGAAGTATCTGGAGACGATGTTTATGGAACTTTAAAATTTGAAGCAGGTGTTCACCGTGTACAACGTGTTCCACAAACCGAAACGCAAGGTCGTGTTCATACAAGTGCAGCAACTGTAATGGTATTTCCTGAAGCCGAAGAGTTTGATGTAGAAATAGACCCTAAAGATGTTCGTATAGATTACTTCTGTTCATCTGGACCAGGAGGACAATCTGTAAATACAACATATTCTGCAGTGCGTTTAACACACGAACCAACAGGATTAGTGGCACAATGTCAAGATCAAAAATCGCAACATAAAAATAAAGAAAAAGCATTTAAAGTATTACGTTCTCGTTTATACGATTTAGAGCTTGCCAAAAAAATGGAGGAAGATGCTGCATTACGAGGTACCATGGTAACATCTGGAGATCGAAGTGCAAAAATTAGAACCTACAACTATCCTCAAGGTCGTGTAACAGATCATAGAATTGGTTTAACACTTTACGATTTATCTAATATTGTAAATGGAGACATTCAAAAAATTATAGACGAATTAATGCTAGCCGAAAACACCGAAAAATTAAAGGCAAACAGCGATATAATGTAAAATTCAAGCCTCTTTTTTAGAGGCTTTTTTTATTATTAACTTACCATGACTACAAAACAACTTGTAACCCAAATAAATAAAAAAAACTCATTCCTTTGTATTGGGTTAGATGTAGACTTAAATAAAATACCAGAACACTTATTAAATTTAGAAGACCCAATTTTTGAGTTTAATAAAGCTATAATAGACGCTACACACCATTTATGTGTTGCCTATAAACCTAATACAGCATTTTATGAAGCTTATGGATTAAAAGGCTGGAAATCCTTAGAGAAAACTATAAACTATCTAAATAAAAATTTTCCAGAAATTTTTACAATAGCAGACGCAAAACGTGGAGACATAGGAAACACAAGTACTATGTATGCTAAAGCATTTTTCGAAGATTTAGCTTTCGATAGTGTTACAGTGGCTCCATATATGGGAAAAGATTCTGTAGAACCTTTTCTAGCTTTTAAAGATAAGCATACCATAATGTTAGCTTTAACGTCTAATCAAGGCGCATTCGATTTTCAAACCAAAACAGTAGAAGGCAAAGAGCTGTACAAACAAGTTTTAGAAACTTCAAAATCGTGGAAAAATTCAGAAAACCTAATGTATGTAGTTGGAGCAACAAAGGCAGAATATTTCTCAGAGATTAGAAAAATAATTCCAGACAGTTTTTTATTAGTTCCAGGAGTTGGTGCTCAAGGCGGAAACTTACAAGACGTTTGCAAATACGGTATGACAGATACTATTGGTTTATTAATAAACTCTTCAAGAGGTATTATTTATGCTTCAAAAACTGAAAATTTTGCTACTGCTGCCGCCATTAAAGCAGAAGAATTACAAAAGCAAATGGAAGTTATTTTAAACAAATAATTTATAACCTTAAGCCAATTACAATTTGTGGAAATTAGAGATCAAATAGGAAATACTGTAACTTTAAAAACAACACCTAAACGTATAATTTCTTTAGTGCCATCTCAAACAGAATTACTTTATGATTTAGGTTTAGAAGACTCTATTGTTGGTATCACTAAATTTTGTGTACATCCATTTCATGCAAAAAGTACAAAGCATAAAGTAGGCGGAACAAAAAATATTAAAATTGAAGTTATAAAAGCTTTGAATCCAGATATTATACTTTGTAATAAAGAAGAAAACACAAAAGAAATAGTAGATGCATGTAAAACAATTTGTGCAACACATGTATCTGATATTTTTAATATATCAGATTGTTTAGAGTTAATAACTCAATATGGAGAATTATTTAATAAGCGAACAAACGCCTCTAAAATAATAGATAAAATAAATTTTAATTTAAACGATTTTAAAGCTTTTATAAAAAATAAACCAACACTTAAGGTTGCTTATTTTATCTGGAGAAAACCATGGATGGTTGCAGCTAATAACACTTTTATAGATTATTTATTAGAATTAAATAATTTTGAAAACATCTATAAAAACCGTGAACGTTATCCCGAAATAGAATTAAAAAAGATAAGATTAGAAGGAGATCCTGAAATTGTAATGTTATCTAGTGAACCTTATCCATTTAAAGACGAACATGCCTTTGAGGTTGGCCGTGTGTCTCACCATGCAAAAACAATTTTTGTTGATGGCGAATATTTTTCTTGGTACGGCTCAAGATTAATTAAAGCCTTTGATTATTTTAAAGCTTTAAGAAATAGGCTGTGAGTTGTCGCGAGCTAAAAACTTAATCTGGTTTAACTTATTTAATAATTTCATAGCTTTAAACTCAGAGTCATCACTAAGTGCATGATCTGTTTCTCTCAAATTATAGGCTTGCTCTACTAATTGTTTGTAGCGCTTGTTGAGCTTACTTTGGTGCGCTTTTAAAATATTTTTTCTTGACATAGTTCCTGGGAGATTACGTTATTAAAAATACATTAAATATTGATAATAAGCAAGTTGCGAAACGGTTAATTTAAAAAACAGATATAAAAAAAACCAACCTAGTGATGATGCTAAGGTTGGTTTTTTATACTATAATAAACTAACTAACTCAAGTAATATGAGATGAATAACTTGAGATACAAATGTATATAAAAGCTTCAGCTTTAATGTTACATTAATATTATCTAACTATTACTAAATGTGTTACTTATATTAATCTTGTAAAGCAAAAACTTTACGTAACAAATCTGTAGTTCTTGATGATGCTTTTTCTCTAATTTCAAGTTCTTCAACAGCAATCATTTTGTAAACACCTTTTAAAGCTTCTCCTGTAACATAGTCTGTTAAATCTGGGTTTACATTATTTGTAAACGGTATCGCGTTATATTTGTTTATTAAATTAGCCCAAATTTGGTCTGCACCAACTTTTGCAAAACTGTTTTTAATAACCGGATTAAATTTAGCGTATAAAGCACTTTCTGTTCTATTACTTAAATACTGTGTTGCGGCATCGTTATCACCAAGTAAAATGTTTTTAGCATCGTTAAAAGTGATGCCTTTTACCGCATCAATAAAAATAGGTGTAGCTTCACCAACAGCATCTTCTGCTGCACGATTTAAAACTTTTAATCCTTCATCTGCCAAATTACTTAAACCTATATCACGTAAAGCTTTATCTACTTTTTGTAACTCTTCTGGTAATAAAATTTTTACTAATTCATTTTTAAAAAAACCATCTTGTTGTGTTAGTTTAGTTACTTGTTTGTCAATCCCTAAGTCTAAAGCCTGGCGTAAACCGTTACCTATATCTACTTGAGAAAGACTACCATTTCCTTGAGGTAATTGGTTAACAACGTCTTGTAGTTCTGCACAAGCTGTAAAATTTAAAATAATAATAAAAGTCAATAATTTTTTCATGTTCTATAATTTATGGTGTAAATATACTCAATATTAAGATGCGCTTTAAGCTCAAAACTTGCGGATAATGTTAACTATTCTTTAAATAAAAAAAATCCGTTTTATGTTTAATGTTGGCTATGAAAAAATAATGGTCTTATTATTAAACACCATAACTTTTCGGTTTATGTGATATTTTATAGCGGTGGCTAAAACTATTTTTTCAAGATCACGACCTTTGGTAATTAAATCTTCTATTGAGTGTGTGTGCGAAACGCTCGCTACATCTTGTGCTATAATTGGTCCAGCATCCAAGTCTGTAGTTACATAATGGCTTGTTGCTCCAATAATTTTAACACCGCGTTTATAGGCAGAGTGATAAGGTTTTGCTCCTACAAATGCAGGTAAAAAAGAATGATGAATATTAATAATTTTATTTGGGTATTCATTAATTAATGTGTTTGTTACAATTTGCATGTAACGCGCTAAAACAATAAAATTAATGCCATGTTCTTTACAAAGTTTAAGTTGTTGTGCTTCAGCTTCAGCTTTAGTGTCTTTTGTTACAGGAATATAATAAAAAGGAATATTAAAGCTTTCAGCAATAGGTTTTAAATTGTTATGATTACTAATTATAAAAGGAATATCAACAAACAATTCTCCAGAATTATATCTTCCTAATAAATCATACAAGCAATGGTCGTATTTAGAAACAAATAGTGCCATTTTTGGTTTGTCTTCAACATCATAAATTCGCCATTTCATGTTAAACCTTTCAGCTAATACATTGGTGAAATTTGATTTAAAACTTTCCATTGAAAAAGCTTTAAACTCACTTTCTAATCGCATACAGAAAATATCTTGTTCTCTATCAACATGTTGGTCTATGTATACTATATTTCCATTATTATTGGCAATAAAATTAGTAACAGAGGCTATTATGCCAGTTTGGTCTTTGCAATGTATTTGTAGTGTAATTTTATTCATTGTGTTGATTATTAATAGTGTAACTAAGGTAGTGCAAAAAAAAAAAAAATATTATATAGCATAGTAGTATTAGATAATTATGATTTTAGCAACTATTTTTTTGAATATTCCGTAAATTGCAAGCCTTAATCACACTTAAAATTAGTAATGGAACAAAAAGCACCTTACAATCCAAAATATAAAGTTAGAATAGTAACAGCTGCAGCATTATTTGATGGCCATGATGCATCAATAAATATAATGCGTCGTATTATCCAATCTACAGGTGTAGAAGTTATACATTTAGGCCATGATAGAAGCGTGGACGAGGTTGTAAATACAGCTATTCAAGAAGATGCTAATGCAATTTGCTTAACCTCTTATCAAGGTGGGCATAATGAGTATTTTAAATATATGTACGACCTTTTAAAAGAAAGAGGAGCAGAACATATTAAAATATTTGGCGGCGGCGGCGGCGTAATTTTGCCTTCAGAAATTGAGGAGTTAATGGATTATGGTATTGCACGAATTTATTCTCCAGATGATGGTCGCGCCATGGGATTACAAGGTATGATTAACGATTTGGTTGAACAATCAGATTTTGCCATTGGTGATACCTTAAATGGTGAAGTTGATGTACTTGCAACTAAAAATCCAAAAGCCATTGCTAGAGTGATTTCTTCTGCCGAGAACTTTCCAGAAGTTGCAAAAGACACTTTAGATAAAATTCATATTAAAAATAAAAATTCTAGAACACCAGTTTTAGGAATTACAGGAACTGGTGGTGCTGGTAAATCTAGTTTGGTTGACGAGTTGGTTCGTCGTTTTTTAATAGATTTTCCAGAAAAAACAATTGGTTTAGTATCTGTAGATCCTTCTAAACGTAAAACAGGTGGCGCACTTTTAGGAGATCGTATTCGTATGAATGCTATCAATTCTCCAAGAGTATATATGCGTAGTTTGGCAACGCGTCAATCTAACTTAGCATTATCTAAATATGTTAATGAAGCGGTTGAGGTTTTAAAAGCTGCCGAATATGATTTAATTATTTTAGAAACGTCTGGAATCGGACAATCGGATACTGAAATTATAGAACATTCTGATGTTTCTCTTTATGTAATGACGCCAGAATTTGGTGCAGCAACACAATTAGAAAAAATTGACATGCTAGATTTTGCAGATCTAGTAGCCATTAATAAATTTGATAAACGTGGATCTTTAGATGCTTTACGTGATGTAAAAAAACAATACATGCGTAACAATAACCTTTGGGATACACCACAAGAAGAATTACCTGTTTATGGTACAATAGCTTCGCAATTTAACGATCCAGGAATGAATACGCTGTACAAAGCGATTATGGATAAGTTGGTTGAAAAGGCAGATTCAGACTTAAAATCTACGTTCCATATTTCTGATGAAATGAGTGAGAAGATTTTTGTAATTCCGCCAAGTAGAACACGTTATTTATCTGAAATAGCTGAAAATAATCGTGCTTACGATAAAACAACAAACACTCAAGTTGAAGTTGCTCAAAAATTATACGGAATTTATAAAACTATAGAATCTGTATTAGAAGTAACTCCAGAATTAGATAAAGCTGGAATTGCTTCAAATTCTTTTGAAATAAAAGAAGACAATAAAGATTTTGTAAAATTGCTTATTGCCGAATTCGATCGTGTTAAATTAAACTTAGACCCATACAATTGGGAAGTCATTACTGGTTGGGATGAAAAGGTAAATAAATATAAAAATCCAATATATAGCTTTAAAGTAAGAGATAAAGAGATTAAAATTGAAACACACTCTGAGTCATTATCTCACTTACAAATTCCTCGTGTAGCTTTACCAAAGTACCAAGCTTGGGGAGATTTATTACGTTGGACCTTACAAGAAAATGTGCCAGGAGAATTTCCATATACTTCGGGATTATATCCGTTTAAACGTACAGGTGAAGATCCAGCACGTATGTTTGCTGGTGAAGGTGGACCAGAGCGTACAAACAGACGTTTTCATTACGTAAGTGCAGGTTTACCAGCAAAACGTTTATCTACCGCTTTTGATAGTGTGACACTTTATGGTAACGACCCAGATTTACGTCCAGATATTTACGGTAAAATTGGTAATGCTGGTGTTTCTATTTGCTGTTTAGACGATGCTAAAAAATTATATTCTGGTTTCGATTTAGCAAACGTCATGACATCGGTAAGTATGACTATTAATGGTCCTGCGCCTATGCTATTAGGTTTCTTTATGAATGCTGCCATAGACCAACAATGTGAGATTTACATTAAAGAAAATGGTCTAGAAAAAGAAGTTGAAGCAAAAATCGCAAAACTTTATAAAGGCAAAGAGCGTCCTACTTATAACGGCGATTTACCAGAAGGAAATAACGGTTTAGGATTAATGCTTTTAGGTGTTACTGGAGACCAAGTCTTGCCAGCAGATGTGTATGCAGAAATTAAAAAGAATACCATTGCACAAGTAAGAGGAACAGTTCAGGCAGATATTTTAAAAGAAGATCAAGCTCAAAACACTTGTATTTTTTCTACCGAATTCGCATTGCGATTAATGGGAGATGTACAAGAGTATTTTATAGAGAATAATGTGCGTAATTTCTATTCGGTTTCTATTTCTGGATATCATATTGCAGAAGCTGGAGCCAACCCAATTACACAATTAGCATTGACCTTATCTAACGGTTTCACATATGTGGAATATTATTTAAGTCGTGGTATGGACATTAATAAATTTGGACCAAACTTATCGTTCTTTTTCTCTAACGGAATTGATCCAGAATACGCAGTAATTGGTCGTGTTGCCAGAAAAATTTGGGCAAAAGCCATGAAACATAAATATGGAGCTAATGCAAGAGCACAAATGCTTAAATACCATATTCAAACGTCTGGACGAAGCTTACATGCTCAAGAAATAGATTTTAACGACATTCGTACAACGCTTCAAGCCTTATATGCTATTTACGATAATTGTAACTCATTACACACTAACGCGTATGACGAAGCCATTACCACACCAACTGAAGAATCGGTTAGACGTGCAATGGCTATTCAGCTAATTATAAATAAAGAGTTAGGATTAAATAAAAATGAAAATCCAATACAAGGCTCTTTTATTATTGAAGAATTAACCGATTTAGTTGAAGAAGCAGTTTTACAAGAATTTGATAGAATTACAGAACGTGGTGGCGTTTTAGGTGCAATGGAAACCATGTACCAACGCAGTAAAATACAAGAAGAGAGTTTATACTACGAAACATTAAAACACAACGGAAAGTTCCCAATTGTAGGTGTAAATACATTTTTAAGTTCTAAAGGTTCGCCAACGGTAATTCCTGCGGAAGTCATTAGAGCAACAGAAGAAGAGAAGCAATTCCAGATAAAAACTTTAGAGAATTTACATAAAGCAAATGATACTAAAGCGATGCTTAAAGACTTACAGCACAAAGCCATTAATAACGAAAATATTTTTGAAGCCTTAATGGATGTTTGTAAAGTATGTAGTTTAGGTGAAATAACTTCAGCGTTATTTGAAGTTGGTGGTCAGTATCGCCGAAATATGTAAGTAGAGAAACACTTTTTTGCTTTTTCCAAAAAAGTACATGAATTGCTTATACTATATTTATTTGGGACTTTAGAAAACGATTAGTTATTATAAAAATAAAAAGCACTTAATTTATTTAAATTAAGTGCTTTTTTAATAATGGTGGTTGGTTAAATAGTTACAATGTTAAAGCCCAATGGTTTTGAAGCTTTTTAAAAATTTTTAATTCTTTTCTTAATATGGGAAGATAGTCTTTTCCGTTACTATTGCATTTTTCTAGTTTAATACAATTTCGGTACAACCTGTTTGTTAATCTTCTTAAACTATAAAGTTGTTTGTGTTTTTTTTCTTTACAATGTTCTAACTCCACTTTTATAATTTCAGAACCTAAAGAAACAGATTGCTGTACAATGTCACCAGAAACATAAATGTTTTCGTCTTCTTCTCCATTATTTTTTAAGTAAGATAAATCGTCTCTTAAATAAATAGAAATATTTTGCGATAAGGCAAATATATCCAGAGCCTTTTGATATATAGGCGATTTAGGTACATGTGGTGGAAGATTGTAATACATTTTTCTTTTTCAATTTTTATCAAATTTAATAACAAGTTTAAAAAGTTGGATTTAGATATTAATGTAAAAACAACTATTTGCTTTAATTTTTAAATATATTTGCTTAAAAAGTTTAAACATGACTATTGATAATTTAAATTGGAAAATTTTAAATTGTTTGCAAAAGCAAGCGAGACAATCTAATGCCGAAATTGGTAGACAAGTAGGCATATCCTCTCCAGCAGTTTCAGAGCGTATAAAAAAAATGGAAGATGCCGGAGTTATACAAAGCTATAATACAATGGTTTCTTCTATAGCTGTTGGTTATCAATTTAAAGCTATTATTAACTTAAGAGCATTTATGGGCATGTTAAAGCCCTTTTTAGAAAAAGTAAAAACTTATGATGAGGTTACAAATTGTTATAGAATTACTGGTAACGAAAATATTGTAATGGAAGTTGTATTAAAACATCAAAAACATTTAGAATCATTTATAGATCAATTAATTGTTTATGGAGAGGTTAAAACTCAAATTGTTTTATCTCATGTAGTAAAAAATAATCCTGTTAAAAGAGTTTAACTAAAATTTGTAAAGTTTTTTTGCATCTTTTTACATAATTTTTAGTCTATTATATAAACACTAAATAATAATAATCATGAAAAATATAGAATGTAACTGTAACTGTGAAGGTTGTAAAAAAGGCAATTGTAAATCTTGTACATGCGAGAGTTGTACTTGTACAAATTGTAATTGTTAATTAAAAGTTGGTTTTATGTAATTTACTCTATGTAAAACCGACTTAATATTATGATTATGACAACAAAACAAATTTGGAAAACATATTCTGATGATTTAAAACGTTTTATTTTTAGTAAAGTAAAAAATGATGCGGTAGCAGATGATATATTGCAGGATGTGTTTGTAAAAATTCATACTAAGTTAAATACTCTGCAAGACGTTTCTAAACTAAAATCTTGGTTATTTTCTATTGCAAGATATTCAGTACTAGATTATTTTAAAACAAATAATAAAACGTTTGAGATTGCAAATTTTGAAACTCAAACGCAAATAAAACAATCTACTCACACAGAAAAAGAATGCTTACATGGCATTTTAAAAAGCTTACCTAAAAAGTATAGAGAACCATTGTTTCTTTCAGATATTAAAGGATTAAAGCAAGCAGATATTGCGAAACAATTACAACTTACTCTGCCAACCGTAAAATCTCAAATACAACGCGCCCGAAAAATGGTTGCACAAGGTTTTATGGATTGTTGTGGTTTTGTTGAGAATGATAATGGTGTATTGGTTGGAGAAATACAAGAAAAAGAAGATTGTAAAATTTGTAATTAAAAAACTTAGTTTAAAACTTTAAAATCACGACAAAATTAATTATATTTGTGTCAAATGTCGTAATCATGAAACCTTACAAACAAGAATCTAGTATTCAAAACTTAGCAAATGAGCCAGAAACTTTTTATGGCTTAGATAACAAATACGATAGAATTATAAGTGTTTTGGGAGGTAGTGCAAATATCTCTCAAGATATAAACAGCGATTTTGATCTTATTCAAATTACTAGAAAAGGATTGCCAAAATCTGCGGTTTTAACGCTTAGTAAATTATTAGGTATTTCTATGGAGCACATGAGTGATTTAATACATGTTTCGCACCGTACAATTCAACGTAAAAGTGATAGTGATTTATTAAATGTTTACAGTACAGAGCAAATACTAGAAATTGCTCAAGTTGTTTCACGCGGTATAGAAGTTTTAGGAACACTAGATAACTTCACATCTTGGTTGCACAGTGATATTCGTGTTTTAAACTATAATAAACCTATTAGTTTGCTAGATACCAGTTTTGGTACTGCATTAATTTTAGATGTTTTAGGCCGTATAGAATTTGGTGTTTACTCTTAATTATGCGAGGTTTTAGAATAGCTAAAAAGCAATATTTAGAAGATTTATCTGGTGAAGGTTCTAGGTTATATGGTGGCCGTTGGAATAAAAAAGGTATGGCTATGTTATATTTCTCAGACAGTTTATCTACAAGTCTTTTAGAGGTTTTAGTGCACCTTGATTTTAAATATTTATCTAACGATTTTGGTTATATGGAAGTGGAAATTCCAGATACCTTGGTTAATAAAAGTCTAAAAATAAAAGATTTAAATAGCGATTGGAGAGATAACCCACCAAAAAGCAGTACTATAAATCTTGGAAATAACTTTTTAAAAGAAAATAAAAAATTAGCATTAAAAGTACCTTGTGCTATACTGCCAATAGCAAATAATATTTTAGTAAACCCAAAGCATAAAGACATAGGTAAATTAAAGATTATTAAAATTTCAGATTTAGATATCGATAGTCGTTTGTTGGATTCTACAAAACTTTAAAGATTCTTTTCAATAATTAAATGTGGTACATTATTAAGATTCCAGTCTATTACTAAACCACCAGCGAGGGATTGTGCAATTTCTTTTCCGTAAAGATATTCGCATAAATATAGTGCAGCTTCAAAACTTTTTGCACCACCAGCAGAGGTAATGTATTTACCATCATGAACAAATAACACCTCTTTTTTAATATCTAGTTTAGGAAACATTTCTCGCATTTTATCAATATCACTAGGGAAAGTTGTTGAAGTAACATTATTTAATAGTCCCGCTTTTGCCAATACAAAAGCTCCATCACAATGCGATGTTATAAAAGTAGCTTCTTTATCAATTTTTTTAACAAAATCAATCATTACTTTATCTTCTAGGTCTGTATCTAAATGATGTTCTGCACTTGGTACTACTAAAATATCTATTTTAGGTAGTTTATTTTTTACATAGTTATAATCTGGAGTAATACGCATGCCTTCAAATGTAGTAATAGGTTTATCTGTATTTGCAACAGTAAAAACATTCATAGCCTTAATATTTTCTCTAAATATGGTATGTTGAAAAATATCGAAAGGCGCAGTTAGTTCTGTATTAAAAGTACCATCCATTATTAAAAACGCAACATTATAACGGTTAGGCTCTAATTTAGGGAATTGTTTTTCTTCAATTTGTTTTTCACTGGTAATATTAGGAGGTGAGACAGTGTTTTTCTTATTAGAATTACATCCAAATAGTGTTAAAATTAAAAAAAGGAAGCCTATATTTTTTATATTAATCATAGAGAGAAATTGTTTTTGTAAATTTAGTCAATCTAAACAATCAATTACTTTAATGAAACACATTTTTAAAATCACTTTTGCGCTTTTAATTCTTTTTACGTCCTGTAAAAAAGATTTAAAAACAACAACAACAACAACTGTTACTCAAGAAACAGATACGTATGTACAAGATAATTATACCAAAAAAGAAGTGGATATCGCCATGCGAGATGGTATAAAGTTGCACACAACCATTTATTCTCCAAAAGACACAAGTAAGGAATACCCTATAATAATGATGCGTACGCCATATAGTAGTCAACCTTATGGAGAGAATAATTTTAAGAAAAAAATAGGTCCTAATGTCCATTTAATGAAAGAAGGTAATATTATTGTATATCAAGATGTTCGTGGCCGTTGGATGAGTGAAGGTGTTTACGATAATATGCGAGCTTACATTCCTAATAAAAAAGATAATAACGATATTGACGAATCATCTGATACTTACGATACTATAGATTGGCTTGTAAACAATGTAGAAAATAATAATGGCCGCGTTGGAACTTGGGGAATTAGCTATCCAGGTTTTTATGCAACATATTCAACTATAGATGCGCATCCAGCATTGAAAGCAGCATCGCCACAAGCGTGTATTGGTGATTTCTTTTTCGACGATTTTCATCATAATGGTGCATTTTTATTAAGCTATTTTAGAGCCGTTTCTCTCTTCGGAACTACAAAAAATAAACCTACAGATTCTGCATGGTATAAATTACCAAATTTACCAACACAAGATCAGTATCAGTTTTTCTTAGATGCTGGACCACTTAGCAATTTAAATAGCTATTTTCAATATGAAACTCCCGATGATAAATCTGTTTCTAAAACAGATAGAATTGATGATGTGTTTTGGAAAGAAATTATAGAGCATCCAAATTACGATAGTATTTGGAAACCAAAAGGACTTATTCAAAATTTAAAACATTCTAAACCTACTGTAGCGACTATGATAGTTGGTGGTTTTTTTGATGCAGAAGATTTGTATGGACCATTAGAAACCTATAAAGCTATTGAAAAAAATAATCCTGAAGCTTACAATACTATTGTGTTTGGACCTTGGGACCACGGACGTTGGGCAAGTAGTGCCGAAAAAAATTATGTAGGTAATTATTTCTTTGGCGATTCAATATCTCTAAACTACCAAAAACAAGTAGAAACAAAGTTTTTTAATCACTTTTTAAAAGGAAGTGGCGATAAAAATACAGGGTTACCAGAAGCTTATGTTTTTGATTCTGGAAAAAAAGATTGGAGTAGTTTTAACGCTTGGCCACCAGAAAACGTTACTAAACAGAAAATGTATTTAAATGCTAACCAGGAATTAGCAACAACAAAAAAGGGAAATACTAAAGAGGTTTTTATTAGTGATTTAAAACGTCCTGTACCATATTCTGAAGATATAAAAACGGTGTTTACACCAAGAAAGTATATGACAGACGATCAACGTTTTGCTGCTAGACGACCAGATGTATTAGTTTTTGAAACTGAAGCATTAGAGAAAGATTTAACTTTAGCAGGAGATATTTTAGCAAATTTAAAAGTAGCAACAACAGGAACAGATGCAGATTGGATTGTTAAAGTTATAGATGTACATCCTGGAGACATTGAAGAGCAAGAAGAAGGTATGCAAGATCACTTAAAACTTAGTAATTACCATATGATGGTTAGAAGTGAAGTTATGCGTGGTCGTTTTAGAAATAGCTTTGAAAAACCAGAACCTTTTGTGCCTAATAAAACTACAGATGTAACTATTAAATTACAAGATGTTTTTCATACAATAAAAGCAGGACATAAATTGCAAATACAAGTTCAAAGTACTTGGTTCCCACTTATTGATTTAAATCCGCAAACATTTGTACCAAATATTTATAAAGCCAAAGAAAGCGATTTTAAAAACCAAACGCATACAGTATTAAATGCTTCTAATATTGAATTTTCAATTTTAGCTAATTAAATACGCCATGGTGGATTTTTACGATTTTCACCAGCTTTAAAAAGAATAATATTATTACCATCTGGGTCTTGGAGTTTGGCTTCGCGCCATAACCAAGACTCATTTTTTGGTAATTGGTTAAATGTAATGCCTTTATTTTGAAGCGTTTTAACGACAGCATCAAGCTCTTGATTTTCAAAATAAAGCGTGGTGTTGTTCCTTAATAAAATATCATCTGTAAAGCTTATAGATAAAGTAGCCTCACCATCTGGACATTCCAGCCTAGCATAACGAGGCAAAGCATCTACAATTAATTTTAAACCTAATTTTTTATAAAAAGATACTAGTTGTCTTGTGTTTTCAGTGGCTATTGTAACTTGGTTTAAGTTCATTACTATTAATTTTTTTCTTCATATATAATTTTAAAACAAATAAAAGTAAAATGCAAATTCCTGCAAGCGCTGTCATTACTAACCACGTGCTATTAAAACCAATACCAGATACTATTTGCAATCCTGCATTAAAACCAAATACACTTGCAATAGAGAAAGACATAATATACATAGCCATATACTCACCTTGGTTTCCTTTTTTTGCAAGATCCATAACATAAGAGTTTGAAAAAGGAAAAGCAATCATTTCACCAACGGTCATTAAAAACATACCAATTATTAATATTCCAGACCATGCTGTAATATTTAAAACAATAAAGCTTAAGCCTGTTAAAAAGGCTCCAAATAATACTAGACTTACTTTGTTGTATTTCGTTTTTTCTAGCCAGCTAATTAAAGGCATTTCAAATAAAAATATAAAAAAGCCATTAGCGCCTAAAAGTAAGCCTATTTCTACAGTATTTAATAAATGTACATCTTTGTAATATAAAGGCATTGCCGAAAAATATTGAAAGAATATAACAGCAAAAACAAGCATTGCAAAAAAGAATATAATAAAGCTTTTGTTCTTATAGGCAGATTCTGGATTCTCTATTTTTATTTCATCTTGTACAATTGCCTTTTTCGGGTTTAATACTTTAATTAGCAGTAGTGTAGCTGCTATGCAAGTTAAGCCATCTACCCAAAAAAGTCCCGAATAGCCTATACCCGAAATTATTAAGCCACCAACTGCAGGTCCGGCAGAGAAGCCTAAATTTATAGCAAGTCTAATTAAGGTTACACTTCTAGTTTTATTTTTTGGCTTACTATAAGTACTCATAGCAACAAACATGGCAGGTCTAAAAGTATCTGCAACAACCATTAGTAGAAATATACCCAAACAAAAAGACTCAAACGTTTTTAAAAATTGTACGGCAATAAATAAAATCCCAGTAAAAAAAAGGCTTACAACCATAACTTTGTAAAAGCCAATAGTATCTGTTAATTTGCCTCCTAACCAAGTACCAATTACAGAGCCTAAGCCAAAACAGGTCATTACCCAAGCAACCTTTTCTAACGAGAGATTTAGATCTTCGGTTAAGTAAATAGAAAGAAAAGGAATAACCATTGTACCGGCACGATTAATTAATGTAATTAGTGCAAGCCACCATACTTCTTTGGAGAGGCCTTTAAAAGTGTTTAAGTAATTATTGAATAGCGTTTTCATTGGTTTGGTTGGTTTTAGATGTTGTTTTTAAGTCATTTATTGGATGTTTTATATGTAAAATAAAAAAGTCCAACTATAGAGTTGGACTTTTAATATTGTATTATTTGATATTTACATCATTATATAATATAACAAGTCCTCCTTATAGGTCTATAAGTGGTGATTTGTTTATAATTTTTAATGACGCAACGCATGTATTTCTATGTTTTAATTATCCAAAGCTAAACAAAATATTTTAAAGTTGTATTTTTGAATTAAATAAAAAATGAAAATGAAGAAGTTTTTCTGGTTACTATTATGTGTTATTTCAACAGTAAGTTGTGCTCAAAAAACACCGTTAAAAGGTGAAACAGCATACCAGCGTAAGTTAAATGCAGATTTTAAAGACGCTACTAAATCTCCACTATCGCAAAAAGACAGAAAAACTTTTGAAGGTCTTGAATTTTTTAAATTTGATTCAACTTATATTGTTACTGCAAATTTTAAACGTACTCCAAATGAGAAAACTTTTAAAATGAAAACAACAACTAATAGAGCGCCGCTATATGTCAAATATGGCGAATTAACCTTTTCTTTAAAAGGTTTAGATCATAAATTGAATTTATATCAAAATATAGAATTAAAAGAAGATACAGAGAAAGATGAAAGTATGTTTTTATCCTTTCTAGACGATACAAATGGAGATGGAAGTTATGGTGGTGGTCGTTATATTAATTTAAAAACACCAACAGGTAACACTGTGATTATAGATTTTAATAAAGCTTATAATCCATATTGTGCTTATAATGAAAAATTTTCATGTCCGGTTGTACCAAGAGAAAATTATATAAATGTTAGAGTAGAAGCAGGTGTTAAAGATTATAATAAACACTAAAAGCTTTTAGCTAAAAACATACCTCCAAAAACAGCTAAAAATCCTAAAACAAAACTTGCAATAGTATAAATAGCAAAACTTACAAAATCACCAGATTTTAAAAACATGTGGTTTTCGTAAGCAAAAGTAGAGAAAGTTGTAAAACCACCGCAAAATCCTGTTGCTAATAATAACGTATGGTTTTGTGTTAAGGAATTGTTTTTAAGTGCTAAACCTAAAATAATACCTATTAATAAACTGCCTAATATATTAGCTGTAAAAGTACCATAAGGGATACCATTTTCTGTACTATTAAGGTACTTACCAATAATGTATCTTAATACACTTCCAAAACCGCCACCAATAAATACTAAAACTAAGTTTTTCATTTTAAATAGAATGTAGTGGACTATTATTTTACAGCAATATATATTTCCGTTTTTAAATTTGCTGGATTTGGTGTATTTATTGGTGAGTTTAAATAGGCTTCTACAGCAGGACCATTTTCATCCTTTTCTAAGCCACTATTAGTTATAGCTTGATTTGCCTTTAGCCAAGCTTGCTCCAAATTGTCGTAACTACCATTCAATGTGGTTTTTACAGCTTTAAATGGCTCTAATTGCCCTGTTAAAATAGTGTCACTGGTAGTAATTACTCTTGAGGTTGTTGGTACGCAACAAGAAAATATTACCGCATTATTCTCTTTATCCCATTTGTGATATAAAACATATGGCGCACCAGCCATAGTTATATTGTTTTTATTAGCATATTCTATTACTTGAGGAAACATTGTCGCCATTTTAGACTGGAAATCTTCAAATGTTGTTGCTGTAGTATTGTAAATATAAAAACCACCACTGTGTTGTGTAGTTTGCTTATCTACTACAATACTATATTTTTTCATATCTAATAAAACAAGGCTGTCTAGTTTTTCAAGACTTCTCTCGTATTTTGGACCAATTTGCTTTTCCATACCGCCCATAATTGCTGCAAAAGCTTTAAAACTAAATGGTAAGTCTTTTCCGGCAATATTCCAAGTTACGTTAGTTGAGCCATCGTTATTAGGTTTAAACTCCCAATCTACTTGAGATGGAGGGAAATCTTCAAATTGCATAACTTGATCTATAGATTTATTTAGGTTTGTTTCTATAGTTTTCATTGTGCCAATTCCATCACTATCTTCCCAAGTGTATTTAGCACCAACACCAGATGTTTTGTTTGATAGGGTGATTTTTATTTCTGGATTTTTTTCAACCCATGAAGACCAAGATTTCCAAGTTTTAAAATCATTTACTTTTTCAAAAAGAACTTTAGCAGGAGCCTTTATAGTTCTTGTTCTAGATACAGAAAATTCGTTAGGCTGTACTGCAATATATATGGCGAAGCCAATAATTAAAATAAGTAGTAAAAAGAAAATGTATTTTAGTGCTTTCATAAATCTATTAGTTAGTTGGTTAGCCAAAGTTAGTAAATTTTTGTGCATTTAAGGAATGCAAAAAAAATAACTACAAAGTGTTTAAAATAGAAGTTTGGCTTAAATAATTTTATAATAGAAATTTTATAGCAGCTATTAATCCAATAAATCCTACAAAGGCTAAAAGCACCCAAAAAACGCCTCTGTAATGCTGTCTATGTATATTTATATCCTTTCTATAAGTATAAATTATAAAAGAGATAAAAACCATAGCAAAACAAATGGCAAAGATTAATTGTCCTGTACTAAACATATTATTATTTTTATACAAAAATAACTAATACTACTAGTAAAACCGAATTACATGAAAAATAAAATAGAAGCTGTTAAAGCGTTTCACACTGCTTTTAAAATTGGACATTTAGAGTCTCCAAAAGCTAATTTAGGAAGCTCTAAAAATACTTTGCGATTTAATTTAATGAAAGAGGAGAATGAAGAATATTTAGAAGCAGCAAATAATGATGATTTAGTAGAAGTAGCAGATGCTTTAGGAGATATGCTTTATATTTTATGTGGTACAATTATAGAGCATGGTATGCAGCATAAAATTGAAGAGGTTTTTAATGAAATACAGCGAAGTAATATGAGTAAACTTGATGCTAATGGAGAACCAATATACCGAGAAGATGGTAAAGTTTTAAAAGGGCCAAATTATTTTAAACCCAATATTAAGGCGATTTTAGAAAAATAAATAAACAAAAAAGCCCTTTACAATTTAGTAAAAGGCTTTTTTTATTTGTTATATTTTATAACGCCATCCATGAGTATCTTCAGCAACATTATACTGTATAGCCGTGAGTTTTTCTTTAAAAAGCGAAGCATAAGATTCACTAGCAGGAATGATTTCGTGTTTCATGTCACGATGTTTAAATCCTAAAATAGGAGTAATTACAGCAGCTGTACCTGCTCCAAAAATTTCTTTTAAAGTTCCATTTGTTGCAGCTTCTTTAATTTCTTTAACTGTTATTGGGCGTTCTTCAACATTAATATTATTGTCTTTAGCAAGCTGTATTATACTTTTTCTGGTAATACCATCTAAAATTCTATCACTAATAGGTGCAGTTAATAAGCTGTCATTAACTCTAAAGAAAATATTCATAGTTCCAGCTTCTTCTAAATATTCATGAGAATTAGCATCTGTCCAGATTATTTGTTGGTAACCTTCTTTGTGTGCTAAGCTAGTTGGGTAAAATTGTGCAGCATAATTACCAGCAGCTTTAGCAAAACCAACGCCACCATTAGCAGCACGGCTATATTCTTCAGCAAAAAGTACTCTAACTTCTCCAGCATAATAAGATTGTGCAGGAGACAAAATAATCATAAATTTATATTCACTTGCAGGTGATGCTGAAATAGCAGGCTCGGTAGCAATAACAAATGGTCTAATATACATAGAACTTCCAGGAGTATTTTTAATCCAATCTTTATCTAAGTTTAATAAAGTGGTTAAACCTTCCAAAAACAAATCTTTAGGAAATTTTGGCATTGCTAACCTGGCCGAAGATTTATTTATTCTTTCTAAATTATCTAAAGGTCTAAAAAGCCAAACGTCGTTACTTGCGTCTTTAAAAGCTTTCATACCTTCAAAAACAGCTTGACCATAATGAAACACTCTTGCACTAGGATCTATTTGTAATGGTCCATAAGGCTCAATAGTTGGGTTAGTCCATTCACCATCTACAAAATCGCAAGAATACATGTAATCTGTAAAGGTTTTTCCAAAAGTTAAATTATTAAAATCAACAGAATTAATTTTAGAATTTTCAACTTTTTTAACGGTTAACGTATGTTTGGTTTTAGTCATTTTTAGATATTTAGCTTTTTTGCAAAAATACAGAAATAAGAGTAAAAAAATGTGAAATATAGCTTAAAATACTATATTTGTTAGATAATTAATAAAACTATAAAACATGAAAAAAATCGCCATTATTTTCTCACTATTAATAATGATTTCGGCTTGTAAAAACGAAGAGAAAGCAACTAAAGAAGAAGTTAAAGAAGAGATTGCAGCAGTTTCATACAAATCTTTTGGAAAAGAAATTATAGCAGATGATGCCCTTAATACTAAATCTATGGAAGAGCATTATAAAAACATGAAAGTAGGAGATAGTATTGATGCAAAAGTTACCGCAACAGTAAATGAAGTTTGTAAAGCAAAAGGATGCTGGATGAAATTAGATCTTGCTGATGGAGAAGAAGTAATGGTTAAATTTAAAGATTACGGTTTTTTCATGCCAAAAGATATAGAAGGAAAAGAAGTTGTTATTAATGGAAAAGCTTATGTAAAAGAAGTATCTGTCGATGAACAGAGACATTATGCAGAAGATGGAGGAGAAAGTGCAGAAGCAATTGCTGCAATAACAGAACCTAAACGTACCTATTCTTTTGAAGCTGATGGTGTACTTTTAAAAGAGTAATTTGAAACGCGAAATTATCACCACGAAAGATGGTTCTAAAACCATTCATATACCAGAATGGAATGAACAATACCATTCTACTCATGGTGCAATACAAGAAGCTAAACACGTGTATATAAAACACGGTTTAGCTTTTTTTATGGAATTAAAATCCATAAATAAAAAAGAAGTATCTATTTTAGAAATTGGTTTTGGTACAGGATTAAATGCCTTTTTAACAGCAATCGAAGCTCAAAAATCTAATCTAAAAATAAACTACACAGGTGTTGAGGGATTTCCTGTATTAAAAAAAGAATTAAAGCAATTAAATTACGCAAATAATACAGAAGAGCAATTGTTATTTAATGCGATACATGACGCTAAGTGGGAAAGTTATTATGAGGTGTCTAAAAATTTTATAATAAAAAAGCAAAATAAAAACTTTAATGTAATAGACGATGTAGCACTTTACGATGTAATTTATTTTGATGCTTTTGGACCACGAGTACAACCAGAATTATGGACACAGCCCATTTTTAATGCAATGTATAACGCAGTAAGTAAAACAGGAGTTTTAGTAACCTATTGTGCACAAGGACATGCAAGACGAGCAATGATAACAGCCGGATTTAAGGTAGCAAAAGTAGAAGGGCCACCAGGAAAACGCCATATGTTACGCGCTATTAAATAATAATTTTTTTGTGTTAAATCGAACTTAAACGTACTATAAAGTTAAAGTATAATTTGTACTTTAAAAATAAAAAAAACTATGCGAGTACTTATTACTGGAGCTACAGGTTTGGTTGGTCATGAAATTGTAAAACAATGTCTTAATGCCGGGATTGGAGTAAGTTATTTAACAACAAGTAAGTCTAAAATAGAGAACAGCGATAATTATAAAGGGTTTTATTGGAACCCAAAGGAAGCAATTATAGATTCTAAATGTTTAGAAAATGTAGATGTTATAATTCATTTAGTTGGAGCAAGTATTTCTAAACGTTGGACAAAGACTCACAAACAAGCAATATTAGATAGTCGTTTAGAAACCACAGCATTATTACACGAAACGGTAAAAAACTATCCTAATAAAATAAAGCAAATTGTATCTGCAAGTGCAATTGGTTATTATCCAGATTCTTTAACTAACTATTATACAGAAGACGCCAAAAAAGTAAACACCTCTTTTTTGGGTCAAGTAGTTGAAGTTTGGGAGCAAGCTGTAGATACTTTTAAAACTTTAAATATTATTGTTTCAAAAGTAAGAATAGGCGTTGTTTTTTCAAGTAAAGGTGGTGCATTTCCGCAAATAGCAAAACCAATTAAATATGGAGCAGGAGCAGTTATGGGAAGTGGAAAACAATGGATGTCTTGGATTCATTTAAATGATCTTGCTGCCATTTTTTTACATATTATAGAGCATAATCTCGAAGGTGTTTATAATGGTGTCGCTCCAAATGCCGAAACAAATAAAGCAATTACAAAGGCTATTGCTAAACAAGTAAGCAAGCCTTTAATATTGCCTAGTATTCCAAAATTTGCAATGAAATTAGCATTAGGAGAAATGCACATAATACTTTTTGAAAGTCAGCGAGTAAGTTCTAAAAAAATAGAAACTAGTGGTTTTGATTTTAAATATTCTAATTTAAATGCTGCATTAAAAGACTTATTATAAATGTATATAAAAAAAGGCCACATTATTAAATGTGACCTTTTAAATAATATGATATAAATCTAATTAAGCTTTGTTAGCTTTAACAGATATTTTTAATCTTACATTATCTTTAATCATTTTATCTCCTAAGTTCTCTGCAAACTTACCAGAGTTGTATTTAATGTCCCATTCTGTTCTATCAATAGTAAACTCATCACTAGTAATAGTCATTGAATCTCCGTTAATATCAACATTTACAGGTACAGTAACATTCTTTTTAATACCTTTCATCATTAAGTTACCACTTACATTATTACCATCAACGCTAGTAATTTCAAAAGCAGCATTGGGGAATTTTTCAGCATCAAAAAAGTCAGCACTTTTTAAGTGACCTTCAAGACTTGTTCTCCCTTCTTCCTTTTCAATATCTGTATTTTTTAAAGTAGAAATATCAAAAATAAAATTACCACCAACTAATTGGTCTCCTTTTACTTTAGCCACGCCATTACTTAAATGTATAGTTCCTGTATGTCCGCCAACAATTTTGTTTGCTTCCCAAGAAACCATAGATTCTGCTGGTATAGCTTTAAAAGTTTCCTCGGCCATTACAGTTTCTACCTCTTTAGCTTCAGTTGTTTCTGTTTTTTTATCATTTTTACATCCTACAACAGCCGCTCCTAAAGCAATAATTGCAAAAATATTTAATACTTGTTTTTTCATCTTTATTTTAATTAATGGTTAGCCACAAATATAAAAAAGATTCCATGGTATATACTTAAATTTTTCTTAAAAAAAAGTAGTGACATTATGGCATTTTTATAATATTGGCAGTACTTTTGCCAACCTTTTAACTGTGTTTAAAATAAGAAATACAAAATGAGCAAAAAGAAAGAAAAACAAGAAGAGATAGAAGACCAACAAAATAGCGAAACTCAAACAGAAACTGTAGAAACTCCAGAGTTAACAGTAGAAGAGAAATTACAAGAAGAGTTAGGTCAAGAAAAAGATAAATTTCTGCGCTTATTTGCAGAATTTGAAAATTATAAAAAAAGAACATCTAAAGAGCGTATAGAATTATTTAAAACAGCAAGTAAAGATGTCATGGTGTCTATGCTACCTGTTCTTGATGATTTTGAGCGAGCTTTAATGCATATTGAAGAAGATAAAGAGGCCGAAGAATTAAGAAAAGGAGTTGTTTTAATCTACCAAAAACTTTTAAATACGTTAGGTCAAAAAGGTTTAGCAGCAATGGAAGTTAAGCAAGGAGATACTTTCGATTCTGAAGTTCACCAAGCAATCACTCAGGTACCAGCACCTAGTGAAGATTTAAAAGGAAAAATTATAGACGTAGTTGAAAAAGGCTACATTTTAGGAGAAACAGTTATACGTTTCCCAAAAGTAGTTATCGGACAATAATTTAAATATTTATAGCCAGCGGTGAAAACCGTGCGCTAATAGTAAAACAAGATGGCAAAAAAAGATTATTACGAAATATTAGGATTAAGTAAAAACGCAACAGCAAGTGAGATAAAAAAAGCTTACCGTAAAAAAGCTATTGAGTTTCACCCAGATAAAAATCCAGACGACTCTACAGCCGAGGCTAAATTTAAAGAAGCAGCCGAAGCATATGAGGTTTTAAGTGACGAAAACAAAAAAGCACGTTATGACCAATTTGGTCATCAAGCCTTTGAAGGTGGCGGCGGTTTTGGCGGCGGCGGCATGAATATGGACGATATATTTAGCCAATTTGGTGACATTTTTGGAGGTGGCGGTTTTTCTGGCTTTGGCGGCGGTTTTGGTGGAGGCCAACAACAACGTCGAGTAAAAGGAAGTAATCTACGTATTCGTGTTAAGCTTACACTTGAAGAAATTGCTAATGGTGTAGAGAAAAAAATAAAAGTAAAACGTAAAATACAAGCAAAAGGTACTACTTATAAAACCTGTACAACCTGTAATGGCTCTGGTCAAGTTACACGTGTTACTAATACAATTTTAGGCCGTATGCAAACAGCATCACCATGTACAACATGTGGTGGTTCTGGTCAAATTATAGATAAAAAACCAGCCGAAGCAGATGCGCAAGGTTTAGTTACTAAAGAAGAAACAATTGCAGTAAAAATTCCTGCAGGCGTTGTAGATGGTATGCAACTAAAGGTGTCTGGTAAAGGTAATGATGCTCCAGGAAATGGTATAGCAGGAGACCTTTTAGTAGCGATTGAAGAACTAGATCACGAAACATTACAGCGTGAAGGAGATAATTTACACTATGATTTATATGTAAGCATTAGTGATGCTGTTTTAGGAACATCTAAAGAAATAGATACTGTTTCTGGAAAAGTGAGAATAAAAATTGAAGCAGGTTTACAATCTGGTAAAATTTTACGCTTACGCGGAAAAGGAATTCCAAGTATAAACGGTTACGGTAAAGGAGATTTACTAGTACACGTAAATGTTTGGACACCTAAAACATTAAGTAAACAACAAAAAGAATTTTTTGAAAACATGAAAGATGATGATCATTTTTCACCAAAACCAGAAAAATCTGATAAATCATTTTTTGAAAAAGTAAAAGACATGTTCTCTTAAGCTTTATAAAAGATTACTATAATAAAATCCGCGAACAATTCGCGGATTTTTTTTGTTAAAAAACTAACTTATTAATGCTTTTAAGTTAAAGTTAGTTAAAAAATGTTATATTTGGTTTATCACTAGTTAAAGCTAGTGGTAATTTTTCTTTTTCATAGCAATTTTTTCCCATCCTTAGTTTACTAAGGGTGGGTTTTGTTTTTTTTAGAAGCTTTTGTTTTTATTAAAGTGTTAAATAATTATTATATACAGCGTTAAATTATTTCTAAACAGTAAAGCTTCTCGTGTTACATTTTCTATATTTACGCTACTAACAGCCAAAACATACTTATGAACAATTTATTAGAAGCACACTCGGTTTCTAAAAGTTTCGGAAATTTTAAAGCATTAAATAATGTTTCTATTGCAGTACCAAAAGGTAGCATATTTGGATTACTAGGACCAAATGGTGCTGGAAAAACCACATTAATTAGAATTATAAATCAAATAACTATACCAGATACAGGACATGTTTTGTTAGATGGCGAGCCTTTAAAAAGGCATCATATACAAAACATTGGTTATTTACCAGAAGAGCGCGGTTTATATAAGTCTATGAAGGTAGGAGAACAAGCCTTATACCTAGCGCAGCTAAAAGGTATGGACAAAGCAGTAGCTAAAAAAAGATTGTTAGATTGGTTTGAGAGATTAGAAATAGGAGATTGGTGGAATAAAAAAATTCAAGAACTATCTAAAGGTATGGCTCAAAAAATACAGTTTGTTGTTACTGTATTACATGAACCTAAATTATTGATTTTTGATGAGCCTTTTTCGGGCTTTGACCCAATTAATGCCAATATTATAAAAGATCAAATTTTAAGATTACGTGATGAAGGAGCTACAGTGATTTTTTCTACACACCGTATGGAATCTGTAGAAGAGTTATGTGATCATATTGCTTTAATTCATAAATCTAATAAGGTTTTAGATGGTAATTTAAATGCCATAAAACGCGAGTATAAAACCAATACATTTGAAATTGGTATAAATGCAGAAAATCCTTTAGAATTACAACAAACACTTTCTGAAAAATTTATTGTTTCTCCAGCAGAATTTAAATCGTTAAATAATGAATTGAAACTTAACATTAAACTTTCAGAAAAAGAAACGGCAAATCAACTATTAAGTTATTTAACTACAAAAGGTGAGTTGTCTCATTTTGTAGAAGTAATACCAAGTGCAAACGACATATTTATTCAAACAGTAAAGAATAATTAGTAGCTATGAATCATTTATCATTAATAATAAAACGCGAGTATTTAACTAAAGTTAGAAATAAATCATTTTTAGTAATGACTATTTTAAGTCCGCTAATTATGATTGTATTAATAACCGTTGTAGCCTATTTATCACAATTAAATAATAGTAAAGAAAGAACTATAGCTATTTTAGATGACTCTGGAAAAGTACAGCAAATTTTTGAAAATACAAACAATACAAAATATACTAAACTAGAGCATTTATCGTTAGACAATGCTAAAACAATTGCAGCAGAACAAGATTATTATGGTTTACTACACATTGCAAAATTTGAAAATATAGAAAGTGCAGAAAATGGGATAGAGTTTTACTCAGACGATTCACCATCTCTGTCTGTGATTTCAGAGATTGAGAATAAAATAGAAAAACGCTTAACCGATTTAAATTTAGAGCAAAAAGGAGCAAATGTTGCTTTAATTGAAGCTTCAAGAATACGCATAGATATTAATCAAGAAAATTATACAGGTGAGAAAACCTCTAAAATAGATAGTTTTATGAAACTTGGTTTTGGTGGCGTTGCAGGTTACTTACTATTCATGTTTATAATTATTTATGGTAATATGATTATGCGCTCTGTAATAGAAGAAAAAACAAGTAGAATAATAGAAGTTATAATATCTTCAGTAAAACCTATACAACTTATGCTTGGTAAAATTATAGGAACTTCGCTTGCAGGTATCACTCAGTTTGTGATCTGGATTATTCTTGGAGGTGTTATGCTTACTGCTGTATCTGCAATATTTGGTATAGATGTAGCCGCAGTACAAACACCGCAACAAGAAATTTTACAACAAGCTATAGAGAACCCAGATATTAATATGAAGGTTCAAAGTGTTATGCAATCGTTTTACAACTTACCAATAACAAACCTTATTATAGCCTTTATACTATTTTTTATATGTGGTTATTTATTATACAGTTCACTTTATGCAGCAATTGGAGCAGCAGTAGATAATGAGACAGATACACAACAGTTTATGTTGCCAATATTAATGCCATTAATTTTAGCGGTATATGTTGGTATGTTTACAGTAATTGAAGATCCTCATGGAACCGTATCTACCGTTTTTTCGTTTATACCTTTTACATCACCAGTAGTTATGCTTATGCGTATACCGTTTGGTGTTCCAATATGGCAACAAATATTATCGTTAGCATTATTAATTGGTACATTTATGTTTACCGTATGGTTTGCAGCTAAAATTTATCGTGTAGGTATTTTAATGTATGGTAAAAAGCCAAGTTATAAAGAACTTTTAAAATGGATTAAGTATTAAAATGCAGGAAAAAGTAACAGATAAAATAGAAAAAGAAGTAGAGAAAGTTGGAGACGTTATTGTTGAAAGTTCTCTATGGGAAAAATTTGTTGAGTTTTTAAACTATAAAATATACACTTTTACTGGTGAAGATGGAGCAGAAACAGGCTTTTTAAAAGTAAAATATATTCTATTAGTTATATTAATTTTAATGGTGACTACCTATTTGTTACGTTGGGTAAGGTCGCTTTTAACACGTAAAATGCCAGACGATGATAAGTCTAAATTTAATACAGTGTTTTCTTTTGCAAGATGGCTCGTATATGCAATTGTTTTTTTAATAGCCATAGACTCAATTGGTATAGATGTTACAGCAGTTTTTGCAGCTTCGGCAGCACTTTTAATAGGTATTGGTTTAGCACTTCAAACATTATTTCAAGATATTATTTCAGGTGTGTTTATTTTAGTAGATCAATCGGTTCATGTTGGAGATATAATTGAGATTGAAGGTAAAGTTGGTCGTGTTGAAGAAATTAAATTAAGAACCACAAGAGCTGTAACGATAGATAATAAGGTCTTAATCATTCCAAATCACCTGTACCTCACAAATAGTTTGTATAATTGGACACAAAATGGTTCTTCTACACGAGAAAGTGTAGATGTTGGCGTAGCGTATGGAAGTGATGTAGAATTAGTAAAAAAACTACTTTTAGATGCCGCAAAATCTTCAGAATTAATATTTAAAAATCCACCACCAAGTGTTGTGTTTATGAATTTTGGAGAAAGCTCATTAGATTTTAGAGTAGCATTTACTATAGAAGATAGTTTTAATTCAAGAATACCAAAAAGCGAAGTGCGTTTTGCTATAGATAAACTTTTTAGAGAAAACAATATAAGTATACCATTTCCGCAACGGGATATACATATTATTCAAAACGAAAACCAAAAAATTAATTTAAAACATTTTAACACAAAAAAATAATTTATGCTAAAAGAAAATTGTCTAAAACTATTATTAACTATATTAATTATTATTTCTTTTCAACCCGTTTCTGCTCAGCTCACAGACCTAGCTAGAATTGAATATTCCTATATTCCAAAAGGAAATTCTGAAGATAGTTTTAAAAGGTTTAGAACGCTTTTAAATTATCCAATAGAGTTAAAAAATGATAGTTATTTAATTATAGGTGGAGAATATAGTAATATAGATTTTGATATAGAAGATCATTATCCATTTGAAACTAATAATTTAAGTCAATTACATATAATAGATTTTAATTTAGCATACACATTTAAAGTAAGTGAAAAATGGAGGTTAGGAGCTAAAATAGCACCAAGAATAGCTTCTACTTTAAGAGAGAAAATAGGTGGAGATGATATTTTTTTAAATGGTGGTGTATATGCTGTAAACGATCGTACAAAAGACGAATCTGCTAAAAAACCTTATAGATTAATAGTAGGTTTAACATATAATAGTACAGCAGGAATACCATTACCATTACCATTTGTAAGTTATTACAGACGTGTAAATAAACATTGGTCTTTTAACCTAGGTATACCAAAAACAAACGTTAAATACTTTTTTAACGAAAAAAATATCGTGCAACTTTACACAAGTATAGATGGCTATTTTGCTAATATTCAAGGTCCATTATTGGTAAATGATCAACAAGCAGATAATATTTCATTATCTGTTATTGTTACAGGTTTGGGTTACGAGTACTGTTTTACTAAAAACCTTTTGTGGTATGCTTATACAGGCTATACTTTAAGCATGAACAATAGATTAAGAGATAGTGACAGAGAAGAAGTATTTAAATTAGATAACGTAAACACTCTATATTTTAGAAGTGGAATAAAATTCAAGATATAATGCCAAAAATATTAGTAATAGAAGACGAAGCTGCAATAAGAAGGGTTTTAGTTAAAATTTTAACCGAAGAAAACGATAAATATGCAGTCGAAGAAGCCGAAGACGGTTTAGTTGGTATAGAAAAGATAAAAAAGGACGATTACGATTTAGTATTGTGCGACATTAAAATGCCAAAAATGGATGGTGTTGAAGTGCTTGAAGCAGTTAGAAAAATTAAACCAGAAATCCCAATGGTAATGATATCTGGACACGGCGATTTAGATACAGCAGTTAATACTATGAGGTTAGGTGCTTTTGATTATATATCAAAACCACCAGATTTAAACAGATTGCTAAATACAGTACGTAATGCTTTAGATAGAAAAGAGCTTTTTGTAGAAAACAAAATCTTAAAAAAGAAAGTTAGCAAAAAGTATGAAATGGTAGGAGAAAGCGAAGCCATATCTCAAATTAAAAGTATTATAGATAAAGTAGCTCCAACAGATGCACGTGTATTAATTACAGGACCCAATGGAACAGGAAAAGAATTAGTCGCACACTGGTTACACCAAAAAAGTGAGCGAGCAAAAGGCCCAATGATAGAAGTAAACTGCGCAGCAATACCTAGTGAGCTTATAGAGAGTGAGTTATTTGGCCATGTAAAAGGTGCGTTTACTAGTGCAGCAAAAGATAGAGCAGGAAAATTTGAAGCCGCAAACGGAGGTACCATTTTTTTAGATGAAATAGGAGACATGAGTCTATCTGCTCAAGCAAAAGTATTACGAGCATTACAAGAAAGCCGTATACAACGTGTTGGTAGTGACAAAGATATTAAAGTAGATGTTCGTGTAGTTGCAGCAACAAATAAAAACCTTAAAAAAGAAATTGAAGACGGTAAGTTTAGAGAAGACTTATATCATAGACTAGCCGTTATTTTAGTAAAAGTTCCAGCATTAAACGACAGGCGAGGAGATATACCATTACTAATCAATCATTTTGCAAAAAAGATTTCTGCAGAGCAAGGTACAGCTCAAAAAAGTTTTTCAGAAAAAGCTATAAAATTATTGCAAGAATACGACTGGACAGGAAACATACGTGAGCTACGTAACGTGGTAGAACGTTTAATAATTTTGGGTGGAGTAGAAGTTAGCGAGCAAGATGTAAAGTTATTTGCAAGCAAGTAATAACATATAAAATTTATTATAAAAACCAATCTCATAAAAATAGATTGGTTTTTTTATACTTAAAAATCTTGTAAAAGCAAAGCAATTAATAAAGCTTAAAATTATTATTACTTTTATTAACAAAACGCATTGCGTATATTTAAACTTAATAAATAATTTATGAAAGACATTAACATAAAAGACCATATAATCACATCAAAAATAAAACTATCTAATCTACCTACAATTTTAGATTTAGAAGAAAGTGATGATGAGGTAAAAGATAAATTAAAAAAAGTACGTAAAAAATTAGGGAAACTTCAGGATACGCTATATGCGCATGGTAAATATTCCGTTTTGGTATGTTTACAAGGTATGGACACCTCTGGTAAAGACAGTTTAATACGTGAGGTTTTTAAAGATTTTAATGCACGTGGAGTTGAAGTAATGAGCTTTAAAGTACCAACCAGTTTAGAATTAAAGCACGATTATTTATGGAGGCATTACATAGCATTACCTGCTCGCGGAAAATTTGGAGTTCACAATCGCACGCACTATGAAAATGTATTAGTAACACGTGTTCATCCAAATTATATATTAGGAGAAAATTTACCAGATATTAATACTGTAGAAGATGTAAATGAAGCATTTTGGGATAAACGTTTTGAGCAGATAAACAACTTCGAAAAGCATTTAGTAGAAAATGGCACCATAATATTTAAGTTTTTTATGAACTTATCTAAAAAAGAACAAAAAAATAGATTATTACGTCGTTTAGATTTAAAAGAAAAAAACTGGAAATTTTCAGCAGGTGATTTAAAAGAACGTAAACTATGGGATGATTATATGTTTTGTTACCAGGACGCTATAAATAGAACCTCTAAAGCACATGCACCTTGGTTTAATATTCCAGCAGATAATAAACCCTCAGCACGATTAGCAGTAGCTACAATTTTGTACGAAACACTAAATAAGTATAACAATATTAAAGAGCCAGAATTAGATGCTAAAACTAAAGCAAATATAGATTTATACCGCCAACAATTAAATAACGAATAACATTAGGGCGTTACCAAAAGGTCGCGCTTTTCATTATATCTTTTTTTTGCCATATACGGCAGCAAAAAAAAGGATGCCATTACAATCGCTAACGCACACAATATGAAACTAAAACTTATTTTCGCAGCACTATTTTTATCAGTTAACGTGTTCTCACAAAACGATAAAGAAACCCTAAAAACTATTTACAGTCAATCACTAACAAACGGTAAATCTTACCACTGGTTAGACCATTTATCAAACCAAATAGGCGGTAGGCTATCTGGTTCTGTAAATGCAGAAAAAGCCGTGCAATACACAAAAGCCGAATTAGAAAAATTAGGTTTAGATAAAGTATGGCTTCAAGAAGTTATGGTACCAAAATGGGAACGTGGAGAAAAAGAAGTTGGTTATTTTACAACTTTAGGAAAACAAATAAATGTAAATATTTGTGCTTTAGGAGGATCTGTTGCAACTCCCAAAACAGGATTAAAAGCTAAAGTCGTAGAAGTAAAAAGCTTTGAAGAATTAGCTAAATTAGGAACAAGTGTAAAAGGTAAAATTGTATTTTTTAATGGCGCAATGAATCCAGAGTTAATAAATACATTCGAAGCCTATGGAGGTTGTTCAAAACAACGCTATGCAGGAGCATACGAAGCAGGTAAATTAGGAGCGCTTGGTGTAATTGTAAGATCTTTAAATTTACGAGAAGATAATTTTCCGCACACAGGTAGTATGGGTTATCTAGACTTACCAAATAACCAACGCATACCAAGTGCAGCAATAAGTACAAACGATGCAAATATTTTATCTAAAGCTTTAAAAAATGATAAAAATCTAGAATTTTATTTTAAACAAAATTGTAAACAGTTTGAAGATGTTTTGTCCTATAACGTAATAGGAGAAATTACAGGAAGCGAATTTCCAAACGAGTATATGGTAGTTGGTGGTCACTTAGATTCTTGGGATTTGGGCGACGGTTCTCATGATGATGGCGCAGGAGTTGTACAATCTATGGATGTATTACGTTTGTTAAAAGAAAGTGGTGTAAAACCAAAACGAACTATTAGAGTTGTTTTGTTTATGAATGAAGAAAATGGATTACGCGGTGGTAAAAAATATGCTGAAGAAGCAAAACGTAAAAACGAAAATCATGTGTTTGCTTTAGAGAGCGACTCTGGTGGTTTTACACCAAGAGGTTTTAGTTTTGATTGTAGTGAAGCTAACTTAAATAAAGTATTAAGTTGGGAGCCATTATTTAAACCTTATTTAATTCATTATTTTGAAAAAGGATATAGTGGCGCAGATATTGGCCCATTAAAAAATGATAATATAGTTTTAGCAGGATTACGTCCAGATTCACAACGTTATTTTGATCATCACCATGCTGCAAACGATACTTTTGATGCTGTTAATAAAAGGGAGTTAGAATTAGGAGCAGCAACCATGACAAGCTTAATTTATCTTTTCGATAAATATGGAACTTCAACAATTAATAATATAAACGAAATAAAAGATTAAATAATGCCAAAACCAATATTGCATCAAATACATCCCATTTTACCAGTTAAAAATGTAGTAGAAGCATTAACATTTTATGTAAAAAAATTAGGTTTTAAAATAGCATTTGCAGATGATTCTAAAAACCCAAAGTATGCAGGTATAACTCGTGATGGTGTAGAAATACATTTACAATGGCATGATGAAAAAGAATGGGAGATAGGTTTCAATACACCAATGTTACGTATAGTTACAGAACATATAGAAAACCTTTACGAAGAATATAAGTTTCGTGGTATTATAAGTGATAAAACAACTTTAAGAAAAACAAATTGGGAAACTGTAGAATTTGCATTTTATGATTTAGATAATAACGGACTTACGTTCTACAGTACGCATAACTAAACTTGTTCTAAATCTTTTTTTATAAAAGAAACAGTTTCTTTAGTTAAAGGTTTATTTATATAATGTCTTACTAATGTGTTTTTTTTAGCTTTTTTCAAGTCACTTTCTTTAATTGAAGAACTAGTAATGTAAATAGGTGTATTTTTATTTAAACTTGTATTTATATAATCATCAAGAAATTGCCACCCATCCATAATAGGCATATTAATATCTAGTAAAATAAGATTTGGAAAAGGTTTGCCGTTGTTAGTAATTTCAATTAAACCGTTAATAGCATCCTCACCATTATTGTAAACAATAAAGCCTTCACTAAAATTAAGATTTTTAAACAACTTTTTTAGAGCAAAAATATAGATTGGATCATCATCTATTAAACAAGTTAATTGAACACTATTCATATTTAAAAAAGAGTTTAAATTTTGTGCCTTGTCCAACTGTACTTTCTACTTCAATTTTACCGCCAATAGATTCAATTTGATTTTTTGAGATAAATAATCCTATGCCTTTTGCATCTTTGTTTTTATGAAAAACGTTATACATGCCAAATAGTTTTTTACCATGTCTATCTAAATCTATTCCCATACCATTATCTGCAATTTCTAAAACCATATAGGTGTCAATTTGTTTTACAGTTAATTCTATCTCTGGATCTCTATCTGGGCTTTTGTACTTAATGGCATTAGTTAGTAAGTTAATTAAAATACTATCTAAATAAGCAGGTATAGCTTTTACAGATGTTTTTTCGTCAATAAAAACTTCAATGTTAGCATTATTGGCGATACGTAATGCTTTTATATTACTAATTGCGTTTGTAGTAAACTGCAATAAATTTATAGACTTTAAATTCTCTATTTCAATTATATTTTGAATTGCAACCTCATTCAAGTTTGATATCGTTTCATTTAAATTTTTTACAGCTTTTTCTATATGAGGAAAGTATTCATTATTAGTGCTTTCTGGATAATCTTCTTTTTTTAAACCTATAAGCATATCTAAATTACCAGCATGAGATCTTAAATTATGCGACACGATATGTGCAAAATTTAATAAGCGCTCATTTTGTTTTGAAGAGATTGCTAGTAAGTTTTTTATTTCTGCTTTAGCTTTTTTAGATTTAGATATATTGTTGATGTTGGTAATAAAATGTAAAGGTTTATTATTGTCGTCCCTTACGATAGATACCGAAATTTGGCAATGTACTGTGCTACCGTCTTTATGGATATATCTTTTATCTGCTTGAAAATTGTCAAGCTCATTATTTACCATAAGTTTTACCTCTTTAAAACCAATATGTTTATCCTCTTCATGAGTTATAGACATAAAATTAGTTTCTAAAAATTCAGCTTCTGTATAACCTAATATATTAGATGTGCTTTTATTTACTTTTAGCCATTGGCCTTTTAAACCTACAATGGCTAATCCAGTAAGAGAATATTCAAAGAAGGATCTAAATAAATTCTCTTTATACGTAATCTCTATATTTTTCTGGGTTTTTTCGGTTATATCTTGAAAAACGCCTCTAACCAACACGCATTTGTTATCTTCTAATATAGGGTAACCAATAGATCTTACCCATTTTTCATTTCCATTTACAGTTATAATTATAAATTCATCATCAAATCCTTCACAATTTTCAACAGCGTTGTTAAAAAGTGTAGTAATATGTTCTCTATGTTTACCTTCTTTATAAAAATTGATTCCGGTATCTAGAGTAGGTATATAATCGCTATCAACTTCATGAATTTTTTTGGTTACCTCACTCCATTTTAAAGTATTAGTTTTTAGGTTAACTTCCCAAGAACCAACTGCAAGTGAATGTTGTATTTTATCTATGAATTGTTCGTCTTGAAATTCATTAGAAATTATATTTTTTTGTGCGTTTTTGGGCATATTAAAAAATAGGATATAAGTGCATAATTTAAAGATGCTTGTACAATTTATGTAAAAAATCGCAAAAAAAACTTTTTTTTAATAAAAACAAGGGCATTATTTTTTAGCTTAATAAAAAAACGCTTCTAATTTCTAGAAGCGTTTTTGTTGTTATAAGTGTTTCTTTCTAAACTTTAACCTTTTTAGGTTTTAAATCAATCTCTATTTGGTTACGTAAAATATCATCAAAGGTTTCACGTTTTCTAATTAAGTGTGCTTCACCATTGTGCCATAAAACTTCAGCGGGACGATAACGTGAATTATAATTACTTGCCATAGAGTAGCAATAAGCTCCAGCATTTTTAAAAGCTAAAATGTCGTTTTCTCTTATTTCGGCAATACGCCTATTGTTAGCAAAAGTATCTGTCTCGCATATATAACCAACAACACTGTAAAAACGTTCTCTACCATTAGGGTTAGAAATATTTTCTATTTCATGTTGAGAGCCATAAAGCATAGGTCTAATTAAATGATTAAAACCAGAATCTACTTGAGCAAAAACTGTTGAGGTAGTTTGTTTTACTACATTTACTTTAGCTAAAAATTGTCCAGCTTCACTAACTAAAAATTTACCAGGTTCAAAGGCAAGTGTTAGTGCTTTACCATAGTTTTTACAAAAGGTATTAAATCTTGCCGAAAGTTTGTCTCCAAACTCTTCAATATTAGTTTCAATATCTCCTGTTTTATAAGGTACTTTAAAGCCAGAACCAAAATCTATAAACTCTAAGTTTTTAAAATTCTTAGCCGTTTCAAAAAGTATTTCACTAGCATATAAAAATACATCTATATCTAAAATATCACTTCCTGTATGCATGTGAATACCATTAATAGTCATGTTTGTATTTTCTACAATACGTAGTATATGTGGTATTTGGTGAATAGAAATACCAAATTTACTATCAATATGTCCTACAGAAATATTAGTATTTCCGCCAGCCATAACATGAGGATTAATACGAATACAAACAGGAATTTTTGGATGTTTAGTACCAAATTGCTCAAGTATAGATAAGTTATCTATATTAATTTGGCACCCAAGTTTAGCCACTGTTTCAATTTCTAAAAGTGAGACACCGTTAGGAGTAAAAATTATATCTTCTGCTTTAAAACCAGCAGCTAAGCCTAATTGTACTTCTTGAATAGATACAGTATCTAAACCAGCTCCAAGCGATCGCATTAATTTTAAAATAGAAATATTAGACAATGCTTTTACAGCATAGTTTATTTTAACATTTTTAACCTTATTAAAAGCAGAAGTTAAACGTTTGTACTGGTTTGTTATAGTTTGAGAGTCGTAAACATATACTGGACTTTCAAAATCTTTAGCAATTTGTAATAAGGTGTTTTGTTTCATTTTCTTTAATTATAAGTCTAATAATAAAGCAAAACTAAAAGGAAAAACCTTCTAAAACTTAAAAATGGAAAATTTTATCTATTTTTGCACATAATGTTAAATATTTAACAAAATGAAAACTATCGCCTCTTGTGTAGAAGATATTATAATTTCTAGTCCTTTTTTAGAAGAAGCACTTTCTCGTAATATTATTAATTATTCTGCTTTAGCAGAAGACTTAAACGATACCATCTCAAAAATGCTACGTAAACCTATAAAAAATGGAGCGATAATGATGGCGTTAAGACGTTACAATCAACCAATTAATGTAGATAACTCTATACAGTTAAAAAAGGTATTTAAAAATTTAGGAGATATAACCGTACGTTCAAACCTTAGTGATTTTACATTTCAAAACTCAAAAACATTAATAAATAGTCACTCAAAAATATTAGAAAAAATAAATACAAATCACCATATATTTTATGGTTTTACTCGTGGTATTTTAGAAAGCAATATCATTATTTCTAGTGTAGAGAAAGATGCTATATTAAAAATTTTTAATAACGAAACACTAATTGGGTTACAAGATAAACTATCTGCCATAAGTATAAATTTACCAAGAGGAAACTCTAAAATAGCTGGTTTGTACTACCAAATGTTTAAACGTTTAGCTTGGGAAAATGTAACATTATACGAAGTGATTTCTACAACAAACGAGTTTACAATATTAGTAGAAGACCATTTAGTAGATAAAGCCTTTTCTGTAATAAAAAGCTTAAAAAATTAAATAAAACTACATAATTGTAATAGCAACATAATTATAAAATTAAATCAATTAAAATCATTAATAAAAAATATTGGTAAAACGCCTAAGGTTATTTACTTTTGTTGCATAATAGTTCTTCGGAATTTATTACAATCAAAAATTTAATTTTATAGATTTCCGTCTTCGCGGAAATAACAAATAATCTATTTAAAGATGAATTTACACGAATATCAAGGAAAAGAATTATTAAGCAGCTTTGGCGTACGTATCCAACGCGGTATAGTTGCACAAAACGCTGATGAAGCTGTAACTGCAGCTAAAAAGCTAACAGAAGATACCGGAACAGGATGGCACGTAATTAAAGCTCAAGTTCACGCCGGTGGTCGTGGAAAAGGTGGTGGCGTAAAGCTTGCTAAAAACTTAGACGAAGTAAAATCTATCGCTAATGATATTATTGGTATGGATTTAGTGACACCTCAAACTTCTGCAGAAGGTAAGCGTGTACACCAAGTTTTAGTAGCAGAAGATGTTTACTATCCAGGAGATTCTGAGCCAGAAGAATATTACATGTCTGTACTTTTAAATAGAGGAACTGGACGTAATATGATTATGTATTCTACAGAAGGTGGAATGGATATTGAAACTGTAGCAGAAGAAACGCCACATTTAATTTTTACTGAAGAAATAGATCCTGCAACTGGAATTTTACCATTTCAAGCACGTAAAGTTGCTTTTAACTTAGGTTTATCTGGAGCAGCATTTAAAGACATGACAAAATTTGTAACGTCTTTATATACAGCTTACGTAAAATCTGATTCTTCTTTATTTGAAATCAATCCTGTTTTAAAAACAAGTGACGATAAAATAATGGCAGTAGATGCTAAAGTAACTTTAGACGCTAATGCATTATACAGACATAAAGATTTAGCCGAGTTACGTGACATACGTGAAGAAAGCCCAATTGAAGTTGAAGCTGGTGAATTAGGACTTAACTATGTAGATCTTGACGGTAACGTTGGGTGTATGGTAAATGGTGCTGGTTTAGCAATGGCAACAATGGATTTAATTAAACAAGCTGGTGGAGAACCTGCAAACTTTTTAGACGTTGGTGGTACTGCAGATGCTAAACGTGTTGAAGCAGCTTTTAGAATTATATTAAAAGATCCAGCTGTAAAAGCAATTTTAATAAACATTTTTGGTGGTATTGTACGTTGTGATCGTGTAGCACAAGGAGTTGTAGATGCATACAAGAATATGGGTGACGCTATAAACGTTCCAATTATTGTACGTTTACAAGGTACTAATGCAGATATCGCAAAAGAACTAATTGATAGTTCTGGATTAGATGTAATGAGTGCTACAGAATTTCAAGAAGCAGCAGATAAAGTACAAACTGTTTTAGCATAAGCTAAAATATTTATATAAAAAAAAGAGCAACTTAATCGTTGCTCTTTTTTTTATCTCTAGGTTTATTAAAATTCTTTTTATTATCAAACCTTTTCTTATTGTCAGTTTTTACTGCTTTTGGCTTATCTTCCTTTTTTGGCATTGGACCGCGAAGATGAATAATTAAACCATTTAAAAAGTTTCTTAATATTTGATCGCCACATTCTACATAATTAGGGTGATCTTCTCGTCTAAAAAAAGCACTAAGCTCACTTTTAGTAACCCTAAAATCTACTAACATTAAAATTTTAATAATATCATCATCACGAAGTTTGTGAGCGACTCTTAGTTTTTTAAATATATCGTTGTTTGTCATAATTTGAAATTTAACAACTCGTAAAAATTACGCTTTGTCAATAAAAAAGAAAATTCTCTAATAAGCATCAAAAATAAATTAATTATCTCAAATATTATTCATTTTCTTAGTTATAATCTTTTTATAGAATTTAAATGTAAAATTGAGTAACTTTTCTCTGTTTATTTTTAAAATCTGCGTTTTGTAATATTTAATAATTAAATAATAAAAAATTAACTACTGCCATAATATAAACACTTATATAAAAATGAACGGCACTTGTTTCAACTTATTGTTTATCAGTATTTTGTGTTTTGTTTTTTGTTGGTTTAAATTCTATTGAAAATCAACAAATAAATTGATTATTAAAAGTTTAACTTTTTAAAAATCGGACTAAATTAATACAAAAACCGATGTAAAACGACTTGTTTTTCGATAAGCTACGCACTTTCAACGATTATAAATTACTAATTATTCATAACTTTATAAAGTATAATTTAATGCTACATGTAATGCCTAATAGAGTCGAAAAATTAAGCTTGTTATCAGAAATGATTGCTTTTGCTAAATCGGATACCGAATTAAAGACAATAGAATACAATTTTCTATTAGGTGTCGCAAAACAACTCGAAATTTCAAGAGAGGATTTTGATTATTTAATAGAACATCCTATAAATTCTATACATTTAAAATCTCACAGTGAGCGTATTGTGCAATTTCACCGTTTGGTTTTATTAATGCATATAGACCAAGAACGCACTCAAGAAGAAGTTGCTAAACTTTATAATTATGGCCTTAGAATGGGCTTAAACCATGAGTCTATAACACGCGTACTGTATTTAATGGAAGGTTTTCCAGATATGATGGTTCCAGCAGAAGTACTTATTGATATATTTAAAGTACAATATAATTAAGTAATATTTACTTTTTTAAAAACGCAACTAGGCTTTCTTTTATTAAATAATTCCATCCCGATAATCCACTTTCTCTTTTAAATTCTGGAATATCTTCTGGAAACTTATCAAGAACTATAGCGGTAAGTGTTAAAACTGGTTTGTTATTGATACTATGTATTTCAAAAGTAGAAATAGAGCTGCCTTTATAGCCTTCAAAGTTCCAGTTATAACTTAACTTTTTTAAAGGTACAACTTCTGTTACTTTCCATATATGCGGAAAAACTCGAGTATTGGTTTTTACTATAAATTTTGTTGAAAATCCAACCTTGGCTTTAAAATCTGGAATGTTATTAAAATACCACTGGCGCATTAACTCTGGATTTGTAATTGCCTCCCATAGTTTTTCTACTGTAGTATTACATTCTTGTTTAACTACAATTGGTACATTTTTTAACGCCATATTTAAGCTTTTAATTCTTCTAATTTTCCTTGGTATACTTTTATTTCGTCACGTAATTGAGCTGCGATAATAAAGTCTAAAGCTTTTGCAGCTTTTTCCATTAGTTTTCTTTTTTCTCTAATTTTCTTTTCTAATTCTGCTTTAGTTAAGTATTCGCTTTCAGGTTCTGCAGCTCGTGCAGCTTCTAATTCGTAACTATAAGTACTTACAGAGTTTTTAGATAAAACATTGTCTAAACTTTTATTAAGCGCTTTAGGAGTAAGGTTATTATCTGTATTGTACTTTATTTGTTTAGCACGCCTATATTCGGTTTCATCAATGGTTGATTGCATGCTTTTAGTAATTTTATCTGCATACATAATAGCTTTACCATTTAAGTGTCTGGCTGCACGACCAACAGTTTGTGTTAACGAACGATTAGAGCGTAAAAAACCTTCTTTATCTGCATCTAGAATTGCAACTAAAGAAACTTCTGGTAAATCTAAACCTTCACGTAAAAGGTTAACACCAACTAATACATCAAAAATACCTTTACGTAAATCTTGCATAATTTCAACACGCTCTAAAGTGTCTACATCACTATGTATATAGCGTACACGAATATCTATACGGCTTAAATATTTGGTTAATTCTTCAGCCATTCTTTTGGTTAAAGTAGTAACTAAAGTACGTTCATCTTTTTCTACACGTACCTGTATTTCTTCAATTAAATCATCAATTTGGTTTAAACTAGGTCTTACTTCAATAATAGGATCTAATAATCCTGTTGGCCTAATAACCTGTTCAACATAAACACCATCTGTTTTTTGAAGCTCATAATCTGCTGGCGTAGCACTAACATAAAGGACTTGATTTTGTAAAGCTTCAAATTCCTCAAACTTTAATGGCCTGTTGTCCATTGCAGCAGGTAATCTAAAGCCATATTCTACTAAATTTTCTTTTCTGCTTCTATCACCACCGTACATGGCGTGTACTTGAGACACTGTTACGTGACTTTCGTCTACAACCATTAAATAATCGTCCGGAAAATAATCTAATAAACAAAAGGGTCTTGTACCGGGTAATCTACCATCTAAATATCTTGAATAATTTTCGATACCAGAGCAATAGCCAAGTTCTCTAATCATTTCTAAATCAAACTCTGTGCGTTCCTTTAAACGTTTGGCCTCAAGGTGTTTGCCTATGTCTTTAAAATAATCGTGTTGCTTAACTAAATCATCTTGAATTTCTTTAATAGCGCCTTGCAAAACATCTGGTGATGTTACAAACATGTTTGCAGGATATATGTTTAAGCGGTCATACTCATCAATAACTTCATTGGTTTGAATATTAAATTGCTCAATCATTTCAATTTCATCTCCAAAAAAATGTACTCTAAAAGCATCGTCTGCATAACTAGGAAAGATATCTACAGTATCACCTTTTATTCTAAAATTACCATGTTTAAAATCAGCTTCGGTACGAGAATATAAACTTTGTACTAATTGATGTAAAAGCTTTGTACGTGAAATTTCCTGATCACGTTTTATAGTAATTACATTTTTTTGAAATTCTATAGGATTACCAATACCATATAAGCATGAGACTGAAGCAACAACTAAAACATCACGCCTACCAGAAAGCAGGGAAGACGTTGTACTTAAACGCATTTTCTCAATCTCTTCGTTAATAGATAAATCTTTTTCTATATAAACACCAGATGTTGGTATGTAAGCTTCAGGTTGATAATAATCATAATAAGATACAAAATACTCAACAGCATTTTCTGGAAAAAATTGTTTAAACTCACTATATAATTGAGCTGCAAGCGTTTTGTTATGGGCCAAGACTAAGGTTGGTTTTTTTACACTTTCTACAAACTTAGCAACAGTAAATGTTTTTCCAGAACCTGTAACACCAAGCAAAGTTTGGTATTTCTCGTTGGCATTTATACCGTCTACCAATTGCTTTATTGCAGCTGGCTGATCACCAGTTGGACTAAACTCTGATTGTATTTTGAATTTCATACTGCAAAATTACAGAATATTAAGCAGTTATTTATTTAAAGGAAGGTTAAAGCATTTTGCCTCTTTTAGTTTAATTTTTATTATAAAGTTAGTTAGTATTTAACGAACTAGCGCAAAATGGCCTTTGTATTGATTACCATTAGGGTGATTTATTACATACCAATAGTCATCACTAGGTAGATTTAAACCATTAAAAGTTCCATTCCAGCCAATAATAGGGTTTACGTTAGCTAGTAATTTACCATAACGATTAAAGATTAAAATATTTAAATTGGTATTAAAGTCGTTGTTTACACCAATAGGTTTCCAGGTTTCGTTTACTGTATCTCCATTTGGTGTAAAATATTGAGGGAAGCCTAAAATTGAAAAACTAATAGAAGCTTCACCACAATTAGTTACATCACGAACATAAATAGTATGCAAGCCAGGTTCTAAATTTGAAAACGTATTACTGTTTTGATAAAAACCAAATTCATCATCTATAGCATATTCATATGTAGCATCTCCAGAAACTATTACAGTTGCTGTATTGTTTGATGTTAATTCTGTAAAAACAACATCTTCAATAATAGGTTCGCTAGAAGGAACAACAGTAATTTCTCTTGAGTTAGAGCAGCCGTTTGGGTCTGTAACAATTACAGTATAAACACCTAGTTCATTAACTTCTATAAAGCTAGTGTTAACAACAGTGTCTACACCATTTAGCAACCATTGGTAATAGTGATTGTTAGGTAAATCGTTAGTAATACCTCCATTTAAAGTAATGGTTTCAGGAAAGCTGTTTAAACAGTATAAAACCGATTCGTCTGGCAGTAACTGTGGAGTAAAAAGTACATTTAATGTAATATTAGAAACCGCATAACACTGGTTAGTATCTGTAATAACTTTTACAAATATATCTTGAGTATCTTGTATTGTGTTTTCAAAGTTTCCATTAATGCTATTTGTTTCAGCAAAAGCATCTTCAATAGTTGTATAAAATGTTATGGTAGCATTTGCAGGAACATTAGGTTGAATTTGTAACCTTAATTCATCTAAATCGAAACTGGTAAAACCATCAACAATTCCATCGTCACAAGTATCAAAAGGTTCTAAAGTTATTGTGTTGGTTGAAATATCTAAAATAACTTCAGCTATAGCTGTACAATTTGTATTTTGGTTTATTACAGAAGCATAAACGGTTTGCATTATACTAGTATTATTAAAACTTGTAGCATTTGTAATAGCATTAGTTTGCATTTCGGCATCGGTAATACTTAGATAAAAATCGGTGATTCCAATATTTGGATCATTCATAGTTACTGTATCTGCAGCATTATATAAATTATATGTTGTAAAGCCATCTTGATTAAAGTCACACTCAAATAAAGTAGTGTTTGCTACATTTGGTGGCGTAGCATATTCTGCAACAATTTCACCAAAAGACACGCAAGTATTATTTACGCTAACTTCTACACTATACGTTCCAGATTCTGTTATTGTATAAGTAGGGTTTGTTTCTGTTAATAATATATTGCCATCTTGAAACCATTGGTAACTGGTTGCATTTACTTGAGTTGCGTTTAATTCTAATGTTTCGTTACCACAAAGCGGATTATTTGTTGCTAAAAGTCTGTCTGTACCTAAATTTGTACTTAGTTCAAAACTTCCTGCTTCTAAAAATACAGCAGAATCATAACGGTAATTTTGCTCATCTGCAATTACTAGCTTTACATGGTAACTTTGGTTAGGAACTGTTTGTGCGGTTGCAGTAAGTACAGCTGTTTGACCATTAAAATTTATAGGAGAGACATTATCATTAAATGTATCGAAATATATTTCGTTAATAGCATCACAACTTCCTGGAATTTCTGGATGTACAGTAGTTACTTTAACAGGAGTTTGTGTATTAGGAACTAAGGCAATGTTTTCATAATCTGAAGTAGGAGCACTAGCAGGTTTAATTAAAAAACCAAATAAATCTGAATATTGGCAAGTACTAGAATTTCCTTCTTGGTATTCTTCTGAAGCAAAAATATAACGGAAACTAATTTGGTTTGCTACAGATGTGAAATCAAATTCTATTATAGTAGCATTTAATGTATTAGATTCTTGTAAAGCTATTTCTAAATCTTGATCGCCTTGCCAGTTTGGAGCATCGTCATCACTTAAAGAATTATTAGGTCCAGGTACGTTATTTAATCTACCTGTGCTTAATACAATTCCAGATTGAAAAGGAAATGTTGTGCCTGTAGCATCAAAATAGCCATAACTTTGGTCTGTATTATTAAAATCGCCACCAACTGTATTTGTAACTTGTACGTTAGAAATACAATCACTATCTATTAAAATATCCTCTACAAGTTGTTGAGGTGTATAGGTTTGGCTATCTACAGTTATGTTTTGTGAACTTGCAAACAAGACATAAAAAAATAGAATTATAAAAAGGGAATTTTTCATCAATCGCAATTATTTTGCAAAGATAAGTAACTCTAAAAAAAAATTATCTAAAAGTTATGCTAAAGTGCTATGCTTAACGCTTTAAGGCAAAATGACCTTTAACTTGAAAAGCTATTGCTCCTTTTTTAACATCTGCAACAAACCAATAATCTGTAGCAGGCATTGGGTTACCATTATAATTACCATTCCATCCTCTAGAATTGTGGTTTAATGTGCTTAAAATTTTACCGTATCTACTGTAAATATTAACTACTGTACCTTCAAGTAATTCTACACCGGTAATATGCCACTCTTCGTTAATGTTATCTCCATTTGGTGTGAAATATTGAGGTGCATCTATAATTACAATTTCTTTGGTGGTGCTATTACAGCCATTTAAATCTATAACTGTAATGGTATGCGGCCCAATAGGCACATTACTAAAAAAGTTAGATTCTTGAGGTTGTTCATCGTCAAATTGGTATAGATATTCACCAATTCCAGAAACAGTTACTGTTAAATTATTTGGGTTACCAAAGTCTATACTTTCTGTAAATTCTATTACTGCAGCTTCAGATTCTATTACAGAAAAATTTGAGGTCGTGCTGCAACCGTATTGTGATGTTACAGTAACGCTATAGTCTCCTATTGTACTTATATCTATAGTAGCATCTGTTTCTCCCGTAGACCAAAGGTAAGTGTCTGTATCAACAAATGTTTCTGCAGTTACAGTAAGCGGTAAATTATCTAAACATAATACCTGATCTGTTATTTCTACTATAGGTTTGCGTTTTACATAAATTGAAAAACTAGTTATATCATAGCAACTGGTTGTATTGTTTTCAACTTTTACAAAAATTTCTTCTCCATCTTCAGCTTCATAATTTAAATCTTGTATTGTATTAGTATTGTTAATAGCATCATTTTCTGTAGTAAAATAAGTTACTGAAAAATCATTTGGATTTTGAGAGCCAAGTACAATTGGTGTTTGTTGTGAGATATCAAAAAATAGAAAACTGTCAAAATCATCATCACAAGCTTCTAAATCACTTAAGGTATTAGCAACTGGATTAGTATAAACATTTAATGTAAAAGGCATAATATTATAACAACCATTATTAGCAAATTCTGCTCTGGCGTATATAATATCGCTATTTGTTGAATACGTATAATCTGTATTTAATGGGTTTTGGTTTTGTTCTGCCTCATTTTGAGATATATAAAAATTAATTAAGGCATCTTGATTGCCTATTAACGGTTCTATGGTTTGGGTTAAATTAAAACTATTATTAGTCGTTTCGCAGATATTAAAAGTACCAATATTGTTTATTTCTGGTGGTAGATTAACTATTAACTCTATAGGAACCGAAACTTCACAATTTGAAACAGTATTAGTAATTTCTATATATACAGTTTGTGGATTAGCTGTGTTTGTATAATTTTCTGGCGTTGAAATTGGGTTGGTATTGTTCTCTAAATCTGTTTCGTTTTCGTAGTAAGCAATAGAAATATTGTCTTGTCTTACTGCTAAAACTTCAATTTCTGCAACTGTTAAATCGAAAGTAGCAAAGCCATCTGTATTAGAGTCACAGATAACTAAATCTGATGCTAAATTTACTTGTGGAACTTGTATAACATTAAACTCAAAACTGTTTAACCCTTTACAATAAGTACCATTATCTACAACTATAAATATGGCTTGAGGATTTTCGGTTGTAGTAAAGTTTTGTGGTATTGCATTTACTTCGTTATTGGCATCATTTTGAGATAAGTAATATGATACGCTTAGCGTTTCTGGACTGTCTTGAGTTATGGTGTTTGTAATTTCGTTTAAATCGAAAGTTTCAAAACCATCATTTGAAATGTCATCACAAACAAAAACATCTTGAGGCGCAGTATATATTGGTTCTGATCCAACTTCAATATTGAAAGTAGAAATGCCAAAGCATGACGCATCTGTTACATTTTCTACTCTAACATGCATTACTTGTGTTTGTGAGGTATTGTTGTAAACTGCATTTTTATCTATAACATTTGTTCTATTTGCAGCATCATTTTGCGTTTCAAAATACAATACTTGTTTTCCTGTTTGTCCATTTAAAACAGCAGCATCATGATTAGAGAAAATAAAATCTGCAGTTTGATTACCGTCTGTTTCACAAATAATAAAGTCTGGTATAGATGTAAATACAGGTAATGTATTTATAATAACTGAAACAGGAACAATAGCATAACATCCAGATGTATTGTTTTCTACTTTAGCAAATACAGTTGTAGTTTGGGTACTGTAATTTGTAGTATTTAAAATTTCGTTTGAAGATGAATTAGCATCATTTTCAGATTCATAATAAGTTATAGTAACGTTAGAATCGTTTGTAATCTCATTATTTTTTGATGTTAAATCTATAACAGAAGCTCCATCTTGGTCATCATCACAAATTAAAAAATCTGTAGGTAAGTTAGTATTAGGTGCTGGTAGTACTTGAATCTCGAGAGGTTTTATGTCGTGACAACCACCTTCACCAATTACTCTAACAAAAACTGTAATTGGGTTAGTTGTATTATTATAAAATTCTGGAAGTTGATTTTGGTAATTTTCAGCATCGGTTTGAGTTTCATAATAAGTAACGGCCGCATTTGGAATACCTTGACCCATTAATTCGTTAAATGAAGACAATTGAATAGAGGTGAAGCCATCTGGATCTGTATCACAATAGGTTACAGGAGCATCGTTTAAAATAGTAACCGATGGTAAAATGTATAATAAAATCTCTGATGTATTTGAACAGTCTGCATCTTCAATTAAAATATAAAGTGTTTGCTCATTTTCTACACTGTATAAGTTTGAAGTATCTATAGCATTAGTATTATTTGTTAAATCGTCTTCTGTTTCATAATAAGTTATAGTTATATCTGGAAGTCCATTTGCTATAACCACAGTTATATTTGCTAAATCAAATTCTCCAATGTTATCATCTGGAGCGACATCACACGAAGCAAAATCACGAATATTTGTTCCTGTTTCTAGAATGTTTGTATGTAATTCTATAGGTACAATTTCAAAACATGAATTATTGTTATTAGTAATTCTTATATAAACAACTTGAAACTCTGGTATGGTATTTTGATAATCTGTTGGATTATTTATAGGGTTATCACCGCTTTGTGCATCTTCTATAGAGGTGTGAAAAGTTGTTGTTACACCTGTTTCGCCTTGTAATACATCTGATAAAACACTTTCTAAATCAAAAGTTTCAAAACCATCATCGTCTTGTTCACAAGCGTTAATTTGCTGTGTAGAATTGTTTATGTTTGGAGCATTATAAGTATTTATAATAATATCTGTAAAAGCAAGACATCCTGTATTTACGTTTACTACTCTAATAAATAGTTGCTCTGTAGTATTTGTTGGTGTATAAGGAGAGTCTATTGGGTTAGAGCCAGAGTCTGCATCTGTTTGAGAATAATGGTAAGTGACACTATAGTTAGTATCGCCGTTTGTAATTTCATTATTAAAACTAGTTAGAGCAATACTACCATCGCTATTACTGCAAATTTCGGCATCTTGAGGATCTGTAATTTGTGGTATTGTATTTACTACTAAAGTTACTTGCGACATATATACACAACCACTAGAGGTGTCTTCGGCTCTTATATAAATTGTTTGAGGATTTGCAGTGTTGTTAATATTTGTAAAGGCATTAGTATTATCAATAGCATTTTGTTGCGAGTCATGATAACTTATATTGTAATTAGAGTTTGGTAATAATGCCAGTAATTCTGGGTTTTTTTGGGTTAAATCAAAATTTTCTGTCCCATCGCCACTTATATCATCGCATAATTCAAAATCACTAAGCGACTCTATGGTTTGTATAGAGTTTAAAGTAACACTTATAGTATCATCAAAAGTACATGTAGTATTATTTAAAGGTACAGTTATTTCTACAGTATAAGTAGCCGATGTGTTTACATTTATACTACTTGAGTTTTCACCGCTAATTAATACATTGTCTTGATACCAATTATAAACTGCTTGAGGATTATTAGTATTAGCATTTAATATTGCAGAAGCATCACATGTAGAAAAATCAGGACCTAAATCTACACTATCTGTAAAACTATTACCTTCTATAAATACAGCAGAGTCAAAATTTCTATCGGTTTGATCGGCTATTATTAATTTTATATCGTATTGCGTATTAGGTGTAATATTAGCAGATGCAGACATAACGGTTGTTCTTCCGTTAAAATTGGTGTCTCCAATATTATAGCCTTCAAAATAACTTTCGTTTTCGGCAGGACAAAAACCTACAATTTCATCGTGTATGGTACTAGTATTTACTGGTATCGAAGTTCCTGGTACAATAGCTATATTTTGGTATGGGTTTCCACTTCCTGTTTCTCTAATTAAAAATGCAAAACCATCTGAATAATTACATGGGTAATCTGCAAAATACTCTTCGGAAGCTAAAATATAATTAAATTGTATAGTACTTGATGATGAGGTAAAACTAAACTGAATACTTGTAGCATTTAAAGTATTATTAATACCTAAAGCAGTTTCTAGATCAGGATCAGATTGCCAGTTATCATTACCTTCATTTAATGCACTTGTATTTTGCATGTTTCCTGCAGAGTTAACATTACCTGAAGATAGTACAATACCATTTTCAAAAGGAAAATTAGAATTAGCTCTTTCAAAATAACCAAAACTAGAGAAGCCGTTTATACTTCCATTAATTGGGGAAGATATATTTGAAACTTGTACACAACCTTGCACCAAATTATTTTCAATTAATTCTTGTGCAGATTGATTACTGTCTACAGTAATTTGTTGCGCATTTAGGGTAAGTAAATTTATAAATAACATTACTAATGTAACATGATTTACTGTTTTTTTTGAGGACTTTTCCATCTAGTAATGAATTATGAAAACAGAGTTTTTTAAACTTCAATCTGTTCGTTAAAGTGCTCAAAATTAACGTTTTTATGTTTAAACGCAAAATTAATCGATGAAATACATGATTTTTTTATCTATTTAAATAAACCCAACCAACCTTTGGAGAAGAATTTTTATAATTAAGTTTTAAAACATAAAAATATGTACCTGTTGGTACGCGTTTTCCGTCGTTAATACCGTGATTAGAAAAACCATACCATTTTTTTGAGTCGTCACCAATAAATATAAGATTGCCATAACGGCTATAAATTAATAACTCATGTTCCTGGAAAATAGTATAGAGTCCTTGAATATTAAAATAATCGTTATAACCATCATTATTAGGTGAAAAGCCTTGCGGAATAAATGGCGGACAATTTTCTGTTATTAAATTGAATTTGAAAATATCAAAACAGTTTGTTGTTTCTGCTTTAATATATAGTGTTTGTGGTGTTTGTTGTGATTGGTAATTATTTATGTTTATAATTTGGTTAGTATTATTCTGAAGGTCTTCGGTAGTTTCATAAAATAAAAAATTAAAATAGTTATTAGAGTTTATTTCAATTAAAATTAATTCTAAATCATAAGTTGCGGTATTATAACCTTCATTACAATTGTTTAATGGTGGTAATTCTATTGTTTCAGGTAATGGAATTAATGATACAGCTAAGTTTGTGCTATTGTTGTTTTCTAAAATCTCTATTACTGTACTGTTTCCTAAGCCATCGTCATCAACATAGACTTCTAATATAAAATCGTTTGGAATATTACTTGGAATACTTATTTCTATTGTGGCTGTTTCATTTTCGTTTATTCCTATAATATTGTTTGTTATTGTTTGTTCAATTAGTTGGTTATTTACATAAAATGCTATTGGTGTTCCTGCAGGTAAGGGATCTGTACTGTTTGTATTGTTTACAATGTAATCTAAAGTTATATTTCTATCTCCGCAATTAGTCACATTTCCTATAACGTCTATTGTCGCATCTGGTAATTGGCTATTAAGTACGGTTATAATGTTATTAATTAAAATTAAATCGGCTTGAAAAGTTCCAAATTCATTAAAATCTCCTGTAGTTAGTTTTATTTCAACTTGTGTGTCTCCAATATTTATATTGTTTTCTATACTATATACATCTAAATCTCCATTATAAAAACCTGTGTCATTAGTGAAAGTATTAGTCCCGTTGAAGGCATTATCTGCTAAATTTAGTGGTGGATTAGAAATTATATTTCCATTTATAGATAAGGTTTCTCCATAGTTTAAAGCATTGTCGCCTTCCCAAGCCAAAAAACCTATTTTAGCATTATCATTATCGAGTACATTTACATTATCAAGAAAAATTGTTTTTTCTGTTACATTACGATTTATAATTTCTAATCCTTGAAATAAATTGACTTGATTAAGAGGAAGTGTAGGGTTTTCATATATTACATAAATACTCCAACCTGCAAAATTTGTTCGCCTGGCGCAATGCCCAGGATTATTAGCTAAAGTTTCAGAAATATCAAGGTTTGTTAATTCGTAAACAGTATTGCCTTCGTTAATTATTTGATTCGTGACATCTGCATAACAGGAAAAGTAATTTAAATCTCCTAATGTAGTATCTGTGTATATTGTATTATAAGTGTCTGCAGCATTAATTGCGGTTCCATTTAAAGAGACCTCAGTATCTCCTAAGCCAGAGCCGGCCCAATATAAATATGCTGCAACTACAGTAGAAGAACTGTTAATATTAAGTGTAGCTTGAGATGATGGTAGAATCTCGCAAAAAGATTGTACTAAATTATTTTCTGCGGGATTTAATGTATTGCCAATAGCTAAATAATCATACCTTCCATTAAATTGTTGAAATATTGAAATATCTTGACACCAAACGATTACTGGAAGTATAAATATTATAAATAAAATAGAACATGTTTTTTTCATTTTTTAAGCTTAAGGAACTTAAAAATACAAATAATAAGTGAGGATGAATTAAATAAAAAAACCTGAACGAATCGTTCAGATTTTTTTGTGTTTACTATTTACTATGTGTTTTACTTTAGTTTTAACGCTTTAATGTAAAGTGTGCTCTAAAGTGCTTTTTAGTATTTGTTGCTGTGTCTGTATATTCTACTGTAAACCAGTAGTCACTTGTTGGCATTGGGTTACCATTGTAAGTTCCGTTCCAACCATCGCCTAATGGACTTATTTGTTTTAATAGTTTTCCAAAACGATCAAAGATGTAAATCTTAGCATCTGGGTAATTTGAGATGCTATATATATTCCATGTTTCGTTATAACCATCACCATTTGGTGTAAAGTAAACTGGGTAGTCTAGTACCATGATTTCTTCACTTACTTCTCCACAACCATTAACATCTCTTGCGGTTACAACTATACCGCCTGCTGGTATGTTGGTAAAGGTGTGACTGTAACTTCCATCTGCATTTGCTGTTCCTAATTGCCAAGCACCACCGTTTAAACTAAATTCATACACGGCTATTGAAGTTGCTGTGCTTCCGCTTGCCGTTACTTGCACATCGTGTTGGTCTGCAAAGGCTGCTGTTAATAGCTCGTAACTAATTACTGGTGGTTCGCTTACATCTACCACAGTACTATCACTACTCATACACATTGTATTTGCACTTGTAGAGGTATCTGTTACTATTACACTATAGTTTCCGCCTTCGGTTGGCATGATTGATGGTCCTGTTTCTCCTGCCATAACATTGCCTTCATAGCTCCATTCAAAACTATATAATGAAGCATCTAAACCTGTATCTACTAGTGGTGAGTTTACTACTTCTGTACCATTAGTATTGATACATAGTAGGTAACTATCGTCTAAATCAAAGGCTGGTAACGGGTTGACTTGTAGAGTAACTTCAGCGGTTTCATAACATATTGAACTGTCTTGACCATTATCTACAACGCCATCGTTATTTAGGTCTACTAAATCACCATTGCCATCGCCATCTAAATCTATATAATCTATAATACCATCGGCATCACTATCAAATCCTTCTGCTATGCCATCGCCATTGATATCTACTATATCGAACACGCCATCGCCATTGGTATCTATTGTATCTATATTTCCATCACTATCAACATCTAATCCTGTTGTTAAACTGCTTAGGTCTAAACTTATTGGTGTTACTATCATGGTATCATTATCTACACGAACAATAATTACTTGTGGATTACTAGTGTTTTCGTATAAAAATGGTAATGGGTTTGTACCTGCATCTGCATCTGCTTGATTTTCATAGTAACTTACAGTGTAGTTATTAGCGTCTTGTCCATCTAAAACAAATGGGTTTTGTGTTTCTAAATTAAACTGTACTGTATCGTTACTTGGGTCGCCATCAAACTCCATATTGTCATCACATTGCTCATATACTATTGCTACTCCATCTGGATTGGCTTGTGCTGCTTCTTGTACTTCTATATTAAAGTTTAGTGTCGCTACATCACAGCCTGTAATAGTATTGGTGATGTTTACATATATGGTTTGTGGATTGGTAATATTGGTATACGGACTGTTTAATCCATTGATGGCTGCATCTGCTTCTGCCTGTGTTTCATGATAACTTACAGTGAATATTGACGGGTCTTGACCGTTTAATATTGCTGCTGTCATCGTGCCGTCTAAATCAAAATCGGCCATACCATCATTAAACAGCTCACAAATAATATAATCGTCTACTGGTGTTACTGTTGGTAATGGGTTTACAATAACATCAAAACTTACTAAACTGTAACATCCTGTACCGTTTAATCCTGTGTTATCATCGCCATTGGTTAGACGTACATAAATGGTTTGTGGTGTTATACCTGTTCCTGGATTGTTTGGATCTTCATTAGTATGCATTGTTGGGTCTGCTATTGCATTGTTTCCTGTAATGGCATCGTCTTGACTGGTGTAGTAACTTGCCGTTACATTTAATTCTCCATTAATAATTGCTATTTCATTTTGTGTTAAATCGAAAACTTCTATTAAATCACCTGCGTTGGTATCATCACACACTATCAAATCTTCTGGATCTGGTGTTGGTGATGGGTTTGGAAGTACTCGTAATGTCACTGTTGTAAATGAAAAACACCCTGTATCGTTATCGGTCACACGTACATAAAGTGTTTGTGGACCATTCATGGTATTGGTATAGTTGGTTGGGTCTGCTATTGCATTTACATCGCCTTGAGCATCTGCCATTGTTTCATAATAGGTTACAACCCAACTGTTGTTGCCATTTACTATTTCTGAATCTTCTACTGTTAAATCAAAAGAAGTGAAACCGTCATTGGCTTCCATATAGTTAGCGTCTAAATCATCACATTGTGCTAACTCATTATCGTAGTTTGGATCTAATACTGGTGGAAACTCTACACGTATTATAAATTCTCCTGTAGTAACACATCCATTAGTATTACTCTCTAATCGAATGTAAATGGTTTGTGGGTTAGAGTTATTTGTATAGTTACTGGTATTAATAATTGGGTTGTTTCCTGAATCGGCATTAGCTTGTGTTGTGTGATACGTTAGTGTGAAATCTGCCGCTGTTTGTCCTGCTGTAAAGATTTGTGGTGTAATTACTGCATCAAAATCAAATTGATTGAATCCATCATCATCGTCATCACAAATAATATAGTCCTCGATATCTAATGGTACTACTGGTGCTGGTTGTACAATTAATGGCATTTCGACTATTGTAAAACAGCCTGTGTTATCATTTTCTGCTAAAACATAAATGGTTTGTATATTGGCTACAATATTATTGTATGGACTCACTAATGGGTTTACCATATTCATAGCATCATCTTGCGTCTCATAGTAACTAATAGTGATATCTGGCTCTCCATTGGTGATTATAGCACTTTGGGCGTCTAAATCGAAACTTGCAAAACCATCATTATCATCATCACATTCTTCAATAGCTGCTGGCATTGCAACTGGTGATGGTAATGGATTGACACGAAGGTCTAATGTGATCGTGCTTACACAGCCTGTGTTATCATTTTCTGCTCGTACATATACTGTTTGTGGGTTTACAGTATTGGTATATGGACTGAATATTTGTGCGGCTGCATCATTAGTATCGGCTCCTGCTTGTGTATCAAAGTATGTTAGTGTTATACCCGTTTGACCGTTTAGTATTTGTGCATTTGCATCTTCTAAAGTGAAGGCTTCTACTTCATCTCCTGGATTATTAACATCACACAAGGCTAAAGGATCTGGTTGCACAAGTACTGGTAATGGGTTAACTATAAGCTCTAATGTCGTGTTTGTAAAACAATCATTAGCTGTGTCTTCTACTCGTACATGTACTATTTGCGGGTTACTAGTATTAACATAAGCGTTTGGTGTTGCTATTGGGTTTGTACCTGCCATAGCATCGCCTGGTGTTATATAATATGTTACTGTGTATTGCGTTGGATCTAAATCGTTTGTTGGATCGGTATCTAATAAATTTAGAATCTCGGCATCTTTACTTGGTAAATTAAATGTAGCAAAACCATCGGCATTATCATCACAAACTTCTAACGCTGTTGGATCGGTTATTTGTGGTGTTGGGTTGACTATTAATACAAGTTCTACAAAACTCGCACAGTCTGTTGCTATGGTAGAGCTTTCTACTCGTACATAAATTGTTTGCATGTTTGCTACAATGTTATTGTAAGGACTTGATAAGGCATTAACATTATTCATAGCATCGGCCATCGTTTCATGGTAAGTGACTGTTAGTCCTGGTGCGCCTGCTGTGATTTCTGCTTCGGTATCTGATAGCATAAACTCTCCAAACCCATCACTGTCTGGATCACAGTATTCTAAAGCTGCTGGTGTAAAGGCTACTGGTGCTTGCTCAACTACTAATTCTAAACTCGTTGTATCAAAACATCCCGTGTTTGCATCTTCTACTCGAACATATACCGTTTGCATATTTGGTGTTTGGTTGGTATAAGGTATGGCTAATGGATTGGTCGCATTTATTGCGTCTAATGGTGTAAAATAATAGCTTACTGTATAGGCTGGATTTCCGCCTGATATCTCTTGATTTTTTAATGTTAAATCTATTGCTGTTATTCCATCTGGTGTCGCATCATCACATACTTCTAAAGGTGTTGGTGTTACTACTGTTGGTAGTGGGTTGGCTGTTACAGTTGTTGTACTTGTTGCTGGACAGCTACCATTTGTTGTATAATCTACGGTGTAACTTGCTCCTGGTGTGCCTCCGGTTATAGCGCCTGTAGTGGTATCTAAAATCGCACCATCTGTTGGCACAGTATTAAATGCATAGCTTCCGCCTGGTGTGGCTTCTGAATCTACAACGCCACCATCACAGGTTGGTGTGTAGGTTACACTAGCATCATCGGTAGTTAAAACGGTTAGCGTTTCTATTGTTGATGACGGACAAGCGCCTCCTAAGCTATATTCTACCATATAAACAGTGGCAGATGTGGCTCCTGTTACTGTTCCTGTTACTGGGTCTATACTAGCAGCATCTGTTGGTATTGGATTAAATGCATAGGTACCGCCTGGTGTGGCTTCGCTTGTTACTATTCCACCATCACAGGTAGCATTCATAGTAAATGAAGCATCATTGGTTATATCTACTGTTACTGTAAATGAACTTGTTGATGGACAGGTGCCATTTGTTGTATAATCTACAGTGTAACTCGCGCCTGATAATCCGTCGGTTATTGTTCCTGTTGTTGCATCTATTACTGAGCCATCTGCAGGATCTGGATTTAATACATAGGTGCCGCCTGGTGTGGCTACTGTATCTACAGTAGCTCCATCACAGGTTGGTTGCATGGTAAAGGTCGAATCGTCTTCTGGATTAACCGTTATTGTAAAACTTGTTTCGCCAAAACATGCTGGATTAGAGTTATCGTCTACACGAACATATATGGTTTGTGGACTTGACATATTTGGGTAAGCTCCTGGTGTTGCTATTGCATTGGTACTTGTTGCTACATCACCTGGTTGCTCGTAATAACTTACCGTGTAATTGGCTGGATCTTGACCGTTTAAAATAACTGCTTCCTCGGTTGTTAAATCAAATATTTCTACGCCATCGTTTGAAGAATCGTCGCAAAGTTCTAGGTTTGAAGGCTGTGCAGCAGTAGTATTGTTATTTATTAATAATTGAAATTCTTGAATAGTAAAACAACCTGTAGATGTATTAGTAATTGTAGCATAAATAGTTTGTCCGTTACTGTTACTAATATATGGGCTTGTTAATGGGTTTGAAGCGATATTAGCATTACTTTCAGATTCATAGTATGCCACAGCTACATCTGGTTGCGATCCTATAATTAGAGGCGTGTTTTCTTCTAAATTAAAAGGTGTTTGACCATCATTAAATGGCGCTACCGAATCACATTCAGTTAAATCTAAAGCATTTCCAGAAGGATCTGTTTCGCTGGTTGGAGCATTGGCAAATTGTGCGGTACCAGTCCAAGTTAAACTAAAAGGACTATTACCAATAGGTCTATCTATAACAATAAAATATGTATCTCCTGCATTAGCATTTATAGCACTTACAAAACTATTTCCAGCAGCACCAGGACCTTCAAAGTTGTCTGTTTCAGAAGTACTTAACCCTGTTAAATTATTTGCTTGACCAGATGATTGAGGATTTGTTGTAGAACATCTTATCGTTGGTCCTAAATTACCACATGTTGTGTTTGGTCCAAAAATAAAGAAATCGTAGTCCTCAGTAATATTATTGCTATTAGGAGTTAATGTAAATGCTAAAGTACCTGTTGTTGTTACAGTTACTTCTAGCCATAAGCTATTGTTTTCATTACTTTGGCAAGAGTTAGGAAATTCGTTACTATTGTTTCCAGGTCCGTTAACATCTAAAACAACATCTGAATCTCCACAAACCGTAAGAGCATTAGCACAGTCATTAGGTTGTTGAGCGAAAGAAATAAACGAGAAAATAAAAAATAATGTACTTAGTAGGATCCTTTTCATAATGGGTTAAATGCGATTGATTGAGCAAATATAAACTATATAATTAGTTTTCATAAGATTGTTAAATATTAGAATAGCTATAAAAAGTGGAATACTAAATTTAAAACAACTCTATGTAAATAACACCTACTAAAAAAAAGATAAAGTCTATTAGCGTTTTAATGTAAAGTGATTTTTGTAAATACGGCCATCTTCTAAGGTAACATGAAACCAATAGTCACTTGCGGGCATAATTTTTCCATTGTAAGTACCATCCCAACCTTTACCAGCAGGATCTAAAGTAGTAAGAAGTTTTCCGTAGCGATCGAAAATATGAATTAAAGAATTACGTTGAAATTGACTTGAAACACCGTAAACTTGCCAAGTGTCATTTATTGTATCATTATTAGGTGTAAAGTATAGAGGGAAACCTATTACAGATACCAACTCTGTAACGCTACCACAATTATTTTTGGTATCTCTAATGGTTACTGTATAAATTCCAGGAGAAATATTATTAAATATATTACTTTCTTGAAAAAGTGTAGATTCTCCATCTTGATTAGTTAATGCAAATTCGTATTCGCCTTCACCACTAAATAATATTGTAATTTGATTATTATTTAAACTGCCATCAATTACTAAAACATCTTCTATTGTTGCAGTATTAGAAGGTTCTACAATTATATTTTTTGTTTTACTACAACCAGATGCAATATTTGTAACGGTTACAGTAAAAGTACCAACAGTATTAACTTGAATAGATTCGGTTGTTTCACCTGTAGACCAGTTAAAACTATAGTTTCCCGAAAATTCATCAGCTAAACTACTATTTAAAGTTAGTGTTTCTGGAAATGTATTTAAGCAATATAAAACTCTTTCGTTTTCGGTCTCTAATTCTGGTAGAGGATTAATTTTTAAGTATACTTCATTTATTCCATAACAGGCATTATTGTTTTCAACTCTAACATAAATAGTTTGAGAATATGGCGTAGTATTTTGGTACGGTGATGCTAGTGGATTTTGTTCTAAAAGTGCATCATTATAAGTTTCAAAATAATTAATATTTAAACCTGTTGGTAATGCGTTTAATATTTGAACAGAAAACTCATCTAGATTAAAGGTATCTAAACCATCTTCAGAGTTTAAAACATCACAAAGTTCTGGTGCGTAATAATTACTAATTTGTGTATCGCTAGTTTCAATTATTAGTTCGCTTGTATTAATACAGCCGGTAATAGTATTAGTTACTCTAACGTAAATGGTTTCAGGATTAGTAATATTGTTATATGCGTTGCCATCTATTTCATTGGTATTGTTTTCGGCATCGTTTTGTGAATTAAAAAACCTAATGCTCCTATTTGTTGTAGTAGGTGTAATATTATCTATAACTTGAGTTAGGTTAAAGGTTGTAAAACCGTCTACAGCATTAATATCGTCACATTGGTATAGTGTGGTATTGTTAGCTTCTGGTATAGGGTTTATTATTAATTGAAAATTTCCTATAGAATAACATGATGTTTCATTATTGTTTTCAATTCTAATATGAATAGTCTCATTAAAAGCTGTTTGATTGGTATAGTTATTAGGTAATTGATTTTGTTCATTTTCGGCATCTTCAAAACTGTTATAGTATGAAATAGTATAAATTGCTGGATTTTGATTCCCAATAATATCTGCATTAAAAGTAGTTAAATCTATAGTTAAAAATCCATCCATAGGATTATTATCGTTATCACATACAATAAAGTCGTTAGTATTATTTATTTGCGGAGTATTAAATACTTGAATATTAAAAGATGTAATATCAAAACAATTTGCATTGCCTGTAGGTTGTACTCGTGCGTATATTGTTTGTGGGTTTGAAGTATTTTCATACAAACCACTAATACTATTAATCCCAGCTTGAGCATCACTTAAACTCTCAAAATAAATAACATCTGTTGTTAATGGGTCTTGAGTATCAAGGATATCGCTTGTTTGTTGCGATAAATCAAAAAGAAATTTATTATCATTATTGTTATCACAAACTCTAATATTTGAAGGTTGATTAGCGACTGGATACGAGAAGTACGTAACATTGGCTTCACCTTTTAAAGCGCCACAATTACCATCGTTAAGTTCAATTAATACTTCATAAAAACCAGATGTTGTAATATCTAAATCAAAATCTGTTTCTGGTAAAAGGTTGCCATCTAAAGTCCAAGTATAGGTAGCACCAGGTATATCGTCTCCCATTAAAGAGTAAAAATCACCATCGCATAGTTTTAAAAATGTTGTACTGTTTCCATCTTTAATAATATCTATAGTTTCAGTAAAAAAAGAAGAAATAAATGGAGGTAAACCTTGTCTAGAATTAGCAGTTAAAGCCACTGCATTATGTTGATAATTACAAGCTAAACCTAGTGCATTTGGATTATTTATAACAGATAAAAAAGGTGTGCCTTGATCGTAAGTATTGCTCATGGCACGGTATATTTTTCCGTTAGGTCCTAATTGCAAACCTCCACGATAAGTTTGTCTTTCGTCAATAAGTACTTCGCTTGCACTAATATCTGTTGCTTGTAAATTATATTGTAATAAAGCGCCATATTGAGCATTAGCATTATTAAAATCTTCTGGAGCTACATTGACAAAAGTCGAGACATAAAGTTTTGTGTTATCTGGAGAAAACTCAATACCATAAGGGTTTTGTGCTCCAGCTTGCGAAATAAAATTTATATTAATAAATGTAGGATTACTAACTATACCCGTAGCGGTATCAAAATCGTAAAGGTATAAGCCTTCGGTAATATTTGCCGCAGCTAATTTTGTACCGTCTGGAGAGAATTTTAAGTAACCTCTTCTTTCTGAAATTGAAAAAGGAAAAGACGATACTATAGGCGTTGTATTAATTCCTGTAACAGCATTTACTTCAAAGGCATAAAATGTATTGTTATTATTATCAACTGCATTTGAGTTTGTTAACGCATCACTATCTGCAAATGTCACTACCCAAATACTTTGTGATTGGCAATCTTTTAAAACAGCACTTAATTTCTCTGAAGCTTTATGTAATAAAAACTGATTTTTTAATGTTACATCTCCTAATCCGCCATTTAAAGTTATATCTACAACAGAGTAACGAAATCCAGAATCTAAACCACCTTGAAACTCTGTGTCTTGGGTAATTATATAATAAATGTCTGCATCTTCAGGTTTAGGTATAATTATAGCAGACTGTGTGCTAGACTGGTTACCTGTTAAACCAAAACCATTAGGCATTAAATTATGAGAACTATCGTAAACATTCTCGCCATTGGTATAAAATAATAAATTACCTGCATTGTCTGAAATACTTGTACAACCTTCTTCAGTAGCTAATTGTCCGTTATCTAAAGTTGTAACATTTCCATTTAAATCAAAATTAATTCCGGCATTATCACCAAAATACCAGTTAGAGGCTTCTTGTTGCGAGTAAACAGCAAAACAACAACATAATAGTAGGAAATTAAATACCTTTTTCATAATAGATTAGCGTAGTATTCAAATATATTATAAATACAATTGTTAATCTAACTTAAGTATGTTAAAATAAATAGGTAATTACCTACAAATCACGTTTTAATAACAAACGGTAAGAGCCTAAAATAAATAGAGCGGTCCAAAATAAAACAATAGCGACTTGGTACCAATGTAAACTATAGTCAAAATTAAATTGTTCACCAACTTGGTTTGCTATTTCTTTAACAGCACCTAATCTTGAAAAGGGTTCCATTATTAAATTAGACATAGACTCTAAAGGAAACCATTGTGTTATTGCTTCCCAATGATCTTTTGTAGCATCAAACTGAAACCTTATTAAAGCGTAGGCAATTTTTTCGATTACATACCAAACAAATAAGAATCCTAAAGCAAAAGCAGAGCGTTTAATTAATATACCTAAGAACAAGCAAAACGAAAAGAAACCTAATAATTTAACAAAGAAGGCTAAAAGGTATTCTAAGTCTGAAAACACGTGAAACGACTCTGTAATACTAGAAAATGAATAACCAAGAATTAAAGATACAACAAATACAAAAAGTGTAGAAATTAGTGCAAAAACTGAAACAGTTATAAATTTAGAAGCTATAAATTCTTTTTTACTTAAACCATCAATTAAATTTTGTTTAATGGTTTTGTTGCTATATTCATTAGCCATCATAGAAACAATAACAATGGCTAAAAAGAATTTTAGTGAAGCAGCAATAAACGTGTTAAAGTGCCATATATATGGAAAATTAAAAATGCCTTGTTCTGCAAGATGAAATTTTACAGGACCAATATCAAATTTAATGGCAGCAATTAAAGCAATGGCAGTTAATAAAATAAAATAAGCTAGAATAAGCACTTTACTAGCGCGATTATTCCAAAGTTTTATAAATTCTATATTTAAAAGTCGTAACATGATTGGTTGGTTTTTAGCTGAAATAATTCAGAAATGATTTAAATACTAAACTTTAATTTAGCAGGATTGATGTTTTATTTTTTATTATCTGTAAGCTGAAGAAATTGCTCTTCTAAACTTTCTTTACGCATAACTAAATGCGATAAGGATACACCATTATTAAAGGCTTGTTTATTAAACTCTGATGCAGAAACAGGTGCTTTTAAAAACGCAGTTGTAACACCATCTTTTTCTGTAACACGATCGATATCTTTATGTGTTTCTAAAAAAGAAAGTAAACTAGATTTGTCGTCACTTTTTAATTCGAAAAAGCCATTACTTGAAATCATCTCATCTACGCGGCCAGAATATAATTTTTCGCCTTTTCTTAAAACTACAACGTGTGAGCATACTTTTTCTACCTCGTCAAGTAAATGCGATGCTAATAAAATAGTTGTACCTTGACTTGCAATTTGTTTAATAATAGCTCTAATTTGGTGAATACCTTGTGGGTCTAAACCATTAGTAGGTTCGTCTAGAATTAAAATTTCAGGATCATTAAGTAGGGCAGAAGCTATGGCTAAGCGCTGTTTCATTCCTAAAGAAAAGGTTTTAAATTTACTATCTTTTCTATCTGTTAAGCCAACAACTTCAAGTTTTTCTAATATTTTACTATCATCAATACCTTTAATTTTACAAACTAATTTTAAATTTTTAAAAGCAGTCATGTATGGATAAAAGTTAGGACGCTCAATAATAGCACCTACTTTTTTTAAAGCTTCATGTGTAGTTGCATTACCATCAAACCATTTAAAATCACCACTGGTTTTATTTACAACGTTTAATACAATGCCTAAAGTTGTAGATTTCCCACTACCGTTTGGTCCTAAAATGCCATATACATTACCTTTTTCTATAGTAAAAGATAAATCTTTTACAGCGGTTAAATAGCCATATTTTTTTGTAAGATTATTTATTTGAAGAATGGTTTCCATGAACTCTTAATATTTTTTGATGCCATAAAAAAGGCAAAGGTTGGTTTAAAAGTAAGACGATGCTATTTATTTTTTGTTACAAATTAGGCATAAAAAAAACCATTCTGGGAAAGAATGGTTTTAATTTATATGTGTATTTATAAGTAATACGGTAATAGAATTTTAATTCCAGTTTTCATCAAAATCTAAATTATCGTAATCATCAATATTGTAATCATCATCAAATTCATCATAAATATCATCACTTTCAGCTTCAAAAACTTTTTCTGGCGCAGAGTCTGGTACTTGACCTTGAACAAACATTAAATTAGGGTAATCAACACCTTCAGTTTCTTCAGCGATTTCGGCTAATTCAACAAAAAATGTCCACATATTAAAAAAATCGTAAACATAAATAAGTTTTGTTTGTGCCTCATGTACTGTGTCATCTAAAGCTGTTTCGTTCATTAGCTTTACTTGGTTAGCGCCTTCGCTCATGTCAAACAATGAGATTTCTTCGCCTTGATTCCACTCATCATCACTTAAATAAAATGATGCCATTTCTGTACCATCAAACCCAAAAGACTGCGTAATAATATTATGCAAATCTTCCATGGTATCTGTTTCTCTAATTTCTAAATCGCGAAACACATCTTCTTCTGTATCATTGTCAAGAATGACTCTAAATCTATAAATCATAATTTAATTTTGGTTTGCAAAGGTACGATTGTCTTCTATATTTCTTCCGAAATAAAAATACTTTTATAGCTGTTTTCTAAATATACATAAAATTGAATTCCAAATAAAATAGTTGCAATCACTAAATGTAATGGTTGCGATAGAAAAGGAAAATCAAAATAATACATTGCAATGCCCGAAACAACCTCGAAAACAATACATATAATTATTAAGTTTACTTTTTTATAACCTAAGTTTAAACGTTTGTTTTTAACATATAACCATGCGTTTACAAAAAACACTAAAAATGAAAATGTACGATGCACATAAAATTGAAGTGTTGGGTTTTGCAGCCATAATTCTTTTACATAACCTATAGCTTTTACTTGCTCATCTACATGCTGTCTAACTTGAGTACCTAAAACAATTTGTATTAAAGTTAAAACAATGGCAAATAGTAAAATGTTTTTAAATTTAGAATTTTGAATTTGTTTTTTAAAGCGTGTTTTAGAGGCGTAAATTAAATATAAAATAAAGCCTACAATTACTAAAGCCATTACCATATGAATGGTAATTTTATAAGGCGCAAGGTTAGAGTCTACTACCGTTTTACCAAGCCAAGCTTGAAATGCCATGCCAAACACTGTAAGTATAGATATTATAGGAAGCCATTTGTTTTTTCGCCAAAACCAAAAGGATAAAACTGTAAATATTAATATTGGAATTCCCGATAAGGCACCACATAATCTATTAATGTATTCTACCCAAGTATGTAATGGGTTATACTTTGCGTAATCATGTTTTGTGTATGCTTCCCAATTATTTAAATCTATATTTTCTGAAGAAATAAAATTTGTTTGTGCAACTAAAAGACCTTCATCTTTAATAATTACAATACCTTTTTTATAATCGTGATTTGGTTTAAATTCTAAATCTGAAGCTTGAGTTGGAGGTATGTAATAACCAAAACATTTTGGCCAATCTGGACAACCCATTCCAGAACCTGTCATGCGAACTACTGCGCCAGCAATAATAACCAGATAAACTAAAACTAAGGCTATTTTTGCAAAAGTTCTAAAGTGTTTTTTCATATTCTTTTTCCTAAAAATTAAATTTCTAGCTTAATTGTTTTTTAAAACATAAACTGTTTTCCATGTTTTTATATTGGCTGTAATTAGGTATTATTTTATAGTTACTTTTTTTATAAAATCCTACAGCTTCTACTTGCCTAATTCCAGTTTCTAAAACCGAGTAATTATATCCTAATTCTAAAGCCCAAAGTTCTAATTTCTTTAAAATGGTACTAGCTATATTTAAACCTCTAAATTCTGGTTTAGTAAACATGCGTTTAATTTCTACCGAAGTAGTATTAAAAGGTTTAAATGCACCACAAGCAATGGCTTGATTGTTTTTATAGGCTACAACTACATGTTTTAAAACATCTATATTATTAAATTGGTTGTAAAAATCATGTTCATCGCCATCTGTAATTTTAAGATAATTGTCTAATTCTTTTACCAAAGTGATAAAATCTTGATTATTAGAGTTTGTTCTTGAAATTTTAAGCATTGTTATAGATTTGTTTTTAAACCTAAAGCTTTTCCTTTTTCTAGCATTAAATTAAAAGCGGCTTCATGTTCGTTAGGTATTTCACCTTCTAAAATAGCTTCTTTTATGGCTTCTTTAATTATACCTATTTCTCTAGATGGTTTTAAATTAAAGGTTTTCATTATCTCTTCACCAGTTACTGGTGGTTGAAAATTTCTAATACTATCTTTCTCTTCAACTTCAATTATTTTTTCTCTAACAATTTTAAAGTTGTTGTGGTATTTATTAAATTTCTTAGGGTTTTTGGTTGTAATATCTGCTTCACAAAGTGTCATTAAATCATCTACATAATCTCCAGCATCAAAAACCAAGCGTCTTACGGCAGAATCTGTTACAATATCTTGAGCTAAAACAATTGGTCGCGAGCTCATAAATACTAATTTTTGAACAAATTTCATTTTCTCATTAAGCGGCATTTTTAAACGCTTAAATAAATGATATACCATTTTTGAGCCTTCAAATTCGTGCGCATGAAATGTCCAGCCTACTTTTTTAGAGAATTTTTTTGTTGGTGCTTTTCCAATGTCGTGTAATAATGCAGCCCAACGCAACCAAACGTCATCTGTATGTTTTGCTATATTATCTACAACTTCAAGTGTGTGGTAGAAATTGTCTTTATGGCGTTGGCCTTCAACTTCATCAATACCTTTTAAAGCCGTTAATTCTGGTAAAATATGTTTAAGTAATCCCGTTTGTTCTAGTAATAAAAAGCCAATTGATGGTGTTTTACTTTCTAATATTTTATTTAATTCTACAACAATACGTTCTTTGGTAATTATTTTAATTCTATTGTTGTTTCTCGTAATAGCATCTAACGATTCTTTTTCTATAGTAAAACCTAATTGCGTAGCAAAACGTATAGCTCGCATCATGCGTAAAGGGTCATCACTATACGTAATATCTGGGTCTAAAGGTGTGCGTATAATTTTGTTTTGTAAATCTTCTACACCATTAAAAGGGTCTAATAAATCTCCAAAATTATCTTGCGATAAATCTAAAGCCAAAGCATTTATGCTAAAATCTCTTCGGTTTTGGTCATCTTGTAAAGTGCCGTTTTCTACAACAGGATTTCTGCTGTTTTCGTTGTAAGATTCTTTTCTAGCACCAACAAATTCAACTTCTATGTCGTTATATTTAAGCATTGCTGTGCCATACGTTTTAAATACTTGAACTTTTGGCTTATTTGGTAAGTTTTTTGCAACTTGCTTTGCAAGAGCGATACCACTACCAACAGCAACTATATCTATATCTTTAGCGTTGCCGCGTTGTAATAAATAATCGCGTACAAAACCACCAATTACATAGCTATCAAGATTTAACTCTTTAGCAGATTGGGAAATGATTTTAAATATGTTGTGTTTAAGTGCTTTTTTGTGATTCATTGTATATGCAAACCTTGCTACTCCCTAATAATTTTAACGTTTCCGTTATTACTCAACTTTATAATAGTTGATGGGTTTGTAGACCTTTTTTCTGTTTGCAAATTTACGACATAATCCACACCTTTTAAAATGGCTTCGTCTATTTCTTTAAACGATTTTGGAGTTGGATTTCCTGCTAAGTTAGCAGATGTAGATACAATAGGTTTTCCTAAATATTTTATAAGGTGCTGGCAAAATTTATCTTGAGTAACTCTAATGGCAAGTGTATTGTCTTCTGCAATTAAATTCTCTGCAACTCCAGCTGGATTATCATAAATCACTGTAGTTGGATTTATAGCTAAATCTAAAATGTCGTAAGCTATATTTGGTACATTATCAACATGCTTTTCTAGCATACTATAATTATTAACCAAACAAATTAATGCTTTACTTTCTTCACGGTTTTTAAGTTTATAAACTTTTTTAACAGCATTATAATTTGTTGCATCGCAACCAATACCCCAAACAGTATCTGTTGGGTATAAAATAATGCCACCTTGTTTTAAAACAGTGACAGCTTCGGTAGTAAGTAATTTAATATCCACACTCAATTTTATTATATATTTGCGTAAAACAAAAGTAAATGAAATTAGTTTATTATAAATCAGATCATGGAAATTTTGGAGACGATTTAAATTTATGGATATGGCCTAAAGTTTTTGGAGACAACTTTTTTAATAAACGAAACGATGTTGCTTTTATGGGTATTGGCTCAATTTTAATGGGCAACTCGAAATTTATAGAACTAGCTAATAAAAGCGAAAAAAAAGTAATTTTTAGTACAGGAGTTCGCTCTATAAATGAAAACTTTAATTTTGATGACTCTTGGGATATTAGATTTGTACGTGGTCCTTATAGCTCATTAAGGTTAACAAAAGAAGCTAATAACTACATTGCAGATGGTGCTTATTTTTTAGCACTTTTGCCGCAATATAAAACCTATTTAAACTTACCTAAAAAACATAAAATTAGTTTTATACCGTATTTTAAATCATTAGATAAAGTAGACTGGAAATCTATTTGCGATGGCTTAGGTTGGAATCTTATTTTACCAACAGATGGTAACGTAGAACAATTTATGATTGATATTGCAGAAAGTGAACAAGTTATAAGTGAAGCAATGCATGGTTGTATTCTGGCAGATGCTTTAAGAGTACCTTGGAAACGTTTACGTTTTAATGCACATATGTACGAAGGAGAACGTGTAAGTGAATGGAAATGGAACGATTGGATGTTGTCTATAGATATTAAAGAAAATAGTTTTATTGAAGCGCCAATATTAAAACGAAAAAAATGGTTTAAAATCTCGAAAGCAGCTTATAAAAAAGCAAATCGCGACCATTTAATATCTAAACTGTCTCAGCATGAAAGTATTTTGTTCAATTTATCTACAGAGTCTATAATGGAAAATATGATAGAAAAAATGGAGACAGAAGTAGACGCTTTTAATGCTAAATATTTTCAATAAATTTAATACATATGGTTTTTAATGCAACCTAAATGATGTAATATATTCTATGAGTTTTTTCAAAAAAATAAAAGTTAAGTACAAAAATAATGCACTTAGAAACCGTTTAATTAAGGAGAATAAGCGTTTTAATTTAGAACACTACGTTTTTAAAAAAACTAATGTTTTAATTATAGATCAAATTGTGCCAGAATTTAATAAAGATTCTGGTTCTAGACGTTTAACCGAAATTATAAAATTACTTTTAGAAAAAGATGTTGCTGTATTTTTAGTAGCAGATTTAAAGCAATACAAGTATAAAAGCGATTATATAGAAAAGTTTAAAGCACTTGGTGTAAATGTTTACGAGCCAACAATAGACCAAAGTGATGTATTGGTAACTAAAGAACTTTTTATATATAAAATTGCAGAAAAACTTGATATTGCATGGTTACATAGACCAAATATTTTTGAAAAATATTACCAACAAATAAAACAAGCAAATACTAATATTAAGTTGGTTTTTGATATGGTAGATTTTCATTATTTAAGGTTAAGTAGAGAATTTAAAGACTCACAAGATTTAAACACAAAAACTGAAGCAGAACGCTATTTACAAATAGAATTAAATAACTGCAATCAAGCCGATAGTATTATAGTAATTTCTGAAGATGATAAAACCGAACTACTGAAACATTATAATAAGCCAGAAAAAATGGTCGTTATAGGTAATGTTCACGATTATATAAAAAAAACAGATGAATTTTTAACAGTAGAAAACCGTAAAGATTTGCTATTTGTTGGTGGGTTTAAGCACATGCCAAATGAAGATGCTGTATTGTATTTACATAATGAAATTATGCCATTGGTTTGGGAAACACATCCAGAGATTAAAGTTAATATTGTTGGTAGTTATCCAACACAAACGGTTTTAGAGCTTCACTCTAAAAAGTTTAATGTTATAGGTTTTGTAGAAGATGTGTCTCTCTATTATAAAACAGCAAAATTATTTGTGGCGCCATTAAAATATGGCGCAGGTGTTAAAGGAAAAATAGGACAAAGTTTTGAGTATAGTTTACCAGTTGTAACTACAGATATTGGAGCAGAAGGTTTCGATTTTTCTCCATTTAGTCAAACCATGATTGCAAATAATAAAAGAGACTTTGCTAATCAAATTGTGGCGCTTTATACTAATAATGAGTTATGGAATGAGTTAAGTGATTTCTCACCAAAAATTATTCAGCCATTTTCTCTAAAGCATATTAGCAGTACAATAGATCAGGTTTTAAAACGCTAACTTATTTAAGTTTAAAAACAGTATCTGTAAAATTATCTACAGTAAATTCGTGGTATATATCCTCTGGTAAAACCTGGTACGGTGTATTAAAAAAGGAAGCATCAATTTTAGGGTTTTTACTATCTATAACCATAATATTATTAGGGTTATAAAAAGCATAATTCTTTACAGAAGCATTTGTAGTTATTATTTTTTTCTGATAAGCTAAAGCTTCAAAAATCCTAAAACTTAAGCCATTATGTCCATCACGAACTAAGTCTAAAATTATTCTAGAGTTATCAAGATGCTCTTTAAGTTCATCAGCTTTAATCTCTGTGCTAGTATGCTCAATATTTTTATATAAACCAACCGGTTTTCTAGAGCTTACAGTTACAAATTTGTAACTAATATTTAAAGCATCAAATTGTTGTGCAATACTATTAAGTTGAGTAAGTCTTTCGTCTGGAGACAATACTATAAAAGCATCATATTTGTACTCCGTTTTTATAGGTTGCTTCTCTAAATAAATAAAATTAGTAATGTGTTTAAAACCATATTTTTCAACATCTTTTAAATCAAAAGAATAAATAGAATCAAAAACACCATTTAATAAATGGTCCACAGGAAAGCGTACACAACTATCGTAAATATAAGCGATATACTGGTTTGTAAAAGTCTTTATTTTTGTGTGAACTGCTAATGGTATTAAATCTGGCCTTATAACTAAAATAGCATCTTGTTTGCCTAAACTTTCAAGTGTATTAGTAATATATTCTAAGCGTTTAATTTTTTTTATATTCTTGTTAAAAAATGTCTTTAAAACAAAATTTTTAAGTTTTTCAAATACCGAACGGTATTTATATTTAAACTTACTAATATCTATATGTGTAGCTTCAATCCCTTTTTTTTGTAATGCTTTTACAATATGTTGGTCGTAATTCCAATAATCAAAACTTATTAAGGTAATTTTCATAAACGCAAGTTGTCGCTAGTTATTTTTCAAACTCAAAGGTACAGTTTTTTGTAAAGCTACAAGGTATGTTAAAGAATTGTATCTTTGTTTTTTGTTTTAAAACAGAATTACTTTTTATGAAAAAAATTCAAGTAGGCTTTTTAGTCTCTTACGATTACGAATTGCTTAAAAATGCTATTCCTTTAGTTTATAAATTAGCCGATACTATTTTTTTAGCGGTTGATATAGACCGAAAAACCTGGAATGGATCACCAATTACTATTGATGATTCTTTTTTTAATTGGATAAAAACCTTTGACACAGAGAATAAAATAGTTATTTACGAAGATAATTTTTGTAAGCCAGAACTAACAACCATGCAATGCGAAGTGCGTGAGCGTAAAATGATGGCCGAAAAAATGGGAATTGGTAATTGGATAATTCAACTGGATGCCGATGAGTATTTTATAAACTTTGAACGTTTTGTAAAGTTTTTAAAAAGTAAAGATGCTTATTTAACAAACCCTGAAAAACATAAAATACAAATACAACCATTTCATGTAAGTTTATATAAAAAAACAGAAAATGGTTATTTGTATGTAAATGAAGCAACCAAAACTGTAGTTGCAACTAATTATCCAGATTATAAAATTGGAAGAAAAACGCATGGTAAAGTAATTTATTTTAATGCTTTAATTTTACACGAAAGTATTTCTAGAGATCGTGAAGATTTAATCACAAAGCTCACTAATTGGGGACATAATGAAGAGGTAGATGTTGACGGTTTCATGAAAAAATGGGATGCTGTAAATGAGTCTAATTATAAAGACATGCAAGATTTTTTCTTTTTAGAACCAGAAAAATGGAAACACTTGGATTTTGTTAAAGGATCAAACTTTACAGAGCTTTTTGAAAATTTTAAAAAAGAAAAAGAAAAAGGATTATATAAATCTAAGGTTTTTATTTTTAAAAAAAACTTAGGACAGTTTTTTAAATACCTTTTTAAGTAATTTATTTTGAAGTCAACACTCCTTATCGCTACATATAATTGGCCAGCAGCTTTAGAGTTAGTTTTACAAAGTGCTAAAAACCAAACGCAATTACCAAACGAAATTTTAATTGCAGATGATGGTTCTACACAAGAAACTAAAGCATTAATAGACCTGTATGCAAAAACATTTACCATACCAGTAAAACACATTTGGCAGGAAGATAAAGGGTTTAGAAAATCTCAAATTCTTAATAAAGCCATAGCGCAAGCAAGTGGCGAATATATAATACAAGTAGATGGCGATTGTATTATGCATCGAAATTTTGTGAAAGATCACATGGCTTTTGCAAATGCCAATCAATATTTATTTGGCTCTCGAGTAAATATACAGCAACCATATTTAGAAGTTTTATTTCAAAAAAAGCAAACCAATTTTGGACCGTTTTCAAAAGGAATAAAAAAACGCACACGAGCCATTCATTCTAAATTTTTAAGCGGCTTTTATAAAGAGCAAGATTTCTTTTCAAAAAAATTTCGTGGATGTAATACCTCTTACTTTAAATCAGATTTTATTGCAGTAAATGGCTATAATGAAGATATAACTGGTTGGGGACGTGAAGATAGTGAGCTTATGCTGCGTATGCATAATAAAGGAGTAAAAGCAAGACGTTTGCGTTACCGTGGCATTGTGTTTCACATCTGGCATAAAGAAAAATCGAAAGATAGAGTAGAAGCAAACAATACAATAGAGTTAAAAACCATTAGCAATAAAATAGATTGGGCAACTAATGGATTAGATAAATATTTAAATAATGCGTAAAGTAATAAATCCACTATATCAAGCCAATACAAGAGCACTTGACCATTTTATATTAAATTATGAAACTCAAGGTGAAGCATTTGGCAATCAAGATAGAAACAGTTTGCGCTTATTTAAGTTAGATGGCAAAGTTTTAAATGCTAAATCTTTTAAAAAGCCAAATGCAATAAATAAAGTCGTTTATAAATTTTTTAGAAAAAGTAAAGCACAACGCTCTTTTGAGTATGCAAATAAATTACAAGAATTAGGCATTGGCACACCAGAACCAGTAGCATTTTACGAAATAAATACTGGTTTACTATTTGGTAAAAGTTATTATATAAGTGAGCAGTTAGATTGCGACATTACCTATAGGGAATTAACTACAGATTTTAATATACCTAACTATGAGGCTATACTTAGAGCCTTTACAAGGTTTACATTTAACCTACATGAAAATGGCGTAAATTTTTTAGATCACTCACCAGGAAATACATTAATAGACTATAATAATGGTGATTATAAATTTTATTTGGTAGACTTAAACCGAATGAATTTTGAAACCATGACTTTTGAAAAACGTATAAAAAACTTTGCAAAACTTACAGTTCATAAATCTATGATTGAAGTTATGAGTGATGAATACGCTAAGCTTATTAATGAAGATTATAGTAAAGTGTTTAATTTAATGTGGCAGGAAACACAGGCGTTTCAAGAATCTTTTCACCGCCGTAGACGCTTAAAACAAAAAATAAAATTCTGGAAAAAATACGATTAGTTTCTACCTTTACGCAGCAACCATAATTTTACATAACGCATAAAAACAACATAACCTTGTACATAGCCAATGGTTAAGCCTACAACACCATCACGAAAACCACTTTGTACTAAATAATGTTTTAAAAAGCCCCAAACAGGTTTAATTACAAAATGATAAGCAGTTAATTGGCCTGTTTTAGTATCGTAATCTTTAGCTTGTAATGTGGCATACTTATTCATTTTTTGCATGTATTGATCAAAACTACGGTAAGAATAATGTAAAAATTTATGTTCTAATTTTCCAATACTTCCGTTTACTTGTAAAGCTTCATGTACATGCCTATTATCATATTTACAAGCGTCTTTTTTAAATAACCTAATAACACTATCATTTCGCCAGCCACTGTAATGTACACGTTGTCCCATAAAATGGTTTATACGTTTAATACTAAAGGCATCGTGAGAAATTTCATTTTTATTTAAAAGTGAGGTTATTTCAGTTTTTAATTCTGGTGTAACGCGTTCATCGGCATCCAAAAGTAAAATCCAATCATGTTCAGCTTGAGCAATGGCATAATTTTTTTGAACACCATAAAAATCAAACTTACGCTGTATAGCTCGTGAGGCTAGAGTAGTTGCTTTCTCAAAAGTACCATCGGTACTAAAACTATCAATAACCAAAATCTCATCAGCAAATGAAACCGAAGCAATAGCTGCTTCAATATTATCAATTTCATTTTTAGTAGGTATAATTGCTGTTATTTTCCTCACACTAAAGTTTTGTGTAAAAATAACTATTTTTGCTATATATAAAGACTTTATCTAAAATCAATGGTTAAACCAGAAATCTCAATAATTATAAGTACTTACAATGCCGAAGCTTGGCTAGAAAAAGTACTGTGGAGTTACGAGGCACAAAGCTTTAAAAATTTTGAAATAGTTATTGCAGATGATGGCTCTAAGCAACCAACTTTTAATTTGTTAGAGCGAATTAAAAACGAAGTTTCATTTCCTATACAACACGTTTGGCATGAAGACAATGGTTTTCAAAAAACAAAAATTTTAAACAAAGCAATTGTAGCCTGTAACGCTAATTATATATTAATGAGTGATGGCGATTGTATGGCGAGAAAAGATTTTGTTGAAACGCATTACGCCAAACGAGAAAAAGGTTACTTTTTATCTGGTGGTTATTTTAAATTACCAATGGATATTTCTCAAAAAATAACAAAACAGGATATTCTATCTCAAGACTGTTTTAACTTAAAATGGTTGTTGGCAAATGGTTTACCATCATCTTTTAAAAATAATAAATTAAATGCATCACCTTTAAAAGCAAAGGTTTTAAATACCATAACGCCAACAAATGCTAGTTGGAATGGGCATAATGCTTCGGGTTGGAAAAAAGATATTTTAGCAGTTAATGGTTTTGATGAGCGTATGCAATATGGTGGTGAAGATAGAGAAATGGGAGAACGCTTATTTAATATGGGTATAAAATCTAAACAGATAAGGTATAATGCAATATGTTTACATTTAGACCATTCTAGAGGTTATGTAAACCAGGAAGCTATAGATAAAAACCAAGCAATACGTGCTGTTGTAAAAAAAGAAAATTTAAAATGGACTAACTACGGTATTTTACAAAAATCATAGATTTTTTAAAAATACGGTTAAGTTATCAAGTAAAAACTCTGGTTTAAAATAATTATAAAAATTAGAATAGTCTTTTTTAATCGCTTTATAAGTAGTATTCTTATATAATTCTGGTTTAAAATCCTTTAAATGTACAGAAATGTTTGTGGTTCCATTTTCAAACAAACTCCATGCGGCTTTATCAATCCAAGGAGAAAAAATGGTAAATGTTGGCGTATTTAAAGCTTTTGCCATATTAACAGCGCCACCTTCGTTACCAATTAAAGCATCACAAAAGTGTGTGATACAAATAAAATCGCGTAAACTTTTTCCAAAAACATTTAATCTAATTCTTTTTTTAGTCTCTACTTTACACAGGTTGTAAATAGCATTAGCATCTTCTAATTGTTTTGGTATATAATTAAAAAGTAGTTGTACATCAGGATATGTTTCAATTATATAGTCTAACACGCTAGCCATATATTCAAAAGGATAGGTTTTAGATAAATCACTACCCAAAACACCAATCATAATCAAAGGTTTATTTAAATCTATACTATTTGAAATTAAAAAAGCCTTTGTTTTTTCAATTTCAGTATTCGTTAAATAAATTTTAGGTTTAATAGGTTGCGGTATTTTGCCTAACAAAGGCTGTAATAACTGTAACCTGTTTTCAATAGCTAAACCAGCGTTTGTTTTTGGAGTTTTAGAATCTTTAAAAGTATGGTTGTATAAAAAAGAAGAATAAGATTTTTTAATAGAAATTTTAGTTTCAGCTTTGGTAAAGTAAGAAATAAGATTGCTACTTAGTTTTCCATAAACATCAATAACAGTGTCATATTTTTCAGCTTTAATACGTTTTAAAAATTTATAAAATTCAGTTTTAGAATTTTCAATTTCTTTAGTAAAAAAAACAAATTCATCAATAAACGGATTGTTTTCAACTACTGGTAAGGTATGAGAATTAATTAAATAATGTAACTCAGCATCTGGATATTTAGCACGTAAAACCTCAAACAAAATACTTGTAGTAAGCACATCGCCAATCATTTTTTGCTGAATTACTAAAATTTTCATACTTCAAAAATTTAAATCCCAAGATTGAAAACAATTTTGGGATTTAGCATATTATATAACTTTATCTTATTCGTTTATACTGCTACATTATGCTCACGTAAAGCATCATTAAGCGATGTTTTTTTATTAGTACTTTCTTTACGCTTTCCAATAATTAAAGCACAAGGCACATTGTAATCGCCAGCAGGAAAAGATTTTGTGTAACTACCAGGAATAACAACAGAACGAGCAGGAACACGACCTTTCATCTCTACAGGTTCATCACCAGTAACATCTATAATTTTAGTAGAAGCCGTTAATACAACATTAGCACCTAAAACCGCTTCAGTCTCAACGTGTACACCTTCAACAACAATACATCTAGAACCAATAAAAGCATTATCTTCAATAATAACAGGAGCAGCCTGTAAAGGCTCTAAAACACCACCAATACCAACACCACCAGAAAGGTGAACATTTTTTCCAATTTGTGCACAACTACCAACAGTAGCCCAAGTATCTACCATAGTACCTTCATCAACATAAGCACCAATATTAACATAACTAGGCATTAAAATTGTACCAGCCGAAATATATGCACCATGTCTAGCCACAGCATGAGGTACCACACGAATGCCTTTTTCTTTATAACCCGTTTTTAATGGGATTTTGTCGTGAAATTCAAAAACACCAACCTCAATAGTTTCCATTTTCTGAATAGGGAAATACAAAACCACAGCCTTTTTAACCCATTCATTAACTTGCCAACCATTCTCAACAGGTTCAGCCACTCTTAAAGTACCTTCATCAAGTAACTTAACGACTTCTCTAATGGCGTTTTGCGTATTTTCTTTAGTTAATAAATCTCGGTTTTCCCAAGCATTTTCAATAGTTTGTTGTAAATCTTTCATCAATAATAATTTTTTAGTGTTTTGGGCGTGCCCTAAAGGTCAGGCTCTCGGCAGTCGCTCTCTGCGAGGAGCTTCAACAAATGCCTCCATCCTTCACGCAAATATAACCTCTATTTATAATTTGGCATAATATTTTATGTATGTAGTATATAAACATTAAATTTGCATAAAAAATAATAATGGCTCAAATTCTAGCAATAGATTATGGTAAAGTAAGAACTGGATTAGCAGTAACAGACGATATGCAAATTATCGCCTCTGGCCTAACCACGGTTGCTACCACAACATTATTAGATTTTTTAAAAGACTACACAACAAAGGAAAGCGTAGAGTTGTTTTTGGTTGGCGAACCAAAACAAATGAATAATCAGGCCAGCGAAAGCGAAGCCTTAATAGCACCTTTTATAAGTAGATTACGCACCTTCTTTCCACACATACCAATTAAAAGAGTAGACGAGCGTTTTACATCTAAAATGGCAGTACAAACAATGATTGATAGTGGTTTAAAGAAAAAACAGAGACAAAATAAAGCATTAGTAGACGAAATTAGTGCAACAATAATATTACAAAGTTACCTTTACAATAAATAATAATATGGTATTACCAATAGTCGCTTATGGCGATCCAGTATTAAAAGTTAAAGCTAAGGAAATCGATAAAGATTACCCAAACCTTAAAGAACTTATAACAAACATGCAAGAAACTATGCATGGCGCTTATGGTGTAGGTTTAGCAGCACCACAAATAGGTTTGCCAATTCGTATGTTTTTAGTAGATGCATCTCCATTTGCAGACGATGATGTATTAGAAGACGACGAGCGCGCCTTTTTAAAAAATTTTAAACACACATTTATAAACCCAACAATTTTAGAAGAATCTGGAGATGAATGGGCATTTAACGAAGGCTGTTTAAGCATACCAGATGTTCGTGAAGATGTGTTTAGAAAACCTAATATTAAAGTAGAATATTTTGATGAAGACTTTAAAAAGCATACCATGGAATTAAGTGGTTTAGCAGCTAGAGTTTTCCAGCATGAGTACGACCACATTGAAGGTATTTTATTTACAGATAAATTATCATCATTAAAAAAACGTTTAATAAAAGGAAAACTACTTAATATCTCTAAAGGTAAAATTAATGTAGAGTATAGAATGAAGTTTCCTAACCTAAAAAAGAAACGTTAAAAACTTGCAAAACACAATCGTGTACAAGATATTTGCGCTCCTTAGTTTAAAAATTAAGTGATAGCAAACAAAAAGAAACAATAATATGGCATTAGATAAAATTTTAGCAATTTCAGGAAAACCAGGTTTATACGAGTTAGTAACACAAACTAGAGGAGGATTTATTGCAAAATCTTTAGTAGATAATCGTAAAATCTCTGTAGGTATCCAGCAAAACGTAAGTGTTTTAAGTGAAATAGCTATTTATACTTTAACAGAAGAAGTACCATTACGCGAGGTTTTTAATAAAATAAAAACTAAAGAAAACGGTGCACAAACAAGTGTAAGCCATAAAGAATCTAAAGATAAATTAGAAGAATATTTCTTCGATGTATTACCAGATTACGATGAAGATAGAGTATATGCAAGCGATATTAAAAAAGTAATACAGTGGTATAATACGTTACAAAAAAACGACTTATTAGATTTAGAAGATACTAAATCTACAGATGAAGAAGAATAAAACACTTAATCTAAACATAAATTAAAATCCAGCTTTTAAGCTGGATTTTTTTGTTTTTAAATACCTTTACAAAAACTTTTTTACATGAATTCTAGAGCTAACCAATTAAAAGCATTCGATAGATTATTAACTATTATGGACGAGTTGCGAGAGCAATGTCCTTGGGATAAAAAGCAAACTATGGAAAGTTTAAGACATCTTACCATAGAAGAAACTTACGAGCTTGGTGACGCTATTTTAGATAACGACCTAGAAGAAATAAAAAAAGAAGTTGGAGACCTTATGCTGCATTTGGTTTTTTATGCTAAAATAGGAAGCGAAACAAACGCTTTTGATATTGCAGATGTTTGTAATTCTATTTGCGAAAAACTTATACACAGGCATCCACATATATATGGTGATGTAAAAGTAAAAGATGAAGAAGAAGTAAAGCGTAATTGGGAAAAACTAAAACTTAAAGAAGGAAAGACAAGTGTTTTAGAAGGTGTGCCTAAAAGTTTACCAGCTTTAGTAAAAGCTAGTAGAATACAAGATAAAGTTGCAGGTGTTGGTTTTGATTGGGATGCGCCAGAACAAGTTTGGGAAAAAGTTGAAGAAGAGCTTATAGAATTTAAAGCAGAAGTTGAGCATAACGATGCCGATAAAATGGAAGATGAGTTTGGAGATGTTTTATTTTCTCTTGTAAATTATGCACGATTTAAAAATATAAATCCAGAGAATGCTTTAGAGCGAACCAATAAGAAATTTTCAAAGCGTTTTAAGCATATAGAGGCAAAAGCAAAGGAATTGAATAAAGATTTAAGGGATATGACACTAGCCGAAATGGACGTTTTTTGGGAAGAAGCAAAAAAAATGTAATTATTTTTTAAATCTCGAAGTCCAAAACTATAATGTGTGCGTATATATAACAAATGACATTCTTTCTTCATAGAAAAATTGGTTAATAGCGTAAACTTTTATAATGTCATTTTATATAATAAATTATTTCTAGTAAGCGAAATAGAAATAATTGGTTAGTTTAGTTAGGAGCCAAAATCCTGTTTGATTTAAATCGAGCAGGATTTGGTTTTTTATAGCGGTTCATATTAGTATAAAATAAAAAATACCCGTTATAAACGGGTATTTTAATAGTTATTGAAATAAAATTCTAATTATTCGGTTTCACTATTCTCTGTATTAGTTTTAGCTGCAGCTTGAGCTTCTTCTTCAGCTTTCGCTTTAGCATTTTCCATTACTTTAATTTTTTTAAGCTTAGCTTTCCAAGTTTTTAAAGCTTCGGTTTGCTTATCTATATTATCGTAAACAGATTTTACTAAAGGATTTTTTCTGTCGGCATCTTTAAAAAACAGTAAGTTGTTTTGAAGCTGAGTGATTTCAGCATTTATCTCACCTATTTTTTTACGTATAAAATTATATTCGTTTTCAAGTGCTCTTTGGTCTCTGGCAGAAGATAAATCTTGAAGTTTATTTTCGTACTTCATCATTTCTACTTCACTTTTATTCATATCTAACGTGCCAAACAGCGTATCAAGTGCTTTATTAAATTCACTTTCAATTCTACGCTTGTTTCCAGGAACACGACCAATGTTTTTCCAGTTTGCGATGTGTTGTTTTATAGTTGCTAAATCTGCTTTTTGTTCTCCTGTAAGCTTTGTTTCTTTAACAAGCTTAAGCATGTTTTCTTTTTCTTGATATGCTTTTTCTTCTTCGGCACTAGCTTCGTTACGTTTTGCATGTACACGATCAAAGTAATGGTTACAGGCAGCTCTAAATTGTTTCCAAATTTTATCGCTGTCTTTTCTTGGTACATGACCAATGCGTTTCCAGTCGCTTTGAATTTTTTTCATTAGCGCTGTAGTCTTTTCAAAATCGTCACTGTCTTTATTGTCTTCGGCAATTTTAACAAGTGCTTGCTTTTTTTCAAGATTTACGTATTGGTCCTTTTTTAAATTTTTATAGAAAGCATTTTTTTTATGGTTAAACGCTCTAACTGCTTCTTTAAATTGAGCCCAAGTAGCTTCGTTTACCTTAATTGGTACTTTTCCTGCTTTAAAGAATTCTTCACGTAAAGTTTCAATTTCTTTAATTTTATTTTGCCAACTTTTATGGTTGTCTTGTGTGTTTTGGGTTTTTTCTTTTATAATAGCAATAATGCCTTGTTTTAGTTCAAGGTTTTTTTCGTACAACTCGTCTAAATGTTTAAAATAGTCTTGTCTTTTTGCATTTATTGCTTTGGTTGCTTGTTTAAAACGCTCCCAGATAACTTCGCGATGTTCTTTTGCTACTGGACCTAAATCTTCTTTCCAAAGTTTATGTAGTGCTTGTAGTTCTCTAAAAGCACGATTTGTGTTTTCTTCATTTACTAATTCTTCTGCACGTTCTATTATCTTGGTTTTTTTCTCAAGATTATGCTCAAAGTCTTTGTCTCTTAAATCACGGTCTAAATGTAACAAGTCGTAAAAGCGTTCAACGTTAAAGTGATAGCTATTCCATGCATTATTATATTTATCTCTTGGTATAGATCCTGCGTTTTTCCACTGTTCTTGTAAATCTTTAAACTCTTTATACTTACTATTCATAGTGCCATCACTATCTGTAAGTGTTTTTATTTGTTCTATAATATCAAGTCTAGAAGAAAGGTTATCTTTAAGTCCTTTTTCTAAATTTTTATAGTGTGTATTTAATTTAGTACGATACTCTTTATAGGTATCTTTAAAACTTCTTTGTAATGGGTTTGAGTATTGAAAATCTATTTCATTACCACCTTTACTTAAAAAGTCTTCTTTTTTATCGTCTAAAAGTGCATTAAATTTTTCTGTAAACTCACTTTTAATAGTTTCAACATGCTTTTTAATTGCTTGAACTTTTTGGTTTTTTACCAGTTTTTCAAGTTCTATAACTAATTCGTCAAGAGACATTGCATGATAATCTTTTTCTTCGATGCTATGTCTTTCTACATTTCCTTCATCTTCTGCATCTTCTGCATTAGACTCATCGATTTCATTAATTAAATCATCGTCACTAGAGTCACTATTAGTGTTTTTAGTTGTTGTGTCTTCAGGAGTTGAATTTGTAGGTTCTTGTTCTGAAGTGTTTTTGGTAGGATTTTTATCCTCAATTCCATCTGCGTTTAGCAGGTTATCTTGCTCAGACATTTGTTTAAATGTTATAGTTCTAATAAAAATTTAGACTTTAAAGATACTAAAATTGCATTATCTACAAAGGTTGAAGTTCTATAAAGCTTGTTTTAATAATTTTACTTATTCCAAATTTGCCATGATTTTTCGGCTTGTAAGGCAAGCATGCCATAACCATTCACGGTTTTTGCACCTTGATTTTTCCCTAATTTTAAAAATTTTGTTTCGGCAGGATTGTAAATTAAATCAAAAAGTAAGTGTTTTTTTGTTAGTTCTTGGTATGGGATCTTTGGGCAGCTTTCTATATTTGGATGTGTACCTAATGGTGTGCAATTTATTATAATTTTATATTTTTTTATATTTAAATCGTTTAATGCATCATAAGAAATTTCATTTGGATTTTTAGGGTTTCTAGAGACAAAAATAAATTTTATATTTAATTTTTTAAGGGCATATGCAATGGCTTTACTGGCGCCACCAGTTCCTAATATTAATGCTTTTTTGTGGTGTGGTTTTAAATGTGGTTTTAAAGTGTTTTTAAAACCGTAAAAATCTGTATTATAACCAACATACTTTCCTTTTTTTGTGACTTTTATAGTGTTTACGGCTCCAATGGCTTTTGCTTTTTTATCAAGCTTATCAAGATGTGTTATTATACTTTCTTTATATGGTATTGTAACGTTAAAGCCATTAATTGTTTTATCTTTTTTTAATTCGTTTTTAAATAAATCTATAGAAACCAAATCGAAATTCTCGTATGTTGTTTTGTCTATGTCTTCGGTTTTAAACTTTATTTTAAAATAATTTCTTGAAAATGAATATTCTATATCTTTTCCTATTAACCCAAATCTACGCATTAACTTTTTTTGTTTTTCTTCCGTACCATTCTAAACTTAGTACAACTGCTATTCCTAATATTATATAAATAATCGCCAAACTAGTTTCAAAACTTAATTCGGGCCAGTAACGTTTGTAGTTTTCAACTATTTGTTTTCCTGCAGAATCAATTAGTGATTTCCCATTGCTGTCTATTTTATATATGGTTTCTTTCCATGGCCAAACTACTCCTAAAGAGCCAATTATAAATCCAATAATTGATGCTGTAGTTACACTTTTATAGTGTTTTAAAATGTAATTTAAAACATGAGAAAAAGTTATTAAACCTACTATAGAACCTAATGTAAATACACCTAGAACTTTTAGCATTTTTATACGTTCTACATTTTCTATAAAACTAAAATTGCCTCCTAAAACTTCGAAAAAAGTATCGTAAAGTGCATTTACAGAGTCTACTAATAGTAATACATAGTTGCCAAGAAGAATTAATATAAATGAACCAGAAAAACCTGGTAAAGTCATGCCAGAAACACTAATAATACCACAAATAAAAACAAACCAAAGGTTGTCGTTTTGTGTTGCAGGATCTAGAAAACTAATACTTATACCAATAGCAGCACCTATAAATAATGCTGTATAAGTAGTAATTTTCCAATCTTTAAAATCTTTACTTAAATAATATATTGAGCCTAAAATCATCCCGAAAAAAATACTCCAGACGTAAAGTTCATAATATTTAATTAAGTAATCTAAAATTTTTGAAACACTAAAATAGCTTACAAGCATTCCCAAAAAAAGTAAGCCTAAAAATTTACCATTTATGTATTTTATTAATGTTTTAATACGGCCATTAATTAATAGCTTTAAAGCAGTGCCATTAATACGTTGTAAGGAATAAATAAATTCTTCGTAAAAACCAGCAACAAAAGCAACAACACCTCCCGAAACACCAGGAACTTTATTTGCAGCACCCATTCCTAATCCTTTTAAGACTAGAAATAATTTATCTTTTAAGCTGCGAGTACTTTCCATTATTTAACTTTTGAACCAACATATTCTAAAACGAATATGGTTAAAAACCCAGCAACCATTAAGGTTATTGCTAATGTGGTTTGCGAAGAAAGAGCATTGTTAATTTCTGAAAACTGTGATGGTAGAATACTACTTTCTGTTACTGTTTTAAAAGCATCAAAATTATTTATGTTTTTTTGGTAAACAGTTAATGTTCCTAATTCTGAAACTGCAGAAAAAGGTATAATTTCTCCCGATGCGTCATCCATTACAGTTAAGGTTTTTTTCCAAGGCCATACTTTATTTAATGAACCTAATATAAAACCAGTTAATAATGCTAAAGTAGCATTGTTATAGTTTTTAAATAACCATTTTAATATACGGCTAAAACTTAATAGACCAACAACAGCTCCTGTAGCAAAAATTGCAATTTTTTTAATGTCGAAATCATTAAACGCATTACTAAGTGTTTTGTAAGCACCTAAAATGACAAGAATAAATGAACCAGATATGCCTGGTAAAATCATGGCGCATATTGCAATTGCACCAGCAAAAAATAAAAACCACGGATTGTTATTGGCTGCTAGTGATGGTAAATTTGTAACATAATAAGCGATTAAAGCTCCTACTATTACGGCCATAATGGTTAAAGGTCTCCATTTTGTAATTTGCTTCCCAACAAAATAAATGCTTACTAATATTAAGCCAAAAAAGAAAGACCAAATTAAAATAGGATGCTGTTCTAACAAGTATTTGGCAATACGCATAAATGAAACAAAACTTACAATAATCCCTAATAATAAAGCTAATAAAAAGTTCCCATTGGCTTGTTTCCAGAAAGCTTTTAATCCTTGGTTTTTTAAAGTTTTAAATAGAGAAAGATTAATATTACTTATAGTTGTAATTAATTCTTCATATATTCCAGCTATAAAAGCTATTGTGCCACCAGAAACACCAGGAACAGCATCTGCTGCACCCATAGCTACACCTTTTAGAGATATTAATAAATAATCGGTTAATTTGCGTCTCATTTAGAAAGAATTGAAATGATTTTTAAATTTTTTCAATAAGTTACAGAAAAGTTTTTCATTTAAAACAAAACATGAGTAATTCACTTTGCTAAAAAAGAAAAATAATCTGCTAGTCTAAATCAAAGGTATGTAATTTATAATAGATGTTTTACTTTTTAACAAACGAAAAAAAGCTAAAAGTGACTACCTTTTAATTACGCTTTTCACTAATAAAGATTCGTATACTTGAGGAAATAACTCTTCTAGAATAATAATGTGCTCTGCATCAAAACGCATGGCGTTTTTTAAATGATAACTAGCTTTTTCTTGCTCGAATAATTGAAAGTATAAACCAGCCAATCTAAATTCTACTTCAGCATTTTCTGGATAAAATTCTGCCGCTTGAATTAAATTTAATGTTGCGGCTTCTGGTTCTCCTAATTGTTTTAATAAATCGGCACGCATTAACCAGGTTTCTAATTCGTAGTTACCAAGTTCTATGGCACGTTTGTGACCTCTTTCGGCTTCTTCAAGAAAGTTTAAACGATGATTAATTTTTGCATACAACTTCCAATATAGTACATTTTCGCTATCTATATTAATAGCTTTATTAATGTAATATAACGCTTTTTGGTAATTGCCTTGTTTGCTATAAAATTTAGTAATTGCAATCCAACCTTTGTCTAATAATGGGTCTTCATGAACAGTCTGGTAAAAATAATTTTGTGCTAACTCGTTATTGCCTAATTTTTCGTGACAATGTCCAATACGTAGTAAAGCAAAAGATGTTGGGTCTTCTAGACTTAACGTTATAGTATAGTTTTCTATAGCTTCGTTATATTCTTTTAATTTTTCTAATACTTTACCTTTTTCAATATATGCGCCTACAAAAGTATCGTCACTTATTATTGCAAAATCGAAAGCGCTTAGTGCTTTTTCAAAATCTTTTTGCTCAAAGTATTGCCTTCCTAATTGATGCCAAGCAACCTCACAATATGGGTTTTTATCAAGGTATTTTGTTAAAAAGCTTATGGCTTCTTCAGTTTCGTTTAAAAAATCAAAGCAGTAAATTATATTATAAAGTGAAGCATAATCTTCAGGATTTTGTTCCAAACAACGCATAAAACTATCTCTAGCTAAATCGAAACGATCTAAAAATAAATATTCCATACCTATAATAGAGTGCAGGTCTGAAGTGTCATCAGCTAAATCTAATGCCTTCTGTAGCACATTTATCGCTTCATCATGTTTATCTTCTTTCGATAAAATATTTGCTTTTTGAATGTAAATTTCTTCGTTTGAAGGTTCTATAAGATGTAATTGGTCTAATAAATCATTTGCTTTTTCTAGTTCATTTTCAAAAACAAAAATTTCAATTTTAAATAGTTTTAAATTGGTAGATGTTGGATGTTGATCAAGTCCTAATTTTATAGCTTTTTTTGCCAATGCAACTTTACCATTATTTAAATAATGGTGTATAATATTTTCAAACTCATTAGAGTCAAAAAACAAAATATTATTTGTTTTTAACATTGACTCAAACTTGGTGAGAGAGATTTTGTTATGTTCTTCTTCCTGGCTAAATTCCATAGGCACATTTTTTAGCGTTCAACAATAATAAAAGTAGTACTCAATTGTGCTTTTTTAAGGCTTATTGCGTAAATGTTTTTAACAAAGTAATCAACAACTATAAATTTTAAGGCTTTAAAATGTATTGTGTTTTGATTTGCAGTGTATCATATTATTTGTTTTCGCTTTGTATTATATTTAATATTTCAATAATGATGCCACAGCCAATAATGAGTTCTTGGTTTGAAATAGTTAGTGGCGGAGTTATACGTATAGCTTTAGGTTCAAAAAGTAACCAGAAAGAAATTAAACCGGCTTCTTGTGCCTTTAATATCAATTGATTAGTGATCTCGGCAGAAGGAGTTATAGCTGCTAACATTAATCCTTTTCCACGAATTTTGGTAATTAAATCGTGTTTTAAATGTTGCCTTATAAGTTGTTCTTTTTCTAAAGCTTGTGACATTAAGTCACTACTAATTACTTCTTGTAAGGTCGCTAGAGCAGCGGCAGCAATAACAGGATGACCACCAAAAGTAGTAATGTGGCCTAGTTTAGGGTTGTCTTGCAAGCAATCCATTAACTGGCTTGATGCTGTAAATGCACCAATTGGCATGCCGCCACCAAGGCCTTTTCCTGTTACTAAAATATCTGGAGTGCAATTATAATTTTGAAAACCAAAAAGTTTTCCAGTTCTACCAACTCCAGGTTGTATTTCGTCTAAAATTAAAAGAGCTCCAACGTCATGACATCTTTTTTGTACTTTTTGTAAGTAATTGTTTTGTGGCTCTATAAAACCTGCGCCACCTTGAATAGTTTCAAGAATTACGCAAGCGGTTTTATTTGTAATATGCTTTAAATGTGGTTCGTGATTAAAAGTTATATGGCTAACTTCTGGTAATAACGGGCGAAATGGAGCCTTACGTTCTTCAAAATCCATTAAACTCAACGAACCCATAGTGTTGCCATGGTATGCGTTGTGAGCTGCAATAATTTGGCTTCTTCCTGTGGCACGTCTAGCGAGTTTTATAGCACCTTCAATAGCTTCTGTTCCAGAGTTTACTAGATATGTTTTTTCTAAATTTTCTGGCAGATGTTTTGCTAATAATTTTGAAAGTTCTACAGCTGGTTTTTGTATATATTCACCATAAACCATAACGTGTAAATACCTGTCTAGCTGTTGTTTTATTGCTGAAATTACTTTTGGGTGACTATGCCCTAGAGTACAAGCAGAAACACCTGCGACAAAATCTAAATATTTGTTATTTTGATTATCGTATATATAAGAACCTTTAGCGTATGAAACTTCCATAGCCAAAGGATGAGGTGTTGTTTGTGCTTGATATTTAAAGAATTCGTTTTGCATTATTCTTTCTCCTTTTCTTCTCCTTCTTTTTTATCTTGACTGCTGGCTTTTATTGCAGGTACTAATTGAGGTTGTGCTATATTGGGTTTGATTTTTAAAGCTTGTTTTGGTATTTGTCTAGAAGCTTTAGATTCTGGCTCATTAGTTTCACTTGTTATACCGCTAACTCTAATTTTTGGTTTAGCTTCTTCATCTGCTTTTTCAACACGCTCTAAAAGTGCTTCATCAAAAAATTCTTCTTCAGGTACAAAAGGTTCTAAACCTTTAATTTTTACAAGTTCTAAAGGAGGATCGTCTTTAAACAAATCTTCAACGCTTAACGGCCTTTCATCTTCACGCCAATCGAAACCAACTAATTTTTTTGAGTTTTTAGGAAATTCTTCTTCAGGAAATGTTTTGGCTTCAGGATTTAAAATACGTTTGTACATATCTATATCTCCATTGCTAAACACCATTTCAATATTTGCAGATCTTGCTTTGTCTATACCTACAAGTTCGTCATTTTCATCTCTCATATAAAAAATGGATTCTGCATTTTTGTAAATATTTACATTTTTTAATTGGTTTTCTGTATCAAACAAACCAATAAGTCGTTTTCCTTTTATTTGGCTGTAACCATCGTCGCTTAGAGTATCTTTACTAATCATGAAAGCATTTTCAAATACAATTAAAGAATCTATTTTTTCTGTATCTGGATTAGATTTTAAGTGAATTGTATCTCCAGTCATCTGGTTTTTTAAATTCCAGAGTATAGGTCTTCTTTTAGTTGCAAATGCCTCTTGAGAAGATAATTGAGATAAATTAATTAATTGTGTTAAGCCTGTTTGGTGGTTTACGTGAATAGAATCTGCCTTTCCGCTAACATCAGACTTGTAAAGTTTTGCGTTTCTAAAGGCACGTGTTATTCTGTTGTTTTCTTTTCCTGTAACCATTAAAGTATCTGCGTGCATATAGACAGAGTCGTTTTCTTGTAAACTTACAGCTAGTGCGCGTTTTGTTACAAAAGCAGAATCTTTTGCTTTGTAAACTTCTGCATAATGACCTCGAATAATGCTGTTATTAATAGTATCTGTAATTGTAATATTATTTGTTGCTGAAGCGAAATCTATTTTTCTATCAAAATACATGCTGTCTCCAACAACTTGACGATTATCGTAATCTATTTTAGAGTTTTTAATAAAATATCCCGTATCTCCATTTGTATCATAAAAGCCACGTTCGCAATAAATGGTACTTGTTTCTCCTACTATTGTTGATGGTCCATACATGTATGCATGGCCACTTTCTGAATAAAAATCTAATTGATTTGTTGTTAATGTATATTCTGGATTTACAAGTTCTACTGTGTTTAAAAAGCGGTATTTCTTTTTTTGCATATAGTAACGACCAACAGTACTGGTAATTGTTCCTGAAGAGTCGCGAACTACTTTTCCAAAATCGTTATAAAATGCTTGTTGTTTAGTACGGTCAAAAAATAATTTTTCGGTAGTTAGAGTAGAGCTTGGCTCGGTTAAAACAACTTCTCCTTTAGCAACTGCTAATTGGGTTTTACCACTATACTCTGCATATTTTGCTACCATTTGTATGGTGTCGCCTTGTTTCATTAAAACATTACCGTAAGCTTCTACAAAATTTTCTTTTCCGTAAACTACGGCTTGATCACACCACATATCTATACCATCATGGTAGACGTGTACTTGGCCTGCATCACTGCGCGTTAATATTCTTGCTCCAGGAAATTTTTCTTCGTCTATAGAGCCAAAGGCTCCAGAGTCTTTAATTTCTATATTTTTTTGTTTTTGAGCAAAACTTTGAGTTGCTATAAAACTGAAAAATAAAAGTATAAATAGGTTTTTAAACATCTTGTTTTTAGAGTTTGAACAAAAATAACGATAATAATGAGTTGGCATTATGTATTGGCATAAATTTAATAGTAGTATAATACCAAAAAACCTGCCGAAAATTATTTCTTGGCAGGTTTTAATACTTTAGTGTTTAAGAAAATTATCTAAAAATAGTTTGCTTTCTGTCTGGTCCAACAGATACAATTTTAATAGGTATTTCTAATTCTTTTTCTAAGAAAGCAATATAATCGTTAAGTTCTTTTGGTAATTGAGAAGCGTCGCTCATTTTAGTTAAATCTTCGCTCCAACCTTTAAACTCTGTATATACAGGTTCTACGTTTTCTGGTTCTATATTAAATGGTAAATGCTCAATTGTTTCGCCTTTATACTTGTATGCTGTTGCTACTTTTAAAGTTTTAAACCCAGATAATACATCACTTTTCATCATCATTAATTGTGTTACACCATTAACGCGACAAGTGTATTTTAAGGCTACTAAATCTAACCAACCACAACGTCTCGCTCTACCTGTTACAGCACCAAATTCTTGACCAACTCTAGCCATTTCTTCTCCATCTGCATCAAATAACTCTGTAGGAAATGGTCCAGAACCAACACGTGTTGTGTAAGCTTTAAAAATACCAAATACTTCTTTTATTTTATTTGGTGCAATACCTAAACCTGTACAAGCACCAGCAGCTGTTGTGTTAGATGATGTTACAAATGGATATGTACCAAAATCAATATCTAATAGAGAACCTTGAGCACCTTCGGCTAAGATAGTTTTTTCATCTTTTAACGCTTGGTGTAAATAGGCTTCACTGTCTATAAATTGTAATTCTTTCAATCTTTCTACAGATTCGAAAAATTCAACTTCCATTTCGTCTAAATCGTATTGAATATCTACATCATAGAACGCTATCATGGCTTCGTGTTTGTTTGCTAATGCACGGTATTTTTCTTTCCAATCTGGCATTTCTAAATCTCCAACGCGAATACCATTTCTACCTGTTTTATCCATATAAGTTGGCCCTATTCCTTTAAGAGTAGAACCAATTTTAGCTTTGCCTTTTGAGGCTTCACTTGCTGCATCTAGTAAACGGTGTGTTGGTAAAATTAAATGTGCTTTTCTAGACACAATTAACTTAGCTTTATAGTCAATATCAAATTGATCTAAACCTTCTAATTCTTTTATAAAAACAACAGGATCAACAACTACACCATTACCAATCACATTCATAGCATCTTTGTGAAAAATACCAGAAGGAATTGTACGTAATACATGTTTTATACCATCGAATTTTAATGTATGTCCTGCATTTGGCCCACCTTGAAAGCGTGCAATAATATTGTAGTTAGCGGTTAATACATCGACAATTTTTCCTTTGCCTTCGTCTCCCCATTGTAAACCTAGTAGTAAATCTACTGCCATTATAAATAATTGTTTTTAGTTGTCTTTTGTTGTGTTTTTTGTGCCATAAAAATATAGGGAATGGTTGTTGATTTTTATATCAAAAACTTCCTCTATTGTTTTTTTTATAGACTGTATTCTAGGATCGCAAAATTCGATAACTTCACCAGTATCTGTTAATATAACATGATCATGTTGTTTATCGAAATAAGATTTTTCGTAATGTGCTTGGTTTTGACCAAACTGGTGTTTACGTACCAATCCCGAATCTAAAAGTAGTTCTATAGTATTGTAAAGCGTTGCTCGACTCACACGATATTTTTTATTCTTCATATTTAAATATAAAGACTCAATATCAAAATGCTCTTTACTATTGTAAATTTCTTGAAGTATAGCGTAACGTTCCGGAGTTTTACGGTGACCATTACTTTCTAAAAAAGTTGTAAAAACATTTTTTACAATCTCTTGATTTTTATTTTCTGTATTTGCGCTCATAATTACGCGACAAATTTACGTAATTTTTTGAGGTTATTCTATAAATTTGTAATATTCAATAGCGTGTTATCAATCAGTTATTAACAAGTGAAGCGTTACATGCGTGTTACTTTCTCAATACCATTAATCTTCTTCAGGTTATCCATAACCTTTTTTAATAGGGTTTTGTTTTTTACACTTAAATTAATTTTACCTGAGAAAATACCATCGTCACTTTTAAAACTAATGCTTGTCATGTTTACATGCATATTACTAGAGATTACTTTAGTAATATCGTTTACTAAACCAAGATTGTCTATACCAGAAAGTCTAATGTTTGCGTGGTATTCTTGTTGAGAAGAATCTATCCATTTTGCCTGCATAATACGGTAAGCATAATTAGATTGTAAGCTTAGTGCATTTGGGCAATTGTTTTTGTGTACTTTAATACCATCGTTAATTGTAAGAAATCCAAATACAGCGTCACCAGGAATTGGGTTACAGCAAGTGGCTAATTTATAATCTAGGCGTTCTTCTTCTTTACCAAATACCAACATATCGTATTTGTTGGTAATTTCGTCTTTTTCTAAATCTTCCTTTGAAACGTTGTTTTTTCGGTTAATTTTATTTTTTATAAAACTAACAAGTGCATTACTCCTAGAGGCTGCGTATTCTTTTAGCATTGGGTTACTAATAGAACCAATGCCTACACGATAAAATAAATCTAAACTGGTTTTAAGCTTAAAGTGATTAACCATTTCGTTAACCGATTTTTCATTAAGCGTAATTTTTAATTGTTTTAATTTACGACGTAAAATTTCTTTACCATCTTCTGCAATTTCTTTTTTCTCTTCTCTTAAAAGTGATTTTATTTTAGAGCGAGCACGTGATGTTGTAGCGTAATCTAGCCAGTTTGGATTAGGCTTTATATTCTCGGAAGTTAAAATATCTACTTGATCTCCGCTTTTAAGTGTTTGACTTAAGGGTACTAATTTACCATTAACTTTTGCTCCTCGTGTTTTCATACCAACTTCGGTATGGATATTAAAAGCAAAATCTAATGGTGTTGCGCCTTTAGGTAAAGATTTTAAATCTCCTTTGGGTGTAAAAACAAATATTTCTTTTGAGTATAAGTTGAGTTTAAACTGCTCTACAAAATCGACAGCATTAGTTTCGTGATTTTCTAAGGCTTCTTGTAAACGGTTTATCCACAGGTCTAAATTATCTTCTTTATCGTTTTCATTTTTATATTTATAGTGAGCTGCATAACCTTTTTCGGCTATCTCGTTCATACGCTCACTTCTAATTTGTACTTCTACCCAACGTCCTTTAGGTCCCATTACGGTAATATGTAAGGCTTCGTAACCTGTAGATTTTGGTGACGAAATCCAATCTCTTAGTCTTATTGGGTTTGGCCTAAAATGATCTGTTACTACAGAGTATATTTTCCAAGCTAAGAATTTTTCGTTTGCAGTATCAGATTTATATATAATTCTTACAGCAAATTTATCGTAAACCTCATCGAAAGAAACACCTTGCTTATCCATTTTCCTTTTTATAGAAAATATAGATTTTGGTCTTCCTTTTATTTCGTAATTTAAATTTTCCCTATCTAAAGATGTTTTTATAACGTTATTAAAGTCGTTTATATAGGCGTCTTGTTCTTCTTTACTTTCCTTTAGTTTAAATAAAATGTCGTTATAAACTTCTGGTTCTGTATATTTTAAGCTTAAATCTTCTAGTTCGGTTTTTATGTTGTAAAGTCCAATCCTGTGTGCTAAAGGAGCATAAATATATAGTGTTTCGCTAGCAATTTTAACTTGTTTATCTGGACGCATAGAGTCCATAGTTTGCATATTGTGTAAGCGATCGGCAATTTTAATAATAATTACTCTTACATCATCATTTAATGTAAGTAACATTTTTCTAAAATTTTCGGCTTGTAAAGACACATCCATTGCAGTGTCTTTACTCATAGACGATATTTTTGTTAAACCATCTACAATTCTTGCAACAGTTTCACCAAATAATTGTTCAATATCTTTTATAGAGTAATCTTCATTGTCTTCTACAACATCATGGAGTAGAGCAGCAGCAATAGATGTAGCATCTAGTCCTATTTCTGAAGCTACAATTCGTGCCACAGCAATAGGATGAAAAATATAAGCTTCACCGCTTTTTCTTCGTTGTTCTTTGTGAGCATCTACAGCAACTTCAAAAGCTTTTCTAATAAGTTTTTTATCATCTTCTGTTAATGAGGTATAACTTACTTTAAGCAGGTTTTTGTAGGCTTTTGCAATAGCTGCATTTTCTTTTTCAATTTCTAAGGCTGTCATAGAATTAAAAATAATATAAATATGTTAACTCTCAACGACTTTTTTTGTTTTTTAAACCGAAGTCATTCATTTTTAGTTAAAATGTAATTTTAAAGTATAAAATTTCTATTTTTTTTGGTAGACTTCCATTTCTAAACCTATGCCATAATTATTTAAACCTTCCATAAGTAGCTTAGATTTGTTAATGTTTTCTTTGTCGTAAAGCACCCATTTTCCGCCGTTTAAAAATACACGTTTTACGTAGGTTCTTTTTTCTTGAATTTTATCTGTAAAAGGTAAAAGCGGTCTAAATGTGGTAGATACTTTTACTATACCGCGTTTTGTTTTGACTTCTTGGTATTTTTTGTTAGGTAGTAGTTTTCCTTTAGCATCAGTATATCCCAATACTTGTAATGATACAAAAATACCAGATTTTGGTACGTATATATTAAAAGGTGTTACGTCAAGTTCAAAAAGTTCTTCGTTTTTTTCTGTAGCGATAAAAACAATATTATCGTAGGTTAATATATCTCCAGGTAAACCATTGTTGTTTTCGTAGAAATTGACTTTAAATTTAGTTGAAAATGGTCTTTTTTTGCTATTAGATTTATTACGTTTTCGCCATGTTTTGGCTTCAACTTTTATTGGTATTTTTATTTTAGTTAATCGTTTTGTTTGTTGCGTTTTATTAGGGAATAGTACTCCAATTTCACTTTCTATAGTTGGTAGCCAACATTTATAATAATCGTTATGTGTTGTTGGCTTTATTTTTTCAATTTTAAAAGGACCTTTAGGTTTGTTTTTTATAATAACCTCTTGCAGTTCACTTACCTTAGATTCCATTACTAGCGTGCTAGGTAATTGTTGTGTTGGGAGTTTTAAATCTTTATAACCTACTGCAGATAGATATAAGGTGTCTATGTCTTTATATAATTTTTTTGAAAAATAAAACTTGCCTTCTTCATCTGCAAAAATCCCATTGCCGTTACCAAAAGAAATGGTTGCATAGGCAACTGGATTTTGAGTCTCTGAAATTATAGTTGTGTTTTGTGACATACAACACAGTGACACGAAAAAAAAGCAGATAGTAAGATGTTTTTTTATAGACATTTTTTGAATTTAAATATTATCTAAAAATATAAAGTACAATTAAAAAACAAAAGTGTGATGTTTTTTAATTGTACTAAATATAAAACTTTAATTACAGTTTTGTTGTTATTTTGAAGCGTTTATCCAATTATCAATTTTGGTTTCTAATAAAGCTAATGGTACGCAACCAGTTTCTAATACTTGATTATGAAACGCTGCAATATTAAATTTCTCGCCCAAACTTTTTTCTGCTTTAGCACGAAGTTCTCTAATTTTTAATTGGCCTATTTTATATGATAATGCTTGACCAGGATTAGCCATATAACGTTCTATTTCTGAAATTATACTAGCTTCACTCTCTGCCTCGTGCGCTAAAGAGTATTTAATTGCTTGTTCTCTTGTCCAGCCTTTTGCATGCATTCCAGTATCTACTACTAAACGAATAGCGCGGTGCATTTCCATACCTAACATTCCAAAATATTGGTAAGGATCTGTGTATAAACCAAGTTCTTTACCTAGAGACTCGCTATATAAAGCCCAACCTTCACCATAGGCACTATACCACAAAGTTTTTCTAAACTCTGGTAAGTTTGTGTCTTCTTGTTGTAAAGAAATTTGATAATGATGTCCAGGAATTGCTTCATGTAAAAATAATGCTTCGTCACTAAAAACATTATATTTTGTAGCATCTGGAATTGGTGTATAAAAAATTCCAGGTCGTGTACCATCTAAAGAGCCAGGATTGTATTCTGCACTTGCAGATGCTTCTCTAAATTTTTCGGTTTGTCTTACTTCAAATGCTGTTTCTGGTTTAACGTCAAATAGTTTTTCTATTTGGGGTTTCATAGTTTCATGAATCTCGTTAAAATTAGCAATAATTTCTTCTGGAGTTTTGTACGGCATTAATTCTTTATTATTTCTAACATAATCGAAAAAAGAAATAATATCACCTTTATAACCAACTTGCTCTTTTACTGCTTCCATTTCTGCAAGTATACGTTTTACCTCACTTAAACCAAGTTCGTGAATTTGGTTTGCAGTCATTTCTGTCGTTGTGTAAAGTTTAATTTGGTGATCGTAATAGGCTTTCCCATTTGGAGTATCGCTAATGCCGCTAGAAGTTCTACCAGCTTCTAAATATTCACCATTCATAAAAGTATAAAGGTTAGTATAAGCAGGTTTTAGTTTGTTTTCTATCATGTTTGAATAAGATTCTGTAAGACGTTTTTTGTCTTCTTCAGAAAAATCTTCAGGCATATTTTTAATAGGTTGGTAAAATAAATGGTCTTCTAATTTAGTATCAATTATAGTTTTTAATTGTGGTGTAACTTTTATAATTAAAGACTTAGGTAATACGTGATTTACTTGAATGCCTTCTTTCATTTTAGCTTCGGCTGATGCTACCCATTCTAAATATTGATCAACACGTTGTAACCAATTCTCATAATCTTCTATGGTATTAAAAGGTTGTGCACTTTTACCGCTTGCTAATTGACCAATGGTTAATTGCTGTGTCCACATTTGGTTTATAGGCGTTAAATCTTGATTGTAATTAAAACCGTCTAAATTTATATTACAATCCCATATTAAAACATCACGACTTAATTGTTGTGTTTTTGTTAATTGCTCATTAGTATAAGATTCTGCTTTAGTTTTATAGTCTTGGTAGTAAGCTTTTGCTTTTGTAGCAAACTCATCTGATAGAGAATTGGGTAGTAAATTATTGTATCTATTATCTCCTGCAGAGGTTGCTGCTAAAGGATTTAGTTTTAAACCGTCTTGATAAAAATCGTTTAGCATACCGCTAAATTCTGTATTTTTTTCTGTAGAGTCTGGTGTTTCTGTAGTAGAGCTTTTGTCGTTTTTACATGATGCGAGTAGCGTTATCATGCATAAAATTGCTAAATAGTGTTTCATTTTAAAAGTTGATTTTAAGCTACTAAAGTACATATTAATTAAGTAATGTAGAAGAATTTGTATGTTGTTGCTTGTTCTTTTTTAATTGAAATACTATTTAACTAAAAATAAAAACGTTGGTAAAATTAATACCAACGTTTTTTCTTCTTTTTTGAAGCTTCACTTTTTCTTCCTTTTTTATATTTAGAACCTTGTTTTTTGTGAACTTGAGGTTTTGCTTTAGGATCTAAAGGATATGGATGATCTTCTACAATATCTAATTGTAAATTAATAAGTTGTTGTATGGTTTTTATATACTCTTTTTCATCTGCAGAACAAAATGAATACGCCATACCAGTATTTCCAGCTCTTCCGGTTCTACCAATTCTATGTACGTAAGTTTCTGGTACGTTTGGCATATCAAAATTGATTACTGCATCTACATTTTCTATATCTATACCACGCGCAGCAACATCTGTAGCTATTAAAATATTAACCTCATTTTTCTTGAATCTATTTAAAGCTTCTTGTCTTAAGGTTTGGCTTTTATCACCATGAATACTATCGGCTTTATAATTGTTTCTTAAAAGCGTTTTTTCAAGTTTATCTACACCATATTTTGTGCGTCTAAAAATAATTATTTTACCTTTTACTGTATTACGTAATAGGTGTAAACATAATTCTATTTTTTTAGGTTTTGGTACGTAATAAAGTGCTTGATTTATGTTTGTTGAAGTTGATGAATTCTGGGATACTTCAACACGTTTTGGGTTGTTTAAAATGGTTTTTGCTAATTGTTCAACCTTATATGGCATTGTTGCTGAAAACAGAAGGATTTGTTTTTCTGCAGGACAAAGTCTTTCAATTTTTTTAACATCGTCTATAAAACCCATATCAAGCATTAAATCTGCTTCGTCTAAAACTAAGGTTTCAACATAGTCTAAATTTACTTCATCTTGTTTGTGTAAATCTAATAATCTACCAGGAGTAGCTATTAAAATATCTACGCCTTTTCTTAAAACATCTTTTTGTGGTTCTATGGACGCACCTCCAAAAATAACTGTAGAACGTAGGTTAGTATATATTAAATAGTCTTGAAAATTTTCTTGAATTTGTATTGCTAATTCTCGTGTAGGGCTTATAATTAAAGCACGAACTTTTTTTTGATTTTTGGCAGCATCTTGTTTATCGTAAAGCAACTGTAGTATAGGTAATGCAAAAGCTGCTGTTTTTCCGGTACCGGTTTGAGCAGAGGCAATGACGTCTTTTTTATTTAAAACTAAAGGTATTGTACGCTCTTGAATTAAGGTTGGGTTATCATAACCTTTTTCGGCAATGGCACGTAATAATGGTCTGTTAAGTTTTAAATCTTTAAATGACATGTAATTAATTTTATGCAAAGATAACTTAAAAGTTATAGCAGTTTTAATAAACGTGTTTTAATTAAAAACCGACTTATATTTTTTTGCAGCATTGGTTAAATTTGTAGACAGCGTTTTGAGCCAAAGTAGTTGGTTGCTTATTAAATGTGCTTCTTGAAGGTTTAGTAGTGCTTTATTATCTATTTGCGTTTGTCCAGCTTCTATAGCCATATCTCTTTTTTGAGATAAATTCTCGTAATGTTGCTGAAGTCTTTTATGTGCTTGGGCAGTTTCTTTTTCTGTTGTAAGCTTTGTTATTTTGTTGTTTTCTAATTTTGAAGCTGTATTGTTTAATGTGTTAAAAATACTCTCTGTAATGGTGTCAAATTCTTTAGAAGCAGAAGTAGTTTTATGGTTAAGTATATAACTTCCAATTGAAGCAATTGCAGATAAAATAGTATGGTTTAAAGTTACCATGTCGTAAATTAAAGCCGATTCTTTTTGTTTGGATTTTGGATCTTGTGTAACGCGTTGAAAAGCAGCGTTTAAATTACTCATAGCTAAAAATGCTTCCTTTCTAGAAATTTTATAATTTAAATTATTTTCTTCTTTATTGTGGTATAATGCTTTAGTGGCTTGTAGGTATTTTCCGTTTGAAGTTATTACGCCAACAATTACGGCATCTAGATTTTTATATTCCCAACTTGGAAAAACCAGATAGTTTGCAACTATAGCAATAGTTGCTCCAATAATAGTATCTATTACTCTATATTGAATAACCGAAAATGCATTAGGGTCTATTAAAGAATAAACAAATACAATATTTAAAGTAATAAAAGCTGCGCCTGCTTTATAGCTTTGCTGTATTAACGAGAAGGCAAAAGTTAAAGATACTACAGCTAAAATCATGTAAACTGTAGTGTTTTTAGTAATTAAAATAATAATTATTGCTATAACAGCGCCAATTAACGTACCTATAATACGGTTTTTAGAGCGTTCTTTTGTTAAACCATAATTGGGTCTCATTATAACTATTATGGTAAGTACAATCCAATAAGCATTTTTTAAATCTAATAAGCTACCTAATAAAAAGCCAAAGACAATAGCGATTGATAGTCTTAAAGCATGCCTTAGCATTGGTGATTTTAAGCTAAAATGTTGTAATAGAATATTAAATCTATAATCTTGAGAGGTTAAAAACTGTTGAGAGGTTTTAATTTTTAAAGATGCTTTAGTGTTGTCTTTTACTTTTTTAAGTACACGTCTAATAGCTTTTACTTCTTGTAAGAGTTGTTTTTGGTAATCTTGAAGGTTTCTTAATGCTATTGCGCCATCTCTAGCTTCTGGTAAAGTAACTACATCTACATAATCTTGAATTGCAGTTTCTGTTTTTTCAAATGTTTTGTTTAATTGTTCTAAGTTTGGAAGTTTTCCTTTTTTTATTAAAAGTTCAGATAAAGCAATTAAGTGATTGCCTAAAACTTTATTCATTTTTTTAAAAACTATTAAATGTGATTTATGTAAACCAAATATGGAATCTATTTTTGAGTAATCTAAAGAATTTGCTAGAGCTAACTCAAAAATATCCACTAGTGAAATAAATATTAAAAGCCTACGCTCATTAGAAAATGATCTACCAGAACGTTTTCTTCCTTCTAATAGCGATTCACGCAATGTTTCGTGTTTTTCGCTAATTTGTGTTTGTAATATAAGTGCCTTTTTGGCGTTTTTTTCTCGTTTGTTTTGTTTGGTAAGTAACTTGGCTCTTATTTTTAAAAATTCTCCTGTAAGTTGTAATGTGTCTGATAGTAGTTGATCATCATCCTTTTTAGGAAATAACCAGTTAGATAGTAGTGAAACAATTAAATACCAAAGTCCGCCAACACCAAGTAAACCAACATGTAATACTATAGCTTTAATATCAGTTTTTTCTACAGCTAATGTTAAAACAATTGCCAGTAGGCCAGAAAATGAAATTAAAGATGCTCTAAAGCCATAAACAGAAATTAGGCTTACTAAAAAACTAATAATTGCAATTGCTATTAATAATAATATGAAATAGGGTTTTGTAACAAAAACTATAAATGATACTAAAAGGGTTAAAAGAATACTTATAAGTATACCATTAATTTTACGCCTTAAACTACCAGGAACATCGCTTGGTGCATTTAAAAATGTTCCAAGTGCAATAGCTGGAGCAAATTCAAATAAATTGGTAATATTTAAAATTGCTAAAGGTAAAACAATAGCAACTGTTAATACAATACCTCTGTAAAAGCTAGAGCCTTTTAGAAATAACTCGGTAGTAATTAAATGTGTTTTTAACTTATTCTGCACAGTTTAGCAAAGGTAGTTTAATTGTTTTTAGCGTGTTTTAAATTATACGTTTTATAATAAAAACTTAACTTTTACTTAGCGTTAACTTAGTTGCATAGTTGTGCTTTAATGCCTAATTGCTTACTTAGTTTTTGCCGTCTTACGGTGATTTTATTGGGGTTCGTTTTTAAAAATTTTATAGGCAATACAGTAGTCGTTGTAATAGCATTAAAAGTTGCTTCGTGCTCAAAATAGCACTCATTACTATAAGTTGTATTATTATAGTTAAACTGAAACTCTATTACATACAAAAACGTTTTGACTCTTTTGTTTGTGCTACTATCTAAATTTTTTAGATTATGTGAATAGTCATCAATTCGTTTATTTGTGATTTTAGCTAAAGTGTAGCTCCCATATTTTTTAGTTAAAGCTTGTTCATAATAATATTGCAGGCTAGAAGGTAGTGTAAAGAGTATAAAAGCAGAACTAAGTAAAATAAACCCAAAACCAAAAGCCATAAATAATGTACCATCAGTTTTAAATTTACTACCTAAATATGCAAAAAAAGCACCGAAAATTATAAATACTAACCAAATACCTAATAAGCCTAAGTGTTTTTTTATGGCAAACACTATAAACTGTTTTCTATCATTAAAGGTTAGTTTTATTTTTTTGTTTTTCAATAGTATATTTTTAAATCTATTTTAAAAGAAAATAAGTTAATATTAGTACTACAATTAATAAAAAAATAATAATCGAGTTTTTGGCTTTTGTTTGCTTGTTTTTTAAAACATGAGAGCCTTTAAAATTACGTTCTTTATTTTTTACAATAACATTTCTTTCTGTTATGGTTGGTTCTATAATAGTATTTTCTGCACCGCCATAAAATTCTGGATTTTCTAGAAGGTTGTCTACAATATCCTTAGAATCTTTTAAAGATAAATTTGTTTCATCTTTTACGTATTTAACTGCTTCTATAGTACTATTTTTTTCTATTAAATTTAGCACTTTAGCTTTGTTTAAAATTTTACCGTTAATTTTTAACTGATTGCTCATAAGTCTTTAGATTATAGTTTATAATTAAGCATAAGACTAAAATAATAAAAGATTTAATGAAACACTTTTACTTTAAGAAGCATTTAATTAAAATAAAAAAAGAGTTAGCTAAAAGCTAACTCTTTTTTATAGTTAAGAATGTTTTAAGTTATACTGCAATATTTATAAAAGGAGTAGTTTTAGTAGTGTTTTCAAATTGGTTTGATGTGTTATTTTCTCCGCTAGCTTTTAGTGCTTTTTCTCCTGCAAAAAATGTTTTATGATCATCACCTAAATCAGATCCTGCCATTCTTTGGTGTTTTACGCATGATACGCCTTTTCTAATCTCTTGACGTTGTACTTCTTTTACATAAGTTAACATGCCTTCTTTACCAAAGTATCCTTGAGTTAAATTATTCATATGCAACGCAGTTGTGTGATAAGTTGGTAAGGTTATTAAGTGGTGAAATATTCCGGCTTCTCTTGATGCATCTGCTTGAAACGTTTTTATATTTTGGTCTGCACGCAGACTTAACTCTGAATTATCATACTCTTCAGCCATTAAATTGTTTCTATCATATGCCGTAAGGTTTTTTCCTTCTAAAAGCATAGCATCATATGCTTGATTTCTAAAATTTAAAGTCCAGTTAAATGATGGTGAATTATTGTATACCAATTTTGCGTTTGGAATTGTTTCGCGCACTCTATTAACCATATGCGCTATTTGTTTAACGTTTGGAGTTGGTGTTTCTATCCATAATAAATCTGCTCCATTTTGTAAGCTAGTTACACAATCTAATACAACACGGTCAATATTGGTACCATCTCTAAATTTATATAAGCCATTGGCAAGACGAACAGGTCTAACAAGTTTACCATCTCTTTTAAGTAAAACATCATCTTCTTTAGCATTATTAATATCAATTTCTTCTGCTTCAACAAAGGCAAGATATTGTGATGCTAAATCTCCAGGTTTTTGACTTACAGGAAGTTTTTGTGTTAATCCTGCACCTTCAGAATCTGTTCTAGCAACTATAATCCCGTCTTCAATACCTAATTCTAAAAAAGCATATCTTACTGCATTTAGTTTTGCTATAAAATCCTCATGTGGTACGGTAACTTTGCCATCTTGGTGACCGCATTGTTTAGCATCAGATACTTGGTTTTCAATTTGTATTGCACAAGCACCAGCTTGTATCATTTTTTTTGATAATAAATAGGTTGCTTCTTCATTACCAAAACCAGCATCAATATCTGCTATAATAGGTACAATGTGAGTTTCGAAATTATCTATTTTGTCTTGTACGTCTTCACCATTTTCTAAGCGTCTAAATAAATCGTTTAATTCTATAGCATCTGCTTGACGCAAGAAATCATAAATTTCTGCAATTAATTCAGGTACAGCAGTTTTTTCATGCATAGATTGGTCTGGTAATGGGCCAAACTCTGAACGTAATGCAGCAACCATCCAACCAGAAAGGTATAAGTATTTTTTGTTTGTAGTTTGGTGATGTTTTTTAACAGCTATCATTTTTTGTTGGGCAACAAAACCATGCCAACAACCTAAAGATTGCGTGTATTTTGTAGTGTCTGCATCGTACTCTGCCATGTCTTTTCTCATAATGGCAGCGGTATATTTAGCAATATCTAAACCTGTTTTAAATCTATTTTGTATTGCCATTCTTGCAGCGCTTTCTGGTAATATTGCATCCCAGGTATTTCCATATTTAGCTTTTAGGCTTCTTACTGTTTCTAGCGCAGAGCTATAATTTGTTTGTGCTAAATTTTTCATAATTTTGTGTTACGTTATTTATTATTAATAATTAGATCCTGTAGATTGTTGCCGCAATCGCAGGATTGTTTTTTTAAATGTATTGGTAAGCTGGAAGTGTTAAAAATTCTTCAAATGTTTCCGCGAGAACTAAAGAGTTAAAAAGGTCTATAGCAAGTTTAAACTTTGTGTTTTTTATGTTTTCTTCTCCAATTTCGGTAATTATTTTTTCAACTTCATCATTAAATAACTCATTGTAAAACGCTTGGTTAAATTCGCGACCATCTTCAATAATAACTTTATTTTTTAACCACTGCCAAATTTGTGTTCGTGAAATTTCTGCTGTAGCAGCATCTTCCATTAAGTTATACAGTGCAACAGCTCCATGACCGCGTAGCCAAGCTTCGGTATATAAAATGCCTACATTAATGTTTTTTCTAATACCAGCTTCAGTTATTGTACCTTTTGGTAATTGCACTAAATCATGTTCTGTAATATTAATATCATCTCTTGTTATGTGTAATTGGTTTGCATTTGGCATGTGTTTATTAAACTCATTTAACGCAACATTAACTAAAGCAGGATGCGCAACCCAAGTACCATCGTGGCCGTTTTTTACTTCACGTTCTTTATCTTTTCTTACTTTTTCTAATGCATTAGCATTGGCTTGTTCGTTATTTTTAATAGGAATTTGAGCAGCCATACCGCCAATTGCTAGTATGCCTCTTTTATGGCAACGTTGTATTACTAACTTAGAGTAAGCGTCCATAAACGGTGTTTCCATTGTTACTTGATCGCGATTAGGAACAACAAAGTTAGAGTGGTTTCTAAACTTTTTGATATATGAAAAAATATAATCCCAACGTCCACAGTTTAAGCCTACAATGTGATCTTTTAATTCGTAAATAATCTCGTCTAATTGAAAGCTTGCAGTTATTGTTTCTACTAAAACTGTTGCTTTAAATGTACCTAAAGGTATTTTTAAATAGTCTTGAGCAAAAGCAAAAACCTCATTCCACCAGCGCGCTTCTAAATAATGTTCTAATTTTGGTAAATAGAAGTAAGGTGCTGTATTGTTTTTTAATAGTGTTGCTGCGTTATGAAAAACATATAAACCAAAATCTACCAAACTTCCTGAGGTTTCTTGGTTGTTAATTAAAATATGCCTTTCATTTAAATGCAAACCTCTAGGTCTTACTAATAATACAGCGGTTTTGTTATTTAGCTTGTAAGATTTATTTCTTTTTGTATCTACTAAAGCAATGGTTTTGTTGTTGGCATCCATTAAGTTTTGTTGTCCGTCAATAGTATTTTTCCAGGTAGGCGCATTGCTGTCTTCTAAATCTGCCATAAAGGTTTTGGCGCCAGAGTTTAGAGCATTAATTATCATTTTTCTATTAACAGGTCCTGTAATTTCTACACGTCTATCTTGTAAATCGTGTGGTATGTTTCCTGCTGTCCAGTCGCTTTCTCTTATAGTTTTGGTTTCTATTGGAAAGTTTGGAAATTTACCTGTATCAAAAACTAACTGCTGTTGTTCTCTTCTTTTTAAAAGTTCTAAACGTTTAGAATTAAATTTTTCGTGAAGCGCAGTTAAAAAGTTAAAAGCATCATCGGTTAAAATTTCTGGATAGTAATTTTTTACTTCTTTAGAGAAAGTAATTTTGTGCGATTTTAAAAGCGTGTTTTCCATACTGTTATAATTTTATAGTACAATATTAGAACAAAGATTTTTAAAAAACAAGCGAACGTTCGCTAAATATTTATTTTCGCAAAAAAAATAATATTCGCAAAAAAGTGTATATTTGTTTTTATGGAAGAAGATTATATTAAACTTATATTTGGTTTAAAGCTAAAGCAGATACGTACAGATAAAGATTTATCTCTATTTGGTTTGTCTAAATTATCTGGCTTATCAAAGTCTTATTTAAATGAAATTGAAAACGGAAAAAAATACCCAAAGCCAGACAAAATAGCGATTCTTTCAGAACGATTAGATGTGCCTTATGACCAAATGGTATCTTTAAAGTTAGATAAAAATTTAGCACCAATAGGTGATTTGCTTCAGTCTAAAATTTTAAAAGAAATACCGCTAGAACTCTTTGGTATTAAAGAAAGTAATTTAATAGATATAGTTGCTAATGCACCAGCAAAAGTAAATGCATTTATTAGTACTATTATTGAAATAGCACAACATTATAATTTTAGTCGAGAAAGTTTTTATTTAGCCTCTGTACGCTCGTTTCAAGAAGCTAATAATAATTATTTTCATGACTTAGAGCAAAATGTTTTAGCTTTTGCAAAAGCTTACCATTTAAATTTAGATAGTTTTATTAACTCTAAAGATTTAGAAGAAATATTAATTGAAGAGTATGGTTATACTATTGAAAAAAATGAATTAAATAAACATGAGGCTTTAGGAAATTTACGTTCGGTTTATGTACCAAAAACTAAAACCTTACTGCTAAACAATGAAATAGACGAATCTCAACGTACATTTATTTATGCGAAGGAATTGGCTTATAATTTTCTTGAAATTAAGGAGCGCTTGTTTACTTTTCCATGGATTAAGTTTGATACTTTTGATCAAGTTTTAAATAATTTTTATGCTTCATATTTTGCAGGTGCATTAATTATTTCTCGTGAAAAACTAAAGAAACAATTAGCTAATATTTTTGAAAAAGAAACATTTCAGTCTAACTTATTTATAGAATCTATAGAGAGTTTTAATGCTTCTCCAGAATCTTTTTACCAAAGGTTAACCAATATTTTACCAAAAGCATTTAATATTCAAAATCTGTTTTTCTTACGTTTTTCTCACACGGCAGGTAGTAATGCTTTTTATTTAAATAAAGAGTTGCATTTATCACATCAACACTCGCCACATGCAAACGAAACAAACGAGCATTACTGTAGACGTTGGGTGTCTTTAAAAGTTTTAAAAGATATAAGTGAAAATAAAAATAGTCATGAATTTGATATACAGATTTCTAATTATAAAGATGATGGTGAAAAATATTTGGTACTATCATCAGCAACAAGAGATCCTTTTAAAGATAGGCAATATCGAAGTATAAGTATAGGTTTATTAATTAATAAACAACTACAACGTAAACTTAATTTTTTAAGCGATGCAAATATTAAAATGCAAAATGTTGGTGTAACTTGCCAACGTTGTACAGTAGAAAATTGTGAGGTAAGGCAATCGCCACCAGTGGTTTTAGAAAAAAAGGCTAAAAACAAAAAAATAGAGACTATAGTAGAAACACTTACTGCTAAGTTTAATTAATTTAAACAACTACTAGTTTTTTTAACATAACAATTTGTCCTAAATGGTAATGTGAGTGCTCTATAATACCAAGTAAATTTCTAAAGTAAGTACCATATTTTTGGTCTACAAAAAAGGCTTGAAGTTTAGTGTCTGGTAATTGTTCAATTAATTCTGCAAATTGTTTAGCTTGAGTAAAAATTTTATCTAAAAATTGCTCCCAGTCTTTTTGGTTTGTAATTGGTGGATGATTAAAACTTAAGGCATCTTTAGCATTTAGTTTTTCGCCTTCAAGTACTTTTAAATTAGCGTCTATATAATAATTTATATGAAATACTAATGTAGCTATAGTATTAAAATCCTGTATTTTAGTTGTTGCTTGTTGCCAGGTTACAGAATCTAAAACTGTTTTTAAATTTGAAGCAGTCCAATTTCCTCCAAAATGAAATTCTAATATATGTTTTGCTATTTGCGAAGTCGTTTTCATTTAAAAAAATAAAAATTAGTAATCATTATTTACTTCAATCCAATAATCATCTGGATCTTGAAAGTAAATTTGCTTAATACCATCGTTTCTAATATAATCTTTTTTTGGTGTGTTACGCCAGTCTGAATAGTCTATACCTAAAGACTCTAAGTGCTCTACAAATGCATTAAAATTTAATGTAGCTAAGGCAAAATGTACAGCTTTGTTAGTTTTTATTTCACTATCTGGTCTTGGTATTAAATGTAATTGTCTGTCGTCATTAAATTTAAGCCATCTTGTTTTTGATGTAGAAGCTGTATTTTTAATTTCTTCAAGATTAAAAACGTTTTTATAAAATAAAACAGATACATCTACATCTTTAACAGAAAGTGCAATATGGTTAAAGGTGAAACAATTCATTATTTATTTAAATTAAGGCTTAATATTTGTTCTTTATTTAAACAAAGTTTATACTACCTAGGTTCTAAGCCATATTTTTTTAAAGTATTGGTATATAAATTCCAAGTTCTGTCTTTATTAAAAGACACTTGAATAGGAATTTTTTCAAATTCTAATAATGTGGCACTAACACGTTTTTTTAATTCTGCAACCGAAGTTGTGTAAAATAACCATGTTTTACGGTTTTTGTGGCTGTACACTATTGTAAGTATAGATTGTAAATCATGCTCTAAACTTTTAATTAATGCGTCTTCAATTTCTGTCATTAATTTATTTTCTTCAGCAGTAGGAATACCATTGTTTGTTTGTGAATTAAATGTCCAAACAAACTCTACGTGATCATTATATTGCTTAGAGTCTGTAAAGTTTTTTAAATGTTTTCTACCTCTTACAATAACAGGTTTTCCTTCGCTTTCTACGGTTGTAGCAAACCAAGAGTCGTTTAATTTTAGTTTAGATTCTTTAGACTGAGAGAATAAAGTACCAACATTTAGTATTAGTATTAATAGAATAAGTTTTTTCATTTTTTTAAGTTTTTTTGAAGAATTTGGGACTTTTAAATACTTAAAACGAAGCTACTACAAATAATTTACAAAGCCAAAAACAAAAAACCACCTAAAAAGGTGGTTTTTAAACTTGTAAATAGTTTTTCTTCTATTATTCTATAGTTACAATTAAATCGTCTTGTTTAACCATATTACCTTCTTTTAAACTAATTTTTTTAACAATTCCAGATTTAAAGGCCGTAACAGTTGTTTCCATTTTCATGGCTTCAATTATAAATAAAGGATCGTTTTCTTTTACTTCCTGTCCCTTTTTTACTAATACTTTGTATAATGAACCTTGTAATGGTGCACCAATATGGTTGGTATTAGCAGGATCTATTTTCTCATTTTCTTCTACAGTAATATTTAAAGATTTGTCTAATACTTCAACAAATCTATTTTCTCCATTTACTTTAAAAAATACAGTTCTCATACCTTGCTCATTAGGTATGCCCACAGATAGTAATTTTATAATTACTGTTTTACCAGGTTCTAATTCTATTAAAGTTTCTTCTCGCAATTTCATACCATAAAAAAAGTTTTTTGTTGGTACTAATGCTAAGTTGCCATAGTTTTTATAATTCTCATGAGCTTTTTCAAAAACTTTTGGATATAGAGTGTACGATAAGAAATCTTCCATTTCTATAGCTCTTGTAAATCCTTTTTGAAATTTCTTTTTAAAGGCTTTATACTCAGTATCAAAATCTATAGGTTCTAAATGAGCATTTGGTCTATTAGTATATGGCTTTCTGTTTTTTAGAATTATTTTTTGAAGCTTTTTAGGAAATCCTCCAGCTGGCTGACCTAAATCTCCTTTAAAGAAACTAATTACCGATTCTGGAAACGAAATTTCTTCACCACGCTCCATAACATCTTCTGTAGTAAGATTATTAGTTACCATAAAAATAGCCATATCACCAACCACTTTAGAGCTAGGTGTTACTTTAACCAAATTACCAAAGAGTTTATTTACGGCAGCATACATTTTTTTAACCTCATCAAATCTATCTCCTAAACCTAAAGCTGTAGCTTGCGGTCTTAAATTTGAATATTGTCCGCCAGGAATTTCATGTTCAAAAACCTCTGCGGTACCAGCTTTTAAACCAGACTCGAAAGGATAATACAACTCACGAGTGTCTTCCCAAAAGTTACTAAACTCATTAAGTTTTGGCATATTAAAGTCGTGAGCTCTTGGTTGGTTTTTCATCATTTCTACAACCGCATTAAAGTTGGGTTGTGAGGTTAAACCAGATAAGCCACTTAATGCTACATCTACAACATCTACACCAGCTTCAATAGCTTTTAAATAGGTTGCTGTTTGTAGTGATGAGGTATCGTGAGTATGCAAATGAATTGGTACATTTACTGTGTCTTTTAACGCCGAAACCAATTCGGTTGCTGCATAAGGTTTTAATAAACCTGCCATATCTTTTATGGCAATCATGTGCGCACCAGCATTTTCTAAATCTTTAGCAAGTTGTGTATAGTATTTTAGGTTGTATTTTGTTTCATTAACATCTAAAATATCGCCAGTATAACTTAATGCTGCCTCTGCAATTCCGCCAGTTTTATTACGAACATAATTTATACTTGGTTCCATAGCTTTTACCCAGTTTAAGGAGTCGAAAATTCTAAAAATATCAACACCATTTTCCCAAGATTTTTCTACAAACTTCTCTATTAAATTATCTGGATAAGCTTTATAACCAACACCATTAGAACCTCGTAATAGCATTTGAAATAATATGTTGGGTACTGCTTTACGCAATTCTCTTAAGCGTGTCCATGGACTTTCGTGCAGGAAACGTAAGCAAACATCAAAAGTTGCGCCACCCCAAACTTCCATACTAAATGTATTAGGATGGTTTTTTGCATAACTTTCGGCTACTTTAAGCATATCGAACGTTCGCATACGTGTTGCTAATAGTGACTGGTGTGCATCTCGCATTGTGGTATCTGTAAAATGAATTTTCTTTTCATCTTTTAACCAAGCACAAAATTTTTCTGGTCCTAACTCTGTAAGTAAATCTTTTGTGCCTTTTGGATAAGCTTCAGATAAACTAAACTTTGGAATTTTAGGGTTTCTAAACACCTTGTTTTCTTCAATAAACTTTACATCTGGATTGCCATTTACTATAGTTTCAGCTAAATACTTAACTACTTTTGAAGTTCTATCTTGTGGTAATTTTATTTTGAAAAGTGCAGGCGTATTTTGAATAAAATTAACGGTTACTTTTCCATCTTTAAACGTTGGATGCTGAATTACATTTTGTAAAAAGTGAATGTTAGTTTTTACACCACGAATTCTAAATTCTTTTAAAGCTCGAATCATTTTACGCGTAGCACCATCTAAGGTTCTACCATGTGATGAAACTTTTACTAACATAGAATCGAAAAACGGACTTACCTGATAGCCTTGGTATATACTACCAGCGTCTAAACGAATACCCATACCAGATGCACTACGATATGTTGTTACATTACCATAATCTGGTGTAAAGTTATTGGCAGGATCTTCGGTTGTAAGTCTACATTGTAATGCAAAACCATAGGTTGCAATAGAATCTTGATCGTATATTTTTATTTGTTGGCTGCTTAATTTGTAACCACCAGCAACAAAAATTTGTGTTTTTACCAAATCTATACCTGTAACCATTTCGGTAACGGTATGTTCTACCTGTATTCTTGGATTAACTTCTATAAAGTAAATATTATCTTCTCTATCTACTAAAAACTCTACTGTACCAATGTTATTATAATTTACTTCCTTGGCAATAGAAACAGCATATTTATATAATTGTTGTTTAACATTTTCACTTACATTATGTGATGGTGCAATTTCAACTACTTTTTGATGTCGACGTTGTACAGAGCAGTCGCGTTCATGTAAGTGGCGAATATTACCATGATTATCTGCAACAATTTGCACTTCAATATGTTTTGGGTCTTCAACATATTTTTCTAAAAACATGGTGTCATCTCCAAAAGCATTTAATGCTTCATTTCTTGCTGAGTCAAAATTTAGTTCTAAATCTTCAGCTTTTCTAATAATTCGCATACCACGACCGCCGCCACCAGAAGCAGCTTTAAGCATAATAGGATAACCTATAGTTTCGGCTTGAGAAAGCGCTACTTTTAAAGAGGTTAGTTTCTTTTTATTACTTTCTATAATTGGTACATTACATTTTACTGCTACTTTTTTTGCAGTAATTTTATCACCTAAAGCGTCCATAACCTTTGGGTCTGGACCAATAAAAATAATCCCATTAGCGGCACATTGTCTTGCAAATTCTGAGTTTTCTGATAAAAAACCATAACCTGGATGTATGGCGTCTACATTTTTAGATTTTGCCAAATCTATTATGGCTTCAATATCTAAATAGGGTTTTAATGGTTGGTTGTCTTCTCCAATTTGGTAAGATTCATCAGCTTTATTTCTATGTTGCGAGTAGCGATCTTCGTACGTATAAATGGCTACAGTTGTTATGTTTAACTCTGTACAAGCTCGTAAAACGCGAATAGCAATTTCACTTCTGTTAGCAACAAGAACTTTTTTAATTTTCATTTTGTAGTAGTGTGTTTTAGTTGTGTGTTATTTTATAATATATGGATTTTCGTTTTGGTAATTTCTTATAATAAAATCTAATGCGGACTTTAGTAATTCTCCCATGTTTTTAGAGCGTTTAAATCTTACATCGTTAGTAAGTTTAAATAAGCCAGACCTTAATTCTTTAATTTTAGCATTTGTAGAAATTGTATCTTCTTTCATGCAATTAATTAAATCCTGTAAGCGTTCCTGTTCGCTTGTTGCTCGCTTTGCTAGAAGAGAACGTTCTTCTTTTTTATATTGTTCTATCGACTCTTTAGCTAAAACCTCTATACTCATTTTTACTAAAGCATTGTTTTCTTTTAAAAACTGTGGTTTATATACTTTTGGGTTACCTTCATAACTTTGCTGGTCGAAATCTACTGCGCGAATTCTATATTGAATACGGTCGAAATCATGAGTAATTACTATTACATAATTATACGAGCGCATATCTGCCAAAAGTCTTACAAAGCAGCGCTCATTAAATTTAACAAACTCTTTGGCTAATGCACGTTTATCTTGTTCTGTAATTTTATTTAGGTATTCGCTTATGTAAGTGTCACCAGGAATTCCAGAAATATGTTCTTCTATTAAAGTGTCTTTATGAACTAAAAAGTTTATGTGGTTGGGCGATAGAATATGTTCAAGTTCTAAACCGTAAATTCTAGAAGCATCTGCTTTTTTTATATATAAAAATATATAGTTATCATTTAATACGTTTCTAACTTTTATACGAAAAGGTTTAGTATTACCAAATGTGCAAAAATCAATACTATCAATATTTAAATAGGGTAGAATAGAGTCACTACCGTCTGAATGTAATATAGAATACATTTGTTTTAAACTTAACTCTATTTCATCTCTTTCATGCTCGGCATAATAACAGCTTACCCAAAGTGTATCATTATCATTATCATCAAAAATTTCTACTGCACCTTGAAAGCGCAAAAGGTCATCATAAAAAATTGGAATTTTTATGTTTCGGCCTTGCTCACTAAGGTATTTTGACAACTTATCTGTTATAGGATATGCTGGTTTTTTTTTAGAAATAAGTTTTTCATTCATAGTTATAATAGAAAGCCTATAAGGTAGTTATTTATTGATAAAAAATACTATGCACGCATAGTATTTTTTAATTTTATTTAAAATTAATTTAACAAAAGAAAGGTTTGATTATAAAAATTAAATTTACCTTTGCAGTATAATTATGAGAAACAATAAATTAAATAGTATTTGTAAAATGTTTTGGATGTCAACTTCCAAAGCATAGAGCGTATATTATAAAACCATATATAAAGCGTTCTATTTTTTAATAGAACGCTTTTTTTTTAACCATAGTAAAATGAATTTTTTAAACCTTATATCGATTAATATTAAAAGTAATGCACATAATTTTATGTGTAAGAAGTCGATTATATCCAAATATCAAAGCGTTTAAATTAATAAGAAATAGAAACTTTTAATCCCTTTGATTTTACACTAAATCAAAGGGATTTTTTTATACCTAGTATTATGATAAGAAAAATCACAGTATTACTAAAAAGAGAGCAAACAATTAAAGAATTAAAAAGCTATACTAATGTCATGATTGGGTCATTAATATTGGCTATAGCGTATGTAATATTTATTATACCACATAATATTGTGCCAGGTGGTATTTTGGGTTTAAGTATTGTAATAAATAAACTTACAGGTTTATCTGTTGGTATAGTGGCTTTGTGTATAAATATTCCATTATTACTTTGGGGAACAAAAGTATTGGGAAAAAAAACAGGTTTAAAAACAGCATTTTCAATGGTGTTGGTGTCTTTTTATATAGACATTTTTACCAAAATATTTAGAAATAAAATATTTGTAGAAGATGTTTTAATCTCATCGTTATTTGGTGGTGTAATTATTGGTTTTTCTGTTTTTATGGTAATGAAAGCTGGTGCAACTACTGGCGGAAATGATATTTTAGTTCGTATACTGGCAAAAAAAATTAAACGTCCTTTTAGTCAATTAATATTAATGGTAGATGGTATTGTAATTGCTTTGGGTATTTTTGTGTTTAACGATTTTACAATGGCTGCTTATAGTATTGTTGCTATAATTGCTATTAGTAAAACCATAGCTTATTATATTAAGCAATCTGCAATGCACATGACGGTATTTGTTTTTTCTGAAAAGAATTTACTTATACAAGAGGCTTTTTTAAATAACAAAAAGCATACTAATACAATATTAAAATTAATACACCATGATTCTCAAGGAAAGTTAATTTTAATAACAAAAAACAGAAAACAAATTGAAGCTGTTAAAGCTGTAGTTTATAAAGTAGATGATAAAGCAGATATTAGTGTTTTAGAGTCTACAACTGAAACGGTTTAGTTAAATAAAAAAAGCCACTTCAAATTGAAGTGGCTTTTTAAATTAATTTATAGAGATTACTTGATCATCTCATAACTGCGTTTTACAAAATCGCTTAATTCTTTCCCTTTTAATAAACCTTGAGATAGTCTAGCTAAATCCAAACTTTGGTTAATTAAACGCTCTTGTTTTTCTTTAGCTTCGGTATTTAAAATCTCGTTTACTAGCTTAGAGTTTGTATTTACTATTAAGTTGTAAATCTCTGGCATGTTACCAAACATATTCATTCCGCCACCACCAGAAGCTTGCATTTCTTTCATACGACGCATAAATTCTGGTTGTGTAATCATAAATGGAGCAGCATCACTATCTTGAGGTTCTAATTGTACAGAGAATTTTTCAGAAGGAATAACTTCTTTTAGTAATTCGTCTAACGCTTTAGTTTGCTCTTCATCTAATTTAGAAATTGTTGTATCGTCTTTTTTAATTAGTTTGTCTATAGAATCTGCATCAACACGTGCAAAAGTAATATTCTCTTTTGTGCTTTCTAATTTTTGCATTAAATGCGAAACAATTGGAGAATCTAATAACAATACTTCATATCCTTTTGCTTTGGCAGCTTCAATATATGTATGTTGTTCGTCTTGGTTGCTTGCGTATAGAATTACCATTTTACCATCTTTATCTGTCTGGTTTGCTTTAATGGCGTTTTCTAATTCTTGATACGTGTAAAACTTATTATCTACTGTTGGGTATAATGCAAAAGCATCTGCTTTATCGAAGAATTTATCTTCAGAAAGCATTCCATATTCAATAACAATTTTAATATCGTTCCATTTTGCTTCAAAATCTTCACGGTTATTATTAAATAACGATTTTAATTTATCTGCTACTTTACGTGTAATGTAAGATGAAATCTTTTTAACAGCGCCATCTGCTTGTAAGTACGAACGAGATACGTTTAATGGAATGTCTGGAGAATCTATAACACCACGTAACATGGTTAAAAATTCTGGTACAATACCTTCTACATTATCTGTTACAAATACTTGGTTTTGGTATAATTGAATTTTATCCTTTTGCATGCTCATATCTTGAGTCATTTTTGGGAAATACAATATACCAGTTAAGTTAAATGGGTAATCTACATTTAAGTGAATATGAAATAAAGGTTCTTCAAATTGAGCTGGATAAAGCTCTCTATAAAAACCTTTGTAGTCTGCATCTTCTAACTCAGTTGGTTGTTTTGTCCAAGCTGGATTAGGATTATTTATAATATTATCTACAGTAATTTTTTTCTGTGGTTCTGTAGTTTCTTTACCTTCAGCATCTGTAGTTGTTTCAGGTGTATGTTCTGGATCGTTAATTTCTTTAGTTCCAAATTTAATTGGAATAGGCATAAACTTGTTATACTTAGATAGTAAGCTACCAATACGTGCTTCTTCTAAAAACTCTAAAGAGTCTTCAGCAATGTGAAGAATAATTTCTGTTCCTCTATCTTTTTTCTCTGCTGTTTCTAATGTGAATTCTGGAGAACCATCACAAGTCCAGTGTGCAGCTTCGGTTCCTTCTTTGTGAGATTTAGTAATAATTTCTACTTTATCAGCTACCATAAAAGCAGAATAAAAACCAAGACCAAAATGCCCAATAATTCCAGAGTCTTTAGCAGAGTCTTTATATTTATCTAAAAATTCTTCTGCTCCAGAGAAAGCGACTTGGTTAATGTATTTTTCAACTTCGTCTGCAGTCATACCTAAACCTTGATCAATAATATGAAGTTTTTTACTTTCTTTATCGATTTTTACTTCAATAATTGGGTTTCCATATTCTGCTTTAGACTCTCCAATACTGGTTAAATGCTTTAATTTTAAAGTTGCATCTGTACCATTACTAATAAGCTCACGTAAAAATATTTCGTGATCACTATACAAGAACTTCTTAATTAGTGGGAAAATGTTTTCTACCGAAACATTAATATTTCCTTTTGCCATTGTTATGTTTTTTTATCTGTTATGTAAATACAAAAGCTTGTTGTCAAGTTTTTGTATTTACACAACGCGTTTATATTATTAATTTCTTATTGTTCGATAGTCAAAAAAAATACCAATTAACTAAAGGTGACAAGATGACATTTAATTTTTGTTTGCTGAGGATTTAATAAAATCAAGCATATATTATGCATGCATAATTAATAAAAAACATTTTTTTACCGTTTCGCTACGAAAACATTAAATTGCGAGACTGTTTTAGGAATTACTACTATAGTAATTTCTATATTATTAAAAAGAAAGAATAAATTTTTTTAGATGTATAATTCGAAAATTATAGGACTTGGTAAATACTTACCAGACAACGTGGTAACAAATGATGATCTATCTAAAATGATGGATACAAATGATGAGTGGATTACTGAGCGTACAGGTATAAAAGAACGCCGTTGGGTAAAACCAGGTTCTGGAGATACTACTGCAACTATGGGAGTAAAAGCTGCCAAACAAGCAATTGAGCGTGCAGGAATAGATAAAAACGATATAGATTTTATTGTTTTTGCGACTTTAAGTCCAGATATGTACTTTCCTGGTCCAGGCGTACAAGTACAGCATGCTTTAGGAATTAAAACGGTTGGTGCGCTAGATGTACGTAACCAATGTTCTGGTTTTATTTATGCTTTATCTGTAGCAGATAATTTTATTAAAACAGGAATGTATAAAAATATTCTTGTAATTGGTAGTGAGTTACATTCTCACGGGTTAGATAAAACTACGCGTGGTCGTGGTGTTACTGTAATTTTTGGTGATGGAGCAGGAGCTGCAGTTTTAACCAGAGAAGAAGATACTACTAAAGGTGTGTTATCTACACATTTACATTCTCAAGGTGAACATGCCGAGGAGTTGGTTTTAGTTGCGCCAGGTATGGGAAAACGTTGGGTAAATGATATTTTAGAAGATAAAGATCCTAACGATGAAAGTTATTTCCCGCATATGAATGGGCAATTTGTATTTAAAAATGCTGTAGTTAGATTTAGTGAAGTAATTATGGAAGGTTTGATGCAAAATAAATTAGGAAAAGAAGATATTAGCATGCTTATTCCGCATCAGGCTAATTTAAGAATAGCTCAATTTATACAAAATAAGTTTGCGCTTAGTAACGACCAAGTTTACAATAACATTATGCGTTATGGTAATACAACAGCAGCATCTATACCAATTGCATTAACCGAAGCTTGGGAAGAAGGTAAAATAAAAGAAGGAGATAATGTAGTTTTAGCGGCTTTTGGTAGTGGTTTTACTTGGGGAAGTGCTATAATTAAATGGTGATCTTTTAAAAAAATATAATTTTAAAAAAAATCCCAATGTTAAACATTGGGATTTTTTTGCTATCAATCATATAAACTTAACGTGTTTACGAACGTTTTATGTAAAGACTAATTCAAATAAAATTAATTCGTTAACTGTGTTGCGTTTACTTATAGACGCTTATATTTTGTTTTTATTACACTGAAAATCAGTATTTAACAATATTTAACATTAGTTTTTGTTTATTTGCATAAAAAAAATCCTGAAACAAAGTCTCAGGATTTTATCGCTATTAATCAATTCTATCTAATATGAAATATCAAGTCGAAGAATTAACTGATGCAAAAATATAACGTAAATATTGTTAAATCTATTGATTTAAGGTATTTAGCAATTATTTAACTTATTTTTAGAATGTATTGTTAAGAAAAACCTCTCAATTTAAAAGCCCAAAACATAAAGTTCTGGGCTTTTTTATTTAATAGCCAACATAAACACTAACCATCAACTTTTATAAAGACTATTAAATAATTTCTTTTTTACATAAATCCGCCACCGCTAGATTTTTCGTTGTTATCTCTATTTTTTCTAGATTTAGCTCTGTATTTACCACCACCAAATCTATAATTTAGTCCTAAAAATATGTTTTGGTTTTCCCAAGTAAATCTTCCGGTTTGTCTAAATGGATTATCACCTTCAAAACCAAATTCCATAGTATTAAAAATATCATTATAATTAATGCTTATAGACCCTTTGCCTTTAGCAAAGCTTTGCCTAGCTCCTATATTTACAAAATACATTGGTGTGCTTTCAAATTGTATACCTTTACTTTTTCCTCTATATAATCCAAAAAGAGAGAATGATAAGGTTTTGCTTATACTAAAGTTATTAAAAGCTCTAAAATTCCAGGCAACATTATCTACTTCAATTTCACTTCTAACAATATTGTCTATAGTTGCATTTTCTAAAGGTACATTTATACGTTCTGTAATACCGGTTTGTGTTTGCGAAAACAAATCAAAACTTGCATTAATGCTCCACCATTTTGTAGGTCTGTAATTACTTGATAATTCTACACCAAAAGCCGATGTGTTATCAAAGTTATCATTAGTTAAAATTAACCTGCTTAAATCTGTTTGGTCTACAAATACGGCAGTATTAATTTCGTCTTCAATAATTCTATAAAATACACCACCAGTTATGCTTCCGCCTTTTACTACACGTGTATAGTTTGCTTCAATAGAATTTGTAAATTGTGGTAAAAGGTTTGGGTTTCCAAATTGAGATATTAATGGCGTGCTCCATTCTCTAATAGGGTTTATTTGTCCAATTCCAGGTCTATCTATACGTCTGCTATAGCTTAATTGATATGAGTTTTTCTCGCTAGGACTATAAGTTAAAAACAACGAAGGATAGACTTCAAAATAATCATTTTTAAAAGGATTTGGAGTGGTTTCGTTTGTTTCTATTTCTGTCTCTAAGGCATTAGCGTTAACCTCTACAGTCTCTGCTCTTAAACCAATTTGATATGTGAATTTTTCAAATTTCTTTCCGTAGGTTGCATAAGCAGAGAATATATTTCTTTCGTAATCAAAAGTTGTTGATGGTGTTTGCCTTAGCATTCCAGTTTCATTAAAGCTTAAACCAGTAGAGGCAAAGTTTATATTGGTTTCAAATAAACGTGCTTGTAACCCTAATTCTAATTTTGCTTTTTCACTTAATGGGTTTACATAGTCTAGGTTTATGGTTGTTCTATTTCTTTCTGTTCCTACTAAATCATTTCTTGTAGGACTTAGTGCATTTGCACCAAAATTATAAAAATTAGCATCTTCATCTTGTTCAAAATCGTTATAATCTACTTCTAGCTCTACGTTGTGTCCATCTTTAGCAAAATCTAATTTGTAATTTAAATTGTACTGCCCAGAGATGTTATCGTTTGTGTTTTTAAAGGTTTGGTATTGGTTAGCGGCTTCATCATCATAAAATAAAACACTGGTTTCACTATTAGTTTTAGAGTCGAATGTATTTTGGTTTGTGAAAAAAGATAATGTGTTTTTATCATTAATGTAGTAATCTACACCAACTTTATATAAGTGATTTTTAGTGTTCGATAAGCCTCCAAAAAACTGTTGAGAATTATCATCTACACGTAAAATGTTTCCTCTGTTTGCATTTTTAGCAATATTGTTTCCATAGTTTCCGTAGATGTTAATTTTTCCGTTTCTATAATTTAAATCTACCGATGAATTAAATTTTGCATTTTCATCCACATTTAATCCCATATTTATACTACCATTAAATCCTAATTTTACGTTTTTATGTAGTACAATATTTATAATTCCACTCATGCCTTCTGGATTATATTTGGCAGATGGATTTGTAATTAACTCTATACTTTTTATAGAGGTAGAAGGAATTTGTTTTAATAACTGTGCAGCAGGAATGTTAGATAATTTTCCGTCTACCATAACGCGCACATTTTGATTACCACGTAAACTTATAGCTCCAGATTGCTGGTCTACACTTACACTTGGTAAGTTATTCATAATATCACTTGCTGTTGGTCCAGTTGTAGTAAGGTCTTTACCAACGTTTATTACTTTTCTGTCTACTTTTTGTTGTATTGTAGATACTTCGGCCGTAATTTCTACCTCACCTAAACTAGTAGCTTCTTCAAATATTTTAATAGTACCAAAGTCTATTCTTTTAGTGTCTTTGGTAATTTCAATTTCACGACTTACAGTTTTGTAGCCAAGGTATTCGATGCTTACTTTGGTTTTTCCTTCAGGTATATTTTCCATATAAAAAGTACCGTCTTCTTTTGTTAGACTACCTGTAATTATTTTATTGTTTAAGTCTCTAATTACGATATTTACATATGGTAAGGGTTCGTTAAGATTTCCGTCTAAAATAGTACCAGTAATAATTCCATTTTTAAATATGGATGGACTATTTACCGAAGTTTGTGCCTGTAATGTAAAAGCTATTACAAATAGGCAAATGCTTAATAAGTGTTTCATTTTGATTGATTGGTGTTTTTTGATTGATTGTATTTAAATTGGTTTGTTTTGGTAATAATATAAAGACGTATGTTTTAAATTTCTGTTACCGCTTTTAATAGGTGTTAACATGAATTTAACATTTGTCTTGTTTCTTTTTATTAATATGAGATAAGAAATAAAAAAAGATGAATAAGAAAACATTAGTAATAGGGGCATCAACAAAACCAAATAGATATTCTAATATGGCGATGCAAAAATTAACAAATTATAATCATGATACTGTGGCCTTTGGAATGCGTCCAGGAGAAGAATATGGTGTTACTATAGATACAGAATTAAAACCTTATAAGGATTTAGATACAGTAACTCTATATTTAAACCCTACTAGGCAAAAAGAATATTATAACTATATAGTGTCTTTAAAACCCAAGCGTGTAATTTTTAATCCAGGAACAGAAAATCCAGAATTTTACGCTATTCTTAAAGAAAATAATATTGAAGTAGAAGTTGCTTGTACATTGGTAATGCTATCTACAAACCAGTATTAACTTCTTTTTTATTGGTAATAAATAATAAGCCAATAAATGTTAGTAAGCCGTTTACTATTAAAATTTCGAATCCAAATTGGTAGCCAAATAATAGCTCTTTAGAATACAGATTCATAAAGTAAGATAGTAATGGTGCGGTTATGGCTATAACCCAAACATATTTATCTTTAATATGTTTTTTGGTTAAAATGCCAAATGCAAATAAGCCAAGTAGTGGACCATAAGTATAGCCAGCAGCTTTAAATAACTCCCATATAACAGAAACATCTGTAAAAATAGTATCAAATAATATAATTACTGCAACAAGTAGAAAACTAAAAAAGATATGAGTACGTTTACGTATCTTTTTTTGTTCTTGCTGTGGTTTTTTATCAAGCTCTATAATATCTATACAAAAAGAAGTTGTTAGTGAAGTTAAAGCAGAATCTGCACTTGAGTAAGCAGCAGCAATTAAACCTAAAAGAAAAAATGCTGAAGTCGCAATACCTATTTCTGGCAACATGGCTATGGTTGGAAATAAATCATCCTTTTTGGCAGTAATACCATTTTGCTCTGCATATTGGGTAAGCATTAAACCTAAAGCTAAAAATAAGATGTTTACAAATACAAGAACCACAGCAAACGAAAGCATATTTTTTTGTGCTTCTTTTATATTTCTACAGGTTAGGTTTTTTTGCATCATATCCTGGTCTAAACCTGTCATGGTAATAGTAATAAATATACCTGCTAAAAAGCTTTTCCAAAAATACTGCGGATCATTACCATCGCTAAAAAAGAAAACCTTACTCATGTTGCTATTGGTAATATTGCTGTAGACTTCAGTAATACTATTTAAATTTAAAGCAGAAGCTAAAAAGAAAATTGCCACAATTACTGCAGTAAGCATAAATAATGTTTGTAAAGTATCTGTAAAAATTATAGTTTTAATACCACCTTTAAAGGTATATAGCCAAATTAAGGCAATGGTTATTAATACGGTAACCGGAAAAGGAATGCCAAATTGATTAAAAACTAAAAGCTGTAAAACCTTAGCAACTAAAAACAGCCTAAAAGCAGCACCAACCGTTCTAGAAATTAAAAAGGCTACAGAACCTGTTTTGTAACTTGTACTACCAAACCTATCTCTTAAATACGTATAAATAGACGTTAAGTTTAATCTATAATATAAAGGTAATAATACATAAGCAATAACTAAATAACCAACAAAATAGCCTAGTACAACTTGAAAATAGCCAAACTGTTTACCTGCTACAGCACCAGGAACAGATATAAATGTTACGCCAGATAGCGATGCGCCAATCATACCAAAAGCAACCAAATACCATGGTGCAGATTTATTAGCTTTAAAAAAAGCAGCATTTGTATCTTCTTTTCCTGTGAAATAAGATATTAAAATAAGCACACCAAAATAGGCAGCAATTAGTAATAAAATTTGAGTAGCAGTCATGTAAATTATATTCTACCGGCCAAAATACAAAATAAGTTTACAGCTATAGGTTTGTTGCTTAAAAATACTAAAATATTACATGGTGTTACTTTAAATATTAACGTATTTAAAGACACTAAAATTAGTGAAAGTCTGCACTTATATTTAAATTCGCAGTCTATGGAATTCTCATCTAAACTTTTGGAAAATGCTGTTAACGAAATCTCACAATTACCAGGTATTGGTAAGCGTACAGCATTACGTTTGGCATTACATTTATTAAAACAACCAAAAGAGCAAACCACAAATTTATCGCAAGCAATTACTCATATGCGAGAAGATTTAAAATTTTGTAGATCCTGCCATAATATTAGCGATGTTGACTTGTGTGAAATTTGCGCAAATCCATTGCGAAAAAAAGATGTTATTTGTGTAGTTGAAGATATTCGCGACGTTATGGCTATAGAAAATACGGCATCGCATAAAGGATTGTATCACGTTTTAGGCGGAAAAATAAATCCTATAGAAGGTATTGGACCACACGATTTAAATATTGTAAGCTTAATAGAAAAAGTAAAAAGCGGAAACATTAAAGAACTTATTTTTGCATTAAGCCCAACTATGGAAGGCGATACAACCAACTTTTATATATTTAAACAATTACAAGGTTTAGAAGTACAAACCTCTACAATAGCCAGAGGAATATCTGTTGGAGATGAGTTAGAGTATGCAGATGAGGTAACACTTGGACGCAGTATTTTAAATCGTATTCCGTTTGAAAACTCATTAAAACAATAAGCCTTTTTGCAACTCTCGGTTATCATACTTAACTATAATGTACGCTACTTTTTAGAGCTATGTCTACAAAGCGTAGAAACAGCAATACAAAATATAGATGCTGAAATTATAGTAGTAGATAACAACTCACAAGATAAGAGTTGTACTATGGTAAAAGCCAAATTCCCTAAAGTGAAACTTATAGAAAATAAAAATAACTATGGGTTTTCTAAAGGAAATAATATAGGAGTAGCACAAGCCAAAGGCGAATATGTTTGCATATTAAACCCAGACACGGTAGTAGGAGAAAACACGTTTAAAACACTCTTGCAATTTGCAAAAACAAAACATAACCTTGGTATAGTAGGCTGTAAGTTAATAGATGGAAATGGTGAGTTTTTACCCGAAAGTAAACGTAACGTTCCAATAACAAAAGTAGCAATACAAAAAGCTTTAGGTAACTCACAACACTATTATGCAAACCAACTATCTAAAAATGAAATAGGTAAAGTACCCATTTATGTAGGCGCATTTATGTTAATAAAGCGCGATGTTTACAAAGCTGTAAATGGTTTTGACGAAGACTATTTTATGTATGGCGAAGATATAGACCTAAGTTATAAAATTATAAAAGCAGGTTACCAAAGCTATTATTATGGAGAAATAAGTGCAATACATTACAAAGGAGAAAGTACTTTAAAAAATAAAACCTATGCAAAACGCTTTTATGGTGCTATGCAAATATTTTATAAAAAACATTTTAAACGCAATGTAGTTTTTGATGCTTTGGTTTTTTTAGGCATACAATCAGCAAGAATATTTGGCAATAAACGAAAAGATGTAGTTGTAAAAACTGAAAATTACGCATTAGTTTCAAATAAGGAAATAGATGTTTTAGCCGAAAAATTAAAAAAACCGATATCATCAATTCAAAATATAACGGAAGCAAAAGCCAATACACAGGTGATTTTTGATGCTAACTGTATTAGTTTTCAAAAGATTATTGAAGAAATGGAAACTTCAGAAAAAAATAAAAATTTAACATTCAAAATACTTCCAAAAAACGCTAATTTTATACTCGGAAGTCATTCCTCAAAAAGTAGAGGAGAAGTGATACACTTTTAAGTATCAAAATAATAGAGTTAATAAAATCAAAATTATAACGAATAGTCAGATAAATAAGCTATTTTTTATTAATTTTGCATTTTGAAAATATAAAAAGACACATTTTTTATTAATATGGCAAGATTTGAACTAAAATTACCGAAAATGGGAGAAAGCGTAGCAGAAGCTACGATTACTTCATGGTTAAAAGAAGTTGGAGATACTATTGAACAAGACGAAGCAGTTTTAGAAATTGCAACAGATAAAGTAGATAGTGAAGTACCAAGTGAAGTTGATGGTGTTTTAGTAGAAGTGCTTTTTAATGTAGACGATGTAGTACAAGTAGGCCAAACAATTGCTGTGATAGAAACAGAAGGTGAAGGTAATACAACCGCTACAGAGCCAAAAGCAGAAGAAGTTGTAGAAGAAAAAACGGCACCTGCAGTTGCAGAGGTTGAAAAAACGGTGACTAAAGCTCAAGAAACAGCAGCGCCAATAAGTTCTAATGGCGAACGTTTTTACTCTCCATTAGTAAAAAATATGGCTAAAGCCGAAGGTATTGGTCAAGCCGAATTAGATGCTATTACAGGAACAGGAAAAGATGGTCGTGTAACTAAGGCAGACATGCAAGCTTATTTAAAAAATAGAGGTTCGCAACCTGCACAAGCAGCAGCAGCACCAGCACCAGCTAAAACCTCTAAGCCTGAAGCTAAAAAAGCAGCGCCAGTTGTAGCAGCACAAGGTGATGAAATTATAGAAATGACTAGAATGGGCAAGCTTATTGCGCATCATATGGTAGATAGTGTACAAACAAGTGCACACGTACAAAGTTTTATCGAGGCCGATGTTACAAATATCTGGAACTGGAGAAAGAAAGTAAAAGGAGAATTTATGAAACGTGAAGGCGAAAACCTTACGTTTACGCCAATATTTATGGAAGCCGTTGCAAAAGCATTACGTGATTTTCCTATGATGAATATCTCTTTACAAGGCGATACAATTGTTAAAAAGAAAAACGTAAACCTTGGTATGGCAGCAGCTTTACCAGATGGAAATTTAATTGTACCAGTTATTAAAAATGCAGACCAACTTAACCTAGTTGGCATGACAAAAGCTGTAAACGATTTAGCAGGACGCGCAAGAGATAATAAATTAAAACCAGACGATATACAAGGCGGAACATATACTGTAACAAATGTTGGTACATTTGGTAGTATTATGGGAACACCAATAATTAACCAGCCACAAGTAGGTATTTTAGCTTTAGGTGCTATACGTAAAGTGCCTGCAGTTATAGAAACACCAGATGGCGATTTTATAGGTATACGTTATAAAATGTTTTTATCACACTCTTACGATCACAGAGTTGTAAATGGAGCACTTGGTGGGCAGTTTGTAAAAGCAGTAAAAGACTATTTAGAAGCTTGGGATTCTAATAGAGAAATATAATTTTATACTACTTATTATATAAAAAAAGCACAGTTTAATTACTGTGCTTTTTTTGTTTTATAGAACTTTATTTATTCATTTATATGCGACATTTTAAGAATTAAACCAGATTTAATGTGGCATTAACTAAGATATATTATATAATTAATTTGATAATATATTTTTTAAAATGAAATTAGTTAGGCATTTGTGGAGGAATATTTGTAGTGTCAAAAGTCTTAAATAATATATAGCATAACAAGCAATGTGCATTATTTCTAATTATTATAATTGTTTAACTATTTCTTTAAAACGGCTCATGTTTTATTCGTACTTTAAAATGTCTGTAATAATATTAGTAAATTCTTTTTTCCAAAATTTATTATTATGTCCGCCATTATATTTCTTAACATCTATAAAGGAGTTTGTTTCGGCATATTTTAATTTTAAAAACTTAGCATCAGCATCAAGAAAAGTTTCTTGACTTCCATATCTTAAATAGAGGTTTGGATATTTAGTATTAGTATTCCAAGAAGTATTAGATTTAATATCACCGGCAAATGTTGAAAAACAAAGATAAGTACCTATTAAATCTGGGTTAGTATTTAGCAAACTCAAGCCAAATCCAGCACCATTAGATGCGCCATAAAAATATCTATCATCTCGGTTTGTGGTTTGGTTAAGATTTTTTTCTATGTATTGAATTAATTCTTTACTAAAGTAATTTAAATGATTTTTAAAAGTATTTTCTAAATGTGGATACTTATTGTCTTTAGGGAAATCTTGATTTACATATTCAAAATACCTGTAAGTAAGATTGTGTCTTTTTCCATTACCAATTGTCATACTTGTACTGTCTGCAATTTTACCGTTAGAGAAACTTGCTACTAAAATTAAAGGCTTAATTATTTTATTATCTATTAATGAGTCTAATAATTTTTTTTTATCTGTTAAATTACTATTCCCATCAGTCGCATATATAATTGGGTAATCTTTTTTTGTGTCAAAGTCTTTTGGTAAATAGAGATTGTGTTTTCTATAATTACCAAAGCTTTCGCTGTAAAGAGAATCAATTAAAAATTTAGATTTAGAAGGTGCTGTAGTTGTTTTAGAATTACATGATGTAAATAAAATTCCTATTAAAAATGTACCAATTAATTTTCTCATTTTTTCTTTATTAATTATTTGCAATTTGTTTTAATATTAAGTTTCGTGTTGTGAAACTTTTACAACTATTCCATTTTCAAAATAGATATCTAGTACATCTGGATCTATATTAAATAAGCCAGGAACAAAACCAAGTTGGTATGCAATATGGTTGCTATTATAAATGTAAAAATCGTCTCCTAATAAATTGCTTACCTCTTTTTGGGTTTTTCCAATTAACAAATCACTTTCAATAATATCTTGTGACATTTTATACCTTTCGGTGGTATTTGTGTGCCATTCATTTTTATTAAAATTTGTTGTTGGATAATAGGATGCTGTAAAAAACCATATGTAAATTATACTTATATATAGTAGTGGACTTAAACATATAGCAGGAATTATAGCTATAAATTTTCTATTACTTTTATTGCCAATATTCCATTTTTTTAAAACCCAATTAAAAAATAGGTAAGTTGGAATACCAACAATTAAAATTGAAAAAAGAAGACTCATTGAATAATAGCGTATTAAACTGTATGTGAAAAGTTAGTTTAAATATAAAGATTTAATTTTTAATTAAAACAAAAAAAACACAGCATTAAGCTGTGTTTTTTTATAAATAAAGATTTTATATTATGGGTTTGTAGACCATAATGCAGCACTTTTTAACATTGCTCGTCTTGGTAGCTGTAAACCGGCAACAATTAACTCTGCAAAATCTTCAGGTTGTAATACGCTATCTTGTGAGTCTTTATCTGCTATACCTAAATCTATAGACATGTCTGATGCTATTGTACTTGGTGTTAATGTGCAAACTCTAATATTATTTTTTCTAACTTCTTTCATTAAAGATTCAGACATACCAATAACTGCAAATTTAGATGCAGAATAGGCAGATGTAGTTGCATTACCATTTAATCCTGCGGTAGATGAGATGTTAATTATATCACCTTCGTTTTTATCTATTAAATAAGGTAAAACCTCCTTTGTAACATAGTACATACCCATAACATTGGTTTGTATAATTTTGCTCCATTCTTCAACAGGCATATCGTTTAGTGTACCAAAAGCAGCGATACCAGCATTGTTAACTAAAATATCTACTGTGCTAAGTTTTTTAATTAAGTTGTCTATACCTGCTTTAACCTCTTCATAATTACCTACATCAAAAACTTCGTATTCTGCATTAACTCCTAAACCTTTAAGTTCTGCAACGGTAGCTTTAAGGGTGTCTTCATTTCTACCTGTAATACCAACATCAATACCTTGTTTAGCAAAAGCAATGGCTGTAGCTCTACCTAAACCTCTGCTTCCTCCTGTGATTATTGCTTTTTTGTTTTTTAAATTTTTCATTTTTAATTTTTATTCTATTCTTAATTAAACGCTTCTCGTAGTGCAGTAATAAAATCTTCTACACTTTCTATGTTATTGTAAATGGCTGTATCTACTTTTAAAACTGGTATTTTATTATCAAAGTTTTTGTTTGTGTTGCTTTTAAAATCTTTAATAATTTTAAGATAATTAGTGCTGTCTTTATCTATGTTATATTCTGTGAAAGCAATTTTATTATTATTTAAAATACGTTTAGTATCTGGGCAAATAAGACAGTCGTTTTTTGTGTAGAGTGTTACTTTTTTATCTTTTAAAGCTTCATCTATTTTAAAATCTAAACCTTCGTGGTCTTTTTCTACTTCAATAGCATAAGCAACTTCATTAACAATAAAAGTAGTGTTGTACTTGCCTTCGGTACCATTTAATTGTATTAATGTTAGTAGTTTAATTTTGCTATTTGGAGTAATATTTCTAAGAATAGGTCTAGTGCTACTGCGTCTAAAATCTTTAGTGTCCACTTTTAAAAAAATATCATAAGAAAGCGAATCGGTATTGGTAGCATAAAGCGAAAGTCGTTTTCCTTTTTTTTCTTCGGTAAGTTTAACGTGTTTATGTTCGTTTTGAGCAAAACTGTTTAAGGTAATTAGTAAAAAGACAAGTAGTGTAAGGCGTTTTTTCATTTTAAAATTTTATTGAAGAGTCTTACTTATGCAGGAAACTCTTTCTATTTTTAGAGAATCAAAGTAAAAGTAACATAATACAATTATATTTGCATAAATCATACCATAAAAGATGCAGTTAAACTTAAAAAAACCAATTTGTTTTTTCGATTTAGAAACAACAGGAATTAATATCTCTAAAGATAGAGTTGTAGAAATATCTATTTTAAAAGTATTTCCTAACGGAAACAAAGAGAGCAAAACCTGGCTTGTAAATCCAGAAATGCCAATTCCGGCAGAGGTTTCTGCAATACATGGTATTACAGATGAGCGTGTTGCAAACGAGCCAACATTTGCAGAACTTGCTAAGGAAATAAATGTTATGATTAAAGATAGTGATTTGGCAGGATTTAACTCTAATAGATTTGATATTCCTTTATTAGCAGAAGAAATGCTTCGAGCAAATATGGATTTTGATATGAACAAACGTGTGGCAATTGATGTGCAAACCATTTTTCATAAAATGGAACAGCGTACATTAAGTGCAGCCTATAAATTTTATTGCGATAAAAATTTAGAAAATGCACACTCTGCAGAAGCAGATACATTAGCCACTTACGAAGTTTTAAAAGCACAATTAGACCGTTATGAAGATTTAGAAAACGACGCTAAATTTTTAGCCGAGTTTAGCTCGCATAAAAAGTTTGCAGACTTTGCAGGATTTATTAATTATAATAAAGAAGGTGAAGAATGTTTTTCTTTTGGTAAACATAAAGGCAAAAAAGTACTAGATGTATTAGATAAAGAACCTGGGTATTTTGGCTGGTTACTTAATGCAGATTTTCCTTTATACACAAAAAAGGTGCTTACCGCTATAAAACTAAGAGCTTTTAATAATAAAATTTAAAACTGGCCATGAAATTAATCTGTATAGGACGAAATTACACAGACCATATTAAAGAATTAGAAAACGAGAAACCAACAGATCCTGTTGTTTTTTTAAAACCAGACACCGCAATACTATTAAAAAAGCAACCATTTTTTATACCAGAATTTTCTAATAATGTACACCATGAAGTAGAGGTTTTGGTGAAAATTAATCGCGTAGGTAAATATATAGATAAAAAATTTGCCCATAAATATTATAATGAAATTGGGTTAGGTATAGATTTTACAGCGCGAGATTTACAAGCGCAATTAAAAGAGAAAGGTTTACCTTGGGAAAAAGCAAAAGCATTTGATGGTGCAGCCGTTGTTGGAAAATGGCTTCCTAAGTCAGATTTTAAAGATTTAAACAATATAAATTTTAGTTTAAAGAAAAATGAAGAAGTGGCACAACAAGGCAATACCAGCTTAATGTTGTGGAAAATAGATGAAATAATAGAATATGTGTCAAAATATTTTACTTTAAAGATTGGAGACATTATATTTACGGGAACACCTGCTGGAGTTGGCAAGGTAGTTGCTAATGATAAATTAAAAGGGTATATTGAAAATCAGGAATTATTTTCAATATCTGTAAAATAAAAATGGAACAACACTACAAACTACATAGACTTAGAGAGCTAGCAGATAACGATGAAGACTTTATTTTAGCGTTAGCCCAAACTTTTTTAGAAGAAGTGCCTGCAGATGCAAAACTGTTAAAAGAAGCTGTAGAAAACGATAATATGCTTCAGGCTTACCAAACAGCACATAAAATGAAGCCAACCATAGATGTATTCGAATTAGGCGTTTTAGATAAACTTATAGAAATACAAGATTGGGGGAAATTTGAAAAAAAAGGAGAAGACGTAACACCGCAATTAGCCATGGTTTTAGAAGCAATAGATAAAGCTTCTAACGAAATAAAAAGCGATTTTAATATATAAATGCAAGCCGAAATTATTACCATTGGAGATGAAATTCTCATTGGTCAAATTGTAGATACAAATTCAGCATTTATTGGTAAAGCATTAAATACTATAGGTATTTCTGTTTATCAAATAACATCTATTCAAGACGAAAAATCCCATATTTTAAAAGCACTAGCAGAAGCTGAAGCAAATGCAGATATTATAATTGTAACAGGTGGTTTAGGGCCAACAAAAGACGATATAACAAAGCATACTATAGCAGAGTATTTTAATGACACTCTAATTAGAGACGCGCAAGTCACAGAAAATATAGAGCGTCTATGGCGAGATTTCGTTAAACAGCCAATGCAACAAGTGAACTTAGATCAAGCTTTAATACCATCAAAAGCACAACCATTAATGAATTTGGTAGGAAGTGCACCAGGAATGTGGATTAAAAAAAACAATAAAGTTTTTATTTCAATGCCTGGAGTACCACACGAAATGAAACAATTAATGTTAAACGAAGTACTTCCAAAATTAAAAAAGACATTTAAACGTCCTTATATATATCACAAAACACTTTTAACTCACGGCTTAGGAGAAAGCATAATAGCAGAAAGAATAGAAGCGTGGGAAGATAGTTTGCCTAGCCATATAAAACTAGCATACTTGCCAAATTTAGGAAAGGTAAGGCTACGTTTATCAGGTATAGGTACAAATGAAACAACATTAGTAAAAGACATAGACACGCAAATAGAAGCAGTGCTACCTTTATTAAAAGATGTATTTACAGGTTTTGAAGATGATGGTGATATAGAAGAGTTAATTGCAAAAAAATTAACAGCAGATAAAAAAACATTATCAATAGCAGAGAGTTGTACAGGAGGACAATTAGCCCAAACATTTACTCAGCACTCAGGAGCTTCAGCATACTTAAAAGGCGCAATTGTTCCTTATGCAACAGAAACAAAAGTGAACATTTTAGGTGTTTCTCAAGCTACAATAGATAAATATTCTGTAGTAAGCGCAGAAGTAGCAGAAGCTATGGCAAAACAATGCCAAAAACTATATGCATCAGATTTTGCAATTGCCACAACAGGTAATGCAGGACCCGGAAAAGGAGATTCTCAAGCCGAAGTTGGAACAGTTTTTATTGCATTTGCATCAAAAAACAAAGTAATTTCACAAAAATTAGAACTTGGCAATAATAGGTTAAGGGTTATAAACAAAGCGATAAATAAGGCTTTAGAACTTTTAAGTAAAGAAATTTTTAAAAATTGATAAAAAACAGATTGTCAATACTAAAAGATTTCATATATTTGCACCTCGAATTTTAATAACAATTTTAAAGTTATAAGTAATGTCAAGAGTTTGTGAACTTACAGGAAAGAAAGCAATGGTTGGAAACAACGTATCGCATGCAATGAATAAGACTAAGCGTAAATTTAACGCGAACTTAATCAAAAAACGTTTTTTTCTTCCTGAAGAAGATAAGTGGATAACTTTAAAAGTATCTACATCTGCTTTAAAAACAATCAACAAGATTGGTATCGCAGCTGCATTAAAAGATGCAAGAGCTAAAGGATTTATAAAATAATAGCCTATATAGGATGAGATTTTCGCTTGCGCGGAAATAACAAAAAAGAAATTTTACAATGGCAAAAAAAGGTAACAGAGTACAAGTAATATTAGAATGTACAGAGCATAAAGCTTCTGGGCAACCAGGAACTTCTCGTTATATTACAACTAAGAATAAAAAGAACACACCTGATAGAATGGAGATAAAGAAATTTAATCCAATCTTGAAGAAAATGACTGTTCATAAAGAAATTAAGTAATCAAGATAATTTTTTAGAATTATGGCAAAGAAATCAGTAGCATCGTTACAAACAGGATCTAAGAGATTGTCTAAAGCAATCAGAATGGAAAAATCTCCTAAAACAGGAGCATACATGTTTGTTGAAAAAATTATGGCACCAGATTTAGTAAACGATTTCTTAAACAAGAAATAAGTTTTACTATATGTACAATTTATTAAGCTGCTTTCTAAATAGAGAGCGGCTTTTTTAATGTCAAAATATTACGTTACTTTACAATAATTAATGACAATGTTTCAGTTTTAAATTTAAGGCTTGACTATTGCTATTAAAATTTTAATTAACACTTAATAGAAAAAACAGCCAATGAGTTTTTTTAAAAAAATATTTTCTTCAGAAAAAAAAGAAACCTTAGATAAAGGTTTAGAAAAAACAAGCACAAGTTTTTTAGGGAAACTTAGTAAAGCAGTTGCTGGAAAATCTAAAGTCGATGACGATGTTTTAGATAATTTAGAAGAAGTATTAGTCTCTAGTGATGTTGGTGTAAATACTACATTAAAAGTAATTGAGCGTATAGAAGCTCGTGTTGCTAAAGATAAATATTTAGGTACAGATGAGCTTAATAGAATTCTTAGAGAAGAAATAGCAGGATTATTAAGTGAAACTAACTCTGGCGAAGAAACAGAATATAAAATACCAACATTACCACCTCAAGAAGATGGTAAAAAAACACCATATGTATTAATGGTGGTAGGAGTAAACGGTGTTGGTAAAACTACCACTATAGGTAAACTTGCTTACCAATTTAAAAAACAAGGATTAAAAGTTGTATTAGGAGCTGCAGATACTTTTAGAGCAGCAGCAATAGACCAATTACAAGTTTGGGCAGATAGAGTAGATGTGCCAATGGTAAGACAAGAAATGGGTAGTGATCCAGCAAGTGTTGCTTTCGATGCACTTGAGTCTGGAGTTTCTCAAGATGCCGATGTTATAATTATTGATACTGCAGGACGTTTACACAATAAAGTTAATTTAATGAATGAGTTAACTAAGGTAAAACGTGTAATGCAAAAAGTTATAGGAGATGCACCACATGATGTATTACTAGTTTTAGATGGTTCTACAGGACAAAACGCATTTGAGCAAGCTAAGCAATTTACAGCAGCTACAGAAGTAACATCATTAGCAGTTACTAAATTAGATGGCACAGCAAAAGGTGGAGTTGTAATTGGTATTAGTGATCAATTTCAAATACCAGTAAAATATATTGGTGTTGGTGAAGGTATTGAAGATTTGCAGGTATTTAATAAATACGAGTTTGTAGACTCTTTCTTTAAATAGAAAAAATATGTAACAAAATTCTATAAAAAAAAGCCTTCGAAATTTATTTCGAAGGCTTTTTTTTATGAGTTATTGTTTTAAATACTATTGAGCAGTAACTGTTATTGGGCCAACCCAATCACTAAATCCATTAGTTCCACCACAATTAGATCGTATATAAAAATCATAAGCTTGTCCAGAAGTAACACCGCCATAACTTACCCTTACAGGAGAAAAAGAAGTAGCAGTTACACTACTAGTATTAAAAGCAGTTCCTGCTTCAACAATAGCTATTTCCCAACTGTTTTGAGAGCTTTCGTAATCCCAAGTAAAATCAAAATATTTACTTCCATCACTATTTGTTCCAGATGAAGTAGATGTAAAATTAAATGGATCTATACAATTAGGGTTTGATGGCTCGTTTAAAGTTGTGATAGAAACTGGTCCAACCCATGAACTAAATCCAGAGTCTTCACAAACATTTCTTACATAAAAATCATAAGTTGTTTCAGAGTTTAAATTGTTTATAGATGCAGATTGATCATAAAAATCTGGTTCAATTTGTGTAGTGCCACTACCTAAGTTAAAACCTTGTACTCCATATTGTATTTCAGATCCTCCAGAACTTGGTGAACTCCAATATAAATCTATTTTATTATGCGTTATAGAGTCTGGATAAACATCTTCTGTAAAATTAGTTGGGTCCTCACAAAAAGGATTACTGTCTAATGTAACAAACGAAAATGGTCCTGCCCAATTACTATAAGTTTGAGATTCATTACAAAATACGCGAGTATAAAAGCTATATTGTGTTTGTGGTTGTAAGTTTTGTACAGATGTGTAAGTGTCAGGAACGGTTAAAGTTATTCCACTACCTTGAGAAAAGCCAAAAGTACCATATTCTACTTGGTATAAAGAAGAGCTTATGCTTACATCCCAGTTAAAAGACGCAGTTGTATTTGTTAAATTTTGTACAGATAAATTAACAGGTAAGGCACAACTATTTTGTTGGTTTTCTTCGTTTGGACTGTCGTCGCTAGAGCATCCAAAAATTAGCAGAGATACTGCTAGTAATAAGGTAATTTTTTTCATATTGATTAAGTTTAGTGCGTGAATATAGCTAAACTTATTATTTTTCTACAAAAGAAAATTAACTTTATTAATGTATGGTTTTGTTGTAATTAACATAACTATAAAGGTTGTAAATTTTAAGTTTTTGACTGTTAGTTAGTTGTTGTGAGTTTAATAAAGAGGAGTTAATTAATTACTAGATTAATTTTTTCCCATAAATCATTATCAAACGATGATAAAGCAAAGTTTTCATCATCTGCAGCGTCTCCCATTCTAATAACTACTAAATCTTTACTTGGAACAATATAAATTTTTTGGTCGTTTTTGCCTAAAGCACAATACATATCGTTTGGTGCATTAGGCACTAAACTTCCGGGAAATTCTAGTTGACTTTGTGGTAGGTGATAACTAGATTTTCCATTTAACCACCATAAATAGCCATAAGCTTCGTTAATATTTTGACTTGTTTGTGTGGCCTCACTTAAAAAATTGGCAGATACAATTTGTGTGTTTTCCCATTTACCGTTAGCGGCAATTAATAAACCAAACCTAGCCATACTACGCGTGTTACTCCAATATACATTTAGATCACCAAGTGGTAACCAAGCACCATTCATGCCTATTCTGTTTTTTAAATTAGAATTAAAATATGAGTTCCAATCTTGATTACTAGCTTGAGCTATAACATCCTGCATTTTCACATAAACATTATGGTAAGCCCAACGGCTTCCAGCATCAGCAATATATTGTAAGTTTTCTGGTGAAGTAGAGTCTCCTAAAGTATCATCAAGTCCAGAAGACATAGATAATAAATGTTTACAAGTAATTAAGTCTTCTTTATCTAAAGTAGCACTTGTCCATCCAGTACCTAAATACTGTGAAACTTTATCATTTATATCAATAATGCCTTGGTCTTCTGCAATGCCAGAAACGGCCGTAGTTAAAGTTTTTCCTGCGCTTGCCCAATACCAATTGCTATTAGCATCATGGTTGTTAAAATAATTTTCTATAACTATTTTTCCTTTGTAAAGTATTATAAAACCTTTAGTGTTATTTATCTCTAAAAAGTTTGAAAGTTCTTGAGTAGCATTAACGTTCCAATTTAATGCTGAAGCGTCTGTAGTTTCCCATTCCTCACTATCATTTGGTGGAAAATAAAAAGCTTCAGTAGTTGTTGGGTTTATTGTTTCATTTTGGTTTTCAGAATTTTCTGTAGAGCAACTAATAAAAAAAACGGTACTTAATATGAATATGATGGCGTTTTTCATTGGGAGATAGCTTTAATTTTAAGACTTAATAAAGAGAATAAGGTTTAAAAGTTAAAATTTTAAGCAGTGTTTTGTACTTTTAAATAAAATTAATAAAATGAAACAAAACATACTATTTATTTTAATAACTATTTTATTTCTAAATAATTGTAAAGAAATAAAAAAGACTAATATTAAAAATAATAATACTGAAGGAATATTAGACTCGGCAGTTGTAATAAAAGATTTTAGAGATTTTAAAGTTTTAGATTCTAAATTTTTAAAAAACGAAACACTTTGGAAAGATATTAACGAGTCGCTTATTGGCTTTAATCAAGTAAATTACGATGCTTTAAAGCCACTTATACTAGAACAAGATATACCAACAATTCAAAAAAATATAAAAGAAGGAGAATTAAGTTATGAGCAATTGGTAAAATTTTATTTGTACAGAATACGCCAGTTTGACAGAGAAAATGAATTAAGTTTAAATTCGGTTATAGCAATAAATCCAAATGCCATTGAATTAGCTAAAATTGCAGATGCCGAAATAAAAACTACAGCCGAGCGCCATCCAATATTTGGTATGCCAATTTTGTTAAAAGATAACATTAACACAAAAGGTATGGCTACAACTGCTGGCGCAATTGCATTATCTAATAACCAAACCGAAGACGCTTTTATTGTTGAGCGTTTAAAAAGCCATGGCGCTATAATTTTAGGTAAAGCCAACCTTAGTGAATGGGCTTATTTCTTTTGTGGCGATTGCCCAAGCGGTTACAGTGCCGTTGGTGGTCAAACATTAAATCCTTATGGAAGACGAATAATAGATACTGGTGGTTCTAGTTCTGGTAGTGGTGTGGCGGTAGCTGCAAATTTTTGTGTAGCAGCAATAGGTAGTGAAACTTCAGGTTCTATTTTATCTCCTGCAAGTCAAAACTCGGTAGTAGGTTTTAAACCAACTGTTGGTTTGTTAAGCCGTGAAGGAATTGTACCAATTTCTTCTACACTAGATACAGCTGGACCAATTACAAAAAATGTTACAGATAATGCTATAGTTTTAGATGCTATGCTAGGTTACGATAAAGCAGATTCAAAATCTATAAAAACCGATTCTACAAACGGTTATTATTTTCAAAACTATAATAAAAAGGATTTACAAGGAAAACGGTTAGGTGCTTACAAACGCTTATTAAAAGATAGTTTGTATTCCAATGCGTTAACAGTTTTAAAAGCACAAGGTGCTACAATAATAGAAATTGAAGAACCAGAAATTGAATTACCAGATTTTTTAAGACTGCTAAATTTAGATATGAAAAACGATTTACCAGAGTATCTTAAAAAATATGCAAACCCAAATTTAAATTTAAGCTCAGTTAGTGATATTATAAAGTATAATAACCAAGACTCATTACTTAATGCACCTTATGGCCAGTCTTTATTTAAAGGTGTTGTAGAAGATAAAGCAACTAATACAGCGTTCACAAAAATAAAACGCACACTCAAATTTAATGGAAGAAGTTATTTTTTACAACCTATTAAAAAGCATAATTTAGATGGGTTCGTTTCAATTAATAACTATCATGCTGGCTATGCAGCCGTCGCAGAATATCCTGCTATAACAGTACCAATGGGTTATAGTAAAAACGGCGAACCAAAAGGTTTAACATTTATTACAAAACCACAAAAAGAATTAGATTTACTTAATTGGACATATGCTTACGAGCAAGCTTCAAAAGCACGTATAGCTCCAAAACAGTATAATTAATAGATAAATAATAATCAACGACTGTCAATCTCAAATCATTACGTATCTTTGCAGACCGAAAATGTAATAGTATCACTAAATGGTATTTCCAGTAATATGGAAAAAAGAGTATGAGAACAAAATCACTTAAAAAGAACAAGATTAATGTAATAACACTAGGTTGTAGTAAAAATGTTTACGATAGCGAAGTGTTAATGGGACAACTTAAAGCCAATGGCAAAGAAGTTGTACATGAACAAGAAGGAAATATTGTTGTAATAAACACATGTGGTTTTATTAATAATGCAAAGGAAGAAAGTGTGAACACCATTTTGGAGTACATGCAAAAAAAGGAAGATGGTGATGTAGATAAAGTTTTTGTAACAGGATGTCTATCTGAAAGATATAAGCCAGACTTGGAAAAGGAAATACCAAATGTCGATCAATATTTTGGTACTACAGAGTTACCAGGTTTATTAAAAGCTTTAGGTGCAGATTATAAACACGAGCTTATTGGTGAGCGTTTAACAACAACACCAAAAAACTACGCGTATTTAAAAATAGCCGAAGGTTGCGATAGACCATGCAGTTTTTGTGCAATTCCTTTAATGAGAGGAAAACATAAAAGTACACCAATTGAAGATTTAGTAACCGAAGCAGAAAAATTAGCAGCAAATGGCGTTAAAGAATTAATACTTATTGCTCAAGATTTAACGTACTACGGTTTAGATTTATACAAAAAACGAAACCTTGCAGAGTTATTGGAAAACTTAGTAAAAGTTGAAGGTATCGAGTGGATTCGTTTACATTATGCATTCCCAACAGGATTCCCAATGGATGTATTAGATATAATGAAACGCGAACCAAAAATTTGTAATTATTTAGATATTCCGTTACAACACATTAGCGATAATATATTAAAAAGTATGCGTCGTGGTACTACAAAAGAAAAAACCACAAAACTACTTAAAGAGTTTAGAGCTAAAGTTCCAGAAATGACAATTCGTACAACTCTAATTGCAGGATATCCTGGTGAAACCGAAGAAAATTTTCAAGAACTAAAAGAATGGGTTCGCGAAATGCGATTTGAGCGTTTAGGTTGTTTTACATATTCTCACGAAGAAAACACACACGCCTTTAATTTAGAAGACGATGTTCCAGAAGAAGTGAAAATGCAACGTGTAAATGAAATAATGGAAATTCAATCTCAAATTTCTTGGGAATTAAACCAAGCAAAAATAGGTCAAGAATTTAAAGTAGTTATCGATAGAAAAGAAGGAAACTACTTTGTTGGTCGTACAGAATTTGACTCTCCAGATGTAGATAATGAGGTTTTAATCGATGCTAAAACAGTGTATTTAAAAACAGGAGAATACACAACGGTAAAAATTATTGAAGCTGAAGATTTTGATTTGTATGGTGAAGTTGTAACAGCTTAATTAGCTGCATTTACAACTTGTTTATTGCTAATTATTAAGAGCGTTTCATACAATTTTTAAGTTAATTTTAAGACAAACAATAGTGTAAAGAGCCTTATCTTTACACTAGATTTTCTATTAACTATGCCATCAAACAATCTCTCTTATAAATCCACAGGATATTTTTCACAACTAATTTGTAATTATTTAGCCGAAGCAGAAGCGCTCAGGCCATTTTACAATCGTTTTCCAAATCTTGAAAATTTTCAAGAACAAATAGAAGAGAAAGCCTCGGCGTTTAGCCAAGAAACACGTAACGTTTTAACAAGTGTTTTAAGTGAAAACTATAAAATGGTAGAAGCTTCTCAAGCTACAATAGATAATATTGAATCTTTAAGACAAAGCAACACTTTTACCGTAACAACAGGACACCAATTAAATTTGTTTACTGGACCACTATATTTTTTACATAAAATAGTATCTACAATAAATTTAGCAAAAACCTTAAAAGCTAAATATCCCGAAAATAATTTTGTGCCAGTATATTGGATGGCAACAGAAGACCATGATTTTGATGAAATAAACTATTTTAATTTTAAAGGTAAAAAAATACAATGGAATCGTGAAGCATCAGGTGCGGTTGGTGAATTAGAAACCGAAGGTTTAGATGCTGTTTTAGAAATTTTTTCTCAAGAATTAGGTATTGGTAAAAATGCAGACCGTTTAAAAACACTTTTTAAAAGTGCTTATTTAGAACATAAGACATTAGCTCAAGCTACATTTTATTTAGCTAATGAGTTGTTTAAAGATTATGGTTTAGTTGTAGTAGAAGCAAATAACAGAGCGCTAAAAAAACTCTTTATTCCTTATGCAGAAAAAGAATTAACACAACAAATCTCTTATCAAAACGTAACCAAAGTTAATAAACAAATAGAAGCATTATCTCAAGATTATAAAATACAAGTAAACCCAAGAGAGATAAACCTATTTTATATCACAAAAAACATAAGAGAACGTATTGTTTTTAATAATAATAGTTTTAAAGTTTTAAACACTAATATTTCATGGAGTAAGAGTGAAATAATACAACACCTCAATGAGGCGCCAGAATGCTTTAGTCCTAATGTAATTTTAAGACCACTTTATCAAGAAATAATTTTACCAAACCTTTGTTACATTGGTGGTGGCGGTGAGTTAGCGTATTGGTTTCAGTTAAAATCTAATTTTAAAGCTAATGGTGTAGTGTTTCCTATGTTATTATTACGTAATTCGGTTTTAATACAAACACAGCAACAAGCAAATAAATTAAAAAGATTAGATATATCTAATGAGGATGTTTTTCTAAAAAGAGAATCATTTATAAATAAAAAAGTAAGAGAAATTTCTAATATAGATATCGATTTTTCAACACAAGTAAACCATTTAAAAACACAGTTTGAAGCGCTTTACGAGTTGGCACAAAAAACCGATAAATCTTTTCTAGGTGCAGTTGCCGCACAAGAAAAAAAGCAAATTAACGGGTTAGAAAACCTAGAGAAACGCTTACTTACGGCACAAAAAAGAAAATTAAAAGATCAAATAGAACGCATTACAGATCTTCAAAATCAACTATTTCCTAATAAAAGTTTACAAGAACGAAACACAAATTTTAGCGAGTTGTATTTAGAATTTGGAGAAAATTTAATTCCAAATCTAATAAAACATTTAGAGCCTTTACAAGGAGAATTTACCGTGTTAACATTTTAGAAAAAAAATTAGGAAAGAGGTTCTTAAATTTTAAATGCAATTATTACTTTTGCACATGCAACACGACAAAGTACTTATTTTAGATTTCGGATCGCAATACACACAACTAATTGCGCGCAGAGTTAGAGAACTTAACATCTATTCCGAAATACACCCATTTAACAAAATACCAACCAATTTAGACGACTACAAGGCAGTCATCCTTTCAGGAAGCCCAATGTCTGTAAGATCTCAAGACGCATTTCATCCAGAGCTAAAAGGCATTCGCGGTATAAAACCAATGCTTGCAGTATGTTACGGTGCACAATATTTAGCACATTTTTCTGGTGGAGAAGTAGCAGAATCTAACACAAGAGAATACGGGCGAGCAAACCTTAGTTTTGTAGAAGACGATGCTTTTTTTAAAGGTATAACAGCAGGAAGTCAAGTATGGATGAGCCATAGCGATACCATAAAAACTTTACCAACAAACGGTAAATTATTGGCAAGCACGCATGATGTAAAAAATGCAGCATATAAAATAGAAAACGAAACCACCTACGCGATACAGTTTCATCCAGAAGTATACCATTCTACAGATGGTAAACAACTATTAGAAAACTTTTTAGTAAATATTGCAAATGTAAATCCAGACTGGACACCAAATGCATTTGTAGAAGAAACAGTAGAAGCCTTACAAGCTAAAATAGGCAACGATAAAGTTGTTTTAGGTTTATCTGGAGGCGTAGACTCATCTGTAGCAGCAATGCTATTACATAAAGCCATTGGCGAAAACTTATATTGCATATTTGTAAATAACGGTTTATTACGTAAAAACGAATTTACCGATGTACTTGAGCAATACAAAGGCATGGGATTAAATGTAAAAGGCGTAGACGCATCACAACGTTTTCTTGTAGCATTAGCAGGAAAAAGTGACCCAGAAGAAAAACGTAAAGCCATAGGTCGCGTATTTATTGAAGTGTTCGATGACGAAGCACACCAAATACAAGACGTTACATACCTTGCACAAGGCACCATTTACCCAGATGTAATAGAAAGCGTGAGTGCAACAGGCGGACCAAGTGCAACAATAAAAAGTCATCATAATGTTGGCGGTCTGCCAGATTTTATGAAACTTAAAATAGTCGAGCCATTAAAAGCGCTTTTTAAAGACGAAGTTCGTCGTGTAGGAGCATCAATGGGTATGGATAAGCAATTATTAGGTCGTCATCCATTTCCAGGACCAGGATTAGCCATTAGAATATTAGGCGATATAACGGCCGAAAAAGTAAGAATATTACAAGAAGTAGACGCCGTATTTATAAACGCATTAAGAGACGCAGGACTATACGATAAAGTATGGCAAGCAGGCGCAATTTTACTACCAGTAAACAGTGTTGGCGTTATGGGAGACGAACGTACTTACGAAAAATGCGTCGCACTTAGAGCAGTAGAAAGCACAGATGGTATGACGGCAGATTGGGTAAACCTACCATATGAGTTTTTACAAAAAACCAGTAACGATATTATAAATAAAGTAAAAGGAGTAAATAGAGTTGTTTACGATATTAGCTCAAAACCACCAGCAACAATCGAGTGGGAATAAAATAAATTGGGCGTTACCAAGCCATGCAAAAAAGCATGGTTTGGTCGTGCTCTCGGCAGTCGCTCTCTGCGAGGAGCTTCAACAAAGCCTCCATCACTAACGCAGCATACCAAATATGGCTGTTTTTTTTGGAATGATAATTGAATATTAAATAAAAACACTAATTTGTCGTTCTGTGTAAACTATAAAAGTTAAAATACAAAGGCACATTTCAATATTTAAAATAAAACTAAGTTTTTTTACATGAAAAACATACTATACATCTTTACACTAGTTATTTGCTTTAGTTGCTCATCTGCAAAGGCGCAAAATTACATGACGCATAAAGTTAAATCTGGAGAATCCATAGAAACTATTGCAAAAAAGTATAAAGTTACAGAAAGTCATATTTTAGAGCTCAATCCAGACGCTAAAAACGGTATCGAGAAAAATACGGTGCTTATTATAATGAAAACTGGAGGCGTAAAACCATCTAAAATAGGAACAAAACAACCGTCAAGCACTTCAGCAATAAATAAAATAGAAGCAACACAAGAAGTAAAGGAGCTTACAGGTTATAAAAAACACAAAGTAAGACGTAAAGAAACACTGTATAGTTTATCTAAAAAATACAATGTTACAGAGGCCGAAATAAAAAAACACAATACATTTTTATATGCAAATAATTTAAGAAAAGGAGATAAATTACAAATTCCAATTTTTAAAGAAGTAGCAGTACAAGAAGTAAATTCAACAATAGTAAAATATACAGTATTACCAAAAGAAGGTAAATGGAGAATAGCTTATAAATATGGTATAACAGTTCCGGAATTAGAAGCTCTAAATCCTAACCTTCCAGAAGTTTTACAACCAGGACAAAAAGTTAATGTACCAAATCTTGATGCTGGAAATTTAAAGCAAGTAGACGAGATGTATAGCTACTATACAGTACAGCCTAAAGAAGGATTTTATAGATTAAAAATAAATACAGGTTTAGAGCAAAACGAATTAGAACGTTTAAACCCAGGCTTAGCAACGTCTGGGTTAAAAGAAGGTATGGTTTTAAAAATCCCATACAATGGAGCAACACAAGCAGCAGATGGAAATAAAAACAATGGCATTATAGACGATGTTTCTAAAATTAATAAACTTGAAAATGCTATAGAAGATACAGAAACTAAAAACATAGCAATTATGTTACCGTTTCAATTAAATGTAGTAAATACAGATTCTATTTTCGATGCTAAACAAAAAATTAAAAAAAGTAGAGCACTTGCATTAACCTTAGATTTTTATTCTGGAGTTTTAATGGCATTCGATTCGTTAAAAAAAATGGGTGTTAATTTAAAAGTTAATGTATACGATACCCAAAATAGATTAAGCCATACAAATGACTTAGTTAGAAATCATGATTTTTCTAATACAGATGCAGTAATAGGTCCATTATTCCCTAAAAACTTTAATGTAGTAGCAGCAGCTTTAGAGGCAAGAAATATACCTGTGGTATCACCTATAACAAAATCTGTAAATCTAGGTAATAATGTGTTTCAATCAAGACCAAGTGAAGATGAAATGGAAAATAAAATTATAAACTATTTCATGGCAGATTCTAGTGCACAGGTTATTATTATTTCAGATATAAAACATAAAACTAAAAGTACTATGCTAAAATCTAAATTTGCCAATGCAAAATTAGTAAGTTCAAGATTAGGCAGGAAAACTAAAAAAGATGCTCATTTTATTATAGAACAAGATTTACTTAGCGTTATAAAACCTGGAAAAAATGTAGTGTTTTTAGAAACCGATAGCCCTAACTTTGTATCTAATGTAACCAGTATGTTAAACGCGTTTTTAGATGATAAAACTGAGGTGATTTTAACAACTACACGCCATAATGAAGCTTTTGAGTATGAAGAGGTTTCAAACTACCATTTGTCTAACCTTCAATTTACATATCCTTCTATTTCTAAAATTGTAAGTGAAGATTCTAATATTAAATTTATAAAAGACTATAAATTAAAATACAATACTTCACCTAATACTTATGCAATAAGAGGATTCGATTTAACAATGGATGTTGTATTACGTATGGTTTCGTCTCAAGATATTTATAAATCTGTTATTGAAGCGCCACTAACATCTTATATAGAAAATAAATTTTCTTACAAGAAAAAATTATTTGGTGGTTTTTATAATGACAGCGTTTATATTGTTAGGTATAACAATTTACAAATAGACGAGGTTAAGCAATAAACATATATTTAAAAGCGTTTTTACATTAATTTAGTAAATGTATTTTATGTATAAATGCTTTATTTTTTTAGCAGTATTATTTTGTTTTCAGCAAGATTCAAAAGGTGTTGCTTGGAATGAAAACTTCAAATTAAATTGGCAAGATTTTAAAGCTAAGCCAGATAAAAGTACAGATGCTGTAGCTATAACAGCTTCTGGAATTACTTTTGGTTATTCTGTGCAAAGATCTTCAACACGAGGTGTAATAGGATTTAAAAGCGAAGTATTTGCTCATTTTTACCCAGAACATTCATGGTATAAAAAAGAAAGTGTAGATAGTCATGTTTTAGCACACGAACAACTTCATTTTGATATTACCGAACTTAATGCGCGTTACTTTAGAGAAAAATTGTCTAAACTAAAAGTAAATTCTAAAATTACCGAAGCACTTAATGCATTACATAATCAAACAAATACAAGTTTGGCAGATATGCAAAATAAATACGATACAGAAAGTAACTATTCTATGGATAATGAAGGCCAGGCAAAATGGACTGCATTTGTAGCAAAAGAACTTAAACGCTTACAAAAATTTAAAGTAGATTAATTATGCTTGAGCCAGATCCAAAGTTTTTAATAAAACTTGCACATACTAAAATGCCATATGGTAAATATAAAGATAGGTATCTTATAGATTTGCCAGAATATTATATTGTATGGTATCATAGTAAAGGTTTTCCTAAAGGAAAATTAGGCGAAATGCTAGAAACTGTTTATACGTTAAAGTTAAATGGTATTGAAAACTTAGTAAGAAACATTCAAAAAAACTTTCCAAAACCTAAATAATTTTTAATAAAAAATGTATTTGTAACTATAAAGTTACTAGCAATAGTTTTTTAATTTAAAATATATACTAAGGAAAAAACAGATATAAAAAGCCATAAACTTAAAGCTAATAATATTGGTTTTACTCCAGTAGATTTAATGTCTTTTATAGAAATAGTAGAACCAACTAAAAACAGAGTTACAATTAACATACGTTTAGAAATTAAAACTATAGAACTAGTTATAGTTATTGGTAATATGTGATAACTGTTTATTACAATAGCAATTATAAATAGAAGAATAAAATAAGGGATTTTTATTTTTTGCTCTTTTGTTTTAAAAAGAAATATAGAAAAAATAGATAAAGGTATAATCCATAACGTTCTAGATAATTTAACAGTTGTAGCAATTTTTAAAGCTTCTTCTCCATATCCCAATGCAGCACCAACTACAGAGCTAGTGTCGTGTATTGCAATAGCACACCATAATCCAAATTGTTTTTGAGTTAAGTTAAAATAGTGTCCAAGTAAAGGGAAAACGAATAAAGCAATAGAGTTTAATAAAAAAATTATAGCTAATGCAACACTAATAGTTTTGCCTTTTGCTTTAATAACTGGAGCTATTGCAGCTATAGCGCTACCACCACAAATAGCTGTGCCAGATGTAATAAGGTGACCTAGTTTTAAATCTAGTTTTAAAACTCTAGTTAGAACAATACCAAGAGTTAACGTTAAAATTATAGAATAAATAGTTAAGCTTAAACCTTGTTTAGTTGTTGCTAAAGTTTCTTTTATAAACATACCAAAACCTAATCCTACAACCGAAATTTTTAAAAGCAAATGAATAGCTTTATGGTTATATGTTTTAAAAGGATTATTAAAAATAACAGCAAAAATAAAGCCTAGTAATAGTGCTGTAGGACTATTTATAAATCCAGTAAATGCAATAGTTATAATACTTATATAAATAACTTTTGGCGCTAAATCTCTCATAGTATTAAAAGTTTGTACTACAAAAGTATGTACTTATAATAACTAAAAAGCAAAATAAATAGTTCTAACGCATAACTAAAAGTTATAGTTAGAGACAGTGAATTTTTTAAAATTATCAAAAGTACTAGAAATAAATCCTGTTCTTTTTACAAAATAAAACCACCTTTCTATACTTAAAGTGTTAATGTCTATAATTTTAAGCTTGTTGTTAACTAAATCATTAGTAATAGAATTTATAGACAGTAAAGCATAATCATGAGAGTTATATAAATAATTTTTAATAGCTTCTGTACTATTAAACGAAACAACACCATTTAATTTATTTATTTTATTTTTTAATAAAAAAGCATCTATAATTTCTTTTGTTCCAGAGCCATTTTCACGCTCAACCATTGGGAGTTGCTGTAAAGTGTTTATATCTATTTTTCCTTTTGGGTAACTGTTATTACTAACATGAGTTACAAGTACAATTTCATCTTTAATAAATTTTTCGAATTGTAGTTTTGTGTTTTTAGTTGTTCCTTCAGTAATACCAAAATCTATATCTTCATTTAAAATTAAACTTTCTATTATTTCAGAATTATTACTAATTATATTAAATTTTGTTTGAGGAAATTGCACTCTAAATTTTGCAATTACTTTTGGAATTATATAATTAGAAAGTGTAGTACTTACGCCAAAATTAATATGCTCAGGAAATTTTTCTTTTTTTAATTTAAATTTCTCGTCCATTTGTGCATAAATAGCGAGTATTTTATTTGTATAAATTAAAAACGATTTACCATTTGGTGTTAATTCAATAGAACTTCGCTTTCTAATAAAAAGTGTTGTTTCGTAATCTTGTTCTAAATTTTTTATAGCTTTAGAAATAGCAGGTTGAGAAATATGTAATTGCTCTGCAGCTTTTGTAAAACTTAAATGCTTAGCAACAATTTTAAATATATGTAACTTAGTTTTCATTGTTTAAATAAAGCATTTACAATTATAAGTAGAACGAAGTTACTCAAAATTACTCTCTACTTTTATTATATTTTTTATGCTTTATGTTTTTCTTTTCTAGAATAGCATAAAATTTTCTGGGAGACATTTTTAAATCTTTGGTAATGTCACTTACTTTTTTCTTCCCTTTTTTGTAAAGTTTTAAATTTTCAGAAATACGCTTGTTGAAGTAATAATTTTTTAGTTTTTCAACAATTTGTAATTCAGTTAAATTAGATTTTTCTTTATAATTTTCAATTTCAGATTTGATATTAGATAAACTACTCATAGGTCTTGGTTTTTATCATTTAGTTATTAAAAAAATAGAGGTAAGCACAAAACTAAGGTAATTATTTTTTTTGAAATCCAAATTTTATAGCCTTATGCCTTGTAAAATCTACTATTTCAAAGCGCAAAAATAAAAAAGTTTAAACGCTTATAACTTCCATAAAATATCGTAAATTTGCTCGCGTTTAACAACGTACAATGACAACTAAAACTAAATACATATTTGTTACCGGTGGCGTAACATCATCTCTTGGAAAAGGCATTATAGCAGCCTCTTTAGCTAAACTACTACAAGCTCAGGGATATAGAACTACAATTCAAAAATTAGATCCATATATTAATGTAGATCCAGGTACTTTAAACCCTTATGAACATGGCGAATGTTATGTAACAGACGATGGTGCAGAAACAGATCTAGATTTGGGCCATTATGAGCGTTTTTTAAACGTTCCTACCAGTCAAGCTAATAATGTTACTACTGGTAGAATTTATCAAAGTGTAATAGATAAAGAACGTCGTGGTGAATTTTTGGGTAAAACGGTACAGGTTATTCCTCATATTACAGACGAAATTAAAAACCGTATCCAGATTCTTGGTAATTCTGGTGATTACGATATTGTAATTACAGAAATTGGTGGTACTGTTGGTGATATAGAGTCTTTACCTTATGTTGAAGCTGTTAGACAATTAAAATGGGAATTAGGAGAAAATAATGCTTTAGTTATACACTTAACTTTAGTGCCATTTTTATCTGCTGCGGGAGAATTAAAAACAAAACCAACGCAACATTCTGTTAAAACATTAATGGAAAGTGGTGTGCAGGCAGATGTTTTAGTTTGCCGTACAGAGCATGAATTACCAGAAGATTTACGAGACAAATTAGCACGTTTTTGTAATGTAACTAAAGAGTCTGTTATACAATCTATAGATGCATCAACAATTTACGATGTGCCAAATTTAATGCTAGAACAAGGTTTAGATACAATTGTTTTAAAGAAATTAGATTTAGAAAGTAATGTGCCAAACTTAGACCAATGGAATGCGTTTTTACAAAGGCATAAAAACCCAGTTTCAGAGGTTACAATAGGTTTAATAGGTAAATATGTAGAACTTCAAGATTCTTACAAATCTATACTTGAGGCATTTATACATGCGGGAGCAGAAAATGAAGTAAAAGTAAATGTAGAGTCTGTACACTCTGAGTATTTAAATGGCGATAATGCAAAAGCAATGTTATCACATTTAGACGGTGTTTTAGTAGCACCAGGATTTGGAGAACGTGGTATAGAAGGTAAAATTGATGCAGTAAGATACGTGCGTGAAAATAATATTCCGTTTTTAGGTATTTGTTTAGGTATGCAAATGGCAGTTATAGAATTTTCTAGAAATGTTCTAGGTCTAGAAGATGCTAATTCTACAGAAATGAATCCAGAAACTAAGCATCCTGTAATAAACTTAATGGAAGAGCAAAAGAACATTACAGATAAAGGAGGAACTATGCGTTTAGGTGCTTGGGACTGTGAAATTATAAAAGATAGTATTGTAGATGGTGTTTATAATTCTAAAATTATAGACGAACGTCACAGACACCGTTATGAATTTAATAGTGCTTATAAACAACAAATAGAAGAAAAGGGAATGTTGGCTACTGGCTTAAATCCAGAAACTGGTTTAGTAGAAATTATAGAAATTACAAATCATCCGTGGTTTGTAGGTGTGCAGTACCATCCAGAATATAAAAGTACAGTTGCAAATCCGCATCCATTATTTGTAGCATTTGTAAAAGCAGCGCAACAGCACAATAAAAAGAAATAAAAAACGTGTCACTATGGCACAAAAACAATAACGGATTACTTTTTGAAGTGCTCCTTATACTAAACAACCTGTAAGGTTTTATTAAATCTAACAGGTTGTTTGCGAAATAAACCAACATTAATACTAAGGTTAAAATAAATTTTAGCTGGGTCGAAAGACAAAAATAATATGGAAGAAAAGAAATTAGACGTAAAATCGATTATAGGCTTCGTACTTATATTTGGTATTTTATTATTCATGATGTGGCAAAACCAGCCAACACCAGAAGAGCTTGAAGCAGAAGAAAAAGCAAAACAAGCTCAAATTGATGCAGAAAATAAAGCTAAAGCAGCAGCTGCACAAAATGACACAAAAGTTACCACAGCTCAAGATTTTTCAAACACCACAGAAGGAGACTCGTTAAGAAAAATAGCACTTCAAAATAAATTAGGCGCATTTTCTTATTTCGCTCAAGATGGTGAAACTGTTGTAGATAATGGTGTTTTACAATTAAAATTTTCTAATAAAGGTGGGCATTTAGCAGAAGTTAAACTTAATAAGTTTGTAGATTACGATTCGCTTCCTATATACCTAGTAAAAGATAAAAACGCAAGTTTTAATATTAATTTTGGTACTACAGATAGTCGTATTTTAAATACACAAGATTTATACTTTCAACCAACAAAAACTAAAAATGGTGAGAATACTATAGTTTCTATGAAACTAAAAGTATCAGAAACTAAGTTTTTAGAATACAAATACATTATTAAGCCAAATGATTATATGATTGATTTCACAATTCAATCTCAAGGCTTAAGTAGCGAAATTAACAGCTCACAAGAAGTTAATTTAAAATGGGAACAAAAAGCATATCGACATGACGAGAGTATCTCTTACGAGAATCGTTACACACGTTTAACATACCAGCACGATGATGGTAAAATAGATAAATTATCACAAGGTGGTGAAGATGATGATGTTGAAGAAGATATGGATTGGATGTCGTTTAGACAGCACTTTTTTAGTTCTATACTTACAACAGATAAGCAATTTAAATCTGTAGCTCTAACATCTAAAGACTTAGTAGAAGATGAAGAAATAGATACCGTATTTACAAAGCAATTTTCTGCTAAAACAGCATTAGCCTTAAATGGAAATGAAATAAACGAAAGTTTAGGTTTATATTATGGTCCTACAGATAGTAAGATATTAAAAAATTACGATAAAAACTTAGAAGAAAGCATTCCATTTGGTTGGGGAATTTTTGGTTGGATTAACAAGTACTTATTTGTACCATTATTTAGCTTTTTAAGTTCGTTTTTACCTTATGGTATAGCTATTATAGTAATGACGGTTTTAATAAAATTATCTATGTCTTTTGTACAGTACAAACAGTATTTGTCGCAAATGAAAATGAAAATTTTAAAACCAGAGTTAGATGCTATTCGCGAAAAGCATAAAGACAATAAAATGAAAGCGCAACAAGAAACAATGGCGCTTCAAAATAAAGCAGGAGCAAGTCCGTTAGCAGGATGTTTACCAGCTTTAATACAAATGCCAGTATTTTACGCACTATTCATGTTTTTTCCAACAGCATTTGCCTTAAGACAAAAGAAGTTTCTTTGGGCAGACGATTTATCATCATTCGATTCTATTTACAAGTTTCCTGATGGTTTTAGTATTCCATTTTATGGTGATCATATTAGTTTATTTCCAATTTTAGCTGGTATTGCAATTTTCTTCTATATGAAGTTAACAACAGGACAACAACAAATGTCTGCACCACAGCAAGAAGGTATGCCAGATATGGCTAAGATGATGAAGTACATGATTTACTTTGCACCAATAATGATGATTATTTTCTTTAACTCTTATGCATCAGGATTAAGTTTATACTACTTTATTTCAAACTTAATTAGTATTGGAATTCTATTAGTAATCAAGAATTTTATTTTAGATGAAGAAAAAATCCTTGCAGGAATACAAGCAAATAAAGCAAAGCCTAAAAAGGAAAACCGTTTTCAAAAACGTATGAAGGAAATGATGGAGCAGGCAGAGCAACAAAAGCAAGCTCAAAAACGCAATAAAAAATAAAATATATTATACTATAAAAAGCTGCCTCTTAAATATTAAGTTTGGCAGCTTTTTTGTTTAGTACAATTTGACTCTATAGTAAACGTTAAATAAAGTAGCGCTATATTATTTTAATAGTCATAAAAATCTATAAAAATGAATAAAATTTTAGTTGTAATAATTACATTAATTTCAACAATTACATTTGCACAAAGTATAAACCAAATGGATGCTAATGGTAAGCGTCACGGTATTTGGAAAAAGAATTTTAATAATACAAAAGTATTACGTTACGAAGGTGAATTTAATCACGGAAAAGAAAAAGGAACTTTTAAATTTTATAAAAATATAGACGGTAAAGCTGTACTTACAGCAACAAGGACGTTTAGTGAAACAAGTGATTTAGCTCAAGTAAAATTCTTTTCTTCTACAAAAAATCTTATTAGCGAAGGTAATATGAAAGGTAAAACCTATGTTGGTAAATGGGTTTACTATCATAACAAATCTAAACAAATAATGAGTGAGGAGTTTTATAATGAAAAAGGAAAATTAGAAGGAAAAAAGAAAACATTTTATTTAAGCGGTAAGGTAGCTGAAGAAGCAAATTACAAATCAGGAAAATTAAACGGACTATCAAAAACATATTCTGAAGCTGGAAAGTTAATGAGTAGTTTTACATATTCTCAAGGAGAGTTGCATGGTCCTGCAAAAATTTTCGATAATAAAGGACAAATAAAAGCAGAAGGTGTTTACCAAAAAGATCGTAGGCACGGCATATGGAAATTTTACGATAACGGAATGTTTTCACATGAAAAAGATTTTACCAGGCGCAGTAAAAACCCACATAAAAAATAAATAAAAAGCCTCGCATTTGCGAGGCTTTTTTAACTACTAAACTAAAAAGAATTATTACTGTGGCGGTAATAATACGGTATCAATAGCGTGTACTACGCCATTTGTAGCTTGAATATCTACTAAAGTTGTTATTATAGCACTTACTCTATTATTAGCATCTGTTAATGTAAAAGCAGAAGCATCTGCAGTAATATCGCCTCCAAGAGTTGTTACAGTACCACTACTTAATTGTGAAGACTGTACGTTAGCATTATTTACAATATGATATGTTAATATAGCATCTGCTGTAGCAGCATCAACATCTTCTAAAGAGTTTAATTCTAGTTCTTCTAATAATGCTGTAAATGCATCGTTAGTTGGTGCGAAAACAGTAAATGGTCCAGTTTGAGAATTAGACACAGTTTCTATGTAAGGTACAGTTGGAGTTCCTGTATCTGCTAATTGTAAAGCAGCAACTAAACTTGATAAATCTGGATTACTTGTTGCAAAAGTTGCAATAGTAGGTAAACCTATAACAGCATCTACAACATGTACTATTCCATTTGTAGTTTCAATATTTGCAGTAGTTACTGTAGAAGCTCCATTTAACATTACACCATTCATACCATTATAATATAAGCTTAAGTTAGTGTCATTTGGTCCAGTTGCTAAAGTGTTTACATATCCACGATTTCCAATTAAAACGCTAGAAGTAATATTATTATCGGTAATTACATGGTTTAATAAAACTTGAGTAAGTATATCATTTGGTACTTCAGCTAAAGAATCAAAACCATTTGTATTTAAAAAAGCAGTGAAAGCTGTATTATTAGGTGCAAAAACAGTTCTTTCTCCACTAGCAGATAAAGCATCTGTTAATCCAGTTTGTATTACAGCTTCAACTAATAAGCTTAATTCTGCATTTGCTTGAGCAGTTTCAACAATATTTAATGTTGTTTCTTGGTTTGTTTGTGGTGTAGCATCATCATCATTACTGCAAGCAGATATTGTGATTAGTGCTAACACTAATAGAGATAATTTTTGGATTGTTTTCATAACTTAAAATTTAAAAGTTTGTTTTTTTTGTTTAACAAATTTATAGAAAGATTAAACAAAATATTTTAAAAATTTGTTAATATTTTAATTTTAAGAGAGATAATACTGTTTTAAGTAACAAGTAATAATACATATAAAGTATTAAATTTTTATTTCTCGTATCTTTGCAGCCAGAAAAAAAAGAAATGAAAAAAAGAGTAATTGTAGGACTTTCTGGTGGAGTAGATTCAAGTGTTGCAGCCTATTTGTTAAAAGAACAAGGTTATGAAGTTATAGGTCTGTTTATGAAAAACTGGCACGATGACTCGGTAACAATTTCAGACGAATGCCCATGGTTAGACGATAGTAATGATGCCATGTTGGTTGCTGAAAAATTAGGAATTCCTTTTCAAACGGTAGATTTAAGTGAGCAGTATAAAGAACGCATTGTAGACTACATGTTTAATGAATATGAAAAGGGTCGCACACCAAATCCAGATGTACTTTGTAATCGTGAAATAAAGTTTGATGTTTTTATGAAAATTGCCTTAGACCTTGGTGCAGATTATGTTGCAACAGGACACTATTGTAGAAAAGGCATTATAGAAAAAGACGGTGAAGAAGTTTATCAATTATTATCTGGAAAAGATAATAATAAAGATCAATCATACTTTTTATGTCAATTATCTCAAGAGCAATTAGCAAAAGCATTATTTCCAATTGGTGAATTACAAAAACCTGAAGTACGTGAAATAGCTGCAAAAGCCGATTTAATTACTGCCGATAAAAAAGACTCTCAAGGTTTATGTTTTATTGGCAAGGTAAGACTGCCAGATTTTCTTCAGCAACAATTAAAACCAAAAGAAGGTGTAATTGTAGAAATACCTAAAGACAATGCTAATTATAGTAACACGCAAGAATCTTTTAATTCTAAAACCGAAGAACTTAAGTACTTATCAAGAAAAGCAGAATATGCTGTTGCAGATGGAGAAATTGTAGGTAAACACCAAGGTGCTCATTATTTTACAAAAGGGCAACGTAAAGGTTTATCGGTTGGCGGTAAAGTAGAACCTTTATTTGTAATAGATACAGATGTAGAAGAAAATGTAATTTATACAGGACAAGGAAAAGGACATCCAGGACTTTATAAAAAAGCATTGTTTGTTTCAAACGACGAGTTGCATTGGGTACGACCAGATTTAGCTTTAAAGCCAGATGAAACGCTTCAGGTTTTAGCTAGAATTCGTTACCGTCAAACATTAGAAAATGCAACATTACATAAAGTAGAATCTGGATTATACGTAGAGTTTGAAAACTTACAATCTGCAATTACCGAAGGTCAATTTGTAGCTTGGTACTTAGAAGATGAGTTGGTTGGCTCTGGTGTAATTTCATAAAATTTAAAATTAAAAAACATGCAAAACAAGATAACAGAACTCTTTAATATTCAATACCCAATAATTCAGGCAGGAATGATATGGAATAGTGGTTGGCGCTTAGCATCGGCAGCTAGTAATTCAGGAATTTTAGGGCTTATTGGTGCCGGTAGTATGTATCCAGATGTTTTGCGAGAACACATACAAAAGTGTAAAAAAGCTACAAATAAACCTTTTGGTATAAACGTACCAATGTTGTATCCTAACATAAAAGAAATTATGGATATTATTGTAGAAGAAGATGTGAAAATTGTATTTACTTCTGCAGGAAATCCTAAAACATGGACCAAGTGGTTGCAAGATAAAGGTATAACAGTGGTGCATGTTGTTAGTAGTGTAAAATTTGCGTTAAAAGCTCAAGAAGCCGGAGTAGATGCTGTAGTGGCCGAAGGTTTTGAAGCTGGAGGACATAACGGTAGAGATGAAACAACAACACTTACTTTAATACCAATGGTAAAAGAAAAATTGCAAATACCTTTAATTGCTGCAGGAGGAATTGCAACAGGAAAAACAATGTTAGCTTGTATGGTTTTGGGAGCCGATGGCATACAAGTTGGTAGTCGATTTGTAGCAAGTGAAGAAAGTTCTGCACACAAGGATTTTAAACAAGTTGTAGTTGATGCTAAAGAAGGTGACACACAGTTAACTTTAAAAGAATTAGCACCTGTACGTTTAATAAAAAATAAGTTTTTTAATGAAGTACAAGAACTTTATAAAATAGCACCAACACCAGAACAACTAATAAAATTATTAGGTCGTGCAAGAGCAAAGCGTGGTATGTTTGAAGGTGATCTTGAAGATGGCGAATTAGAAATCGGACAAATTTCAGGATTGATACATGATATTAAGCCTGTAAAAGAAATTGTAGAAGATATGGTTACAGAGTTCGAACAAGCAAAAGCCAATGTCGCTCATTTATAGTACATATATTGTAAGTGCTATTTTCAACTTTAAATTTTTATGAAAAAATATGGCTATCTGTTATTACTTGGTTTAACATATTTATGTAATACATCTTGTACTGTTTTACAATGGCGAAAAACAGATGAAGCTATTCAGCAAAAATTTAAAACAGAAAATATAAACAGTGAGATAACTTACTACAAAGTAGATAGTTTAAATCTAGATATTCGTATTCACGAAGTAAAATCTCAAGACAATACAGTAAACCTTATATTTTTTCATGGTTCACCAAGCTCTTTGTCTGCTTGGGAAAATTACATGTTAGATAGTAAACTTTTAGCAAGTGCAAATATGTATGCTATAGATAGGCCTGGATATGGCTATTCTAATTTTGGAAAGCAACTTACCTCAATTTCTACGCAAGCACAAATAATGAGTGCTGTTATAAACGAAAAAGCATTAGATAATGTTATCGTTATAGGATCATCCTATGGCGGACCATTAGCAGCACGCATAGCTTATTTAAACAAAAATGTAAAAGCATTGGTTATGGTTTCTCCAGCCATAGATCCTGAAAATGAAAAAGACATTTGGGCTTCTAGATTTACACAATGGAAATTAACAAGATGGTTAGTGCCAACAGCATATCGTGTTGCGGGAGATGAAAAAACGGTACATGCTAAAGAGTTAGAAATTATAGCAAAAGACTGGAAAAAACTACAAATTCCTGTTTTACATTTTCACGGTGATATTGATGATATTGTGCCTTTTGAAAATATAAATTTTAGTAAAGCAAATTTTAATAATATTAAAGTCATTTCAGTAGAAGGAAAAGGACACGAAATTGCCTGGAAAAATCCTGAAATAATTGTGCCGTATTTAGTAAATTTAATTGAAGACATTCAAACTAAAAAATAGCTAAAATAAAAGCAGAAAACCAAAACCTAAGCATTACTTTTGCTAAATGGTTTTATCAAACTACACGAAAGAATTTAAATACAATTGGCAACTAGCAGCACCAGTAATGCTAGGAATGCTAGGTCATACCTTTGTTAGTTTTATAGATAATATTATGGTAGGCCAATTAGGTACTGCGCAACTAGCAGCAGTATCTTTAGGTAATAGTTTTATGTTTATTGCTATGTCTTTAGGTATTGGCTTTAGTACAGCCATAACACCAATAGTTGCCGAGGCAGATTCTGCTAGAGATTTTAACGGCGGAAAGTCAGCATTAAAACACGGTATTTTTCTATGTACTGTTTTAGGTATATTGTTGTTTTTACTAGTATTTTTTGCAAAACCATTAATGTATTTAATGGAACAACCAGTTGAGGTTGTAGAGTTGGCAATTCCATATTTAGATTTGGTTGCTTTTTCTCTTATTCCACTTATAATTTTTCAAGCATTTAAACAATTTAGTGATGGTTTGTCTATGACAAAATACCCTATGTATGCTACCATTATAGGAAACTTAATAAATGTACTTTTAAACTACCTTTTAATATTTGGAAAATTTGGTTTTCCAGAACTTGGTATCGTTGGTGCAGCTTATGGAACTTTGGTATCCAGATTTGTAATGCTTTGGTATTTATGGTATTTACTAAAGAAAAAAGATAAGTCTAAAGATTTTGTTACAAACATTAAGCTATTTGTTTTAGATACATTGATGCTTAAAAAAATAGTAAACTTAGGGACGCCTAGTGCCATGCAAATGTTTTTTGAAGTAGCCATATTTACTGCTGCTATTTGGTTAAGTGGTTTATTAGGCAAAAATCCTCAAGCAGCAAACCAAATAGCTTTAAACTTAAGTTCAATGACCTTTATGGTTGCTATGGGATTAAGCGTGGCTTCAATGATTAGAGTAGGAAACCAAAAAGGATTAAAAAAATATTTCGAGCTACGCCGTATTGCTTTTTCTTTATTCCTTTTGGGTACAATATTTGCCACAGGATTTGCAATAATATTTGCTGTTTTTCATGACTATTTGCCAAGAATATATGTAGATTTTGATGATGTTGTAAACTTTAAAGATAATATGGAAGTAGTATCAATAGCTTCTAAATTATTATTAGCAGCAGCTATTTTTCAAATAAGTGACAGTATTCAGGTAGTGGTTTTAGGAGCATTACGTGGTTTGCAAGATGTAAAAATACCAACACTAATAACTTTTGTATCTTATTGGTTAATAGGATTTCCAATAAGTTGGTTTTTTGGTAAAGAAAGCATGTATGGTAGCTTTGGTATTTGGTGCGGCTTATTAGCAGGACTAACGAGTGCTGCAATTTTATTATATTTAAGATTCAATTTTTTAACAAAGAAGTTAATTTTGTCAAACGACTTAAAAAGTAACTAACTAATTTTATAATGACACTTCCAAAATTTATATTAGGTGATAACACCGATTTTCCTAACGCTATTTTCGTAATTCATACAGAATTTCCTATGTTTATAATTAACTTAGAAGATGATGAGGTAGAATGGTTAGAAGAATTTGATCAAAACGACCAGAAAGAACTAGAAATGGAAACCGAAAACTTAATTAAAGAAGCAACAGCTTTTTACGATAGAGAAGTAGAGCGATACGACGAGTAGTTTTTTATAAACTCTAAGTAAAAAAAAATGCCCAAAAAACAATAAATGTTAGAACAATTAGTAGAATTAGATAAAGAACTTTTTTTATACCTAAACAATTTAGGAAACGTATACTGGGATGCCTTCTGGATGTTTTACACAGCCAAGTTTCATTGGATTCCTTTTTACGCCATTTTATTGTATTTGCTATATAAAAGGTTAAACAGTAAAATGTTTATTCTAACACTAATTCTTGTTGTGTTCATGATAACATTTACAGATCAGGTTACAAACTTATTTAAGTATGGAGTAGCACGATTTAGGCCTTGTCACGACCCAAGTATTAATACCATGATGCGTATAGTAAAAGAAGGTTGTGGTGGACGATTTGGCTATTTTTCTGGTCATTCAAGTAACTCGATGGCAGTAGCAATATTTACAGGTTTAATACTTCGGGAGCGTTATAAATACTTTATTTATATCATGATTGTTTGGGCAATATTAATGGGTTATAGCCGTATTTATATAGGTGTACACTTTCCATTAGATGTTTTAAGTGGTTTTATTTTTGGCGGACTTTCAGGTTTTGCATTTTATAAACTGGATAGATATTTACAAAAGCGTTTTATTTACACTAAGAACGCGCAGTAATAAAATAAATATTTCTAAAATATATCGCTAAGCCAAAGCTATGCGCAAAAATTAATACAGGATCATTTCTAAATACAGCATAAATTAAAATAAGTAAAGCACCAATGCTACTCAATACCCAAAAGCCTAACGGTAAGGTAGATTGTTTTTTTACTTCAGAAAAAAGCCATTGGTAAACAAAGCGTAAGCTAAATATACATTGTGAAGCTATACCTAAAACTAATAGCCATTGTGGTATATTTTCATTTTGAAACCACTTTGATAAAGCAATGGTATTACTTGTAATAAAGTAGAGTATAACTATTACAGGAATACTTAAAATAATTAATCTTACCCAAGCTAAAATACTTTGCCAAACCTTTTGTAACTGTAGGTTTCTTATATAAATAAAGTAGGTTAAAAGTTGGCCAAGCATGATACTAAAATCGTCTCTGTAATAACCATAAATACAAAGTAAAATTGACGCGATTAAACTAAATATCCAAAATACAGATGGTGTAACAGATTTTTTTTGTTTTTCACTTTGTAACCATTGAACAATTAATCTTAAAGAGAAAAGCGCTTGTGCTAAAAAGCCAATACCATATAAAAGCCAGTCACTCATGGCTTTTGCTTAATAATAGTATAATTTATGTATCTTTTTTTTATCCATAAAAACACAAAGCAATCTATAAATGGACCAATAGATCTATTCCAAAACCCAAATTTAGATTGTCCTGCGAGTCTTGAAAAATGAGCAATAGGTATTTGTTTTATACGTCCGTTTTGTAATAAAACCATAGCTGGCAAAAACCGGTGCAAACCTTTAAACATAGGAATATTTTTAGCGTATGCTGTTTTTATTACTTTTAAAGGGCAACCAGTGTCATCTATACCATCATTTGTAAATAAGCGTCTAAATTTATTTGCCGCTTTACTCGACCATTTTTTTGTAACACTATCTTGGCGATTATCTCGCATACCAGTAACTAAATCGTAATCTTCAATATGTTTTAATAAGGTGTTAAAATCGTTTGGTGAGGTTTGTAAATCACTATCCATATAACCAACTAATGCTGTGTCTACAATATCAAATCCTGCTTTTATAGCTGCACTTAAACCATAATTTTTGTCGAATGAAATAAAAGAAAAAGAAGTTTTATCTTTACAAATAGCAGTAATTAAATCTAAACTCTTATCTGTAGAGCCATCGTTTATAAATAGAACTTTCGTTTTTTTTGAAGCTATAGTTATATAGTGAGACAAAGCGTTTTTTAGCCTAAGTATATTGTCTTCTTCATTATAAATAGGAACAATTATGGTAAACTGGTAGTCCATTATTTTTTTAATCCTAGTAAGTAATCTGCAGCTACAAATGGCGTGGTTTTATTAGCTTCAATTAAAGCTATTTGTTTTTGCAAAGCATCTTTAATTTGTGCGTTTTCAAAAAAATCTATTTTTAGTTGCTCTTCTATAGTTTGTAGTAACCAAAATTTATTTTGTTCGTTTCTTTTAGAATTGAAGTAATTATTTTTAGTAGTTAAATCAATATACTCAACAATGGCATTGTAAATGGCTTCAATACCCTTATTATTTATAGCACTACAAGTCATGACTTTTGGTTGCCAAGCAGAAGTTTTTTGCGGGTATAAATGTAATGCACGGTTAAATTCAACTTTAGCTAATTTTGCACTTTTAATATTATCGCCATCTGCTTTATTAATAGCAATCATATCTGCCATTTCAATAATACCACGTTTAATTCCTTGTAATTCGTCTCCGGCACCAGCTAGTTTTAAAAGTAAAAAGAAGTCTACCATACTATGCACGGCAGTTTCACTTTGCCCTACACCAACAGTTTCTATAATAATAGTATTAAAACCAGCAGCTTCACATAAAATAATTGCTTCACGTGTTTTTCTGGCTACGCCACCTAGAGATTCTCCAGATGCTGATGGACGAATAAAAGCATTTTCGTTTTTTACCAACTCTTCCATTCTGGTTTTATCTCCTAAAATACTTCCTTTTGTAAGTGAACTACTTGGGTCTACAGCAAGTACTGCTACTTTTTTTTCTATAGTAGTTAAATAGGTGCCAAAAGCTTCAATAAAGGTGCTTTTTCCAACGCCTGGAACTCCAGTAATACCAATTCTAACAGATTGGTTTGCATGTGGTAAACAGGCTTTTATTATTGCATTTGCCTGTTCTAAGTGTTTTGGGTTTTTACTTTCAACTAAAGTAATTGCTTGGCTTAGAGCGGTAATATTTCCTTTTAATATTTTAGATACTAAAGTGTTGGTGTCTTTTAACTGCTTACGTCGTGCTTTAATTTTAGAAACGGCATCTGTGTTAGTTATTTCTGGAGGAGAAACACCATCGTTTTCTTGTAATGCCGATTTTTTTTTAGTCATAGTTTTATAATTTCCGCGAAAGCGAAAACAGTATAATTATCTCTAAAAGCTAATATATAAAGTCTTTATTAATTTAAACCTATTTTATGGTTTAAGTCTAAAATTATAAAAAATCTTATTTAAGTGGTACTACAATTTTAGAGTAATCCCAAGCCATTGTAAGGGATAAATTATCTGTAGAATTATCGAAAGCAATAGTAAAAAGCTCTACAGGATTTTCTAATTTTTGAACAGGAGCAACATAAGTGGCTACATCAAAAGCAGGATCTCGCATAGCTTTCATGGTTTCATCAACGCCCCATTTATATTGCTTAGAATTAAACATCACATTCCATGCAGTGTCATTAGGTATCGTCCAAAGTGTATATTTTCCAGCAGGTAACGAGTCATTTCCTACTTTTAAAGCTGTATTGGTTTCAAAAGTAGTCGCTTCATTTGCGCCAGTACGCCAAACTTTGTTGTAAGGAACCAAAGCGCCAAAAATTTCACGATTACGTTTAGATGGTCTGTTATAAAAAACTTCCAACTCAATATCATCAACTTCAAAAACAACAGTTTTTTCAGGACTTAATGGTTTGCTAAATAAACCGCCGGCAAAATGTGAGTATCCAAAGACTCCAATAGCGACAATAATGAGTAAAATTATTAACCTTTTTAACATGGATTTGCGTAAATTTTAAAAAGATAAAGATACTTTAAAAACTGAATGATAGTAAAGAAACAACGCTAATTTATTCTTAAAAAATAGTGAATTTTGAAAAAAAAATAAATCAATTTTGCAACACTTGAGAAAATGTATCGTCTTTATAATAGATTAAACTACCAACCAAAAACTAAAAAGTGAAAGTCGTTCAATTAGATACTATTGAATTGTGTAAACAAAATAATCGCAAAGCGCAATTGCATTTGTATAACCAGTATTGCGACTGTATGTACAGTGTTGCGAAACGTTTTGTTAACCACACTGCCGAAGCCGAAGATATTGTTCAAGAATCTTTTATTAAGGCATTTTCAAAATTACATCAATTTAAAGGCGATGTTACTTTTGGCGCTTGGTTAAAACGTATTGTTGTAAATAAAAGTATAGACACGCTTAAACTAAAAAAGCAGCGTTTAGTTGAGCTTGAAGATGTGCACCTTAAAGTTGTAGATACTTCTGTAAACAACAAATGGTTAGTAGATGAAAGTGTAACACTGGAGCAAATTAAAAAGGCAATACAACAACTTCCAGATAAGTATAGATATGTTGTAATGTTGTTTTTAGTTGAAGGTTATGACCATCAGGAAATTTCAGAAATTTTAAACATAACACAAGTTGCTTCACGAACACAATTATCCAGAGGAAAACAAAAATTACAAGAATTACTAAAACAAAAACATTATGGCTAAAGATATTAGAAACTTATTTGAGGCAGATAATAAATTATCTATAGATAAAATGCCTAAAGGACATGAAGAGCGTTTTCTTAAAAAGTTAGAAGCTACTAAGCCTGTGCAAAAAAAATCTAGATTTAGCATAATTAATATTGCCGCCAGTGTCGTGTTATTATTAGGTTTAGCTTTTGGAGCATTCCAGTTTTTTAATACCGAAAACCAAATTGAAGTAGCAGGTACTAATACAAGTGATGTTATAGAAACAAAATCATTAGGCGATATTTCTCCAGATCTTAAAAAGGTTGAAGATTATTATTTGGCTAATATAAATTTAGAATTATCTAAAGTAAAATTAACACCAGATAATAAAGAATTGTTTGATGGTTATGTAAAACGATTAGACGAGCTTAAAGCAGAGTATAAGCGTTTAACCATAGAGTTAACAAATCAAGGCCCAGATGAACTTACTGTAGATGCTTTAATTAGTAATTTAAAATTAAGACTAAACTTAATGTACCGTTTAAAGGAACAATTAAAAGATTTAAATACAGCAACTTCTGGACGTATTTAAAAAAAACAATCAATCAAAAAACGAATAGTTATACCAAAACTGCTTTTTGGTATCAACCAAAAAATTAAAAAATAATGAAAACTATAAAACTATTAATTGTGTGTATGTTAGCTACTTTAAGCTTAACGGCACAAAATAAATTAAAAAAAGAAACCAAATCTTTTAAAGTAAATAAAGATGTAACTGTAAATTTAAATACAAGTCATACTAATATCTTGGTAGATACATGGAATAAAGATTATGTAGAAATTGAAGCTTATATTGAAAGTGATAAATTATCTAAAGAAGCGTTACAAGCCGTATTAAATACTTGGGATTTAGAAATAAATAACACAAAAAGTAATGTAAAAATTACAACAAAAGGTTCTACAGGTTCTTGGTCTAGTGATATGAGTATTAAGATTTTAGATGAAGAGTCTTTAAAAGCAATTTCTAATTTACCTTTAGAAATTAACGAATCTTTAGAGCCATTATTAGAAAATTTAGGAAACTTAGAGTCGTTAAAAAATTTGCCAGAATCATTAAAAGTATTACGTATTCCTGAGTCTCCAGATGGTAACTATAATGTAGATTTCGATTTAGAACGTTACGAAAAAGAAGGTGAAAAGTATTTAGACGCTTGGAGCAAAAAATACCGAAAAGAATATGGAGAAGAATATGAAGAAGAAATGCGCGAATGGGCAAAAAGTATTAAACAATCAGATTTCGATAAGTTTGAACGCAGCATGGAAGTTTGGGGAGAACAATTTGGAAAAGATATAGAGAAAGCTTTCGAAGATGGTTTTGGAGAAAAACTTGAAAAGCGAATGGAAAAATGGGGAGAAGAGTTTGGTAAAAACTTTGAAAAAAATGTAGCGCCAGCTTTAGAAAAATGGGGAGAAGAATTTGGTAAAGCGTTTGAAGCTAAAATGGAAGAAACCTTTGGTAACTCTAAAGCAAACGGTGTTTTTGATAAAGACAACAAAAACTACGACCTTATAAAGACCATAAAAATTAAGATGCCAAAAAAAGCAAAATTAAAACTTAATGTTAGACATGGCGAGCTTAAACTAGCATCTGTAATCACTAATCCAGATATTACAGTATCGCATGGTAATTTATTTGCTAATACAATTAATGGGAGCAATGCTTCCATTAATGTATTGTACTCTAATGCTACAATTTTAAATATAAATGAAGGTGCTTTAAAATTAAATTATGCCGATAAAACTAAAATTAAAACAGCTAAAGATTTAGTGCTTAATGCAGTATCCTCTAATATAGATATAGAAACCTTAAATGGTAATAGTATAATAGACGGTAGTTTTGGAGATTTGTACATACGTAATATAGCGCATAGTTTTAGTAACCTAAATATTGTTTTAGAAAATAGTGATGCACTTTTAAAATTACCAACAGCAATAAATTACAACCTCTACTTTAAAGGGAATCACTCTAAGTTTAATAAACAACGTACAAATAATACTACAATAAAACATAATCCTAATGGTGGAGATACAACCAAAACCATTGTTATTAATGCAAAGTATAGTAATATAGTTGCCGAATAATTATTTATTTTTGAATTCAAAAATATTTAATACCTATTGGTTTATAAATACATATGAATTCTAAAAAAAACCTTTCTTTTTTTAAATCGCTAGCATCGCAAAACATTAATGTTATTGATGCTTCAATTCCTAATAGCGACTATATAGCTATAGATCTTTCTCAAACAAATTCTAGCTTAAAAACGCTTGATGTTTCTTCTTCACAAGCCTGGGAAAATTATATAGGTAATTACCTAAAAACGCATAATAAAAAAGTAGCCTTTGGTGGTTACTTAGAAAAACGAGGCATTTATAATCGCAGTGATTATTTTAACAATCAAAATCCAGAAACCGAGAGAAATATTCATATTGGTTTAGATTTATGGATAGCAGCAGGAACACCTGTTTTAGCAGCTTTTAATGGCGAAATACATAGCTTTAAAGACAATACTAATTTTGGTGATTATGGTCCAACTATTATTTTAAAACACACGGTTGAAGCATTTACTTTTTATACACTTTACGGACATTTATCTCGTGAATCTTTAATAGATTTAAAAGTAGGAGCCGAGGTTAAAAAAGGAGAAGTTATCGCACATTTAGGCAAAGCCGAAGTAAATGGCGATTACGCACCACATTTACATTTTCAAATTATTTTAGACTTGCAAGACAAAAAAGGTGATTATCCTGGTGTTTGCTCGTTAAAAGATTTAGATTTTTATAAAGCAAATACTATTAATCCTGAGCTTATTTTAGGATTATAAATTTAAATTATTCTTCGTAAAAAGTTAAATTGAAATTTTTAATTAAAAACAAAACGTTGCGCAAACGACTTTCCAAAAAAGAAACCAGCAATAACAAAAATAGCATCGGCAGCAGTAAACCACAGTTCTTTAGGTAACATAAATATAGTTGCAAAGGTTGCTAATAGCATTAAAGCTCCAACTATGTAAGCAGGAATCATGCTTGTTTTAGAAATAAAACCAGCAATTGCCATACCACTAATTATGCCCATAAAATGAGCAATAACTACAAATATTTTAGAACCTACAGGAATAGCTTGCATATTGGCCTTTATCCACTCAATATCTTCTGGTTTAGCACCTTCGGCTAGAGGAAATAAATTGTGTCCAATTACGGTTTCGAAAAGGTAAACAACAACCGAAGCAACAACAAAACCTACAACTGTTGCAAGTATATTTTTAAGCATAATTTTAGCGTATTAGTTAGTTAAATAAAATTACAAAATTAAATTGAATAGGACAGTATTGTATACTTTATGATGTAAATAAATATGGCGCATAAAAAAACCGAAGTATTAAACTTCGGTTTTAATGTATGCTATATTATAGATTTATAATCGCATTTTGCTTAATCGTTAACTAAAACCCATTCGCCTTTAGCAATTAAAGGTTCGGCCTGTTTAAATTTAACAACTTTATTTTCACCACTCATAACATGCTTGATAGTCACTTTATCGTTACGTCCAATTTTTGGTTGGTCGCGTACAATAGTTTCTACTACTTGTTGCTGTTGTTGTGTGTTTCCTGCTTGTCTGTTTTGTGCAGAACGCTCGTCTAGATTAGGGATTTCTTCTTTTTGTGTTTGTAAGTTTTCCTTTTTCTTAGTTTCTCTAGCTTCGCTAATTGCGTTTGTATTTTCGCTTGGCAGTTCGCCTTTAAATAAAAATGAAATAACATCTTTATTTACTTGATCAATCATTGTTTTAAACAATTCAAAAGCTTCAAACTTATAAATTAATAATGGATCTTTTTGTTCGTGTACTGCTAATTGTACAGATTGTTTTAACTCATCCATTTTACGTAAATGCGTTTTCCAAGCATCATCAATAATGGCAAGTGTAATATTTTTTTCAAAATCTGTTACTAATTCTTTTCCTTGAGACTCATAAGCACGCTCTAAATCTGTTACAACTTGTAAAGTTTTTACACCATCTGTAAATGGTACAACAATACGTTTGTATTTATCGCTTTGGTTTTCGTAAACATCTTTAATTACTGGGAAAGCAACTTCTGCATTACGTTCCATTTTTGCTTTATAATGGTCGAAAGCAGCATTATAAATACGTTTTGTTATAGCTGTTGCAGATAATTTGTTAAACTCATCTTCAGTTATAGGTGAAGGCATAGAGAAGTAACGAATTAACTCAAACTCAAAGTTTTTAAAGTCGTTAGCATTTTTGTTAGTTTCGGCAATACCTTCCGAAGTATCAAAAATCATGTTTGCTAAATCCACTCTTAAACGCTCACCAAATAAGGCATGATGACGACGTTTGTAAACAACTTCACGTTGCGAGTTCATTACATCATCATACTCTAATAAACGCTTACGTACACCAAAGTTATTTTCTTCAACTTTTTTCTGTGCACGTTCAATAGATTTAGAAATCATAGAATGCTGAATTACTTCACCTTCTTTTAATCCCATTCTATCCATCATTTTGGCAATACGTTCACTACCAAATAATCGCATTAAATTATCTTCTAATGACACATAAAACTGTGAGCTTCCTGGATCTCCTTGACGACCAGCACGACCACGTAACTGTCTGTCTACACGTCTAGAATCGTGACGTTCTGTACCAATAATGGCTAAACCTCCAGCTTCTTTAATTTTGTCTATTAATTTAATATCTGTACCACGACCAGCCATGTTAGTTGCAATAGTTACTTGTCCTGGTTGTCCAGCTTCTGCAACAATATCTGCTTCTTTTTTATGTAATTTGGCGTTAAGGACATTGTGTGGTACTTTTCTAATGCTAAGCATTTTTCCAAGTAACTCAGAAATTTCAACATTTGTAGTACCAATTAATACTGGACGCCCTTGTTGAGATAGTTTTGTTACTTCTTCAATTACCGCGTTGTATTTTTCTCGTTTAGTTTTATAAACTAAATCTTCTTTATCGTGACGTGCAATTGGTCTGTTTGTAGGAATTTCTACAACATCAAGTTCATAGATTTCCCAAAACTCTCCTGCTTCTGTCACGGCTGTACCTGTCATACCAGAAAGTTTGCGGTACATTCTAAAGTAATTTTGTAGTGTTACTGTTGCAAATGTTTGTGTAGCATCTTCAATTTTTACATTTTCTTTTGCTTCAATCGCTTGGTGTAATCCATCACTATAGCGACGACCATCCATAATACGACCTGTTTGCTCATCTACAATCATTACTTTATTATCCATAACAACATATTGGTTGTCTTTTTCAAATAAAGCGTATGCTTTAAGTAGTTGGTTTAAAGTGTGTATACGTTCAGATTTTACTCCAAATTCTCTAAATAAATCTTCTTTTAATTCTGCTTCTTCTTCAGATGAAAGACCTTTTGCTTCAATTTTAGCTATTTCAATACCAATTTCTGGCATGACAAAGAAGTCTGGATTGTCTTTACCAGAAAGGAATTCAATACCTTTATCTGTTAATTCAATTTGATTGTTTTTTTCTTCTATTACGTAATAAAGTGCTTCATCAACTTTTGGCATTTCACGATTGTTATCTGCCATGTAAACGTTTTCGGTTTTTTGAAGTAATTGTTTAACACCTTCTTCACTTAAAAACTTAATTAACGCTTTATTTTTTGGTATACCTCTGTAAACACGTAGTAATTGAAAACCACCTTCTTTTTCGTCTCCGGCGGCAATTAATTTTTTAGCTTCTGCTAATGTTTGTACTAATTGTTTACGTTGTACAGCTACAATATTTTCTACTTGAGGTTTAAGTGCTGTAAATTCGTGAACGTCTCCTTTAGGTATTGGTCCAGAAATTATTAATGGTGTTCTAGCATCATCTACTAATACAGAATCTACCTCATCTACAATAGCGTAGTGATGCGGACGTTGTACTAAATCGTCTGGCGAGTTTGCCATATTATCACGTAAATAATCGAAACCAAATTCGTTATTTGTACCGTATGTAATATCTGAGTTGTATGCTTTACGGCGACCTTCAGAGTTTGGACGGTGATTATCTATACAATCTATGGTCATGCCATGAAATTGAAATATTGGCGCCATCCATGCCATATCACGTTTTGCTAAATAGTCGTTTACAGTTACTAAATGCACACCTTTTTCTGCTAAGGCATTTAAGTACACCGGTAATGTTGCTACTAATGTTTTACCTTCACCTGTTTGCATTTCGGCAATTTTACCTTCATGTAAAGCGACACCACCAATTAATTGCACATCGTAGTGTATCATGTCCCAGGTAATTGCTTTTCCTGCTGCATCCCAAGAGTTAGACCATGTTGCTTGGTCTCCATCTAAGGTTACATAATCTCCCATTCCAGAAACTTCTCTATCGTATGGTGTTGCAGTAACAGTAATTTCACTGTTATTTGTAAAACGTTTTGCTGTTTCTTTTACAACTGCAAAGGCTTCTGGTAAAATTTCTTTTAAAGTAACTTCTACAGCTTGGTAAGATTCGTCTTCAATTTTATCAATTTCTTGGTAAATATCTTCACGTCTGTCAATATCATCAGTCGCATCTGCTTCTGCCTTTAGTTTGTCTTTACGCTCGTTAAAAGGTTTGCGAGTTTCGGCTATAATAGCTTTAAACTCTATTGTTTTTGCTCTTAATTCGTCGTGAGATAAAGCTTCAAGAGCAGCTTCAAACGATTTTATTTTATCGACTAAAGGTGAAATGGCTTTTACGTCTTGTTTAGACTTATCGCCAACAAATACTTTTAGAATGGAATCTAAAAAACTCATAGTTTACTGTTTTATATTTTGAATGTTTTGCGTTTTTTCTAAAAGCAAAACTTAATTTTAGTTGTTATTTGTGAGATTCTTTTGCGATGCTTAGAATAACACTTTTGCACCTTAATTAAAAAGGGCTTAAATATACGTTTTTAGCTGTGGTTAGCTAAATTTTAACGCACAAAAAAAGTCTCTAATCGAGACTTTTTTTTGGTATTTTTTATAAATAAGATATAGTCTTGCTATATCTAGCAAGTATTACATTGTTGTAAGGCAATGTTTTAATACTCGTCCTCATTCCAGAGGTAATCTTCATCTGTTGGGTAATCCGGCCAGATTTCTTCGATAGAATCGTAAGAATCGCCTTCATCTTCAATGGCTTGTAAATTTTCTACAACTTCTAAAGGCGCTCCTGTTCTAATAGCGTAATCGATAAGTTCGTCTTTAGTTGCCGGCCAAGGTGCATCACTTAAATAAGATGCTAATTCTAATGTCCAATACATTTCTTAATAGGTTTATTTTTTTGCAAAAATAAATTTTTAGTTTAAATAGTCAAGAAAAAAGTGAATTATTTTTCAGTAATAAAAAAGAACGTCATTTTTCACTGAAACTATTTGAACCTAAATATTTTGCAGTGTTATTTAATAACAGCTTAAAAGTTTGTTTATTCTGTGCAACTTTAATGTTTCTCAGGAATCCATTTAACTTCGTCTGCTTGCAAGTCATGAGTCAACTTTCGTGCCAATACAAAAAGATAGTCAGAAAGGCGGTTTAAATAGGTGAGTGCTTCTGGTAAAAAAGGTTCAATATCATTTAAGGCAGACGCTAGTCTTTCCGCTCGACGGCAAACACAGCGTGCTACGTGACAGAATGACACTGTTTGATGGCCACCTGGTAAAACAAAATGCGTCATTTGTGGTAGTGACTCGTTCATACTGTCCATCTCACGCTCGAGAAGTTCAATATCTTCGGAAGTGATTTTATTTATATTTAAGCGTTCTTTTCCGTTTTTTAAAACCATTTTTTCTGGATCTGTTGCTAATATTGCTCCAACTGTAAATAGTTTGTTTTGAATTATTATAAGGATATTTTTGTAAAGCTGATTTATTTCTTGATCACGAATTAAGCCTATGTACGAGTTTAACTCGTCTACAGTACCATAACTATCTATTCTTATGTGATGTTTTGGAACGCGTGTGCCGCCAAATAATGCAGTTGTGCCTTTATCTCCTGTTTTTGTATATACTTTCATGTGTTTTTAATTTATGGAAAGTTCCATTCTTTCAAAGTTAAAAGTTAAATATTGAAGCGAAAAACTTTTGGTTGAAAATTAGAATCTAAATTTATACGCGTATTGTAAAGTGCTCTTTGGCTTGTTCTTTTCTAAAAAATACAATACCCCAAAAAAAGGTGTCTATTGTTACGGTAACTTTTGGATGTTTTTTTATGGTTTCCCAAGCTTCGGTCATCTCTTTTGACCAATAAATATCGTCAAAAATAAAAACAGAATCGTTTGTTGCGCTTGGTAGTAAAGTTTCAAAATAATTTAAAGTAGCTTCTTTTTGGTGATTGCCATCAAAATAAATTAAATCGTATTTGTTTTGTACTAATGGTTGCATTACTTTTTTAAAATCTCCAGTTAGTAGTTCTATGTTTTTTAAGTTGAAGTTTTTAAAACTTTCTTTTGTAAATGCCGAAATATTTGGACAACCTTCAATAGTAGTGATTTGTGCATTTGGATTGCCTTGATGCATAGCGTGTGTTGCTATACCCATAGAGGTACCTAATTCTAAAATGTTTTGAAATTGAAAGTAGTTTACTAAACGATAAAATAGTTTGGCGCGATGGTTTGTTGTGCCTGCGTTTTTTGCAATTTTAGCAATAACTCGTGTATTGCTTTTAGTGGTTTGCGAACCTGCGCCTAAATCTGTTACCTGTATAGTTTGCTGGTTTTGTAATAATGCTTTTTTATAGGCTTTTAATTTACTATAAGCATTTTGTGGTTTTTTATTGTAAAAACATTTGGTTACTAAACTGTAAACGAATGGTGATTGTACGCCGTGTTGGTTTGTAGAGCGTAACCAAAATTTTATGTACGCAATAATTAGTTTTCGCATGGTTTATTTATTCTTCCATTTTTTCTGCTAGTTCTAGCCAGCGCATTTCTTTTTCTTCTATACTATCTAATATAACCTGAAGTTTGTTTGATAGTTCGTTAATTTCATTTGTAGAAAGGTCTGGATTTAAGAACTTTTTTTCTAATTCAATTTTATCAAACTCTAAAGATTTTATTTTACTTTCTAAGTTTTTATATTCTTTTTGCTCGTTATAGGATAGTTTTACGTTACTATCTTTCTTCCAGTTTTTCTTTTCTTTTTTTTCTTCGTCTGTAGTTTCAGAAATAGCAGGTTTGCTGTCTTCGTATGCTCTAAAATCGCTATAGTTACCTGGAAAATCTTCAACAACACCTTTGCCTCTAAAAACAAACAGGTGATCTACAATTTTATCCATAAAATAACGGTCGTGAGATACCACTAATAAACAACCTGGGAAATCTAACAAGAAGCTTTCTAGTACGTTTAATGTTACAATATCTAAATCGTTAGTAGGTTCATCAAGAATTAAAAAATTGGGATTTTGAATTAGAACTGTACATAAATATAGGCGTTTGCGTTCGCCACCACTAAGTTTTTCGACAAAATCGTATTGCTTTTTTCTATCGAATAGAAAACGTTCAAGTAATTGCTGTGCACTAATTTGACGTCCCTTTTTTAATGGTATGTAATCACCAAACTCTCTAACAATATCAATAACTTTTTGTTGTGGTTTTGGCGTAATACCACCTTGTGTATAGTAGCCAAATTTTACAGTTTCGCCAACAACAATTTTTCCTGAGTCTGGCTCTGCTGTTTGAGTAAGTATATTTAAAAATGTAGATTTACCAGTACCGTTTTTACCAATAATTCCTGCACGTTCTCCTTTTTGAAACATGTAGCTAAAGCCATCTAAAATAATTTTATCTTTATAAGCTTTAGATACTTTTTTAAGTTCAACAATTTTACTTCCCAAACGCTCCATGTTAAGTTCTAATTGTACTACGTGGTCTTTACGGCGTTGGTGCGCTTTATGTTTTATCTCGGTAAAATCGTCTATTCTAGATTTAGATTTTGTAGTACGTGCTTTAGGCTGGCGACGCATCCAGGTTAATTCTTTTTTATAAAGTTGTTTTGCTTTGCCTGTTTCTACAGCTTGTTGTTCTATTCTTGCTTCTTTTTTCTCTAAGTAGTATGAGTAATTACCTTTATAAGAGAAAAGTTCGCCATGGTCTAATTCTATAATTTCATTACACACACGCTCTAAAAAATAACGGTCGTGCGTTACCATAAAAAGCGTGATGTTTTCTTTAGCAAAAAATTCTTCTAGCCATTCTATCATTTCTAAATCTAAATGGTTAGTTGGCTCATCTAGAATTAAAAGGTCTGGTTTGTTAATTAAAGCATTGGCTAACGAAAGGCGTTTTTTTTGTCCACCAGACATGCTACTTACTTTTTGCTGTAAGTTTTCAAGCTTTAGTTTAAAGAGAATTTGTTTGTATTGCGTTTCAAAATCCCAAGCTTGGTGTATGTCCATTTGTTCGAAAGCTTTTTGGTAAGCTTCAGTATCTTCAGGATTTAATAAAGCATTCTCGTAGTTTTTTATAATATCAAGAATAGGGTTGTCGCTATTAAAAATAGTGTCTTCAACCGTCATATCTCCATCTAAATATGGTTCTTGTGGTAAAAAGGAAACTTTTATATCTTTTCTAAAGATAACATTACCAGTGTCTGGCTCGTCAAGTTTAGCTAAAATATTAAGTATAGAGGTTTTTCCTGTGCCATTTTTAGCTACAAAAGCTACTTTTTGGTCTTTGTGTATGCTAAATGAAATGTTTTGGAAGAGTGTTAGCTCTCCGTAGGATTTCGATATTTGTTCAACAGTTAAATAGTTCAATGCTCAATTTTTTACAAATAACGGACAAAATTCCAAAAATTCCGACAAAAGTTTTATTGTTCAAGACGAAAAGCTATATTTGTCAAAATCAAAACATCCCATTATGAATAAATTTATAGTCGCTTTTTTTGTGCTATTTAGTGTGCTATGTTCATCTTGTATAAGTAATAAGGATGTGGTTTATCTTCAAGATAAAGGTACAGTTATTAATGATTCTTTACTTTTAAAAGAACTTTCTAAACCTTATCGCGTTCAAATAAACGATATATTAAGTATCGATATTAAATCTACAGATTCTGAATTAGCAAAACTAGTAGCTATTTTTGAACCAACAGAAAAAGCTGGTAATACTCAAGGACAAGAAGCGCTATATTTTAGTGGTTTTACTGTAGATTTACATGGTAATATTAAGTTTCCAATTTTGGGTGATATTAATGTTTTGGGTTATACCACAGATGAAATTGTAGCCAAGGTAAAACAAGCTTTATTAGATAAATATTTAAAAGATGTTTCTCAAATATTTGTTACCGTAAAATTATCTGGTTTACGTTATACAGTCTCCGGAGAAGTAAATACTTCTGGCGTATTAACTTTATTTCAAGACCGTGTGAATATTATTGAAGCACTTGCTAATGCAGGTGATATTAAAGATACTGGTGATAGAACCGATGTTTTAGTAGTACGCCAATATCCTCAAGGTCAAAAAATACACCATATAGATTTAACAGATATGGCAGCCATGCAATCGCCATTTTACTATATTCAACCAAACGATATGATTTTGGTTAAACCTTTAAAACGAAAAGCGCTTGGTGCAGGACAAACTGCTACACAAACTTTAACAACAATTGCGTCTATATTCTCTGTATTAGTATCAACATACTTTTTGGCAAGAAACCTATAAAAGAGATTAGTTATGAATGATGAATTTGAACTTTTAGAATCTCAAAATCAAGCACCATTTGATGTTAAGGCTTTTTTAATTAGAGCTTTAAGCTACTGGAAGTGGTTTGTAATTTGTATTGGTTTAGGTGTTTTTATTGTTTATCAGCAAAACATAAGAAAGCAACAATCTTATAGATTAAGTACACAAATTACAGTTGAGGATGATAAAAACCCATTGTTTACATCTAATACAAGTTTAACTTTTAATTGGGGTGGCGTTTCTGGTAAAGTTAAAACAATTATGACGACATTAAAGTCGCGATCTCATCATGAAAAAGTTGTTGATAGTTTACAGTTTTATATTAATTATTTAAAACAATCTCGTTTTAGAAAAGATGAAATATATAAAGCAGCACCATTTAAAATAACATTAACTCCAAATACATTTCAAGTATTAAATCATCCTATTAAAATTACATTTTTAGGAAATGATGAAATAGCCTTAGAAACCGCTTTTGAAGGCGCCACATTACCAGCACAAAATTTTGATACTAAAGCCCGAGAAACTATTACAGCTACTAATGGCGTTAAAAGCTATACGTTTAAATTAAACGAACCTATAGCATTGCCTTTTATTAATGGTATTATTACAACAAGAGCAAAACGCTCTTTTAATGTTGGTGATGAATTTTATATCCTTTTTAGTGATTTTGATGGCGTTGTAAGAAATTATAATAGCAAGTTAAAAATAGATAACCCAATAAATTCCTCTATACTTAATTTAAGTATTACAGATGTAAATACTTCTAAAATAGTAGACTATTTAAACAAATGTGTCGCGATTTTAAGAAAAGATCAATTGGATAAAAAGAATTTATTTGTAACCAATACCATTGCTTTTATTGATAAACAATTGGCAAGAGAAAAAGCGAAATTAACATCTAAGGCAGATTCTTTAAACAATTATAGAGAGCAAAATAAAATATTTAATTTAGATGAAGAAAGCCTTCAGATAAATGAAAAGCTATCTCAATTTGAAGTTGAGCGTGATAACATTAATAGAAAATTAGCTTATTATAAAAGTTTACGCACTTATTTAGAAACTAGTAATAGTTTTACCGAGTTACCAGCGCCATCTATAGCTGGAATTGATGATGCCAATATTTTAAATAACATTTCTAAAATTAATGCGCTTTCTGTTCAAAAATCTAAATATGAAGCAAGCGTAAGAAGTGATGCTTCAATATTTACAGATTTAAATAACCAAATCGATGGATTAAAATCTGTATTGTTAGAAAATATAAGTTCTGCAACAGCAGGTTTACGTCGTGAGTTAAGTTTTATAGGAGGAAAGATAGCGCAGAGTAATAGTAAGATAAGAAAACTTCCAAAAGACCAGCAGCAAATACTTACTATACAACGTCAATATTCATTAAGTGAGCAAACTTATAATTTGTTTTTGGCAAAACGTGGTGAGGCAGATATAATAAAATCTGCAAATGTTAGTGATATTCAGATAATAGATACAGCAAAAGACACTGGAGCTATACCCATAGATTTAAAGTTGAGTGCTCGTTATGTTTTTGCTTTTTTAGGTGGCTTTTTAATACCTTTATTAGTCGCATTTCTCGTTACATTTTTTGATAATAAACTCCACAATCCACAAAGTTTAGAGAAGTTATCTAAAATTCCGCTTTTGGGTGTCGTTGGTAAAAACTCAGCAAAAAATAATTTAGCTGTTCATTTAAAACCAAAATCTACAGTTGCAGAAGCTTTTAGAGCCATTAGGTCAAGTTTGCAATATATCTATAAGCAGCAATCTCTAGAAGGTACAAAAACAGTCATGGTTACTTCGTCTGTAAGTGGAGAAGGTAAAACCTTTTGTTCTATAAATATAGCGAGTGTATTTGCATTAAGCGGAAAAAAAGTTGTTTTAGTTGGTTTAGACCTAAGAAAACCAAAAATATTTGATGATTTTGAAATTAAAAACGACATAGGTGCTGTTAATTATCTTATAGGTCAAAAAAGTCTTGAAGCCATAACACAGAAAACTAAAATAGAGCATCTGGATTTAATTGTTTCGGGTCCTGTACCACCAAACCCTTCAGAGTTGTTAATGGGAGAAAGCATGGATCAATTTATAGATGAGCTAAAAGCAAAATACGATTATATCGTTTTAGATACACCACCAATAGGTTTAGTGTCTGATGCTTTAGAACTTGTTGAATACGTAGATGCCTCTTTATATGTTGTGCGTCAAGACTACACTAAAAAAGGGATGTTAAGTCTTATAAATGATAAGTATAAAAAAGGAGAGATTAGTAACTTAAGCTTTATATATAACTTTTATAATCAAAAAGGTAAATATGGCTATGGTTATGGCTACGGTTATGGCTATGGTTACGGCTACGGTGCGTATGGAAATGGGTATCATGAGGATGAAGTAAAGAAAACCAGTTGGTTAAAGCGACTCACAGCTTTTCTAAAAAGAAAAAAATAAAACATTGAGTTATAAATATCATACCGAAGATTTTTCAAAACTACAGTTTTTAGTTACTGGAGGCGCAGGCTTTATAGGCTCTCATATTGTTTCTTATTTACTAGCGCATCAAGCTAAAAAAGTACGTGTTTTAGATAATTTGGCAACAGGATTTAAAACCAATTTAGAGCCCTTTTTTAATCAAGCTAATTTTGAATTTATAGAAGGCGATATTAGAGATTTAGATACTTGCAAAGCAGCTATGCAGGATATGGATTATGTGAGTCATCAAGCTGCATTAGGCTCTGTGCCTAGATCTATAGATGATCCTGTGACCTCAAATGCAGTAAATGTATCTGGTTTTTTAAATATGTTAATAGCTTTAAAAGATAATACAACTGTAAAACGTATGGTTTATGCGGCTTCAAGTTCAACCTATGGCGATAGTACTATTTTGCCTAAAGTAGAGTCTTCTATTGGTAGTCCATTATCACCTTATGCAGTAACAAAGTACGTAAACGAGTTGTATGCAGATGTGTTTGGTAAAACTTATAATACAGACACTATTGGGTTACGTTATTTTAATGTATTTGGGCCAAAGCAAAATCCTAATGGTGCTTATGCAGCAGTAGTGCCTTTGTTTATGAAAGCTTTGGTAGATAATGTGCCAGCGACAATTAATGGAGACGGTTCTCAAACTAGAGATTTCACCTATGTTTCAAATGCAGTACAAGGTAATATAAAAAGTTTTTTCGCATCTGGAGAAGCAAAAAATGAAGTGTTTAATATTGCTTGTAATGATCGTATTAGTATTATAAAACTGTGGGAGACCTTAGGTGTTTTAGCAAATAAGTCTACCAAAGTTAAGTTTGGGCCTAAGCGTTTAGGAGATGTAAAAGACTCTTTAGCAGATATAAGTAAAGCGGAACGGCTAATAGGTTATAAACCTAAGTATAGCACGGTAGAAGGCTTAAAAGCAACTTGGGATTATTTTGTAGCACAGTCTTAATTTAGAAAAAAATATAAAAAAAGAGGAAGCTAGGCTTCCTCTTTTTTTATGCTATTACAGAATATCCAGTATTTGTAAAACATTATAAGTTCCATTATTTAAAGCATATTGCGTACCGTTAACTTCTTGAAAGAATGCTAACTTAAAAAAATAATATACTTGACCAGTACCAGTAGGCATTGCTGTAGGTACAACACTAATGTTGGTAGCAGTACTATTAATAGGAATATTTTCAATATTACTAAGTATTAGTTCTTTTTCTTCGGTTTCGAAGTTAAGATTTAAAACACCTGTACTAAAGCTAACATGCGTTGCTCCTCCCGGTTTTTTAATATCCTGCGATGGATTTAAGTTGTTAATGAGCACTTCTCCTGTAGTTGTATTTAATTGGTAGTCTGCATATAAAATGCTATCTAATTGCGCATTGTTGTTAAAATCGAAAGCTTTAAGTGCATTTTTACCCGCTACAGATTGCATGCCAATACCCACTTTACGCAAACCTCTGGCAGAGGTAAGGTCGGTATTTTTTACTTGGCTAAGCACTTTAGTTAAGCGGCTGGTTACTCTAGTGTCTTTAACATCGGCTAGCAATGGTGTAATTGCTTGCCTTAGTTTTTTGCCACTGGTTGCCACGTGCCCAAACTCGGTTCCGTTTTCGCGTGTTCTAATAAATGCAGGATCGTTTTGAATTCTGTTTTTAGAAACGCCTCCTTTAGTGCGGACTAAGTATCCGTCTTTTCCTTTGTAAAAAGTTAAACCATCTAAGGTACCTTCAATTTTTAATAGGCTGTTTAATTTTGCCATTTTTAAAATGTGTTATAGCTCTATTGAGCTGATTAATAAATAAATTTTATTACTATTTGCTTTTGCTATGGATCCCTAGTTGATGCTAATAGTAATTTTTTACGAAATTAAATAGGTGGTTTAGTTTGTGATTTCAAATTTGTAATGTTTGGCTTTTTTAATTGAAGTTTGTTTTTTTAATCGTTTTTATTGCTTTTACTTGTTTTTTAGCGGTTTATAATTTTAAGTCGATGTTGTATGAAATTGCGAGATTTGTGGAATTTGTAAGATTTGCAGTATTTGTATAATTAACACTGTCATACTTTAAGCATACAGTATCCATACAGTATCCATACAGTATCCATACACTATCTATACAGTATCTATGGTTTAACGCTGTGTTATTTATACTGTATTTTTGTTTGGTTTTTATTTAAAGTTCTGTTTTTATTTGGCTTATTTTTAGGTTTTTAACGGCAGTTTTTAGAGTGCAAAAGCTATTTTTTCACCTTTTTTTTAAAAATTATCGATTTTGTTAAAATCGTTTATCACAATAATAGTCTATGATTAATTCACATCTCCACAATTGATGTTGAAAACTATGACGATATTTACCACTATTTGCGTTGTGCAAAAGGAAGATAGTCTTTAGTTTTGTATAATATAAACTTATAGTTAGTACGTATAGTATTGTATTTTGCTATAGAAAATAAATAATAATGAGAATTTTTACTTTATGCATTGACACTACACAAGCAGCCCAAATTTTAGGCAAAAGCCAATCGAGTGCTTGTTCTCTATTTCGATCGATACGCGATGCTAGAAATAAAAGAAAAGGCCAATCAATATCTATACGTGAGTTTTGTGAGTATACAGACTTGCCGTATGATGATGTTTTTAATATGATAAACTTACCAAGTAAATCGGCTTAAAATTAGACCTTTGTATTATTACAAGTTAATACAAACCATTATACGTACTTGTAAGCATGCGATAAAGTGTAAGTTTTAGTGTTAAACCACCAAAAAATGTTTTTATTTGTAATTCTAATATGCAAAAAAAACATTTTTAGTCTTGACTACTAAGCGTACTTCTTCAGACTGGCTTTATACTATTTCTCCAAAGCGGAAATTAATAGACCTAAATTTTAAAGAGATTTGGCGATATCGTGATTTGCTTTTTTTGTTTGTAAAACGTGATATTATCACTCAATACAAGCAAACTATATTAGGTCCATTATGGTATTTTATTCAGCCTTTATTCACTTCGGTAATCTTTACCTTAATTTTTAATAATTTAGCCTCTATACCTACAGGATCAGGTATTCCATCGTTTTTATTTAATTTAGCCGGTATTACCTCATGGAATTATTTTAGTGCCTGTTTAACAGGAACGAGTGATACTTTTAAAGCGAACCAAAATATTTTTGGAAAAGTGTATTTTCCAAGAGTAATTACTCCATTATCTGTCGTTTTTTCAAATCTTCTAAAATTTGGAATTCAGCTACTTGTATTTATAAGCTTCTATATTTATTTTGTTTTTTTTACAAATCAAGCTGCTAATGCAATACCTCAAAGCGCTTTAGTTTTATTACCTTTTTTAATAATTTTTATGGGCTTATTTGGTTTAGGATTCGGGATGGTTATTTCATCTTTAACTACAAAATACCGCGATTTAACTTTCTTAGTTGGTTTTGGTGTGCAGTTGCTTATGTATGGTTCTGCAGTCATGTATCCGTTATCTTATTTTAAAGAAAAGGTACCAGAGTATTCTTGGATTGTAGAATACAATCCTATGACCACTATTATAGAATTGTTTAGATATATGACTTTAGGAGTTGGAGAATTTTCAATAGAAAACTTTCTTTATGCAGGAAGTATAAGTATTCTAGTATTCTTATTTGGTTTAATAGTATTCAATAAAACTGAAAAAACATTTATAGATACAGTTTAATATGGCAAAAAAAGACATCATATTAAAAGCTGAAAACATCTCCAAACAATACCGTTTGGGACTTGTTGGTACTGGCACGATTTCTCACGATTTAAACCGTTGGTGGCATCGCATACGAGGCAAACAGGATCCTTATTTAAAAGTAGGCGAACATAACGACCGTAGTACTAAAGGCTCTAGCGATTATGTTTGGGCTTTACAGGATATTAATTTTGAAGTTAAACGCGGAGAAGTTTTAGGAATTATTGGTAAAAACGGAGCAGGAAAATCTACATTATTAAAAATACTCTCTAAAGTTACTAGTCCTACCACTGGTGAAATTAAAACTAAAGGACGTATAGCATCTTTACTAGAAGTTGGAACAGGATTTCATGGTGAAATGACCGGACGTGAAAATGTGTATTTAAATGGTGCTATTTTAGGTATGACCAAAAAAGAAATAGGCTCTAAAATAGATGAGATTATAGACTTTTCTGGTTGCGAGCGCTATATCGATACTCCTGTAAAGCGTTACAGTTCTGGTATGACTGTGCGTTTAGCCTTTGCAGTAGCCGCCTTTTTAGAACCTGAAATATTGGTTATTGATGAGGTTTTGGCGGTAGGCGATGCTGAGTTCCAGAAAAAAGCGATAGGGAAAATGCAGGATATTAGTCGTGGCGAAGGTAGAACGGTGTTGTTTGTGAGTCATGATATGGGTGCAATACAAAGTTTGTGTAATAGAGTAATTTTGTTAGATAAAGGAATGATTTCTTTTGAAGGAGAAACAAATGAAGCTTTAAATGTTTATAAAAAACAGAAAAATAGAAATATAAGAGTAAGAAAGGTAAATGATTTTTTTAGTTATTTAGATTGTAAAGCAAAAAATGACAAATTGCTTAATATCGAATCTGATATTGAGTTAGTTTTTAATTTTAATGTTTTAAAACCATTAAACAAAGATGTTTATATGGATATAGCTATTAAGAATGATTTAGATGAAAGAGTTTTACATTTTAAAATGGATTATACCAATTTTAATATAAGTTTCTGTAAAACAGGAAAGAGTTTAATTAAGATATATATAAAAAAACCAAATTTAATTCCTGGTGAATATAATATTGACATTTATTTATATGATAAAGATAATATTAATTACTTATGGATGGAAAGCGCTTCATTTTTTGTTATAAATGGAGAGAATGAATTCACTAATCAATTAACATTTAATGCTTTAAGAGCGAAAACTTTACCTAGTTATAATTATAGCCAAAATATTGCTGAATAATTATTCTGCAATTTTGATAATAAACAAATGAACAAGAAATTACTAAGATTAATTAAATTTCCACTTTTTCTTTTTTTTTATTCAAAAAAAAGAAATGAAGGTGGAGAAGAAAACTTTGGCGATATTCTATCACTTTATTTAGTAAAGAGAATTTCTAACCGTCCAGTTTTTTTAATAAATCCATCAAGGTTTTTATTTAGAAATTTAATTTCTCATTATTTCGTAATAGGAAGTATATTGTCAAGGTCAAACAAGAATTCCATTATTTGGGGTTCTGGAATTATTAGAAAAAATGAAAACATAAAAGGAGGGACATTTTTAGCAGTAAGAGGACCAAAAACACGAGATAGAATTATAAGTTTGGGTTTTAGATGTGATGAAGTATATGGGGACCCAGCAATATTAACTCCACTATTTTACAATCCTGAAAAAACGACTAGTAATAATATTACTGGTGTAATACCTCATTATGTAGATTACGATAAGGTGTTTAATATTTATAAGGATAAACCAAATTTTAAAGTAATAGATCTTTTAAATAGTAATGTTGAAGCAGTAGTAAAAGAAATTTTGTCTTGTAATAAAATAATTTCTTCTTCCTTACATGGAGTAATCATTTCACACGCTTACAATATTCCAGCATTATGGGTTAAATTTTCAAATAAATTAGTGGGAGATGATATAAAATTTCAGGACTATTTCGAATCTGTTTCAATTGAATATAAAAAAGTATTTGAACTTGAAGATTGTATAGATCTTGAGAACTTGTTTGAAATAAATAGTAAAATTATTTTACCAAAAGTAGGAGTAATTTCATCGAGACAAGAAAAATTGCTATCGGTTTGTCCATTTTAAATTATAAATATGATAAATAAATTTAAACGTAAATTTAAGGAAATAAGTAAAATCTTAAGAGTAACGGAAAAAGGAAATCTGGAATTAAGAAAAATACAAGGCTATAATGTGCTTTCTAATTTTAAGTTTAATAATATTTATTTACCTTTTAATAGCTTCTCCCTAAATCCCGACACTATAGTTGATATTTTAAATGATATTCTTCTAAATGAAAGAAAGTCAATAATTGAATTTGGCAGCGGCATTGGTACGATTTATATTGCTAAACTTATTAAAATGTATGATTTAGATGTGAAATTTGTATCTATAGATTCTGATGAAGTATGGATTGCTACATTAACTAAAATGCTAGAAAAAGAAAATTTATCTGATTATGTAAAGTTGATAAAAGTAAAAATTGTTGAAATTCAAGAGTATAATTACAAAGCTCAAAACAAATGGCATGATATAGCTACTGTAAAAAAAATAGCTAAGGATTTAAATACGATAGATATGGTAATTGTAGATGGACCTTACGGACAAATTTGCGATTTTGCTAGATATAGTGCAATACCTGTTTTAAAAGATTTTTTAGCTGAAAAATTTTGTGTTTTATTAGATGATACTAATAGAAAAGTTGAACAGGAGATTTTTAATGAATGGGAGCAAATTCTAAATAGAAAAGGAACTTTTCATCATACATACAGTAAAATTATAAAGCAAAGTAAATTTGTAACAGAATTATAATTATGATTATAAAAACTTTAAAGAAATTAAAAAGATTTTACAATTATTATGGAAGCATAATAATTGTAGAGGCTTTATTATATAAATATAAAAATTTCTTTAGTAATTTTAATTCTAAACAAGGAATAACTTTAATTATAACAAGCTCAGGAAGAAAATCTTATCTAGAAAGAACGATAGATAGCTTAAAAAAAAACTTACCATCAGAGTTTAAAATCTATTGGTATATAATAGATGATTATCCAAAGAGTAAAGAAACACAAGACTATATTAAAACAAAAGGTTTTGATAAATTTTTTTTTAACAAAAAAAATAAAGGTTTAGGATATTCTCTTAATAGAATAAATAGTAAAATTAAAACCAAGTATGTGTTTCATTGTGAGGATGATTGGGAATTTTTAAAAATTATTCCTTTACAAAGAATGATAAAAATTTTGGAGAGTAATAATTCTATTGGTCAAGTAATATTAAATAGAGTGCAACCATATAAAACTGAAGCAATAGTTGTAAAAGAAGATTATGGTGTTTACGATAAAACTTTTAGTTTCAATCCTCATTTAACAACATTCAAAATTGTTAATAAATGTCTACCATATACTTTAAAGGAAACAGAACGAAAAACAACCGATAAAATGAGAGTAAATAATATAAAAAGTGTCATTTTAGGGTATAAAAATGAATCTTTTGTAAATCATATAGGTGACGAAAAAATAGCAATAAAATATTAAACTACAAAAAGTGAATCCATTAGTTTCTATAATCATTCCAACTTATAATAGAGTTTCTGTAATTAAGGAAACTTTAGATTCTATTGCGAATCAAACCTACAATAATTGGGAATGTATAATTGTAGATGATGGAAGCACAGACGCTACATTTAGTATTTTACAGTCTTACGAAAATAAAGACAAAAGATTTAAGTGTTTAAAAAGACCAGAAAAAAAAAAAAAGGGAGCAAATGCTTGTCGTAATTACGGTTTTGAAAAGTCAAAAGGCGAATATATACAATGGTTTGATAGCGATGATATAATGCATCCAAATAAAATTGAGAAAAAAGTAAATATATTACTTAACAATGATGTCGATTTTGTAGTCTGTTCTGGTATTGAATTTATTAATACAATAGATAATAATTTTACTTTATGGAATAAAACTATAAGTGAAACCCCAGTTTTTGACCATATAATTGGCAATATCTCATTACATACAAATGGACCATTGTTTAAAAGAAAAACTATTGAAAATAGTGAGTTGTTTAATGAATTTTTAATGAGAAAGCAAGAATGGGAATATTACACTAGGCTTTTATTTCAAACTAAAAATTATTATGCAATAGATGAAATTTTGTATTATTTTAGAATACATCAAAATAGTATTAATGGTCTAAACACCATTAGTTCATTAAAGTCTAAAGTTAAAGCGAATAGATTGGTCTTTAAAACAATTAAAAAGAATAAAAATCTTGGTTTGGATATGATTTTTTTAAGAAGACATTTTTTACACAAATATATAGGGTATTTTAAATTATCATTAAAAAATAAAATGTTTATAACCAATTTTAATACTATATCTGGAATTTTTGAGTGTGTAGATAGTAAACAATTGGTAAGATCATTAAATAATATTTTAAACAAAACTTCAGTTTTGTTTAAAAATTCTTTAAATAAATAAAACCAATGCGAGTAGGCAAAAACCCACAAACAAAAATATCTTACAATAATAACTATACGCATCAAGTTGTTATGCCTATTTATATACCTAATAACGAAGGTTACTTTAAAGATGGATTTTCTATTTTAAAAATAAGTTTAGAGAGCTTAATAAAAACCACACATTCTAAAACCTATATTAGTCTAGTGAATAATGGAAGCAGTAAAGAGGTGGTTACTTACTTAAATAATTTATACGAAGCAGGACAGATACAAGAAGTAATTCATACTACTAATATTGGAAAAAATAGAGCCATAATAAAGGCAGTTAAAGGTCATAACTTTAGTCTTGTAACCATTACAGATGCTGATGTTTTATTTTTAAACAATTGGCAGTCAGAAACACTAAGAGTATTTAATGCATTCCCAAAAGCTGGTGTAGTTGGTTTAGTGCCCCAATTTAAACTTTTTAATAACTTTTGTACAAACCTTTTGGTTTCAAATTTTTTTAATAAGAAACTACAATTTACATCGGTTAAAAATCCAAATGCAATTCAGTGTTTTTATAAAAGTATAGGTTGGGATAGTAATTATAATCAAGATTATTTAAAAAAACATCTTACAATTACTAGTAAAGAAAACAATATAGAGGCTGTTGTAGGTTCTGGACACTTTGTCGCAACTTATAAACCCGAAGTTTTAAAATTAAATATAGATATAAAAGACAATAAAAATTTAAGTCCGAAATTGGATAGAGAATTATTAGACAAACCAGTTTTAGAAGTGGATGGTTGGCGTTTAACTACAACCAATAATTTTGCTTATCATATGGGTAATGTTTATGAAAAATGGATGAAGGAAACGCTTTTAAAACTACACGATAAAAAGAACGAATTATTAAACTATCAAGCCTTAACTCAATTGAAAACTATTAGTAAAATTGAATATTTTTTTAAAAACAAAGTAGCAAAAAAGGTGTTGTTTAATAAACATATAAATAAGCATTTTTTAAAATTTAAAGGCCTTCCAAAGGCTATGCTTAATAACTATTAATGATGTCTGTTTTAAAATTCGCCATATTAATCACCACAAAAAACAGGCTAGAAGATTTAAAGGTCACTTTAGGTAAAATTTCCTATTTATTAGATAATGAAAACGTAGCATGCATTATTTGTGATGATGGTTCTACCGATGGCACATTCCAGTATTTAAAAGATAATTATAAGCAAATACAGGTTATACAAAACAAAACAAGCAAAGGTTTAATTTTTAGTAGAAACCGTTTATTAAGTATTACACAAGCAGACTATGCCATTACTTTAGACGATGATGCACATATAGTATCAAATAATCCATTAGAAATTATTGAATCTTTTTTCTTAAAACATCCTAAATGTGCAGTCATAGCCAGTAGAATTTTTTGGGGAAAAGACTTACCTAATAATCTTGCAGATGCCTCGAGTAGTTCACGCGTAAAAGGTTTTGTAGGTTGTGGTCATGTCTGGCGTATGGATGCTTGGCGAAGTATAGCAAATTATCCCGATTGGTTTGTGTTTTATGGTGAAGAGGAGTTTGCAGGCTATCAATTGTTTAAAAAGCAATGGGAAGTATGGTATGTTCCAGCAGTATTTATACAGCATCGCGTAGATGTGAAATCCAGAAAAAAGGATAAAGACTATACTACAAGGTTAAGGCGCTCCTTAAGGTCTGGCTGGTATTTGTACTTTATGTTTTATCCCTTCCATTTAATACCTAAAAAGTTTTTATATACCTTGTGGATGCAATTAAAATTAAAAGTGTTTCAAGGCGATTTTAAAGCTTTAAAAGCTATATTATTGGCATTGTTTGATTTGATAATTAATTTGCCAAAATGTTTTATAGGTAAACGGTTGTCGTTAAATGAGATTGCTAAATATAGAATGTTAGAAAACACTAAGATATATTGGACGCCTACAGAATAGGCATTAAGTTTATTAGATGATTAATAATTTAAAAAATAAGTTTTCAGAAAAACAGCGCTTAAAATTTAAGTACAAGTTAAGAGCTTATAAAGCGCTATTTTTTCCTTTTAATTTATCAAAAATAGCTAGAATACATAAGACCGATAAATTTGGGTATCATTTTTATACACCACATTATCAAACGCATTTTAGTAAATATAAATTTAAACGTAACACTATTTTAGAAATAGGAGTTGGTGGTTACGCAGAACCTTTTATAGGCGGAAATTCTCTTAGGATGTGGAAAAGTTATTTTCCATTTTCTAAAATTTATTCGTTAGATATTTATGATAAATCCTTTTTAGAAGAACGCAGAATTAAAATATTTCAAGGGAGTCAAGTAGATATACTATTTCTAGATAAAATAACTAAAGAAACAGGCGATTTTGATTTGATTATAGATGATGGCAGTCATATTAATGAGCATGTAATAGAAAGTTTCAAATATTTTTTTCCTAAATTAAAAAAAGGAGGTATTTATGTAGTAGAAGATACACAAACCTCTTATTGGGAAGACTATGGAGGAAACTCAACTAATTTAGATAGTAAACATACAATTTATGGTTTTTTTAAAAGTTTAATTGATGGCTTGAATAATGAAGAGTTTTTAATCGATGGTTATAAAAAAACTTATTACGATAAGCACATTATTTCAATGCACTTTTATCATAATATGATATTTATTTATAAAGGAGATAATGATGAAAAATCGAATTATGTTATAAATAATAAGAAACCTAATGCCTAAACCAAACATAGCCATAATAACCACTGTCGCCAATTTTGAATTGTATAATATTACTTCAAAATTATTTCCTAAAAACATAAGAAAATATGTTATTGATGGAAGAGAAGGCATGCATGGTATTTATAGTTTGTATTACATGTTCAAAAAGCTAAAAGATGAAAATATCGATTGGTTAATTATGGCAGATGAAGATGTTGTTTTTAATGATAGTGAAATTGTTTTTTCGATAATTGAAACAATGAAAACCAATAATTATAGTGTGGCAGGTGTTCGTGATGGAGGTGTAATAAAACACAGAACGTTTAATCCTTATATGATAAATACTTTTTTTTCAATTCTAAATTTTAAAGAAATATTAGGTATTTGGGATAAAAAAGAGGTGCAAAAGAATCAATATATTGGTAAAAATGAATTTTCAAATCAAGATTTAAACCTTAAAGGACAATATGATTTAAGTAGTTTATATGAACCTTATTATTGTTTTTACCTATGGTTGAAAAGACAAGACAAAAAGATTTTATATTTAGATGCGAATATGCATTCAGATAATATATCTAATACAGTTTTGTTTAGAAATACAGTTTTTTTATACCATACCTGGTATGCCAGAAGTTATGGTGAAAATGAAAAACACACAAACAGAATAGATTTTATACTAAACGAAAATAAGGAGGCAATAGATAGTGCATTAAACAAACAAGATTATATTTTGTATAAAGCACCATTTTTTGCCTTAGAACAAAAAACCAATAAGTTTTTTAAAAAAATTAAACGTAAATTAAAAATAGCATAACCTATCAAAACCATCGCCATTATACCAGCACGAGGCCACTCCAAACGCCTACCTAAAAAAAACATAAAACTTTTGGGAGGTATACCATTATTGGTGCACAGTATTAATTATGCTAAACAGTTTGATTTTATAGACGCTGTTTATGTGTCTACAGATTGTGAGTCTACTAAGGCAATAGCATTAGCGCATGGCGCTGAGGTAATAGAAAGACCAGAACATTTAGCTGGAGATTTTGAGCCTACAGTAAGCGCATTAAAACATGTTTTAGGTACTATAAATACTAAAGTAGATGCTGTGGTACTGTTGCAAGCCACTAATCCGTTACGACCAAAACAATTATTACAAGAAGCATTTACTATTTTTAATCAAGTAAAAGCAAGCAGTTTGTTTACAGTGTCTCAAAATCATCTTAAATTTGGGACTATAAAAAACGAGCAGTTTAAACCCTATAATTATAAACCAGGACAGCGCAGTCAAGATTTAGAACCTTTGTATTATGAAAACGGTTTACTATACATCACCAAGGCTAGCTGTATTTTAAATGATGAAATTATAACTAAGGATGCCTATCCTTTAGTGATTGATCATCCTTTTGCAAAAGTTGATATCGATACACAAGACGATTTTGATTATGCTGCGTTTATGCTAAACCATTACGATAATGAGTAATCCATATATAGAAATAGCAGGTAGAAAAGTAGGGCAAGATTTTCCGCCATTAGTCATTGCCGAAATAGGTATTAACCATGAAGGGTCTTTACAAGTAGCAAAAGACATGGTAGATGCGGCGCATCGTGCAGGCGTTGAGGTAGTAAAACACCAAACCCATATTGTAGCTGATGAAATGAGTGGTGCTGCAAAACAAGTTATTCCAGGTAATGCCGACGTTTCAATATATGATATTATGGAGCGTTGCTCATTAAATGAAGCCGATGAATTAGCGCTTAAAAATTATGTGGAATCTAAAGGGATGATTTTTATTTCTACACCATTTTCTAGAGCAGCAGCAGAGCGTTTAAAACGTTTTGATATTCCTGCCTATAAAATAGGCTCTGGTGAATGTAATAATTATCCATTATTAGAACACATTGCGCAATTTGGTAAACCTATTATTTTAAGTACTGGTATGAATACGATTGCTAGTGTAAAAAAAGCAGTCGCTATTTTCGATAAATATAAAGTGCCAGTCGCCTTATTACATACTACCAATTTATATCCCACACCAACACATTTGGTACGTTTTGGAGCGATGGTGGAATTACACGAGGCTTTTCCTGATAAGGTTTTTGGATTGAGTGATCATACCTTAAATAACAATGCGTGTTTAGGTGCAGTAGCATTAGGAGGTTCCATTTTAGAACGTCATTTTACAGATCACATGCAACGTACAGGACCAGATATTGTATGTAGTATGGATGAGCAAGCTTGTAAAGCTCTTATTACAAATAGTGCTGAAATGGCATTAATGCGAGGCGGCACTAAAGCACCAGCAAAAGAAGAGCAAGTGACTATAGATTTTGCTTTTGCAACGGTATGTACTATAAAACCTATTGCAGAAGGAGAACTCTATACTAAAGATAATATTTGGGTAAAACGACCAGGAACAGGCGCGATTTTAGCCGATAAGTTTGATAGTATTTTAGGTAAAAAAGCAACGAGATCTATAGCAAATGATGAACAATTAACTTGGGCCGATATTGAGTAATATTAAAAAAATAGCATTTTTAACAGGTACACGAGCAGATTTTGGTAAAATAAAACCTTTAATACAAAGCGTAGAGACTGAAACAGGATTTGAGGCTCATGTGTTTGTAACCGGTATGCATTTACTTGAAGCCTATGGTTATACCTTAATAGAAGTAGAACGCTGCGGTTTTAAGCATATTTCTACTTTTAATAACCATACGCATGAAGCTACCATGGATTTAACGTTAGCAAAAACAATAACAGGTTTTTCTAATTTTATAGCAGAAACACAACCCGATTTAATTGTTATACATGGTGATAGGGTAGAAGCTTTAGCAGGTGCGATTGTAGGCAGTTTAAACAATATATTAGTAGCACATATTGAAGGTGGTGAACTTTCAGGAACAATAGATGAGCTTATACGACATGCTACTAGTAAAATGAGTCATATTCATTTTGTGGCAAATGCACAAGCCAAGCAGTTGTTGGAACAAATGGGAGAATTGCCAGATTCTATATATACTATAGGCTCACCAGATATAGATGTTATGTTTTCTAATACTTTGCCTAAACTAAAAACGGTGCAAACGTATTATGATATTCCGTTTTCAAGTTATGCAGTAGCCATGTTTCATCCTGTAACTACAGAGCATGAGGATATGGACGTTTATGCAGCGCAGTTTGTAACCGCATTAGAGCAAAGTAATAAACATTATGTTGTTATTTATCCTAATAACGATTTGGGCAGTCAAGCCATATTAAATGTATATAAACGTTTAAAAAACAACCCGAATTTTAGAATATTTCCTTCTATACGTTTTGAATATTTTTTAACCTTATTAAAGCATGCTGATTTTATAATAGGTAATAGTAGTGCAGGTGTTAGAGAAGCGCCATATTATGGTATTCCAACAATAAATATAGGCACACGTCAAGATAATAGAGCGGTATTAAACTCTATAATAAATACGGATTACACCACAGAAGCTATTTTAGCAGCGATATTACAAGACAAAATAAAACAACCCAAAGAACTCCAAGCATTTGGTAACGGAAATAGTGCCAAAGCTTTTATAGATTCGTTATCATTAGATGCTTTTTGGGAGATCAATCATCAAAAACAATTTAGAGCTTTATAATGAAAACATTAGGATTGGTTATAACAGATGGCGTTGGTTTTAGAAATTATATTTTAAGTGATTTTTTAAGTGAAGCGTCCCAAGCGTTTGATGAGGTTATTATTTTATCTTGTTTACCAGAACACGTCTATAAAGCACATACTAATTGTCGCGTTATCGGTTTAGATGTCTTTACAGAAGGATATATTACTTGGTTTTTTAGAAAAGCAAAAGAAGTCGCACACTTAAAATTACATGCTAAGGGTAATTTGGGTATTCAGGATAATTTAAAAACCAATACTTCTCGCTTAAAAACAACACGAGGTTATGGTACACGTTTAATTTATAAATTAACCTCTTGGTTTCATTCAGAAAAAACCATTCAAAAGTTTCAATATTTGCAAAATAAAACTTTTGCAAATCATACTATTACAGCGCAATACAAAACTATTTTAGAGGAAGAAGCTATAGATTTATTGTTTTTTACTCACCAACGTCCTCCATACATAGCGCCTTTAGTCTATGCAGCACAACAACTAAAAATAAAAACAGCAGCTTTTATTTTTAGTTGGGATAACTTAGCGTCTAAAGGCAGAATGGCTTCCAATTTCGATTATTATTTAGTGTGGAGCACACTCATGAAAAAGGATTTATTACAATTTTATAGTACAATACAAGACCAGCATGTAAAAGTTGTAGGTACGCCACAATTTGAGCCTTATGTATTGCCAAGATACAAAACCAGTAAAGCCGACTTTATAAAAGCCTTTCATTTAGATGCTTCATTACAAACCATTTGCTTTAGTTGTGGCGATAGTTCTACCAGTAAAAATGATGAATTATATATCACAACTATAGCCGAAGCTATAAAAAACCACCAGATACCAGCAGTTAATTTTATAGTAAGAACTTCTCCAGCTGAAGATCCAAAACGCTTTGATGCTTTGGTGAAAGCATTTCCATTTATAAAATGGAATTACCCTAAGTGGGAGCAAGTTAGAGCCAATCATCAAGAGTCTTGGTCGCAACGTATACCTACGGTAGAAGATGTAAAACAATTAAGAGCCTTGTTAGCGTATTGCGATTTAAATATTAATATGTTGTCTACCATGAGTTTGGATTTTATGTTGTTTGATAAACCAGTAATTAATACTGTTTTTGGTAATGCTACTAATGGTTTGTATGACGATCAGCGCTTTTTAGGTTACGAACATATTATGAATGTAGTGAATAGTAAAGCTACTACAGTGGTTACTCATGCAGCAGCATTGATACAGGCAATTAATCAAGATTTAAGTTTAGATTCTAATAGCGCAAACCGTAAAGCACTTATAGCACAACAAATAGGAGTAGATTTAGAAAACACCAGTACAATAGCTGTAAATATGTTGAAGCAATGGGTTTAAAGACAACGCGTATTGCTGTAATTTGTAATTATCAATTATTAGAGAACCGTATTGGTGGTATGGATTATTTTTTCTGGGCGTTTCATAACAAATGTAAAGCCGAGCAAATTAAAATAGATTGGTTTTTTCCTAATGCAGCAAGCTATGGGCAGTATGATGCGTTTAAAATAATAGCAGACAAAGACCAGACGATAGAAGCTACATTTATAAATTATATAAAAACAACACCTACTAATTATACACATGTTATTACGCATTTTGTAGAGTTGTGTACTTCATTTTATGCTGAGGTAAAACACTTATTAAACACAAAAATTATAGCAGTGGATCACAATCCAAGACCTTTAGGCGGTTATCCATTGCAAAAGCAAATAAAAAAGAAAATAAAAGGCCGTTTATATGGGAAGCATATAGATGAGTTTATTGGTGTTTCGGATTATACCAGTCAAGCGATATTACAAGATTTTGGACGCTTTTTAAAGCCTAAAACAAAGACTATTTATAATGGTGTTTTAATAGATACAATTATTCCAAAAATAACAAAGCGAGCAATAAATAATCCTCGATTTTTAGTGGTCTCTCATTTACGTTTTTCCAAAGGAATACAAGATTTAATTTTAGCTGTTAGTACATTACCACAACATTTAATTAAAGACTTAAAAATTGATGTTTTTGGAGATGGCCCTTACAAAACAGAATTATTAGGTCTCGTTAATAAGTATAAATTAAATACAGTATTTCATTTTAAGGGCAGTAGTTCAAGCTTAAATACTAGCTATCAACATTACGATTACTTATTACAACCCACACATATGGAGTGTTTTAGTTTGTCTATTTTAGAAAGCTTAGCCGCAAATGTTCCCGTAATAACAACACCAGTTGGTGGTAATGAGGAAGTTATCACTCATGGTAAAAATGGTTATATATTTAAGGCAAAAGATATACAGGCATTAGGTGTACTTTTACAATCTGTTATTACAGGCGAAAAAACAATACACGAAGACACTAGACCGATGATAGCACACTATTTTTCTATTGCTTTAATGGTAGAAAATCACTTTAGTATATTACAATAGTATTTTAATTATAATTACATGCAGCCAACAGTTAATACACTTTCTATAATAGTACCAGCTTATAATGAAGCACAAACCATTGCTTTAATTTTAAATAAAATTAAAGACGTAACACTAATAAGTGGTATTGAAAAGGAAATTATAATAGTCAACGATTGCAGTAGTGATAAAACTGTACAAGCCATAGAAACTTATGCAAAAGCTCATCCAGAAATAAATATAAAGTTGTTTGAGCAAGATAAAAATTATGGCAAAGGTGCCGCATTGCATCGCGGTATAAAAGAAGCGACAGGAGATGTTATAATTATACAGGATGCCGATTTAGAATATGACCCTAACGAATATAACAGACTATTGCAGCCCATAGTAGATGGCTTTGCAGATGTTGTATATGGTAGCCGTTTTAAAGGCGGGAATCCACACCGTATTTTGTTTTTTTGGCATAGTTTGGGTAATAAATTTTTAACATTTTTAAGTAATATGATGACCAATATGAATTTTACAGATATGGAAACCTGTTATAAAATGTTTAAATCTGAACATATTAAATCATTAACATTAAAAGAAAAACGCTTTGGTTTTGAGCCTGAGGTTACGGCTAAAATATCGCGAATTAAAAATATTCGCGCTTATGAAGTAGGGATAAGCTATTACGGAAGAACTTATGAAGAAGGCAAGAAAATAGGATGGAAAGATGGAGTAAGAGCTATTTATTGTATAATTAAGTATAAAGTTTTTAAATAGTAAATGCTTTTTAATTCTTTTATATTTCTTGTCTTTTTTACTATTGTATTTATTTTTTATTGGTTTCCGTTAAAGAATAAAACTAAAGCTCAAAATGTATTTGTTTTATTAGCGAGTTATATATTTTACGGTTGGTGGGATTGGCGCTTTTTAGGATTAATTATTTTAAGTACTATAATAGATTATGTAATTGGAAACCAATTAGTAAAATACAAAAGTATCAATAAAAGAAAATGTTTACTTACTATAAGTATTGCATTTAATTTAGGTTTACTTTGCTATTTTAAATACGCTAATTTTTTTATTGAGAATTGGATATCTGCATGGGAAAGTTTTGGAATAAGTTCTAATGCATCATCACTTAATATAATACTTCCAGTTGGTATTTCATTTTACACATTTCAGACTATGAGTTATACTATTGATGTTTATAGAGGAAAATTAAAGCCAACCCATTCAATAGTAAATTTTGCAGCGTTTGTCGCATTTTTTCCGCAACTAGTTGCTGGTCCTATTGAGCGCGCTTCTCATTTATTACCACAGTTTAGTATAAAACGAAAATTTGATTATGATTATGCAGTTTCTGGTTTATATTTAATTATTTGGGGATTCTTTAAAAAAGTAGTTATAGCTGATACATGTGCAACTTATGTAAATACAATATTCGATAATTACGAAAATATGAATACGCTTAGCCTTTTACTTGGTGCTGTGTATTTTGCTTTTCAAATTTATGGTGATTTTTCTGGATATTCAGATATGGCTATTGGTCTTTCTAGAATTTTAGGATTTGATTTAAAACAAAATTTTAATAAACCTTATTTCGCTAGAAACATAGCAGAGTTCTGGAGACGATGGCATATATCTCTCTCAACTTGGTTTAGAGATTACTTATATATTCCGTTAGGAGGAAGTCAAGTATCTAATATACTTAAAATTAGAAATATATTTACAATTTTTTTAGTCAGTGGTTTTTGGCATGGTGCTAATTGGACATTCATTTTTTGGGGATTATTAAATGCCTTTTATTTTTTACCATCTATGTTACTTAAAACAAATCGAAAATATTTAGATAGTGCTTCAATACAATTTAACAAGAATGGTTTATTTCTTTTTTTTAATATAATTTCTACATTTTTATTAGTGAGTTTAGCATGGGTTTTTTTTAGAGCCAACACTATAAAAGAGGCTTTTATATATTTAAAACATTTGTTTAGCAACAATAATTACTCATTACAGTACTTGACAATTGAGCGTTATAATATAGAAGCTCTTATGTTATTATTTATTTTTGTTTTAATAGAGTGGTTTTCAAGAAGATTTGAATCTCCATTTGTAGGTAAGCTTAAAAAGTTTTATCTATTAGTAATTATTATATTGATAAGTACGTTAGGTGTCTATTCTAATCATTCAGATTTTATATATTTTCAATTTTAGATGAAAAAGTTTATAAAGTATATTGTATTAATATTTTTAGTAGTAATAGCTGTTTTGTTTATTCTAGACATTTGTTATACAAACGTCTATTTAAAAACTCAGCCTCGTAATAAAACACAGTATATATTAAGTTTAGATGAAAAAACTAATTTAGACTATGTTTTTTTAGGTAGTTCTAGAGTAGAGAATTTTATAATGCCTTCAATTATTAAAGAAGAAACCAATAAAGAAGCTATAAATTTAGGTACTCAAGGAGCAAATCTTGATGATGTTAATATTTTTTTAAGGCTTTTAATTGATCAACAAATAAAGATTGAGAGGTTATTTGTTCAAGTTGATTACATATACAATATTGAATCCAATTCAGATATTGTTCGTTCTCAAATTTTACCCTATTTAAGAAGCAATACTATAATTAATAACTATTTAAAAAGGACGGATTCTAATTATAATAAAAATTACTATATACCATTTTACAGGTATGCTACTAATGATTATAGAATTGGTTTTAGAGAATTTTTTGCTTCATTAATTAATAAAAAAAGTAAAATTGATTTTAGTGATGGATTCATTCCTCTATATAATTCAATTCAAATTAAAGAAAAACATAAAGCTAGTTTGCCTAAGCGAATTTTAGAAAGTAATGGTAGTTTAGTAGAAATAGATTCTTTGTGTACCGCTAACAATATTAATGTTACTTATTTTTGTGCACCATATTGTTCTGGATTGAAGCCTAATGGCTACCTTACAAAATTAGAGGAAAAGCTATCAGATTTTCACGACTTTTCAAGAGTAATAAAGGAAGATAGTTTGTTTGAAAATTGTGGACATGTCAATAAGAATGGAGCAAAAGTTTTTACAACACATTTTATAAGAACATTAGATTTATGAAAATAGCATTTTTAACGCCAGAATATCCACACGAGCGTATTGGACATTCTGGAGGTATTGGCACCAGTATAAAGCACCTTGCAACTGCATTACATGCGTTGGGACATGCTGTGACCTTGTTGGTTTATGGTCAAGATGAAGATGCTTGCTTTACAGCAGAAGGTCTTACGTATTATAAAATTAAAAATCCCAAATTAAAAGGCTTGTCGTGGTATTTGACACGAAAAAAAATACAAAAGCTAATTAATAATTTACATGATAAAGGAAAAGTAGATCTAGTTGAGGCACCAGATTGGACAGGAATAGCTTCGTTTATTAACGTTAAATGCCCAATAGTTATTAGAGAAAATGGCAGTGATACTTATTTTTGCCATTTAGACCAAAGACCTGTAAAGGCTATTAATCGTTTTCATGAGAAGCAAGCCTTAAAACAAGTTGATGGTATTATTGCAGTAAGTGCATTTACCGGTAGATTAACAAATCAATTGTTTAAATTAAATCGCCCGTTTACTGTAATTCCAAATGCTATAACATTAGACGATTTTAAACCCAAAAGAATACATTTAGCACAGGATACTAAAACTATATTGTATTTTGGAACATTAATTAGAAAAAAAGGACTTTTAGAACTGCCAAAAATATTTAATATTGTCCATGAGCAGTATCCAGATGTCACTTTGCTTTTAGTAGGTAAAGATAGTGGAGATATTAAAACACAATCGCCTTCAACTTGGGAATTAATGAAACCCTTATTTTCAAAATCAGCATTAAATAAAGTAGATTACATAGGAGTGATTCCTTATACTAAAATGAGGGCGCAAATAGAGCAAGCCAGCTTATGTGTGTTTCCTACTTTTGCAGAAGCTTTACCTGTATCTTGGTTAGAAGCCATGGCTTTAAAAAAGCCCATTGTAGCCTCAAATATAGGATGGGCCAAAGAGATTATTGATGATGGTGTAAATGGTTTTTTAGAACATCCAACTGCGCATAGCGCTTATGCAAATAAAATTATAAAATTATTAGAAGACCAAACACTAAGTGAAGCGTTCTCTCAAGCTGCAAGAATGGTTGTTGAAAAACGTTTTAGTTCTAAAGTTGTAGCAGCGCAAAGTGTGACATTCTACAATCAATTTATTAAGTAATATATGTCAATAAATTTTAAAACATTTAAAGCCACAAACGGAAGTGTTATTTTATATGTTGGTCATCCAAACTTACAGTTACTTGATACGTTAGCTAAAGGCGAAGGCGATATATGGCATAGCAGTTTAGATCAAGGTTATAAAAACATGTTTCCAGATATTGTATTCCAAACTGCCACATACTTTTGGTATGGTAATGATTTTGATGATTTAGATTATTGTGTTAGTTGGCGTTTAAACCCTAATTGTTTTGCTGTTAGAAAATCTGTTTGGGAAACCTTAGGCGGATTTGATACAGATTATATTAATACTACTACAGCAGCCTTAGATTTTGCTTTTAATGGATTACGTTATCAAGGCGCAGTACCATTGCATGTAAAGGGACTATTTCCTGCCATAGTAGAAAATATTGCTATTCCTAAAAAGGATATTTATACTTTTTATTTTAAAAGTTTTAAGCGAGCTCAAGCTTTATATATGTTGCTTAGGCAAGGATTATGGAAGTTGACAGAAGTTAAAGCTTATATGTATGGCAAACAATTTAAATTTAAAGCTAAAACAAAAGTGGTATCGCCAAGACCACTTAAAAGTATTCAAGGACAGCCAACGGTAAGTTATATTATACCCACGATGTTGCGTCAAGATTTTACCTTGAATTTATTAAATGATTTAGAGCATCAAACATATAAACCAACGGAGGTTGTTGTTGTTGACGCTACACCAGAAGATAAACGAGACCTTACCCTATACAACTCTAAAAATTATTCTTTTAAAGTTACTTTTAAATGGCAAACCTCTAAAGGTAGTTGTCGTGCCCGTAATGAAGCGATAGCTTTATGTACAGGCGATTATATAATATTTGGAGACGATGATATACGTATACCACCAATATTTATAGAAAATCATATAAAATTATTGCAGACTTATAATGCAGAAGCTTGTAACGGATTAGATATTAGGGCAGATAACCAACAGCAAACTTTAAAGGATTTAGCTATTAAATTAAAAGCTTTTGATAAAAAACGTTGGAAAGTAGGCGCAGCACAATCATTTAGTAATGCAAACTCCTGCGTTTCAAAACGTGTTGTTGATGTATTAGTAGGTAACGATATTAATTATGATGGTGGTTATGGAGAAGATAGCGATTTTGGTATGTCTATAGCCAAATTAGGTGTTACTGTTTTGCACAATCCATTTGCTGCAAATTTACATTTAAAACCACCGGTTGGAGGTTATCGTTTTTGGGGATCTCAAGCCAAGGTAAAAGGAAAGCAAAGAAAGCCGCAACCTTGGGAACTTGATAGTCCAGTTAAAGATATTGTACCCAAACCTAGTCCAACTATTATGTATCAATTGCATAAACATTTTACAGCAAGACAACGAAAAGAATATAAAATTAAGTATTTTGTTTTTTATTTTACAAAAGCTAAAATAATGGAGTGGCCAATAAAACTAGTTAAATTGCCAAAACGTTTGCAACAGTATAAAAAATCGGTTTTTTATGCAAAAAAACTAATGGCTTTAGGTAAACGTACTAAATGATATTATGTTTTTTTCTTTAATAATTTGTACATACATGCGGCCAAAACCACTTTTGCAATTGCTAGAGTCGGTACAACAACAAACTTTATATCCTAGCGAGATAATAATTGTTGATGGTTCTACAGACGATGCTACTTCTTTGTTATTGAAGACTCATTTATTTGAAAACTTGAAATATTATAAAGTTGATGAAACCGAAAGAGGCTTAACCAAACAGCGTAATTTTGGAATAAATAAGGTAAGATCAACATCAGAAATTATATGTTTTTTAGATGATGATATTGTGCTTGAAACCCACTACTTTGAAGCACTAATAGCTACTTATAAAATGAAACCAGAAGCTTTGGCGGTTGGTGGTTATATAACTAACGAAGTTGATTGGCAAAAAGAAGCAGAAACAGGTGAAGCTTCCAATTTTTATTACGATGGTTGGCAACGTGTTGAGCCTTTACGTTTTAAAATACGAAAACGAGTAGGTTTGTTGCCCGATGCAGCACCTGGTTATATGCCTACTTTTTCTCATGGACGCTCGGTAAGTTTTTTGCCACCATCAGGAAAAATATATGCAGTAGAACAAATTATGGGCGGTGTATCGTCCTATAAAAAAGCCGTTTTTAAAACATTATCTTTTTCAACTTATTTTCAAGGTTATGGTTTATATGAAGATGCAGATTTTAGTTTACGTATTGCCAAATTAGGTAAGCTATATATAAATACAAATGCTAAATTAGCGCATTATCATGATGCTTCTGGTCGGCCAAATAGATTTAAATATGGTAAAATGGTCGTTAGAAACGGTTGGTATGTTTGGCGCGTAAAATATGCGAATCCTAAAATAAAAGCACGTGTAAAATGGCACGCCACCGCACTTTTGTTAATTAAATTAAGGTTTTTGAATATAATAAGTACACCAAATAAAAAGGAAGCATTTACAGAAAGTTTAGGAAGGCTAGCTGGTTGGTTTTCATTATTTTTTAATGCACCAAAACACAACTAATGCATTTTTTAATTATATCTCATGCACTACACAAAACGACTCAAAATGAGTTGTATAGTTATGCACCTTATGTTCGTGAAATGAATTTATGGTTAAAATATGTAGATACCGTTACTGTGGTTGCACCAGTTACCAAAGAGGCATTAACAGCTATAGATCTATCGTATAAACATAATAATTTAAATTTAAAGCGTATACCACGTTTAAACTTTACCAATGTATCACACGGTTTTAAATCTGTATTTAAACTTCCTTATATTTTAATAGTTCTTTTTAAAGCTTGTTTACAAGCAGACCATATTCACTTACGATGTCCAGGTAATATTGGATTGTTAGGCTGTTTGGTTCAAGTTTTTTTTCCAAATAAAATAAAAACAGCCAAGTATGCTGGTAATTGGGATCCTAAAGCCAGTCAACCCTTAAGCTATCGCATTCAAAAGCGAATATTATCCAATACCTTTTGGACCAAAAACATGACTGTTTTGGTGTATGGCGCATGGAAAAATCAAACTAAAAATATACAATCGTTCTTTACGGCAACATTTAAAGATTCGGAAAAAGAAAACGTTCCAGAAAGAAATTATAAAAACACATTGCATTTTATTTTTGTAGGCAGTTTAGTAAAAGGAAAACGCCCATTATTAGCCATTCAGATTTTAGAAGATTTATATAAACAACATTATAATGTAACTTTAAATTTATATGGTGATGGTGTTTTAAGTACAGGTTTAAAAAGATATGTTACAAAACATAATCTAGAACATATTATAACGTTTCATGGCAATCAAAAAAAAGAAGTAATAGAAAGGGCAATAAAAAGCTCGCATTTTTCAATTTTGCCATCACAATCTGAAGGCTGGCCAAAAGCTATTGCAGAAGCTATGTTTTTTGGTTGTATTCCTATTGTAACAAAAATCTCATGCGTGCCATATATGTTAGATTATGGTAACAGAGGTATTTTAATTGAGCCCGATGTGCATCAAGCTGTTTCTGAAATAAAAACTGTTTTAAACAACGAATCTCATTTAAAACAAATGTCTAATAGCGCATTAAAATGGTCGCAAACTTTTACCTTAGATGCATTTGAAACAGAAATTTCTAAATTATTAAAATCGTCATAGTTGAAAGTATTACAATTAATAGATTCTTTGGAAGCAGGAGGCGCCGAACGTATGGCGATCTCTATAGCAAACAGCTTGGTAGGTGTTGTAACGCAGTCCTATTTATGTACTACGCGAGCAGAGGGTTTATTAAAAGACCATATAAGTAATGCTGTTTCTTATTTGTATTTAGAAAAGCAATCGACATTTGATATTGTAGCTATAAAACGACTTGATACTTTTGTAAAAACAGAAGAAATTACTATTATTCACGCGCACTCAAGCTCTTATTTTTTAGCAACACTAATTAAAATTTTAAATAAAAAGGTTCGCATTGTATGGCATGATCATTATGGTAATAGAGCAGCATCAGCTTATTTTAAAATTGAAGTATTAAAATATTGTTCAAAATATTTTTCTCATATTATTTGTGTAAACAAAAATTTGGTAGGTTGGTCTCAAAAAAAACTTAAATGTAAACAGGTGAGTTATTTGCCGAATTTTGTTAAAGAAGCTAAACAATTAAATAAGACAAAATTGTTTGGAGTTAATGGAAAGCGTATTGTTTGTTTAGCTAATTTAAGACCAGACAAAGATATATTAAATGCTATAGATGCCTTTACTATAGTTTTACAAAGTAATCCAGATTGGACATTGCATTTAGTAGGTAAAACTTTTAATGATGATTATTCACAATTGATAAGGGATCGTATTTTAACATTAAATTTAAGCGAGCAGGTGTTTTTGTATGGCAGTGTGCCAGACAGTTTACATGTACTACAGCAAAGTAGTATTGGTATATTATCTTCAAAATCTGAAGGTTTACCAGTAGCGCTTTTAGAATATGGTTTAGCAGGTTTACCAGTAGTTGTAACAGATGTAGGTGATTGTGCATCGGTTATTTTAGATGGTGCATTAGGTATGCTGGTACCCTCGAAAAACAAGAAATCATTAGCTAACGCTATACTGTTTTATATTAATAATCCTAAGATGAGTACAAGTATAGCCTCTAAATTTAATAAACATATATTAGAAAACTTTTCAGCAACAAATACTGTAGATGAGTTACTACTAATTTATAATTTAAGTTTAAAATAACTGTGGGTTTTTTAAAAGACATAAAACTAATTTCTCTACATGTAATACTAGCGTTAGCTATTTATTTCTTGCCCGTTTTATCTAATGTATATCTTATTGGTATTTTTGTGTATTTTTTATTTAAAATAATAAAATCTACAACACAAGAGCGTACATTACAAATATTATTGGCTTGTGGTTATGTTATAGGTGCTGAGGTTTTTATACGAATGACTGGCGGTAGTATTCTATATGAAGCTTCAAAGTATATGGTTATTTTCTTTTCTGTAGTAGGTATTGTAAGTACAAGAATTTCTCAAAAAAGTTTTGTTTATGTACTATTTATATTACTTCTAGTTCCCGGTATTTTTGTTGCTGGTTTTAATATAGGCAGTGACACGGTAATACGAAAAGCAATTGCCTTTAATTTAAGTGGCCCTTTTTGTTTGGGTGTCGCTTCTATATTTTGTTATAAGAAATCTATTAGCTTTGACAACTTTAAAACGCTATTGTATTATATCGCATTACCATTAATTACAACAACTACTTATTTATTTGTGTTTAATCCTAGTGTAAGAGCTGTTATAAGTGGTACGGGATCTAATTTTGATACCTCAGGAGGCTTTGGTCCTAATCAAGTAGCAACAGTTTTGGGCTTAGGGATGTTTGTTTTAACCGTAAGGTTTTTCTCTAAAGCGCCTTATAAAATATTTAAAATAGTAAACATCGTATTGTTAGCGCTAATGTCTTTTAGAGCTATTGTAACTTTTAGTCGAGGTGGCGTTTTTGTGGCTATAATAATGATTGTTTTTTTTATTTTAATGTATTTTAAAAAATCTAATAGTAAAAACAGAAAGCGCATTACTTTTTTAACAGGTTTGTTTGTTGTGCTAGGCTTATCGATATGGGCTATTTCATCTATAGAAACCGATGGGTTTATAGATAAGCGTTATAATAATGAAGATGCTTTGGGCCGAGAAAAAGAGGATATTTCTACAGGACGAACAGCACTATTATCATTAGAGCTTAATGCCTTTTTAGAAAACCCAATCTTTGGAATAGGCGTAGGGAAATCTAAAGAATATCGGTTAGAGAAAACAGGTGTTTTAGCGGCTTCACATAATGAAATGAGTCGCATATTATCTGAACACGGAATATTTGGCTTGATCGCCTTTAGTATTTTATTTATAACACCACTGGTTCAAAGAATAAGAAACAAATCTAACCTCTTTTTCTATTCTTTTTTCCTATTTTGGTTTTTAACAATTAATCATTCGTCCATGAGAATTGCAGCACCAGCATTTATTTATAGCTTATGTTTGCTCTCTATTAGATATGAAAAACCTTTTATACATAGGCAACAAATTGTCGCAAAACGGTAAAACGGTAACTACTATAGAAACGTTAAGTCACTTGCTAAAACAGGATGGTTTTAAGGTAAAGGCCGTTTCTACTAAACAAAATAAGTGGCTACGTTTACTAGATATGCTTAGTAGTATAGTACTGCAAGTGAGATGGGCAGATTATGTTTTAATAGATACTTACAGTACTCAAAATTTTTGTTATGCTTATTTATGCTCACAACTTTGTAGGCTATTAAACTTAAACTATTTGCCAATACTTCATGGCGGCAATTTACCAAAGCGGTTAGAGGATAATCCTAAATTAAGTCGTGCTATTTTTAAGCATGCCTATGTAAATATTGCGCCATCTGCCTATACCGAAGTTGCATTTAAAGCTAAAGGATTTGATAATGTAAAATGCATTCCTAATAGTATTGAAATTAATAATTATGCTTTTATTAATAGAGCTATTGAAAGCGTAAATCTGTTGTGGGTACGATCGTTTTCAAAATTATATAATCCCAAATTGGCAGTAGATATATTACATGCATTGCAAAACAATAAAATAGATAGCTCGCTTTGTATGGTTGGCCCAGATAACGATGGAAGTTTATTAGCAACTAAACACTATGCAGCTTCTTTAGGATTAGACGTTACGTTTACTGGAAAATTGTCTAAAAAAGAATGGATTGCACGCTCTAAAAATTATAATGTTTTTATAAATACTACTAATTTTGATAATATGCCTATTAGCGTAATAGAAGCTATGGCATTAGGATTGCCAATAGTCTCTACTAATGTAGGCGGATTACCCTATTTTTTAACACACAATTACAACGCTCTTTTAGTAGCACCTAATGAAAGCAAATTATTTGTAAACCAAATTATAACATTATTAAATGATGAGGCTAAAAAAACAACGCTTATTACCAATGCTAGGCACGCGGCTTCACAATACGCATGGCAAAGTGTTAAAAAACTTTGGAAAGCCACATTAGTTTAAAAAACAATAAACTTATTATCTTTACACAGACCTTACAACCCATTCATGACCAAAAGTAGTATACACTTTGAAATATCTGAACGAAAAGTTCTACTGCGTATATTCGATATTATTTCAGTAGGTATTGCTCTGTATGCTTTTAGTTATTTTACAGATTTTGATTATTTTAAAATAGACGAGTATCACTGGCGTTGGCTCATTATATTGGTTGTTTATATTTTAGGATTCGGTACTATTTTTGAGCTTTATGATCTAAAAAAAGCCAGTAAAATAGAGTCTATAACAAGTTCTATTCTTCTAACAACTTCTACTACAGTTTTGGTATATTTATTAACACCATTTTTTACACCAACACTACCAGATAACAGAATACAAATCCTTTACTTTTTTCTTGCTATTTTCCTGCCGCTTCTTCTATGGCGATTTGCTTATATTACATTAATAGCGTCTCCTAGATTTTATAAACGCGCATTACTTATTGGAGAAATTTCTAATATTGAAAGTCTTGTTGAAGCTTTTAAAAATGCCGATGAAAATTATCAGGTTATAGGTTTTATAAATTGTGAAGACTCAAAACCAGAAGATATAAAGTATAGTGGGATTAAAGCGTATAAGCCTAACGAGATATATGATATTATCGCTAAAGAAAATATTTCTGAGATCGTTATATCAAGTTATGATTCTGAAAGAATTTTACCTTCTATTTATGCAGATTTAATTTCCTTATTAGAACGAGGTTTTCCTATAAGAGAACATACTCAAGTGTATGAAGATATGTCTCACCGTGTACCCGTACAATTTGTAGGTAAAGACTTCTATAAATATTTTCCGTTTAGTAGAAACAATAAAAACAAGCTCTATCTCGCCTATAGAAGAATTTTTGATGTTGTTTTTTCTGTTATAGGATTAGTTTTTACTTTAGTTATACTGCCATTTATATTGTTAGGTAATATTTTAGGCAACCGAGGACCGCTTTTTTATAATCAAGAACGTATAGGAAAAAATGGCGTAGCTTTTAAAATTTATAAGTTTAGAAGCATGATTGTTAATGCCGAAACCAACGGTGCTGTTTGGGCATCAAAAAACGATAACAGAATAACAGCTTTTGGCCGTTTTTTAAGGACTTCACGTATAGATGAGTTGCCACAGTTAATAAATATTATAAAAGGAGATATGAGTATTATAGGTCCAAGACCGGAACGTCCAATTTTTGTTAAAGAGTTGTCTCAAGTTATACCTTTTTATAATACTAGACATATTGTTAAGCCTGGTTTAACAGGATGGGCACAAGTAAAGGCAAGGTATGGTTCTAGCGTGGATGATAGTATGGAAAAACTACAGTATGATTTGTATTATATTAAACATCGTAGTTTTTTAATGGATTTTAATATTATTATTAAAACGTTGAGTACTGTTATATTTTTTAGAGGACAGTAGGTAGTGAGTAGTGAGGTAGTGAGGCGTGAGGTAGTGAGGCGTGAGGTAGTGAGGTGTGAGGTAGTGAGGTAGTGAGGTAGTGAGGAGTGAGGTAGTGAGGAGTGAGGAGTGAGGAGTGAGGAGTGAGGTAGTGAGGTAGTGAGGAGTGAGGAGTGAGGTAGTGAGGTAGTGAGGTAGTGAGGTAGTGAGGTAGTGAGGTAGTGAGGAGTGAGAATGTTATTGGAGAATGGTTAAAAGGTGATTTTTATGATGTTTCTTGTTGTTTATAATAGCGTATTAAGTAAACATACCTTATAAATAACGCAATTATAACAGGAAGTAAAGTAGGAGCAAAGCGTTGTACACCAATTATCCAATGTAAAGACATTAAGCAGAGCATAATAATTAATAACTTTAAATAACCAATATACCAGCGTTTAGGAACTGCTTTTAGTGCTTGTAAAAAAGCAATAATCCCAATTGGGAATGCCCAAAGTAAATTGTAATTATTTTGAGTAGCGGTATGGTTTGTTGCAAACCACAATAGCATAAGTAAAACACCTGTAATTCCTGTTATTAAATGTATTGAAACATCAAGTGTTTTATTTCTTTTAGCATTTTTATAATCTCTGTAGGTAAGCCAAAGTATTAGAAGCGCAATAAGGCTTAGCACAAAAAACGGACGCAATAAAAAAGAGCCTGTTTCTTTTTTGTTTTTAGATTGGTATAGTACTTTAGATTGTTTTACAACAGGTGTATTAGTTTTTTTAAAACTTGCTAATTGGTAAAAGTTAAAAATATTTTCTGGTAAAAACATGTACTCACGCGGACTTGCTTTTTGGTCTATAATAGAACCTAAGGCAAGATCGATACCAAGGCTTCCCCAACTGTTTCTATTTAAATTATTTTGAATAAGCGTTCTAAATGTTTCCTGAGAATAATTTTCTGGATTACTATAAGTGATGTTTCCGTTTATATTTTCTTCTAAAACATCACGAATTTTAGTAGCACAATTATCATAAAAAAAGTCGTATAAATAGGCTTGATTTTCAGGTTTGTTATTGTTTATTAAATAACTCCAGAGTTTTTGTTTTTCAGCTTTATTTATATTTAATACTTGTTCTTTTATAGTTCTGTCTTGGCTTTCGTAAAACGCAATAACATCACTACTTCGGGCTTTTCCCATTAAATATTTTAGCTTTCCTTGAGCGAAGTTTAAATAAAAATTTGGGTCTTTAAAATTATAACGTCCGTAATCATAAATCACATCTGTATATTCATTTTTCACTCTAAAACCATTGTGACCAAAAGCATCGTTTAACAAGTTTCCTTGGCCAATAGTTATAATGCTAATTTGAGTGTTCTCAGTAATTACCGGTGTTTGTGAAAACGAAAAAAAACTTAAAAATAAAGTGGTTACTAGAAGAAGTTGTTTCATAATTTTTTAGAATACTATCTAAAGATACTGAAATCTAATTTTACAGAAAACACATTAGAATACAAGGCAACACTTTGGTCGCCAATGTCTGTAAATGCATAATCTACTTGTATGCCTTTGTATTTAAACCCTAAACCTAAACTTGGTTGAAAGCTTAAATTCTCGGTAATATTATCTATTTGTAATTCGTTTTGAAAATTTCCAACACCACCGCGTAAATAAATCATGTTAATATAACCAAATTCGAAGCCAAAGGCAGGATTAATACTTGCAAAACTGGTAGAAATAATGTCGTTATTTTCTTCAAAACGTACATTTAAATCTAATTCTGCGCGGAGCGAATAGTCGTAATGAAAGACATAGCTTTTAGAAACACCAATTTGTAATTTTGGTATTGTAATTTCTGTGCTTTCGGGTAATTCTTGATTTTGACCTTCAACAGCGTTTCTAACACGTTCAAAGGCTTCCTCGTCATAACTCCAAGCATTAAATGTTGTTGTTATGTCTCGTGCCATAATACCAAATTTCCAATTGTTTTTCGTTTCAAATTGTATAGCGGCATCTAAACCAAAACCCCAAGAATTGGCAAAATCTCCAATTATGCGGCGTATAACTTTAGCGTTAACACCATAACTAAAACCTTGAACTGGTAAGCGTCTAGAATAGGAAACTGTAACACCATAATCTGCAGTAGAGAATAGGCTAATACGGTCGTAATTTACATTACCTTCATCATCAATTAATTGTGTGGTGTCTAAAATATCATCTACAGCAAAACGAATAACCGAAATTCCCAAGGCACTTCGATCATCCATAGGTTTAGCAAAAGCGATATAATCGTAATTAGCGATATTTGCAAAATAACTAGAATGCATTAAAGCAATTTGGCTATCTTCTAAATTTACTAATCCTGCTGGATTCCAGTATCCTGAATTAACATCGTTACTATTTGCTACAACAGCATTACTCATGCCTAAAGCTGCTGCGTCTACACCAATATTCATGAACTCGTTAGAATATTTAGTCTGGCTAAATAGCGAAAGTGACACTATAGAAAAAACAAGTGTAAGTAGTTGTTTCAATTGCAATTTTTTTACAAAGATGGTATAATTTTTCTATTTACTCAAAACAAATAGTTCTCTGGGTTTTTAGTGCTTATAATTTTATATTAATAAAGCAATAAAAGAAAGTAATAAAAGCATGAATTTATTCGTTTTGCTATAGATTAAACTTTAATTTAAAAACTATATTGTATGTATCGTATTTCTAATTTGAAATACTTTGTTATTTTTACAAAAAACTAGCCAATGCAGATTAAAAATTTTATTCCAAATTTAGTTACACTATTAAACTTGTTATGCGGAAGCATTGCTGTTTTATTTGCTGTAAATAACCACTTTGTTACAGCTGCATTGTTTGTGTTTTTAGGTATCTTTTTTGATTTTTTTGATGGTTTGTTAGCAAGAAAACTTAATGCGCAAAGCGCCATTGGTTTACAGTTAGACTCATTGGCAGATATGGTAACTAGTGGTTTAGTACCAGGAATAATACTTTATAAATTAATAGCATTAGCAGTAGATGCGCCAGCAATGACAGCGTCTAGCGAATGGACACCTTATTGGTCTGGGTTTTCTATGGCTTGGATACCAATTATAGGTTTGTTTGTAACATTAGCATCTGCTTACAGGTTAGCTAAATTTAATGTAGACGAAGAGCAACAAACTTTTTTTAAGGGTTTGCCAACACCAGCAAATACTTTGCTAATTATGTCTTTACCATTAATTTTAGAATTTCAAAATAACGACGCCATTAATGCTATAATTTTAAATGCTTGGTTTTTAATAGCATTAACACTTTTAAGTTGTTATTTACTTAACTCTAATATTAAATTGTTTGCTTTAAAATTTAAAGACTTTAGTTTTAAAAATAACGCAATGCGTTACATTTTTATACTTTTAAGTTTAGTATTATTAATAGTACTTCACTTTGCAGCAATACCAATAATTATATTACTTTATATTATACTTTCTTTAATTCAAAATAACCAAAACTAATGGCCGAAATTATTTTTACACTTATTATGCTTGTAGCCTTACAAGCTGTTTTAGGATTTGATAACCTTTTATACATTTCTTTAGAGTCTAAAAAGGCACCTATTGATGCACAAAAAGGTGTGCGTAAAAAAGGGATTTTAATCGCCATTGTTTTAAGAATTGTACTGCTTTTTGTTTTGGTAAGAATTATTGGTTTTTTTCAAGAACCTTTTTCATGGTTAACTGGTGGTATTGAAGATGTTGTAAAATTTGCGTTTAATGGACATAGTTTAATTGTATTAGCAGGTGGTGCTTTTATTATATATACTGCTATTAAAGAAATTTGGCACATGATTTCTTTAAAAGATTTAAGTCATGATGTTGAAGGTGATTCTAAAAGAACAAAATCTGCAAATGCTGTAATTACAAGCATTGTAATTATGAATTTAGTGTTCTCTTTCGATTCTATTTTAGCAGCCATTGGTTTAACAAGTGAAATAGAAAATGCAACTACTGCATTTATTGTTATGGCCATTGCTATTGTAGCTAGTGGATTATTAATGCTGCTTATGGCAGATAAAATATCTGTATTCTTAGCTAAAAATAGAATGTACGAAGTACTTGGATTATTTATACTATTTATAGTAGGTATCATGCTTATTACCGAAGGCGGACATTTAGCACATTTAAAACTGTTTGGAGAAGAAATTGTACCAATGAGTAAAACAACATTTTATTTTGTAATTGCTATACTTGTAGTTATTGATATTGTACAAGGACGTTACCAGAAGAAATTACTTAGTGAGAGTGAGCGTATAGCAAAGCAAGGCAATATTGAAAAGTAAGCTATTTCTTAAAATTTATATTTTGTTATTTGTTCTAGAGCTTACTATTGGCTTTCTAGATGTTTATTTTTATGCAAATTCTATACAGTTAGGAAGTATAAAGCTATCTGGTTTAACAAGGATTATAATAACGATTATAAGTTTGCCTGTAAGTTTTATTAGTAGAGATTTACCATTTTATGCAAACAGTTTTATTAGCAGTTTAATGTATACCTGTATTAATGTGTTTTTACACAGTTTGGTTGTTTTTAGTGTTATAGTGGCTTTTAAAAACGCTAAAAATCAATCTTAGTTTTACGCAGTTCGAAGTTTTGTCCTAAATAAACTTTACGTACCATTTCATCGGCAGCTAAATCTTCAGGAATACCAGCTTTTAAAATACCACCTTCAAACATTAAGTAAGTTCTATCTGTAATAGCTAATGTTTCTTGTACGTTATGATCGGTAATAAGAATACCAATATTTTTTTTCGCCAAGCGTGCAATAATACGCTGGATGTCTTCTACCGCAACAGGATCTACACCGGCAAAAGGTTCATCTAATAAAATAAAATTTGGGTCTGTGGCTAAAGCACGAGCAATTTCAGTTCTTCTACGTTCTCCACCAGATAATAAATCGCCACGGCTTTTACGTATGTGTCCTAAACTAAATTCTTCTATAAGCGATTCCATTTTATGTAATTGCTCTTTTTTACTTAGCTTAGTTAATTGTAAAACACTTAATATATTGTCTTCTATACTTAATTTTCTAAAAACAGAAGCTTCTTGCGCTAAGTACCCAATGCCGCTTTGTGCACGTTTATACATTGGGTATTTAGTAATATTTGTACCTTCTAAATGTATGCTTCCGCCGTTAGGTTTAATTAAACCAACAATCATGTAAAAAGAAGTGGTTTTTCCGGCACCATTTGGTCCTAATAAACCAACAATTTCTCCAGTATTAACTTCAAGAGAAACGTCTTTTACAACTTTTCGTCCGCCATAGGACTTCATTAAATGTTCGGCTTTTAATTTCATAATTAAGTATTATGTGTTAAAAATAGTAAACTATAAATAAATGTAATCTGGTTTAGCTAAAATTTAACTTTGGTATTTAGTTATTAGTTTGTTCTAAAGCATCCCAATATTCGTAAGCTCTACGTAAATGAGGTATTACAATTGTACCACCTATAAGCATTGCAATACTTAGGGTTTCTACTACTTTCTCTTTAGAAATATTGTTTTTGTAACAGGCTTCTAAATGGTATTTTACACAGTCGTCACACCTTAAAACCATTGAGGCTACCAAGCCTAATAATTCTTTAGTTGCAACATCTAGAGCACCTTCTGCGAAAGCGTTAGTATCTAGATTAAAAATGCGTTTTATAATTTTATTATTACCTGCTAAAATTTTATCGTTCATCTTAGAACGATAATCGTTGAATTCGTTAACTAACTCTGACATCTTTTGTTTCTTTCTTTTTCTGTTTATTTACAACTATCCTTGAAATGTAAATGCTTACTTGATAAAGGATAAGTATAGGTATAGCCACAATAATTTGACTTGCAATATCTGGTGGCGTTATTATAGCAGAAAGAATAAGCACTAAAACAAGTGCAAACTTTCTATATTTTTTTAAAATTTCTGGTGTTACTAAACCAACTTTGGTTAAGAAGAATATTACTATAGGAAGCTCGAATACAAAACCAGCTGCTAAAGACGAAGACCTAATTAGTGAAATGTATGAGCTAATGTCTATTTCGTTTAAAATTTCGGCACTAACATTATAGTTTGCTAAAAAGTTAATAGATAAAGGTATAATTATAAAATATCCAAAGAGTACACCAATAAAGAAAAGTATAGACGATATAATTATAAAACCTCTAGAGCTTTTGCGTTCGTTGTCTTTCATTCCTGGACTTACAAAGTGCCATAATTGGTAGATAATATATGGGAAAGCTAGAATGAATCCAGAGTAAACCGATGTCCAAATATGTGCCGAAAATTGTCCGGCCATAGTTCTATTTTGAATAATAAAAGGAAACTCTGCTTGACAAAAAGTAGTGTCGTTAATGCCAAAAAAGTTAGATAAATTACAAAGCCATTGGTATGTAGGAAACGACATTTTTTTTGGCCACATAATAATGTTGTCAAAAATAAAAGTACCAAAAATAAAAGCAACAGTACCACAAAGTACTATAGCAATAAATATTCTAATTAAATGCCATCTTAAATCCTCAAGATGATCAAGAAAAGACATTTCGTTTACATGTTTACTTGCCATTATAAAATGCCTTCTTTAATTAAATTATGAATGTGTACTACACCAGCATATTTACCATCATGCTCAACCAATAATTGAGAAATGCCATTACTTTCCATAATTTCCATAGCATCTACAGCCATAGCATCTTCTGCAATACGCTTTGGGTTATTACTCATAATATCTTTTGCTGTAAGCTTAGAAAAATCATCAACTTTTGTAAGCATGCGTCTTAAATCACCATCTGTAATAATACCTACAATATTGTTGTTTTCTACAACAGCAGTAACACCAAGCATACTTTCAGAGATTTGAATAATAACTTGTTTTACGTTTGTATCTGGAGCTACTTGAGGTTTACTATTAACAGAAGATAAATCTTGAACTCTTAAATATAATTTTTTACCTAAAGCGCCGCCAGGATGATATTTAGCAAAATCTTTACTAGAAAATCCACGAAGTTCAAGTAAACAAACTGCTAAAGCATCACCAATTACCAGTTGTGCTGTTGTGCTGGTAGTAGGCGCTAAATTATTTGGGCAAGCTTCTTTTTGTACAAAAGCATTTAAAACATAATCTGCTTGTTGCCCTAAAAAAGATGTTTTATTACCAGTTATTGCAATCATTTTGTTTTTTGCGTTCTTAATTAAAGGAACTAATACTTTAATTTCAGGTGTATTTCCACTTTTAGAAATACAAATAACAACGTCGTCTTCCAATATTAAACCTAAATCACCATGAATAGCATCTGCCGCATGCATAAAAACTGCAGGAGTACCTGTAGAATTTAATGTTGCAACAATTTTTGTAGCAATAATGGCACTTTTACCAATACCGGTAATTATTACACGACCTTTAGAATTGTATATAAGTTCCACAGCATCAGCGAAATCGTTGTCAATTAAGCTAATTAAATTGTTAATAGATTCGCTTTCTAAAGTGATGGTTTCTTTAGCTAATTTTATAATAGATTCTTTAGTATTCAAAATTTATCATTTTTTTGGTAGTCTCGTTTTAAAAAGATTTGTTATCTTTAAATATTGTGCAAATGACTTGATTAGGTAATTTTAATGCTGATGCAAATTTAGCGAAAAATTAAGAGCTAGATTAACTTGTTCTTAAAAAAAGAAATTACAATTTGTTGATTAAATTTTTAAGTCATTTAGAAAAGAAAATGTGTAAATAACTAATCCCTTAGATTAATAGTGAAGAGTGAAATTCAAGCTGCGCTAAAAAAACATTTTGGATTTAGCGAATTCAAAGGTTTACAGGAAAAAGTAATTGAGAGTATTTTAGATAAAAAAAATACTTTCGTTATCATGCCAACAGGTGGTGGCAAATCGTTATGCTACCAATTACCAGCCTTAATGCAAGAAGGTACAGCAATAGTTGTATCTCCTTTAATAGCATTAATGAAAAATCAAGTTGATGCTATTCGTGGCGTTTCAGACGAGCACGGTATTGCGCATGTACTTAATTCATCCTTAAACAAAACAGAAGTTAAACAGGTAAAGGAAGACATTACAAATGGTATTACCAAGTTGTTGTATGTGGCACCAGAATCCTTAACAAAAGAAGAAAATGTTGAATTTTTACGTGGTGTAAAAATATCATTCATGGCAGTAGACGAAGCGCACTGTATTAGTGAATGGGGACATGACTTTAGGCCAGAATACCGTAACCTGAGAACCATAATACAACGTATTGGCGATAATATACCTATTATAGGTTTAACAGCAACTGCAACACCAAAGGTTCAAGAAGATATACTTAAAAATCTTCGTATGACAGATGCTAAAACTTTTAAAGCCTCTTTTAATAGGCCTAATTTATATTATGAAGTACGCCCAAAAACAAAAACGGTAGATAGTGATATTATAAGGTTTGTAAAACAAAATTCAGGTAAAACAGGCATAGTTTACTGTTTAAGCCGTAAACGTGTAGAAGAGTTAGCACAAGTTTTACAAGTAAACGGTATAAAAGCCGTACCATATCATGCCGGATTAGATGCAAAAACTAGAGCTAAACACCAAGATATGTTTTTAATGGAAGACATAGATGTTGTTGTAGCTACTATAGCATTTGGTATGGGTATAGACAAACCAGATGTAAGGTTTGTAATACATCACGATATACCAAAAAGTATAGAAAGCTATTACCAGGAAACTGGTCGTGCAGGTAGAGATGGTGGCGAAGGCCATTGTTTAGCTTACTACTCTTATAAAGATATTGAGAAATTAGAAAAATTCATGTCTGGTAAACCTGTAGCCGAACAAGAAATTGGTCATGCTTTATTACAAGAAGTAGTAGCATTTTGTGAAACTTCTATGTCGCGAAGAAAATTTATACTTCATTATTTTGGAGAAGAATTTGATACCGAAACAGGCGATGGTGGCGATATGGATGATAATATGCGTCATCCAAAAAAACAAAGTGAAGCTAAAGATGAAGCCAAGTTAGTAATAGAAACAGTAAAATTAACTAACGAAAAATATAAGTCTAAAGATTTAGTAAGTGTTATTACCGGTAAACCAAATGCCATGATAACCTCACATAAGACAGATGCACAACCGTTTTTTGGAAACGGAAAACATCATCCAAAATCTTTCTGGATGGCATTATTACGTCAAGTAATAGTTGCTGGGTATTTAAAAAAGGATATTGAAACTTATGGTGTAGTAAAAATTACAGAAAAAGGGAAAGCCTTTTTAGAAAGTCCAATATCTTTTATGATGACCGAGGATCATACATACGATGAAAATCATGATGATCATATTATTACAGCAGAAAAAGGTGGTGGAGCAGTAGTAGACGATACTTTAATGAAAATGCTTAAAGATTTACGAAAAAAGAATGCTAAAAAATTAGGTGTTCCTCCTTTTGTGATTTTTCAAGACCCATCATTAGAAGACATGGCTTTAAAATATCCTGTATCTATAGCAGAGTTAAGCAATGTTCATGGAGTTGGAGAAGGTAAAGCAAAAAAATACGGAAAAGATTTTGTTGCTTTAATAGATAAGTATGTTGAAGAAAATGATATTGATAGACCAGATGATTTTATAGTAAAATCTACCGGTACTAATTCTAGTTTAAAGCTATACATTATTCAAAATGTAGATAGAAAATTACCGTTAACAGATATTTCTTCTGCCAAAGGCATGGAAATGGGTGATTTTATTAAAGAAATGGAAGCCATTGTTTATTCTGGTACCAAACTAAACATAAATTATTGGATTGATGATTTATTAGATGAAGACCAACAAGAAGAATTACACGATTACTTTATGGAGTCTGAAACCGATAAAATAGACGTTGCAATAGACGAGTTTGATGGCGATTATGATGATGAAGAACTTAGGCTATACCGCATAAAGTTTATTAGCGAAGTCGCTAACTAAATATAAGTATATTAACTTTTATTGGTGTTTGCTTCAAACTTAGAAAATACTATGTTTTCTTTTTTTGTAGTAAACACCAATTCTTTTATAGTACTTCTAGATATTTTTTCTACAGCGTCTTTTTCTATTTCAAAATCTACATTAGTTACGTAACCCTTAAACCTATCGGCAGGTTCCGATTCAAACTCATCCATATCAGATTTTAAATTTAAAGTATAATTATCACCAACAATTTTAAGTGTAGCACCCGTTTTAGTTTTTACTTTTAGCTTTCCTATAATATAAGTTTGCACATAATAGTAACCACCTAATTCACTGTACCCAACATAAATAAGATTTTGTTTAGATGTACCTAATGGCGCATCTTTACTAAATTCTAAAATACTATTAATATAATTTAAATCTTCAGTCGTATTATTTTCTGTTTTCGTGTTACCAAAAAGCTTATTTATAAATCCCATAGTTTGTTTTAAAATAGGTTCAAATCTAATAAATATAAAACAAAAGAATAAAAAAACTCCTTAGTGATTACATAAAGCTTTTAAGTTCTTCATATCTTTGCAGCTCATTAAAAAACAAGACAATGCAAGACGGATTATACGCAAAATTTAATACCAATAAAGGTACAATTTTAGTTAATTTAGAATTTGAAAAAACACCTGGAACAGTAGGTAACTTCGTGGCTTTAGCAGAAGGTAACATGGAAAACTCTGCAAAACCTCAAGGTACTCCTTATTATGATGGATTAAAATTTCATAGAGTTATTGAAGATTTCATGATTCAAGGTGGTTGTCCACAAGGAACAGGAACAGGTAACCCAGGTTATAAGTTTGACGATGAATTTCACCCAGATTTAAAACACTCTGGACCTGGAATATTATCTATGGCAAATGCAGGACCAGGAACTAACGGAAGTCAATTTTTTATTACTCACATCGCTACAGATTGGTTAGATGGTAACCATACCGTTTTTGGAAACGTAGTAGAAGGACAAGATGTTGTAAATGCTATTGCTCAAGGTGATGAAATTGAAACTCTAGAAATAATTAGAGTTGGTGAAGCTGCAGAAAACTTTAATGCTATTGAAGCGTTTAGAACATTTGAAGGTGCTCGCGAAAAAAGGTTAGCAGAAGAAAAGGCAGCAATTGCAGCAGAATTAGATAAATATTCTGCAGGTTTTGACCAAACAGAAAGTGGTTTACGTTACCAAATTGTTCAAAAAGGAGATGGTGCAAAAGCAGAAAAAGGTAAAACAGTATCTGTACACTATAAAGGGACATTAACAGATGGTACCGTTTTCGATTCTTCTTATAAGCGTAATGCTCCTATTGATTTTGCTTTAGGAATGGGACAAGTAATTCCAGGATGGGATGAAGGTGTTGCTTTATTAAACGTTGGCGATAAAGCACGTTTTGTAATACCAAGTAACTTAGCTTATGGAGCTCAAGGTGCTGGTGGAGTAATACCTCCAAACGCAAACTTAATTTTTGATGTAGAATTAATGGCTGTAAAATAATACAGAACGCTTTTTTACAATAATAAGTAACAAATATTAAAATTAAACGTCTCATTTATAATGAGGCGTTTTTTTTATGCCTTAAAATTAAAAACCAACTAAAATATTAGCTATAAAAACCATTTTATCTCATGAAATATTCATTTTTACTATTCGTATTTTTAATTATTAGCTGTTCAAATACTGTAAATTATACTCCAGAATTTAAAGCAAAAACCGAAGGCACATATTTATATAGTTTAGACGAAACGATTGAGGTTTCATATAACGATAAAAACGAAATTTCTGTATTATGGCGTGGCGTAGATGTAAGACCAATAGCAATAGATCAAAACACTTTTACTAGTGTAGAAATGAATAAAAAACTTCGCTTTATAAAACATCCTGAAACTAATACAATGTATTTAACAGATGTTACCGAAGACGACAATAAAATTGCATACGATTACAAAAAGATGCCAGAAAATTTTAATGTACCAAGTGTACATTTAAAAAATAAAAATTATACTGAAGCTTTAAAGGGCTACTTAGCAATACAAAAAGAAGATTCTACCAGTGTTTATATAAACGAGTATCACTTTAATAAATATGGTTATAAATTAATGCGCGATGAAAATTATAAAGATGCTATTGAAGTTTTAAAAATTAACGCTGCTTTATATCCTGAAAGCGATAATGTTTATGATAGTTTGGGAGATGCTTATTTAAAAATTGGTGACAGTTTAAATGCTTTTAATAATTTTAAAAAATCTTTAGAATTTAATAACGGAAATAAAAGAGCAAAGCGCTTTGTAGAAGCCTATAATAAAGCGTAATTATTAGATTACTTAAAAAAAATAAACCAATTACTGTAGCATTATAATACTATAGTAATTGGTTTTTAAAGTAATATTATTTTTTTTCTGCGGTTAATTCTGCGATTTTACAAATAACCTCGGTAGCCTTTATCATACTTTCTACTGGTACGTACTCGTAACGACCATGAAAGTTATGTCCGCCAGCAAAAATATTTGGACAAGGTAAACCCATATAACTTAGTTGAGAACCATCGGTTCCACCACGAATAGCTTTAATTAATGGCTTAATGTTTAATTGTTTCATTGCTTCTTCAGCGATATCTACAATGTGCATTACAGGCTCTACTTTTTCTTTCATATTAAAGTATTGATCTTTTATTTCAATCTCAATTACTTCTTTTCCGTATTGTGTATTAATTTCGTTTGTAATTTTTTGCATCACTTCTTTTCGTGCTTCAAAATGCTCACGATCGTGATCACGAATTATATATTGCATAACGGTATCTTCAACTTCTCCATTAATAGAGTATAAATGGAAAAAACCTTCATAACCTTCGGTATGTTCAGGTGTTTCCATACGTGGTAAAGAGTTTATAAACTCTGTAGCGATGTACATAGAATTTACCATTTTACCTTTAGCATAACCTGGATGCACAATTTTTCCTTTTACACGAACTTTAGCTCCGGCAGCATTAAAATTCTCGTATTCTAATTCACCAATCTGGCTACCATCCATTGTGTAAGCCCAATCGGCTCCAAACTTTTCTACATCAAATTTATGTGCACCACGACCAATTTCCTCGTCTGGTGTAAAACCAACTTTTATAGTACCGTGCTTAATTTGCGGATTAGCAATTAAGTACTCGATAGCAGAAACAATTTCTGTAATTCCCGCTTTATCATCTGCACCTAAAAGCGTTGTACCATCTGTTGTAATTAAAGTTTGACCTTTATAGAGTAGCAAATCTTCAAAATAATCTGGAGATAAAACAATGTTTTCAGCTTCGTTAAGTATAATGTCTTTACCATCGTAACTCTCAATAATTTGAGGTTTTACATTTGCACCAGTAAAATCTGGAGTGGTATCAAAATGCGAAATAAAACCAATAGTTGGTACATCATGCTCTACATTACTAGGTAAAGTTGCCATTATGTAAGCATTTTCATCTATAGTAACATCGCTCATACCAATAGCTTTAAGCTCTTCTACTAAAGCGTTTGCTAAATCCCATTGCTTTGCTGTACTTGGCGTTGTGTCGCTTTCTGGATCAGATTCTGTGTCTATAGTTACATATCCTACAAAGCGTTTTATTATATCTTGTTTTGAAATCATATTAATTTCCTACTAAGGCAGGAATCTATTTAAAGGTTAACGAATAATTTAATAATGTAAAAATACAATTATTAAGTTTTTTTAAGCTTTTACATTGCTCATTTTTTTAATAAGAATTACTTTTGTGCAAACATTACTACATGTACAAAGCACTACTACGCCCATTATTTTTTCTTTTCGATCCAGAAAAGATTCATCACTTTACATTTTCGTTAATAAAATTTACTTGTAAGATACCAGGTATGGCTTCACTTTATAGAAGTTTATATGTGGTAGAAGATGCTAAACTAGAACGCAAACTCTTTGGTTTAACCTTTAAAAATCCAGTAGGTTTAGCAGCAGGTTTCGATAAAAATGCTGTATTGTATAATGAACTTGCAAACTTTGGTTTTGGCTTTATAGAAATAGGTACAGTAACACCAAAAGCGCAAGAAGGAAACCCAAAAAAGCGTTTGTTTAGGTTAAAAGACGATAAAGGTATTATAAACAGAATGGGTTTTAATAACGAAGGTCTTGATGCTGCTATTTCTCAATTAAAAAAGAATAAAGGAAAACTTATTATTGGTGGTAATATTGGTAAAAATACACAAACAAAACCAGAAGATTATACTAAAGATTATCTGGAATGTTTTAATGCTTTACATCCTTATGTAGATTACTTTGTGCTTAATGTAAGTTGCCCAAATGTTGGTAGTCATGCAAAATTAAATGACAAAGATTATTTGTTAGAATTAATAGGAACGGTACAAAAAGCGAATACTAATTTTACAACACAAAAACCAATTGTATTAAAAATTGCTCCAGATTTAAATAACGGGCAGTTAGATGAAATTATAGAGTTAGTACAAGAAACAAGTTTAGATGGTGTTATTGCCAGTAATACTTCTACAGATAGAACAGGTTTAAAAGCTACAGATGAAAGATTAGCCGAAATAGGAAACGGCGGTTTAAGCGGGCAACCAGTTAAAGAAAAATCTACTCAGGTTATAAAATATCTATCTCAAAAAAGTAATAAAGCTTTCCCTATAATTGGTGTTGGCGGAATACACTCTGCAAAAGATGCTTTAGAGAAAATTGAAGCAGGAGCAGACTTAGTTCAAATATATACAGGCTTTATTTACGAAGGACCATCGCTAGTAAAACAAATAAATAAAGCGTTATTGTAAAATTAGTTTTTGGGTTTTAGAGTTTCCGTTACTACTATTAAGTTTAAGTAAATACACACCTTTATTTAAATCTGAAAAATTAAGTTGAAAATTACTGTTTCTATTCGCTACGTTTAAGTCTTTAACTTTACTACCAAGAATATTGTAAACTTGAATTGTACTTAAATTATTATTGGCTGAAATGTTTATTATTCCGCTTGACGGATTTGGAAAAACCTTTAAGTTTTCTTCTTGTTGAAATTCACCTGTGCTAAGTGTTGAAGATTTAAAAGTTACTGTTAATTCTCCTACTTTATTGCCGTTAAAAGGCGAACCATTAATCATAGAAATTGCAACTTGCGGATTTGTTGGCGCATCTGCCGAATTGTAATTACTACCACTATCTGTACCAGCATCGTAAACAAAAACATCTATAGTAAAAGTAGGTTTCCAACTGGTATTGGTATCGTTTCTTAAATCAATACTATTTACAGCAATAAACCAATCTGGACTTGGCGCAATCATAGACACAAGTGTAAGTAAATGGTGTTCTTCATCAACTTCAATATTAGTAATAGTAGCCGAACCAAACTCTGCATTATTTGGTGAAAATGAAGTGTTAAACCATTCCTTTGTATTTGTAGCGTTTAGTACTTCGCTCATTAACGCAGTATTGTCTCCTAATTCTGCCATATCTTTTATTCCTACTGAAGCATTTTGCCCTAATTGAAAATATTCGTTTTCATTTTTATGCGTTGCACCAACAAGATTAGAAAAGTGATCGTTTGCAGGAATAGATGTGTGCTCTGTAGCGTTCCATGTGCTATTAAACGTCACATCGTAAATAGCGGTACTTTGTGCATTACTATTACTGCTGAATAGAAGAACAAGTGTAAATAAAATAAAACTTAAGAAGGTAAAGTTTTTCATATTCAAAAAAGATAAGTGTTTTAATAACAGTCGTTTTTTCAATATAAAACTTACAGAAACAGTGCCAGACTGTAATAAAATATTATTTTTAGCTCAAAATTTTAAATTTGAATTACGAAACACTTTTAGCGTTTGTTATAGCAACTTCGGCATTAGCCATATCTCCAGGACCAGACAATATATATGTATTAATGCAAAGTATTGTTAACGGTACAAAGTATGGTTTGGCAACGGTTTGTGGATTAATTTCTGGATGTTTAGTGCATACAACTTTAGTTGCTTTTGGAGTATCGGCTATTATAAAAGAAAACGATATATTATTTTTTATAATTAAATGTTTAGGTGCAGCTTATCTTTTATACTTAGCATTTAAGGTTTACAAAAGTGATGCAAAAGTAGAATTAAACGACACGGCAGTTCCTAAAAAAAGTATGTGGCAACTGTTTAAACAAGGTGTTATAATGAACGTGCTAAACCCAAAGGTTTCTATTTTCTTTTTAGCTTTCTTTCCTGGTTTTTTGTTTTCTGAAACACTTAGTACTGTAAAACAGTTTTATATACTGGGTTTTCTGTTTATGGCAACGTCATTTATTATATTTTCTTTAGTCGCCATTTTAGCAGGTTCAATTTCTACCTATTTAAAATCTCATAAAAATATAGGTTTGATTTTAAAGTGGTTACAAATAGTTGTGTTTGTTGGTATTGCGATTTTTATATTTTTCTCAAAAAAATAGCCTATTTTTATACTGAAATTGAATTAATACATGTCAAACCACGTAAAAGTTATAGAATGTCCAAGAGATGCCATGCAAGGCATTAAAGATTTTATTCCAACCGAAAAGAAAGTACAATACATACAATCTTTACTTCGTGTTGGTTTTGATACTATCGATTTTGGAAGTTTTGTATCACCAAAAGCAATACCGCAAATGGTAGATACTGCCGAAGTTTTAGCGCAGTTAGACTTAAGTAAAACAACAAGTAAGTTATTATCTATAATAGCCAATACGCGTGGTGCAAACGATGCCTGTACACATCCAGAAATAGATTATTTAGGTTATCCGTTTTCAATTTCCGAGAATTTTCAAATGCGTAACACGCATAAAACTATCGCGCAATCTATTGTTACGCTACAAGAGATTTTAAATAGAGCAGACCAAGCTAATAAAGAAGTTGTTGTTTATATTTCTATGGGTTTTGGAAATCCGTATGGCGATCCATGGAGTGTGGAAATTGTAGGAGAGTGGACAGAACGATTAAGTAAAATGGGCGTTAAAATACTTTCACTTAGTGATACTGTTGGTACATCTAATCCAGAAAATATAGATTATTTATTCTCTAATTTAATACCACAATATAAAAACATCGAGTTTGGAGCACACTTACACACAACGCCAACCACTTGGTTTGAAAAAGTAGATGCTGCATACAAAGCAGGATGCCGCCGTTTTGATGGTGCTATACAAGGTTTTGGTGGTTGTCCAATGGCTAAAGACGATTTAACCGGTAATATGCCAACCGAAAAAGTACTATCATATCTAACTACTAAAAAAGCACACGATTTAAATGCCATGTCTTTTGAAAGTAGTTATAACGAAGCCACTAAAATCTTCACTAAATACCATTAATTCTTATAATAGTTATTTGTTTTTCTACTAGTTGTTAATTTGTATATCACTGATTGTCAAAGTTTTATTTTAAATATTTATTCTTTATTTAAATTTAATCTAAATAAACTTGCATAAACTACTTTTCAGTTCTATTTTTGCAATCAAATTACAGTTCTATTTGTAATTAGTCTAAATAATAATAAATAAAATAATTTTATCAAAAATGAATAAACTAGTATTAGGTTTAGCAGCTTTAGCAACAATAACATTATCATCTTGTTCAAGTGATGATGATACAGGTGTTATAATTGAAACAAATAATGTAACAGCTCCAAACACTTACGTATTTGAAAGAGATGGTAACACAACAGTAAGCTTTAGCGGTCAAACAACACGTATACAAATGGCTCAGGAAATTGTTTCTGGCTTATCAAATACTGCAAATACTGAAACTATTTTAGATAATATGTTTGCTCACCAAGAAGGCGCAAACGATTTTAGTGATGCTGCTTTAAATGCATCAAATAAAAGTGTAAGAAGTAAAACAGCTGCTTCTACAGATTATTATGCTGCAAATACAACAGATGCTGCTACAATTAAAGCAACGTTTGATTTTTTTATAGAAGAACAAGTAAATACTGTATTTCCTAATTGGGATACAGACGCAAGCGCAGGAGTTGCAGGTTCTATTCAAGAAGCTGGTGGTGGTTCTACTAGATACGTAAGTGAAAAAGGTTTAGAGTATAACCAAGCATTTGCCAAAGGTTTAATAGGTGCATTAATGGTAGACCAAATAGTAAATAACTATTTAAGTCCAGCAGTTTTAGATGCAGGTGATAATGAGGCAAACAACGATGCAGATGTTTTAGATGGAGATAACAACTATACTACAATGGAGCACAAATGGGATGAAGCTTATGGTTATTTATATGGTAACGAAGCAAACCCAGCAGTTCCTGTTTTAGGCGCAGATAACTTTTTAAACAAATACCTTTCTAGAGTAGAAAACGATGAAGACTTTACAGGTATTGCAATGGAAATTTACAACGCTTTTAAATTAGGTCGTGCTGCAATTGTAGCTAAAGATTATGCATTACGTGATGCACAAGCAAACATTATAAAAGAAAAAATTTCTGAAATTATTGCAGTAAGAGCTGTATATTATTTACAACAAGGAAAAGCAGATTTAGGTTCAGATTGGGCTTCTGCATTCCATAGTTTATCTGAAGGTTATGGTTTTGTTTATAGCTTACAATTTACAAGAAAGCCAGGAACAAATGAGCCTTACCTTTCTAAAGACGAAGTTCTTTTTTATACAGATTCATTAATGGAAGGAAATGGTTTTTGGGATATAACTCCAGAAACTTTAGATACAATATCTAACGAAATTTCAGCAGAGTTTAGTTTTACAACTGAACAAGCAGGAAGTTAATTTTTAAGGTTAGTTTTTTAAATAGCGGCCTCCTTTTTTTGGAAGCTGCTATTTATTATTTTTGCAAATTAAATAAAAGAATAATATGTTTAAAAGAATATTAATAGTAGTACTAATAGTAGCAGGAATCTTTGCATGTTCAAGCTCAGACGATTCTAATTCTGGAAGCAGTACTAACGATACTTACAATAGAACAGCAATGCTTACAAACATTGCAGATAACATTATTATTCCTGGCTATCAAAACTTAGGTACAGAGTTAAGTGCTTTAGTAGACGCTAAAAATGCATTTGTAGCTAATGTAGATCAAACAAATTTAGAAACGTTAAGAGCCAACTGGTTTAGCGCTTACCAATCGTTTCAAGCAGTACAAATGTTTCAAATAGGTAAGGCAGAAGAAATTTTGTTTGAAGAGCAAATGAATATCTACCCAACCAATACTACAGATATTGAAAACAATATCGCCAATGGTAATTACGATTTATCAAGCGTAAACAATAACGATGCAGTTGGTTTTCCTGCTGTAGATTATATGTTATATGGTGTTGCAGATAACGATGCAGCTATTTTAACTACTTTATCTAACACTAATTATAGTAACTACCTGTCAGACTTAATAGACAGAATGCAAACACTAACCAATACTGTTTTAACAGATTGGACTTCAGGTTACAGAGATAATTACATTACAAATACTGCAAATGTAGAATCTGGTGCAGTAAACCAAACTTTAAACGCTTATGTTTTTTATTACGAAAAACGCCTTAGAGCAGATAAAGTAGGTATTCCAGCAGGCGTATTTTCTAGTACACCATTACCTTCTAAAGTAGAAGTTTTATATAAAGAAGATAACTCTAGAACTTTATTATTAGAAGCATTAAACGCTGTACAAGATGTGTTTAATGGAAAAGCAATTAACAGTAATATTGAAGGAGAAAGCTATAAAAATTATTTAATAGCTTTAGATAGAAATGATTTAGTTGAAGTTATAAACCAACGTTTTGATGCGGCAAGAACAAAAATTGAAGCATTAAATACAAATTTGAAAACTCAGGTAGAAACAGATAATACAAAAATGACGGAAGCTTACGATGCTTTACAATTAGCAGTCGTTTCTTTAAAGTCTGATATGTTATCCGCTTTTAACGTAAGTGTATCTTATGTTGATGCAGATGGAGATTAACATTAAAACAAAATAAATAAAAAGGTTGTCTATTTAAACGGGCAACCTTTTTTTTGCATTATGAATAGCAGCATTAAATCATACTTAAACGCAACTACAAATGCAGCACCTTTAGCTGTGTTTCGTATTGGTTTTGGTTTAATGATGTTGTATAGTATTATTCGTTATTGGGCAAAAGGTTGGATAGAAACCATTTACATACAACCACAATTTCATTTTAAATATTACGGTTTTGAGTGGGTAAAAACTTTAGGCGATTATACCTATATTTTATTTATTATCTGCGGCATCGCTTCGCTTTTAGTGGCACTAGGTTTTAAATATAGATTAGCAATTATAGCCTTCTTTTTAAGCTTTACTTATATAGAGTTAATGGAGAAAACCACGTATTTAAACCATTACTATTTTATAAGTGTTTTAAGTTTTCTCATGATTTTTTTACCGGCAAATGCATACTTCTCTTTAGATGCTTACCGTAATAAAATTCAATATAAAAACATACCACGATGGACAATAGATAGTATTAAACTGCTATTAGGTATTGTCTATTTTTACGCAGGATTAGCAAAAATTAATAGCGATTGGTTATTAAAAGCACAACCGTTAAAAACTTGGTTACCATCTAAATACGATATTCCATTTATAGGCGAAAGTTTAATGCACCAAAATTGGTTTCACTTTGCTATGAGTTGGTCTGGTATGCTGTATGATTTGTGTATTCCGTTTTTATTACTCTATAAAAAAACACGCGGTTTTGCTTTTGTATTGGTTGTGATTTTTCATGTGTTTACAAGAGTATTATTTCCAATTGGGATGTTTCCGTATGTCATGATTGTTAGTGCGCTTATTTTCTTTGATGCAAGCTTTCATAATAAAATAGTAAGTTTCATTAAAAAAGGATTACGAATTCCTTCCGCGAAAGCGATAGAAACAAAATCTGTTTTCAAATTAAAAAGAAAAACCTTAGTGCTACCAGTGGTTACTTTGTTTTTCGTTTTGCAATTACTCATTCCTTTTCGCTATTTGCTATATCCAAGCGAATTATTCTGGACCGAAGAAGGTTACAGGTTTTCATGGCGCGTGATGTTAATGGAGAAAATGGGAAACACGACCTTTAAAATTGTAAACGGAAAAACAAAAGCGTTTTTTTATGTTCAGAATGACGATTTTTTAACGCCATTACAAGAAAAGCAAATGAGTTTTCAACCCGATTTTATTTTAGAATATGCACACTACCTTGGTGACCATTTTAAAAAGCAAGGTCATGAGCATGTAGAAGTATATGCTAAAAGTTATGTTGCATTAAACGGAAGATTAAGTGCGCCGTTTGTAGATGAAACCGTAAATTTGTACGCCGAAAAAGAAACATTTAAACCCAAATTTTGGATTTTACCATTTAACGATGAGATTAAAGGATTATAAATTATTTTTCATTTGCTTTTTATTAGCAGCTATAGCCATTGCCCAAAACAAAATATCTGGAACAATTACAGACGCTTCTAACAATCAACCTATTGTAAACGTAGAGGTTTACGATAAAGATGCAGGATTGTTAACTACAACTAATACTTCTGGTTTTTTTGAATTTGAAACCGAAAAGCAAAACCTTACTATTGTGTTTTTTTCATACAATTATGAAGTTGTAGAGCAAGTAGTGACAGGTAATAGTACAATAGAAATTAATTTACTGCCTTTAGCCGAAACACTATCTGAGGTTGAAATATCTTCTAGAAAAGCAAAAGTATTTGCTTTAAAACGCTTAAAAGATGTTGAGGAAACTGCAATTTATGCAGGTAAAAAAACAGAAGTTGTTTTAGTAGAACAATCTATGGCAAGTTTAGCGTCTAACAACGCAAGGCAAATATACAGTCAAGTTTCTGGATTAAATATATACCAAAACGACGATGCAGGATTGCAACTTAATATTGGTGGTCGTGGTTTAGATCCTAATCGTACAGCTAGTTTTAATACCAGGCAAAACGGTTATGATATTAGTGCAGATGTTTTAGGTTATCCAGAAAGTTATTATACACCAGCAGCCGAAGGTTTAAAAGAAGTGCAAATTATTCGTGGTGCTGCATCTTTGCAATATGGAACACAATTTGGTGGTTTGGTTAATTTTAAAATGAAAGAACCTAACGCAACAAAACCTTTTGAGCTAATTACAAGAAACACCATTGGAAGTAATGGTTTGTATACAAACTTTACAAGCGTAAGTGGTACTAAAAATAAATTAAGCTATTACTCGTTTTTTAATTATAAAAAAGGTGATGGTTTTAGAGATAACTCAAACTTTGAATCTAAAAACGCATTTGCACATATTGGTTATCAATTTAATGAGCGTACAAAACTAACAGGAGAAGTAACTTATTTAAGATATTTAGCAAAGCAAGCAGGTGGTTTAAACGATAGCCAGTTTGAAGAAGATCCATACCAAAGTAACAGAGCACGAAATTGGTTTCAAGTCGATTGGTTACTATATAATTTAAAATTATCTCATAAGTTTTCTGATAATACAAACTTTACATTTAACGCTTTTGGTCTTGATGCTAATAGAACAGCTTTAGGTTTTAGAGACAGACGTACAGATTTATCTGATCCTGGTGGAGCAAGAGATTTAATAAGTAGCGATTTTAATAACTATGGTTTTGAAACGCGATTACTCTCAAAGTATAATGTGTTTAATAAGGAAGCTACATTTTTAATTGGTGGTAAGTTTTATAAAGCCGATAATAGTTATTCTCAAGGACCAGGAAGCGATGGAGCAGATCCTAATTTTGATTCTGCAATAGGTGATTATCCTTTTTACCCAACACAATCTGCATACGATAATCCAAATTTAAATATTGCAGTTTTTGGTGAAAATATTTTTTATGTAAGCGATAAATTCTCTGTAACACCAGGCGCAAGATTTGAATTTATTAAAACCGAAAGTATAGGGTCAAGACAAACATTTAATTTTGATGGCGCAGGAAATCCAATAGACGCTGGAGTAGAATATCAAGATATTGAAAACGAACGCTCTTTTGTACTTTTAGGTTTAGGCTTAAGCTATAAGGCATCAAAAGCTTTAGAGTTCTACGGAAACATCTCTCAAAATTACCGTTCGATAACCTTTGGAGATATTAATATTGTAAATCCTTCTAACGCTGTCGACCCAAATTTAGATGACGAATCTGGTTTTACTTTAGACCTTGGTGTTAGAGGTAATATTAACCAATTAGTATCTTATGATGCTAACGTTTTTGGATTGTTTTATAACGATAGAATTGGTTTAATAGATGCTGTAATTCCACCAGTAAATAACGTTGGTAAATTGCGAGTAAATGTTGGTGATGCTAGAATATTTGGAGTAGAATCTTTAATAGATTTTAATCTTAAAAAACTATTTAATTTAAATAATAAGTTTAGCGCTAATTATTTTATTAATTCTTCTTTTGTAACATCAGAATATACATCAACAAATTTTGATAATACAAGTAGTGATGTACGCGTAGGTAATAAAGTAGAGTTTATTCCAGATGTAAATATAAAAACAGGCTTACAGTTTGGTTACGGTAACTTTTTATCAAACATTCAATATACGTACTTGTCTTCACAATTTACAGATGCTGGTAACGATCCTGGAGGCGATAACCTAAATAGTATTGTTGGTACAATACCAAGCTACAGTGTGTTAGATGTTTCTGTCTCTTATAAATACAAACGCATTAAATTAGAAGCAGGAATAAATAATGTATTAGATAAAGCATACTTTACAAGACGCGCAACAGGTTATCCTGGACCAGGAATTATACCATCGGCAAATCGTAATTTTTATACTACATTACAAATAAAAATTTAATTTTATTAAGCCTTATTTTAATACAGTCTAAATACATATAGTTGAAATACAGCTATTTAAATTTGTTCTAAACACATTATTACATAGCTTTAAGTATTATTAATTATAAAAAATAAAAGTTATGTCTATAAGAATAGGAAATAGTTGTATTAATTGTGATAATTTATTAGAAAATGAAAACTGTAAAGTTCACGGTGTTAAAGTAAGTACAAGTTACACGTGTGATAGTTTTGAAATGAAAGCAGCTTTAAAAAACGATCCAAACTGCGATACTTGCGCAAGATACCAAGGCCCAACTTGTGCCAACCCACAAAAAGCAGCTCCCGGAATGTTATGCTCACATTGGGCACCACAAAACGCTACAGCATAAAATAAATAAGCATATATATTAAAAGGGTTAGCATTTTTTTGCTAACCCTTTTTCTTTTAAATTAAATAGTATACATTACTTGCTTAAATAAGCCAATATTCAGTTTTAAATGAAAAAATATATCATTGTTTTTCTTTTTTTTTGTTATGGAAATATACAAGCTAAAGAATGGAGATCTTTAAAGTGTTATAAAAAAGAAACTCAATTAGAAACACTTTCAGCTTCAGACTGGTTAAAAAAAGACAGAACAAAAAATACTATAGTTTGGCAAAAAGCTAATGCTTATAATTTAAGCAATAATTTACCGCAAGAATATGAAACTATAAAACAAAGGCGTGATTTTTATTTATGGTATTCAGCTGAAATAGCAAAGAAAGGTCATTATGTTACTTGGCCAACAATGGCATATTATATTAACAAAAAACTTAATCTCACTAATACTTTTCCGTTTTCGTTATTTGTTTCAAAAAATATAAAACAGTATGCGATTAACGGAAGTGAAGACGTGTTTAATAATTGTTTTGTAAATCTCTATGCATTATTTAAAAACAATAAACCATTAACTAAAATTGAAACGCAAAATTGGGATGAGCATATTTTATATATGGAACAGTATAAATGGTTAGAAAACATCTATAAAAATATGCCTGAGCGTACTCTAAACACAATAGAACGTATGGCAAAAAGAAAATGTCTCTATGCGCTTGTGGTACCAAAAGAAATAAAGTTTAAAGGCGATATTAGCAAGGCAGAATCACGTTATAATTATGCTTTAAATACACTAAAAGTATATTGTAAAAAGATATATAATTTAAAATAGTAATATTGTTTTTTTAAGTAAATAGCCTAAAAGTCTAAATTATAGCGTACATTTGCATGCAATTAATTCTAATTGCAATGACAGCACACGAAAACAAAATAGTTGGTGAAGGTTTAACTTATGACGATGTTTTACTCGTCCCAGCTTTTTCAGAAGTATTACCACGCGAAGTCAATATTCAAACAAAATTTACTAGAAACATTACCATTAACGTTCCTATTGTTTCTGCAGCCATGGATACGGTTACAGAAAGTAGAATGGCAATTGCTATGGCTCGTGAAGGTGGAATAGGTGTTTTACACAAAAACATGACTATAGAGCAACAAGCTCAAAAAGTACGTAGAGTAAAACGTGCAGAAAGCGGTATGATTATAGATCCTGTAACTTTGCCACTAACTGCTATTGTTGCAGATGCAAAAAGTGCTATGAGAGAACATAGTATTGGAGGTATTCCTATTGTAGATGAAAATGGACTTTTAAAAGGTATAGTAACCAATAGAGACTTACGTTTTGAGCACCAAAACGATAGACCAATTGTAGAGGTGATGACGAGTGAAAACCTTATTACTGCTGCAGAAGGTACAAGCCTTAAAGATGCTGAAAAAATTCTTCAAGAAAATAAAATTGAAAAGCTCCTAATTGTAAAAGAAGAGAAGCTAGTTGGTTTAATTACATTTAGAGATATTACTAAAGTAACTCAAAAACCAATTGCAAATAAAGATACTTACGGTAGATTAAGAGTTGCTGCAGCAATTGGAGTAACAGGAGATGCAGTAGAAAGAGCAGAAGCTCTAGTAAATGCAGGCGTAGATGCTATAATTATAGATACTGCTCATGGCCATACAAAAGGTGTGGTTGCTGTATTAAAAGAAGTGAAATCTAAATTTCCAAAACTAGAAGTTGTTGTAGGAAATATAGCAACTGCAGAAGCTGCTAAATATCTAGTAGAAGCAGGAGCAGATGCTGTAAAAGTTGGTATTGGTCCAGGTTCTATTTGTACAACGCGTGTAGTTGCAGGAGTTGGTTTTCCACAATTTTCAGCAGTTTTAGAAGTAGCAAATGCTATTAAAGGTTCTGGAGTACCAGTAATTGCAGATGGAGGAATACGTTATACAGGAGATATACCAAAAGCAATTGCAGCAGGAGCAGATACTGTAATGTTAGGATCTCTATTAGCAGGAACTAAAGAATCTCCTGGAGAAACTATAATTTACGAAGGAAGAAAGTTTAAATCTTACCGTGGAATGGGTTCTGTAGAAGCTATGAAAAAAGGAAGTAAAGACCGTTATTTCCAAGATGTTGAAGACGATATAAAAAAATTAGTACCAGAAGGTATTGTTGGTCGTGTACCTTATAAAGGTGAATTATTTGAAAGTATTCATCAGTTTGTAGGTGGTTTAAGAGCAGGAATGGGTTATTGTGGTGCTAAAGACGTAGAAACTTTAAAAGAAACAGGAAGGTTTGTAAAAATTACAGCTTCAGGAATTAACGAAAGTCATCCACACGATGTAACCATTACAAAAGAAGCGCCTAATTATTCAAGGTAAAAATTATAATTTTAGCATAAAAAAACACGATATTAATCGTGTTTTTTTATGCCAAATTTTAAAATATTTAAATTGTTAATGTTAATGTAATTAGTATTAAAATTAATAGCATACTTTCTATTTTTATAGTTTACAGTTAAAACTTAATTGAACATGGAAATTATAGGAAACATAATAAAAGGAGCCATAAATTTAAAAGATGCGCTAACACCTTCAGTACATCCAGTTGAAGCACAAGAAAAAGTTTTAAAAAATTTACTAGAAACAGCTAAAGACACTCAGTTTGGTAAATACTATAATTTTAAAAATATATTAGAATCAGAAAATATAACGGAAGCATTTTCTCAAACCATTCCCTATTTCGATTATAATAAAATTAATAAACAATGGTGGAGTAAATTACATCAAGGAGAAGAAAATGTTACTTGGCCAGGCGCACCAAATTATTTTGCATTAAGCTCTGGTACTACTGGAAAAACAAGTAAAAGAATACCAGTAACAGATGCGATGTTAAGTGCCATAAAGCAAGCAGGAATAGATCAAGTTACTGCTTTAAGTAATTTTAATTTACCAGCAGAGTTTTTTACAAAAGAAGCCATGATGTTAGGTAGCTCTACAGATTTAATTGAAAAAGAAGATCACTTAGAAGGTGAAATTAGCGGTATTACAGCCAGTAATATTCCATCTTGGTTTAAAGGCTTTTACAAACCAGGAGAAGATATTGCTAAAATAGACGATTGGGACAAACGTGTTAAAATAATAGCAAAACGTGCTAAACACTGGGATATTGGTGCCTTAAGTGGCATTCCATCATGGATGGAACTTATGCTTAAAGAAGTTATAGATTATCATAATTTAGAAAACATACATGATATTTGGCCAAACCTGCAAGTATATACTTCTGGAGGTGTTGCTTTTGGTCCGTATAAAAAAAGTTTTAATGCCTTATTAGGAAAACCTGTAACAGTTATAGATACTTATTTGGCTTCCGAAGGTTTTTTAGCATTTCAAGCCAGGCCAGAAACTAGTGCAATGCAATTGGTAACAAATGGCGGTATTTATTTTGAGTTCGTACCTTTTAAACCAGAGTATATAAATCAAGATGGTTCTCTAAAAGATAATGCACCTAGTATAACATTAAAAGATGTAAAATTAAATCAGGATTATGTTTTAATTATAACCACTGTAAGTGGTGCTTGGCGCTATTTAATAGGAGATACAATAGAATTTACAGATGTAGAAAAAGCCGAAATTAAAATAACAGGCAGAACAAAATTTTTTTTAAATACAGTAGGTTCACAATTATCTGTAAATAAACTGGATGATGCTATTAGATATCTTGAAGAAGAATTTAAAACTACAATTCCAGAGTATACACTTTGTGCAAAACGTTTTCAAGATGGTTTTTATCACAGCTGGTATTTAGGTTCAGAAGACTTAAATGAAGATAATACTAAAATAGTTGAAGCTTTAGACAGTTACCTTAAAAGCGCAAATAAAAATTATAAAGTAGCAAGAGGCAAAGCTTTAGAAGGTGTAAAAGTTACAGTTGTAAAGCCAGAAGTTTTTGCAGATTGGAGTGGTGCCAACAAGAAAAAAGGTGGGCAAGTAAAAATGGAACGTGTTATGGGTGAAGACAAATTTAAAGAATGGGAAACATTCGCTAACTAGTATTAAGACTTAGAAAGCTCTAAATCTCTTTTGTTAACTATATCCATTATCTCTTCTGGAGACAAATAATATTTTTTAATTCTAGCAATATATTTTTCATCAATATTAGCTTGGTTTAGTATAAACTCCTTTGTTTTTAAAATGTATTTTTCCATACCAGATCTTATAGCAAAAGTATCTGCAGAGCGTTCTGCTTCAGCAATATGATTGTCAGACAATAAATACTTTAATCCAAACCATACTAAATTTAAGTTGCTTCGGTTTCTATAATCCATTACATGGCCCAATTCATGTCCAATCCAACCAATTAATACATCTTTAGGCATGTTTTTAGTAAAATAAGTTTCGCCAGAAATTTTTACAGTTTCACTAATATAAATATTGTAAGAACGGTGACCTTTAGATTTAAAAAAACTCCCAAAAGATGGTTGTGCCTGCATGGTAGACTTTTTTATATTCTTTTTAAACTCAAAATTAATTTTTGTATTTTTTAATTCTGGGTAATAAGAGAGTGCAATCTCAACTTCTTCTTTTATTGAATTTGGTATAGTAGATTGGGCGTAAGTTATAGATGTCATTAAAAGTATTATTAATAGTTTCATATCTATTTATTAATATAGTATATAAAGAGATTATTTAAAATCATTTAACTATTAAGTCTATAAATTTTAACAATTATAAAATTAAGTAATAACGGAAACTTTATTTTAAATAATAATTAGCAAAACTGGAAGCCACATAATTATATATGTTAACACATTTAAATTAATAAAAAAGGTTTTATAATAATTCAATTATGTTAATAATTATGTTGTTTGTATTCATTTAAAATATACTTAAAAGCTATCTTTAAAGGTTATAAAAAAGGAAGTAAATGTCGTTTGATCGTATAAAAGAAAAACTTAATATTCTAGCCGATGCCGCAAAATATGATGTGTCATGTTCTTCTAGCGGAAGCAATAGAGCCAACAAAAACAAAGGATTAGGTGATGCATCAGCCTCTGGAATTTGCCATACTTATACCGAAGACGGAAGATGTGTTTCACTTTTAAAAATATTGTTAACCAACCATTGTGTTTTCGATTGTGCATATTGCGTTACTAGAAAAAGTAACGATATTAAGCGTGCAGCATTTAAGGTTCAGGAAGTTGTAGATTTAACTATAAACTTTTATCGAAGAAATTATATTGAAGGTCTATTTTTAAGTTCAGGTATTTTTAAAAATGCCGATTATACTATGGAGCGATTAGTTGCTGTCGCTAAAAAGTTGAGGTTAGAAGAAAACTTTAATGGATATATACATTTAAAATCTATTCCTGGAGCAAGCGACGAGTTAATGAGAGAAGCAGGCTTGTATGCAGATAGACTTAGTGTAAATATCGAAATTCCTACCGAAAAAGGTTTAAAACTTTTAGCTCCAGATAAAAATAGAGCCGATTTTTTAAAACCAATGAAAAAAGTGAAAAATGAAATAATTCAATATAAAGCCGAAAAGAAAATAATTAAAAGTACTCCTAAATATGCTCCAGCAGGACAAAGTACCCAAATGATTGTTGGTGCAAGTGGTGAAAATGATATGGAGATTATGTACACCTCTAACTATTTTTATAAAAATTTTAATCTTAAGCGTGTATATTATTCCGGTTATGTACCAATAAGTTATGATAATCGTTTGCCACAAATAGGAAGTCCTGTTCCAATGCTTAGGGAAAATAGATTATACCAAACCGATTGGTTATTGCGGTTTTACGGTTTTAATATAGAAGAGATATTAAACGACAATCATAAAAGCTTAGACTTAGATATAGACCCAAAACTGGGTTGGGCATTGCGTAACCTTCATGAATTTCCTATAGATATTAATAAAGCAGATAAAAGAATGCTTGCTAGAATTCCAGGATTAGGTATAAAATCGGTTTATAAAATTTTAAATGCAAGGCGTTATAGAAAACTTAATTGGGAGCATTTAAAAGCTATTGGTGTCGCTTTAAATAGAGCTAAATATTTTATTATCTGTGCTTCTAACGAATATGAAAAAAGAGATTTAACCGCCAGCAAAATAAAAGGTTTAATACAGCAAAACTCTAAAAGTAAGTATACTAAAACCTTATCTAACCAATTAAATTTGTTTGATTAAAATGCATACAACCTTAGTTTATGATGGCTCTTTTGATGGTTTTTTAACCAGTATTTTTGTAAGCTTCGATTTAAAATTAGAGAAAGTAAATATTGTTAAATCACAATTTTTTCAAGATTCTTTTTTTGAAGAAAAAGAAACCATAATTACAGATAAAGAAAAAGCAGATCGTGTTTGGTTAGGTTTAAAAAATAAAATGAAACCAATAGAATTAAGCAGAATGTATTATGCATTTTTAAGCGAAAATTCTATAGTAGAAAATACATTGTTTATGGCAATAAAGTATGTGTTTAAAAACAAAGGAAATGTAGCTTCCAACTTTTCTAATCCTTATATTTTACAAATTTCAAAACTATCTAAAAATGTAAGTAGAGAAAAACATAGAATGGAAGCTTTTGTAAGGTTTAAGCTTACAAAAGATAATATTTACTTTGCTAATATTGAACCAGATTTTAATGTGTTACCGTTAATATCTAAGCATTTTAAAAATAGATATGCAGACCAAAAATGGATGATTTACGATTTAAAACGTAATTACGGCATATATTATAATCTTGAAAAAGTAGATGTTGTTACTTTAGAGTTTGATGCTAACTATAATCCAACACAAAATTCAAAAGCTATCTTTAGTGATGCCGAATTGGAGTTTCAAGAACTTTGGAAAAACTATTTTAAGAGTACAAATATTGCTTCACGAAAAAACTTAAAATTACATCAACAACATGTACCTAAACGTTATTGGAAGTATTTAAGCGAAAAGCAACCAAATTAAACTTCTTGTGCGGTATAAACTTGACCACGATGTGGTTTTAAACGATCTCGTACAGGTTTCATTTGGTCTTCGTTAACCACTAAATAAGCAATAGCGTAAAGATCGTTAATAGCTTCAAAACCAGTGATGTTTAAAGCTAATTTTTCAGCTTGTATATATTCTTTCAAGTGTATTTCGTGATGTTCGGCAATTTTTAATGCATCAGGACCTCTAAAGTCCCATATTAATTTAAGTTGTCTCATTTTGAACGCTTAGTCCTTTTTCTGCAAAATTTTTAAAATCTAATAAATATTGCATGGTTTGTTTTTTTATTATGTTAGGCATAAAAACAGTCATCATTCGCATCATAAACTCTGTTGCAATAAATTCACTTTTAGAAACCCATTTAGTGTAACCTTCGGGAGTTTGTTCAAAATAATTTTTTTGAATGTTGTGTAAACCTTTTGTATCGTAATGTAAATGTAATTTATGTGGCAAATTATTTTTAGTAATAGTTTCTAAAAGAGTCATTTTTCGTTTGCCAAAATTGTAATTCAATTTCATTTTTGCACCTATTTTTCCAGGATCACCAGAAACATGCTCAAAACTAACAAGTCCACGTTGCCAATGTTTCATGTTCTCGTGGTTGTCTAGTTTTTTTATAAAGGTATCAATAGGTACTTCAATAATTATTGTAGAAGTATATTCCATAAGTGCTATTAATAATTTGGGCAAAATTAGTATTGTTTTAAAAATATAAACAAAACAAACGCTAAACGTTTTTTTTATTCGATAAACCGATTAGAATTTAAATTTTGACTACTAAATTTAATGGCTACTACTTCAAATAAATTAAATATCTTATCGTTTGGTATTGTACTTGCTTTATACTCTAATATTGTTATTTTTGCAACACTCAAAAAAATAGTTTTTCTTATGAATTTTAAATTTCTAATTAAGTGCTTTTATTTATATTTTGCAACAACTTTACTTGCAAATGCACAGCAGGAAGAAGTTATTTTTACAGTTGAAGATACACCTGTTTTAGCTTCAGAATTTTTAAGAGTTTACAATAAAAACTTAGACCTTGTAAAGGAAGAATCTCAAAAAGATGTTGATGGATACTTAAAACTATTTATTGAATATAAGTTAAAACTTCAGGAAGCAAAAGCCTTAAATTTAGATAAAAAGCCTTCTTATATAAGAGAGTTTCAAGGTTATAAAAATCAATTATCAAAAAATTATTTAAACGACTCTAAGGTTACAGATGCCTTGGTCGAAGAAGCTTATGCTAGATTGGCTAATGAAATTAAAGCTAGTCATATTTTAGTAAAAATAGATCAAGATGCTTCGCCAAAAGATACCTTAGCAGCTTATAATGAAATTTTAAAACTTAGAGAAAGAGTAGTACAAGAAGGTTATAAAAAAGTACAAAGCGATGTACATAATGGTAAAACTATTTTTGCTGAAGATTTAGGTTATTTTTCGGCATTTAAAATGGTTTATCCTTTTGAGAACGCAGCATATAATACAAAGGTTAATGATATTTCGATGCCTTTTAAAACTCGATTTGGGTACCATGTTGTTAAAGTTTTTGATAAAAGAAAATCTCAAGGAGAGATAACTGTCGCTCATATAATGATTGAGAACGATGAGGAGAAAATTAAAGAAATTTATAAGCGTTTAGAGCAAGGAGAGCAATTTCAAGCTTTAGCAAAACAATTTTCTGAAGATAAAAGTTCGTCAAGTAAAGGAGGAGAATTAAAGCCATTTTCCGGTGGGCAACTAAGTTCTCCAGAATTCGAAGCAGTGGCGTTTGCAATTAAAAACCCAGGAGATTACTCAAAACCATTTAAAACACAATTTGGTTGGCACATAGTAAAGCTTATTAATAAAAAGCCATTACCAGATTTTAAAGAAATAAAAGCAGAATTAATTAATAAAATTAGACGCGATTCTCGATCTAAAGTTATTAATGACTCAAGAGTAAAAGCTTTAAAAGAAAAATATAAAATAACTAAAAATCCAGACGCTTTAAATTATTTTAAATCTATACTTACAAAAGAATATAAAGTAGGACGTTGGTCAATACCTAAAAATTTAACAACAGATAAAACAATTTTCACAATAGAAGATAAGGTGTTAACTTATGGTAATTTTGCAGAGTATTTATTAAAAAGCCAACGCCGTAATATAAATAAACCTCTAACTACCGCGCTTAACAATAGTTATACTTCATTTTTAAACAGTGAATTGTTTAAGTATCAAGAGCAAAATTTAATTAACGATAATAAAGATTATGCACAAATTGTAGAAGAGTATAAAGATGGTTTGCTACTTTTCGATTTAATGGAAACCGAAATCTGGAATGCAGCAAAAAACGATACCTTAGCAGTAAAAACATTTTATAGTAAGCACAAACAAAATTATTTCTACAAAAAAAGAATAAATGCTATTGTAGCATCATCAGCAAAAAAAGAAGATATAAAAAAAGTAGCAAAACTATTAAAGCAAAACCAACCAATAGAAGCTATTAAAAAGGAAGTAAATACAAATAATGAGATAAAAGTAAGTTTTACTTCGGGAGAATTAAATTACAATCACCAAGCTTTACCAAAAGCATTAAAATTTAAAAAAGGTGTTTCTAAAATATATAAACATAATCAGGCTTACGTAGTCGTTTTAATAAAAGATTTATTACCAGAATCTCAACAAACTTTTGAAGAAGCAAAAGGAAAAGTAATGAGTGATTACCAAGAAATAAAAGAAGCAAACTGGTTGAAAGTATTAGCTTCCAAATATAAAGTAGAAATTAATAAAGACGTTTTAGCAAAAGTTAAAGCTCAAATAAATAACAAGTAATATTAAAAAGTTAGTTTACATATTATTAGGTATAGTGCTGGTGTCGTGCAATTATTTTAATCCACCAACAACAGAAAATGCCATCGCTCGAGTAGGAGAAAGCTATTTATACAAAGAAGATATTGTAGATGTGCTTCCAAAAAATTACACAAAACAAGACAGTATTATTTTTGTTGAAAACTATATAAATCGCTGGGCAACAGAGCAGCTTTTGGTAGACGGAGCCACTTTAAATTTAAAAGAAAAAACCCAAAAAGATTTCGATAGACTAGTACAGCAGTACAAAAGCGATTTATATAGTAAAGCCTATTTAGAAGCTTTGGTTTATAAAAGTTTAGATACAGTAGTATCAAAAGAAGAAGCAGAAAAATATTATGAAAATAATAAAGAAGCCTTTAAGTTAAACGAAGAACTAATTAAATTTAGATACATAAATTTAGATGCCAATAGATTAGATTTAAGCGATGTAACCGAAAAATTTAAACGTTTTAATACAAAAGATAAACAATATTTAGACTCTATCGCAATACAATTTAAATCGTATACCCTAAACGATTCTATTTGGATACGTGTAAATCAGGTAGTTAATAAAATACCTGTAGTGAATTCAGAAAATAAAGACGAATTGTTAAAAAAATCTAATTTTATACAACTCAAAGATTCATTAGGGCTATATTTGATGCAAATAAAAGAAGTACAACTTCGAAACACAATAGCACCAATAGAATACGTTACACCAACAATAAATCAAATTGTAGTAAACCAACGTAAATTAGAGCTAATTAGACAGCTAGAAAAAGACATTACAAAAGATGCAATTAAAAATAAACAATTCGAAATTTATAAATAATTTGAAATATATTACAGCGTTAAGCTTATCACTTTTTGCAGCCTGCAGTATGCAAGCTCAAGAAATTATTGAAGAAAAAGAAGAAAAAACAGCCACTATAGATAGTGTAAAACCATTTAAAGAAGTTAAGGTAGATGGTGTTGCAGCTGTAGTAGGAGAATATATTGTTTTAGACAGTGATGTAGACAAAACCATTTTACAATTAAAAGCTAGTGGTAACGACATCTCACAATTTACAAATTGCGAATTATTTGGTAGACTTTTAGAAGATAAATTATATGCACACCACGCCATACAAGATAGTATTGTTGTAAGTGATGCCGAAATACGCTCGTATGTAAACCAACAAGTAGAAAGGTTTAGAGTTAATTTTAAAACTGAAGACGAAATGCTAAAGTTTTATAAAAAAGACAACATAAAAGCATTAACAGATGAAATGTTTGAAATTAATAAAGCAAACAAGTTAGCATCAGAAATGCAAAGAAAAATAGTTGACGAAATTGAAGTAACTCCAGAAGAAGTACGCCAATACTTTAGTGAAATCCCAGATAACGAAAAACCAACATTTGGTACAGAGTTAAAAGTAGCACAAATAGTAATAGAGCCAAAAGTAACACCAGAAGCAGAACAGGAAGTTATAGATAGACTAAACGAATTTAAAAAAGACGTAGAAGAAAATGGAGCAAGCTTTAGTGCAAAAGCTTTATTTAATTCGGCAGATACAGGCTCAAAAAGAACAGGAGGAAGATTGCCAACCATGAACCGTGCAAAACCACAAATGGTAAAAGAATTTAGAGAAGCAACATTCTCACTTCAAGAAGGTGAAATATCAGAACCTTTTAAAACCGAATTTGGATGGCATATAGTATACCTTGAAAAAATTAGAGGTCAGGAATACGATGCAAGACACATATTATTAATACCAGAAATATCAGATGAAGCTAAAGCAGAAGCAAAAGAAAAATTAGAAGGTATTAGACAAAATATAATAGATGGAGATATAACTTTTGCTGAAGCAGCAAAAGAAGCTAGTGACGAAATTAAAACAAAATACGAAGGAGGATTAATAAGAAATCCAGAAACTCAGGATTTTACATTTCCATTAGCAAAAATGCCAACAGAAATCTATACAGAAATAGAAAACCTTGAAACTAACGAAGTTTCAAAAGTAGTAGCAGATTTTACAAGAACTGGAAATGTAAAGTACAAAATTTACACAGTATCAGATAGAATAGACGAGCATAAAGCAGATTTTTCAAGAGACTTTTTAAAAATAAAAGAATTAGCTTTAAACGAAAAAAGACTTAATGCCATTGCTAAATGGCAAAAAGAAAAAATAGAAGATACTTACATTAAAATAGGAGGAGAATATAAAAACTGTGAGTTCACTAATAATTGGCTAAAAAAATAAAATATTAAATGTCAGACGTAAACGCTATAAACCAATTAGTAAAAAAATATAACGCTCTACGTAGCGAAATAGCAAAAGTAATAGTTGGTCAGGAAGATGTAGTAAATCAAATATTAATTTCTATATTTTCTGGAGGTCATGCCTTATTAATAGGAGTGCCTGGTTTAGCAAAAACGTTAATGGTAAACACCATTGCAAAAACACTAGGTTTAGATTTTAAGCGTATACAATTTACACCAGATTTAATGCCAAGTGATATTTTAGGAAGTGAAATATTAGATGAGAACAGGAATTTTAAGTTTATAAAAGGTCCAATATTCTCAAACATTATTTTAGCCGATGAAATAAACCGAACACCACCAAAAACACAAGCAGCACTTCTAGAAGCAATGCAAGAACGTGCAGTAACAGTTGCAGGTCATCACTATAAATTAGACTTGCCATACTTTGTATTAGCGACACAAAACCCTATAGAGCAAGAAGGAACTTATCCATTACCAGAAGCCCAGCTAGACCGTTTTATGTTTGCAATAAATTTAGACTATCCAACTTTTGAAGAAGAAGTACAAGTAGTAAAAGCAACAACTACAGAAGTTTCAGCAAGCGTAAATGCTTTATTCTCTGCAAAAGAAATAATAGAATTTCAACAACTAATTAGAAAAATTCCTGTAGCAGATAATGTTATTGAGTATGCAGTAAAAATGGTTGCTAAAACTAGACCAAATACAAACACAGCTGCAGATTTAGTAAAGCAATATATAGATTGGGGTGCAGGACCAAGAGCATCGCAAAACCTTATTTTAGCAGCAAAAACACATGCAGCAATTAACGGTAAGTTTTCACCAGATATAGAAAATGTTCAAGCTGTAGCTATTAGTATTTTGCGTCATAGAATAATTAAAAATTATAAAGCTGAAGCTGAAGGTGTAACCGAAGAGCAAATAATAAAATCTTTATTTTAAATACTATGACATTAAAAAAACTCATTTTACCATTAGTTGTTTACCTAATAGGCTTTGGTGTTACAATTATTGCAGCATTATTTAAAATGATGCATTGGCCATATGGAGCAGAGCTACTTATATTTGGTATGTTATTTCAGGCTTTAGGTGTATTAATTACTATAATTATTTTAATAAAACTTTATTTTAAAAAGAATAAAGAAATTTTATAAGTATTAAAACTTTAAATTCTTGCCAATTTGATATTTTTCGCATATCAATATTATTGTTTTGGTAATATCTCTTGCTAATTTTTGTTTTTTATTGAGCTTTTAGTAATATTTCCTCTATTTCATTACAAATTTTTTAATTCTTCAATATTTTGTATTTTTGGGCTCCAATTTTAATAAGCTTTACAGCATTTTTTTAACCTTAAAAAAATAAAGTTTATAAGATTACAAACTAAAATAACTCAGCTTTTTAAGCTGCATAAAACAGAATTAATTCTATTATATGAATATTTATAACGATTATCTTAAGCAAATCGAATCTCGAAAAGAGCAAGGTCTTCACCCGCAACCAATCGATAATGCTGAATTACTTAGCCAAATCATTGAGCAAATTAAAGATTTAAATAACGAGTATAGAGAACAATCTCTTAACTTTTTTATCTATAATGTTTTACCAGGTACCACAAGTGCAGCTGCAGTAAAAGCAAAATTTTTAAAGGAGATTATTCTAGGAGAAGAAATTGTTGAAGAAATCACTCCAGAGTTTGCTTTAGAGCAATTATCACACATGAAAGGTGGACCTTCTGTTAAAGCATTATTAGATTTAGCTTTAGGTACTGATGAAGCAATAGCAAATCAGGCTGCAAAAGTGTTAAAAACGCAAGTGTTTTTATACGAAGCAGATACAGATCGTTTAGAGGAGGCATATAATAATGGAAGTGCAATCGCTAAAGATATTATAGAAAGTTATGCGCAAGCAGAGTTTTTTACGAAACTTCCAGAAATAGACGAAGAAATTGAAGTAGTAACGTACATCGCAGGTGTTGGTGATATCTCTACAGATTTATTATCTCCAGGTGGTGATGCACACTCACGTTCAGATAGAGAATTACATGGTCAATGTATGTTTGAGCATAACAAAGACATGCAAAACGAATTATTAGCTTTAAAGAAACAACATCCTGACAAACGTGTGATGCTAATTGCAGAAAAAGGAACTATGGGAGTTGGATCTTCAAGAATGTCAGGTGTTAACAACGTAGCATTATGGACAGGTATTTCTTCAAGTCCTTATGTACCGTTTATTAATATCGCTCCAGTAATTGCTGGAACTAATGGTATTGCTCCAATTTTTTTAACAACGGTTGGTGTAACTGGAGGTATAGGTTTAGACCTTAAAAACTGGGTAAAACAAAAAGATGCAGATGGTAACACAATTGTAGACGAAGATGGTGAACCAATCTTAAAAGAAGAGTATTCTGTTGCAACAGGAACAGTGCTTACAATTAATACAAAAGAGAAAAAATTATATAACGGGAAAACAGAATTAAAAGATGTTTCTGCAGCATTTACTCCACAAAAAATGGAGTTTATGAAAGCAGGTGGATCTTATGCAGTTGTTTTCGGTAAAAAATTACAAACATTTGCTGCTAAAGTATTAGGAATCGAAGTACCTCAGGTATATGCTGCTTCAAAAGAAGTATCAATTGAAGGTCAAGGTTTAACAGCAGTAGAGAAAATATTCAATAAAAATGCAGTAGGTACATCAGGAGCGACATTGCACGCAGGATCTTATGTTCGTGCAGAAGTAAACATTGTAGGTTCTCAGGATACTACAGGATTAATGACTTCTCAAGAATTAGAGATGATGGCTGCTACAGTAATCTCTCCAATCGTAGATGGTGCTTACCAATCTGGTTGTCATACAGCTTCAGTTTGGGATGATAAATCTAAAGCTAATATACCAAGGTTAATGAGCTTCATGAACGATTTCGGTTTAATTACTGGTCGTGATCCAAAAGGGAAGTATTTCCCAATGACTGATGTTATTCATAAAGTACTTAACGATATCACTGTTGGTGATTGGGACATCATTATTGGTGGAGATTCTCACACACGTATGTCTAAAGGTGTTGCTTTTGGTGCAGATTCAGGAACAGTAGCCTTGGCATTAGCAACAGGTGAGGCGTCAATGCCAATTCCAGAATCGGTTAAAGTAACTTTTAAAGGGCAAATGAAATCTTATATGGATTTCCGTGATGTAGTGCACGCAACACAACAACAAATGTTAAAGCAATTTGGAGGTGAAAACGTATTCCAAGGTCGTGTAATAGAAGTCCATATTGGTACTTTAACTGCAGATGAAGCTTTTACATTTACAGATTGGACTGCCGAAATGAAAGCTAAAGCGTCTATCTGTATTTCAGAAGACGATACTTTAATCGAGTCACTAGAAATTGCAAAAGGTCGTATCCAAATCATGATTGAGAAAGGTATGGATAATGAAAAACAAGTACTTCAAGGGCTTGTTAATAAAGCAGAAACTAGAATTACAGAACTTAAAACAGGTATAAAACCTGCATTAAGACCAGATGCAGATGCCAAATATCATGCAGAAGTTATTATTGATTTAGATGAAATTGCTGAACCAATGATTGCAGATCCAGATGTAAATAACGAAGATGTTTCAAAACGTTATACACATGATAATATTAGACCATTATCATATTACGGAGGAACTAAAAAAGTAGATTTAGGTTTCGTAGGATCTTGTATGGTTCACAAAGGAGATATGAAAATTTTAGCTCAAATGCTAAAAAATGTTGAAGCACAACATGGTAAAGTAGAGTTTAAAGCACCTTTAGTTGTTGCTCCTCCAACATATAATATTGTAGACGAACTTAAAGAAGAAGGTGATTGGGATGTATTAGTAAAATACTCAGGATTCGAGTTCGACGATAGCGCTCCAAAAGGATTAGCGCGTACTAAATATGAAAACATGTTGTATTTAGAGCGCCCTGGTTGTAACCTTTGTATGGGTAACCAAGAAAAAGCAGAACCTGGAGATACAGTTATGGCAACATCAACACGTTTATTCCAAGGAAGAGTTGTAAAAGATACTGGTGAGAAAAAAGGAGAATCTTTATTATCATCAACACCAGTTGTAGTATTATCTACAATTTTAGGTAGAACTCCAACAATGGCAGAATATGAGTCTGCTGTAGATGGTATTGTTTTAACAAAGTTTAAACCTTCAACGAAAGAATTAGTTGGATAATATTTTTTGTATACTATTAAAGCCTGAATTATATAATTCAGGCTTTTTTTGTTTTAAATTTAATATATAGAAAAACTATTTTAGAATCAATCTATAATATCATTCAAGCTTTTAAACTCAATCTGTATTTTGTATATTACGACAATTAAACTTAAACAATAAAAAATAGTATGGCATTCGATATCGATATGATTAAAAAGGTTTACGCTCAAATGGCAGAACGTGTTGACGCAGCTCGTGAAGTCGTAGGTAAACCATTAACACTTTCAGAGAAAATTTTATACAATCACCTTTGGGATGGTAAAGCAACTAAAGCTTTTACTAGAGGTAAAGATTATGTGGATTTTGCTCCAGATCGTATTGCATGTCAAGATGCTACTGCACAAATGGCATTATTGCAATTTATGCAAGCTGGTAAAGATAAAGTAGCAGTACCGACAACAGTACACTGTGATCACTTGATCCAAGCAAAAGATGGAGCGGCAACAGATTTAAAACACGCTAACGATGTAAGTAGTGAAGTTTTTAATTTCTTAGAATCTGTTTCTAATAAATATGGAATAGGTTTTTGGAAACCAGGAGCAGGTATTATACACCAAGTTGTATTAGAAAATTACGCGTTTCCAGGAGGAATGATGATTGGTACAGATTCTCACACAGTAAATGCTGGTGGATTAGGAATGGTAGCAATTGGTGTTGGTGGAGCAGATGCTGTAGACGTTATGGCAGGAATGGCTTGGGAGCTTAAATTTCCTAAATTAATTGGTGTAAAGTTAACAGGAGAACTTTCTGGCTGGACAGCGCCTAAAGATGTTATTTTAAAAGTAGCCGAAATTCTTACTGTAAAAGGTGGAACAGGTGCTATTGTAGAATATTTTGGGCCTGGAGCTAAAGCAATGTCTTGTACAGGTAAAGGAACAATTTGTAACATGGGTGCCGAAATTGGAGCAACAACTTCAACTTTTGGGTACGATGAATCTATGGAGCGCTATTTACGTGCTACAGATAGAGAAGATGTTGCAGATGCTGCAAATAAAGTTAAAGAGTATTTAACTGCAGATGCAGAAGTTTATGCTAGCCCAGAACAATATTTCGATCAAGTTATAGAAATTAACTTATCAGAATTAAATCCATTATTAAATGGACCTTTTACTCCAGATTTATCTACATCTGTAGGTAGTGATATGACTGAGAAAGCTAAAGCTAACGATTGGCCAATTCAAGTTGAATGGGGATTAATAGGATCTTGTACAAATTCATCTTACGAAGATTTATCTCGTGCTTCTTCAATTGCGCAACAAGCTATAGATAAAGGTTTAAAAATGAAAGCAGATTTAGGTATTAATCCTGGATCAGAGAAAGTAAGATACACAGCAGATCGTGATGGTATTTTAGGTATATTCGAAAAATTAGATGCAAAAATATTTACAAATGCTTGTGGACCTTGTATAGGGCAATGGGCAAGATATAGTGACCCTAAAAATGCACCTAAAAACAGTATAGTACATTCTTTTAACAGAAACTTTGCTAAGCGTGCAGATGGAAACCCAAATACACACGCCTTTGTTGCGTCTCCAGAATTAACAGCAGCTATTGCAATTGCTGGTCGTTTGGACTTTAATCCAATGACAGATAAATTAATAAACGAAGATGGTCAAGAAGTAATGTTCGATGAGCCTAGAGGTTGGGAGTTACCACCAAAAGGTTTTGAGGTTAAAGATAACGGTTATTTAGCTCCAGTTGAAGATGGTAGTGGAGTAGAAGTTGTTGTTAGTCCAACATCTGAACGTTTACAATTACTTACACCTTTCGAGCCAATAGGAAATGAAATAAATGGAGCTAAACTTTTAATTAAAGCATTTGGCAAATGTACAACAGACCATATTTCTATGGCAGGACCTTGGTTACGTTTCCGTGGACATTTAGATAATATTTCTAACAATTGTTTAATTGGTGCAGTTAATGCTTTTGGAAAGAAAACTAACTTTGTTAAAAACCAATTAACTGGAGAATATGCAGGTGTACCAGATACAGCGAGAGCTTATAAAGCTGCAGGTATTAAAACTGTAGTAGTTGGTGATCATAATTATGGTGAAGGTTCTTCAAGAGAGCACGCAGCTATGGAGCCAAGACATTTAGGTGTTGCAGCTGTAATTGTAAAATCTTTTGCACGTATTCATGAAACTAACTTGAAAAAGCAAGGAATGTTAGGTTTAACATTTGACAATGAAAATGATTACGACTTAATTCAAGAAGATGATACATTTAACTTTGTTGATATAGCAGATTTTGCACCTAACAAACAATTAACATTAGAAGTTGTTCATGCAGATGGTAGTAAAGATGTTATTAAGTTAAATCATACATATAACCAACCACAAATCGATTGGTATAATGAAGGTTCTGCACTAAACTTAATTAAAAAGCAAAACGCTTAATAGTCAATTTTTTATAAAATGAAAAACGCTTAGAATTTAAATTCTAAGCGTTTTTTTTTTTTTTAATTTTCTATGATTATCGTATTTGATGTATTGTGAAATAAGAATTAGCAGAGTCTCCAAGTAGACTAAGGCTTATTAAATCACTATTTATCTTAAAAGTAATTACGTCGCCAGCACTTAAGTTTAATAAAGTATTTACAGCTCTAACAGGTGGAGTGACATTAATAGCTGTAACACCAACATTAGCAAAACTATTTGTAGATTCTAAAACATTATTTTTATAAATAGAAATGCCAAAATTAGTAGCAACAGCAATAGTTGCATCTGCTTTTATTTGCGCGTAAACACTGTATATGCCATCTTGTTTTGCGGTAAATTGGTGAGTTGTAGTATCAAATTCGTTATTTAAATCAAAATCTTCATCATTAAAAGGAACCAATACTTCATTGGAAATTAAGCTAAGGTTAACTAGAGCTGCAGAAGAGAATTTTGCTTTAACTGCAGTTTTTAAAACACTATTAATTATTTGTTGTGATTCTACTCTTTTTACAATACCGTCATTTGAAATAACTAAAATTGAATCTTTAATAACAGATTCTATCGTTTCATGGTTGATAGTTCTAACTCTTAAATCTCCATTTACATCTAAACTAGCAGTAGGAGATGTAGTGCCTACGCCAACTTGGGCAAAAGCAGAAACACTAATTAATAACGGAAGTAAAATTCTTAAATTCATAACATAGATTTTTTTTGGGGTTACTTTAACTTATTGAGATTCAGCAATACAAAAATATGAATAAAAAAAATATAAACGCTTAAATACTTATTTTTTCGATGAAATGCATATGTTTTTTTTAAAACCATTGTTTTTTCATCTTTATTTTTAATTTTCTTTAAATTAAGTAAGGAGGATAATGAGAATTCGACATAAAATTTATACACCTGTTTATTATGGATACATTGTGGTTTTTCGAAGATGCTAACCTTTTTAAGGTATTATGCCCGCATAAATTTAAAACCTATAAAAAGAAACACGATTTTGATGGTTATAAGAAAAGAGATTACATTTATTTTACAGAGGACTCTGCAAATAAGGTGTATCTTATAGAAAAAGGTAAAGTAAAAATTGGTTACTATAGCGAAACAGGAGAAGAGATAATTAAAGCCATTCTATCTAAAGGTCAATTATTTGGAGAAAAAGCAATTTTAGGAGAATCTAAGCGTGATGAGTTTGCACAATCTATAGAAAACACCACTTCAATTTGTCCTATTAGTGTAGATACAATGTATAACTTAATGCGTGACAACCAAACGTTTAGTTTTAAGGTTTATAAATTTATTGGTTATAAACTAAAAAAATTAGAAAGAAGATTGCAGCTTCTAATGTTTAAAGATACAAAAACAAGACTTTTGGAGTTTTTAAACGAGTTATGTGTAGATTATGGTTACGATTGCCCAAATACAGGAGATTATATAATAAACCATCCTTATACACAAAAAGATATAGCATCTTTAATTGGTACATCTAGACCAACATTAAATATCCTTTTAAATGAATTGAAAGAAAGTAATGTTTTAGATTTTAACAGAAAAAAAATAAGAATGTTTAAAAAAATAGCATAGTGTTAGGTAGCTAACATTTTTTTATGATTTGTAGTTATAATTTTGAAGAAACAAATTATTATAATTAAAAAACAAAGCAATGATTAAAAAAATGATTTTTGGAATGTTGGCAATAGGTTTATTAGCCACTTCTTGTAGTAGTGATGATGATGGAGCAACAACGCCTCAAAGTACTTCAGATTTAGTATTAAATTTAAATGGTCTAGAGGCTTTAGGTGACGATTTTGTATACGAAGGCTGGATTATAGTAAACGGTAATCCTGTTTCAACAGGCACGTTTAGTTCTATTGATTTTCCTCAAAGTTTTACGGTTAATACAGAGCAATTAAATTTAGCAACACAGTTTGTGTTATCAATAGAGCCAGCAATAGATCTAGACCCATTACCTGCAGAAACTAAAATTTTAGCTGGAGACTTTGTAGATGCTTCTGCTACTTTAAATACAAATTTAGTTGGCGATTTTAGTGTAGCATCGGGTGCTTTCTTTTTAAGAACACCAACAGATGAGACTGGAACTAATAATGGTAACGATCAATATGGTGTTTGGTTTGGGAATCCAGGAATGCCACCAACAGCTAATTTTACTTTACCTGTTTTACCAGAAGGTTGGATATACGAAGGTTGGGTTGTAGGTGATTCTGGTCCGCTAACAACAGGAACGTTTTTAGATTTTGATACGGCAGATAATTTAGCCCCTTTTAGCGGTGCTTCTGCAGGACCGCCAATTCCAGGTGAAGATTTTTTTAATAATGCGCCAGTAGGAGAGTCTTTTCCTTTGGATATTAGAAACCGTACAATTGTAATTTCGGTAGAGCCAGTACCAGATAACTCTCCTGCACCGTTTACTTTAAAACCTTTATTAGGTGTTGCAGGAACAGAAATAGCACCGGAAACACATGATTTTAATTTAAATTTAGGCTCTTTGCCAACAGGAACCGTAACGAGATAATAGTATAAACAATACTGCATTTATTTTAAAATGAGATTTTAGTTTGAATGCAGTATTGTTTGTTTTTTGTTAGATTTGAAGCGTTAATTATGTTATTAACGCTTCATTGTTTTAGTATAATATGAAAAATAAAAAAATCCCTATAAAAAACATTCTATTTGCAATTGTATTAATCTTGTTAATTATTCCTCAAACACGGCAAAAAATACAAATAGCAATGCACTCTTTAATTGCAAAATTAAGTCCAGCTGTAGAAAAAACTAAAGACTTAAAAGTAGTGAGTAGTTATAACTGGGAATTGAGAGATTTAGAAGGAAATAATTTTAATTTATCAGAAGTTAAAAATAAAGTGGTATTTGTAAATATTTGGGCAACATGGTGTCCACCTTGTATTGCAGAGATGCCTTCAATTCAAAAACTTTATAATGATTATAATGATAAAATTGAATTTGTTTTAGTTTCTAATGAAAATGCTGAAACAATAACTAAATTTTTGAAAAAAAAGAACTATAGTTTAAATAGTTATAATCCGCAAACTCAAATACCAGAAACCTTTAATGTTAAAAGTATACCGCGAACGTTTTTAATTAATAAAAAGGGAGAGATTGTTATAGATGAATCTGGTGCTGCTAATTGGAATAGTGAAACTGTTAGGAAAACAATAGATAAGCTTTTAAACGAATAAGGTTTTAAAAAAGGCTTTTATAAAAGAGAATGAGAATAGCGATTTCATTATTTTAATATCTTGAAAGAAGCTAGATTCTTCATCTAAAAATTTAAACATAATTTCTGATGAGTTTTTAGAATAGAATTGTTTGAAAACCCATTCACCTTTATGATTTTCATCTTTTAAAACTGTAAGAAAAATTTTATCGTAGAATTTATATTTTTTTTGAAATAAATTTTCCGAAGGATTTCTATTTGCTTTTAAATTTTCAATAATTTTTGCAACTTTTTTTTCGGTATGTTTAAAAGAGTAGCCTGTAGACCCTTTTACCCAACCACCAGCAGTTCCTATTTTTGTAATATTTTTGGTTGAAAAGTCTTTAAAAGGAAAAACTGTCATTGGGATGTTGCCTTTTTCTGTTTCAGTTATTTTGTAGTTTTCAATTTTAAGAATATCTAAAATATATTCTTTTATAAAATAATCATAGGTCGCTTCATCTACAATATGTTCTGTAAAATAAGTAAATTCAACTAATGCTTTATTTTTTGTAAAAGGTAGGACGTATGTAAAAGCTGTTTGTTTTCCATCTTTTAATCTATAATCCATCATTGTAAATTGATTGGGATTAAAAGTTGAAGTTTTAGTTTCTATAACCCAACCTTTAAAATGTTGTATTATGTTTGGGTATTTATTCTGTTTTAAAAAAAACTGTTCTGGAATTCTGCTATCAAAAACATGGTTTGCTTCATAGCAATTGTTAATGGTGTTTACTAATACGGTGTTATTGTTAATTGTACTTGTAACTTGCTCATTAAGAAAAGTAATATTTGTTTTTTTAGAAGTGATTTTTTTAAACTCGTTGTAAAAACTTAATGATTCAATAGATTTGTATTTGTACGGTTTTAAGGCTATTGTGTGTTGTTTGTTAGAAGTAAAAATAAGAGCTTGATCCCATTTTTTTTTTATAATATTATCCCATTGTCCAATTTCTTTTTCCCAAAAACTCCATGTTTTATCGTTTTCGGTTTTTAAAGACTTATCAATTATAGCAATCTTTTTGTTGTTAAAGTAAGGGTTTTTTGCAAAAGCTATTGCAAGTTGAGATCCTGCAAGACCACTACCGATTATTATGTAATTGTAAGATTTGCTAATTTTCATTTATGTTGTATTAACGTTTAAAATATTTAAACGGTACTATTAGCATTCCAAAGCATTCTCCATCTTCTTTGCCTAAATGTTTATGGTGCATTTTGTGCGCGCGCCTCACACCTTTTGCATACCTGTTATTTGCTTTTCTAAAATACTTAAAACGTTGATGTATAAAAATATCATGCACAATAAAATATGCTGCTCCATAAGCCATTATTCCTAATCCAATTGGAAGACAATACCAAATAGATTCGTAATTCCATAGATAAAAACAAACCATGCTAACAATTGCATAGAATATAAAAAAGGCATCATTTCTTTCAAACCAACTGTTATGGTTTTTGTGATGATGGTCTTTGTGCAAAAACCAAAGAAACCCATGCATTACATACTTGTGTGTAAACCAGGCCATAAACTCCATAATAGAGAATGTTGCTAAAAAAACTAAAATCCAATAAAGTGTTTTCATTACATTAAATTTAGTTGATATTTTACATAACTTCTTGTTAAAAGCTCTACTTTTTTATAATTCGCCACTCTAATTCTAGCCGCTTTTATTTCTAAAGCTGGAGTCTTTTTTAATTTTTTTAAAAGTTGACTGTAATATCTATATGCCATAAATACTCCAAATTTGGCTTCTATTGGTAGTAGTTTAATGCCTACTAAGCCTTTTGCAAAGTCGTTTTCAATATCTTTAATAATTAGTTGTTTTGCATTTTCGTCTAGGTTATTTAAATCTGTATTTGGAAAATAAGTGCGTTCTAAATCGTGAAAATCTGCTTTTAAATCTCTTAAAAAATTCACTTTTTGAAATGCAGAACCTAACGACATTGCAGAATCTTTTAATTCTTGATATTTTTCATTATCACCTTTAACAAAAACTTTTAGGCACATTAGGCCAACAACATCTGCAGAACCGTAAATGTAATCTTTGTATTCTATATCTGTTAAATAGTTAGTTTTGGTTAAATCTAATCGCATACTTTTTATAAAAGCGTTTACCATTTGCTTATCTAAACCATATTTGTGATACGTATGTTGAAAAGCGTTTAAAATAGGGTTTAAGCTTATTTTATTGATTAAGGCATTTTCTAGGTCGTTTTCAAAAGTATCAAGTAATTCGCTCTTATTGTAATCGTGAAAAGAGTCTACAATCTCGTCAGCAAATCTTACAAAACCATAAATATTATAAATATCCTGTCTAATACTATTAGCTAACATTTTTGTGGCCATAGAAAACGAGGTGCTGTAAGATTGTGTAACAATTTTACTGCAATTAAAAGAAACGGAATCAAATAGCGCTTTCATTGTTGTTGTGATTTTTAATAATTAATTGAGAAACTAATTTTCCTGAAATTAAAGCTGGTGGAACTCCAGGACCAGGAACTGTTAATTGTCCTGTAAAATAAAGGTTTTTAACTTTTTTACTTTTTAATTTTGGCCTTAGAAAGGCAGTTTGAAATAAGGTGTTTGCCATACCGTATGCATTGCCTTTATAAGAATTGTAATCCTTAATAAAATCGTTTACACAAAATGATTCTTTAAATAATATAGAGTCTTGAACTGTTTGAGATGTTACATTTTCAAATCTTGAAATTATTTTTTTAAAATAAGTTTCTCTTAATTGAGCATTATCTTCTAAACCTGGTGCTAACGGAATTAAAAAAATACCAGCTTCTTTGTTGTTTGGTGCAGAACTCTCATCTGTAATACTTGGAAAACTAGCATAAAATAAAGGGTTTTCTGGCCATTTTGGGTTGTCGTAAATATCCTTTGCATGTTCATTAAAATCAACATCAAAAAACAGAGTGTGGTGATTTACATTTTTTAATTTTTTATTAAAAGCAACATAAAAAAGTAGTGATGATGGTGCAAACACTTTGTTGTTCCAGTATTTTTCTGTGTATTGTCTGTGTCTTTTATCTAATAATGTCTCTGTGTGATGATAATCTGCACCGCTTAGTAAAATATCACAAGGATTATTTTTTTTATTAATATTTATATGTGAAACGTTGTTATAATCGTCAACAACTATATTTTTAATATTGGCATTAGTGTGAATTTTTACACCTAGCGATTTAGCAAGTTTTTCAACTGCTAAAATAACTTGATACATTCCTTTCTTAGGGTGGAAGGTGCCAAGACCAAAATCGGCATAATTCATAAAGCTATAAAAAGATGGAGTATTGCTTGGTTTAGCTCCTAAAAATAAAACAGGAAACTCTAGTATTTGTGCTAATCTTTCGTTTTTAAACTCTTTTCTTACGTCTTTTTTTATGGTACTTAAAAATTGATTTATTTTTTTTATTGTAACAGGTGTAACTAACTCTAAAGGAGAAATACCTGGGTTGTAAACTAAATCTTTAATAGCAACATCGTAATTATTTTTGGCATTGTCTATAAACTTTTTTAAACTTTTAGAACTGCCAGATTCTTCGTTTTCAAATGCTGTGTAAATTTTTTCAATAGTATCTTCAATAGTGATAAAATCGTTTTTACCAAAATATACAGAATAAGCAGGATTCAATTTTTCTAGTTCGTAGAAATCTGAAGGTGAAGTTTTAAAATCTGAAAAGAATCTTTCAAATACATCTGGCATCCAATACCATGTTGGCCCAATATCAAATGTAAATCCATCTTTTTTTAATTGTCTAGCACGACCTCCTATAGTTTTGTTTTTTTCGTAAATATTAACGTTATAACCAGCTTTTGCTAAGTAACAAGAAGCAGCAAGAGCGGAGAAGCCGGAGCCTATAATTGCAACATTTTTCATAACTTATGTTGTTTCTAAATTAAAATTATTTTCAACCAGCTCTTTAGTGTTTTTGTAAATTTGTATTCGTGAATGGTTTGTATTGTTTTGAATAACATCGGAAAATCGAGAAGAAATTAGAAGCTTATTTTTATTATTATCGAATAATTCTTCTGAAAAAGTACTAATATGCTTTTTAAGTATATTTTCATCTATTTTTATTGTGAATACAGATATGAAAGTAATATTTTCATAAGTCTCACAAAGATGTTTTAAACTTGTGCTAGGAACACTTTGGCCTAAGTATATTTTATGATAATTTTTTAGAGAAAGTATATAGTTGATATATAATAAGCCTAATTCATGCATTTCATTTTCAGGAAGAAAGAGAGCATAAACTTTTTCTGTTTTTGTAGGTAGAGAGTTCTTGTCGTTTTCGTTTGTAGCAATAATTAATTTTTGTTTAATTAATTCGACTATAAAATGTTCATGTGCAGGTGTAATAGTATTTGTTTGCCATAATAGGCCTATAGTATCTAATAGAGGTATAAATACAGTATTGAAAATTTCATCTAATCGATATTGATTACTTAATTCTAAAAAGGCTTTATCAAATAGCTTTTGATCAAAATTAAGCATAGCTACTTTCATTATATTAGTGTAGCTATCACTTGATTTTTCTTTTTTTGCAATAGAATTAACTAATATAGGTATATCATTGTCGTCTAAGCTAGCGATTTTAGATACCTTTAAGCCGTTTTTATTTAAAAAAGATACATTAAGTAGCTTTTGAAGACTTTTTAAAGAGTAGTATCTAATATTGGTTTCAGTCCTGCTAGGTTCAAAAAGCTCATAACGTTTTTCCCAAATCCTTATAGTGTGAGCCTTAATACCAGAAAGGTTTTCTAAGTCTTTGATACTGAAGCTAGTTTTGATATTGTTCATTCTTTTGATTAAATTGTTAAACAAAGTAAGAAAAAAAAATGAGAATATTAGTATTTATGAAAAACTTAACGAAAAATAAAAAGTGATTTGTGCGCACGAGAAGATTCGAACTTCCACAATTTAAGCAATTACTAACCCCTCAAGCTAGCGCGTCTACCAATTCCGCCACGTGCGCTTTAATAAAAAGTAAAAAAAAAAGTTAAGCAAAGCTTAACTTTTTTTTGTGACCGGGCTGGGGCTCGAACCCAGGACCCTCTCCTTAAAAGGGAGATGCTCTACCAACTGAGCTACCAGGTCATTTCCTTAATGAGGGTGCAAATATAAGACCTTTTATCAATTATCCAAGCCTATTTTAAAATTATTTTTTGTTTTTTTGTTGAGGAAATAGCTACATGTTTAATAATCAAATAATAAGCGTTTAAATGAATTTTATATTAATTGGGTATATGGCTTCAGGAAAGTCAAAAATAGGGGTAGAATTAGCAAAAGTTTTATCTTTTGAGTATTTAGATTTAGATGATATAATCGAAAAAAATGAAAAAAATGATATTAATTCTATTTTTAAAAAACAAGGAGAATTATATTTTAGAAAAAAAGAGAAAGAATATTTAAATAAAGTTTTAAACACTCAAGACAATACAATAGTATCACTTGGAGGAGGAACGCCTTGTTATTTTAATACTATGGATGATTTATTAATGCATGATAATGCAACAAGTATATATTTAAAAGTTAATATACCTGTATTAGTTGATCGGTTAAAAGAAGAAAAGGCAAAGAGACCTCTAATTGCTCACATTGAAACTGAAGACTTATTAACAGAGTTTATTGGAAAGCATCTTTTTGAACGTTCTGCTTATTATAGTAAAGCAGACTATATAATTAATGCAAATGGAAAAGTTGATGAGATTGTAGAAGATATTGTTGCGAAACTATTTTAAAAACACTTCATAATTATCTGTTTCTAAAACAACTTCTATATGTTCATTTAAAGAAGTAGATAGTGAAATACCTTTAAAATCTGCTTTAACTGGGAATTTTTTATGATTTCTGTTTACTAATACTGCAGTTTTAAATTGCTTTAAGGGTACGTCTAAGAAATGTTTAACACCATAGATTAAAGTTGTTCCAGAATTTAATACATCATCTATTAAAACAATAGACTTATTGGAGTATTGTTCTTTAGTTAAGGTTGTCTCTATATTGTTTATAGGAGATTTTTTATTTATAATTACTTTACAAAGTGTAGGTTTAATAGGTGATATTTTAGTAAGAATAGCTTTTAGTTTTTTAGCTAAAACATACCCATTATGATCAATTCCAGCAAGAATAACTTCTGTTTCATCACTATTACTTTCAAAAATTTGATAAGCGATTCTTCTTATTTTATTTTTAATCTCATCATGAGATAAAATTTTATTTGTTAATTCTTGCATAATATTTGTAAAAAAAAATTAAAGTTCATTCTCTTTGTAGATATCATCAATATCTCTTCTGTCTTTTTTTGTAGGTCGCCCAGTGCCTTTTTTTCTATAATAATCTTTAGAATATTTAAGTAGTTCTTGAGCTTCAAATTCAGATTTTGGAGTTGTGTCAACTCTGTATATATCTACTAATTTTGCTCCAAGTCTATTATCTGGTATGTCTAATATGGTAAAACTGTAGTTAACTTGGTTTTTTCTAACACTAACTTTATCTGTAGGATAAACTTCTCGACTTGGTTTTACTACTAAACCGTTAATTTTTACATGTCCTTTTTTACAGGCTGTACTAGCAATATTTCTAGTTTTGAAATACCTTAAACACCATAAATACTTATCTATACGCATATAATTTATGTAAAATGTACGTTAATGATATTGTGCAAGATTATTATTAAACTTATCTTGCGCTCAAAAATAAGCAAAAATGAACTTAAGGAAATTATTAATCCCTATTTTATTACTTTTTATAACAATATCTTCTTGTAAAGATGATGATGATATTGTAGTAACACCAGATAGAGATAGACAAGAGGTGTATGATGAAGATATAGTTGAAATTTTAGAGTATCTAGAAACTCATACATTTAATTATAATGAATTTGCTGAAAACGCAGCTTATAGTGATTTTTCTACTACACCAGCAACAATTACAGAAAATGATGATTTTGAATTAGTTTTTAGTGAAATAGATCCAAATGAATTACCAGCGCCTAGATCTATTTTAAGTTTTTTAAACGAACCGGAATATCCAAAATTAATTGTTAAAACCATAACAGAGGATAATGTTGATTATGATTTGTACATTTTACAAGTAAGAGGTAGTGTAGACGATACAGAAGCAAATGGAGAGATAATTCACCCATTAGATAGAGCTGTTGTTGAGTATAACGGTTTTTTACCTGATGGAGAATCTTTTGATAGTGCAACAAATCCAATTTCTTTTAATTTAACAGCTGTTGGTGCTCTTGGAGGTGTTGTGACAGGATTTAGAGAGGCTTTAATTAGTTTTAAAACATCAGTAGGATTTACAGAAAACACTAATGATAATGGTGATCCCGATGGAAGTATAACAAATCACAATTTTGGAATAGGTGCAGTTTTCATTCCTTCAGGCTTAGGGTATTTTAGATATACACCTTCAACTTCTATACCATCTTATTCTCCAATATTTTTTAGTTTTGAAACTATAGGTAGAAGTGATACAGATTTTGATCTCGATAATGTATCTTCTCGACTTGAAGATTTAAATGAGAATGGTGATGGTGAAGATGACGATACTGATGGCGATTCTATTCCAAATTATTTAGATTCTGATGATGATAATGATAGTATTTCTACAAAAGATGAAGATCTTAATGAAGATGGAAATCCAACTAATGATGATACAGATGGTGATGGAATACCAAATTATTTAGATGCAGATGATGATGGTGATGGTGTTTTAAGTATAAATGAAGATGCAGATGCAGATGGGCTTTTAACTAATGACGATACTGATGGTGATGGTATTCCTAATTATTTAGATTCTGATTCTTAAAAAATATTATTTTAACTTAAAAGCGTCCAGCAAAATATTTGTTGGACGCTTTTTTTTATAGATTAAATGATAAACTCAAAATTAGCTGTTGGGCTCTAGTATCAACCCTATTTGTATTTATTGAAGTGTTATCTGTAATTACATTAACTTCATTCTCACTAAAGCCTCTTTCGTATCTAAGGTCTATACCTATTTTATTAAAGTTTACTGCAACACCAAAATTTAAGCCTACAGAAAAATCATCTTCAATATCTTCTATTGTTGCATTTTCAAAATCTGTGTCTATTATGTATTGAAATGAAGGACCAGCAAATATACTTAAAGGCCCAATAAGTTTTATACCTACTAAAACTGGAGCATCAAGTTTTTGTAAATTAAAATCTCCTGAAGAATATTCGGTTTTAGTCTTTGTATAAACTAATTCTGGTTTTAAGTAGAGCTTATTTCCTAGCTTACCAAATAGTCCAGCATGAAAGCCAACAGCTGCTGTAGGATCTTCACTTGCCATAGAGATTGAATTAAAATAATCTCCATTTGTATTATAATTAATACCAGCTCTTAAACCAAAACCACTACCTTCTTGTGCTTCAATAGAAGAGATTGTAACAATGCTTAATACGATAATTGCGATAATTTTTTTTGTGTAACTCATTTGTGTTCGTTTTATTGATTTATATATAATAAACGAAAGCGTCTATAAAATATTTCTTTCATCGAAATGTAGATATAAAAAAAAGGGATGAAAAAATATCATCCCTTTTAAAATATATATAAATAATATTATTTTCTTTTAATAACCTTTTCGCAAGCTTTAACAATAGCATTTGCGTTTAATCCATACTTTTCCATAAGTTGAGCTGGTGTTCCAGATTCGCCAAATGTATCATTAGTAGCAATAAATTCTTGAGGTGTTGGTTTGTGTTGTGATAATACTCTGGCAACACTTTCTCCTAATCCACCTAAGTGATTATGTTCTTCTGCGGTAACAATACATTTAGTTTTGTTTACAGAGTCTATAATTGCTTTTGCATCTAAAGGTTTAATAGTGTGAATGTTTATGACTTCAGCTGAGATTCCTTTTTCGTTTAAAGTTTTAACAGCTTCTAGTGCTTCCCAAACAAGGTGACCTGTTGCTATAATTGTAACATCTGTTCCATCCACTAAATGCAATGCTTTTCCTATTTCAAATTTTTGATCAACAGGAGTGAAGTTTGCCACTTTTGGTCTTCCAAAACGTAAATAAACTGGTCCATGATGTTCTGCTATAGCAATAGTTGCTGCTTTTGTTTGGTTATAATCACAAGGGTTAATAACAGTCATACCAGGAAGCATTTTCATGAGTCCAATGTCTTCTAGTATTTGGTGTGTAGCACCATCTTCACCAAGAGTTAAACCAGCGTGAGAGGCACAAATTTTTACATTTTTGTCTGAGTATGCAACACTTTGTCTAATTTGATCGTACACACGACCAGTTGAAAAGTTTGCAAATGTTCCTGTAAAAGGAATTTTTCCTCCAATGGTTAAACCGGCAGCTAACCCAATCATGTTAGCTTCAGCAATACCTACTTGGTAAAAACGTTCTGGATGATTTTTTTTGAAATCGTCCATTTTAAGTGAACCAATTAAATCGGCACAAAGAGCAACAACATTTTCATTGGTTTGCCCTAATTCTGTTAATCCTGCTCCAAATCCAGAGCGTGTATCTTTATTTCCTTGATTTTCGTAAGTTTTCATTTTTTCTCTTGTTTTGAAGGATTAGTAGTCACCTAAAGTTTCTGGGTTTTGCGATAAGCCTTCGGCTAACTGTTCGTCATTTGGAGCTTTACCGTGCCAAGCATGTGTATGCATCATAAAATCTACACCGTTACCCATAACTGTTTTTAATAAAACACAAACAGGTTTTCCTTTTCCAGTTAGTGATTTAGCTTCAGCCATTCCTTTTAAAATAGCATCTACATTATTTCCTTCTTCAATATCTACAACAGTCCATCCAAAAGCTTCAAATTTAGCTTTTAAACTTCCTAATGGTAAAACAGTATCTGTAGAACCATCAATTTGTTGCCCGTTTAAGTCTATAGTAGAAATAATATTATCTACTTTATTTCCAGCTGCATACATAATGGCTTCCCAGTTTTGTCCTTCTTGTAATTCTCCATCGCCATGTAAACTGTAAATTAAGTGATTGTCACCGTTTAGCTTTTTAGCTTGAGCAGCGCCAAGAGCTACACTCATTCCTTGACCAAGAGAACCAGAAGCTATGCGTACTCCAGGTAAATCTTCATGAGTCGTTGGGTGTCCTTGTAATCTTGAGTTTATTAAACGAAACGTGTTTAATTCATCTACAGGAAAGTAACCAGTTCTGGCTAAAACACTATAATATACAGGAGAAATGTGACCGTTTGATAGAAAAAATAAGTCTTCTCCTATACCATCCATGTCAAAACCATCTTTTCTATCCATGATTTCATTGTAAAGTGTAACAAAAAATTCTGCACACCCAAGAGAACCACCTGGATGACCAGAGTTAACTTTGTGAACCATTCGTAAAATATCTCTACGAACTTGTGTTGTAATGTCTTCTAATTGTTGTGTTGTTGCCATTATTTTTAGCTTGATTTATAAAGCATCAAAAATAACTTTTTAATGAGTGTTTACAAAGACTCTTGCAACGCATTTATTAACGAAATAATAGGAATTGCTAACAATTTGTAAAAACATATAAATTTATTAAATGTTTAAGAAGCATTCTTAATTTGTTAATTATCTTTACCAGCTGAATATTTTTATAAAAATGACATTCGATTTAAAAGCAAAAGACTCGCAGAGTAAAGCTAGAGCAGGAGTAATAACAACAGATCATGGTGTAATAGAAACACCAATATTTATGCCAGTTGGTACAGTGGCTTCTGTAAAAGGAGTGCACCAAAGAGAACTTAAAAATGATATTAATCCAGATATTATTTTAGGAAATACATATCATTTGTATTTAAGACCTCAAATAGAAACTTTGGAAAAAGCTGGAGGTTTACATAAATTTATGAACTGGGATCGCAATATCTTAACAGATTCTGGTGGTTACCAAGTGTATTCTTTATCATCAAGAAGAAAGATTAAAGAAGAAGGCGTTAAGTTTAAATCTCACATAGATGGAAGTTACCATACATTTACGCCCGAAAATGTAATGGAGATACAACGAAGTATTGGAGCAGATATTATTATGGCGTTTGATGAGTGTACACCATACCCTTGTGATTATAATTACGCACGACGCTCAATGCATATGACGCATAGATGGTTAGACCGTTGTATTAACCATCTTGAAAAAGTACCATTTAAGTACGATTATTCTCAAGCATTTTTTCCAATAGTTCAAGGTAGTACATATAAAGATTTACGTAAACAATCTGCAGAATATATTGCAAATGCAGGAGCAGTAGGTAATGCTATTGGAGGTTTATCTGTAGGAGAACCAGCAGAAGAAATGTATGCAATGACAGAAGTAGTAACAGATATATTACCAGAAGATAAGCCACGTTATTTAATGGGTGTTGGTACACCAATAAATATTTTAGAAAATATTGCTTTAGGTGTAGATATGTTTGATTGTGTTATGCCAACACGTAATGCAAGAAATGGTATGTTATTTACAGCTCATGGTACTATAAATATTAAAAATTTAAAATGGAAAGACGATTTCTCTCCATTAGACGAAATGGCAATAACTTGGGTAGATACAGATTACTCTAAAGCTTATGTTCGTCATTTATTTAGTGTTAATGAAAGATTGGCAGCGCAAATAGCTACCATACATAATCTTGGTTTTTATATGTGGTTGGTGCGTGAAGCAAGAAAACATATATTAGCAGGAGATTTTAGAACATGGAAAGATACCATGGTTAAACAAATGGACAAAAGACTGTAATATTGAAAATTCTAGACTGGTACATACTTAAACGCTATCTACTTACTTTTGTAATGATGATTTTACTGTTTATTCCAATTGGAATAACAGTACACCTTGCCGAGAAAATAGGTAAAATATTAGATCGAGAAGCGCCTTTGGGAGAAACGTTAATATACTTCCTTGACTTTACAATCTATTTCGCACACCTTTTATTTCCGTTATTTTTGTTCTTATCGGTTATTTGGTTTACCTCAAAATTAGCTAATAATACAGAAGTTATAGCCTTTTTAAGTTCAGGTGTATCTTTTACTAGGTTTTTAAGACCTTATTTAATTGGTGCTACAATAGTTGCCATGTTCTCTATACTTTTAGGGCTTTATTTAGCTCCAGTTGCAAGTAAAGGGTTTAACGATTTTCAATATAAATATTTAAAAAGAAAAAATAATCAAGCACAAAGTAATGTTCTTAAACAAATTAATGATAAGGAAATTATTTATGTAAGTAGTTTTGACCCAATTAAAAAAACAGGACTTAATTTTTCGTTAGAGCATTTTGAAAATAATAAAATGACCTATAAAATTAGTGCAGCAAATATTAGATATATAGAAGAAGATTCTATCTATAGACTTAGAAGTTATTTAAAAAGAAACGTAGGAGAGAATGAAGACGAATTAGCTATAGAAAGAAAAAAAGACACAATATTTTCTTTTGAACTTGAAGATTTAGTGCCAGAAGAATATATAGCAGAAACACTAAGATATTCTGAATTAACTCGTTTTATTGAACGGGAAGAAAAAAGAGGTTCCTCTAACATTGGTCGTTATAAATTAGAACTCTATAGAAAATGGAGTTTGCCTGTTTCTGTTTTTATACTTACAATTATAGCAGTTGCTGTATCGTCTAAAAAAAGACGTGGAGGAATGGGAGTAAATCTAGCCTTTGGTATTTGTATAGCAATGGTTTTTGTCTTTTTTGATAAAATATTTGGCACCATGGCAGCACAGTCTGACTTTTCACCACTTATAGCCGTATGGTTTCCAAACTTTATATTTGGTATTTTAGCAGCTATACTTTTATATAATGCTAAACGATAAATTAAAAAACTATTTACATTTACATATATTAGTCTTTATAGCAGGTTTTACTGCAATACTTGGTAAGCTAATATCTATAGAAGCAGTATCATTAGTATGGTATAGAATGGTAATGGCATCAATTTTAATGTTTATTTATATTAAAATTGCCAAAGTCGATATTTCCATCGATAAAAAAACATTACTCAAGTTTTCAATTGCAGGAGTAATAATAGCATTACATTGGATAACTTTTTTTGCGTCAATAGATGTTTCTAATATATCTATTACACTAGCTATGTTTTCTACAGGTGCCTTTTTTGCATCATTTATAGAACCTATAATATATAAGAGAAAGATAATTTGGTATGAAATTCTCTTTGGACTAATAGTAATTTTAGGCATTTTTATTATTCTTCAAACAGAAATGAAACATATTTATGGTATTTTATTAGGTATAGTTTCGGCTTTTTTTTCCTCTTTATTTGCAGTATTAAACGGAAAATTTCTAGAAAAAGACTCAGCCACAAAAATTTCATTTTACGAGTTTATTGCTGGCGTTTTATTTATCTCTATATTTATTCCCGTATTTGGTAACGGTTTTACAGCAAGTTATTTTAATATAAGTATAAAAGATTTGGGTTATTTATTAGTTTTAGCTTCAATTTGTACAGCTTATGCATTTATAGCCTCAACTTACGTTATGAAACAAATAAGTCCATACACTGTTGTTTTAACTTATAATTTAGAACCTATTTATGGCGTGTTTTTGGCCATCTTAATATTTCCGCTGTCAGAAAAAATGTCATCATCATTTTATTATGGTGCTGTAATTATTTTAACCACAGTACTTTTAAACGGAATTTTAAAAAACAAAAAAGCCTTTTCAATTAAAAAGAGTCAAAACGAAAAAAATGTGTAATTTTGCACACTAACTATAAGAAACTATTTAATACAATTCTCAATGGAATATTTAGAATTTGAATTACCAATAAAAGAACTTGAAGAGCAACTAGACAAATGCCAGGTTATTGGAGAAGAGAGCGATGTAGATGTTACCGAAACTTGTAAGCAAATAGAAAAAAAACTTGTTGCTACAAAAAAAGAAATTTACAAAAACCTTACACCATGGCAGCGTGTACAAATGTCACGTCATCCAAATAGGCCATATACTTTAGACTATATTAATGCCTTATGTGGAGATTCTTTTTTAGAATTGCACGGTGATCGTAACTTTAAAGATGACAAAGCTATGATTGGAGGTCTTGGTAAAATTGGAGACCAAAGTTTTATGATTATTGGTCAACAAAAAGGTTACAATACAAAAACGAGACAGTATAGAAACTTTGGGATGGCAAATCCAGAAGGTTATCGTAAAGCGTTACGTTTAATGAAATCTGCAGAGAAATTTGGTATACCTGTAATTACCTTATTAGACACTCCTGGTGCATATCCTGGATTAGAAGCAGAAGAAAGAGGACAAGGTGAAGCCATTGCAAGAAACATTCTTGAAATGACACGTTTAAAAGTACCAATTATAACAATTGTTATTGGCGAAGGTGCATCTGGTGGAGCATTAGGAATAGGAGTAGGAGATAAGGTATTAATGTTAGAAAACACTTGGTACTCTGTAATATCTCCAGAGTCTTGCTCATCTATATTATGGAGAAGTTGGGAATATAAAGAACAAGCAGCAGATGCTTTAAAACTTACTGCCAAAGACATGAAAAAAATGAAGTTGGTAGATGAAATTATAAAAGAACCTTTAGGAGGCGCGCATAGTAATAGAGAAAAAACATATGAAGCTGTGAAAACCGCAGTTTTAAAATCTTTTGAAGAGTTTAAAAACTTATCACCAAAAGATTTAGTTTCTAACCGTATGGATAAATATTCTCAAATGGGAGTATTTAAAGGCTAGCAGCAATAAACACTCAAGATATTAAAATCTGAAAGCTAGTCTTTCAGATTTTTTTATGCTTATTAACAATAAAATCAAGTTATTAACAGTTGAATTGTTAATGATGTGTGAAGATTGAAAAGAATCAAAATTTACATTCACGTAACAATTTTTTTACTTTCGTTGTCTATGAAACAACCAAATCAATTAAAAGGATATAAAGTAGATAAAAGTACAATAATCAATCTTGAGAAAGGTAAAATACCGCCTCAAGCCATTGATTTAGAAGAGGTTGTGCTTGGTGCTATGATGATTGATAAAAAGGGTGTAGATGAAGTAATCGATATATTAAGCGCAGAAGCTTTTTATAAAGATGCGCATCAACATATTTTTGAAGCCATTTTTATGTTGTTTCAGGAAAGTCAACCAATTGACTTATTAACCGTTTCAACCCAATTAAAAACTAATGCAAAGTTAGATTTAGCTGGAGGAGACTTTTACCTTATTTCTCTAACACAAAAAGTATCATCTTCAGCACATATCGAGTTTCATGCACGTATTATTTTACAAAAATACATTCAGCGAAGCTTAATAAAAATCTCTAGTGAGATTATAGAAGACTCTTACGACGAAACTCAAGATGTATTTGATTTATTAGATCGTGCAGAATCTAAATTATATGAAGTAACCCAAGGAAATATTAAAAAATCTAGTGAAACAGCTCAAGATTTAGTAATACAGGCCAAAAAGAAAATTGAAGAAATTTCTAAAAAAGAAGGAATGAGTGGTATTCCTTCTGGGTTTAATAAATTAGATAAATTAACATCTGGATGGCAGGAAAGTGATTTAATTATTATAGCAGCACGTCCAGGTATGGGTAAAACAGCCTTTACCTTAACTATGGCAAGAAACGTTGCTGTAAATTCAAATATTCCAGTAGCATTTTTCTCTTTGGAGATGGCTTCTGTACAATTAATTACACGATTAATTTCTAGTGAAACGGGATTATCATCAGAGAAATTAAGAACAGGGAAATTAGAAAAACACGAATGGGAACAGCTTAACGTAAAAGTTAAAGCTTTAGAAAAAGCACCATTATTTATAGATGATACACCATCACTTTCAATTTTCGATTTACGTGCAAAAGCAAGACGTTTAGCTTCTCAACATGGTATAAAAATGATCATGATTGATTACTTACAGTTAATGACAGCAGCAGGTAATGGAGGAAACCGTGAGCAGGAAATATCTACAATTTCGAGAAACTTAAAAGCTTTAGCAAAAGAATTATCAGTACCAGTAATAGCACTATCACAATTATCACGTGCGGTAGAAACACGTGGTGGAAGTAAAAGACCATTACTGTCAGATTTACGTGAATCTGGAGCCATTGAGCAAGATGCCGATATTGTATCGTTTATTTATAGACCAGAATATTATAAAATAGACGAATGGGATGACGATGAGCAATCGCCAACCGCTGGTCAAGGAGAATTTATTGTTGCAAAACACCGTAATGGTGGTTTAGAAAATATACGATTAAAGTTTATTGGAAACCTTGGTAAATTTGATAACCTAGATGATTTCGATACGCCATTTGCTAATAACGAATTTCATTCTAAAATGAATGCAGCAAACGACGATACTTTTAAACAAGATAACTTTACAGCATCACCACATGATGCATTTGGAGCACCAGAAGATGATGATGTTCCTTTTTAATTAAAACTCATGTTAATTTATTTAAAATTAACCTTGCTTTAAACTATTTTTGTAACCAAGTTTCTAGACAGAGACTTGGTTTTAAATTTAAATACCTAATGGACAAAATCCGTACAACCAATTATTTGCTATTAATAATAATAATACCAATAATATTTTATCTCCTTAAAATATTGTCTTTTATATTTATTCCATTAGTATTCTCAATGTTTATTGCATTGTTATTTCTACCATTATTACGTTTTTTAAAACGTCGTGGTGTGCATAAAATTTTAAGTATTCTGGTTGTACTACTTATTATGTTTTTGGGTTTAAAATTAGGTATAGAGCTAGTTAAATTATCAAGTAAACAGATAATGGAAACAGATTCTGCCTTTTTACTCAATGCTGAAAATAAAATAAACGATTTAATTTACGATGTAGAATCTGTATTTGGTATAGAATCAAATAAAACAGAAACTTCAAAATTGTCGCGATTTATAAATAAAGAATTTATATTCGATAACTTTGGTACAACACTAAATTTTATAACAAAAACATTAACAGCGCTGTTAATGACATTCTTTTTTGTTGTGCTATGGCTTGCCGAGTCTATAAATATTGAAAATTTATTAAACAAGACAATTTTAAAACAAAGGCATCAATCTATTAAAACATTTATAAAAATAGAAAACGACCTTATCAAATTTATTAAAGTTAAATTTTTAGTTAGTTTTCTTACAGGTCTTTTTACAGGTTTAGCTTGTTATTTTTTCGATGTAAGTTTTCCTATTTTTTGGGGGTTATTTGCTTTCTTAATAAACTTTGTACAAATGGTAGGTTCTTTTATAACTGTAATTTTATTATCAATTTTTGCATTTGTAGAATTAGAACCTTCAACATCTTTATTGTTTTTTATAATTGCAATAGCAGGAACTCAAGTACTTTATGGTAGTATTTTAGAACCTATATTTATGGGAAAATCATTTTCAATAAATGTAATTACGGTTTTAATAGTACTTATGTTTTGGGGATATCTTTGGGGAGTTCCAGGTTTAATAATGGCAATTCCAATAACTGTGTTTTTAAAAATTATTATGGAACAGTTTAAAAGTACACAAGGTATAGCAAAACTCATATCTGCCTAAAAGCTTCCGTTAACATTAACCTTTCTTAAATTGAAAAGGAATAATTTTTGATTATCTTTCTGCATATTTATTTCAGTTTAAACAAAATCTGTAATAACGATTATGAAAAAAGTGCTATTTCTATTATTATTTCTTTTAACAACACATAGTTATGCATCGTATATTCTTATACCAATGGATGCAGACTCTCAAAAAAACCACCTAAAAGCCTATGGTATAACCTATTGGGTGTTGGCAAAAAACACAAAGGTAAAGTGGCTTTTAAATTATCGTGGTGGTTCATTTTTATTACAAGATAATGACGAGGTTAGGCACGAATGTAAAGTTCGAGGAGTAAGTTTTGAAGTTATAAGTGATGATAACACTCAAGCTATACTTGAGGAAATTAGTAGCCCAAGCCAAAATATGGAAGCTGTTGTATTAGAAAAAGCACCAAAAATTGCAGTTTATACGCCAAAAGGAAAATTGCCATGGGATGATGCCGTTACAATGGTTTTAAGTTATGCCGAAATACCTTACGAAACCGTTTACGATGAACAAGTTCTAAACGATGAACTTATTTTGTACGATTGGTTACACCTACACCACGAAGATTTTACAGGACAATTTGGAAAATTTTATAGAATGTATCGTGCAGCAGCCTGGTATATAGAAGAAAAAAAAGAAGCAGAAGCATTAGCTACAAAATTAGGCTATAATAAAGTATCTGAAGCAAAAAGAGATGTTGCGCTTAAAATTCGAGATTATGTAGTTGGTGGAGGTTTCATGTTTGCCATGTGTAGTGCTACAGATAGTTTTGATATTGCCTTATCTGCCGAAAATGTAGACATTTGCGAACCAATGTTTGATGGTGATGGTAGTGATGCAAATTACCAATCTAAAATAGATTATAATAAAACTTTCGCATTTAAAGACTACACGTTAGAGCGTAGCCCAATGGTTTACGAATTTTCTAGCATAGACATGACTAGAAAACGTAAAATACCAAAACAAACAGACTATTTCTCACTCATGGATTTCTCTGCAAAATGGGATCCAATTCCAACCATGCTATGTCAAAATCATACAGCTTTAGTTAAAGGATTTATGGGACAAACCACTTCTTTTACTCGAGACGAGATAAAAAGTAATGTTTTAGTAATGGGAGAAAACCACACTAATGGCGAAGCAAAATATATACACGGCATAAAAGGAAAAGGTTTTTTTACTTTTTATGGCGGTCATGATCCAGAAGATTATACACACAAAGTAGGCGATCCAAAAACAGAATTAGACTTACATCCAACATCTCCAGGTTACCGTTTAATATTAAATAACGTATTATTTCCTGCAGCAAAAAAGAAGAAACAAAAAACTTAAAATATGGGCGTTACCCAAACCTGTAAAAAAAACAGGTTTGGGTCAGGCTCTCGGCAGTCGCTTCCAGACAAAAAAGTCTGGCGAGCTCCAACAAAGCCTCCATCCTTAACGCAGTACTTCAATCGTAAGGGCTAAAAACAAACACTATTAATACCTAAAAATAATAGCAATGTCTACAAAAGACCAAATTTTAAAAAAAATACAAATACTAATAACAAACCATTTTAGAACGCCAGAAGAAGCATTTAATTTTTTTGATGATAATGGAGATCAAAAACTTTCAAAATCTGAAATAAAAGATTTGCTAAAAGAAGCAGAAATTAGTGGCTTTATTCGCGGTATTGTAGCTTCAAAATTAATTGAAGGTTACGATAAAGATGGTGACAATTATATAAACTGGAAAGAGTTTCAAGCTGCTATAGACGAAATTTTATACACATAAAAAGTGAATAGTTACGTAGTACAATTTTTAAGACTATTACTATTAACAATAGTATTCTGGATAATAGCTTTCTGTATTTTCATCTTTATAAGATATTTTGCAATAGGATCAGAAGAAGGAGTAATTGTTACCACTTATCATATATCAGATATATTATATTTTGGTGTAGTATTAGGAACACTAATTGGTGTGATTTTTACTATAACAGAATTTCTTTTCGATAAGTTTTTATCTAAAAACTTATCTTTAGCATTAGTACTTACAGAGAAATTTATAATATATCTTTTAAGTATTATTTTATCGCTTAATTATGTATATCCATTAGTTGAAGAAGCATTAAATTTAAATATAAGTAATGAAGATGGCTGGTGGAAAGAAAGTCGTCATTTCTGGTTATTGGTAGGGTATTTTTTAGTTTGTTCTATAATATTTTCATTTATAAAAATAGCAAATGAAAAATTTGGAAGCGGTGTGTTTTTTAATTTTTTAATAGGTAAGTATAGAAACCCTAAAGAAGAAAAACGCATATTTATGTTTTTAGATTTACAAGCTTCAACAACAATAGCCGAGCAAATAGGCCACTACCGTTATAGTGAATTAATCCAGGATTGTTTTTACGATTTAAATAGAATTGTTTCAAAGTATAATGCTGATATATACCAGTATGTTGGAGATGAAGCTGTGTTAAGCTGGAAGTATAAAACAGGGATTAAAAAAAATAATTGTGTAGAATTATTTTTTCATTTTAAATCTAGAATAGAAAGAAAACAAAAACGATATTTAAAAAAATACGGTTTAGTTCCTAAATTTAAAGCTGGAATTCATGGAGGAGAGTTAATTGTTACCGAAGTTGGGAGTATTAAAAAAGAAATAGCATATCATGGAGATGTAATAAATACTTGCGCAAGAATTCAAGGAGAGTGCAATAAATACGACGAAACCTTACTTTGTTCAAATGCTTTAATGCAAGATTTAAATTTAACGAATAAATTTAAAACTAAATATATAGGAGATTTAGAGCTAAAAGGCAAGGAAGAAACTTTAAAAATTTCTGCTATAAAATTAAATTAATTTTTTTTAGCAGCAATTAATTGTTTTAAAATGTATTCAACACCATTTTCATCGTTAGTTTTAGTTATATAATTGGCAGCTTTTTTAACATCTGGATGAGCATTTTGCATCGCAAAACTATATTTTGCTAAAGCCAACATTTCTAAATCGTTTTTATAATCTCCAAAAACCATAGTTTCTTCAGGTTTAATTTTATACTTGTCTTGTATTAATTTTAAAGCTTCGCCTTTGTTAGAATCTATTCTAGATAAATCTACCCAGTTTTTTGCAGACACTATTGCCTTAAATTTAGACTCTAAAATCTGTACGTGTGGATAAATGTATTTTTCAGAATCTGTTTCATGATATAATGCTATTTTATAAATGTCTTCTATAATAGCGTTTGGTGATTTTATAATTTCGTATTCTGTATAATATTGAGATATTACATTTAATAAATTCTTAGATTTTTCTTTTATATATGCTTTATCTCTTGAACAAAATACAGGATGTATATCTTTAAAACCTTCTATGGCTTCAAATAATTCTGGTAGAAAATCATTATGTATTGGAGTCGACAAAATAACTTCGTTATCATCAACTACATAAGCACCATTTTCTGCAGCTATTATAATATCATTTTTTATAAGGCTAAGTTTTTTCGAAATACTATAAAATGGTCTTCCACTTGCTGCAACAAACTGTATATTGTTTTTTTTAAGTTCTTGATGTAGTGTGTAAAAACTATCACTTACTTTATGGTTGGAATCTAATAAGGTGCCATCCATATCTGTTACTACTAATTTTATATTCGAAAAATCCATTTAATAAGTATATCTACAAAAGTAAATTATAATTTAAAATTTTACTTTAATGTTAAGTTAAGATATAATAAATAAAAAAGCCCGATTCTTACGAATCGGACTTTAATTTTATAAGTGAAATTATATTATTTAATTGGCAAAAAGCCTTTATTTAATTTTGTTCACAATAGCTTCAAAAGCTACTGGGTGATTCATTGCTAAATCTGCTAAAACCTTACGGTTTAATTCGATATTATTAGCTTTTAATTTACCCATAAATTGTGAGTAAGACATTCCATGTAAACGGGCTCCAGCGTTAATACGCGTGATCCATAATGCACGGAAAGTTCTCTTTTTATTTCTACGGTCTCTATACGAATATTGCATCGCTTTATCAACCGCATTTTTTGCTACTGTCCAAACGTTTTTACGACGTCCAAAGTAACCTTTTGCTTGTTTAAGCACCTTTTTTCTTCTGGCTCTTTTGGCAACAGAATTTACTGATCTTGGCATAATTTAAATGTGTTTTGTAGTAGGCGGTCAATAACGACACTTTTAATCAAATCTTAGTTTGCCTATCTCCAGGGTTTATAAATAATTTGTAACCGGTTAAAATAAGTATTACTTTAAACGTAACATTACTTTAACGTTATTCTCATCTGCTTCGTGTACTAATGCACTATGCGTTAGAGCTAGCTTACGTTTTTTAGACTTTTTTGTTAAAATGTGACTTTTAAACGCGTGCTTTCTTTTAATTTTCCCAGTACCTGTAAGCTTAAAACGCTTTTTAGCACTAGATTTTGTTTTCATTTTAGGCATCTTGTTTCCTTGTTTTTAATGATTTCACTTATAATATCTTAAACCTAAATACTTATTAGGTGTATTATCTATTTTTTTGGAGCGATAAACATAGTCATACGTTTACCTTCTAATCTCGGCATTTGCTCCACTTTACCAAGTTCTTCAAGGTCTTGTGCTAAACGCAACAATAATATTTGACCTTGTTCTTTAAAGACAATAGATCGTCCTTTAAAGAATACAAATGCCTTTAATTTAGCACCTTCCTTTAAGAATTTTTCTGCATGTTTCTTTTTAAATTCGTAATCATGGTCATCTGTTTGAGGGCCAAAACGAATTTCTTTTATAACAACCTTAGTCGCTTTACTCTTTAAAGCCTTGTCACGTTTCTTTTGTTCGTAAAGAAACTTTTTATAGTCCATAATTTTACATACAGGCGGATCTGCCTTTGGCGATATTTCAACAAGATCTAACTCTTGTTCTTCTGCTATGGCTAAAGCTTGCTTGGATGTGTAAATACCAACTTCAACATTTTCTCCAACTAGACGCACTTTTTCTGCTCTAATTTTTGAATTAATCCTGTGTTGGTCTTCTTTAATGACTCTTAAAGGTCCTCTCGATCTTTTTCTACGTATTGCTATGACTTATGTATTTTAGTTAAACGTTTATTTTAAAATTGTTTTAATGTTTTATTTATTTCTGTTTTAACAATCTCAGAGAAGTCTTCTACACTAATCGTGCCTAAATCTTCTCCGCCATGTTGTCTTACAGATATTTTGTTTTCTTTCTCTTCATTCTCGCCTATTATAATCATATAAGGCGTCTTGTTCATTTCGGCCTCTCTAATTTTCTTACCAATAGTCTCGCTTCGGTTATCTATAAGTGCGCGAATTTCGTGATTTTCTAGCAAATTTAAAACTTTTTCGCCGTATTTTTCATATTTTTCACTAAGAGTTAATATAGAAACTTGATTTGGCATTAACCAAAGTGGGAAATTTCCGCCTGTATGCTCTAATAAAATAGCAATAAATCGCTCCATACTTCCAAATGGTGCACGGTGAATCATTACTGGTCTGTGTAACTCATTATCGCTTCCTTTATAAGTTAAATCAAAACGCTCTGGTAAGTTATAATCTACTTGTATTGTACCTAATTGCCATTGTCTTCCTAAAGCGTCTTTTACCATAAAATCTAATTTAGGTCCATAAAAAGCTGCTTCTCCAGTCTCAATTACATAGTTCAATCCTTTATCTTTAGCAGCGCTAATAATAGCTTGTTCTGCTTTCTCCCAATTTTCTAAACTACCTATATACTTTTCAGGATTTTCAGGGTCTCTTAAAGAAACTTGAGCTGTAAAATTCTCAAAACCTAACGATCCAAAAACATATAGTACTAAGTCAATTACATTTTTAAACTCAGCATCTAATTGGTCTGGCGTACAAAATAAATGGGCGTCATCTTGAGTAAAACCTCGAACACGTGTTAAACCATGTAATTCTCCACTTTGCTCATATCTATATACAGTTCCAAATTCAGCATAACGCTTAGGTAAATCTTTATAAGACCATTGTGAAGCATTGTAAATTTCACAGTGGTGAGGACAATTCATTGGTTTTAATAAAAACTCCTCATCATCCTTTGGTGTTTTTATTGGTTGAAAACTGTCTTCTCCATATTTTGCATAGTGACCTGAAGTGACATATAATTCTTTTTGTCCAATATGCGGGCTCATTACCATTTCATAACCAGCTTTCTTTTGTGCAGCTTTTAGAAAGTTTTCTAAACGCTCTCGTAAAGCAGTTCCTTTAGGTAGCCATAATGGTAAACCAGCTCCAACTTTTTGAGAGAAGGTAAATAACTCAAGTTCTTTTCCCAGTTTTCTATGATCTCTCTTTTTAGCTTCTTCTAAAAGCGCTAAATACTCAGTTAATTCTTTTTGTTTAGGAAAACTAATACCATAAACACGCGTTAATTGAGGTTTTGTTTCGTCTCCTCTCCAATAAGCACCAGCTACAGATAGTACTTTAACGGCTTTAATAATTCCTGTATTTGGAATATGGCCACCACGACATAAATCTGTAAAAGTAGAATGGTCACAAAAAGTAATAGTACCATCCTCTAAATTTTGTATTAATTCAGTCTTAAAAGGATTGTTTTTATATAGTTCTAAAGCCTCGGCCTTAGTAGCGCTTCTCATATTAAAATCATGCTTACCTCTAGCAATCTCTAACATCTTATTTTCAACAGCTTTAAAATCTTTATCAGTTAAAACATCATCACCAAAATCTACATCATAATAAAAACCACGCTCAATAGCTGGCCCGATAGTTAATTTAGCGTTTGGATATAATTCCTGAATAGCTTGTGCTAAAACGTGAGCACTAGAATGCCAAAAAGCTTTTTTTCCTTCATCATTGTTCCAGGTGTATAATATTAATGATCCATCGGTGGTAAGAGGGGTAATAGTCTCAACTGTTAAACCGTTAAAACTTGCCGAAATAACATTTCTGGCTAAGCCTTCGCTAATGCTCTTAGCAACATCCATAGGTGTAGAATTCGTTTCAAACGATTTTACACTCCCATCTGGTAAAGTAATCTGTATCATATATAATATTAAATTCAACAAACAAAGATAATAGGTTACTAACAGACAAGCAATACAAAAAGTGAAATTATATTATTTTAGTATTAATGGCGTTCCCAAAGGTCGGGCTTTCCACTATATCTTTTTTTTAGAAATAAAAAAAAAGGATGCCGTATCAATCCCTAACGGAAAAAAACATTTTCAAAAAAAGGTATAATTATTACAAATAAGAATCATACATTTATTTAAGTAGTTTAATTAATATATAGTTTAGAGGTAAAAGCATAAAATTAAGGGTATATATAATAAGGACAAAGATAATAAATAAGCGTAAAAAAAATAAGTCTATAAAGTATTGATTAGAAGCTTTTAAGCGAGGTGTTTAAAATAAAACACAAAAAAGATAAATTAAAAGCTTGTTAAAGAAATAAATGGTTGTATATTTGCAGCCGCTTAGCGCTTAAGCTATATAGGCAAAGGCACAAAAGTGACGTTCAAAAAAAGGTTAAAAAAAATAAATAAAAAAAGTTTCAAAAAAGCTTTTTATATTAAATAAAGGTTGTATGTTTGCAGCCGCAAAAAACACCAAAGTTTAGAGCGAAAAAGTTCAGTAGTATTTTGATTTTTTAGTGATTTAAAAGGGGATAAAAATTTTCAAAAAAAACTAAAAAAACATTGCGTAGAACAAAAAAGGGTTTTACATTTGCAGCCCGCTAATGAGGTAACAAAATTAGCGAATAAAAATTAGAATATAAAGTTCATAAACATATTGAATTGACAGCGTAAGTTTTTAACTGGAAACGGTTAGAGACAAACAAGAGAATAAACCATTCGAGTACTAAATTAATTTCTTTGGTTGTTAAGCATATTAGTGGAAACACTTAAAAATTTAACGATGAAGAGTTTGATCCTGGCTCAGGATGAACGCTAGCGGCAGGCTTAACACATGCAAGTCGAGGGGTAACAGGGGAGCTTGCTTTTGCTGACGACCGGCGCACGGGTGCGTAACGCGTATAGAATCTACCTTGTACTAAGGGATAGCCTTTGGAAACGAAGATTAATACCTTATAGTATATCGACTCGGCATCGGGATGATATTAAAGATTACGGTACAAGATGACTATGCGTTCTATTAGCTAGATGGTGTGGTAACGGCACACCATGGCAACGATAGATAGGGGCCCTGAGAGGGGGATCCCCCACACTGGTACTGAGACACGGACCAGACTCCTACGGGAGGCAGCAGTGAGGAATATTGGACAATGGAGGCAACTCTGATCCAGCCATGCCGCGTGCAGGAAGACTGCCCTATGGGTTGTAAACTGCTTTTATACAGGAAGAAACACCTCTACGTGTAGAGGCTTGACGGTACTGTAAGAATAAGGATCGGCTAACTCCGTGCCAGCAGCCGCGGTAATACGGAGGATCCAAGCGTTATCCGGAATCATTGGGTTTAAAGGGTCCGTAGGTGGATAATTAAGTCAGAGGTGAAATCCTGCAGCTCAACTGTAGAATTGCCTTTGATACTGGTTATCTTGAGTTATTATGAAGTAGTTAGAATATGTAGTGTAGCGGTGAAATGCATAGATATTACATAGAATACCAATTGCGAAGGCAGATTACTAATAATCAACTGACACTGATGGACGAAAGCGTGGGGAGCGAACAGGATTAGATACCCTGGTAGTCCACGCCGTAAACGATGGTCACTAGCTGTTCGAACTTCGGTTTGAGTGGCTAAGCGAAAGTGATAAGTGACCCACCTGGGGAGTACGTTCGCAAGAATGAAACTCAAAGGAATTGACGGGGGCCCGCACAAGCGGTGGAGCATGTGGTTTAATTCGATGATACGCGAGGAACCTTACCAGGGCTTAAATGTAAATTGACAGGTTTAGAGATAGACTTTTCTTCGGACAATTTACAAGGTGCTGCATGGTTGTCGTCAGCTCGTGCCGTGAGGTGTCAGGTTAAGTCCTATAACGAGCGCAACCCCTGTTGTTAGTTGCCAGCGATTCAAGTCGGGAACTCTAACAAGACTGCCAGTGCAAACTGTGAGGAAGGTGGGGATGACGTCAAATCATCACGGCCCTTACGTCCTGGGCTACACACGTGCTACAATGGTAGGGACAGAGAGCAGCCACTGGGCGACCAGGAGCGAATCTATAAACCCTATCACAGTTCGGATCGGAGTCTGCAACTCGACTCCGTGAAGCTGGAATCGCTAGTAATCGCATATCAGCCATGATGCGGTGAATACGTTCCCGGGCCTTGTACACACCGCCCGTCAAGCCATGGAAGCTGGGAGTGCCTGAAGTCCGTCACCGTAAGGAGCGGCCTAGGGTAAAATCGGTAACTAGGGCTAAGTCGTAACAAGGTAGCCGTACCGGAAGGTGCGGCTGGAACACCTCCTTTCTAGAGAAAGACGACCGATAAAATTTAAAACAAGGAAAAAATTGTTTATTCTCCTGCTGTTAATTTAAAATCTATTATAGTAGAGTCTCATAGCTCAGCTGGTTAGAGCGCTACACTGATAATGTAGAGGTCGGCAGTTCGAGTCTGCCTGAGACTACTAACTACTATAGGAAAAAAGGAAATTCTAGAAGTTGTCAATTCTAAATAATTAAGTTCTGAATGCAATATTCGGGATTTAATAATGGGGGATTAGCTCAGCTGGCTAGAGCGCCTGCCTTGCACGCAGGAGGTCATCGGTTCGACTCCGATATTCTCCACGATTCAGTTTAAATACTGAAAAGTTCATTGACATATTGAAAAAAGATACATGAAATACAAATTAATGAGATTAAATCTCATTAATATTAATAATAACATGCTAATAGTTAGTAACGAGCTGCTATTAGTAATGTAACTCATTAAAAAAGCAAAAAGTACAATAAGCTAAATAAGAGCGTATGGGGAATGCCTAGGCTCTCAGAGGCGATGAAGGACGTGATAAGCTGCGAAAAGTTACGGGGATTGGCACATACAAATTGATCCGTAAATATCCGAATGGGGCAACCCAGCATATTGAAGATATGTTATCCGCAAGGAGGCGAACCCGGAGAACTGAAACATCTAAGTACCCGGAGGAGAAGAAAACAAAAGTGATTCCGTTAGTAGTGGCGAGCGAACGCGGATTAGCCCAAACCAGTAATGTTACGGCATTTCTGGGGTTGTAGGACTGCAATATTTGAGCTGTGATGAATTAGAATAGTTTGGAAAAACTAACCAAAGAGGGTGATAGTCCCGTATAAGTAAAGAGCAGTAAGATAGCAGTATCCTGAGTAGTGCGGGACACGAGTAATCCTGTATGAAACAGTCGGGACCATCCGATAAGGCTAAATACTCCTGAGAGACCGATAGTGAACTAGTACCGTGAGGGAAAGGTGAAAAGAACCCTGAATAAGGGAGTGAAATAGATCCTGAAACCATACGCTTACAAGCGGTCGGAGCCCTTTGGGGTGACGGCGTGCCTTTTGCATAATGAGCCTACGAGTTACCGTTGCTAGCAAGGTTAAGTGATTAAGTCACGAATCCGTAGCGAAAGCGAGTCTGAATAGGGCGCTTTAGTTAGTAGTGGTAGACGCGAAACCGTGTGATCTACCCATGGGCAGGTTGAAGCTGTAGTAACATACAGTGGAGGACCGAACCGGTTGACGTTGAAAAGTCTTCGGATGACCTGTGGGTAGGGGTGAAAGGCCAATCAAACTCGGAAATAGCTCGTACTCCCCGAAATGCATTTAGGTGCAGCGTTGATTTATAGTTTTATAGAGGTAGAGCTACTGATTGGATGCGGGGGCTTCACCGCCTACCAATTCCTGACAAACTCCGAATGCTATAAAATGTTAATCAGCAGTGAGGGCATGGGTGCTAAGGTCCATGTCCGAGAGGGAAAGAACCCAGACCATCAGCTAAGGTCCCCAAATATATGTTAAGTTGAATAAACGAGGTTGAACTGCTTTGACAGCTAGGATGTTGGCTTGGAAGCAGCCATTCATTTAAAGAGTGCGTAACAGCTCACTAGTCGAGCGGTTCGGCATGGATAATAATCGGGCATAAACATATTACCGAAGCTATGGACTTGTAAAAGTGGTAGGGGAGCATTGTAGTGGCGTTGAAGGTGTGCTGTGAGGCATGCTGGAGTAGCTACAAAAGAAAATGTAGGCATAAGTAACGATAATGCGGGCGAGAAACCCGCACTCCGAAAGACTAAGGTTTCCTCAGCTATGCTAATCAGCTGAGGGTTAGTCGGGACCTAACGCGAACCCGAAAGGGGTAGTGGATGGACAACAGGTTAATATTCCTGTACCTGCTCACACTAAAAGTGACGGAGGCGAATAGTTAGTGCGCACAGACGGAATTGTGCGTTGAAAAGAGTGGTAACACCTTGATAGTACACTAAGACTACGGTCGCGGTGATAATCTAGCGAATCGACTTCCAAGAAAAGCGAGTGAAGCAGCCCGTACCCTAAACCGACACAGGTAGTTGGGATGAGAATTCTAAGGAGCTCGAGAGATTCATGGCTAAGGAACTAGGCAAAATAGACCTGTAACTTCGGGAGAAAGGTCGCCACCCTTCGGGGTGGCCGCAGTGAAAAGGTCCAGGCGACTGTTTATCAAAAACACAGGGCTATGCTAAATTGAAAGATGACGTATATGGCCTGACACCTGCCCGGTGCTGGAAGGTTAAGTGGAGTTGTTAGCTTCGGCGAAGCAATCAAATGAAGCCCCAGTAAACGGCGGCCGTAACTATAACGGTCCTAAGGTAGCGAAATTCCTTGTCGGGTAAGTTCCGACCTGCACGAATGGTGCAACGATCTGGACACTGTCTCAGCCATGAGCTCGGTGAAATTGTAGTATCGGTGAAGATGCCGATTACCCGCTGTGGGACGAAAAGACCCCGTGAACCTTTACTATAGTTTAGTATTGGCTTTGGATAAGTAATGTGTAGGATAGGTGGGAGACTTTGAAGCAGCATCGCTAGGTGTTGTGGAGTCATTGTTGAAATACCACCCTTTGCTTATCTAGAGTCTAACCCACAGAGTGGGAACAGTGCTTGATGGGTAGTTTGACTGGGGTGGTCGCCTCCAAAAGAGTAACGGAGGCTTCTAAAGGTTCCCTCAGCACGCTTGGTAACCGTGCGTAGAGTGCAATGGCATAAGGGAGCTTGACTGAGAGACCTACAAGTCGATCAGGTACGAAAGTAGAGCATAGTGATCCGGTGGTTCCGCATGGAAGGGCCATCGCTCAAAGGATAAAAGGTACTCCGGGGATAACAGGCTGATCTCCCCCAAGAGCTCACATCGACGGGGGGGTTTGGCACCTCGATGTCGGCTCGTCACATCCTGGGGCTGGAGAAGGTCCCAAGGGTTGGGCTGTTCGCCCATTAAAGTGGCACGCGAGCTGGGTTCAGAACGTCGTGAGACAGTTCGGTCTCTATCTACAGTGGGCGTTAGAAATTTGAGTGGATCTGACTCTAGTACGAGAGGACCGAGTTGGACTAACCTCTGGTGTATCTGTTGTTCCGCCAGGAGCATTGCAGAGTAGCTACGTTGGGAAGGGATAAGCGCTGAAAGCATATAAGCGCGAAACCCACCACAAGATGAGATTTCTTTAAAGGGTCGTGGGAGATTACCACGTTGATAGGTCATAGGTGTAAAGGCAGTAATGTCATAGCCGAGTGATACTAATAACCCATAGGCTTATTGTACGCCTGTTTTTTTATTAAGTTCAATATTATTATTAATTATTATCATGTTTTAACACTTAGTGTTCTTTTTTCAATATGTTTTATATACGGTTAAGTATAATTATTATACATACACCGAAAGATTTAAGGTGATTATAGCGATAGGGCTCACCTCTTACCATTCCGAACAGAGAAGTTAAGCCTATTAGCGCCGATGGTACTACATTTGTGGGAGAGTAGGTCGTCGCCTTTTTTATAAATCCTCAACGTTTATTCGTTGAGGATTTTTTTTTGCCTTTTTGTAAGATTATATTTAAATGTTGACTAATTACGTTATAGATTGTATAATTAAATTTTTTCTAGTTAAATTCGTTTATGGATAATTTTATAAAATGTAGCCTTGGAACTCTTCAAAAATCAAAAAAGCTACTATTAAGTCTTAACAGTGAAAGCTTAAGTAACGCTAGTATATCTCCATATTATTCAAGTATTGGCTCTCATTTAAGACATGTATATGATTTTTATAATTGTTTGCTTAATAATTGTAATGAAGGAGTTATAGACTTAACTATTAGAAAAAGAGATTTATCTGTAGAAACATGCTGCGATTCTGCAATTGGGTATTTAGATGATATTACATTAAAATTGAAATCTCTTAAATACGAATCTAATACTTTAGTTAAAGTAATAGATGATCTTGGTTATGGAAATATTGAAATAAATTATACTTATCCTGCATTACTGGCTCAAGCAAATAGTCACACAATTCACCATTATGCTATAATTGGTTATATTTTGGACAGACTAAATATTGAGTTTTTAGATGATGATTTTGGATATAACCCAACTACTCCTAAAAAAACTAAATAAAACTTTATCTAGTTTTTTTACTTTTAAACATACTATCTAAAATAGTATTTAGACCTTTAAAAGCAAAATATATTGCAGATATACAAAATAGAACACCTATAACGATTAAGGGTATATATAATATTTTTTCTTGATTACTAAATGCAATATATAATACTGTAGGTCCTAAAAACATAAAGGCTATAGATATTCCCATTTTTTTTAGACCTTTAACCAAAATATTTTTGTCTGTACTTTTTGTTTCCATTATTTTAAATAATCATTTATAGAAGCTCTTACACTTTTATTTTTTTCTAATAATTTTTGAGCTGTTTCTTTGTCTATTTTTAATTCTTGCATGACCATTGTAATTCCTCGATTTACAAGTTTATTATTGCTTAATTGCATATCTACCATTTTATTACCTTTTACTCTTTTGAGTTTAATCATTGTAGTAGTTGAAAGCATATTAAGTACTAATTTTTGAGCTGTTCCTGCTTTCATTCTTGAGCTTCCTGTTACAAATTCTGGTCCTACTATTACTTCAATTGGATATTTTGCAACATTAGATAATGGGCTATTTTTATTACAAGTAATACATCCTGTAATTATATTATTTTTATTACAAATATTTAGTGCTTCAATAACGTATGGAGTAGTTCCTGATGCGGCTATACCAATCACGATATCTTTATTAGTAATGTTGTTTTTTTGTAAATCTTTCCAACCTTGGTCTTTAGAGTCTTCTGCAAATTCAACTGCGTCTCTAATTGCTTTATCTCCACCGGCTATTAGACCAATTACCATATTAGGTGATACACCAAATGTTGGTGGGCATTCTGAAGCATCTACGATACCTAGTCTTCCACTTGTTCCTGCTCCTATATAAAATAGTCTTCCGTTATTTTTTAATTTTAATACTACTTGTTGTACAAGTTTTTCAATTTGTGGTATAGCTTTTTCTACTGCTAGTGGTACGCTTTGATCTTCTTTATTTATATTTTTTAAAATCTCTAAGGTTGCCATCTTTTCAAGATGGTTATAGTTTGAGTCTTTTTCTGTAGTTTTTTCGAATGTCATATTTCAAAAGTACGATAATTGTTATAAATATTAATTGTGTCTACGCGTTAGTGGTAGTAGCGGCATCCTTTTTTTTGTTGCGTTTATGCAAAAAAAAGATATAGCGGATGACACGACCAAATCATGCCTTAAAGCATGTTTTAGTAACGCCCTAATTATTGTATTGTATATGTTGTTTCTGTTGCTTGTGAAACTCTAAAATATCCAAGTGGATAGTTTTTTGCGTTTGTTTGATTTGTACAGTTTCCACGAACGGTTGCTGGTTGCACTTCAAATGGTCCGCCACCACCTTCGGAAGTTTGTTGTAATAATATAAACATATATTCGTAAAACTGTTTTGATATACCGTAGTTTTTTATTGATAGTTGATTTCCTGGTTGGGTATCTGGATTTGTATAAAAGGCAAATATTTGGTTTCCGTTTGTGAACTCGTCATTATATACTTCTAGGTATGGATTTGTTTCTGTTTCTTCTTGAAATTCGAAAAAATAATAGTTTTCTTCGTTAGCTGGGTCTGTATAATATGCTTTTATCTCGATTTCATCTCCTGTAAATCCTCCATCATTTTCTTGTTGTATGGAATCTATTTGTGTTACACTCGTCATTGTTTCTGTTGCTGTGTAACTTTCGTTATTATAGTTTATATTTAATGTGTAGGTTTCATTTATTTGTGGATTAAAATTGAAACATTCATATATCCCGTTATTGTTGGTATCATTAAAATTATATGTATTGTTATTTTGGTCGATTACTGATACTATTGCTCCTGTGGCAGCTGGTATTTGATTGTCGAAAAATGAAGTTGTAAGTGTTAATTTTATGGTTTGATAATTGCCAGATGTATTTTCGAACCAATTTATTGAAGCGTCTATAACTAATTTTGGTTCTGAGGTTGGAACGTCTACATCTATTACATCTTCACAGGCTGTTAAAAATAAAAATGATAATAGTATTAATGTTATGTTTTTCATTTTTCTAAAATTTAAAATTGTAAGAAACTGATGGTACTATACCAAAAATTGATAACCTTGTTGCTTCGTTATTTCCTGTGTCTTCGTTTTGAGCAAAAGATATTGATGCTGCATTTTTTCTGTTGTATAAATTATATATACCAAACACCCATGAGGTTTGCCAACCTTTTGTTTTTTCTGGTTTAGGTGTGTAAGTTGCAGAGATATCTATGCGATGATAGCTTGGTAGACGTGAAGAGTTTCTAGCGCTATAGTTTGGTATAATGACTCCATTATATTCATATTGGCTATTGGGATATGTTGTTGGTTGTCCGGTTTGATATAAAAAATTGGCATTAAAATTCCATTTTTTATTAAAGTTATAACTAGAAGTTACAGATAGGTCGTGTGTTTTATCGTAACCAGTATTATACCAGTTGCCATTATTTATACCTGTTTCGTTTGGAGTACGTCCTTCAGTTTTTTGTTCAGATTTAGATATTGTATATGCTATCCAGCCTTTTAATCGTCCTTCATTTTTTCTAAATAATAATTCTAAGCCATAAGCTCGTGCTTTTCCATTTAGTATTACTCGTTCTATAGCATTGTTAGCTATAAGGTTTGCGCCGTCTATGTAGTCTATTCTATTTTTTACATCTTTATAGTAACTTTCAATTTCTAAGGAATAATCTCCATCTTTTATATTTTTAAAATAACCAATTGCATATTGATCTAAAATTTGTGGTTTTACATATTTACCACTTGGTGTCCACACATCTAATGGCGTTGGAGAACTTGTATTAGAAAGTAAATGTAGATTTTGAGTCATTCTATTATAACTAGCTTTTATAGATGATACTCTATTTAATTGATATGCTGCTGAAATGCGTGGCTCTAAATTAAAAAAAGATTTTATAGTTTTACTACGTCTAGAAGATTGTGTACCAATAGCATCTGCACTTTGGTAAATTTGAAAATTATTATTAAAAACTACTGCTTGATTGTTTTCATAAATATTTAGTTCGTCTTGTCCTAAACGAAGAAAACTACTTAATCTTAACCCATAGGATAATGTAAGTTTATTAGATACTTTGTGTTCTGCGTCAAGATAGATTGCATTTTCGAAAGCATATTTATCTATAAGTTTTTCTGCATTAATTCCAGAAGTTGGAGTAGAAGGTTCTATTTCTCCAGGGTTAAATTTATAATAAATACTGTTTAAACCGTATTGTAATTTAAACTTGTTACTTATATAATGTTTTAAATCGTATTTAAAATTAAAATTTCTTATGCCAGAATTAAAATCAAATTCTACAAAGTCTAAATCTAAGCCATAGTAATAGTCTGAATAAATTAGAGACATATTAGAAAATAACTTATCAGAAAACAGATGGTTCCATCTAAAGTTTAAAATTGTATTACCATATAAATTTCTAAAACTTTGAGAGAGACTAAAAACATCTCTACCAAAATATCCTGATAGATAAACGCTATTATTATCGTTAAGTTTATAACTTAATTTAGTATTTAAATCGTAAAAATAGGCCTTATTGTCTATATCAAAAAGTGGTAAAAATAAATGGGCATAAGAGCTTCTACCACCAAGTAAAAATGAACCTTTTTCTTTTTTTATAGGACCTTCGATTAGCAATCTGCTAGATACTATTCCAATTCCACCATTCGCATGAAAGCTTTTGTTATTTCCATCTTTTTGATAAATGTCTAAAACCGAAGCTACACGACCACCATACCGTGCAGGAATGCCTCCTTTATATAATTTTAAATCTTTAATAGCATCTGGATTAAATACAGAAAATAGTCCAAATAAATGTGAAGAATTAAATACTGTAGCCTCGTCAAGTAATATAAGGTTTTGGTCTGCAGCACCACCACGCACATTAAACCCAGAAGAACCTTCACCGGCATTTGTTACGCCTGGAAGTAGTGTTATAGCTTTTAAAACATCTGCCTCACCAAGAACTACAGGAATTTGTTTTATAGTAGATGCTGTAAGTGCATTAACACTCATTTGCGGTTTTTTTATGCTTAGCTTTTCAATGTTTTCTGTTATAATAACTTCGTCTAAACTTTCTGACGATTCTGTAAGAGTGAAATTTTGTTTTAAGTTTTTATCTAGTGTAATCGTTACCGTTTTATCTAGATAACCAACATAACTTAATACAATCGAGTAATTACCTTTAGGCAAAGTAATAGAATAAAAACCGTACTCATTAGTAATAGTACCAGTGTTTTCATTAGGAAAAAGAATATTAACACCAATTAATGTTTCGTTACTATTTTCTTCAAAAACAGTGCCGCTTAAAGTGAATTTTTCTTGCGCTATTAGCGATGAAATATTAAAACAAAAAAACAGTAAAAAAACAATTTTTGATAGATTCATTAAAAATGATTTGATGCTGTTAAAGATAAATAAAACATTACTCTGTATTAAAAGTTTAACATGTAATTTTGGCGTTACCATCAAGATAAAAAATCTTAATGGTCAGGCTTTCCGCTATATCTTTTTTTTGCATAAACGCAACAAAAAAAAGGATGCCGCATCAATCCTTAACGCGTAAAACACTAAAAAAGAGTTTATTTTAAACTGGATAATACTATTTAAAAATATAATTTGAAAATCTTGATTCTGTAAGATTTATAAAAAAATACAAATACCACATTAGTAATAAAGTGGCTAATTAAAACAGCAATAGCAGCACCTTCAAGTTTATAAATAGGTATTAATAACATGCAAAGTAATGCATTTACAACACAACCTAAAGTAAATCTATACATGTTACGTTGTAGCCTATTTTGGTTAAGTAGATGCTTTTCAAAAAGCATACCCGAAAATATAAATAGAGGACACCAAGCAAATATTTTAAGCGGTAATTTGGCATTAGCAAAACTAACATCGTAAAATTTATTAATAATAAAATCTCCAAAAAATTGAAAAAACAGACCAATAAAAACACCAAAAACAATCAAAAATTTAAGAATATATTTTAGTTGGCTTTCATATTTAATCCTATTGTATTTATAACTTTTTGCTAAAGCAGGATAAAGACCATAAACAAAAGCAGCACCAAAATTCCATGTAATAAAAATTACAAGAAATTGGACAACACCAAAAGAGCCACTAAAATTATTTCCTAGAAAATAATTAATAAAAAAATCGTCTATAGCAATGTAAAGAACAATAATAAAATTAGAAATTAATAAAGGTAAAGCATCAAGCATAATTTGCTTAGCAACTTTAGAAGATATTTTTAGTTTAAAAAAAGAAACCGTTTTTAATTTGAAAAATATATAAGCATAAAGTATAGTTTGAATTAAGCTTTCTAAAACCAGTATACCTGCAAAAAACAGAACATTATAATTTTTTACTACACCAAGATATTGAAAAACAAAAGCAATTAATAAAATAAGAATTTTTACAATAAACACATATTTGTAAGCCTTTGTAGCAATTAAATAATACTCTATAACGTCACTAATTTTAAATAGATAACTAAAAGAAATTATTAATACAAGCAACGTAATTTCATTAGTGCTTGTAAAATAAGTATATAAAAAAAGAAAACATAAAAGTATAATAAAACAGCAAAACCTTAAAAACAAAGTAGTTCCAATTATAAAATACTTCAGTTTTGGTTTTATAACAAAATCTCTAATACATATAGCAGATAAGCCAAGAAAAAACAAAGGACTTAAAACACCAACTATAGATTTTGAAATTTCTAAAGCACCAGAATTAAAAGCACCCAAGCTATTAAATATTTTAGGTATAATATAAATACCAATAATAAGTTGGCATAATTTCTCTAAAAGGTACCATTTTGTATTTGTAAAATCTTTCTTACTAAATAACTTCAAGTTTTTTTGGTAAAAGTATCAAATTATAAGAAAAGACTTATAAATTTTAATATTTTTAGATTTTTAAAATTAAATAATGACTCCAGATTTTATTAGAAAATACCATATTTATAAACTTTTAGTAAAAACCTCTATCACCAATTGTATTTCTCGTAAAGCAATAATTCAATCATTAGAGAACACTTACTACAACTTTCATGAAGGAGATAAGTTATATCAAGGCTTATTAATTACAAGCGAAAAAACAGTACTTCGGGCTATAAAAGATATAGAGCTGTTTTTTGGAGTAGAAATTATTTTTGTTAAACACAAAGGTCATTATATGGCTAGCGATACAGTATTATTTAATGAGCATCGTGCAATTTTTGATAAAATGGAACTTTTTTTAGCAAGCCATAAACAGCAACATTGGTCTCCATATATAACAACAGAGAAATCTTCACTTAACACTAATATTAATATTTTGGGTTTAGTAAAAGCTATAGAAAAAAATATTTATATAACTATTACTTACATGGGTTGGTACGACGATGATAATTTTACAACTATTAAAGAAGCAACTGTACAGCCATTACATATAAAAGAATCAAATAAAGCTTGGTATTTATTAGTATATAATAAAAATATAGGTGTAAAAGTATTGTGTTTAGATTCTAGAGTAAGTAATTTATTTATAACCAATAAAATAATAGAAGAACCCTACATATTTTCTGAAGCATCCTATTTTAAAAATGCTTTTGGTATTTTAAACGATGATACTAAAGTGGAGAAAATTGTTTTAAAAGTAGCGAATCATCATTTTAAATATTTAAAATCAAAAAAACTACATCATTCTCAGCAAATTTTAAGCTACCCTAAAAAACTAGATACTCAAAATCTAGATTATACAGATGCAGATATATTTGGTGAAATATCTTTGTTTTTAAAACCCAATTTCGAATTTCTAATTGAGCTATTTAAATATAATCTTTGGATAAAAGTTATAGAGCCTCAATGGTTAGCTCAAAAAATAGTATCTCAACACCAATTTATTTTAGATAAGTATTATACTGATATCCAGTTGTAAACCATTATTTTTTTATTTCCTGTTAAAAAAAACATCCATTAAGTTATTATGTGGACAGGATTTGTCTTGTTGCGTATTTAATTTGAAGTTTAAACTAAAACTAATATTATATGCCAACTTTTGAAATTACCACAAAACAAACAATGAATGTAAATGGAGAATATGTATGTAAAGGATTATCAGTACAAATAAGTTCATTGAGTTCAAATCCATTTAATGATGTAGATAAAATTGATAAAGCATTTAAACGCGTCCATGGATTAGATTTAAAATCTACTGGTCATCTAAATGTTGGTTTTTTAACATATTCTATAAAGTAAATAATTGTAAATGAAATTATTAAGATCGATTGCTGTACTATTTACATTAATATGTTTTAATTGTGAGTCTAGTAAAACTTATGAAGAGCAGATTAAAAAATATAAATTTTATATAAAGAAAACAGATTCATTAATTGCAAATGAAAAATATGAAGATGTTTTTATATATGTAAATTCGGCTATAGAAATTACAGATACCATTCCTATTGCTTTTTATAAAAAAGGTAGAGCTGCATACAACCTTAATTGGTTAGATATTGCAGAAGAAAATTTTACTAAAGTAATTGAAATTGAAGGAGAACAATCTAAAACATATAAAGATAGAGCTAAAGTATATTTAAAAAAGAAGGACAATGATTTTTTAGATGATATTAATATTTATTTAAAATATTATTCAAATGATGACGAAGCTCATGTGTTAAAACGTGAGTACTTTGAAGAAAGGGAAGATTTCAGTAAAGCTATTGAAGAGTATAATTATGAAATAGAAAAGCATAAAGATAGCATAGAGTTGTATATGAAAAGAAGTAATTTATTTTATTTAAATAAAGAATACGATAAAGCATTAGAAGATTATAATAAAGTTCTCGAATTATCACCAGACAATACTGCTATACAAGGAAAAAAGAAATCACTTTTAAAAGAACTTAATGATCATGATAATCTCCTTAGATGTATTACTATTATAATTGCAATATATGTGTTTTACATTTTATTGTCCTTTTTTGTATTTAAACCATTTGTAATTAAAAAAGCTACTAATCAAATAGGAGGAGATTTTATAATAAAAAAAGACCCTTTAATTTGGCTCTTACCTATTTTACTATCATTGTTTGTGATTAGCTTATATTTTACGGGCTTTATACCTAACTTTAAATAAATTATATATGTTAAACTTAATATTTTGTAATACTTGTGGTTCTCCTCTAGAGGTTAGTAAAAATACTTGTAAATGTGGAGCAATAATATCTATTGAAGAAAGAACAGAAATCTCTAATAAATTATCCAAAATTAATACAACCAATTTGATTGTAAATAGTCCAGAAAATGAAGTTTCTCTTTCATTAGAAGCTATGCCTGAATATAATTTAGACAAAAAATATTTTATTGGAGGTACTGCTAAAAAGCATTATCAGAAAAAAGTTAATTTTATTAAAAATCATTTAATACCTCCAATTACAGAATGGAAAGAGTTAATCGAGGAATCAGACAGAAAATTAGCTAAGGATAAAGTAGAACTTTATGGTAGAGTTTTAGGTATAACCGATTTTATAATAACCGATTTTTTTGGACAGTTTAATACAAAAAATAATGATGTTGAGATTTTCGAAGAATTCAGAGACTTTAGTAAGTACGAGTTATCTAATGTAATGAATGATTTTAACTTAGAATTGGAAGATATTCAAACTACAAATTTTGAAACTATAGGAATTGATGTATTTAATTCTATTAGTGATACTTTACATAATGGCTCTTTTTTATCTTTTGCAGATAAGGATACTATTACTAAGCAGGATATAAATGACGTGAAAGTAGAATTAGGAGCTGCAATTGCTTCTGAAATTATTTCAGGAATAACTAATATGATTAGTCAAAATAGTGATGCTATTAGAAATGTAAGAATAGCAGATAGTAATTTAAACGAAAAGCTTAGTCATATTAGTAGAGTCCATAATTCTTTACATATTGAAGAAAGAGAGATTAATAAACAAAAAAAATTATTTGACAAATCATTCATAATTATTGATAGCTGTTATAATAAAATTTTAAAACCAATTGTAAATGCTTTAAAAAAAGATACAGATTTTGCTTTATATGAAAAAGAAAGAATTCCTCATGTACTAAAGCAGAATAGGACAGAAATAGAGAATCAAGCTTATAATATTCCTATTAATATTTCATTTTGGAATTGTTTTCTACAAGGATCAAAAATTAATTATAACAAATATTTAAATAAACGCTTGTCCATAATTAATTCAAGAAAAGAATACGATAACTTAAATAAGTTATTAAAAGAAAAACGTCACAAATCACTGATGGCTAAGAGTGAATATGACGAGATTGCTTTAGATGATTTTAAAAATTTTGAAAAGGAGCATAGAAGAGTTATTAGAAAATCACCAGTTTATGTAAATAATTATAAAACAGTCGTAAAATTTAATAGTGTTTTAAGACAAGTAAAAACTAATTTAACAACTTAAGTATTATGGATAATAAAGAAGAAATTAATAAGCTTGAACAAGCCGAAAAGAAAATAGACAATTTTATAAATAATGGTAAAAATGCCATAAACTCAGCTAAAGAAGGAGCAGATTCTATAGCTAAAGTTACTTCAAATTTTAAAGGCACTATTGATAGTGCTAATAACTTAGTAAGTAGTGTTAATGGATTGAAAGATAATTTTTTAGAGTCTAAAAAACTTCAAATAGAGACAGAAATAAAGTTAAAGAAAATTCAAAATGAACATCAAACTAATAATCGAATAATTAGTGAAGAATACGGTAAACAAAAAGTAGCAATGGATAAAGCAAGTACTGTAGTTGATGAAGGTTTAAGAGGAGATGATATAGAAAAAATTAGAGAAGGTTTAAACGCTATGACTAATGTAGCAAATCATAACCCTATGGTTAAATTACAAAAACAAATAGATGAAAAATTAGAAGAAGATTTAAATAAAAATTTAGATGACGATGATTTTATTATAGAAATTTAATAAAAAAAGTTTTGTAAAAATTCCGTTAGGGAGCTAATTTTTTTTGATTTAGAAGAAATTGATTTATATACAGTTTGAAATTAAGTGATTTGGATAATTATAATTTTATTTAAACCATCAATTATTCAACTGGACAGTATTTGTCCATTTCAAATTTACATTTGCATTATAATTATAGAGATTGGCTTTTTATCGCTATTATAATGCTAATTATTTAACCAATAATATAATCGATATAATTAATCAATAATTTTTTAAAATTAACCCAACTAAAAAGCATCTTCAATTTGAAGATGCTTTTTTTATAATAAACTAATGAGAAGGTTGCTTAACTTAGTATTGAATTTAAAGTCTCACTTGGACGCATAGCTTTATTTACTAAATCTTCTTTAGGTTCATAGTAACCTCCAATATTAACAGGTTCACCTTGTATATCGTTTAATTCGCTAACAATTTTAGTTTCATTTTCTTCTAGTTGTTTAGCTAAAGTAGAAAATTGAGAAGCTAATTCTGTGTCTTCGGTTTGGTTTGCTAATTCTTGAGCCCAATACATTGCTAAGTAAAAGTGAGAACCTCTATTATCTAATTCTCCAGCTTTTCTAGAAGGCCCTTTTTTATTTTCTAATAATTTTTCTGTAGCGTTATCAAGTGCATCTCCTAAAATTTTAGCTTTAGCATTATCATTTACTTGACTAAAATGTTCAAGAGAAACAGCAAGTGCTAAAAACTCACCTAAACTATCCCAACGTAAGTGGTTTTCGCTAGTAAATTGTTGTACGTGTTTTGGAGCAGAACCACCAGCACCAGTTTCAAATAAACCACCACCATTCATTAAAGGAACAATAGAAAGCATTTTTGCCGATGTACCTAATTCTAGAATAGGAAATAAATCTGTTAAATAATCACGTAAAACGTTTCCAGAAACAGAAATAGTATCTTCTCCAGCTTTTACTCTTTTTAGTGTAAACTCAGTAGCTTTAATTGGAGATAAGATATGAAGTTCTAAACCTTCAGTATCATGGTCTTTTAAGTATGTGTTTACTTTTTTAATTAATTCTGCATCATGAGCTCTATTTTCATCTAACCAGAAAACTGCAGGAGTATTTGATGCTCTAGATCGTGTTACAGCTAACTTTACCCAATCTTGAATTGGTGCATCTTTTACTTGACACATTCTCCAAATATCACCAGTTTCAACAGTGTGTTCAATTAATACATTTCCATTAGCATCAATAACTTGTACTTTTCCATCTGTAGCGATTTCAAAAGTTTTATCGTGAGAACCATATTCTTCAGCTTTTTGAGCCATAAGACCAACGTTTGGTACAGTTCCCATTGTAGTAGGATCGAAAGCACCATGCTCTTTACAAAAGTTTATAGTGGCAGTATAAATTCCAGCATAACTACTATCTGGAATTACAGCTTTTGTATCTTGAGATTTTCCTTCTGCATTCCACATTTGTCCAGAGTTACGAATCATAGCAGGCATAGAAGCATCTATAATTACATCACTAGGTACGTGTAAATTTGTAATACCTTTATCGCTATTTACCATAGCTAAATCTGCATTATGCTCTAATGCATAACGAATATCTTCTTTAATTTCTTCGTGTTTATCTTCTGGTAACTCATGAAGGTTACTTAATAAGTTTCCAAAACCATTATTAACATCTACACCAATTTTTTCGAAAGTTTCACCATGTTTTTCAAATAATTCTTTAAAAAATACTCGAACGGCATGACCAAAAATAATTGGGTCACTTACCTTCATCATGGTAGCTTTCATGTGTAATGAGAATAATACACCTTGCTCTAAAGCATCATCAACCTGCTCATCTAAAAATTCAATTAAAGCTTTTTTACTCATTACAGAAGCGTCGATAATTTCACCTTGTAATAAAGGGAAACTTTCTTTTAAAATGGTAATATCACCATTAGCTGCAGTATGCTGTATTTTTACAGAAGTAGCATCTGTAACGGTTACCGATTTTTCGTTGTGAGCAAAATCGCCTTGAGTCATTGTAGAAACGTGAGACTTAGAGTCTTTAGACCATGCGCCCATAGAATGTGGATTCTTTTTAGCGTAATTTTTTACTGCTTTTGGTGCACGTCTATCACTGTTTCCTTCTCTTAAAACAGGATTTACGGCACTACCTTTTATTTTATCGTATCGAGATTTAATATCCTTTTCGCTATCATTTTCTGGCTCATCTGGATAATTAGGTATCTTAAAACCTTGTTCTTGCAATTCTTCTATAGCTGCTTTTAATTGAGGAATAGAAGCACTAATATTTGGTAATTTAATAATATTAGCTTCTGGTTTTTTAGCCAATTCACCTAAATAAGCTAAATCATCATTAACTTTTTGATCGTCATTTAAAAAATCTGGAAAAGTAGCTAATATTCTAGCAGCTAATGAGATATCTTTTGTTTCAATATCTATTCCTGAAGATTTTACAAACGCTTTTACAATTGGTAAAAAAGAACGTGTTGCTAAAGCTGGAGCTTCATCCGTTTTTGTATAAATGATTTTTGGTGTAGTTGACATATATATATGAAGTTTTTAAATAATAAAAATCCGAAAAGTTTCGGAATGCGAATATACAAAATTTCAATGCTTTTTTAAAGCCAGAAGCACATCACTTAATTGTATTTGAATAGATTGCAAATATCTGTCTATGCTTTTATTAAATTAATAATTTTGGTAGCTAAAAATTATTCAATTATAATTTTAAAGTCTTTTAAAAGGCCTAAAATTTCATTTTTCGAAAATTTAGCATTTTTCAGTTTATTTTTAATAGGTGAAATAGAGTAGTTGTATGCAGTAGTAAAATCTGTTTTTTCAAGGTTTGTGTTTTCAAATACTGCAAGATCAAGATTACAGTTGCTAAAAACTGCTTGTTGTAAATTAGAGTTAGTGAAATCTGTTTTTTCTAATTTACAGTTTTTAAAAACGGTTTGTTTAATATCTAAGTTATAGAAAGAGGCTAAATTAAGCTTACAATTAGTAAAAGACATTTGTAATAAAAATGTATTACATTCATTAAAAGGCGTGCCAACCATTTTACAACTATCAAAGCTTACAGTTTTAAAAGCTGTTTCTCCAAGTTTTACAGCGCTAAAATTACAGTTTATAAATTCGCATTCTAAAAAAGCTATGCCAGATAAATAGGTGCTACTAAAATCGCAGTTTGTAAACGTACAATTATCGTATTCTGCTTTAGGTAATGTTTGTTCTTTATAATCTATAGATTTAAAATTTTTATCGGTAATAAAAGGTAAGTTCATTATTAGTATTTGTGGTAAAAATACACTTTTTGAATTTCTAATAAGTTATAGTGAAAGAGATTATAAAATAAAAGCCATAACATAATAGATTTAACTATTAATATTATGGCTTTTTTGAGATAACATTTTTAATTTATTTAGCTTTCACTAAATCAATCTAAAACATAGGTTTTACATCTTTTCAATTTAAAAATTGTTAAATCAAAGATACATTTGGTTAACTTTCAAAATGTATTGACTTGTTACACCGTTTGTACCCGAAATTTGTTTTTCTTTAAACTTTAACCCGTATATATTTTATTTTCATAAAATATTTATTTTAAAGTCTTGTTTCATCCTTTCGTATTCACTTTCGATCTCTACTACTTTTTCCGAAACTTTCAATTTTTACAACTACAGTCTGCGTTACATACTCTAGTTTTAAAAATATCATGGTTTTAAATAACAATATCTACATACAGTATTTTAAAAACCTCAAAAAACAATAAATACTTAATTTTTTAAGTAACACTTAAAAATAATAAGTTTTAAGTAAATTAACATAAATTTTAAGAAAACTCTTAAAAACCAATAGTTTTGTTGTTAATTGTTTAGCTAATTTAATAAATAAGATTAGTATTAGCAAATTTATTAAAGTGTTATTTATCAACCAGTTATAAACTTAGGTTATTAACAATTGTTAATAAACAAAAAGCCTAACTTATTAAAGTTAGGCTTTTTAATGTTATTTAAAAGAAAGAGATTATTTTCTTCTCGCTTCTTTAATTCTTGCTTTTTTACCTGTAAGACCTCTAAAGTAAAAGATTCTAGCTCTACGAACTTTACCTCTTTTGTTAACTTCAACTTTCTGTAATGCAGGTAAATTAACTGGGAAGATACGCTCAACACCAATTGTTCCAGACATTTTTCTAATTGTAAAGGTTTCTGATGATCCAGTACCTCTTCTTTGTAAAACTACACCTCTAAAAAACTGTGTTCTACTTTTTTCACCTTCACGAATTTCGTAGTATACAGTAATTGTATCACCAGCAGAAAATTCTGGAAAGTCTTTTGTTGTTACAAACTCGTCTTGTACAAATTTAATTAAAGATTCCATCTTTATTTATTTTTAAATTATTGATTCAGAACAACATTCACGTATATCGCCAGAGGTTAACCCGAAATTGGCTGCAAATATAGTTATATTAACTTAAATAGCAAACAACTAAAATTAATTTTAAGTCATTTATATTTTGGGCGTTACCAAGCCATGCAAGAGGCAATGTCTTGGTCAGGCTTTCCGCTATATCTTTTTTAAGAAAAATAAAAAAGGATGCCGCATCAATCCTTAACGCATTACTATACTTTAATACTTCAATTAGCTCAACTATTTTAATATTATAGGTATGTAAACTGTTTCTTCAGAGTCTGGACTATTTCTTTTTGTAAGTTCACCAAGTACATTATAATGCGGTCTATTATCTAAAGCGTATTTAGATTTTGGTAAATAGTCTGTAAATATATACTGCATTAAATTACCAAAATCTTTAGCTAAACCTTTGTAGTTAAAAACGGCATATAACCCACCAGTTAGTTCTAAATAATCAAAATCGTTAGTAAGTATTTCTTTTTCTTTAACTTCTACAGTAGCCCATTTTGTAAAAGTATTACTTGGGTTAAAGTTTTTAAAATAGGTATCGTTGTATAAAACAACTTCAAAAACAGCATTAGAAACTTTATTTTCTATATATTTTTTTTTCGGCATAAAATTAGAAAACAACGTAACAGTTTTATTATCTGTTAGAGACATTTCTAGAGATTGCCCAATAAGGATTTTGCTTTTGGTTGTTACTATTTTAGGTTCTGTATATTGCATAAAGCGTTAAGTAATTAATCGTCTAACAAATCTGGTCTACGTTCTTTAGTACGCTCGTAAGCTTTTTCTTCACGCCATTTTTCAATATTTGCTGCATGACCGCTTAATAAAACCTCAGGCACTTTGTAACCTTTATAATCTCTTGGTTTGGTGTAAATTGGTGGTGCTAATAGATTGTCTTGAAAACTATCTGTTAACGCCGATGTTTCGTTACCTAAAACACCAGGAATTAACCTAATTACAGCATCGCATAATACTGCTGCTCCTAATTCTCCACCAGACAAAACATAATCGCCAATAGAAATTTCTTTAGTTACAAACATATCTCTTACACGTTGGTCTACACCTTTATAGTGACCGCATAGAATTATTATATTTTCTTTTAATGATAAGGTGTTTGCGATACTTTGATTTAAGGTGTTACCATCTGGAGTCATGTAAATAACCTCGTCATAATCACGTTGTGCTTTCAAAGCACTTATGCATTTATCTATAGGTTCGCAACTCATTACCATTCCTGCGCCGCCACCAAACTGTGTATCGTCTATAGATTTATAATTGTCTGTAGTATAATCTCTTAAATTATGAAAGTGAACCGAAACCAATTTAGCTTCTATTGCACGCTTTAAAATTGAAGCTTCAAACGGACTTTTAAGTAATTCTGGTAAAACGGTAATTATATCAATTCTCATTATGCTTTATCTTCTTATCAATTTGCAAAGATAAATTAAATGCTGCTATAATTTAAACCAAGGTTTTACATGTTTTGCTTCTATTTAATAATAAGAATTAGTTTACTGTTTTTTTTAAAGAAAATCTCAATAAAAAAGTAAAGATTGAATCTTCATTTTTTATTGAGATATAAATTATAAATGTTTATTTCCTAGTTTTTAATTTGAGAAAACACATATAGCATTTCTGTTGCTATTTGTAAACTCCTTTCTTGGTATTTTTCGGCTTGTTGTGGTGTATTGTCAAATACTTTTGGATCTTCAAAAGTTATAGGTATTCTTTTTTCTGCTCCAGCAATAAAAGGGCAGCCGCCATCTGCTTGCGAACAAGTCATTACAGCTGCAAAATTAGATTTTGGATTAAATGTGTTATCTAATGTTTTAGAAAATCCAATAATTGGTTGCTCGTTATCACTATACTTTATGCTGTATACAGGATTATTATCGTTAGACAATTTTGTAATATTAAATCCGGTATTTTCTAACGTTTTGGCAACCATTGGAAATAGAGCAGTAGCCTCTGTTCCAGCAGAATAGCAGTGTACATTTTTAATATTATAATACTGTGCTATTGTTTGCGCCCATATTTGAGATAAATGACTTCTTCTAGAGTTATGTGTGCAAATAAAATTAATTCTTATAGTTGCTTGGCTTTCTACTTTTTGCTGTATAAAATCTATTAAAGGTTGTAAAATGTCTTTACGTTCTTCAGCTATAGTGTTGACATTTAATTGTTCTATTATATTTTCAATTTCTTGAAACACTGTAGGTTTTGTAGTTATCATTTTTAATAGCTTTTAATTATTTAACAACAGTTTCCATCTGGAGAGCAACAAGGTTCGTCTCCTAAATTTAATAATTCTATTTTTTGTTTTTCGTCTTTAGCAGGAATACCGCATTGATCTTTTGCTAAACAATCTGTTTGTTTAGTTGTTAGTAAAAAGTTTTTACCGTTAAATTCTAAACCAAACTTCCCAATTGTATCGGCTTGATATTCTACTTCAATTTCTAAATCTTCAATTTTCAAAACTTTTTCAGATAGTTCTATTATGCTTAATAGTTTTTCTGGATGCAACCTATGGTCATAATCATTAGCATTCCATAACTGAAAGTTTGCTATTTCTTCATTTCTAACGGTACCGCCACAGTCTATAAAGTTTTTAGTAATTTTTCCTACTTCTGTAACATGAAAGTGGTTAGGTACTAACTCACCATTTGGTAATTGAAATGCGATAGTATCTAATTCTTCTAAAATTAATTTTACTTGAGATAATTTCATGATTTCTTTTATTTGTTTATTGTAATAATACGATTAATAAATGTAAATTTTTTTAGCAACAGTCTTCTTTTTTGCTTAAGTCTTGGTTTAAAAAATGAAACATAGTAATTTTCATTTGCGACCATTTTTCTGTATCTATACAGTAGCAAACGCTTGTACCTTCAACATTTCCTTTTATTAATCCTAAAAGTTTTAACTCTTTTAAATGTTGAGAAATTGTTGGTTGCGCTAACCCAATTTCGTTAACTAAATCACCACACACGCATGTGTTTATTTTAAAAAGGTGTTGTAATATAGCTACACGAGCTGGATGACCAAAAACTTTCGCATACGTTGCAATTTCGTTTTGTTGATCTGTAAACATTTCGGTTTTAGCAAGTCCCATATTTCTTTCTTTTGTTCATTGCAATATTACGATTAATATTGCATTCTGAAAAATTTATAACAAAAATTTAATAATATTATTATTTATCAGTTATGTTTTTAAGTACATAAAACCTTTCGTTTAAAACGTTGTTATTGTCTATGTTTGTTAGGTTTAAGTGTTTTTTAGAAAGTGTAAAATAATCTTGATCATCTATAAGTTTATAATTTTTTATTTCTGTATAAAAATCATCATTAACTGTTAAGTAATCTATTATATTAGTTTCGCTAGCTGTAAATTGTAGAAGTTTTTTAAAAGCACTCGTTTCTTGAATGTTTTCTCTAAATGAAGCACTTGCTATATAATCTCCTTGTTTTTGAATGTTATTAAAAAAATTAAATAGTGTTTTGGCTTCTTTCATTTTTAAGAAAAACAACACACCTTCTAATAATATAAAAGACGATTGATTTTTTACAATTGCATTTATTTTTTTTTGTAACTCTTCTTGATAATCATCATTAAAATCTACACCTATATATTGAATATTTCTTTCTGGTAATTTTCCTGAAGCTATAAATTGTTTAGTTTGTTTTTGTTTGAATTCTATTATTTCTGGTTTATCTATTTCTATATTTATTAAAGATGAATCTAAACAATATGGATACATACTAAAACCACTTCCAAAATTTATAAGTACTTTAATTTTATTTGCTTTTAGCAATGTGTTTATAGTATCAAAAAAATAACGGTTTCTCAAGCAATGCGCATTTGCTTCATGTTTTGATACTTTATTTAAATAGTTTTTAGACCAATCTTGAGCACCTTTGTTAGTCCATAGTTTAGCATATGGATCTAGACTTAAAGTTTCGTTTGATGCTCTAAATGCCGATGTTATAAATGCGGTATCATGTATTTGTATTGTTTTTGCCATAGCTTTACTTTAAAATTAATGCAAAAAAAAATCTGTAACCGAAGTTACAGATTTTTAATTTTAAACAGAATTCTAAATTTTAAATAGAATTTTTATGTTTATTTATTTCGTCTTGTAATTGTCTTCGTACTTTTTGTTCACGCTCTAAAGCAATACGTCTGTGTTCTTCAAATTCTTCTTCTGTTTCTGCTAAAGAAATTTTTGCTTGCTTAGTTACAGCGTTACTATTTTTAAATTTATAAATAAAGAATAGAGCTAAGGCTAATAATGCACCAATAATAGACCACATTAAGCCATTATAACCTGTTTTACTCATTTGAATGCCAAATAGAGACATGCTATCTTTCTCTGTATTTGTTTTCTCTAAATCTCCTTGTGTAGCACTTAAGCTAGATTTAAGTTTTGTAATTTCAGAATCTTGTTTTGTTACAACCGCTTTGGTATCGTTTAGTGTTTTATGTACCGCTTTTAAAGAATCTAAAGTGTTTTGTTTTAATTTTTCTATCCATTGTACTCTAATTACTTCGTAACGTTGTCCTCGACCATCTGTCCAACCATTAGATTTTTTAGTTAAATAATTAAATTGGCTTTCTATAGTACCACTATCTAGAGAGAGTTTTTCACCGTTATCTTCAGTGTTGTTTTGTGCTTGAAGAAAACATGTAAAAAGGGTAAATAATAAAAGTAATGTCGCTTTATGAAAATTCATTGTAATAAAATTGGTTCTTTGTACTGCGAAAGTAAAAAATAATGTTCAGTTTAAATAAATATATATAATAAAAGCCTTGCTAAGTGCAAGGCTTTTATATATACGTATTGTATTATGTATTTGGATTATATTTTTTTACAAAAAATCCTAATCTATTAATAATAAGTAAAGCGTCTTACTTTTGCAATATGCTTAGCTAAACGAATAACTTGATGACTGTAGCCATATTCGTTATCGTACCAAACATATAATATTGCATTTTTTCCATCTTTTCTTACTATGGTTGCTTTACTATCGTAAATAGAAGGAGCAGAGCTACCAACAATATCGCTTGATACTAATTCGTCACTCATTTCGTATTTAATTTGCTCTACTAAATCTCCTTCTAAAGCATATTTTTTAAGTGTAGCATTCATGCTGTCTACACTAGCTTCTGTTTCTAACTCTAAGTTTAATATAGCTAAAGATCCATTTGGTACAGGAACTCTAATGGCATTAGAGGTTAGTTTACCTTCAAACGTTGGTAATGCTTTAGAAACTGCTGCACCAGCACCTGTTTCTGTTATTACCATATTTAATGCTGCTGCACGTCCACGTCTGTATTTTTTATGGAAATTGTCTACTAAATTCTGGTCGTTAGTATAAGCGTGTATAGTTTCTAAATGCCCGCTTTTAACACCATAAGTATCTTCAACAGCTTTTAAAACAGGAGTAATAGCGTTTGTTGTACAAGACGCTGCAGAGAAAATATCAATTTCATCTGGATTGTTTTCTAAGTGATTTACACCATGAACAATATTAGGTATTCCTTTACCTGGAGCAGTTAATAAAACTTTATCTGCACCTGGAGAATTTTTTAATCGCATTAATGCTTCTTTATCTCTAAAAGCACCAGTGTTATCTATAATTAAAGCATTGTTTATACCGTATTTAGTATAATCTATATCTTCTGGTTGGTTTGCCGAAATTATACGTACAGTGGTACCATTAATAATTAAAGCTTCGTTTTCTAAATCTACAGCAACTGTTCCAGAGAAATCACCGTGTACAGAATCATTACGCAATAGCGATGCTCTTTTTTCTAATACAGTAATATCATTTTTACCACGTGTTACAATAGCACGTAAACGCAGTTGGCTACCTTTTCCTGTTCTAGTCATTAATTCTCTAGCAACCAAACGACCAATACGTCCAAAACCATAAAGTACTACGTCTTTAGGTATAATTTCTTCACTTGCACTAGCTTCTTTTAATTTGCTAGCTACAAATGCCATAGCATTGTTATGCTTTTGCTCTTCTAAGTGATACTCGTAAGTTAATTTCCCAATATCTAGTTTTGCTGGCGGAATGTCTAATGTTTTAATTGCTTGTGCAATTTCTACAGAATCGAAAACCGAAATTGGCTTTTGAACAAATTCTCCTGCATATTCATGTAGGTTTAAAATATCGCTAACGTTTTTGTCTATTAATTGGTTTCTAAATAAAACCAACTCGATAGATTTGTCGTACCATAGGTCGCTAACAATTTTAATGAATTCAACAGTAGCGCGACGTCTATCGGCTTGAAATGCTAATTCGTTTTCATAGGTTTCTTTAACTGGCATTCGTTTATGTATTTAGTGTGTTGTTAAATTGTTTTCGGTTTCGCTTTTATTTATTTTAGATTAATAGCTAGACCAAAATTTTTTGCAAAAGTATAGAATTCAAACGTTTTCGTAAAACATTTTGTGCTAAAAAATAAAAGCACTTTAGATTGCTCTAAAGTGCTTTTTATTATTATTAAAAATAAAATTATTCTAACCCATATCTTTTTGTTTGACCATTTGAGTCTACTAATTGTATGCTTAGTGGTTGATACATGTCTCTATTTTTTATTACTTCTTGTACATCTTCAACAGAGTTTACTTTAATATTATTAATTGCAGTAATTATATTTCCTTCTTCAATACCTTCAAGAGCAAAATATTTAGCATACCTACCACTTAATCTTGTTATTTTCACACCGTTTTTAACATCGTACTTTTTTAAATCTTTAGGTTTTGCATTTTTTATAATACCTATTGATGGAATAGTATAAGTGTTATTTTTTAGAAGTTTAACAGTTGCTAATTTTTGCACACCATTTCTTAAAAAATAAACGTTAATATTATCATTAGGTCTTTTAGTATCTAAATATCCTTTTAAATCTGAAAGTTTAGTAATTTCTATATCATCAATTTTCTTAATAATATCACCACTTTTTAAACCAGCAATTTCTGCTCCAGTATCTTCTTCAACTTCGTCTATATAAAAACCTTCAGTTTCACCAATACCTAGTTTTTCAGCATAAGCACTATTTAAAGAACCACCAACAACACCTAAAATACCGTTTTGTACATTGCCAAACTCCATTATATCTTCAATAACCTTTCTAGCAATATTACTTGGTACCGCAAAAGAGTAACCAATATAAGATCCAGTTTGAGAGGTAATAGCTGTGTTTATACCAATAAGTTCACCATTAGTATTTACTAAAGCACCACCAGAATTCCCTGGATTTACAGCGGCATCTGTTTGTATAAACGATTGGTTGCTTCGTCCAGATAAGTCTCTAGATTTTGCACTAATAATTCCAGCAGTAACTGTTGAGGTTAAATTAAAAGGGTTACCAACAGCTAAAACCCATTCGCCAATTTTAGCATGATCACTATCTCCAAATGTAGTATAAGGTAATTGGTCGTCACTTTCAATTTTTAGTAAAGCGATATCGGTTTTTTCATCAACACCAACAATATCTGCTTTAAACGTTTTGTTATCATTTAAAGTCACACTTAAATCTTGCGATCCTTTAATAACATGGTAATTTGTAACTATGTAACCATCTGGAGAAATAATAACACCACTACCAGTACCAAGTTGAGGACGTTGTTGTACGCGACCTCTAAATAAATCTTGTAATGTAGGTTGTACAGTACTTATAGTAATATTTTTAACGTGTACTACAGCATCTAATGTTTTCTCGGCAGCATTAGTAAAATCTATACCTTCTGCAGCAGCTAAACTTGTGTTTGTATAATTTACCGGCTGAAATGTTGGTAGAGAAAATTGTTCTGTTTTTGCAATTGTTTCTTCTTTTTCTATAAAGGTTTTATATGTTCCTAGGGTAATTGCACCTCCTAATACCGAAACTAAAACCAATGTTGCTATCTTTTTCATATATAATTTAGTTTAGAATTAATAAGAATAACTATAAAATTAATTTTTTTATTGCGTTGAAAATTCAACTTTAACGTCACATTAACAACAAAAATAAATTTTCAATACACTATATTTGCTGCAATAATATCTACATAATGACTCATACATTTTATAAATATCAAGGCACAGGAAATGACTTTGTTTTTATTGATAACAGACAAGAACAATTCAACAAAAATAATACCAAATTAATTGCGCACTTGTGTGACAGACGCTTTGGTATTGGTGCAGATGGCCTTATTTTATTAGAGAACGATGCAACTGCAGATTTTAAAATGGTGTATTTTAATGCAGATGGTAACGAGAGTACTATGTGTGGAAATGGAGGTAGATGTATTGTCGCTTTCGCGGAAAAGCTAAACATTATAAACGGTAAAACCACTTTTAATGCAATTGATGGTATACACGAAGCAACAATAAACGATGGTTTTGTAAAACTAAAAATGCAAGATGTAGATACAATTAAGGTAAACAAAGATCATACTTTTTTAAATACAGGTTCTCCACACCATGTAGCATTAGTAAATAATATTAAACAATTTGATGTTAAAACTGAAGGCGCAGCAATTCGATATGGTGATTTATATGATGCAGCAGGAACAAATGTAAATTTTGTTGAGCCATTAGATAACAGCACTTTCTCGGTAAGAACATATGAGCGAGGAGTAGAAGACGAAACATTATCTTGCGGTACAGGAGTAACAGCAGTAGCGTTAGCAATGCATACATTAAAAAAAGCAAACACTCAAGAAGTTAGCTTGAATGTTGAAGGCGGAACACTAAAAGTCTCTTTCGAAAAAACAACTAACGGATATAAAAATATTTGGCTTCAAGGTCCTGCAACTTTAGTTTTTAAAGGTGAAATAGAATGGTAACACTAAAAGGAGAACATATTTATTTACGTGCTCTGGAACCAGAAGATTTAGAGTTTATTTATACAATAGAAAACGACGAATCTATTTGGGAGTTAAGTAATACTATAACACCATATTCAAGATATTTAATAAAACAATATTTAGAACATGCACATGCAGATATATACGAAGTAAAACAATTACGATTAGTTATCTCAAACTATGAAAATGAAACTTTAGGCATGATTGATGTTTTTGATTTTGATGTAAAAAATAAACGCGCAGGTATTGGTATATTAGTAAAAGAAACTAAAAACCGAAATAAAGGTTATGGTAGTGAAGCATTAAAACTTTTAGTAAACTATTGTTTTAAACATTTAAATTTACATCAGTTATATTGTAATGTTTCTCAAGAAAACACTGCAAGTATTAATTTATTTGAAAACCAAGGATTCAAACAAATAGGATTAAAAAAAGATTGGAATCTTATAAACGGAAATTATAAAAACGAATATTTATATCAACTAATTAAATAATGTACATAAAAAAAATACTTGTAGCCATTGCTATTATTGGTTTAGCTATCGCAGCTTATTTTGCTTATTTTATTTATGGAGCAATGCTAAAACCTAATACAGCTTTTAATAATGAAGAAGCTTATATTTTTATTCCTACACATGCAAAGTATCAGGAAGTGCGAGAACAATTAGAACCTTTGTTAATAGATATTGATGGTTTTGATGCATTAGCAGAACAAAAAAAATACACAACCAATATTAAAGCTGGACGCTTTGTTATAAAAAAAGGAATGAGTAATAATGATATTATTAATTCTATTAGAAGTAAAAATATACCATTAAGAGTTGCTTTTAACAATCAAGAACGATTAGAAGATTTGGCAGGCAGAATTGCATTTCAAATAGAACCAGATAGCCTTACACTACTAATGGCAATGACAGATCCTGAGTTTTTAAGTAAAAATAACTTTAATGAAGATACAGCATTAGCAATGTATATTCCTAATAGTTATGAGTTTTTCTGGAATACATCTGCAGAAGGCTTTAGAGATAAAATGCTTAAAGAATATAATCGTTTTTGGACTGCAGAAAGAGAGGCAAAAGCAAAAAAACTTAACTTATCTAAAAATGAAGTTATAGCATTAGCAGCAATAGTTCATAAAGAAACAGCAAAAGTAGACGAGAGACCTCGTGTTGCAGGTGTGTACTTAAATAGATTAAGAAAAGGCATTCCTTTACAAGCAGATCCAACGGTAATTTATGCAGTAAAAAAACAAGATGGAAATTTTAATCGTGTAATAAAACGTGTATTATATAAAGACTTAGAAACAAACTCACCTTACAATACTTATAAAAATGCAGGTGTTCCACCAGGACCAATTTTTATGCCAGATGTTTCTGCAATAGATGCTGTTTTAAACCCAGAAAAGCATGATTATATTTATTTTGTTGCCAATGTAAAAAACTTTGGTTACCACAAATTTGCTAAAACTTTATCGCAGCATAACCAGAATAAACAAGAATATGTACGTTGGATAAATAAGCAAGGCGTTAATAGATAATGTTTATAAAACTTACAACTTACGTTTTAGTATTTTTATTTTCTGTCTGTGCCTTTGCACAAGAATCTAGTTTTTTTAAGCCTAGCGATACGTTAAATATAAAAAGAAGAAACACTGTTGTAATTTCTGAAGCAGCAATTGGTGGTGTTACATTATTAGCTTTGAACCAATTGTGGTATGCAGATTATGAACGGTCTAATTTTCATACTATAAATGATAATAGTGAATGGTTACAAATGGATAAGTTTGGCCATACATTTTCTGCTTATCATTTGGGACGCTTGGGAGCGCAAACCTTAAAATGGAGTGGTGTAAGTAAAAAAAATCAATTACTATATGGTGGTACGTTAGGCTTTACTTTTTTAACTGCAGTTGAGGTAATGGATGGTTTTTCCCAAGAATGGGGATTTAGTTGGGGAGATTTTACTGCAAATGCAGCAGGAACAGGACTTTTTATTGGTCAAGAGTTACTTTGGGATGAGCAACGTATAGTAATGAAATACTCATTTCATAGAACACAATTTGCTGCGCAACGCCCAGATAAACTTGGTAATGGCTTAACCGAAGAGTTTTTAAAAGATTATAATGGTCAAACTTATTGGTTGTCTGCTAACGTACATTCCTTCTTTAAAAGTAGTAAAATACCAAAATGGTTAAATGTTGCTTTTGGTTACGGTGTTGACGGTTTATTATCTGGAAACGATAATCTGTTTGTTGATAATGTATTTATTCAGCAAGACAGACAGCGTCAATTTTACTTAAGTTTAGATGTCGATTTAACAAAAATAAAAACTAACTCAGCTTTACTAAAAACGGTTTTTAGCGTTTTCAATACTATAAAAGTACCGTTTCCAACCTTGGAGATTAACGGAGAAAATGGCATAAAGCTACACGCTATCTACTTTTAATAGCGTTTAATCTATTGGTTTTCAGGTTCTAAAAAAATGTTGTATATTTGCACGGCGAAATTTTAGGCACGCTTTTTGAATAAGAGTGAACTTAAAAAAAATCAAAGGTTATGAATAAAAAAAATATTGCAAAGTTAGTTCCCTTAGTACTTACAATATGTATTTTAATAGTAGTATCGCTTTACACTAATAAAGCTGTTAAATCTAAAAAAGATTTAGCATCTTTAAAAGAAACAGCTGCTGTTGCAGTTGTTGAACCTGAATTAGATATTCCTTTAGGTCAGGATTATAATTTAAAATTAGACAAAAGATTTTTAAATTACAATCCTAGATTAGGAAAAACATTTACAGGTTTTAAAGAGCAGTTAGGTTTTAAAGAATCTCAAAATAATTATTTTAGAGTAAATACTTTAGGGTATTTAGGAAAATACCAATTTGGTAGAAGTACTTTGCAAATGATTGGGATTAATGATACTAAACATTTTTTAAGCAATCCCGAATTACAAGAAAAAGCTTTTATAGCAAATACAGAACGTAATAAATGGGTATTAAGAAGAGATATTAAACGCTATTCTGGACGTTATGTTGGCGGCGTTAAAATTACAGAATCTGGTATTTTAGCAGCAGCACATTTAGCAGGACCAGGAAGTGTGAAAAAATACTTAAGAAGTCAAGGTGCAGATTGTTTTGAAGATGCATATGGTACAACTATTAAATCGTACTTAAAACGTTTTTCTGGTTTTGATACTTCAGAAATTAAACCTAATAAAAAAGCTAGAGTTTCTTTAAAAGCTTAGTTTTTTAACTTTTATGAATTATAAATAACGTTGGTCTTTTATGTAGGTCAACGTTATTTTTTTTCCATTCATTAGCGGTCATTGTTTTTATATATTCTGTAGGTAAAGTAATGTCGCAAGCAACACAAATGCTTGTATTACCATTTACAGTATTACATAAATCTTCCAGAAACTTATTGTTTCTATAAGGTGTTTCAATAAACAACTGCGATTGATTATGCTCGAACGATAAGCGTTCAAGTCTTTTAATTTCTTTTTTACGGTCTTGTTTATCTATTGGTAAGTAGCCATTAAAAGCAAAACTTTGCCCATTCATACCGCTACTCATCATTGCCATTAATATTGACGATGGTCCAACTAATGGAACTACTTTAATATTATTTTGGTGTGCAAGTTTTACAATTTCTGCTCCAGGATCTGCAACTCCAGGACATCCGGCTTCAGACAGTAAACCAACATCGATACCCTTTTTACAAGGTTCTAAATAACTTGGTAGTTCGCTAGCATTAGTAAATTTGTTTAAAGGAAAAAGCGTAAGGTTTGCTTGTTTTTTGCTTGGCGATATTTTTTTTATATCTCTTCTAGCTGTTTTTTCATTTTCAACAACATAAAAATCTACATGTTCTATTATTTTTTTTACTGTTAAAGGTAAAACGTTTAAAGGTTCTGTGTCTCCTAATGTTGTAGGAATGAGATAAAGCTTGCCGTAAGATGCGTTCATTTAATTTATTACTAATTTTTTAACCAGTTTTCTTTGGTTAAAGGTATTAATTTCTATGAAATAAATACCACTTGCATAAGTTTCAGTTAAAATATTAATTTGTTTGCTTTTAAAAGTATTAAAATGTATTATTTCTTGACCTTGAATATTGGTTATATTTACAGATTCAATTTTAGAAAAGTCCATACCAAAATCTATTGTTATTTTTCCATTTGAAGGATTAGGATAAATAATAATGTTATTTTTTATATTTTCAGTAATGCCTAAATTTGGATCTTCAATTTTATATATTGTATTTCCTCCTGCAATATAAAGCTCTCCACTTATATCTTCTCCAAAAGTAGTCCAGGCTTGAGTGATGTTAGGAAGTTGAAAATTGATATCCCAATTTACTCCATCTGTACTACTTAGTATTCCTATCTCTGAAGAACATAAATCTGCAAAAAAGTATTTTCCTATAAAATTAGTAAACGTACTGCCTCTATATACATAACCACCAGTTATAGAACATCTATTACCATTTCCTGCATTTTCGTGTAAATATTCTGCAATAGGTTGTATAGTGTTTGTTATTGTAGGACAAGAGCTTTCTACATTAAAATTGTGTGTGGCTTCATAACATCTCCAACCATAATTATCGCCAGGATTGCCAGGTCCAATTACTTGGTTTATTTCTTCGTATAAGTTTTGTCCAACATCAGCAGTCCATAGGTCTCCATTTGTTTTATCAAAAGAAAACTTCCATGTATTTCTTAACCCAATTGCATAAACTTCTGGTGCTCCGCCCGATGAAGCGTAAGGATTAGTTGGAGGTATTGTGTATGTGCTACCAATAACATTAATTCTTAAAAGTTTACCTAACAAGTTGTTAGTGTCTTGTGCTCTATTTCCAGGATCACCTCCAGAACCGCCATCACCTGTAGAAATGTATAAAAAACCATCTTGACCAAAAGCTATTTTGCCACCATTATGATTAGAAAATGGTTGTGAGATGGTTAATAATATATTTTCATTGGTGTTTGCAATATTAGGATTAGCACTTACGGTGTAATTTGCAATAACAGTATCACCATTATTATTAATATAGTTTAAGTAAAAATTACCAGATGTATTATAGTCTGGAGCGAATGCTAAGCCTAATAAACCACGCTCACCACCAGAAGTTACAATGGTATTGATATCTAAAAAAGGTGTAGAATTTATAGAGCCATCACTATTTAAAATTTTAATAATGCCTGCCTGTTCAACTACAAATAATCTGGAATCATTTGCTACTCCTGAATTTACAATTTCAACAGGACTAGTAAAGCCGGAGCTAAATGTTGTAAGTTGAACACTTGTAGATTGAGCGTTAGAGAAAAAGGATAGAAAAAAACAAAAAAGAATAGAGTAGAAGTTTTTCATGGCAACTTTTTTTAATAGTTAATGAAAATGTTTGTACTCTAATATACGGAATTTAAATAGCGTTTAGTTGTTTAGCTATAGCATTGCAAGCTTCATCAAGCATATTGTAAACATCATCAAAACCAGATGCACCACCATAGTAGGGATCTGGAACTTCTAAATTTTTATTAGGATGGCTTTCGTTTAATATTAATTTTACTTTAGAAATATCTTGAGAATTGCGTGCCATTTTTATAACATTTTTAAAGTTGGATTGATCCATAACATAGATATAATCAAACTTTTCAAAATCTTCTGTTACAAATTGCCTACCGCGTTGGTTTGTAATATCTAAACCATTCTTTTTAGCAACAGCAATAGAGCGACTATCTGGCAAACTATTAATGTGATAATTACTAGTGCCTGCAGAGTCTACTTGAAATGATTTAGAATTTAATTTTGATTCTAAAATACCATGAGCTAGAGGAGAGCGACAGATGTTTCCGAGGCAAACCATTAAAATTCTAACCATAATATTGGGTAATTAAACTGAAAGTTTTTTAGTTAAATCTTCAACATATTTTCTAAACTGCTTATCTGTAGATGATAAGTTGTCAACAGTTTTACAAGCATGCAATACAGTGGCATGATCTCGTTTTCCTATTTGAGAGCCAATGCTAGCTAATGAAGCTTTTGTAAACTTTTTAGCAAAAAACATGGCTAACTGTCTAGCTTGTACAATGTGACGCTTTCTTGTTTTAGATTGTAAAGTATCTACATCCATTTGGAAATAATCTGATACTACTTTTTGAATATAATCTATAGAAACCTCACGTTTAGTATTTTTTACAAACTTCTCTACAACTTGTTTAGCAAGTTCTATGTTTATTTCTTTTTTATTAAAAGATGACTGTGCAATTAATGATATTATAGCACCTTCTAATTCTCTAATATTAGATTTTATATTTTTAGCGACGTATTCTATAATATCTTCTGGCATTTCAACGCCATCACGATATAATTTGTTTTTTAGTATAGAAACACGAGTTTCAAAATCGGGAGTTTGTAACTCTGCACTTAATCCCCATTTAAAACGTGATAATAAACGTTGCTCAATATCTTGCATATCTACAGGCGCTTTGTCACTTGTTAAAATCACTTGTTTACCGTTTTGGTGTAAGTGGTTGAAAATGTGAAAAAAGACATCTTGAGTACCAGATTTACCAGATAAAAACTGAACATCATCTATTACTAGAACATCAATTAATTGGTAGAAATGTATAAAATCGTTTCTGTTATTTTTCTTAACAGAGTCTATATATTGTTGTGTAAATTTTTCGGCAGAGATATATAATACCGTTTTTTCTGGGTATTTATCTTTAATATCTACACCAATAGCATGTGCTAAGTGGGTTTTTCCTAAACCAACACCTCCAAAAATTAATAAAGGGTTAAAAGAAGTACCTCCTGGTTTTGCAGAAACAGCTAAACCTGCACTACGTGCTAAACGGTTAGAATCACCTTCTAAAAAGTTATCAAAATTATAACTAGGGTTTAATTGTGATTCTATTTTTACATTTCGAATTCCAGGTATAACAAAAGGGTTACGTAATTCTCTATCTTTATTTTTTAAAGGGACATCGACATCTTGAGCTTTTACAGCAGAGCGATTTGAACTTGGAATTTTTTCTGTAAATGGTTGTTTGTTACCATAGGTGTTTTCCATTTTAATAATGTAAACCAACTTTGCGGTTTCACCTAATTCTTTGGTAAGTGCTACTTTTAGAATTTTAACGTAATGCTCTTCAAGCCACTCGTAAAAAAATTTACTAGGCACTTGTACACTTAAAGCATTATCTGTGAGTTTGACTGCTATAATTGGTTCAAACCATGTTTTATATGCTTGAGGTTGGATATTGTCCTTTATAAAATTAAGACAGTTATTCCATACCGATTGCGCAGTTATACTCATTGTTAAATTTTA